>CAWFJZ010000001.1:0-35890 GCA_963816315.1 uncultured beta proteobacterium
CGCTTGAACATGAACTCTCCTAAGAAAGATAGGTTGATCGATGAACCCTGCCGCAAAGCAACCGCCAGGCGGTCTCGTAAACCACCGGCGGCCTGTCTCCAGGGCATGTAAATGAATTGTCACTGTCGTGCACGAGCAGCACCGGCCCGGGAAAGTCCGGAGTGGCTTGTTCGGTGCCGACGCGTAGCCGGGCCGGCGGCACCACGCGCGCCGGCAATTTCGCCCCGCTTTCGCCCGCAAACGCGCTCAGCACCGGCAAGGCGCACTGATTCGCGGCGCAAGCGGCCCTGGCCGGTGCTCACATATCGCGTTGCCCTAGGGAGATGTCCTTAGGGGGGTGTCACGTTTGCGTTGGCTCGGTGCAACAGAACGACAGGATCGTCACGCAACAGTCCGCAGGCGCGGCACCGCCGCCAGCAACGTGCGCGTGTAGGCGTGCGCAGGCGAGCGCAGAACACGGCTCGCTCGGGCCCTGCTCGACGATGCGGCCGGCCTGCATCACCGCCACCTCGTCGGCGATGTACTCGACGACGCCAATGTTGTGCGTGATGAACAGGTACGACAGGCCGAACTCGCGCTGCAGCGTCTCCAGCAGGTTGAGGATCTGCGCCTGCACGCTGACGTCGAGCGCCGACGTCGGCTCGTCGCAGACGATGAGCTTGGGCTGCACGGCCAGTGCGCGCGCGATGGCGATGCGCTGGCGCTGCCCGCCGCTGAACTCGTGCGGGTAACGGTCCATCGCTTCGCGGCGCAGGCCGACCTGGTCGGCGAACTGCTCGAGGCGGGCACGCCGCGCCGCGGCATCCATCTCGGGCCGCAGCGCGATCAGGCCTTCTTCGAGGATGTCGAAGACGCGCATGCGCGGGTTCAGCGACGCGTAGGGATCCTGGAAGATGATCTGGATGTCGCGCCGCGCGGCCTGCAAGGCTCGTCGTCGAGGTCGAAAGGTTCTTGCCCTGCAGCAGCGCCTGGCCCTCGATCACGGCTTGCGTGCGCAGCAATTGCACGATGGCTTTGCCAGTGGTGGTCTTGCCGCAGCCGGATTCGCCGACCAGCGCCAGCGTCTTGCCGGCGCGGATGTCGAACGACACGCCAGCGACGGCGTCGAAATAGCCGGCCGTGCGCTGCAAGAAGCCCTTGCGGATCGGGAAGCGCACGCGCAGGTCTTTGACTTGCAGCAGCTGGTTCCCGTTCGCCCGGAGCGCGAAGGGCTTCGACAGCCTCAGCCCAACGGGCGATTTCCTGTGCTCGTATTCAGGGCGAACTGTGGTGCGGGGTCAGCGTTGCGAAGCTCCCTTCACGTACAGCAGGCAGCGCACGCTGCGCGTCGGCGTCAAGGCATCGAGCGTCGGATGGTGTTCGCGCAATGCGGCATCGCACTCGCGCAGCGCGGCGCAAAGCGGCAGCCGTGAACTCCTGCGTCAGCGCCGGCACGGTGCCGGCGATGGCGGTCAGCGGCTCGCCGCGGCGATCGGCGTCGGGCAGCGCTCGCAGCAGCGCCTGGGCATAGGGATGCTTCGGCGCGCTGAAGAACTCGGCGGCGGTGGCCACTTCGACGATCTGCCCGGCGTACATCAGTGCCACGCGTTGCGCCATGCCGGAAACGACCGCGAGGTCGTGCGTGATCAGCAGCAGGCCCATGCCCTGCTCTTTCTGCAGGTCACGCAGCAGGTCGAGGATTTGCTTCTGGATCGTCACGTCGAGCGCGGTGGTCGGCTCGTCGGCGACGAGGAAATCGGGCTCGGTGGCCAGCGTCATGGCGATCATCACGCGCTGCTTCTGACCGCCGCTCATGCGAAACGGGTACTCGTCGATGGCGCTCGGGCTCGGGGATGCCAACGCGCTTCAGCCAGTCGATCGCCTTGAGCCGTGCCGCTTCGCCGCGAAGATCGGTGTGTGCTTCGATCGCTTCGACGATCTGCGCGCCGACCTTCATCACCGGGTTCAGGCTCGTCGCGGGCTCCTGAAAAATCATGCCGATGCGACCGCCCCGCCCCTCGCGCATGGCGTGTCGGACAAGCCGAGCGTGTCGGTGCCTTCCATCTCCACGCGGCCGGCAAGCACGCGGCCGTTGTCGGGCAGCAGTCGCATCAACGCCAGCGCCGTCATGCTCTTGCCGCAACCGCTCTCGCCGACCAGGGCAAAGGTTTCGCCGCGGTGCATCGACAAACGCAGTCCGTCGATGGCACGCACGAGGCCCGATTCGCTGTCGAGGCCGACTTCGAGATCGTGGATTTCAAGCATGAGCAGTTTTCTTCTTCGTCACGAGGCGAGCGCGGAACACGCGAGCGCGCGGGTCGAACGCATCGCGCACACCGTCGGCAAACAGGTTGGCCGCCAGCACCAGCGCCACCATGAAGAAGAACGCCGACGCAAACGGCCACCAGATCACCGGGTCGCGGTTCATCTCGTTGCGCGCCAGGTTGATCATGCCGCCGAAGCTGTTCATGCTCGGATCGACACCGACGCCGACATACGACAGCACCGCCTCGTACAGGATCAGCGACGAGAACTCGAGCACGGTGACGATCAGCATCAGGTGGGCGACGTTGGGAAAGATGGCGTGCCATGACGCGGCTCGCGCTCACGCCGAAGGCCTGCGCCGCCTGCACGTAGTGGAGCCGCGCAGCTTCAGCGTCTCGGCGCGCAGCAGCCGGCACAGCCCCGCCCAGCCGGTCACACCAAGCACCGCACAGAGCAGGAAAAGCTTAACGTCGGAGCGCTCAGCGAGGTCTCGAAGAGGTCCGGGCGTTTGTCGATGAAGACCTGCACCATCAGCACCAGCGCCGCGATCAGCAGGATGTTCGGGATCGATCAGAGCACCGTCTAGAGATATTGGATCGCTTCATCGACCCAGCCCTTGAAATAGCCGGCCATGATGCCGAGCACAACTGCCAGCGGGAGCGTGGCCAGCGTGGCCAACGCGCCGATGACGACCGCAGTGCGGATGCTCTTGAGTGTCTGGTAGAGCACGTCGTTGCCGGTGATGTCGGTGCCAAAAGCGTGGTAGCGCATCGACAGCGACGCGATGACACCGATGAAGGCGCCGAGTGCGAGCAAGGTCTCACGGCCACACGCCAGGGGATGGCGCCTTCGCCCGCCCAGACGGTGCGCGCCTTGGCCGGCCACCCTTGGCCATACGCATGAGGCAGTGACGCCACCAGGAGTGCCGCCAACGCCGCGGCAGCGATGAGGCCGGCGACCAATCCGCCGAGCGCAAGCGCTGTCACATCTCCGCTCCACTGAGCGCCCGGCTCCTTCAAATGCACACCGCCATGCAGCAGGCGCGGCGCCACGCGAACCCCGGCTTCGTTGGTCTCCTTGGTGAAGCTCTCGTAGGCGAGCGGACGCGAGTACGTGGTCTCGCGCGACTCGACCATGCGCCACAGCAACGCATCCATCAGCGATTTGGTGCGGGTGTCGTAAGCCACGCCGCTGTCGGTCGAGCCGCCCACGGAAGGCAATGGCGGCCGGAAGTGAACGCTGTCAGCCAGCGTGACGATCAGGCAGACGATGAGCACCACCGAGGACGTGAGCGCCGGCGCATCGCCGAAGACTTTGCGCCAGTTCGCCGCAAGGTTGGGAGTGCGTCGCACATGGACGATGTAGGCCACCATGGCGATGACCAGCAGCCACACGGCGGCATCGGTCCACAGGAGTACGAATTTTGGCATGGTGGGATTACGTCAGTCGCACCCGGGGATCGACCCAGGTATAGATGACGTCGATCAGGATGTAGCTGGCGATGAACAGCACCGAGCCGACGAAGACCATCGTGCGCACGATCGCAAAGTCTTGCTTGCTGATGGCTTCGATCGCGTACGCGCCCAGCCCCGGGATGCCGAAGAAGCTCTCGAAGACGAGGCTGCCGAGGAACACATACGGCAGGTAGCCGCCGGCGCTGGTGACGATCGGGATCAGCGCGTTGCGCAGCACGTGGCGATAGAGCACCGCGCTTTCACTCAGGCCCTTGGCGCGCGCCGTGCGCACATAGTCCTTGCCGATCTCTTCGAGGAACATTGCGCGATACAGCCGCGCCTCCGTGCCCAGACGCGCCACGGCCGACAGGATCACCGGCAGGATCAGGAAACGCAACAGCTCGAAGCCTTGGGCGTAGCCCGACGACGGCACCAGCTTGAACACGCGGGCGAAAAGAAACTGACCGACGATGATGTAGAACAGCGCCGAGATCGACAGCATGACCACGCACAGCACCACGCCGGCGAGATCGAGTTTGGTGTGACGGAACATCGCCAACAGCAATGAAAAGCTGACGCTGACGACGACCTGCAAGAGGAAGATCGGGATCGCGAGCTGCAGGCTGACCCACATACGGCGCGCCACCTCGGCGCCGATGTCGCCGGCGCTTTCACCGTCGGCGCGGCCGAACTTGAAGGTGAACAACGAGACCGAGCGCTCCCAGAAGATGGTCTCGGTGAACTTCGAGGCGCCCTGCATGGCATCGTTGACGTACAGCGGCTTGTCGTAGCCACGCTCTTCTTTCCATTTGGCGATCAGCGCCGGCGTGACGCGCTTTCCGCCGATGTTCAAGCGCGCCATGTCGTCCGGCGTGTTGACGGTGAAGAAGAGAAAGAAGGTGGCGAGGTTGACGCCGATCAGGATCAGCACGCCGTACAGGCTGCGGCGGACGATGTAATTCAGCATCTTTTCTTTTTAAGCCGTCAGCACTTCGCCGCGCGCATTCATGCGTTCGCGCACGCGCATGCTGCGGCGTGTGAACACGAGCGCCGCCAACAGGATTGCAGCGATCGCCACCGGCGGCCACCACACCGGTTTGTTCCACGTCGCCAGCGCAGCTTCGCGTGCTTTGACGTCCAGCTTCAGGTAGCGCCCGTGGTCGCGGATCAGGATCGCCGGCTTGGAGTTCTTCACCCAGCCCTGAGTGGCCGCCGATGCCCAGGGATAGAAGCCGAAGCTCCACGGCGCGTCCTCGCGCAGGATGGCGATCATCTTGTCGATCACCACCTGCTTCTGCGGCCCGTCGTCGAGCGACTTCAGTTGCGAGAACAGCTTGTCGAATTCAGGGTTCTGGTAGTTGGCGGTGTTCTCGCCATCAGACACGCTCTTCGAGTTCGGCCCGTAGAAGAGGAACAGGAAGTTTTCCGCGTCGGGATAGTCGGCGTTCCAGCCGCTCCAGAACACCTGGTGCTTGCTCTTGCGCACTTTGTCCTGGAACTGGTTGTTGTCGGTGGCGCGCACCTCGAGCTGGATGTCGAGCTTGGCGAACTGGCGCACCATCCAGTCGATCTCGGGTTTGCGCTCGGGCGTGGCGGGGTAATACACGTCGTAGTTGATCACCAGCGGTGCGCCCGTTTTGGCATCTCGGCCATTGCGCGTAACCCGCCTCTTCCATCAGCTTTTTCGCGTCGGCAATCGGGCGCAGCACGGGGTTGCCATCGACCAGCTTGTGCGTCATCGGGTTCAGACCCTCGGGCGTGCCGTCGCGCGAGCCGGGAATGCCCGGCGGCAGCGGACTCATCCCCGTGACGCCGCCTTTCTTGGGGAAGATCTTCGAGTACTCGTCCCAATCGATCGCCATCACGATCGCCTGGCGCAACTTGCGCGCACGCGCCTTGCCCGCGGCCGTGTCGCCGCCGCCGAGCAGGGGATCGAGCATGTTGAAGCCGATGATGTAGCTGTTGACATCGGCATAGTGCGGGAAGATGAATCCCTTGCGCTCGTAGTCGGCATGCACGTCCTCGGAGTCGAGCGATTCGACGCGGTATTCCTCGCCGGTATCCGTGCGCTCGAACACCTCGAGGTCGAGGTAGCCGTCGCGAAACTTGTTCTTCCGCGGCGTGGCTTCGCGCTCGACCACCGAAACGATCTTGTCCACGAACGGCGTTTTCTTGCCGCAGTCGGCCAGCATGCCGGACTCCCGGTCGCTGGGCATGCCGTCGCACGGAAACGGCTCGCCGCGGTAGTTCGGATTGCGCTGCATGACGATGCGGCGGTCTTTCTCGAACTCGGTGACCATGTAGGGCCCGGTGCCGACCGGCCATTGATCGAGCGTGATGCCGCGCTCGGCCATGCCCGGTTGCGCATAGAAGGCGTCGGCCTCCCACGGCACCGGCGCCGTGAACGTCATCTGCATCCAGTACTTCCATTGCGGGTATTTGCCTTTGAGGCGAATGCGCAGCAAGTGCTTCTCGGGCGCGGTGGCGCCCGCCAGCGGCCAGCGGCGGAAGTCGAGGAAAGGTTTGTCGAGACTCGATGCTTCGAGCCCCTCGCGCAGCTTGGCGTCTTCCTTCTTGATCAGATCGCCGTACTCGGCCAGACCGATCACGTACTCGGAGAAGATGCCGTTGATGGGCGTCGTGATGCGCGTCGTGGCGTGCCGCTTCAACGCATAGACGAAGTCCTCGGCCACCAACTCGCGGGTGCCGGTGTGCTCGAAGCCGATCGGCGAATGACGGCTGCCGATGTCGCCGGGCTTCATCGCGTGATAGCGGTACTGGCTCTTGTCGTCCTTGGCAAACGCCGGATGCGGCTGGTAGAGGATGCCTTTTTTGATCGGTACGTCATAGACGCTTTCGGCGATCTGATCGGCGGGCGCGTCGTCGGGCAGGCGGCTGCCGTTCTTGTCGAGAAAGTACGGCGCCACCACCTTCTCTGCACTCTTGGGCACCAGCTCGTACGGCCGCTTGAAGTAGTGGTAGCCATAGGGCGGCTCATAGACTTGGTAGGTCACCAGCGTGTCGTTCGACCAATACGAGGCCGTCGGATCGACGTGCCGCGGCGTGTTTTCGATCATCGCCGAATAGATGGTGTTCTCGGAAGCCGCGCTCTTCGGCCACGGGCTGTTGTCGCAGGCGGTCAGCAGCGCGAGCAAACCGCCGATCGGTGCCAGCCGCAACAGGTTCCATCTGCTCATACACGCTCCTCGTAGAAACCAAATCGCCCCACGGGTCGGCCGCTCGTGACAGCCGACAACGCAAGGCGCAAATCGATTCTAGCGGTGCGTCGTGCCGCCGCCGTGCAGTGCTTTCACCAGCCGATGAAGGCCTCGCGGCCCTGGGTGGCCAGCGTCACGCGCGCGCCCACCGGCAGCGTCACCTTGGTCGGCACATGGCCGAACGGCAGGCCGCTCAGCACCGGGGTCTTGGTCACGGCGCGCACTTTGTGCAGCATCGACTTCATGCCGTAGCCGCGGTCCAGCGGCGAGCGCTGCCAGGCGTTGATCTCGCCGACGACGATCGCGCGCTGCGCATCGAGCACGCCGGCCTGGTGCAGCTGCAGCATCATGCGCTCGACGCGGTACGGGTGCTCGTTCACGTCTTCGACGAACAGAATGCCGCCCTTGACCTTGGGCCAGTGCGGCGTGCCCAGCAGCGACACGATCATCGCCAAGTTGCCGCCCCAGAGCGTGCCTTTCACGTTGAGGCCTTCGAAGCCCGGGTCGGTGCGAAAGCCCACGGCCTCGAGCGAGCCGTCCATCGCTTCGACCAGACAGGCCGCGGTGACCTCGTCCACGGCTTCGACGCGGCGCTCGCCGTGCTCCTCGGCCATGCGGCCGAAGTCGTAGCAGGCCATCGGCCCAGCCCAGGTGCAGGTCTTGCCATGCGCCAGCGCCGCGAGCTGGAAAGCGGTGAAGTCGCTATGGCCGACCCAGCGCGTGCCGCGCTCGACGCTGCGGGCGACCTTCTTCCAGTCGATGCGGCCCAACAGCCGCGTCAGGCCGTAGCCGCCGCGCGTGGCCATGGCGATCGAGGCGCCCGACGCGGCCGTGCGGTGGATCGCTGCCAGCCGCGTCTCGTCGTCGCCGGCAAAGCGTTCGTGGCGGGCGAGTGCGCTGTCGTCGCTGCGCACCTCGAAGCCCAGCGCGGCCAAGCGCCGCTCCGCACGGCGCAACAGCGCCTTCTGCGCGACCACACCCGACGGCGAAAACAACAGCAGCGAGGCGTCGCCGCCGCTCAACCCCAGGCCCCGAAGTCAGACTCGATCACCTCGGGCACCGGCAGCAGCTCGGCATTGGGCGAGGCGTCACGCGCCGCCTTGATCGCAGCGCGGCGCTCGACAAAGAAGTCGCGCAGCATCGTGCCGGCGGCCTCGGCGAGCAGACCGCCCTGCACCTGCGTGTGGTGGTTGAGCTTGGGGTTGTCGAACAGGTTCAGCACCGAACCCACGGCGCCGGTTTTCGGGTCGGCCGCGGCGAAGACGATGCGGCCGATGCGGGCATGCATCAGCGCCATCGCGCACATCGCGCAGGGCTCGAGCGTCACGTACAGCGTGCAGCCGGTGAGGCGGTAGTTGCCGAGCAACTGCGCGGCATGGCGGATGGCGACGATCTCGGCATGCGCCGTCGGGTCGTTGGTGGTGATCGGGCGGTTGTAGCCGGTGGCGATGACCTGCGGCACGCCGTCGGCCATGTGCGTGATCACGGCGCCGACCGGCACTTCGCCGACGAGCTGCGCATTGAGCGCCTGGTCGAGCGCCAGACGCATCGCGTACTCGTCTTGTGCCGCGCTCGGCGCGTCGGGCAACACATTCGGCAGGACGACAGGAGTGGGTGTGTTCATTGGGACGGCTGCTCCGCCGAGCGGTTCGCACCCTGCTGCACGGCCGTGTTGACGGCATTGCGCACGTTGTTCTGGATCGATCGCGACTGCCCGGCGATGGTGCCGTCCACGGGCGCCGCAACCGCACCCGGCACGCCACCGGGTACCGCGACGGTGGCGCCGCCGTTGCGCGCGCCGCCCATGACGGCGTCCGTCGCCGCTTTGACATCCGCGCCCTGTGCCGCCGCCCGCGTGCTGGTCGCGCCAGTCAGGCCCAACGCTTCGAATTGCTTCTTGCCCAGCGTGCCGACGATCGCCAGCACGACCAGCAGTGACATGACGCTAAAAATCAGCCGCATACCCGTGTCTCCCGTCGTCGCCCTGTTCGGCCACTACTCCCACTCGATCGTCGCCGGTGGTTTGCTTGATATATCGTAGGTTACGCGGTTGATTCCGCGCACCTCATTGATGATCCGCCCGCTCGTCCGTTTCAGCAAGCCGTATGGAAGCTCGATGGCAGGATCGCCGATGCGTGGCCGGCCAAAGATCAGCGCGGTGCGGGCAGCGTGAGCTGCACGCGGTAACGGGTGAGGGGCTGCGGCCCGCCGCTGTCAAAAACCTGCCAGTCGCCAGCCTCGGAAACGATCCACACCTCGATGGCTCCTGCCGCAAGGTACAGGCGGGTCTTGAAAGCCATTTCAGCATCCGTGTTAGAGGGCGAGCGCACTTCGACGCAAATCTCCGGCGCCTGCGGATATGGCGTGACATCACCGTGTCGAGCGAGGAACTCATTCGACGACCAGGCGACGTCCGGCACGCGCACGCCATCTCCGGTGGCGATGGAGCATTCGACCATCGCCTGCCCGCTCGGCAGCTGCTCGGTCAGGGCATGAGCGATGGCCGCTTGTTTGAGCGCGTGGCGATTGCTGGCAGGGCTCATCTCGATCACTCCATACGCATTGAGCTCGATCTTGCCCGGCAGGTCGTGCAACAGCGGGTCGTTGCACAGCTCGGCCCAGCGCAAAGCCAGCGCTTCATGCGGTGTGATCTGTCCCATGGCTCTACCTCGCTAGAACACTCGATTCAGTATAGGTTCGTCACCGCATCGCCGCGTCATTCCCACTCGATAGTCGCCGGCGGCTTGCTGCTCACGTCGTAGGTGACGCGGTTGATGCCGCGCACCTCGTTGATGATGCGGCCGCTGGCCTTCTTCAGCAGGCTGTAAGGCAGCTCGGCCCAGTCGGCTGTCATGAAGTCGCTGGTCACTACAGCCCGCAGCGCGACCACGAAGTCGTAGGTTCGTCCGTCGCCCATGACGCCGACGCTCTTGACCGGCAGGAAGACCGCAAAGGCCTGGCTGACCTTGTCGTACCAGCCCGCGCTGCGCAGCTCTTCGATGAAGATGGCATCGGCGCGGCGCAGCAACTCGGCGTACTCGGCTTTCACCTCGCCGAGGATGCGCACGCCCAGGCCCGGGCCGGGGAACGGATGGCGATAGACCATCTCGTGCGGCAGGCCGAGCGCCGTGCCGAGCTCGCGCACTTCGTCCTTGAACAGGTCGCGCAGCGGCTCGAGCAGCTTCAGGCCCAGCGTTTCGGGCAGGCCACCGACGTTGTGATGGCTCTTGATCGTCGTCGCCTTCTTGGTCTTTGCGGCGCCGCTCTCGATCACGTCGGGATAGATCGTGCCTTGGGCGAGCCACTTCGCGTTCGACAACTTCTTGGCCTCACGCTGAAAGACCTCGACGAACTCGCGGCCGATGATCTTGCGCTTCGCTTCGGGGTCGGCGACGCCTTTCAGCGCACCGAGGAACTGATGGCTCGCATCGACATGCACGACCTTGGCGTGCAGGCGGCCGACGAACATCTCCATCACCATCTCGGCTTCGTTCAAACGCAGCAGGCCGTGATCGACGAAGACGCAGGTCAGTTGCTCGCCGATCGCGCGGTGGATCAGCGCCGCGGCGACGCTCGAATCGACGCCGCCCGACAGGCCGAGGATGACTTCCTCGTTGCCGACCTGCCTGCGGATCAAAGCCACCGCTTCCTCGACGTGGTCGCGCATGACCCAATCGGGCTGGGCTTTGCAGATGCCGAGCACGAAGCGCTCGAGCAGCGCCTTGCCCTGCACCGTGTGCGTGACCTCGGGATGGAACTGCACGCCGTAGTAGCCGCGCGACTCGTCGGCCATTCCGGCGATCGGGCAGCTCGGCGTGCTCGCCATCAGCTTGAAGCCCGGCGGCAGCGCGGTCACCTTGTCGCCGTGGCTCATCCAGACTTTCAACATGCCGTGGCCTTCGGGCGTGGCGAAGTCTTCGATGCCTTGCAGCAGCTTCGTGTGCCCATGCGCGCGCACCTCTGCATAACCGAACTCGCGGTGCGTGCTCGCCTCGACCTGCCCACCCTGCTGCACCGTCATCGTGAACATGCCGTAGCAGATGCCGAGCACCGGCACGCCGCTGTTCCACACCGCCTGCGGCGCGCGCAGCTCGTGCTCCTCGTAGGTGCTGGCATGGCTGCCCGAGAGCACGATGCCTTTAGCGTCCTGCGCGAACTCGCGGATGAACTCATCGCTGACGTCGTTGGGATGGATCTCGCAATAGACATGCGCCTCGCGGATGCGGCGCGCGATGAGTTGCGTGACTTGCGAGCCGAAGTCGAGGATCAGGATCTTGTCGTGGGTCATGGCGTGGGGCTCGGCACGAGAGCGGGACGGTTGGCGAAGTGGCGCCACGCCAGCGCCAGCGACGCCGCCTGCAGCAGCGCGCAGAAGTAGAACGGCGCGCCGATGCGCCAGTCCCCGTGCGGGTAGTGCGAGACCATGGCGATCAGCGGCGCGCCGATCACCGGCGCGGCCACCGCCATCAGGCTGTTGAGCGAACTCACGGCGCCCATCGCCTGGCCCTGGCTGCGCGCATCGGCCGACGACGAGACGATGCTCTGCACCGTGGCGGCGACGGTGCCGCCGAGCAGGTTGACGAAGATCACCGCATACATCATCCAGCCCTCGGTGGCCAGGCCCCAGCAGAGGAAGGCCAGGCTCGACGAGGCCAGGCCGTACAGCGCCAACCGCTGCGGACCGAGCCAGCGCAGCAGCCGGCCGAGCAGCACGCCCTGCACCAGCGCCGAGACGATGCCGACGGCGAACAGCGACCAGCCGTTCTCGGTCGGGCCCCAGCCGAACTTGAAGGTCGTGTACAGCACCCAGGTCGTGTAGAGCGTGAACTGCGCCAGCGCGGAGAGCGCAATCACGCCGACCAGCAAGCCCACGCCTTTGAGTTGCGCCAGCGATTTGAGCGAGGTCACGGGATTGGCCTTGCGCCAATCGAAAGCGCGGCGCTGCGTCGCCGGCAGCGACTCGGGCAGCACGAACACGCCGTAGGCGAAATTGATCAACGCCAGCGCGCCGGCGACGAGGAATGGATAGTGCAGGTCGATACCGCCGAGCAACCCGCCCATCACCGGGCCGAGGATGAAGCCGATGCCGAACATCGCGCCCAGCAGGCCGAAGCGGCGCGCGCGTTCTTCGGGCGGCGTGATGTCGGCGACGTAGGCGTTGGCCACCGCGGCGTTGGCCTGCAACGCGCCGCCGACCAGGCGCACCGCGATCAGCATCCACAGCGCCGTTGCCAATGCGGTGGCAAAGAAGTTGAGCGCGAGACCGCAGAAGCCGAGCAGCAGCACCGGGCGGCGGCCGTAGCGGTCGGACAGCGCGCCGAGGATCGGCGCGCCGAAGAAGTTGGCAATGCCGAAGGCGAACGCCACCGCGCCGTACCAGAACGCCTGCGCCGCCGGATCGGGCGTGAACTTGCCGACCAGCGGCGGCAGCACCGGCACGATGAGGCCGATCGCGATCATGTCGATCAGCACGCTGACCAAGATAAACGACATGGCCGCCTTCCTTGCGGTCGGGCGGCCATGCTCGGGGGAGCTCGTCGGGTCGGTCATTCGCTGTCTTATTCAGTCCTGTAGTTCGGCGCTTCCTTGGTGATCTGCACGTCGTGCACATGGCTCTCGCGCACGCCGGCCGAGGTGATCTCGACGAACTCGGCCTGCGTCTGCATCTCGGCGATCGTCGCGCAGCCGCAGTAGTGCATCGACGCGCGCAGGCCGCCGGCCATCTGGAAGACGATGCCGACGACCGAGCCCTTGTACGGCACCTGGCCTTCGATGCCTTCGGGCACGAGCTTGGTCGTGTTCGGGTTGTTGCCGCCGTTGTCCTGGAAGTAGCGGTCGGCGCTGCCCTGCTGCATGGCGCCGATCGAGCCCATGCCGCGGTAGGTCTTGTAGCTGCGGCCCTGGTAGAGGACGGTTTCGCCCGGCGCTTCGTCGGTGCCGGCGAAGGCGCTGCCCATCATCACCGTGTCGGCTCCGGCGACGATGGCTTTGGCGACGTCGCCCGAGTAGCGCACGCCGCCGTCGGCGATCAGCGGCACGCCGCTACCCTTCAAGGCCTTGGCGACGTTGTCGATGGCCATGATTTGCGGCACGCCGACGCCGGTGACGATGCGCGTCGTGCAGATCGAGCCCGGGCCGATGCCGACCTTGACCGCGTCGGCCCCCGCTTCCACCAGCGCCAATGCCGCAGCACCGGTGGCGATGTTGCCGCCGATGACGTCGATCTGCGCAAAGTTGCGCTTGACCCAGCGCACGCGCTCGATCACGCCGGCGCTGTGGCCATGCGCGGTATCGACGACGATCGCGTCCACGCCCGCGGCCGCGAGCGCTTCGACGCGCTCCTCGGTGCCCTCGCCCACGCCGACCGCCGCGCCGACGCGCAGCTTGCCGTGCTGGTCGCGCGCCGCGTTCGGAAAACTCGTCTGCTTGGTGATGTCTTTCACCGTCATCAGGCCGCGCAGCTCGAACGCGTCGTTGACGACCAGCACGCGCTCCAGCTTGTGCTTGTGCATCAGCGCTTTGCCTTCGTCGAGCGTGGCGCTCTCGCGCACCGTGATCAGGCGCTCGCGCGGCGTCATGATCTCGCGCACCGGCACGTCCATGCGCGACTCGAAGCGCAGGTCGCGGTTGGTGACGATGCCGACCACCTGCTTGCCTTCCAACACAGGGAAGCCAGAAATGCCGTGCTGCTGCGCCAGCGCCATGACTTCACGCACCGGCATCTCGGGGCCGACCGTGATCGGGTCGCGCAGCACCCCGGACTCGTAGCGCTTGACGCGCGCCACTTCCCGGGCTTGCTGCTGCGCGGTCAGGTTCTTGTGGATGATGCCGATGCCGCCCTCCTGCGCGATCGCGATCGCCAGGCGCGCTTCGGTCACCGTGTCCATCGCCGCCGAGACCAGCGGCAGGTTGAGCGTGATGCGGCGCGACAGGCGCGTGGCCAGGCTGGTGTCGCGCGGCAAGCACTTGGGAGAAGGCCGGCACCAACAACACATCGTCGAAGGTCAGCGCTTTGCCGAGGAGGCGCATGGTGGGGTTTCACTCCAGACGCAAAAATGAATTATACGGAGCGTGACTTTCACCGCGGCCGTTGCCGGGCACGCGAACTACACTGGCAAGAGTTCACACATCGACTCTGCGCACCATGAAGCGTTCCCCGTTGCCGACCCTCCTTTCCACCTTGGTGTGCGCCATGCTGTGCTTCGGCACGGCCACCGCGCAGGCGGCGAACTGGAAGTACCGCGACGCGCAAGGCCGCATCGTGGTCAGCGACCTGCCACCGCCGGCCGGCGTGCAGGACAAGGACATCCTCGAGCGCCCGACCGCGGTGGTCCGGCGCGCGCCGGCGCCGGCGGCGGCCGCTGCTTCGGCTGCCGCAACCGCCGCACCCACGGCGGTGGCGCAAGGCAACGATCCGGAACTCGAAGCGCGCCGCAAGAAAGCCGCCAGCGAGCAAGAGCAAAAGCAGAAGGTGGAGCAGGAGAAGGACGCTGCCCAGCGCGCCGAGAACTGCTCGCGCGCCAAGAGCCATCTGGCCGCGCTCGGCGATGGTCTGCGCATCGCGCGCACCAACGACAAGGGCGAGCGCGAGATCCTCGACGACAAGGGCCGCGCCGACGAGATGCAGCGCGCGCGCCAGGTCATCGCCAGCGACTGCAAATAAACTTCAGAGCGCTTGTCGTAGCTGCGTGATCGTCGCCCGCGGCGAGATCACTTCCGCATCGAGGATGACGTGAATCAGCGTCGGCACGTTGGACGCCAGCGCCGCTCGCAACGCCGGCTCGAACTGCGCCGTGTGTCTCACGCGATGCGCACGCCAACCGTACGCCAGCGCCAGCGCCGCGAAGTCCGGGTTGCGCAGATCGCTGCCCGACACGCGTCCCGGAAACGTGCGCTCCTGGTGCATGCGGATCGTGCCGTAGGTGCCGTTGTCGATGACGATGCTGATCAGCTTGCCGGCGCCCTGCCCCGCGCCGAACGCACGTGCCGTCGCCAGCTCCTGCCCCGTCATCAGGAAGTCGCCGTCGCCGGCGAGGTTGACCACCGTGCGATCCGGGTATAGCAGCGACGCGGCCACGGCCGCCGGCACGCCGTAGCCCATCGCGCCCGAGGTCGGCGCGAGCTGCGTGCGGCCGTGCCGGTGCAGCGGCACGTACGGCGTGAAGCGGTGCAGCCAGGCGCTGAAATTGCCGGCGCCGTTGGTGTAGGCCGTGTTCTCCGGGACGAGGCGGTTCAGCGTCTTGATCAATTGCGTCATGTCGAGCGGAACGACGGCGGCGGCGACCTGATTGGCTTCGTAGTCGGCATGCGCAGCCGCCGTCCACTCGGCCCACGGCACCTGCGCCGGTGCGGCCAAGGTTTCGAGCGCCTGGCCGGCGTGCGACAGCGCGCACTGCAGCATCAGGTCGGCGGCATAGACGCGGCCCAACTCTTCGGCGCCCGGATGCAGATGAACCAGCGTCTGCTGCGGCCGCGGCACCGCAAGGTGCTCATAGCCGCCGGTCGTCATTTCGCCCAGGCGCACGCCGACAGCGATGATCAGATCGGCCTCGCGCACGCGCGCCGCAAGCTTCGGATTGATGCCGATGCCAACGTCGCCCGCGTACTGCGCATGCCGGTTGTCGAAGGTGTCCTGAAAGCGAAAGCCGCAGGCAACAGGCAACTGCCAGCTCTCGGCAAAGCGTTGCAGCGCGCGCGCGCTTTCGGCGCTCCACAGCGGTCCGCCGGCGATGACGAGCGGCCGTTGCGCCGCCAGCAGACGCTCGCGCAGGTTGCGTAAAGCGCCCGGCGCCGGCCAAGCCTGCGCCGGGACGATCCGCGGCAGCACGGGCGCCGCGGTCTGCTGCGTCAGCATGTCTTCCGGCAGCACCAGCACGACCGGGCCGGGCCGGCCCTGCATCGCGGTATGAAAGGCGCGCGCCACGTACTCGGGCAGTCGGTCGGCGTGCTGCACCTCGCCGACCCACTTCGCCATGCCGAGCGTGCCGGGGCCGAAGACCTGCCGGTAGTCGAGCTCCTGAAAGGCCTCGCGGTCGCGCTGATCGGCCGCCACCTGGCCGACGAACAACACCATCGGCGTCGAGTCCTGGAACGCGGTGTGCAGGCCGATCGCCGCGTTGCTTGCGCCGGGGCCGCGCGTCACCAAGCACACGCCCGGCCAGCACGACAACTTGCCTTGGGCCTCGGCCATGAAGGCCGCCCCGCCTTCGTGGCGGCAGGTGATGAAGCGGATGCTTTTCGCGTGGACGTGAAAACCGTCGAGCACCGCGAGGTAGCTCTCGCCCGGCACGCCGAAGACGGTGTCGATGCCTTGCGCGATCAGCGCTTCGACCAGCGCGTGTCCAGCGAGCCGGTTGCTCATGCCGTCGCCTGCCGTGCACCCAACGCCACGCGCAAACCGACCAGCGACGCCGAAGCAATGCCGAGTCCGAGCGCCAGCGCAGCACCGTAGAACACGCCGTCGGGCCGGCCCCCGTCGAGGATGGCGCCGAACAGCGGTGCGGCCAGCGCGAAGCCGATGTCGAGCCCCGAATACACGGTGCCATAGACGCGGCCGGTGGCGCCCGGCGGCGAGGCGCGCTTGATCAGCATGTCGCGCGACGGCCCGGCCAGGCCGGCGCCGAAGCCCGCCAGCGCCGTCGCCGCCATCGCCAACCCGCCCGGCAAAACCCCGCTGCCGACAAGCGCCAGCAGCAACGCGGCCGCGGCGAGGCAGGCGCCGATCACGCGCTCCAGGTGCGTGGCGCGCACCGCGAGAAAACCGCCGGCGAGGATGCCCAGCGCACCGGCGACCATGTAGCCGGTGACGACGTAGGCCGTGGTGGACAGCGGCAGCTCGTACATCTTCGACAACGCCGGTCCGGCGAAGCTCTGCACCGCCGACAGCGCGCAGGTCGAGAAAAAGAAGAACGAGAAGCACAGCCACACCGACGGCAGGCGCAGGAAGGCGAACGTGCCGGGCGCAGCACCGTTGGCACCCACCGCAGGCCGGCTCGCCACCGCACCGTCGTCGATCGCCGCGCGCTGCCAGGCCAGCAGCAGCCATACCAGCAGCGCCCAGGCCGCGCAGGCGACGAGCGCCCAGCGCCACGAGCCGGTGGCTTGCACGATCGCCAACTGGAACACCGGCGCGGCCGCCCAGCCGAGGTTGCCGCTGACGCCATGCACCGAAAAAGCGTGTCCCAGGCGCGGTGGCGACACGCGTTTGTTGAGGATCGTGAAGTCCACCGGATGGAACGGCGAGTTGCCCAGGCCGGCCAGCGCCGCGGCCAGCATCAGTCCATCGATCCCCTGCGCCGCCGCCGCCAGCAAACCCGCCGCGACGAAGCAGGCCAGCGCCGCGAACAGCACCGGCCGCGCGCCGACGCGATCGACCAGGAATCCCGCCAGCGCCTGACCGATGCCCGAGACGGCGAAGAACACGGTCACCAGCAGGCCGAGCTGCGCATAGCTGACGCCGAAGTCACGCACGAACAGCGGGAACAGCGGCGGCAACAGCATGTGGAAGAAGTGCGACGTGCCATGCGCCAGCCCGATCAGGGCGATGGTTCGGACGTCGTCGAGCTTCGACGACGAAGTCAGTGCAGCCGAGCCCGAGTTCATGCTTCAATGGTATCGGCAGGACAACTTGGCCGACAGTGCAAGTGAGCGTGAGTGTCAAAGCGTGACTGTGGTAACCGTGGCAGTGGCGCTGTGCAAGGCCGTTGCTTGTGGGAACGCAAACGTCGGCGCCGACCCTAAGCTGCCAGTCGCTTGCATGATGCCTGCATGGTTTTCGATTGGAGCCACCCGTGTTGAAGTCCTTGTTCGGAGAACTCGTGCCCACGCCGCTGAAACCGGGTGGCCCGATGCCGGAGTTTGCCGCGACGGCAGTGCTCGAAAGCACCGACACGCGGGTGGCCGACGACGGCCGCATGCTCGAGCGCCATCACCAGGACCTGTTCTTCTCCGGCTCGCCGGCCGCGGCGATGCGCGAGCACCTGGCGCAAGCCCGCCACAACGACGACGTGCGCACGATCACGTTGCTCGACCCGGTGCGCCTGTGGGCGCCGGGCGTCATCAAGGCCTTGTCGGATGCCACCGGGCAGCCGGTCGAGCGCCTGCACCTGCGCGAGCAATCGACGCTGTCGATCCTGGCCACGCTCGAGCGCACCATCGTGCCGCGGCGCGGCGACGCCTCGCTGAAGATTTACCACGCCGACTTGCGCGTCTCCGAAGGCGAGAGCCTGGCGATTCCGTTCGTGCTGATGGAGCGCAGCCAGATGGCCGCGGTGATCGTCGGGCCGATGGTGCCGGGCGAAGTCGAAGCGATGCTGGTGGCGCTGCACCGCGCCGTCGCCGAGCCGACCTGGAAGTGCGAATCGCTGCTCTTCCTGCTGCCGCCGTCGGCGCTGTGGATCGCCAGCAAGATCGCCGCGCTCGACTGGCCGCCGAGCCTGCATGTCGAAGTGATCGACGAGCCGCTGACCGGCACCTCGTCGGTCTGGAACGCGCTGCTCGCTGCCTGGGACCGCCAGCAGACGCCGACGGAGCAGGCCGCCGACCCGGCGGCGATCGACGCGCGCAATGTCGCCCGTCAGTTGCGCATGCTGATGCTGACCGACGGCGTGCAAGGCGCCGCGCTGGCCGACGCCACCGACGGCGACCTGCTGGCCGGCGAGTCGCGCGACAACGCCGTCGATCTGAAGCGCGCCGCCGCAGCGCTGGCGCCCGTGCTGCGCGCGCACCGCAAGGCGCATGAGGACATGGGCCTGGCCGGTTCGCTCGAAGAATTCAGCGTCGCTTCCGGCACCGCGCACCATTTGGTGCGGCCGCTGGCGCGCCGGCCGCATCAGTTTTTGTTCGCGCGGCTCGAACGTCAGCATGCGAACCTGGCGCTGCTGCGTTTCAAATTGGCAGAAGCCGAACGAGGCCTCGGCTGAAGACGGCCCCAAGACGCCGCTATGCGGCGTCGCCCCCCGAGGGGATCTCGGCGGTCGCTTGGGAGCGGCCCGGCGCGCCGCCGAGCAGGGCGGCTAACATTGGCTCCATGAGCCAAGTCCTCTTCGACTACACGCGTCAAGACGCCACCGGTGCGAGCAAAACGGCGCACGCCTGGGCGCGCGTGCCGGCGACCCTGACACGCCGGGCGAGCGCGCCACCGCGAAGGCCCGCGCCAAGGCGCTGCTGCGCGAACACAACGCCGTGCTCGTCGCGCACTACTACGTCGATGGCGATCTGCAAGACCTGGCGCAGGAGAGCGGCGGATGTGTGGCCGATTCTCTCGAGATGGCGCGCTTCGGCCGCGACCACGCCGCGCAGACATTGGTCGTCGCGGGCGTGCGCTTCATGGGCGAGAGCGCGAAGATTCTGTCGCCGCACAAACGCGTGCTGATGCCCGACCTCGAAGCCACCTGCTCGCTCGACCTCGGCTGCCCGCCGGACGAATTCGCCGCCTTCTGCGACGCGCACCCGGAGCGCAAGGTCGTCGTCTATGCCAACACCAGCGCGGCCGTCAAAGCCCGTGCCGACTGGATGGTGACGAGCTCGTGCGCGTTGGCGATCGTGCGTCACCTGCACGAGCAGGGCGAGAAAGTGCTGTGGGCGCCCGACAAGCACCTCGGCCGCTACATCCAGGAGCAGACCGGCGCCGACATGCTGATGTGGAACGGCGCCTGCATCGTTCACGACGAGTTCAAGGGCGTCGAGCTGGAACTGCTGCGCAAGGAGCACCCGCAGGCGATGGTGCTGGTGCATCCCGAGTCGCCGCAGGCCGTGGTTGATGCAGGCCGACCTCGTCGGCTCGACCTCGCAGTTGTTGAAGGCCGTCGTCGATGGCAAGGCCAGCGAGTACATCGTCGCCACCGACAACGGCATGTTCCACCGCATGCAGCAACTGGCGCCGGGCAAGACGCTGATCGAAGCGCCGACCGCCGGCAAGAGCGCCACGTGCAAGAGCTGCGCGCATTGCCCGTGGATGGCGATGAACGCGACGCAAGGTTTGATCGCCTGCCTGGAAACGGGCAGCGGCGAGATCGTCGTGCCCGAGCCGACGCGCACGCAGGCGCTGGGCTGCATCGACCGCATGCTGGCCTTCGTCGCCGCGAACCCCGGCTCGATCGCGCACAGCCGCAAGCCGGGCGCAGGCTTCGTCAGGAACCTCGGCTCTGGCTTGATCAGGACGGTGGGGAAACTGACCGGCAACGTGCGCGGGTAGTCGCGGCTGAAATGCAGGCCGCGGCTTTCGTGCCGCGACAGCGCCGAGCGCACGATCAGCTCGGCGCATTCGACGAGGTTGCGCAGCTCGAGCAGATCGCGCGTGACGCGGAAGTTGGCGTAGTACTCGTCGATCTCGCTCTTCAGCAGGTCGATGCGGTGCAGCGCGCGCTCCAGGCGCTTGGTCGTGCGCACGATGCCGACGTAGTTCCACATCATCAGCCGCAACTCGTCCCAGTTGTGCGAGATGACGACCTGCTCGTCGGCGTTTTCGACCTTGCTTTCGTCCCACGGCGGCAGCGTGGCCCTGGGCGACGGCCGGCGCTTCGATGATGGCCTGCGCGCAGGTGTGGCCGAGGACGACGCATTCGAGCAGCGAGTTGCTGGCCAGGCGATTGGCGCCGTGCAGCCCGGTGTAGGTGGTCTCGCCGACGGCGTACAGGCCCGGCAGGTCGGTGCGGCCTTCGAGGTCGGTGACGACGCCGCCGCAGGTGTAGTGCGCCGCCGGCACACGGGAATCGGCTGCCTGGCGATGTCGATGCCGAGTTTCAGGCAGCGCGCGTGGATGGTCGGGAAAGTGCTCCTTGAGAAACTGCCTCGCCGAGATGCGTCGCATCGAGCCACACATGGTCCAGGCCATGCTTCTTCATCTCGAAGTCGATCGCGCGGGCGACGATGTCGCGCGGCGCCAGTTCCTGCCGCTCGTCGTGCGCGGCCATGAAGCCGCGTGCCGTCCGGCAACTTGAGATGCGCGCCCTCGCCGCGCAGCGCCTCGGTGATGAGAAAACTGCGCTCCTGCGGGTGGTACAGGCAGGTCGGGTGGAACTGGATGAACTCCATGTTGCCGACGCGGCAGCCTGCCCGCCACGCCATCGCGATGCCGTCGCCGGTGGCGGTGTCCGGGTTGCTGGTGTAGCGATAGACCTTGCCGACGCCGCCGGTGGACAGCACGACCTGCGAGGCCGCCAGCGTCTCGACGCGGCCGCGGTCGATGTCGAGCGCATAGACGCCGTGGCAGCGCGGGCTCTCGTCATCCTTGACGTGGCGCGACGTGATCAGGTCCACCGCCATCCAGCGCTCGCGCAGCGTGATGTTCGGATGCGCGCGTGGCCTTGGCCAGCAGCGCATCGTGAATGGCGCGGCCGGTGGCGTCGGCGGCATGGGCGATGCGGCGCACCGCGTGGCCGCCTTCGCGCGTCAGGTGCAGGCCGAGCGGCCCGTCGGGGTCGGCCGAAAACGGCACGCCCTCGCCGACCAGCCACTCCACCGCGCGCGCGCTGCGCTCGGCGATGAAGCGCGCGGTGTGTTCGTCCACCAGCCCGGCGCCGGCGTCCTGCGTGTCGCGCACGTGCGACTCGATGCTGTCGTCGCTGCCGAGCACGCCGACGATGCCGCCCTGCGCCCACGCCGTGGCGGCCTCGTCGAGGTTGCGTTTGGCCAGCACGACGACCGGCTGGTCCTGCGCCAGGCGCAGCGCCACCGTCAGGCCGGCCAGCCCGGCGCCGATGACGACCACCGGGCCGGTGGTGTGAGGTTGTTGCTGGCTCTTGCGCATGGCGGCCGATTCTAGGGAGCATCGCGGCTTACACTGGCCTGCACGTCATCAGTCGCCCGGTCCTCGCGCCACCGCAGCCCCGTCTCGTATGGTCAAGACGCTCCACCAAATGTCCAGCTTCGACGCCTCGGCCCACCCGGGGCCTGAGTTCGAAGAAGAGCAGGCCTGGGAGGCAACGCGCCAGCAACCGGCGTGGCCACGCAGGTCATGACCGACTCGACAATCGGAATTGCCGAAGTCGCAGCAACAGGTCGGCCGGCGCATCAGCGACGCGCAGTGGGAACTCTTCGTCGCCTGCGAGGCCGCAGAGGCGCTGCAGCAGCAGTTCGAGGCGTTGCAGCCCGAGTACGCGGTGCTGCACGACGTCGGCACGCAGTCGTCGCGCCGCATGCTGCAGGGCCTGGCCGCGGCGATGCAGCGGCCGGTGCACCAGTTGCACATCCGCCGCCAGGGCGTCGGCATGCCGCTGGCGCGGCTCGAGTTCGTCGAGCTGCCGGTCGGCGCGGACCAGCCGGCGCTGCGCCTGTACACGAGCGAGACCGACGCCGACACCGCGCAGCGCCGCCGCCTCTCCCGCACGCTGCTCTCGCACTGCCGGCTGGGCGTGATCATGGTCAGCGACCTGCCGCCGCACGCCATGGCCACCGCGCTGATGCCGCTGCGCGACGCCATCGTCGAGGGCCCGTGGCACAACACGGGAGCTGCTGATGCTGCCGCTGGCCGGCGCTTCGTCGCTCGGCGGCCAGGCCGCGCACCTGGCGCGCGGCTCCAAGGTCAAGGTGCGCACGACGCCGGTGGTGACGCGGCCGGCCGAAGCCTGGAGCTACCTGCGGGCCTCGTGGAACAAGCTGCGCGAGCAACTGTCCGAAGACGCCATCCACATCCCCGAGATCTTCGACCTGGCGCCGACGCGGCAGCCGCCGCGCTTGCAGCCGCGCCCGGCAGGCGCCGCCCGCTCGCCGCTGCCGATGCAGCCGATGCCCGAAGTCCGCAACGCCACCGGCGCCGCGCGCTCGGCGGTGTCCGACCCGGTGCTGGCGGCCTACCTGCGCAAATGCGGCGAGCTGAAGGGCATGGTCAGTTGCTGCATCTTCGAGCTGGCCACGCAGCGCACGGTCGGCCACACCGGCGCGCGGCCCGGCCCGGCCGGTCTGGCCGCGCACGGGGCCTCGCTGATGGCGTCGATGGCCGAGGCCGCGCACGCCCTGAACCTCGGCGACGCCGCGCCCGATGCCGCCATCACGCTCGGCAGCCACCACGTCATCCTGCGCACCGTCCCGCGCGCCGCGGCCTGGCGATGCACGCCGTGCTCGACAAGGCGCAGGCCAACCTGACCCTGGTGCGCCTGCAACTGCAGCGCCTGGACCTGCTGCTCGAAGAAGGCGCGACGCCGCGCTGTAGCTCGGCGCGCTCACGGCGAGCGGCAGCGCGCCGAGCTCAGTGCACGACGCGCGTGAAGACGAACTGATCGCCTTCCACATCCACCGGCACCACGTCCTTCGGCCCGAACTTGCCTTCCAGGATCAGCTTGGCCACCGGGTTCTCGATGCGCTGCTGGATCGCGCGCTTCAGCGGCCGCGCGCCGAACACCGGATCGAAGCCGACCTTGGCCAGCGCCGCCAGTGCCGCGCGCTGACACGTCGAGCTTCAGGTCCATCTTCGCCATGCGCTGCTCCAGCATCTTCAGCTGAATCTTCGCGATCGACTCGATGTTCTTCGCGTCGAGCGCGTGGAAGACCACCGCCTCGTCGATGCGGTTCAGGAACTCGGGGCGGAAATGGTTCTTCACCTCGACCCACACCGCCTCGCGGATCAGCTCGCTGTCCTGCCCGGCCATCTGCATGATCATGTGCGAGCCGAGGTTGCTCGTCATCACGATCACCGTGTTCTTGAAGTCGACCGTGCGGCCCTGGCCGTCGGTCAGGCGGCCATCGTCGAGCACCTGCAGCAGCACGTTGAAGACGTCCGGGTGCGCCTTCTCGACCTCGTCGAGCAGCAGCACGCAGTAGGGCTTGCGGCGCACGGCTTCG
The DNA here is from genome assembly GCA_963816315.1 of uncultured beta proteobacterium. Taxonomy (GTDB): domain Bacteria; phylum Pseudomonadota; class Gammaproteobacteria; order Burkholderiales; family Burkholderiaceae_C; genus CADEEN01. The sequence goes on from CAWFJZ010000001.1 coordinate 23,696, forward strand.
GTCAGCGTGCCGCCCTCGTCGTAGCCGACATAGCCCGGCGGCGCGCCGATCAGGCGGCTGACACCGAATGCTTCTCCATGAACTCGCTCATGTCGACGCGCACCATGTGGTCTTCGCTGTCGAACAGGAAGCCGGCCAGCGCCTTGCACAGCTCGGTCTTGCCGACGCCCGTGGGGCCGAGGAACAGGAAGGAGCCATAGGGCCGGTTCGGGTCCGACAGGCCCGCGCGCGAGCGGCGGATGGCGTTGGCCACCGCGGTGATGGCCTCGTCCTGGCCGACCACGCGCTCGTGCAGCTTGGCCTCCATCTGCAGGAGCTTGTCGCGCTCGCCCTGCATCAGCTTGGACACCGGAATGCCGGTCGAGCGCGAGACCACCTCGGCGATCTCTTCGGCGCCGACCATCGTGCGCAGCAGTTGCGGCTTGCCGCGTCGCCCTTCTTGCCGGTCTCCTTGGCCTGCGCTTCCTTCAGGCGCTTCTCCAGCTCGGGCAGCTTGCCGTACTGCAGCTCGGCGACCTTGTCGAAGTTGCCCTTGCGCGTCGATTCGTCGATCTGGTGGCGGATGCGGTCGATCTCTTCCTTGACCTGCGCGCTGCCCTGCGCGGTGGCCTTCTCGCTCTTCCAGATTTCTTCCAGGTCGGCGGCCTCGCGCTCGAGCTTGGCGATCTCTTCTTCGATCAGGCCCATGCGCTTGATCGACGCTTCGTCCTTCTCCTTGCGCACCGCCTCGCGCTCGATCTTCAACTGGATCAGCCGGCGGTCGAGCTTGTCCATCGCCTCGGGCTTGGAGTCGATCTCGATCTTGATCTTGGCCGCGGCTTCGTCGATCAGGTCGATCGCCTTGTCGGGCAGGAAGCGGTCGGTGATGTAGCGGTGGCGACAGCTCGGCCGCGGCGACGATCGCCGGGTCGGTGATCTCGACGCCGTGGTGCACCTCGTACTTCTCCTGCAGGCCGCGCAGGATGGCGATGGTGGCCTCGACCGTCGGCTCGTCGACCAGCACCTTCTGGAAGCGCCGCTCCAGCGCGGCGTCCTTCTCGACGTACTTGCGGTACTCGTTGAGCGTGGTCGCGCCGATGCAATGCAGCTCGCCGCGCGCCAGCGCCGGCTTGAGCATGTTGCCGGCGTCGATCGCGCCTTCGGCCTTGCCGGCGCCGACCATCGTGTGCAGCTCGTCGATGAACAGGATGATGCGGCCTTCGTCGGCGGCCACTTCCTTCAGCACCGCCTTCAGCCGCTCTTCGAACTCGCCGCGGTACTTGGCGCCGGCCAGCAGGCCCGCCATGTCGAGCGACAGCACGCGCTTGTCCTTCAGCGTCTCGGGCACCTCGCCGTCGACGATGCGCTGCGCCAGGCCTTCGACGATGGCGGTCTTGCCGACGCCGGGCTCGCCGATCAGCACCGGGTTGTTCTTGCGTGCGCCGCTGCAGCACCTGGATGGCGCGGCGGATCTCGTCGTCGCGGCCGATCACCGGATCGAGCTTGCCGGCGCGCGCGCGCTCGGTCAGGTCGAGCGTGTACTTCTTCAGCGCCTCGCGCTGGCCTTCGGACTCGGCCGAATCGACGCTTCGCGCCGCCGCGCACCGCCGTCGATCGCGCGCTTCGAGCGCCTTGCGCGTCAGGCCGTGGCCGCGCACGATGCCGCCGAGGTCGGTCTTGGCATCGGCCAGCGCCAGCAGGAACATCTCGCTGGCGATGAACTGGTCGCCGCGCTTGCCGGCTTCTTTTTCTGCGGCCTGCAACAGCGCGACCAGATCGCGCCCCGGCTGCACCACCTGGCCCTGGCCCTGCACTTGCGGCAGGCCGCCGACGGCGGTGTCCAGCGCCGTCTTCAGCGCGGCGGTGTTGGCGCCGGCGCGGTCGAGCAGGGCCTTCGGGCCGTCGGGCTGCGCCAGCATCGCCGCCAGCAGGTGCGCCGGCTCGATGTACGGGTTGTCGCGCGCCACGGCCAGGCTCTGCGCCTCGGCCAGGGCTTGCTGGAACGCGGTCGTCAGTTTGTCGATGCGCATGGGTGATCTCTCGCTGGATTCAACTCACTCCGACTTGGGGCGCATGGTGGCCATTTCAAGGGTCGCGGGCTTGCTGCAAATCAAGCGCCAGGTCGGCCTTGCGCACTTTGCCGAGCGCGGTCTTCGGCAGCGCGTCGAGCACGACGATGCGGCGCGGGTGCTTGAAGCGGGCCAGCGTGGCCTCGAACGCGGCTTGCAGGCGCCGCGTGTCGATCGCGCGCCCGGCGCGCGGCACGACGGCCAGCACCGCGCACCTCGCCCCAGCGCGCGTCGGGCAGGCCGACCACGGCGGCCTCGGCCACTGCCGGCATCGGCCAGCGCGATGTTCTCGATCTCCGCCGGGTGGATGTTCTCGCCGCCGGAGATGATCAGCTCCTTGGCGCGGCCGACGATCTCGTAGAAGCCGTCGGCATCGACGCGCGCCAGGTCGCCGGTGCGAAACCAGCCGTCGGCAAACGCATCGTCGTTCGGGCCGGCGGTGGTAGCCGCGAGCGCAGTTCGGCGCCCTCACCTGCACTTCGCCGTTGACCAGGCGCACCTGCACGTTCAGCGCCGGCTTGCCCACCGAGCCGACATGCGCCATCGCCTCGTCGGGCCGCAGCACCAGCGTCACCGGCCCGGTTTCGGTCGCGCCATAGACCTGTGCCACCGGCACGCCGCGCGCATGGAAGGCCTCGATCAAGTGCGCGCGGCACGATCTGCGAGCCGCTGTTGATGAAGCGCAGTGACGACAGGTCGGCGTCGCGCCAGCGCGGGTGCTCGATCAGCGCGCGCATCGCCGCCGGCACCAGCAGGCTGGTCGTCGGCCGCCACGCTGCCACGTCGTCGAACCACGCGCCGGCATCGAAGCGCGGCTGCAGCTTGCACCACGCCCCCGGCCGCCAGCGTCGGCAAGCACCTGGATGCACAGGCCGCCGACGTGGAACAGCGGCAGCACGGCCAGCGTGCGCGTGCTGCATCGAAGCCCTGCGCGTCGATCGCGGCGTCGATGTTGGCCAGCATCGCGGCCTGCGTGTGCAGCGCGCCCTTGGGCTCGCCGGTCGTGCCGCTGGTATAGACGAGCAGCAGGTCGTCGTCGGCGTTGCCGTGTGTCGGCGGCTCCCATGCGCGCAGGCGCCAGGCCCTCAGCGCCGCTGAATCGCGGCGTCCGCATGACAAGCCGTCGAGTCCGGCGTGCGTCGCGATCGTGCGCCAGCTCCGGCGCCGCGAGCCGCCAATTCAGCGGAACGAAACGCGCTGCAGCTGCGCGCGCAGGCGAACAGCGTCGCCAGCATGGTCGGCGCTGTTGTGGCCGAGCCAGCCGAAAGCGCGATCGCCGGCGATGCCGCGCGCGCCATTCGCTTCGCGCCGCGCATCGATATCGCGGTGTCGAGCGCGTCGTCAGCTCCACGATGCGCGCGCCGCATCCAGCGCCGCGAGCGCCACCTGGCCGCGCAACCGCGCCATACAAAGCGCTCATCTCACTCGATCACTTCGTCGCGCTCGCCGGATTCGTACAGGCACTCGCGCCCCAACCGGTCCAGGCACAGCTCGGCCGTCCACGGCAGCATCAGCGAGCCGCAGCGCGAATCGCGGTACAGGCGTTCGAGCGGCAGCGACTTCAGCATCGACTGGCCGCCGCAGGTGCGCACCGCCAACTGGCAGATCTCGTTGGCGTTCTCCATGATCGTGTAGTGCGCGGCGTACAGGCGCATGCGCGCGTCCTTGTCGGGATCGACCCGCGCCTCGCGCGCGGTCTGCAAGAACAGCGCGCGCGTCTGCTCCAGCGTGACGCGCATCTGCGCCACCGCGATCTGCTTGGTGGTGTACATGCGGCGCTTCACCGGCGGCGTGCCCGGCACCTCGCCGCGCAGGTAGGCGACGGTGAAGTCGTAGGCCGCCTGCGCAATGCCCATGTACGTCGGCGACAGCGTGGCGAACATGTGCGGATAGCGCGACGCCGCCTGGAAGTACAGGCCCTCGGGCATCAGCCGCGCGTCGTCGCCGACCTGCACGTTGTCGAAGGTCAGCGTGCGGCTGACGGTGCCGCGCATGCCCAGCGGGTCCCACTCGCCGCTGACGGCCACGCCCGCGGCCTTGGCCGGCACCGCCAGGTAGAGCGAGTCGCGCAGCGTGCCGGCCTCGCCGTCCTCGCGCTCCAGCGTGCACAGCACGCCGTAGTAGTCGGCGGCGCCCGACAGCGACGCAAAAATCTTCTTGCCGACGACGCGGTAGCCGCCATCGACCTTGATCGCCCGCGTGCCCCACGGCGCCTTGCCGGCCGCCGCCGCGCCGCCTTCGGAAAACGGCTGCGAGTAGATGCGGCCCTCGCCGACGATGCGCGCGAAGTGCAGCGTGCGAATGCGCTCGTGGTCGGCGCGTTGCTCGGCCGTCATGTCCAGCGCGTCGGCGATCGCGCCGGCCCACAGCGTCGAGCAGACATGCATGTTGAACGACAGCGCGGTCGAGCCGCAGTGGCGGCCGAGCTCGGCGGCCACCATGACGTAGGTCGTGAAGTCGGCGCCGAAGCCGCCGTGCGCCTTCGGCACGCAGATGCCGAGCAGGCCGGCCTCGCGCAGGTCGGCGTAGTTCTCGAACGGAAAGCTCGCCTCGCGGTCCCAGCGCGCGGCGCGGCCGGCGAACTTTTCGCGGCCGAGCGAAGACGCCAGCGCGAGCAGGTCGCGCTGTTGTTTCGTCAGTGCCGAGACATCGCCGGCGATCGAAGACAGGTCGGCCATGGCAAGCCTCACAGGTGGGAGAGAAGAAACGAAACCAGCATCGGGTTGATCAGCTTCGGCGCTTCCATGTGCGCCAGGTGGCCCACGCCGGGCAGGCAGCGGTACTTGGCGCCTTCGATGCGCGCCGCCATCGCCGACATCACGGAAGGCGGCGCGTTGCGGTCGTCGCCGCCGGCCAGACACAGCACCGGCACGCGGATCTCGGGCAGCGACGCGCGGCGGTCGAAGCCGACGATGGCATGCAAGGCGCTGCGGTAGGTCTGCTCGGGCACCGCGCTCATCAGCAGCGCAGCGCGCGCGACCACGTCGTGCGCCGCATTCGCCGAGGCCATGCCCTTGACGAGGCCCGGCGCCAGCTTGGCCATGCCGCGGCCGGCATCGAGCGGCGACAGGCGCTGCGCCAGGTACTCCTGCTGCCACGCGCCGTCGGCGCGGCCGAAGGCGGGCGAGGTGGCGAGCAAGCACCATCGCATCGATTTCCTGCGGCGCGCCGGCGATCAGATCGAGCGCCACCATGCCGCCCATGCTGTGCCCCACCAGGGCCAGCCGCGCCGCGCAGTGGCGGCGCAAGGACCACAGCGTCTCCAGCACCAGCGACGAGATGCGCTGCATGTCGAGATACTCCGGCAACGGCGAATGGCCATAGCCCGGCAGATCGATCGCAATGGCGCAGAAGCCGGCCTCGGCCAGCGCGCTGCCGGTGCCCGACAGCGCATCGCTCCACGAATCGCGGCTGCCGCCGACGCCGTGCAGCAGCACGACCAGGCGCTCGTTGTCTTCGATGCGCCCCCAGTGCTGGTAGGCCAGCGGCGCGTCGGTGACGAGGGTCGGCGTCATGTCGGCATCTCGTCCGCGGAGTACCGCGGCCGGTCCCCCGAGGGGAGAGCCGCTTGCTTGGGGCGGCCCGGCGCAGCGCGGCTCATGTCAATTGCCCATCGCGTACCACCGCCTGCCCATCGAGCTCGACGGTGCATCCGCGCAGCGGCAGATCGAAGTGCCCCGCGGTGTGCCGGCCGGCGACTTCGTTGGCGCCGGTCGAGTAGAGAAAGTTGCCGGCGAACGCGCGCAGCTCGGTGCCGTTGAAATCGCTCTTGTCGTAGAACGCCATCGCGTCCCAGCGCGCGCGTGGGTTCAGGCCCCAGCCGACATGCGAGACGGCGTAGGCCGCGCGGTCGCCCCACGACGCGAAATAGCCGCGCATCAGCTCGGCGTCCGGCGAATCGCCGACGACATCGACGACATGATCGTCTTCGATCTGCAGACGCACGGCATCGGCGAGGTAGCGCTTGAAGGTCAGGTTGACGTCGCCGCGATCGAGCACCAGCGTGCCATCGACACAGCCGGCTGCGGGAAACGCCAGCGCCAGGCCGCCGGGCCAATGCGTCAGCGTGCCCGGCTTGCTGGTGAAGCCCCAGACGCCGCCGACGCGCGCGCCGGCCAGATCGATGCGCAAGTCGGTGCCGGCGCGCGAGAACACTGTCATTCGTTTTGCGGATTTCAAGCGCCGCATCGCGTCGCGCACGGTGGTTTCATCTTCGGCGCGCGGCAGACAGCGCTCGAGGATCTCCGGGTGCTCGTTGCTGACGACGAGCACTCGCGCCCCGCCGGCCAGGATCGTCGGCAGCTCGGCAGCGTGCTGCAAGCCTTCGACGGTGCAATCGACGACGAGCGCGCAACGCGAGAGCGATTGCACCGCGGCGTCGTGGCCCGCGAGCGCTGTCGAGGCGCCGGTCGAGCGCACAGGCACGGCACCGGCTGCAGGCGACGGCACCGTCAGCACGAACGAACGCGCGCCCAAGCTGCTGCAAAGCCAGCGACGCCAGTTGCACCAGCACCGGCCGCGACTGTGTCTCCGCCAACACCGCGCACGCATCACCCGCCTTGACCCCACAGCGGCCGAGCACATCGGCGAACATGGCGAGCCAACGCGCTTCAGTCATGTGGGCACCCTTCGCGCTGCGCGCGGTCCCGCCGAGCGGGAGCGCTCTCGCTTGGGGCGGCCCGGCGCTCGCGCATCACAACACTTCACCCAACAAGTGGTAATGCCCGCCGTGATAGACCAGCGGCGGCACGGCCTGCTGCTGCAGCTTCAGCACGCGGCCGATGTACAGGCGGTGGTCGCCGGTGGTCTGCAGCGACACGCGCTCGCACTCGAACACCGCCGCGCTGCCGCCGAGCACCGGCACGCGGTGCAAGCCCTCGTGCCATTGCCCTTCGTCGAATTTCTGGCTGACGGGCGAGGCGAAGCGGCGCGAGACATCGACCTGGCCTTCGCCGAGCACGTTGACGGCGAAGTGCGTTGCCGCATCGAACGCCGCCAGACTCGGGCTGGCCAGGCGCAGCGACCACAGCACGAGCGGCGGATCGAGCGACAGCGCGTTGAACGAGTTGACGGTCAGGCCGCAGGCCACGCCGTCGGCGCCGCGGCAGGTGACGACGGTGACTCCCGTCGCAAAGGCGCCGAGTGCAGCGCGCAGGTTGCGGGTGTCGATGAGGGCGTTGGCGTCAGCAAGAGGAGTGCTCACGCGCGAACTATACGGGCGGGCATTGCGGGCCCGGCATGAGGCTTGCCTAGAATTTGCGCATGCACATCCGCCAGGTTTCCTTGCAGTACCACGCCGAAGCCGATCGCCTGCTGCTGCGCGTGCGCTCGTCCGACGACAACATGTTCGCCGTGTGGATGACGCGGCGCCTGTGCCTGCGCCTGTGGCCGCACCTGTCGGCGATGGTGCAGCACGCCGGCGCGGCGCAGGCGGCGCCGCATGCCACGCCGACGGCCGAGGCCGCGGCCATGCTGGCCGCGTCGGCGCGCCAGCAGACCTTGGCGCAAGCCGACTTCTCGCAGCCCTTCCAAGCCACGGCAGCGCAGCAACCGCTCGGGCCCGAGCCGATGCTGGCGCACGTGGTGCAGTTGACGCCGCAAAACGGCGGCCAACTGAAGCTGTCGATCAGCGACGCGCAGCAGCGCAACGTGCAGCTCGTGCTCGACGCGGCGCTCGGCACCGCGGTGCGCGAGCTGATGGCCGCCGCGCTGCGTCAGGCCGATTGGGGCGTCGCGCTGGACGTCGCCGCGCCGGGCACGGAGCCCAGCACTCGCCTCCTCAACTGATCGCCGCCCTGACCGTCCACAGGCCGAGCGCCGTCAGCGCCAGCGAGCCGGCCAGGTGCGCCGCCGCGGTGGCCAGCGCCCAGCCAAGCTGGCCGCGCTCCAGCGCGAGCACGACTTCGGCCGAGAAGGCCGAGAACGTCGTCAGGCCGCCGAGCACGCCGGTGATGCAGAACAGGCGCCACAGCGGCGACAGCTCGCTGCGCCAGGCGAGCAACGCGATGGCCACGCCGACCAGGTAGCCGCCGATCAGGTTGGCCGCCAGCGTGCCGAGCGACATCTGCGGCAGCAGGCGGTTGAAGGCTTCGTTGAGGCCGTGGCGTGCGCAGGCGCCGAGTCCGGCGCCGACGAAGACGGCGAGCAGCGCGGTGGCGGTGCTCACCGCGCAGGCAAGTCGCCAGGCGCGTTGGCGCTGGCCAGGCCCCAGCGCTTGGCCGCGGCGTCATCGGCCACGCGCGCATCGACCCATTCGGCGCTGCCGTCGGGCCGGTGTTCCTTCTTCCAGAACGGCGCCTGCGTCTTCAGGTAGTCCATCAGGAACTCGCAGGCCGCAAACGCGTCGCCGCGGTGCGACGCCGTGACGACGACGAGCACGATCTGCTCGCCCGGCGCGAGCGGCCCGACGCGGTGCACGACGCGCGCACCGAGGATCGAGAAGCGCTGCATCGCCGCGTCGATCATGGCGTCGATCGACGCTTCCGTCATGCCCGGGTAATGCTCCAGCTCCATGCGCGTGGTGTCGGCCGGCTCGTTGCCGCTGAGGCCGCCGCTGCGGTCGCGCACCGTGCCGATGAAGCTGGCCACCGCGCCGACGCGCGCGTCGCCTTCGCGCAGCGCAGCGACTTCGCGCGCGATGTCGAAGTCTTCGTGCTGGATGCGCACGCGCGCTGCAACGCTCTGGCTCACCGCAACTCGCCGGTGCGGCGCAAGGCTGCGCATTGCGTGTTGTTGCGCTGCGAAGCGCGCGCGCATTGCTCCTGCATGCAGTACAGATAGGCGAACTGCGTGCGGTTGCCGCACAGCGCCTCGGCGGGCACCGTGCGCTGCGCGCGTCTTCGGGGCGGGAGCGGCAGGCTTGTCGTTGCGCTTGGCCACGGCTTTGGGCGCCGGCGCTTTCGGCGCTGCTTTCACCGGGGCATTGGTCACGGGCTTCGGCGCGACGGCGATCGGGGCCGCAGCCTTCGGCGTGACTGCAACGGCTGTCGTTGGGGCTGGTGTTGGTGTTGGGGCTGGTGTTGGCGCTGGCGCTGGCGCTGGGGCAGGCACAGGCGACGGGCGCAGGTGCAGGCGTGCGCAACCGCCGCCACGGCCGGCGGCGCTGCAGCCTCGACTTTGGCTTGCGGCGCCGGCGCGGCCGGGCGCTTGGGCTCCTCGCGCGCAGCGGCGCGCCGGCGGTGTGACTTGCGCTGCCTGAGGCGCCGCGGCCGGCGTGACCACGACCGCGGGTGCCGGCGAAGGCGAAGACGACGGCGCCGGCAGCGCCAGGTTCGACGGCGGCTTCTGGCTCCACCAGACCAGCGCCGCGATGGCCGTGACGGCGGCCGCAAGCGCCGTCAGCGTCAAGCCTCGACGCCTCGGGCGCACGACAACATCGGCCGCGCGCCGCCCCGCCATCGCCGCCGGGTCCAACGACGGCTCGGCGCGCTCCGCCTGGCGAACGACACGCGGCTCGGCCGGCGGCGCCGGCTCGAGCGACTCCATGACGATCTGCGTATCGACGTTGTCGCGCAGCGGCGCGGGGCCGCTCATGCCTTCGAGCGTTTCCCACTGTGAATCTCGGTCCGGCACCTCGCCGACCCACAACGGCGCCGGCCCCGTGCTGGCAACGAAGGCGCCGTGGCCTTGCGGGTGCAGGATGTGGCGCACGTCGTTGGCGCTTTGCGGCCGCGCCCGCGCCGCCAGCGCCAGCGACGCCACCACGGCCTGAATGAAGGCTTCGCGCAGCGCCGCCGAGTCGCCGCCACCCAGCGGCACGTCGGCGAGCAGCACGGCGGGGTCCCAGGCCGAGCTCGTCAGGCGCTCCTCGGCCCGCGGCGGCGCCGCGCCGGTGGCGGCAAAACACATCGTCGCTGCCAGCATGTAGAGGTCGGCCGAGGCGTTGATGCGCTCGAAGCGCGTCGCCTGCTGCTGCTCCGGCGCCGCCCACGGGCTCATCGTCATCTCGCCGAGCTCCATCGCCACGCCGTCCATGCCCAGCAGCAGCGGCGCGTTGTCGTCGGCCTTCATCAGAATCTGGTCGGGCTGCACCAGGCCGTGCACGAAGCCGGCCTTGTGCAGCGCTTCGAGCGCATCGAGCAGCTTGTCGTACAGGCGCACCAGGCCACCCACCGTCGGCGCGTCGGCGCGCTCCAGGCGCTGCTCTTCGAGCGTCTGGGCGTCGATGTAGGGCATCAGCCGATAGACGGTGCGGTTGGCGTTGATGACGCCGAACACTTTGATCACGCCCGGGTGTTCGACCACCGCCAGCGCGCGCGCGTCCTGCACGAAGGCCTCGCAGACCACCGACAGCGCGATCGCATCGCCGGCCTGGCGCGCGCGCACGGCGCCGTCGGGCTGCCGGATCGCCAGCGCGCGCGGGAAGCACTCGAGCAGCACCAGCGGCTGCTGGTGGCCGGGCTCGCGCACGCGGTAGGCAAAACCATGCGGCCCCTGGTGCAGCGTCTGCTCGACGACGAAGCGATCGATGCGCACGCCCACCGGCAACGGCACCACCGGGCCCACGGGCGTTGACGCGGTCTGAGGAAAGGGCAAGGGCGTGGTCGTCATCGAGAGGGCAACTGGGGCAAGGGCAGCAAGGGTATCCGATCGCGCAAGCGCTCAGCCGCCGGTAACGGGAGGAAAGAAAGCCAACTCGGCGCCGGCATGCAGCGCCTGATCTTCGTCGGCCATCTGCTTGTCGAGCGCGCAGCGAATGCGCGCGGCCGCGCGCCAGCAGTTGCGCGTGAGCGCCGCCGCGCGCGATCAGCGCATCGCGCGCGGCGGCCACGGTGGCGCCGGGCGGCAGCTCGATCGTCTCGCCGGGGCCCAGGGCTTCGCGCAGCGAAGCGAAGTAGCGCAGTTGAACTTTCATCGTCAAAGCAGTGCGTTCATCGGCAGGTACTGCACGACGTCACCACGAACGATCGGCTGCAGCGGTGGGTTGTCCAGCAAACCGTCGGCCCACACCGCGGAGGTCATGACGCCCGAGCTTTGGTTGGCGAACAGGTCGAGCCCGCCGTGCACGTTGCGGCGCACGCGCAGGAACTCGCGGCGCTTGTCGGGGCGCGGCCAATCGAAGTCGGCGCGCATGGGAAGGGTCGCGGCAGCGCGGCATCGGCGCCTTGCAGCGCGCGCAGCACCGGCGCCACGGCGAGCAGAAAGGTGATGAAGCTCGATACCGGGTTGCCGGGCAGGCCGATGAACAGTGCCTGTATGGCGCGGCGACTGCACCAAAGGCCAAGGGCTTGCCCGGCTTCATCGCCACCTGCCACAACTCGATGCGGCCCTCGGCGCTGAGCGCCGGGCGGATGTGGTCTTCTTCGCCGACCGAAACGCCGCCGGAGGTGAGGATCAGGTCGTTGTGTTGCGCCGCGCGCGCAGGGCCGGGCGAGTGGCGTCGAGACGGTCGGGCACGATGCCGAGATCGGTGACTTCGCAGCCCGCGGCCTGCAGCAGGCCGCGCAGCGTGTAGCGGTTCGAGTTGTAGATCGCGCCCGGCGGCAGGTCTTGCGGCGCCACGCTGCCAGGCATGACGAGTTCGTCGCCGGTGGAGAACAGCGCGACGCGCGGCCGGCGCACGACTTGCAGCGTGGCCGCGCCGACCGTTGCGGCGAGGCCTTGCGCTTGTGGCGTCAGGCGCGCGCCGCGCGTCAACACCGTCGCGCCGACGCGCACGTCTTCGCCGCGGCGGCGGATCCATTGACCGGCTGCGGCACGGTGTTGATGCGCACGCCGTTGTCGCTCACAACCTCGCATTGCTCCTGCATCACGACCGCGTCGGCGCCTGCGGGCACCTGGGCGCCGGTAAAGATGCGCGCTGCCGTGCCGGCCAGCAACGCCGCACCGACATGCCCCGCCGCGATGCGCTGCGACAGCGGCAACACGGTGCCGGACGCCGGCACGTCGGCGGCGCGTACTGCATAGCCGTCCATCGACGTGTTGTCCTGCGGCGGCACGTCGATCGGCGAGACCACGTCTTGCGCCAGCACCCGGCCGAGGGCGTCGAAAGTGAAGACGGACTCAATATCGGTGATGCGCGATGCGTGTGCGCCGTCGATCAAACGTGCGAGCGCATCGTCGAGCGTCAACAGGCTAGACATGCGTTTCGATGTAGCGCTTGACCGCCTGCGCATCGGCAGGCAGCACGGTAAAGCGCTTCGGCAAC
>CAWFJZ010000002.1:0-20572 GCA_963816315.1 uncultured beta proteobacterium
ATCTGCTTGGTGGTGTACATGCGCCGCTTCACCGGCGGCGTGCCCGGCACCTCGCCGCGCAGGTAGCTCACGGTGAAGTCGTACGCCGCCTGCGCATGCCCATGTAGGTGGGCGACAGCGTGGCGAACATGTGCGGATAGCGCGCGGCGGCCTGGAAGTACAGGCCCTCGGGCATCAGCCGCGCGTCGTCGCCGACCTGCACGTTGTCGAAGGTCAGCGTGCGGCTGACGTGCCGCGCATGCCCAGCGGGTCCCACTCGCCGCTGACCGCCACGCCCTCGGCGTTGGCCGGCACCGCGAGGTAGAGCGAATCGCGCAGCGTGCCGGCCTCGCCGTCTTCGCGCTCCAGCGTGCACAGCACGCCGTAGTAGTCGGCAGCGCCGGACAGCGACGCAAAGATCTTCTTGCCGACGACGCGGTAGCCGCCCTCGACCTTGATCGCGCGCGTGCCCCAGGGCGCCTTGCCGGCCGCGGCCGCGCCGCCTTCGGAGAACGGCTGCGAGTAGATGCGGCCTTCGCCGACGATGCGCCCGAAGTGCAGCCTGCGGATGCGCTCGTGGTCGGCGCGTTGCTCGGCCGTCATGTCCAGCGCGTCGGCGATCGCGCCGGCCCACAGCGTCGAGCAGACATGCATGTTGTACGACAGCGCGGTCGATCCGCAGTGGCGGCCGAGTTCGGCGGCCACCATGACATAGGTCGCGAAGTCGGCGCCGAGCCCGCCATGGGCTTTCGGCACGCAGATGCCGAGCAGGCCAGCGTCGCGCAGGTCGGCGTAGTTGTCGAACGGGAAACTCGCCTCGCGATCCCAGCGCGCGGCGCGCGGCGCAAACTTGTCGCGGCCGAGCGATGACGCCAGCGCCAGCAGCTCACGTTGCTGCGCCGTCAGCGCCGACACATCGCCGGCAATCGAGGGCAGATCGGCCATCGCGAGCCTCACAGGTTGGACTGAAGAAAACGAAACGAGCACCGGGTTCACCGCTTGCGGCGCTTCCATGTGCGCCAGGTGCCCGACACCTTCGAGGCAACGGTACTCGGCGCGCGGGATGCGCGACGCCATCTGCTGCATCACCGCCGGCGGCGCACTGCGGTCGTCGGCGCCGGCCAGGCACAGCACCGGCAGCGTTCAAGTGCGCCAGCGCCGCGCGGCGGTCGAAGCCGACGATGGCATGCAGCGCGCTGCGGTAGGTGGCTTCGGGCACCGCCGTCATCAGCAGCGCCGCGCGCGCCACCGCGTCGTGCGAGGCGCTGGCCGAGGCCATGCCCTTGGCCAAGCCCGGGCGCGAGCTTGCCCATGCCCCGCCCGGCATCGAGCGGCGCCAGGCGCTGCGCCAAGTACTCGCGCTGCCAGGCGCCGTCGGGCTTGCCGAAGGCCGGCGAGGTGGCGATGCAGCACCAGCGCCTCGACCTGCGGCGGCGGCTGGCCATCAGCTCCTGCGCCACCATGCCGCCCATGCTGTGGCCGACCAGCGCCAGGCTGTGCGCGCCGCGCTGCTGCAGATGCGCGATCAGCGGCCAGCACCTGCTGCGCCAGGCCCGCCATGTCGTAGCGCGCCGACGGCGGCGAGTGGCCATAGCCCGGCAGATCGACCGCCACGCGCGCACAAGCCGGCCTCGGCCAGCGCGCGGCCGGTGCCCGACAGCGCATCGCCCCACGATTCGCGGCCGCCGCCGACGCCGTGCAGCAGCACCGCCACGCGCGCGCTGTTGCCGATGTCGCCCCAACGCTGGTGGGCCAGCGGCGCATCGAGCACCAGCGTGGCCGTGGGCGTGGCAGCGTTCAAACCAGCCGCCCCTCGGTGACGACCGCCTGCCCATCGAGCTCGACCGTGCAGCCGCGCAGCGGCAGATCGAAATGCCCCGCGCGTGTGCCGGCCGGCCACTTCGTTGGCGCCGGTCGAGTAGAGAAAGTTGCCGGCGAACGCGCGCAGCTCGGTGCCGTTGAAATCGCTCTTGTCGTAGAACGCCATCGCGTCCCAGCGCGCGCGTCGATTCAGCCCCCAGCCGACATGCGACACGGCGTAGGCCGCGCGGTCGCCCCAGGCGGCGAAGTGGCCGCGCATCAGTTCGGCGTCGGGCGAGTCGCCGATGACGTCGGTGACATGGTCGTCGGCGATCGGCAAGCGCACGGCATCGGCGAGGTAGCGCTTGAAGGTGAGGTTGACGTCGCCGCGGTCGAGCACCAGCGTGCCGTTGACGCAGCCGGCCGCCGGGAAGGCCAGCGCCAGGCCGCCGGGCCAATGCGTCAGCGTGCCGGGCTTGCTGGTGAAGCCCCAGACGCCGCCGACGCGGGCGCCGGCCAGGTCGATGTGCAGGTCGGTGCCGGCGCGCGAGATACACCGTCATGCGCTTCGCCGACTTCAAGCGCCGCATCGCGTCGCGCACCGGGGCTTCGTCTTCGGCGCGCGGCAGGCAGCGCTCGAGGATTTCCGGGTGCTCGTTGCTGACCACCAGCACGCGCGCGCCGCCGGCCAGGATCGCCGGCAGCTCGGCCGCATGCTGCAGGCCTTCGACGGTGCAATCGACGACCAGCGCGCAGCGCGACGAGCGATTGCACCGCGGCGTCGTGGCCGCCGAGCGCCGTCGATGCGCCGGTCGAGCGCACCGGCACGGCGCGCGCCGCGGGCGACGGCACCGTGACCACGAACGCGCGCGCACCGAGCTGCTGCAAGGCCAGCGACGCCAGCTGCACCAGCACCGGCCGCGACTGCGTCTCGGCCAGCACCGCGCAGGCATCGCCGCGCCTTGCACGCCGCAGCGGCCGAGCACATCGACAAACGCGGCGAGCCAGCGCTGCCTTCGAGGCATCACAAGACTTCTCCCAGCAGGTGGTAGTGCCCGCCGTGATACACCAGCGGCGGCACCGCCTGCGTGCTGCAGCTTGCAGCACGCGGCCGATGTACAGGCGGTGGTCGCCGGCGGTCTGCTGCGACAGCCGCTCGCACTCGAACACCGCCGCGCTGCCGGCCAGCACCGGCACGCGGTGCAGGCCGTCGTGCCACTGCCCTTCGTCGAACTTCTGGCCACCGGCGAGGCGAAGCGGCGCGACACATCGACCTGGCCTTCGCCGAGCACATTGATCGCGAAGTGCGTTGCCGCATCGAACGCCGCCAGGCTCGGGCTGGCCAGGCGCAGCGACCACAGCACCAGCGGCGGATCGAGCGACAGCGCGTTGAACGAGTTGACCGTCAGGCCGAAGGCCACGCCGTCGGCGCCGCGGCAGGTGACGACGGTGACGCCGGTGGCAAAAGCGCCGAGCGCAGCGCGCAGCGCTGCGGGTGTCGATGGCGTCGGCGGCGGCAACGGAGCGTGAGTGCTCACGCGTGAACTATACGGGCGCGGCATTGCGGCAGGGCTGCCTAGAATTTGCCGCATGCACATCCGCCAGGTCTCCTTGCAGTACCACGCCGAAGCCGACCGCTTGCTGCTGCGCGTGCGCTCGTCCGACGACAACGTGTTCGCCGTCTGGATGACGCGGCGCCTGTGCCTGCGCCTGTGGCCGCACCTGTCGGCGATGGTGCAGCAGGCCGGCGCCGCACAGGCGGTGGCCCAGGCCGCGCCGCGATGCCACGCCGACGGCCGAGGCGGCGGCCATGCTGGCCGCGTCGGCGCGCGAGCGCACCCTGCGCAGAGCCGACTTCTCGCAGCCCTTCCAGGCCGCGGCGGCGCAACAACCGCTCGGCGCCGGAGCCGATGCTGGCGCACATGGTGCAGCTGACGCCGCAAACCGGCGGCAAACTGCAGCTGTCGATCAGCGACGCGCACCAGCGCAATGTGCAACTCGTGCTCGACGCGGCGCTGGGCACCGCGGTGCGCGAGCTGATGGCGGCCGCGCTGCGTCAGGCCGATTGGGGCGTTCGCGCTCGAAGCGCGCGCCGCGCCGGCACCGAAGCCGGCACTCGCCTGCTCAACTGATCGCCGCGCGCGCACCGTCCACAAGCCGAGCGCCGTCAGCGCCAGCGAGCCCGCCAGGTGCGCCGCCGCGGTGGCCAGCGCCCAGCCGGGCTCGCCGCGCTGCAGCGCAGTTCACGACTTCGGCCGAGAAGGCCGAGAACGTCGTCAGGCCGCCGAGCACGCCGGTGATGCAGAACAGGCGCCACAGCGGCGACAGCTCGCTGCGCCAGGCGAGGAACGCGATGGCCACGCCGACCAGGTAGCCGCCGATCAGGTTGGCCGCCAGCGTGCCCAGCGGCATCTGCGGCAGCCAGCGGTTGAGCGCTTCGTCGAGGCCGAAGCGCGCGCAGGCGCCGAGCCCGGCGCCGAGAAAGACGGCCAGCAGCGCCGCGGCCGTGCTCACCGCGCCGGCAGGTCGCAGGCGCGTTGGCGCTGGCCAGACCCCAGCGCTCCAGCGCCGCGTCGTCGGCCACGCGCGCATCGACCCATTCGGCGCTGCCGTCGGGCCGGTGCTCCTTCTTCCAGAACGGCGCCTGCGTCTTCAGGTAGTCCATCAGGAACTCGCAGGCCGCAAACGCGTCGCCGCGGTGCGACGACGTGACGACGACGAGCACGATCTGGTCGCCCGGCGCGAGCGGCCCGACGCGGTGCACGACACGCGCGCCGAGGATCGTGAAGCGCCGCATGCGCCGCGTCGATCATGGCCTCGATCGACGCTTCGGTCATGCCCGGGTAATGCTCCAGCTCCATGCGCGTGGTGTCGGCCGGCCCGTCGCCGCTGCTGCGGTCGCGCACCGTGCCGATGAAGCTGGCCACCGCGCCGACGCGCGCATCGCCCTCGCGCAGCGCAGCGACTTCGCGCGCCGACGTCGAAGTCTTCGTGCTGGATGCGCACGCGCGCTGCAATGCTCATCGCCCGCTCACCGCAATTCGCCGGTGCGGCGCAAGGCTGCGCATTGCGTGTTGTTGCGCTGCGCAGCGCGCGCGCATTGCTCCTGCATGCAGTACAGGTAGGCGAACTGCGTGCGGTTGCCGCACAGGCCTCGGCGGGCACGGCGCGCGGTGCCGTCTTGGGGGCGGGCGCGGCCGGCTTGTCGTTGCGCTTGGCCACGGCTTGGGCGCGCGGCGCTTCGGCGCTGCTTTCACCGGGGCATTGGTCACGGGCTTCGGCGCGGCGGCGATCGGGGGCGCGGCCTTGGCCACGGCGTGGCCGCAGGCGCTGGCTGGTGTGGTGGCGTGGGGTGCGGGTGCTGCGGCGGGCGCACACCGGCCGCGGCGCCGGCGCCTCGGCTCTGACCTGCGGTGCCGGCACGGCGGGGCGTGCGGGCTCGACGCTTGCCGCGGCGGCCGGTGGCGGCCGCGCTTGGCGCCTCGCCGCGCACGGCGGCCGGCGGTGTGGCTTGCGCTGCCTGAGGCGCCGCGGCCGGCGTGACCACCACGGCGGGCGGCGGCGACGCCGGCAGCGCCAGGTTCGACGGCGGCTTCTGGCTCCACCAGACCAGCGCCGCGATGGCCGTGACGGCGGCCGCAAGCGCCGTCAGCGTGAAGCCTCGACGCCTCGGGCGCACGACAACATCGGCCGCGCGCCGCCCCGCCATCGCCGCCGGGTCCAACGACGGCTCGGCGCGCTCCGCCTGAGCGCACGACACGCGGCTCGGCCGGCGGCGCTCGGCTCGAGCGACTCCATGACGATCTGCGTATCGACGTTGTCGCGCAGCGGCGCGGGGCCGCTCATGCCTTCGAGCGTTTCCCACTGTGAATCTCGGTCCGGCACCTCGCCGACCCACAACGGCGCCGGCCCCGTGCTGGCAACGAAGGCGCCGTGGCCTTGCGGGTGCAGGATGTGGCGCACGTCGTTGGCGCTTTGCGGCCGCGCCCGCGCCGCCAGCGCCAGCGACGCCACCACGGCCTGAATGAAGGCTTCGCGCAGCGCCGGCGAGTCGCCGCCACCCAGCGGCACGTCGGCGAGCAGCACCGCGGGGTCCCATGCCGAGCTCGTCAGGCGCTCCTCGGCCCGCGGCGGCGCCGCGCCGGTGGCGGCAAAACACATCGTCGCTGCCAGCATGTAGAGGTCGGCCGAGGCGTTGATGCGCTCGAAGCGCGTCGCCTGCTGCTGCTCCGGCGCCGCCCACGGGCTCATCGTCATCTCGCCGAGCTCCATCGCCACGCCGTCCATGCCCAGCAGCAGCGGCGCGTTGTCGTCGGCCTTCATCAGAATCTGGTCGGGCTGCACCAGGCCGTGCACGAAGCCGGCCTTGTGCAGCGCTTCGAGCGCATCGAGCAGCTTGTCGTACAGGCGCACCAGGCCACCCACCGTCGGCGCGTCGGCGCGCTCCAGGCGCTGCTCTTCGAGCGTCTGGGCGTCGATGTAGGGCATCAGCCGATAGACGGTGCGGTTGGCGTTGATGACGCCGAACACCTTGATCACGCCCGGGTGTTCGACCACCGCCAGCGCGCGCGCGTCCTGCACGAAGGCCTCGCAGACCACCGACAGCGCGATCGCATCGCCGGCCTGGCGCGCGCGCACGGCGCCGTCGGGCTGGCGGATCGCCAGCGCGCGCGGGAAGCACTCGAGCAGCACCAGCGGCTGCTGGTGGCCGGGCTCGCGCACGCGGTAGGCGAAACCATGCGGCCCCTGGTGCAGCGTCTGCTCGACGACGAAGCGATCGATGCGCACGCCCACCGGCAACGGCACCACCGGGCCCACGGGCGTTGACGCGGTCTGAGGAAAGGGCAAGGGCGTGGTCGTCATCGAGCAGGGCAACTGAGGCAATGGCAGCAAGGGTATCCGATCGCGCAAGCGCTCAGCCTCCGGTAACCGGAGGAAAGAAAGCCAACTCGGCGCCGGCATGCAGCGCCTGATTTTCGTCGGCCATCTGCTGGTCGAGCGCGCAGCGAATGGCGCGGCCGCGCGCCAGCAGTTGCGCGTGAGCGCCGCCGCGCGCGATCAGCGCATCGCGCGCGGTGGCCACGGTGGCGCCGGGCGGCAGCTCGATCGTCTCGCCGGGGCCCAGGGCTTCGCGCAGCGAGGCGAAGTAGCGCAGTTGAACTTTCATCGTCAAAGCAGTGCGTTCATCGGCAGGTACTGCACGACGTCGCCACGAACGATCGGCTGCAGCGGTGGGTTGTCCAGCAAACCGTCGGCCCACACCGCGGAGGTCATGACGCCCGAGCTTTGGTTGGCGAACAGGTCGAGCCCGCCGTGCACGTTGCGGCGCACGCGCAGGAACTCGCGGCGCTTGTCGGGGCGCGGCCAATCGAAGTCGGCGCGCATGGGAACGGCTCGCGGCAGCGACGGCATCGGCGCCTTGCAGCGCGCGCAGCACCGGCGCCACGGCGAGCAGAAAGGTGATGAAGCTCGATACCGGGTTGCCGGGCAGGCCGATGAAGAGCGCCTCGGTATTGCCGTCGCGGCGCACGGCGCCGAACGCCAACGGCTTGCCGGGCTTGATGGCCACCTGCCATAACTCGACGCGGCCTTCGGCGCTGACGCGCGGGGCGGATGTGATCTTCCTCGCCCACCGAGACGCCGCCGGAGGTGACGATCAGGTCGTTATGTTGCGCCGCGCTGCGCAGCGCCTGGCGCGTCGCGTCCAGACGATCGGGCACGATGCCGAGATCGCTCACGTCGCAACCTGCGGCTTGCAGCAAGCCGCGCAGCGTGTAGCGGTTCGAGTTGTAGATCGCCCCCGGCGGCAGGTCCTGCGGCGCCACGCTGCCGGGCATGACGAGTTCGTCGCCGGTGGAGAACAGCGCGACGCGCGGCCGGCGCACGACTTGCAGCGTGGCCGCGCCGACCGTTGCGGCGAGGCCTTGCGCTTGCGGCGTCAGGCGCGCGCCGCGCGTCAACACCGTCGCGCCCACGCGCACGTCTTCGCCGCGGCGGCGGATCCATTGACCTGGCTGCGGCACGGTGTCGATGCGCACGCCGTTGTTGCTCACAACCTCGCATTGCTCCTGCATCACGACCGCGTCGGCGCCTGCGGGCACCTGGGCGCCGGTAAAGATGCGCGCTGCCGTGCCGGCCAGCAGCGCCGCACCGACATGCCCCGCCGCGATGCGCTGCGACAGCGGCAACACGGTGCCGGACGCCGGCACGTCGGCAGCGCGTACTGCATAGCCGTCCATCGACGTGTTGTCCTGCGGCGGCACGTCGATCAGCGAGACCACGTCTTGCGCCAGCACGCGGCCGAGGGCGTCGAAGGTGGAGACGGACTCAATGTCGGTGATGCGCGCTGCGTGCGCGCCGTCGATCAAACGCGCCAGCGCATCGTCGAGCGTCAACAGGCTAGACATGCGTTTCGATGTAGCGCTTGACCGCCTGCGCATCGGCAGGCAGCACGGTAAAGCGCTTCGGCAACGCCTCGATGCCCTCGAAGCCCGGCGGCCGCTCGGGCTCGCGGCCAAGCGCTTCGCGGATCGTCGCCGCAAACTTCGCCGGCAGCGCGGTTTCGAGAACGAGCATCGGCACGCCGGCGCGCTGGTGTTCGCGCGCGACCTTCAGGCCGTCGGCGGTGTGCGTGTCGATCATCGTCTGCGATCGATGCCAGGTGTCGCGGATCGTCGCCAGCCGGTCGGCATGCGTGCTGCGGCCGGAGACGAAGCCGAATTCGGCGATGCGTGCGTGTTCTTGCGGCGTCAGCGTGAAGCCGGGCTGCGTAAAAAGCTGCTTGATGCGCGCGCCATCGCGCCCGAGCAGGTCGAAGACGAAGCGCTCGAAGTTGCTCGCCTTGGAAATGTCCATCGACGGACTCGAAGTCTCGTGCGTCTGCTCAGCTCCGCGCGGGCGGTAGGCGCCGGTGCGGAAGAACTCGTCGAGCACGTCGTTCTCGTTGGTCGCGCAGACGAGCCGGCCGATCGGCAGGCCCATCATGCGCGCCACATGGCCGGCGCAGATGTTGCCGAAGTTGCCGCTCGGGACGGCGACGTCGATGAGCTGTGACTTCGATTGCAGGTAAGCCGCGAAATAATAAACAACCTGCGCCACCAGCCGCGCCCAGTTGATCGAGTTGACCGTGCCGATGCGGTGCGCGCGCTTGAATGCGAGATCGTTGCCGACCGCCTTGACGATGTCCTGGCAATCGTCGAACACGCCCTGGACCGCCAGGTTGTGGATGTTCGCGTCCTGCAGGCTGAACATCTGCGCCTGCTGGAACGGGCTCATGCGGCCCTGCGGACTGAGCATGAAGACGTTGATGCCGCGCTTGCCACGCATCGCGTATTCCGCCGCGCTGCCGGTGTCGCCCGACGTGGCGCCGAGGATATTGAGCGTCTGCCCGCGGCGCGCCAGTTCGTACTCGAACAGCGCGCCGAGCAACTGCATCGCCATGTCCTTGAAGGCCAGCGTCGGGCCGTTGGAGAGGGCGACGAGCGAGATGCCGTTGCCCAGCGGCTTCAGCGGCGTGATCGCGTCGCTGCCGAAGACCTGCTTTGAATAGACACGGCGGCAGATCGCGCGCAAGTCATCGACCGGAATGTCGTCGATGTACAGCGACAGGATCTCGAACGCGAGATCCGCATACGGCAGAGCGCGCCAACGCGCGAGCGTCTCGGCGGTGACCTGCGGATACGAAACCGGCAAGTACAAGCCGCCGTCGGGCGCGAGGCCTTCGAGCAGGATGTCGCAGAACGCCCGCTCGGTCTTGTCACCGCGCGTCGAGACGTACCTCAAGCCAGTTCTTCCTTGCGGATGGAAACGATCGGCGCCAGCACCGTCGGCAGCGCCTGCATCTTCGCCAGCGCCTCGCGCATGCGGCCTTCGACGGTGTCGTGCGTCAGGATGATGAGGTCGGTCTGGCGTTCGCCTTCGGCACTCTCGCGTTGCAGCACGGCGTCGATCGAGATCTCGTGCTCGGCCAGGATCGTCGTGATGCGCGACAGCACGCCGGCTTCGTCGGCGACGACCAGGCGCAGGTAGAACGCGGTGATCACCTGCTCGATCGGCAGGATCGGCGTGTCCGACATCGCATCGGGTTGGAAGGCGAGGTGCGGCACGCGGTGGTCGGGGTCGGCCGTGGCCAGGCGCGTGATGTCCACCAGGTCGGCGACGACGGCGCTCGCCGTCGGCTCGGCGCCGGCGCCCTTGCCGTAGTACAGCGTCGTGCCGACGGCATCGGCCTGCACCAGCACCGCATTCATCGCGCCTTCGACGTTGGCGATCAAACGCTTGCTCGGGATCAGCGTCGGGTGCACGCGCAGCTCGATGCCCTGATCCCGGCGCCGCGTGATGCCGAGCAGCTTGATGCGGTAGCCGAGCTGCTCGGCGTAGCGGATGTCCACCGCCTGCAGCTTGGTGATGCCTTCGACATATGCCTTGTCGAACTGCACCGGCACGCCGAACGCGATCGCGGAGAGGATCGTGGCCTTGTGCGCCGCGTCGACGCCTTCGATGTCGAACGTCGGGTCGGCTTCGGCATAGCCCAGGCGCTGCGCTTCCTTCAACACCGTCGCGAAGTCCGAGCCTTTGGCGCGCATCTCCGAGAGGATGAAGTTCGTCGTGCCGTTGATGATGCCGGCCACCCACTCGATGCGGTTGGCCGTGAGGCCCTCGCGCAGCGCCTTGATGATCGGGATGCCGCCGGCCACCGCGGCCTCGAAGGCCACCATCACGCGCTGCTTCTGCGCGGCAGCGAAGATCTCGTTGCCGTGTACCGCGAGCAGCGCCTTGTTGGCGGTGACGACATGCTTGCCCGCGGCAATCGCTTCGAGCACCAGCGTCTTGGCGATGCCGTAGCCGCCGATCAGCTCGACGACGATGTCGATGCTCTTGTCGGCGATGACCGCGCGCGCATCGGCCACCACCTTGGCGCGGCCGGCAACGATCTTCTCGGCGCGCGCGGTGTCGAGGTCGGCCACCATCGCGATCTCGATGCCACGGCCGGCGCGGCGCCGGATTTCTTCCTGGTTGCGCGACAGCACGGCGAACGTGCCGCTGCCGACGGTGCCGATGCCCAGCAGGCCCACCTGGATCGGTTTCATGCGTGTCGTTTCCTGTAGTGATCGAGAAAGCGCGCGATGCGGCCGACGGCATCCGTGAGGTCGTCGGTGTGCGGCAGGAAGACGACGCGAAAGTGCTGGCTGTCGGGCACGTTGAAGCCCGAGCCCTGCACGATCAGCACCTTCTCTTCGGCCAGCAGTTCGTACGCGAACTGCTGATCGTCGGCAACCGGGTAGAGCTTCGGATCGAGGCGCGGGAACATGTACAGCGCCGCCTTCGGCTTGACGACCGACACGCCCGGGATCTGCGTCAGCAGCTCGTACGCCAGGTCGCGCTGCCGGCACAGCCGCCCGCCCGGCGCCACCAGGTCCTTGATGCTTTGATAGCCGCCGAGCGCGGTCTGGATCGCCAACTGCCCCGGCGTGTTGGCGCACAGCCGCATCGACGCCAGCATGTTCAGGCCCTCGATGTAGTCGCGCGCATGGCGCTTGTCGCCCGAGACCACCATCCAGCCCGCGCGGTAGCCGCAGGCGCGGTAGTTCTTCGACAGGCCGTTGAAGGTCACGGTCAGCACGTCGTCGGCGAGCGACGCGATGCTGGTGTGCTCGGCACCGTCGTACAGCGTCTTGTCGTAGATCTCGTCGGCGACGACGATCAACTGGTGCGCGCGCGCGACCTCGACGATCTCGCGCAGCAGCTCCACCGGGTACAGCGCACCGGTCGGGTTGTTCGGGTTGATGACGACGATGGCGCGGGTAGCAGGCGTGACCTTCTTCTTGATGTCGGCGATGTCCGGCAACCAGCCCGCGCCCTCGTCGCAGCGGTAGTGCACCGGCGTGCCGCCCGACAGCGACACCACCGCGGTGTAGAGCGGATAGTCCGGCGACGGGATCAGCACCTCGTCGCCGGCGTCGAGCAGCGCGTTCATGCTCATCGCAATCAGCTCGGAGGCGCCGTTGCCGAGATAGACGTCATCGACGCTGACGCCGGCCACCTGTTTTTGCTGCGTGTAGTGCACCACCGCCTTGCGCGGCGCGAACAGGCCCTTGCTGTCGGTGTAGCCCGCGGCCACCTGCGAGCCGAGGTTGCGGATCATGTCCTGCACGATCTCGTCGGGCGGCTCGAGGCCGAACGCGGCGATGTTGCCGATGTTCAACTTGATGATCTTGTGCCCCTCCTCCTCCATCTGGCGCGCCTTGTCGAGCACCGGGCCACGGATGTCGTAGCCGACGTTGGCGAGCTTGCTGGATTTGAGAACGGGCTTCACGAGCGGATGTTGTTGATGTGCGGAAAGTAGAATTGGACCACACGAAGTATGAAATTCCAGCCCGACACCTTCGTAGGCACCAACGCCATCTCGCGCCACGAGCGTGACGCCGTGTGGGTCAACAACCAGCGCTTCGAAGGCGGCTTGCTGGTGCCGTGGACGGGCGAGGTGCGGCCATGGTCGGCAACGGGTCACGACACGCTCACCCAGAGCATTTCGCCGAAGTGTTGGAACTCAAGCCCGAACTCGTCATCTTCGGCAGCGGCGCGCGGCTGCGCTTCATTTCGGCGGCGCTGTATCGCAGCCTGATCGACGCGCGCATCGGCCTGGAAACGATGGACACCCCCGCCGCCTGCCGGACCTACAACGTGCTCGCCGCCGAGGGCCGCTCGGTCGTGGCGGCGCTGCTGCCGGGCACGGCGGATTGAATCGCGAATCTCGCGCCCAGGTATGACGCCAGCGATCGACGGACAGCGGTATGCCGCCGCGCATCGTAGCCTTTATAATTGCATCACACGCGCTTGCAGCCGCAGGCAACACGAGCTTTCAGCCCGCCCCTCATGACGCCAGCCATCAACAAGCCCCTGCCCGAGTTTGAAGCCGTCGCCACAGGCGGCCTGAAGATCGGCCCCGACACCTTCCGCGGCCAGGCGGTCGTGCTGTACTTCTATCCGAAGGACCACACGCCCGGCTGCACCACCGAAGCGATGCAATTCCGCGATCGCTACAAGGATTTCGTCAAAGCCGGCGCGCTGATCCTCGGCGTGTCGCGCGACAACATGGCTTCGCACGAAAAGTTCAAGGCCAACCTCGAGTTGCCCTTCGAGCTGATCGCCGACACCGAAGAAAAGTTGTGTCACATGTTCGGCGTGGTCAAGAACAAGATCATGTACGGCAAGAAGGTCAAGGGCATCGAGCGCAGCACCTTCCTGATCGACGCCACCGGCGTGCTGCGCGGCGAGTGGCGCGGCATCAAGGTCGCCGGCCACGTGGACGAAGTCCTGAAAGCCGTCAAGCTTTTGAAGAAAGCTGCTTGAGCGACAGCGCCATAATCGCCGCGTGAGTCGAGTCCCGACGCCACCCCGATGAAAGCCGCACAGCTTGCTGTGCGGCTTTTTGCGTTCTGAATTACCGATCGAGAAACGATGCCACTGCCCAAGCCCCCCGCACGCAAAGCCGCCCTTCTCGCCCCCGCCGACTACGAATCCCAGGCCGCGCCCAAACCGGCGCGCCGCGACAACCCCAAGAGCCACGAGCCACACCGAGCCCGAAGCCGGGCCGGGTGTGCTCGATCTGTTCGACAGCAGCGCCGCCGAGGCCGCCGCCCCGCTGCGTGCACCGGCGCCGCAACCCGCGCTCGCCCGCCGTCCCGAGCCGCAACCCAAACCGCGCAAGCCGCGCGGCACCGGCCCGGCCAAGCTGTTCGTGCTCGACACCAACGTGCTGATGCACGACCCGACCTGCCTGTTCCGCTTCGAAGAGCACGACATCTACCTGCCGATGATCACGCTCGAAGAACTCGACGGCCACAAGAAAGGCATGAGCGAGGTCTCGCGCAACGTGCGCCAAGTCAGCCGCGAACTCGACGCCATGGCCGCCCAAGGCTTTGCCGACCCGAAAGAAGGCATCCCGCTGTCGAAGACCGGCAAGCGCGAGGCCGGCGGCAAGCTGTTTTTCCAGACCACCTTCCTCGACGCCAAGCTGCCCGAAGGCTTGCCGCAGGGCAAGGCCGACAACCAGATCCTCGGCGTCGTCATGAGCCTGCGCCAGCAGCAGCCGCAGCGCGAAGTCGTGCTGGTGTCGAAGGACATCAACATGCGCGTCAAGGCGCGCGCGTTGGGGCTGGCCGCGGAAGACTATTTCAACGACAAGACGCTCGAAGACGGCGACCTGCTCTACACCGGCGTGCTGCCGCTGCCGCCGGACTTCTGGGAGCGCCACGGCAAGACGATGGAGAGCTGGCAGCAAGGCGGCCACACTTTCTACCGCATCGCCGGGCCGATGGTGCCGGTGCTGATGGTCAACCAGTTCGTCTATCTCGAAACGCCGGGCGCCGCGCCGCTGTACGCGCGCGTCACCGAGATCACCGGCAAGACGGCGCTGCTGAAGACGCTCAAGGACTACACGCACCAGAAGAACGCCGTCTGGGGTGTGACGGCGCGCAACCGCGAGCAGAACTTTGCATTGAACCTGCTGATGGACCCGGAGTGCGACTTGATCACGCTGACCGGCACCGCAGGCACCGGCAAGACGCTGCTCACGCTGGCCGCTGGCTTGTCGCAGGTGCTCGACGACCGCCGCTACGCCGAGATCCTCGTCACCCGCGTGACGGTGCCGGTGGGCGAAGACATCGGCTTCCTGCCCGGCACCGAAGAGGAAAAGATGGGGCCATGGATGGGCGCGCTCGACGACAACCTGGAGGTGCTCGCGCGCAGCGACGCCAGCGCCGGCGATTGGGGCCGCGCGGCGACCAACGATCTGGTGCGCAGCAAGATCAAGATCAAGAGCCTGAACTTCATGCGCGGCCGCACCTTCCTGAACAAGTTCGTCATCATCGACGAGGCGCAGAACCTCACGCCCAAACAGATGAAGACGCTGATCACGCGCGCCGGGCCGGGCACGAAGATCATCTGCCTGGGCAACCTGGCGCAGATCGACACGCCCTACCTCACCGAAGGTTCGTCGGGCCTGACGTTCGCCGTCGATCGCTTCAAGGGCTGGCCGCACAGCGGCCACCTGACGCTGGCGCGCGGCGAGCGCTCGCGGCTGGCGGACTTTGCGAGCGAGGTTCTCTAGGCCTCGTCAGCCGCGGACCAGATCGTGCCAGGCGCGCCGGAACGCCTCGGCGCGGGCCTGCACAACCTGCACGCTCTGACCCGGCGCATACAAGGCCGAGCCGAGGCCGAAGCCGGCCGCGCCAACCTCATGGTAGGCGCGCATGCCTTCGGGCGTGATGCCGCCGACGGGCAGGAGCGCGGTGCCCCGAGGCATGACGGCACGCATCGACTTCAGCGCTGCCGGCGTGACGAGCTCGGCCGGGAACAATTTCAAGGCGTCGGCACCAGCGGCAAGCGCCGCAAAGGCCTCGGTGGGTGTGGCCACGCCGGGCACGCAGACGAGGGCCGCCGCTTTGGCCGCACGGATGACGACGACATCGGCATGCGGCATGACGATCAACTCGCCACCGGCGGCCTGGACCTCGGCCACGGCTTCGACGCTCAGCACCGTGCCCGCGCCCACGAGCGCGTCGCCGGGGAGTTCACGCCGCAGCGTGGCGATGCTCGCCAGCGGATCAGGCGAATTCAGCGGCACTTCGATGAGCCGGAAGCCGGCGTCGTAGAGCACGCGTCCGATCGGCGCTGCCTCGGCCGGCGTGAGCCCGCGCAGGATCGCCACCAGCGGCAGCTGGGCGCAGGCAGCGACGAATCGGTTGTGGAGTCCTGCGGTCATGGGTTCACCAGATCGGCCGCGCAGGCCAGGGCCCAGAGCCCAGCCGGCGCCGTGTTGTCGAGCACGGCATCGATGGCGGCGTCGAAGCGGCGCAACGCCTGCGCATAGCGCGCACAAAGGGCGGGCTCGCCGACCAGCACCAGCGGCGCGGCGCCGTCGCGCGCATCGAGGGCGTGCACCAGCTCATGCCCGATGAGCAGGCCCGACAGGTAGTCGGCCAGGCCGGTGCGCGGCAGGGCGTCGGTGAGGCCGAGCGTGCGCGCGGCAAACAGTTGGTGCAAGAGCCCGCCGCCGCGATCGGAGCGGGCAGCGTCGAGGCCTCGCGCGAAGGCGCTGGGGTCGTGGTCATTGCCCGCCGTCATCAGCCGGCCGAGGATCGAGTGCGTGCGCAGCAGCGCGAAGAGCTCGCCGGTCATCGCGGTGGCGAGCGACACGATGCGGCCGTCTTCGACCCGGACCCACTTCGAGTGCGTGCCTGGCAACAGAAAGGTCGTGCCCGCCGACCACGCCGGTTGCTGCAGCAAGGCACCGGCGACCTGCGTCTCCTCGCCGCGCATGACATCGGGTGCGCCGTGCGCGGGCTCGAACAACACACCCGGCGCGATCAACACCTCGGGCCCGGCGCCGCTCGCGACGCGCACGCCTCGTGCGGCGAGCGCGCGTGCATCGGCCGGGCAGCGCACGTACGGCGCTTCGCGCCAGCCCTGCGCGCTGCCGACCATGCCGCAGGCGACGACCGGCAGCGCCGGCGCCTGCGCGAGCCAATCGCCCGCGATCGCGGCGAAGGCGCGCTCGAACTCGTCGGCGCGTCCGGCCAGGCGCTGAACGCCGTCTTGCGCGTGGCGCATCTCGATCACGCGGCCGCTCTGCATCAGGAACGCGCGCAGGCTCGACGTGCCCCAATCGAGGCCGATCAGCGTGGGCGCAACGGCATTCACCATTCGGCGACGCTGCCGTCGGCATGACGCCACTGCGGGTTGTGCCAGTCGGGCGGGTTGCGGCTCGCGTGGACGACACGCGCCTCGTCGATCTCGACACCCAGACCCGGCTTCGCCAGCACGCCCATGTGGCCGTCGATCACACGAAAGTCGTCCTTGTTGACAACATAGTCGAGCAGCTCGGCGCCGCGGTTGTAGTGGATGCCCATGCTCTGCTCCTGCAGCATCGCGTTCCAGGCCACGAAGTCGAGCTGCAGGCAGGCAGCCAACGCCACCGGCCCCAGCGGGCAATGCGGCGCCAGCGCCACGTCGTAGGCCTCGGCCATGGCCGCGATCTTGTGGCATTCGGTGATGCCGCCGGCGTGCGACAGATCGGGCTGCAGGATGGCGATGCCGCCGCCTTCGAGCACGCGCTTGAACTCGAAGCGCGAGTACATGCGCTCGCCGGCGGCGAGCGGGATCGACGTGGCGGCCGCGAGCCGCGGATAGTGCTCGGCCTGCTCGGCCAGCACCGGCTCCTCGACGAACAGCGGCCGCAGTGGCTCCAGCGCTTTCAGCAGCGGCTTGGCCATCGGCATCGCCACCCGGCCGTGAAAGTCGAGGCCGAAATCGATGCGCGTGCCAAACGTCGAACGGATCTGCTCGACGACGCCGACCGCGCGGTCGATCGCGCGCACCGAGTCGAGCATCGCCATCTCTTCGCAGCCGTTCAATTTGAAGGTGTCGAAGCCGCCGTCGAGCAGGCGGTGGATGTTGTCCACCACCTCGCCCGGCCGATCGCCGCCGACCCAGCTGTAGACCTTCATGCGGTCGCGCACGCGGCCGCCCAGCAACTCGTGCACCGGCACGCCGCGCGCCTTGCCCAGGATGTCCCAGAGCGCCTGGTCGATGCCGGCGATGGCGCTCATCAGCACCGCGCCGCCGCGGTAGAAGTGGCCGCGGACCATCGACTGCCAGTGGTCGTTGATGCGCAGCGGGTCCTGGCCGATCAGCGTTTCGCCGAGTTCGCGCACGGCGGCCTCGACGGTGCGGGCGCGGCCTTCGAGCACCGGCTCGCCCCAACCGCTGATGCCCTCGTCGGTCTCGATCTTGAGGAACATCCAGCGTGGCGCCACGCGGTAGGTGGCCAGCGAGGTGATCTTCACGTCGCGCCGTTCAGGCAACACGGGCCGCGGCGCGCCTGCGTGCCGAGAGCGCGGAAGCCTTCGCCGCCGCGGCCTTGCGCGCCGGCAGCAGCTCCTTCAGGTCCTGCTCGGCGCTCTCGATCAAGCGGATCGCGGCGCGCTCGGCAGCCGGCCGCGTCGCCGCGCTCGATGGCCACGCACACCGCCTCGTGCATCGGCAGCGATTGCGCCGGGCCGCCGGGCTTCTGCGTCACGATCTCGAAGCTGGCTTCGAGCATGGCCGCCATCGCCCCGGTCATCTGGCGCACGTACTGGTTGCCGCAGGCCGAGAGGATGGTGGTGTGGAAGGCGAGGTCGGCCTCGACATAGTCGCCCTTGCCGGCGACGGCGCGCGCCATCGCCATGTAGGCCGCGCGCAGCGCACGCCGCTCCTCGTCGCTCGCGCGTTCGGCGGCCAGCCGCACCGCGGCAGGCTCGACGATGCGGCGCAGTTCCATCAGGTCGCGCGCCATCGTGGCGTCGAAGTCCATCGAGGCAGCACGCCAGCGGATGATCTGCGGATCGAACAGGTTCCAGCGTGTCGGCTCCAGCGCCAGCGTGCCGACGCGGCGGCTGACGTCGAGCATGCCCTTGGCGACCAGCGACTTGATCGCCTCGCGGATGACGATGCGCGAGAAACCGAAGCGCTCGCCCAACTCAGGCTCCGACGGCAGCACCGCACCCGGCGGGTAGCGGCCGGAGCAAAGGTCGCGGCCGAGTTGCTCGACCACCTGCTCGTGGAAGGTGGTGCGGGGGGCGGATCGGGGGCTCATGGCTTCTTATATCACGTATGACGTTTGAAGTGCACTCTGGTTTTCATCAAGCCGGACTCTGCGCAGAGCTACCTATGAGCATGCGGGTTTTCACGGATCACTCAAACATCATACGTCATATAAATTGATGTCATGCCGACGCCCTCCAGCCGCACCCTGTTCGACCTTTCCGGCCGCACCGCGCTCGTCACCGGCTCGACGCGCGGCATCGGTTTTGCCCTCGCCCGCGGCCTGGCCGAGTCCGGCGCGCAGGTGATCGTCAACAGCCGCCAGCAGAGCGCTGTGGACGAGGCCGTGGGCAAGCTGCACGAACTCGGCATCACCGCGTTGGGCGCCGCGTTCGACGTCGCCGACGAAGCCTCGGTGGTGGCCGCCTTCGAGGGCTTCGACCGCCAGGGCCTCGAGGTCGGCATCCTGATCAACAACGCCGGCATCCAGCACCGCAAGCCGATGCTCGAACTCGATCTGGCCGACTGGCAGCGCGTGATCGACACCAACCTCACCGCGGCCTTCCTCGTCGGTCGTGAAGCAGCACGGCGCATGGTGGCGCGCAACCGCGGCGGCAAGATCATCAACATCGGCTCGCTCACCAGCGAAGCTGCGCGCGCCACCGTCGCGCCGTACACCGTGGCCAAGGCCGGCATCAAGCTGCTGTCCAAGGCGATGGCGGCGGAATGGGCCAAGCACGACATCCAGGCCAACTCGATCGGCCCCGGCTACATCCTCACCGACATGAACGAGGCGCTGGTCAACAACAAGGAGTTCGACGCCTGGGTCAAGGCCAGCAACCCGGCGCAGCGCTGGGGCAAGCCGG
Organism: uncultured beta proteobacterium; assembly: GCA_963816315.1. Classification (GTDB taxonomy): domain Bacteria; phylum Pseudomonadota; class Gammaproteobacteria; order Burkholderiales; family Burkholderiaceae_C; genus CADEEN01. The sequence continues at coordinate 19,233 of CAWFJZ010000002.1, forward strand.
AGGAACTGGTCGGCGCGGCGGTGTTCCTCTCGTCGGCCGCATCGAACTACGTCAACGGGCAGATCATCTACGTCGATGGCGGCTGGTTGTCGCGTGCTATGAGCGTTAGCTGAGATGGGCGACCACACTGCATCACCGACGTCAAGGTCGTCCTGACGGCGCCCGAGGGCATCAACCTCGTCGTCGTCAAGGTCGAGACCAACCAGCCGGGCCTCGTCGGCTATGGCTGCGCCACCTTCGCCTATCGCCACCTCGCGGTGAAGTGCCTGCTCGAGGAGTACCTGAAGCCGCTGCTCGTCGGCCGCGATGCCGAGGCGATCGAGGAGCTGTGGCAACTGATGCACCAGAACGCCTACTGGCGCAACGGCCCGATCGAGAACAACGCGATCTCGGGCATCGACATGGCGCTGTGGGACATCAAGGGCAAGCAGGCCGGCATGCCGCTGTACCAGTTGTTCGGCGGCAAGTGCCGCGACGGCGTGCCGGTGTACCGCCATGCCGACGGCCGCGACATCGCCGAGCTCAGCGACAACATCGCACGCTTGCGCGAGCAAGGCATCACCCACATCCGCTGCCAGAGCGGCGGCTACGGCGGTGGCGCGTTCGGCGACGCGCCGGCGCATGCCGCCGCGAACGCGCCGAAAGGCATCTACCTCGACCAGCGCAAGTACATGCGCGAGACCGTCAAGCTGTTCGACGAACTGCGCAGCCGCCTCGGCTTCGAGGTGGAGCTGGTGCACGACGTGCATGAGCGGCTGAAGCCGATCGATGCGATCCGCTTCGCCCAGCAGCTGGAGCCGTTCGAGCTGTTCTTCCTCGAGGATGCGATCGCGCTCGAAGAAGGCGAATGGCTGCGCCAGTTGCGCGAGAAGACCAGCACGCCGTTGGCGCAGGGCGAACTCTTCAACCACCCTTTCGAGTGGCGCACGCTGATCGCCGAGCGGCTGATCGACTTCATCCGCGTGCACCTGTCGCAGATAGGCGGCATCACGCCGGCCGCAAGCTGCAGATCTTCGCCGAGCAGTACGGCGTGCGCACCGCGTGGCACGGCCCGGGCGACATGTCGCCGTTCGCGCATGCGGCCAACATCCACATCGACCTCGCCGCGCGCAACTTCGGCGTGCAGGAATGGTCGGGCACCGAGCCGCCGAACTTCGTCATCCAGAAGCTGAGCGGCCCGCGCAACGCGCTGCTCGACGTTTTTCCCGGCCTGCCCGAGTTCCGTAAAGGCTATCGTTTATGCCAACGACCAGCCGGGCCTTGGCGTCGATCTCAACGAGGCCGAAGCCGCGAAATACCCCTGCCACAGCGGCGTGACGACCTGGACCCAGACCCGGCTG
>CAWFJZ010000003.1:0-46625 GCA_963816315.1 uncultured beta proteobacterium
GATCAACAGCTTCATGACCGGCCCGGACGAACAGGGCCGTTTCGGCAAGTTCGGCGGGCGGTTCGTCTCCGAAACGCTGATGCCGCTGATCCTGGACCTGGAGGCGCGCTATGAATTCGCCAAGACCGACCCGGCCTTCTGGGCCGAAATGGACTGATCTGTGGAAGCATTATGTCGGCCGCCCCAGCCCGCTGTATTATGCCGAACGGCTGACCAGCCATCTGGGCGGCGCGAAAATCTACATGAAGCGCGACGAGCTGAACCACACCGGCGCGCACAAGATCAACAACGTGCTGGGCCAGATCATTCTGGCGCGCCGGATGGGCAAGACCGCGGATCATCGCCGAAACCGGCGCGGGCCAGCACGGGGTGGCGACGGCCACGGTCTGCGCCAAGTTCGGGCTGAAATGCGTGGTCTACATGGGCGCGCATGATGTCGAACGGCAGGCGCCGAACGTGTTCCGCATGCGGCTGCTGGGGGCCGAGGTGATTCCGGTCACCTCGGGGCGCGGCACGCTGAAGGACGCGATGAACGATGCGTTGCGCGACTGGGTGACCAATGTGCGCGACACCTTCTATTGCATCGGCACGGTGGCGGGGCCGCATCCCTATCCGGCGATGGTGCGCGATTTCCAGTCGATCATCGGCAAGGAAGTGCGCTGGCAACTGGCCGAGCAGGAGGGCGAGGGCCGCCTGCCCGATACGCTGATCGCCGCCATCGGCGGCGGGTCGAACGCGATGGGGCTGTTCTATCCGTTCCTCGATGACCCGTCGGTGCAACATCATCGGGGTCGAGGCGGGCGGCAAGGGCGTCGATGACCGGATGCAGCATTGCGCCAGTCGCTGACCGGCGGGCGCCCCGGCGTGCTGCACGGCAACCGCACCTATCTGCTGCAGGACGCTGACGGGCAGATCCTGGAAGGCTTTTCGATCTCGGCGGGGCTCGATTATCCCGGCATCGGGCCGGAACATTCCTGGCTGCACGACACGGGCCGCGCGGAATATGTCAGCGATCACCGATGCCGAGGCGCTGGAGGCGTTCCAGCTGTCGCTGCCAGCTGGAAGGCATCATCCCGGCGCTGGAGCCGCAGCCACGCGCTGGCCCATGTGATGAAGATCGCGCCGAGCCTGCCGCGCGACCATATCATCGTCATGAACATGTGTGGGCGCGGCGACAAGGACATCTTCACCGTGGCCAAGCACCTGGGCTTTGACATGAAGGTCTGATGCTGCGGCCTCTCAGCGCAGCTTGACGACGACCTTGCCCTTGGCCCGCCGAATTTGACATAGGCCAAAGCCTCGCGCGTGCTCTCGAAGGGGAAAACCCGGTCCACCACCGGGCGGATCGGCCCAGCTCGATCAGCGCCGCGATCTTGCCGAGTTGCTCGCCTTCCGCCCACATGAACAGGAAGGAATAGTCCACGCCCCGGCGCTTGGCCCTGCTGCGGATGCCCCGGCTCAGCAGCCGGAAAAGCAGTCGCAGCCCCAGGTTCAGCCCCTGTTTCCTGGCGAACTGAGGGTCCGGCGGGCCGGAAATCGAGACCAGCCTGCCCCCCGGCCCCAGCACGCCCAGCGATTTCTCCAGCGTCCTGCCGTCCTGGCTGTTCAGCACAACATCATAGCCGGACAGGATTTTCGCGAAATCCTGGGTCTTGTAGTCGATCACCACATCGGCCCCCAGTCCCTTGACCAGATTGGCGTTCGCGGCGCTCACCGTTGTCGCTATGGTGGCACCCAGATGCCTGGCCAGTTGAATCGCGAAAGTGCCCACGCCGCCGGACCCGGCCTGAATGAACAACTTCTGCCCCGGCTTCAGTGCGGCCACATCCACCAGGGCCTGCCAGGCGGTCAGGCCAACCAGCGAAATCGAGGCGACTCCTCCATGCTCAGGTTCCGTGGCTTCAGGGCCAGGTCGGCTTCGGGCACGGCGATGAATTCGGCAAAGGTTCCGATACGGCCATCGCGCGGACGCCCATAGACTTCGTCGCCGGGCTTGAACCTGCGCACCCCCGCCCCGGTCCGCACCACGACACCGGCCAGGTCATGGCCGAGGATGAGCGGCGGGCGGTAGCAGGATCAGCCTGAACTCGCCACGCCTGAACTTGGAGTCAAGAAGGTTCAGGCCAGCGGCATGCACCTCGACCAGCACATCGCTTTCGCCCAAGTCCGGCTCTGGCATATCGCCTTGGCGCAACTCGCCGGTCTTGGTGTATCTGTCGACAATGAACGCCTTCATGGCGGTGTTCTCCAGGCCGGGACCGGGCCGTATCAGGCAGGCAGGCGGAACTGACGGCGCAGCGTCCTGTCGAACATCGCGACGGGGGCGAAGCGGCGCAGCATCCAAACCATCCGGGCGGATTTGCCTGCGGTGTAGCGGCGGCGCGGGCTTCCGGCGGTCGCCGCTTTCACCACCGTTTTCGCCACCACTTCCGGGCGGTCGGCTTGCGGCATCACATCGGCCAGCAACGCGTCGACTTCGGCGCGGGCCTGATCGTACTCCCGCAACAGCAGATCCGGCACGATGCCGTTCTGGTCAAAGACGGTCCGCACGAAGGCCGGTTCGATGACCGAGACCCGGATGTTGAAGGCCCGCACCTCGTGATCGAGCAATTTCGAATAGCCTTCGACTGCGTGCTTGGCGGCCGAATAGTGCGCCGAGTAAGGCGCAGGAACCAGTCCAAGGATGGAGCCGATGTTGACGATGCGCCCGGCGCGGCGCTGTCGCATCGAGGGCAGGACCGCGTTGGTCATCCGCACCACCCCGAACAGGTTGACGTCGAACAGGCCCTGGACCTGGGCAACCGAGGATTTTTCGGCTCCCGCCAGAAGCCCAATTCCGGCATCGTTGACCAGCAGGTCGATCCGGCCGGTCTGCTTCAGCACCAGCGCGGCCAGCGCTGCGACCGAATTTTCATCGGTCACGTCGCAGACCAGCATCGTGGCCCCCTCCGGCCCCTCCGCGCCCGCTTTGCGGCTGGTGCCGAATACGGTGAAACCCTCCCGCACCAGCGCCTCGGCGGTGGCGCGACCGATACCGGAAGACGCTCCTGTCGCCATTGCAGTTTTCCCTGAACCCGCGTTCATATGAGGCTCCCATGTCTCCGGCGCATCGCTGCTGGTGGTAATTGCATTACGAATGCTTAGTGATATTATGATCATGTTGCAATACAGAATTCCGCAGGAGGCACCATGCGCTACGAAAAGGGCCGCAAGGAAGCATCGCGCGACCGGATCATCGAGGTCGCGACGCAACGATTCCGCACCGACGGCATCGCGGCCAGCGGGCTGGCGGGCATCATGGCCGAGGCCGGGCTGACCAACGGCGCCTTCTACCCACATTTCCCCTCCAAGACGGCTCTGGTCCGCGACTGCGTGTCCAAGGCGCTGGAAACCCAGGCAGATCAGTTGCGCGAGGCCGTCAAAACGGGCGGGCTGGAGGCGGTGATCGATCTTTATCTGTCGGCGGCACACCGCGACAATCCTGGCAAGGGCTGCGCTTCGGCGGCGCTGCTGCCGGAGCTGGCGCGCGCGCCGTCCGACACCCGGCAAGCCTATACTGAGGACTTGCAGGCGCTGGCACGCAACCTGTCGGCAGAGCTTCCTCCGCGATGTCCGGACCCGGAGGCCGCGACGTTCGCCGTCTTCGCCACGCTGGTCGGCACGCTGCAGCTGGCCCGTGCAGTGGAAGGGCCGGACCTGTGGACCGCATCCTGGAGGCCGGGAAACAGGCAGCGCGCAGGCTGGCGCGGCCCTGAGTACCGTCAGCGCGAAGCCGCCTGCAAGACCCTGGTAAACCAAGATCTGGACGGGCTTCGCCAGCGTGGCTCCACTGCTGGCGGCCTTCCGGCCGCCTTGATACATCATCCCGGCGCTGGAGCCGTCCCACCCGCTGGCGCATTTGATGAAGATGGCCCCGAAACTGCCGCGCAACCATATCATCGTGATGAACATGTGCGGACGCGGCGACAAGGACATCTTCACGGCGGCCAAGCATCTGGGCTTTGACATGAAGGTGTGACCGCCCCCCCGGCAGTTGGGGGCGGAGGGTTTTCCCGGCTGGGCTGCTGCGGATAAACCAAGGTTTATGCCCCTGCATCCCCGGTTTAGCGCGCCGGGCCTAAACCTGTGGCAGGTTCACAGCGTCCGGGCCGTCAGTCACATGACGGTCACTCCGCCCGATGCGGCGTTGCGACAGTTGAACCGAACGACACCCCTAGGAGGCACGGTATGAAGAAACTGATGATGACAACCATGGCAGGTGTTTTTGCCGCCAGCATGAGCTTTGCGGCGATCACGACTGACGCGATCGTCTCGGACTTTCAGGCGCAGGGATTCACGCGGGTCGAGGTCAAGGTCGGCCCGACGCAGATGAAGGTCGAGGCGATCCGGGTGCAGAAGGCGAGGTGATCTATGACATCGCGTCCGGGGCGGTCCTGAAGCGCGAAGTCGGCACGGTCGGTGCATTGGAAAACACGACGCCCGGCGTCCAGATCCGCGACCGCGGGCGGGATTTCCTCCGCGACGGCGATGACGACAGCAATGACGATGACGACAGCGATGATGATGACAGCGATGACGACGACAGCGATGATGACAATGACGATGATGATGACGACGATGAGACGATGACGACGATGACGACAACAGCGGCAGCGGTGGCGGCGGGAATTCGGGCAGCGCGGCAGCAGCGACGACGACTGAGAAATCGGTGGCCTAACTCGGCGAAACGCCGCAAACTCCCCGCTGCGGGCGCAGGCGCCCCGGATCGTTTGACGGTCCGGGGCGGACGCCTTAAAGGATGCGACCGATAATGGACCGAGAAACACTTCTTGCGGCGGCACTCGGGTTCGGGATCAGCCTTGCGGCGCCCGCCCTGGCTGCGGATTTCGGCGAAACCCTTGTCGCGCAGCTGCGCGGTCAGGGCTACACCGACATCTCGGTCACGAGGACGCTTCTGGGGCGCATCCGGATCTTTGCCATCAGCACGCAGTTCCAGCGCGAGATCATCGTAAATCCGCGGACCGGCGAGATCTGCGCGACTACTGGGAGGCGCTGGCCGATGGCGATGGCGTGCCGCAGCTGATTAACCCGGCGACGAGCGGAAGTGGTTCCGGCAGCAACAGCGGGTCAGGCAGCAACAGCGGATCGGGTGGCAACAGCGGGTCCGGTGGCAACAGCGGGTCGGGTGGCAACAGCGGTTCAGGCGGCGGGGGCAGCGACGATGATGACGATGATGATGATGACGACGACTGACATGACCGCCGGACGGCAGCCGCAAATCCGACAGCAGTGAAGGTGCGTCACTTGAGCGACCGTTTTTTCGTTCTGCTGATCCTGATCGTTCAGATCGCGTGTGCCGCGTTCTTTCTGTCGGACATCGTGCTGACGATGTTCGGCATCCGGTCGCGCCCGATCAGCTGGCAGAGCCGCGAACTGCTGGAAATCGGCGCAGGTCTGGGCCTGATCCTGGGGGTCGGATTGGGGGCTGCGGCGTTGCAAAGAACCATGAAGCGGCAGCGGCTGGCCGAAGAAAGGCTGCGGCGCGCGTCGGGCGTTTTCATGGATCTTCTGAACGAACGCTTTGATGACTGGGGCCGACCGCCGCCGAACGCGACGTGGCGCTGTTCGCCATCAAGGGGATGAGCACGCAGGAAATCGCGACACTGCGGTGGACGTCGGAGGGCACGGTGAAGGCGCAGACCAACGCGATCTACCGCAAGGCCGGGGTGACGGGGCGACCGCAGCTTCTGAGCCTGTTCATAGAGGACCTGATGGACGACACGAGTGCCACGTCCGGGGATATCCGGCGCAGTGCCGCTCAGGTGACGGATCAGCCGGCGGCATAGTCCTTCAGGATGCCGAAGGGGACGACGTCGGTCGCGCGGAGATGCGTGGCGGCAAGGCGGACCTTGGGTGCGCCGCCTTCATGATGAGCCTGAAGAAAGCGCGCGGCGCAGAGGCACCAGCTGTCGCCGGGTTTCAGGCCGGGAAAGCGGAATTCAGGTCGGGGCGTGGACAGGTCGTTGCCGAGGTTTCGACAGCGCAAGGAACTCGGCGGTCATCACCGCGCAGACGGTGTGGCTGCCCGTATCCTCCCGGCAGGTATTGCAGGCCCCGTCACGGAAAAAGCCGGTCACCGGAGCAGATGAACAGGGTTCAAGCGGCAGGCCGAGGACGTTGAGCGAGGGGGCGGGGGTCATCGGATGATCCTTTGCAAGGTCATGTCACGGCACGGCGGACAGCATCAGGAACACCAGGAAGATCGATAGATGCACAGCCCCCTGCAGCACTGTGGTGCGCCCGGTGCCCAGCGTCAGCGAACTGACGAACAGGGTCAGCACCAGCAGCACCATATTCTCTTGCGACAGGCCCAGCACCAGCGGCAGATCAACCACCAGCGAAACCACCGCGACCGTCGGGATGGTCAGCCCGATGCTGGCAACCGCCGATCCAAGAGCCAGGTTCATGCTGCTTTGCAGGCGGTTCGCAAGGGCGGCCTTGGTCGCGGCGAAGCCTTCGGGCAGCAGAACGACGGCGGCGATCACGACGCCGACGAAGGCCTGCGGCAGGTTCGCCGCAAGCACGGCGGTTTCCAGCGGTTTTGAGAGTATCTTGGCGAACAGCACGACGGCGGACAGGGCGATAAGAAGCAGGACGAGGCTGAGGACCGAGGTGCGGTTGGACGGCAGGACATGCGCATCGGGACTGGCGTCGGCGGGCAGCTGCGCGATTTCGAGAAAGTATTCGCGGTGCCTGACAGTCTGGACGAACACGAAAACGAGGTAGAGCGCTAGCGACACGGCACCGATGACGACCAGCTGCGCGGGCGCGTAGATCGGACCGTGGACGGCGATTGTGAAATTCGGCATCACCAGCGCGAGTGTGGCGAGCGTTCCCAGCACCGCCAGCGTCGCCGAGGCACCGTCGATGCGGAAGGTCTGTTCGCGGTGCCGCTGCGCGCCCAGCACAAGACAGGCACCGACAACGCCGTTCAGAACGATCATCACCGCCGCATAGACGGTGTCCCGCGCGACCGCATCGCTGCCGGGCGTGCCTGACAGCAGGATCGACACGATCAGCGCCACTTCGATCACGGTAACGGCCACGGCCAGCAGGATTGACCCGAAGGGTTCGCCGAGACGCAGCGCCAGCACTTCGGCGTGGTGCACGGCGGCAAAGACGGACGCGCCCAGAAGGGCGGCATAGGCCAGCAGAAAGCGACCACAACGCGCTTGCCGAGGCGCTCGATGCCGACCACCTTCTTGCCCTCGGCGCTGGCGATCGGCGGCACCGCGGTGCGCAGCAGAAACGGGCTGCCCACGCGCACACGCCGCAGCGTATCGCCACGCACCTTCGCCTCGATGCTTTCGACATAGACCGTGATGTCGGGCAGCTCAGGCATCTTCGAAGCCAGGGACCACAAACGCCCCGGCGATGCGCTCGCAGTCGCGCGGCGACACGCCGGCCTTGCGCGCGGTGGCGTGCCAGGTACTGCGCACGCGCGCCGCCGTGTCGTCGATGATCGCGCGCGCCTCTTCGCGGCCGAGCAGAAAGCGCGCGCATTGCGAGAGCAGGTTGTCAGCGCTGGCGTGGCGCCCGGCATCGCCGCATTGCATCGCCAGATCGCGGCGCTGCGTGCTGACGGGCACGGACGGCGTCAGGTCATAAGCAGGCGACAACATCCAATGCACATTGCGCGCGATCAGCGCATGGTTGCGCGGGTGATCGTCGGTGTTGGAGATCAGCGCGTTGAAGCACATGCGGCGGAACAGCTCGGCCGTAGCCAGCGCCGGCTCTGCGCAGACGCGGCGCAGCGCTTCGGCCAGCAGAACGTAGGACCATTGATCACGCGCTTGCGGGTTGTCGTCGGTGCGCAGCAATGTGAGGGCGCTGACCATGCGCGCGCGCAGGTAGCCCGATGCAGCTCTGGCACGGTCGAAGCGCTGCACCAGCAGCACGTCGCGCCGCGCCACGGTGACGACGCGGCTGTGCGCGGCGTCAATGCCGCAGGCGCGCGCGAGCAGCAGCATCGCGTGCTCGACGCGCGCGTTGTTCCAGGCATCGTCCGCGCGGTTGAACTTGGCGAGCCACAGGCCGCTGTCGTCTTCGACCACGGCCTTGGGCCGCGCGCCGCCCATCGACGTGCCGATCATCATCAGCGCCTCGATCTGATCGCGGTCTTCCGAACTTGCGGCGTCATCGGCAACGATCGAATCGGCGATCTTCTGCAAGCGCCGCAGATCGAGCGCGCGGTTGAAGACACGCCGCGGCGCCGGCGGCGTGGCGTTCAGGCCGAAGCCGAGCGCGCCCGCGCGGTCGTCGGGCGAGTGCAGCAGATAGTCCAGCTCGCCCGGCTGCGCGGCGCCGAGGTGTCGCTGGATCACGCGGCGGCCCCAGAAATCGGGGCTGGCGTCGCGCAGCGCGCCGAAGACGCCGCCCATCGACGCCGTGGCGTAAGTGCGCGGCGCGAGCTTCAGCTCCACCGGGTCAATCGCCACGGCATCCGGACGCTCGAGGTAGCGCCGCCCATAGACGAAGCGGCCCTCGGCCGCGCCGCGCCGGTCGGCGGCCAGCGTGAAGCGCCCCGCGGTCACCGGCTCGGTTTGTCCCGGCAGCGTGATGTAGACAAAGCAGTCGCTAGAAGTCATTGCCGAGCACCGCGCGCGGTCGTGCGCGCGAGCGCTCGCGCGCCAGCGCCAGCGTCTGCCCTTCGTCGTCGCGCTCGGGCGCGGCCACTTCTGCCAATTGATCGAGCAGATCGAGCGCCCACAGCAGTGCGGCATAGACCGCGACGCCGGTGGACGGCTTGCCCTTCTCGGCGTCGGCCACCGCGCGCTCGCCGGTGCCGATCTTCTCGGCCAGATCGGCGATGGTGAGGTTGCGCCGCAGGCGCGCCGTGCGCAAATCAGCGCCGAGCCGGCGCAGCGACTGCTCCACCGCATACGGCGGCGCGCTCAGCAGCTTGTTGCGTGCGGTCATGGGCAGCGATCAGTTAGTGCGTTCAAGAGCATTGTATAGGCACTAAAACGCTCTTGAGTGCATATTGCTGCTAGACTCTCGCCAGTTCTTTGTTGATCGAAAGCCTTTCCATGCCCAGCGGCACCATCGCCGACGAAGTCAAGCGAAGAAGAACCTTCGCCATCATTTCCCACCCCGACGCCGGCAAGACCACGCTGACCGAGAAGCTGTTGCTGTTCTCGGGTGCGATCCAGATCGCGGGTTCTGTAAAAGCGCGCAAGGCGGCGCGGCATGCCACGTCCGACTGGATGGAGATCGAAAAGCAGCGCGGCATCTCCGTCGCCTCGTCGGTGATGCAGATGGAGTACCGCGGCTGCGTCATCAACCTGCTCGACACGCCGGGCCACCAGGACTTCAGCGAAGACACCTACCGCGTGCTGACCGCCGTCGATGCGGCGCTGATGGTGATCGACGCGGCCAACGGCGTCGAGCCGCAGACGCGGCGCCTGCTGCAGGTCTGCCGCGCGCGCAACACGCCCATCCTGACCTTCGTCAACAAGATGGACCGCGAGGTCCAGGAGCCGCTGGCGCTGATGGATGAGATCGAGCGCGAGCTCGGCATGAGCGTCGTGCCGTTCACGTGGCCGGTCGGCATGGGCAAGCGCTTTCATGGCGTGATGGACCTGCGCGAAGAGCGCATGCGCGTCTTCGTGCCCGGCGCCGACCGCCACCATGATGCCGACGAGATGCTGCTTGGCCTGGACAACGCGGCCTATGCCGAGCGCTTCGGCGCCGAATGGACGCAAGCCGAGCACGACATCGAACTCGTGCAGGGCGCGTCGCCGACGTTCGATGAAGCGCAGTTCCTGCAAGGCCAACAGACGCCGATGTTCTTCGGCTCGGCGATCAACAACTTCGGCGTCAAGGAAGTGCTCGACGCCTTGGTGGACCTCGCGCCGCCGCCGTCGTCACGCACGGCGATGCAACGCAGTGTGCAACCCGACGAGAAGAAATTCAGCGGCGTCGTCTTCAAGATCCAGGCCAACATGGACCCGGCGCACCGCGACCGCATCGCCTTCGTGCGTGTGGCCTCGGGCCACTTCGAGCGCGGCATGCGGCTGAAGGTCGTGCGCAGTGGCAAGGAGCTGCGGCCGAACACGGTCGTCTCGTTCCTCAGCCAACGCCGCGAGCTGCTCGACGAGGCTTTTGCCGGCGACATCATCGGCATCCCGAACCACGGCGTGCTGCAGCTCGGCGACACGCTGACCGAAGGCGAAGCGCTGCAGTACACCGGGCTGCCTTTCTTCGCGCCGGAAATGTTCCGCAGCGTCGAAGTCGCCGACCCGCTGCGCACCAAGCAGTTGAAGGCCGGGTTGACGCAGCTCGGCGAAGAAGGCGCGATCCAGGTCTTCCGCCCGGTGGCGGGCTCGGTGCTCTTGCTCGGCGCGGTGGGGCAACTGCAGTTCGAGGTCGTCGCTCACCGCCTCGAACACGAGTACGGCTGCAAGGCGCGCGTCATGCCGTCACGCTTTCAGATCGCGCGCTGGGTGACCTGTGACGATGACAAGGAGCTGCAGCGCTTCATCGACGCCAACGCCCACCGCGTGGCGCACGACGCGGTCGATGCGCCGACGCTGCTGGTCGAGTACGCACCGGAGCTGCGCGCGATCGAGGGCAACTGGCCGAAGATCAAGTTCCACACGATGCGCGAGCACGCAGGGCTGGTCTTCCACAAGGCCAATGCGTGAGCGACACGTGTCGGCTCAGGCAAGCGCCATGAGCGAGCAGCCAGCGGCTCGACCGACAGCGCCGCTCGCGTAGAGTCGTGGCGCGGCCCGCCTCCTTTTCGAGAGTTCAGCGACGACCCGAAGACTGGTTCTGAAGGTCGCGCACTGTGGGGTTCCCCCACGGTCAGCGTTCGAAGACAGGCAGCACACCGCGTGATCCCCGGCGCGCCCCGGCGCGCGAAAGATCACGCATCACCGGAAGGTCGAAAAGAGGGGCGGGCCGCACTCCGTGTTCGTGACGCGCTGCGTCGAAAGGAGTCTTCTTCGCGCATGCCGGATCGTTATCGCCACGCTGTTGCCCTCGGCCTGGCGCAGGCCATGCTCGCCGGGCCGCTGCAGGAGCGCGGCGTGGCGGCGCGACTGCGCGCCGCCACCGGCGAGCGCAGCCCGTGGATCGACGCGCTGGCGCGAGCGGTCGTGCGAACCTGCGCCTGGTCCTGGCCCTTGCAACGCGCCGACACGCTGGCCGAGCGCCTGCTGCACGAGCCGGCGTTTCTCACGGCGTTCGAGCGCGCCGGCGTGCCACGCCTCGTCCGTTACTTCCTGCGCGCCGGCAAGCAACTGCCGCCACCGCTCGGTCTCGACCAGATCGATCTGCCGGCGCTGGCCACGATGGGCGATCTCGCGTCGTGGCTCGGCATCGACAGCGACACGCTCGACTGGTTCGCCAACGCACCTGCACGGCGCCGCCACGACGCCTTGCACCAGCAGCATTACCAGTGGCGCTGGTGGCCCAAACGCGACGGCGTGCGCGTGCTCGAAGTGCCGCGCGCGCGGCTGAAGGCAGTGCAGCGATGCGTCCTCGATGGTCTGCTTGCGCAGGTGCCGCCGCACGAGGCGGCGTGTGGCTTCGCGCCCGGCCGCGGCGTGCTCGACCATGCGCGCCAGCATGTCGGCCAGGCCGTGCTGATGCGTTTCGACCTGCGCGACTTTTTCGGCAGCGTGCGCGCCAGCCGCGTGCATGCGCTGTTCGCCACGCTCGGCTACAGCCCGCAGGTCAGCCGTGCGCTGACGGCGTTGACGACGAGCCGTGTGCCCGAGCCGTACCTGATGCGCTGGCGCGACGAGGGCTTGGTCGACCACGCGCACGCAGCGCGGCTGCGCATCGCCCACCTGCCGCAAGGCGCGCCGACCTCACCGGCGCTGGCCAACCTGTGCGCGTTCAACCTCGACCTGCGACTGGCCGCGTTGGCGCAAAGCTGCGGCGCGCATTACAGCCGCTACGCCGATGACCTGGTGATCTCCGGCGGCAAAGGACTCGCGGCGCGGCGGCTGCAGATCGAAGCGCTGGTCGGCGCCGCGGCGCGCGAAGAGGGCTTTGCGCTGCAGCACCGCAAGACACGCTGCGCCACGCGCGCCGGCGCGCAGCGTGTGTGCGGCCTCGTCGTCAATGAGCACCCGAACCTGCCGCGCGCTGAGTTCGATCGCTTGAAAGCCGTGCTGCACCGCTGCGTGGTCGATGGCCCGCAAGCGCAGAACCGCGATGGCATTGCCGACTGGCGCGGCCACCTGATCGGCCGCGTGTCGTGGGCGGCGCAGGTCAACCCGGACAAAGCCGCGCGCTTGTCGGCGCTGCTGTCGCGCATCGACTGGGCGCGCTGAGACGCCGGCTCAGACCAGCGACAGCAGCAGCGGCGCCGGCGCAAACTCCAGACCCTCGGCCAGCAACGCCGCCACGCACAGGGCCTTGGCCTGCGGATCCAGAGCGGCCGGGGTGTCGGCCCTTTCAGGCGCTGCGGCCGGGCGCGGGGCGCCGTTCAGGTGCCGCGCAGTCGCCGCCGCCGCCGCCTCGCCGACTTCCCCCCACGCGCGGCGCCGCCCTTCGGCGCGCGAGCGGTGCTTGCTCTTCAACTCGGACAGGTCGCGCAGCGCCAGCGGCAACGGCATGCGAAAGGCCTCGGGCCGCACGCGCTCGGCGCTGAACTTCTCCCAGAACTCGTCGTAGGAGTTGCGAAAGCTCGACTCGTACTTCGGCTCGTAATGCATCTGCGCCAGACTGTGCACTGCATACAGATCGGTCATGCCCAGCACCTGGCCGATGCCGGCGAGCGCCGCCAAACCGAAGTACGGCGGCGAGTTCTGCTTGAAGCAGGCGCGGAAGATCTGCAACTCGGGCCAGGTGTGGGTCTGGCAGCGGGTGATGAAGATCGTCGGCCGGCTTTCGCCGCCGAACATCGCCGCGTCGGCCCAGACGAAGTTCATGCTGCCGACCTGTTGGCCGTCGGTGAACAGGCGCAGGTAGAGGTCGCCTTCGAGCGTCTCCTCGCCGGCCAGGCCCATGCGCATCTCGAAGCGGTGGCCATCGACTTCGGCCGACCACAGCGTGAAGCCCTGCGGCGAGTACAGCGTCTTGATCATCGCCTCGTCGAAGGTCGCGGCCTCGAAGCGGTAGTGGTGCAGCGCGACGCGAAAACGCTGCTCCAGCGTGTAGCCGCGCACCAGATAGCCGGGGTGCGAGATGAAGTGGAACGGGTCCCAGGGCTGGCCGTCGGCGCCGCGTTTGCGCTCGACGCGTTGCAGATAGCCCTCGTCCGACATGCGGCGCATCAATCCGGGGAAGGCCAGCACGCGCAGCGAGGCGATGACCCGTTTGCCCGCCGCCGACGCGCCTTTGGCGCGGCGGAACTCGCCATGTGTGGCCAGGAGTGCACTAACGAATGAGGTCATGCGGGTCGGAGGTCGCCGCGCGGGGCGGGCGAAAGTTTGTCTTTACCGGATGCGGCAGCTTAATGCAGCGGAATTGGTTACAGCCCCGGGGGTGGTCGCGGTTCGTGCAACTCGACCGCCGCTTCGGCGCGGCCCGGAATAATGGCAGCACCGTGACGACCCCCTCTGCCCCGCCGCCGCGCCTGCCGCTGTACCTCGACCTGATCCGCTGGAACCGCCCGGCCGGCTGGCTGCTGCTGCTGTGGCCGACGCTGTCGGCGCTGTGGATCGCCGCCGACGGCTTCCCTGGCTGGCATCTGCTGGCGGTGTTCGTGCTCGGCACGGTGCTGATGCGCAGCGCCGGCTGCTGCGTCAACGACGTGGCCGACCGCGAGTTCGACCGCCACGTCAAGCGCACGGCGCAACGGCCGGTGACCCGCGGCGCGGTGTCGGTGCGCGAAGCGCTCGTGCTCGGCGCGGTGCTGGCGCTGCTGGCGTTCGCGCTCGTGCTGACGACCAACCCGCCGACGATCCTGCTGTCGTTCGCGGCGCTGGCGATCACGCTGGCGTATCCGTATGCGAAGCGTTTCGTCTCGATGCCGCAGGCCGTGCTCGGCGTGGCGTTTTCGCTTCGGCATTCCGATGGCGTTTGCGGCTGTTTTGGGTGGCAGCCGCTGGGCGATCGATGCTGTGCCGTGGCCGGCCTGGGCGCTGATGGCGAGCAACCTGTTCTGGGTGCTGGCCTACGACACCGAGTACGCGATGGTCGATCGCGACGATGACTTGAAGATCGGCATGAAGACGAGTGCGATCACGCTCGGCCGCTTCGACGTTGCGGGCGTGGCTGCTTCCTATGCCATTCACCTCGCCAGTTGGGCCGCGCTCGGACGGCTGCTCGGGCTCGGCGGCTGGTTCTACCTGGGCGTGGCGATCGCCGCGGCGCAAGCGCTGTGGCACGTGACGTTGATCCGCAATCGCTCGCGCGATGGCTGCTTCAAGGCCTTTCGCCTCAACCACTGGCTCGGCTTCGCGCTCTTCGCCGGCACCGCCATCGAGTTGCTGGCTCGGTAGTTGCAAGGAGACGGCAACGCCGAGGCCGCGGGGATACTCGGCCTTCATTCCAACGTTGCTCGGAGAACCTTCGATGAAATTGACCCGTATCCTCGCCTTGACGCTCGCGGTGGCTGCCGCCGGCGGCGTGCAGGCGCAGCAGTTCTTCCGCATCGGCACGGGAGGCACAGCAGGAACGTACTACCCGGTCGGCGGCGCGATCGCCAACGCCGTCAGCGTGCCGGGCAAGATCGTCGTCACCGCGCAGGCGAGCAATGGCTCGGTGGCCAACGTCACCGGCATCAGCGGCGGCCAGATGGAGTCGGGCTTCTCGCAGGCCGACGTGGCGACCTGGGCGCAGACGGGCACCGGCATGTACGAAGGCAAGCCAAGCGTGGCGGGCCTGCGGCTGATCGCCAACCTCTACCCGGAGAGCGTGCATGTCGTCGTCAAGAAGGGCGCGGGCATCAAGAGCGTGGCCGACCTGAAGGGCAAACGCGTCGCGCTCGACGAGCCGGGCTCGGGCACGCTGGTCAATGCGCGCGCCATCCTCGCGGCGTACGGCTTGAAAGAAGCCGACATCAAGCCCGAGTACATCAAGCCCAACCAAGCCGGCGACAAGATGAAGGACGGCTCGCTCGATGCCTTCTTCTTCACCGGCGGCGCGCCGGCCGGCGCGATCGCCGAACTCGCCTCGGCCGGCTCGGGCATCGACATCCTGCCGATCGACGGCGCTGCGGCCGATGTGCTGCGCAAGGCCAGCCCGTTCTTCTCGCCCGACACGATCGCCGCCGACACCTACAAGGGCGTCGGTGCGGTGCAGACGCTGGCCGTCGGTGCGCAGTGGGTGACCAGCGACAAGGCCGACGCGGCCACCGTCTATGAGATCACCAAGGCGCTGTTCGGCGAGGCGGCACAGAAGCAGCTCGCCGCCGGCCACGCCAAGGGCAAGTTCATCACCAAGGAGAACGCGGTCAAGGGCGCGGGCATTCCGTTTCATCCGGGGGCGGAGAAGTTCTACAAGGAAGCGGGCCTGATCAAGTAAGTCCTTCCTCCCTCTCCGTCCGGGAGAGGGCCGGGGTGAGGGTTCTCGTGCGCCCACACCCTCACCCCAACCCTCTCCCAAAGGGAGAGGGCGAAATCCATGACCACGACCGCCCTGCCCGACGACAAAACGCTGCTCGAGCTCGAACAAAAGTTCGACCCGGAGATGCGCTTTCGGCCGCTGACCTCCGTCGCGGCCACGATCGTCGGCGCGCTGCTGATCGCGCTGTCGCTGTTTCATTACTACACGGCGGGCTTCGGCCTCCTGCAGGAGGTCACGCACCGCGGCGTGCACCTGGCCTTCGTGTTGGGGCTGATCTTTCTCGTCTTCCCGCACCGCCATGCGCTGTTGGAGAAGCCCGCCGAGCACAGCTTGCTGCGGCCGGGCAACGTGCCCTGGATCGATTGGCTGCTCGCCGCCGCGGTGGCAGCGTCGGTGCTCTACATCCCCTACATCTTCGAAGACCTGACGTTCCGCGTCGGCAACCCGCTGGCGATCGACGTGGTGATGGGCACGATCCTGATCGTCGCGCTGCTCGAAGCCACACGGCGCAGCATGGGCTGGCCGCTGCCGTTGATCGCCATCGGCTTCATGGTCTATGCGATGGCCGGGCCCGCATTCCCCGGCCTGCTCAAACACGCCGGCGCGTCATGGAGCCAGCTCGTCAACCACCAGTACCTGACGAGTCAGGGCATCTACGGCGTGGCCGTCGGCGTGGTCGCGACCTACGTCTTTCACTTCGTGCTCTTCGGCGTGCTGGCCACGCGCATCGGCCTCGGCCAGTTGTTCCTCGACGTGGCGTCGTCGATCGCCGGCCGCTACGCCGGCGGGCCGGCCAAGGTCAGCGTCTTCGGCTCGGCGATGTTCGGCATGCTCTCGGGCTCCTCGGTCGCCAATGCGGTGACGGTGGGCTCGCTGACGATTCCCGCGATGATCCGCGTCGGCTACAAGCGCGAGTTCGCCGGCGCGGTCGAGGCCGCGTCATCGACCGGCGGCCAGATCACGCCGCCGGTGCTTGGCGCGGCGGCCTTCCTGATGGTCGAGTTCCTGTCGGTGCCGTACCAGACGATCATCGTCGCCGCGGCGATTCCGGCCTTCATGCATTTTTTCGGCGTCTTCATGCAGGTGCATTTCGAAGCCAAGCGCTTCGGCCTGCGCGGCCTGACCGAAGACGAAATGCCCAAGCTGCGCGAGAGTTTTCGCGCGCGCTGGCCGACGCTGATCCCGCTGGTGCTGCTGATCGCCATCCTTGTCAGCGGGCGCACGCCTTACATGGCCGCCTTCACCGCCATCTCGTCGTGCGCGATCGTCGGCCTGACGACGCGCGTGCAAGGCAACACGGCGCGGCACTGGGCGCTGATGCTCGGGCTGCACGCGGCGTTGCTGGTGCTCGTGTTCGGCGGCATCGAGAGCGAGGGCGTCAAGCTGGCGCTGTTCGCAGCGGCGCTGGTGACGGCGGTCGTGCTGACGCGGCTGTTCAGAATCGACGGCCGCATCGGCACGCCGGCGCTGGTGGAAGCGTTTTCCACCGGCGCCAAGTACGCGCTCGCCGTCGGCGCGGCGGCGGCCACGGTGGGCATCGTCATCGGCGTCGTCACGCTGACCGGCGTCGGCTTCAAGCTGAGCACGATCATCACCGGCGCGGCGCAGGCGGTGTCGGGCGGCGTGGTTTCGCTGCTGCCGGCGTGGCTCGTCACGCAGCAGTCGCTGACGCTGTTCGTCGCCCTGCTGATGACGGGCATCGTCTGCATCCTGCTCGGCTGCGGCATCCCGACCACGGCCAACTACATCATCATGGTCACGGTGGCCGCGCCGACGCTGGTGCAGTTGGGCGTCGAGCCGCTGGTGGCGCACTTCTTCGTCTTCTACTACGGCGTGCTGGCCGACATCACGCCGCCGGTCGCGCTGGCCGCGTACGCCGCCGCCGGCATGGCCGGCAGCGACCCGTTCAAGACCGGCAACATGGCCTTTCGCCTCGGCATGGCCAAGGCGCTGGTGCCCTTCGTCTTCGTCTTCTCGCCGTCGCTGCTGATCGTCGCCAAGGGCTTCACGCCGTACGACTTCGCCGTCACCTTCGTCGGCTGCATCCTCGGCATCACGCTGCTGGCCGCGGCGCTGTCGAAGTTCTTCCTCGTCGAGATGACGCGGGCCGAGCAGGCGCTGTGCCTGCTGGCGGCGCTGTTGATGATCGCGCCGGGCTTGTGGCCGACAGCGATCGGCCTGCTGCTGGCGGTGCCGATGCTGTTGCGCCACGTCGTCGCGCACCGTCGCGGCACGCGGGCCGCGACGGCCGGTTAGCGGCCGAGTTCCTCGGCGCGCGTGCGCGCGGCATGCAGCGCACGCACGATGGCCGCTTTGACGCCGTCGTTGTCCAGCGACGTGGTTGCGGCGTGCGTCGTGCCGCCTTTGGACGTGACGCGTTCGCGCAGCGTGGCGGGTGATTCCGCCGACTGCATCGCCAGTTGCGCCGCGCCGGCGATCGTTTCCTGCGCCAGGCGGCGCGCGGCTTCGGCCGGCAAGCCCATCTGCACGCCGGCATCGACCATCGCTTCAAGCAGGTAGAACACATACGCCGGGCCCGAGCCCGAGAGCGCCGTCACGGCGTCGAGATCGGCCTCGGCGCCGAACCACAACAGGTTGCCGGTGGGGGACAGCACACGCTCGACGGCGGCGCGGTCGTCGGCGGTCGCCGCGTCCGTCGCGTACAGGCCGCTGATGCCCCTGCCGATCAGCGCCGGCGTGTTCGGCATCGCGCGCACGACACGCGGGCTGCCGGTGGCCTGCGCGATGGCGTCGCTGCGCACGCCGGCCATCACCGAGAGCTGCAGCGCGTGGCTCACATGCGGCGCACACGCGGCGGCCGCTTCGGCAAAGCTCTGCGGCTTGACGGCCCAGACGATGAGGTCGGCGTCGCACAACGAAGCGTCGGCCTTGGCGAGCAGCTTGATGCCGGGCCGCGCCGCGGCGATGCGCGCTCGCTGCTCGTCGAAAGGCTCGACGACGGTGATCGATGCCGAGGGCCAGCCGCCCCACAACAAGCCGCCGAAGATCGCGCCGGCCATGTTGCCGCCGCCGATGAATGCGAGTCGGGGTGTGCTCATCGCTCGAGTTTAGGTCGCGGCATGAGTCGATGGAACGTGCTCCATGCAAAGCCGGCATCAACGCGCTTCCAAATCGGGGCCGCCTCGGCCTACAGTGCTGCACCCAATGGCGCGCGGCTCACGAGGCGGCGCGACCTCGGCATCCAACATCAACGGAGACTTCTCGCCATGAACCTCAGCTACGTCAGCAACCACCCCGACAGTCCGTGGAGCGTCTATCTGATGCAGGTCGATCGCGTCGTTCCTTACCTCGGCAAGCTGGCGCGCTGGTCCGAGACCTTGAAGCGGCCCAAGCGCACGCTGATCGTCGATATCCCGATCGAGATGGACGACGGCTCCATCGGCCACTTCGAAGGCTTCCGCTCGCAGCACAGCCTGACGCGCGGCCCCGGCAAGGGGGGCGTGCGCTACCACCCGGACGTGACGCTCGAAGAGGTGATGGCGCTCGCGGCGTGGATGACGATCAAGAACGCTGCGGTGAACCTGCCGTACGGCGGCGCCAAAGGCGGCGTGCGCGTCGATCCGAAAACTGCTGTCGTTGAAAGAGCTGGAGAAACTGACGCGGCGCTACACCAGCGAGATCGGCTTGATCATCGGCCCGCAACAGGACATTCCTGCGCCCGAACGTCAACACCAACGGCCAGATCATGGCCTGGATGATGGACACGTACTCGATGAACACCGGCGCCACCGCCACCGGCGTCGTCACCGGCAAGCCGATCCATCTGGGCGGCTCGTTGGGCCGCATCAAATCGACCGGCCGCGGCGTCTTCGTCACCGGGCGTGAAGCGGCGCGTCGTCTGGGCTTGAAGTTGGACGGCGCGAAGGTGGCCGTGCAGGGTATGGGCAACGTCGGCTCGTCGGCAGCAGAGCTGTTCGGCCAGGCCGGCGGCACGATCGTCGCGGCGCAGGACCACACCGGCAGCATCTGCAACGCCAAGGGCTTCGACCTGTCGCTGCTGATTCCGCACATCAAGGAGACCGGCGGCGTCGGCGGCTTCCAGGGCGCCGAGCCGATGGACAACGAAGCGTTCTGGGACACGCCCTGCGACATCCTGATCCCGGCCGCGCTCGAAGGCCAGATCACGCCGGCGCGCGCGCAGCGCATCAAGGCCAAGCTGGTGCTCGAAGGCGCCAACGGCCCGACGAGCCCGGCCGCCGACGACATCCTGGCCGACCGCGGCATCCTCGTCGTGCCCGACGTGATCTGCAACGCCGGCGGCGTGACCGTGTCCTACTTCGAGTGGGTGCAGGATTTCTCTAGCTTCTTCTGGAGCGAAGACGAGATCAACGTGCGCCTGGACAAGATCATGGTCGATGCGCTGAAGAAGATTTGGGACACGGCTGATCGGCACAAAACGACGTTGCGCACCGCGACGTTCGCGGTGGCGTGCGAGCGGATCCTGATGGCGCGCGAGGAGCGCGGGCTTTATCCGTAACGCTTACTTCGATGCCGCCGATGCCGGCGCGCTGGGCGCTGCAACCGCTGGCGCTGAGGCGGCCGACGGGAGTGCCGGCGTCGGCACCACCACGCCCGGCCCGATCGGGATGTCTTGCGTGGCCGTCACGCCGGTGACGAAGTAGCGCGTCTCGCCGAAGCAGCTCGTCGGCAGGCCGACTTTTTCTTCGTAGTGCAGCGTCACGCGCTTGCCGGTGGCGGCGGCGACCTCTTTGGCGACGGCGTCGTTGTGCACGGTGAAATAAAACTTCTCGACCGAACTGCCGGGCAGCGAGACCAGCGCCAGCTCGCCCTCCCAGGTCTTGCAGACCCAGCCCTTGTGCGAAAACTTCTGCACCCAGCCGGCGCGCTCGCCACTCGAATAGCTCCAGCGCAGCGCCAGCCAGAAGTAGCCGACGGCGAGCAGCACGATGACGAGCAGGGCAATGAGAAGGCGGATCAGCATGGGCGGCAACGCGGTGGAGCGGACAAGCCCGCATCGTCGCACACCGTTGCCGTGGCTACGATGCGCGCCTGCTTGTCAAAGAGAGTTCGCCATGCTTCGCCGTTCGTTGATCACTGCCGCTGCGTTCGCACTGGGCTTGCCCGCGTTCGCGCAATCGGCCTGGCCGACCAAGCCGGTGAAGATCGTCGTGCCGACGGGCCCCGGCAGCTCGCTCGACCTGATCGTGCGCGCGATGAGCGACAAGCTCGGCGCGCGCTGGGGCCAGCCGGTGATCGTCGAGAACAAACCCGGCGCCGGCGGCATGCTCGGCATGGACGTGGTCGCGAAGGCGACCGACGCGCACACGCTGGGCATCGGCTTCAACGGGCCGATCGCGTTCGCGCCGTTCCTCTACCGCAAGATGCCGTACGACCCGGCGAAGGATTTGGTGCCGGTGGTGATGACAACGTCGCAGCCGAATGTGCTCGCGGTCAATGCCGACAAGGTGCCGGCCAAAACGGTGGCCGAGTTCGTCACCTGGGCCAAGGCGCAGGGCGGCAAGATGAACTACTCGTCGCTCGGCAACGGCAGCTCGGCGCACCTGACGATGGAGCTGTTCCTCGCCGAGAGCGGAGTGCAGGCGACGCACATCCCGTTCAACGGCTCGCCGCCGGCCGCGATGGCCGTCGCCCAAGGCGAGGCCGACGCCACCTTCATGGTCGCGCCGGCGCTGCTGCCGCACGTGAAGAACAACAAGGTGCGCCTGCTCGCCGTCAGTTCGAAAGAGCGGCCGGAGTCGTTGAAGGACGTGCCGACTCTTGCTGCGTCGGGTTATCCGAACGTTGAGTCGCTGGCCTGGAATGGTTTGTTCGCGTCGCCCGGCACGCCCGACGCGGTGGTCTTGCGCATCAACGCCGATGTCAATGAAGTGTTGAAGGACGCGGCGGTGAAGAGCGCGCTCGATGCGCAGGGGCTGACCACCGTCGGCGGCAGCGCGGCCGACTTCAAGCGCGTCATCGACGGCGACGTGAAGCGCTGGGGGCCGGTGATCGACAAGCTCGGCGTCAAGCTGGATTGAGGCCCGCCAGCAGCGCCGCGTTACCTCCCGCTGCCGCGGTGTTGACGGTCAGCGTCTGTTCCGCAGCCAGCCGGTACAGCGTGGCGCTCAGGTCGCCGACGAACAGCGGCACGATCGCGCCGCGGCGCGCGGCCAGACGCTGACGCAAGGCCGCAGCGAATCCAGGCTCGGCGATGACGCCGTGCACGCGGTCATCAGCGGCGACCGCAGCGACGGCCGCATCGAACGGCGCATCGATGACCTGCACTGCGCCATCGGGCAGCGCACCGGCGCGTTGCCAATAGACGAACACACCCTCGGCCTGCTCGCGCGCCGCCGGCGGCAGGACAACAAGCAGCGTGTTGCCCGCCGCGAGCGCGGATTGCCATTGCGATTGCGTGGCGGCATCGGCAGACGTGGCGATGCTGGCGAT
This sequence comes from uncultured beta proteobacterium, assembly GCA_963816315.1. GTDB lineage: Bacteria > Pseudomonadota > Gammaproteobacteria > Burkholderiales > Burkholderiaceae_C > CADEEN01. The sequence goes on from CAWFJZ010000003.1 coordinate 21,961, forward strand.
GACGCCGCGGCTGTGCAGGCGCAGCTCGTTGCGCTCTCCTGTCGGGCCGGGCAGGGGCTGCATCGCCAGTTGACGGCGCGCTTGCACGGCGAGACCCGAAGCGCGCACGGCGTCGAGCCAGGCGCAGCGCCGGTCGAGCGAGGCCTCGTTCCAGGCGCTGGCGCGGGCGCGTACGAGGGCGGCGTCGAGCGACGCCGGTGACGCATCGTTCAACGTCAGCGCCTCGGCAGTCGGCGACGGCGACGCCGCAAAGCGCATCAGGTAGTGCGGCCCGCCGGCCTTGGGCCCCGTGCCCGACAAGCCCTCGCCGCCGAACGGCTGCACGCCGACGACCGCGCCGATGACGTTGCGGTTGACATAGACGTTGCCGATGCGCGCGCGGTCGGCGATGCGCTCGGCGCGGCTGTCGATGCGCGTCTGCACGCCGAGCGTCAGGCCGTAGCCGAGCGCGTTGATGCGCTCGACCAATGCATCGACATCGCCCGACCAGCGCACGATGTGCAGCACCGGGCCGAAGACTTCTTCCTTCACGTCTTCGATGCGCGCCAGCTCGAAAGCGATCGGCACCTGGTGCGTCGGCCCTGCGGCGCCGCGCGGGCTGGCGGCCACGAGCTTGGCGCTGCGCAGCAGGCGCTCGACATGGCGCGCGATGCCGGCATGGGCTTCGGCGTCGATCAGCGGGCCGACGTCGGTCGAGAGTTCGGCCGCATCACCGAGTCTCAACTCTGCCATCGCACCGGCCACCATCAGGGTCACGCCGTCGGCGATGCTGTCCTGCACGCACAACAACCGCAGCGCCGAGCAGCGCTGGCCGGCCGAGCGGAAGGCGCTCTGCACGACGGCATCGACGACCTGCTCGGGCAGCGCGGTGCTGTCCACGATCATCGCATTCAGGCCGCCGGTCTCGGCGATCAGCGGGCGCAGCGGGTCACCGCTGTTGGCCAACGTGCGGTTGATGATCTGCGCCACCGGCGTGCTGCCGGTGAAGGCCACGCCGGCCGTGTGTTGGTGGGCGACGAGCGCCGCGCCCACGGTCTCACCCGGGCCGTGCAGGAGCGCGAGTGCGTCTTGCGGCACGCCGGCCGCTTGCAGCAATTCGACGCAGCGCAGCGCGACGAACGGCGTCTGCTCCGCGGGTTTGGCCGCCACGCTGTTGCCCGCGGCGAGCGCCGCCGCGACCTGGCCGCAGAAGATCGCCAACGGAAAGTTCCACGGGCTGATGCAGACGAAGACGCCGCGGCCTTGCGGTTGTTGCTGCTCGGCCTGGTTGGCGTAGTAGCGCAGGAAGTCCACCGCCTCGCGCACCTCGGCCACGCAATCGCCGAGCGTCTTGTGCGCTTCTTTGACGAGCAGGCCGCAGAACTCGGCCAGGCGCAAGTCGAGCGCGTTGGCGGCGCGACGCAGGATCGCGGCGCGCTGCGCCGGCGGTGTGGCGTTCCACGGCGCGAAGCCTTGCGACAAGCGCTGCATCGCTGCGCTCCACGTCTGCTGTGCTGGCTTCGGGCACGGCGCCGACGCGCGCCGCGGCGATCGCCGCGTCGAGCGGCGCGCGCTCTTGCAGGCAGGCCAGATCGGCGCCGGTCGAGTTCGGCCGTGTGTCGTGCGGCACGGCGTACAGCTCGCGCGGCAGCGGCAAGCGCTTGTGTGGCGATGCGCGACAGCGGCGAGGCCAGCAGTTGCTCGGGCGGCACGTCGTCGTCGGCGAGTTGGTGCACGAACGACGAGTTCGCGCCGTTCTCGAACAGCCGGCGCACGAGGTACGCCAGCAGATCGCGGTGTTCGCCGACCGGCGCGTAAATGCGCAGCGGCATCTGTGCATGGGCAGGCCCCCCGCTTGAGCGGGGGAGCGGGGGGTGCGCAGCACAATTCGCGGAACGGAGATCCCTTCGCCCATGCCGTGCAGACGCTGGAACTCGTAGCGGGCGTTCGCCGCACCAGCCATCTGCGCGATCGCCGCCACCGTCGCCGCGTTGTGGCTGGCGAACTGTGGGTAGATCACGTCGGCATGGCCGATCAACGCGCGCGCACAGGCCAGGTACGCGATGTCGGTGTGCTGCTTGTGCGTGAACACCGGGTAGCCGGCCAGGCCCTGCTCCTGCGCGCGTTTGATCTCGCCGTCCCAGTACGCGCCCTTGACCAGCCGCACCATGAATTGCAGGTGGTGCGCATGGGCGATGCGCGCGACTTCAGTCGACGACTTCGAGCGCACGCGTCTGGTACGCCTGGATCGCCAGACCGAAGCCGCGCCAGCGCGGATGTTCTTTGCGCGATGCGCGCGGCAAGTTGCTCGAAGACATCGAGCGAGAGTTCGAGCCGGTCGCTCTCTTCGGCATCGACCGTCAGGTTCATGTCGGCGCGCGCCGCCGCGTCGATCAGCGTCCACACGCGCGGCACGAGCTCGGCGAAGACACGCTCGCGTTGCGCGTCTTCGTAGCGCGAGAACAGCGCCGACAGCTTGATCGAGATGCCTGCGGCTCGGGCGCGGCCTCGTGCGTCCGGCCCGTCGCCGCGCGAGCCTTTGGCGATGGCCGCAATCGCGTTCTGATACGACGCGAGATAGCGCTGCGCATCGCGCTCGGTGCGCGCGCCTTCGCCGAGCATGTCGTACGAAAAGCGCAGCGTCGGCTGCGTGCGCCGTGCAGCTTGCGCTTGGCCAATAGCCTCGCCGATGTGCCGGCCGAGCACGAACTGGCGGCCGAGCAACTGGATCGCGCGAACGGTGGCCGCGACGACGGTCTTGCTGCCCAGGCGCGACAGCAGGCCGCCGCCGGCCTCCTCGTGCGGCAGGAAATTCTTCGACAACGCAATCGCCGTGCTCGACAGGCTGGCCAGCATGCGGTGCGGGCCGCCTTCCGGCGCGTCACTGAAATCGGCGCGGCCGAGCTGGTCGGCGGTGAGTGCAATCGCGGTCTGCGCGTCGGGCACACGCAGCAGCGCCTCGGCCAGCCGCATCAGCGCCAAGCCCTCGGCGCTGGTGATCGGGTACTCGCGCAGCAGCGACTCCATCGCCCAGAACGGCGCCGGCGACGCCCTTACGCCTTCGACCCAGGGCGTGGCCATGGCCACGACGGCTGGCCAGTCGAGCCCGTGCAGCGCTGCCAACGCAGCCTCGACGACGACGGCTTCGTCACGGTACGGGTAAGGCAGGCGGGGCGCTGTCATGGCTGTCCTCGTTGGCGATGGATCGCAAGCGTAGCGGGGGGCACGCCGAATGTTGTTCGGTCGTGGACGCGGTTCCTGGTGAAGAATGCGGCCATGGCCTCCGCAGCGCCCTACCCGCTCGACAGCATCGACCGCCGCATCCTGCGCGAGTTGCAGGCCGATGGCCGCATCACCAACTTGAAGCTGGCCGAAGCCGTGCACCTGTCGCCGACGGCAGTGCTGGAGCGCGTAAAGCGGTTGACGCGCGACGGCGTGATCCTCGGCTATGAAGCGCGGCTGAACCCCGCCCTGCTCGGCGCCGGGCTGATGGTCTTCATCGAGGTGCTGCTCGACCGCACGCTGCCCGACGTGCTGAACCACTTCCGCGCGGCAGTGCAGGCGCGGCCGGAGATCCTCGAATGCCATCTCGTGGCCGGCGGCTTCGACTACCTGCTGAAGACGCGCGTCGCCGACATGACGGCCTACCGCGCGCTGCTCGGCGACAGCATCTGGACGCTGCCCGGCGTGCGCGAAACGCGCACCTATGCGGTGATGGAAGAGGTGAAGTACCGAACCGACCTGCCCTTGTAAAGACGAGGTATGGTTCGCCGCGCTTGGCGCCTGTCAACCAGCGACGCCCGTCCGCGCTGAACTCTTCAAGGAGCATCCATGCCGAAGAACGAGAACCTGACCTGCCGCGCCAATGCCCTGCGGCTGCTGGCGGCCTTGGGCACCGCTTGTATGCTGGCGGCGTGCGGAGGCGGAGGCGGCGGGGGCGGCGGCGGCACCGACGCGACCAACATCACCGTCAGCGGCACGGCCGAGTACGAGTCGGTGCCAAGCAACCCGGGCACCGGCGCGCTGAACTACGGCGCGGCCACCTTCCGCCCGATCCGCCAGGCCAAGGTGGAACTGATCGACGGCGCTGGCGCCGTGCTCGCCAGCACGGTGACAAGCGACAGCGGGGCCTACAGCGTCACCGCGGCCAACCCGAATGCCGCCGTGCGCGTGCGCGTGCGCGCCGAAAGCATGCGCAGCGGCGCCAGCGGCGGCGCGTGGGACGTTCGCGTGCTCGACAACGTGAACCGGAACGCGCTGTACGTGCTCGACTCCGCCGCCTTCACGCCGGCGGCCACCGAATCGCGCAACCTGCGCGCGGCCTCCGGGTGGGGCGGCAGCAGCTACACCGGGCCGCGCACCGCAGCGCCGTTTGCCGTGCTCGACGTGGCGGTCACGGCCACGAAAAAGGTGCTCGGCGTGTCGCCGAACCAGAACTTCCCGGCGCTGCGCATGTTCTGGAGCGCCAACAACCTGCCCGCGGGCGGCGAGACCGAGCCTGATCTGGCGCAGGGCCAGATCGGCACCTCGTTTTTCACCTTCGACAGCACCAACGGGCATCGTCTGTACCTGCTCGGCGCGGCCAACGCCGACACCGACGAGTACGACAGCCATGTCGTCGCGCATGAGTGGGGCCATTACTTCCAGGAGGCGCTGTCGCGCAACGACAGTGGCGGCGGCTCTCACGGCCCCGAAGACAAGCTCGACATGCGTGTGGCGTTCTCCGAAGGCTGGGGCAACGCCTGGTCGGGCATTGCGCTGGGCGATCCGATCTACAGCGATTCGCTGGACGCTGCGCAGGCTCGGGGTTTCAGCTTCGATGTCTCGCAGGCGCCCGCCAGCAACCGCGGCTGGTTCTCGGAGGCCAGCGTGCAATACCTGCTGTGGAAGTATGCAGACACGCAGGCCGCCGGCTTCGGCGCGCTGTTCGAGGTTCTGACCGGTGCGTCGCTGCGCACGAGCAGCGCGCTGGTGGCGATCCACCAGGTCTCGGCGCTGCTGAAGGCGGCGCGGCCGGCGGCGGCCGGGGCGATCGATTCGTTGCTCGCCGGCCAGCTGATCACCGTCAACGACGGCCTGGGCAGCGACGAAGCGAACAACGGCGGTGGCGCCGTGGTGCTGCCGATCTACGGCACGTACAGCAGCGGCAGCCAGACGATCTGCGTCAACGACGGCGCCGGCCGGCCGAACAAGCTCGGCAACTACGTCTATCGACGCTTCACCCTCAGCGGCAGCCGCACGCTGCGCCTGACGGCCGCTGGCGGCGTGACGGGCAGCGACCCCGACATGCTGCTTGTCCGCGCCGACGGCACGAGCCAGACCTTCCAAAGCACCGTTGCCGGCAGCGAAACCGGCACGGTCACCTTGCCCGCCGGCACGCACACGGTGGTGCTGTACGACTTCAGCCTCAACGCCAGCACCAGCGCCGTCGGCCAGCGTTGCTTCAACTTCAGCGTCCAGTGAAAGACCTCGTCATGACAAAGCACCTTTGCGTGGCCATAACCGCCACGGCCCTGTTCACGGCGGGCTCGTCTGCACACGCCTCTGCCGCCGCCGAGCCTGTCGCACGCAAACCGTCGGCGAGCCAGAAGACGGCCGACGGCGCAATGAAGCGCGCGCCGATGAAAGCCAACAGCACCGGCCTCGTGCTGCGCTACGCCGCGCCGGACACGCTCAAGGCCGGGCAGGCAACGCCGCTGCGCATCGAGTTGAGCGGCGCGACCGGCGACGGCGCGAGCGTCGAGCTGCGTGCCAGCAGCCCCGACATCGTCGTCGCCACGCAGGACGGCCGCACGGTGCAGGGCCCGATCGCGCTGGCCCGCGGCGCCGCGCGCACGATCGACCTGCTGGTCACGGCGCCGGCCGATGGCGCGCACCACCTGACCGTGCTGATGTCGCAAGGCGGCCGCGTGGCGGTGTCGGCGCTGCCGCTCAAGGTCGGCACGGGGGCGGTGCTGCGCAAGACCGAGGGCAAGGTCGAGGTCACGCCGAGCGGCGAGCGCGTGATCTCGATGCCGGCGAAGTAGCTACGGCGCTGGCGATCTGAGTCGGCCGCGCCGGGCCAGCGCCGGGCCGCTCCCAAGCGTCCGGCCCGGCGCTCCCCTTGGGGGAGTACGCGCGCAGCGCGGGAGGGGTCCTCATCTCGCGCCAAAGATCGCGCTGCCGACGCGCACCAGCGTGCTGCCTTCGGCGATCGCCGCTTCGAGATCGCCGCTCATGCCCATCGACAGCGTGTCGAGCGCAAGGCCTTGCGAACGCAGCGCGTCGAACAGCTCGCGCAGGCGGCGGTGCGGTGCGCGCTGCGCTTCGATGCCATCGACGGGCTCGGGAATCGACATCAACCCGCGCAGGCGCAATCGCGGCAGCGCGGCCACGGCATGGGCCAGCGCCGCCGCGTCAGCAGGCTCGACACCGGCCTTGCTCGATTCGCCGCTGACATTGACCTGCACGCAGACTTGCAGCGGCGGCAGGTCATCCGGCCGCTGCGCCGACAACCGCTCGGCGATCTTCAGCCGATCGACCGTGTGCACCCAGTCGAACGCGGCCGCGACCTCGCGCGTCTTGTTGCTTTGCAGCGGCCCGATCAGGTGCCATTCGAGTGCCGCACGCAAATCGGCCAGCGCGCCGATCTTGGCCAGCGCCTCCTGGACATAGTTCTCGCCGAACGCGCGCTGGCCGGCCGCATGCGCCTGTCGCACCGCATCGGGGCTCTGTGTCTTGCTCACCGCCAACAGCGTGACGCTTTGCACGGGACGCTCGGCGAGAGTGCAAGCGTCGCCAATGCGCTGTCGGAGTTGTTGTAACTTGAGCTCGATGCTCGCCATAATGGTTTGAGACTACTTCATCAAGAAACGACGCGCTCGCATGGACATCACCCAGCTGCTGGCCTTCTCGGTCAAGAACAAAGCCTCCGACCTGCATCTGTCGGCCGGCCTGCCGCCGATGATCCGCGTGCACGGCGACGTGCGCCGCATCAACGTCGATCCGCTCGAGCACAAGCATGTGCACGACATGGTGTACGACATCATGAACGACGGCCAGCGCAAGCACTACGAGGACACGCTGGAGTGCGACTTCTCGTTCGAGATCCAGGGCCTGGCGCGCTTTCGCGTCAACGCCTTCAACCAGAACCGCGGCGCCGGCGCCGTGTTCCGGACGATTCCGAGCAAGATCCTGACGCTCGAACAACTGAACGCGCCGAAGGTCTTCGCCGATTTGTCGCTGCGCCCGCGCGGCCTCGTGCTCGTCACCGGCCCGACCGGCTCGGGCAAGAGCACGACGCTGGCCGGCATGGTCAACCACCTGAACGAAAACATGTACGGCCACGTGCTGACGGTCGAGGATCCGATCGAGTTCGTGCACGAGTCGAAGAAGTGTCTCGTGAACCAGCGCGAGGTCGGGCCGCACACGCTGTCGTTCAACAACGCGCTGCGCGCCGCGCTGCGCGAAGACCCGGATGCGATCCTGGTCGGCGAAATGCGTGACCTGGAAACGATCCGCCTGGCGTTGACCGCGGCCGAGACCGGCCACCTGGTGTTCGGCACGCTGCACACGTCGAGCGCGGCCAAGACCATCGACCGTATCGTCGATGTCTTCCCCGCCGCCGAGAAAGACATGGTGCGCGCGATGCTGTCGGAGTCGCTGATCGCCGTGATCTCGCAGACGCTGTGCAAGTTGAAGGACGGCACCGGCCGCGTCGCTGCGCACGAGATCATGATCGCCACGTCGGCGATCAAGAACCTGATCCGCGAAAACAAGGTGGCGCAGATGTACTCGGCGATCCAGACCGGCCAGAGCCTGGGCATGCAGACGCTCGACCAGTGCCTGACCGAGATCGTGCGCCGCAACATCATCTCGCCGGCCGAAGCGCGTGCGAAGGCGCGCATCCCCGAAAACTTCCCTGGATAAGCAATGGAACGCGACCAAGCATCAAAGTTCGTCAACGATCTCTTGCGCCTGATGGTCAGCCGCAACGGCTCGGACCTCTTCCTCACCGCCGACTTCCCGCCGGCGATCAAGGTCGATGGCAAGATCACCAAGGTCAGCCCGCAGCCGCTGACCGGCCAACACACGATGGCGCTGGCGCGCGCGGTGATGAACGACAAGCAGGCCGCAGAGTTCGAGAAGACGAAGGAATGCAACTTCGCCATCTCGCCGACCGGCATCGGCCGCTTTCGCTGCAACGCCTTCGTGCAGCAGGGCAACGTCGGCCTGGTGATGCGCACGATCCCGCAGATCATCCCGACGATCGACAGCCTCGGTCTGCCGCAGGTGTTGAAGGACGTGGCGATGACCAAGCGCGGCCTGGTGATCTTCGTCGGCGCGACAGGCTCGGGCAAGAGCACGTCGCTGGCCGGCATGGTCGATTACCGCAACGAGAACTCGTACGGCCACATCATCACCGTCGAAGACCCGGTGGAGTTCGTGCATCCGCACAAGAACTGCATCGTCACGCAACGCGAGATCGGCATCGACACCGAAGACTGGTTCGCGGCGCTGAAGAACACGCTGCGCCAAGCGCCGGACGTGATCCTGATGGGCGAAATCCGCGACCGCGAGACGATGGAACACGCCGTCGCCTTCGCCGAAACCGGCCACCTGTGCATGGCCACGCTGCACGCCAACAGCGCCAACCAGGCGCTGGACCGCATCATCAACTTCTTCCCCGAAGAACGCCGCGCGCAGTTGCTGATGGACCTGTCGCTGAACCTGCGCTCGCTCGTCTCGCAGCGCCTGCTGCCGCGCCAGGAAGGCAAGGGCCGCATCGCGGCGGTCGAGATCCTGCTCAACACGCCGCTGATCGCCGACATGATCTTCAAGGGCGAAGTCGGCGAGATGAAGGAGCTGATGAAGCGCTCGCGCGAGCTCGGCATGCAGACGTTCGACCAGGCGCTGTTCGACCTCTACGAAACCAACCTCGTGACCTACGAGGACGCGCTGCGCAACGCCGATTCGGTGAACGACCTGCGCTTGCAGATCAAGCTCAACAGCCAGCGCGCGCGCTCGTCGGATCTGGCCGCGGGCACGGAGCACCTGTCGATCGTTTGAGGCCGATGCGCCCGCGGGCATACTTGCCCGCATGAGCTCCACAACCTCCACAACCTCCAGAACCTACGCGCCAATCGCGGCGCGCGACGTCGCCTTTCTCGGCCTGGGCGTGATGGGCCTGCCGATGGCCGGCCACCTGGCGCGCGCCGGGCACCGCGTCACCGTCTTCAACCGCACGCCGGCGAAGGCTCAGGTCTGGGTCGCGGAGTACGGCGGCAAATCGGCGGCGACGCCGCGCGAAGCTGCAGCCGGTGCGTCGATCGTCTTCGCCTGTGTCGGCAACGACGACGACCTGCGCTCGGTCGTGCTCGGCGACGACGGCGCGTTCGCCGCCATGAGCGGCGACACGGTGTTCGTCGATCACACGACAGCATCGGCCGCCGTCGCGCGCGAGCTGCATGCAGCAGCCCGCACGCGCGGCCTGCACTTCATCGACGCGCCGGTCTCCGGCGGTCAAGCCGGTGCCGTCAACGGCGCACTCACCGTGATGTGCGGCGGCGATCAGGCGCCGTTCGACACCATCCAGCCGGTGGCCATGGCGATGTCCAAGGCCGTCACGCGCATCGGCGACTCGGGTGCCGGCCAGCTCGCCAAGATGGTCAACCAGGTCTGCATCGCCGGCCTGCTGCAGGGCCTCGCCGAGGGCATCGCCTTCGGCCAGAAGGCGGGCCTCGACATGAAGCTCGTGCTCGAAGTCATCGGCAAGGGCGCGGCGCAAAGCTGGCAGATGGACCACCGCGGCACGACGATGGCCGACGATCAATTCGACTTCGGCTTTGCCGTCGATTGGATGCGCAAGGACTTGGGCCTCGTACTCGACGAGGCGCGCGGCAACGGTGCCAAACTGCCGGTGACCGCGCTGGTCGATCAGTTCTATGCCGACGTGCAGGCGATGGGCGGGCGGCGTTGGGACACGTCGAGCCTGATCCGCCGTTTGAAAAACTGAACCGCGCTACTTCTTCTGATCGCCCAAGGTTCCGAGTTCGGCCTCGGTCAGGATCTCGAACACGCGCACGACCTTCTGCACGCCGGAAATGCTGCGCGCCAGTTCGGCCGCGCGCGAGGCTTCGCGTTCGGTGACGCGGCCGAGCAGATAGACCGTGCCGCGCTCGGTGACCACCTTGATGGCCTGAGACTGCAGGTCCTTGGCATCGACGAACGTTGCCTTGACCTTGCTCGTCAGGATGGTGTCGCCCGAGCGCTGCGCGAGCGAGGTGGGCTCCATCACGGCCAGATCGTTGACCGTCGAACGCACGTTCTCGATGCGCGCGATCGCTTGCTCGACGGCGGTGCGATCGGCATCGTTGGCGACTTCGCCGGTGATCAGCACCATGCGGTTGAAGCTCGTCGTGTTGACGTGCCCGCGGTCGGCCACCGCCTCACGGATGCGCGTGCGCGATTTGAGTTCGATGCTCTGATCCTCGACCTGGACGCCGGCGGTGCGGCGGTCGGTGACCATCATCGCCGTGCCCACGGCGGCGCCGCCGACGGCCAGCGCCACACAGCCGCCGAGCGTGGCCGCGGCCAGCACGGCCAGCGTCATCGTGCGCGCAGCGCGCGTGACCGTGATCGCGCGCGCAGCGCGCGTTGGGAAAGAGCATGCAGTCTGTTTTGCGTTCATGCGGAGTCCTGTTCGCCCATCAATTGCAGATCCAGCGCGTCGGCCATGCAATGCAGGACCAGCGCGTGGCACTCGACGATCCGCGCCGCACGCTCGTGCGGCACGGCAATGTGCACATCGGTTTCACCCAGCAACTCGGCGATGCCGTTGTCGGCGCCGGTCAGCGCGACCACGCTCATGTCTTTGGCCAGCGCGGCTTGCACGGCGGCGATCAGCGGCGTCGGCGAGCGGCCGGCGGTCAATGCGATCAGCACGTCGCCGGGCACGCCGAGCGCACGCACTTCCTTGGCCAGCGCCTGGTGCGGCTCGGCGCCTTCGGCGAGCGCCGCCATCACCGCGCCTTGCTGGCCGAGCGCCATCGCCGCCAACGGCGGCCGGTTGCGCTCAAAGCGGCCGACCCACAGCGCTGCGGCATACGGCGCCAGCGCCGCCGACGCGCCGCCGCCGACGATCAACACCTTGCCGCCGGCGGTGATGCAGCCCAAGAGCGCCGCCACCGCCTGCGCGATCGGCCGCGACAGCGCGTCGGCGCTTTGCGAAATCAAGTCGGCTGACTCGAAGAATTGCTGCTGAATGCGCTGCTCAAGCATGAACATGGATCATATGACAGCACCTCGTGGGCTCGGTTCCTAGCTCGCATCGAACGCGGCGCGCAGCCATTGAAGGTGTTCGCCGTCGATGGCGATCACGTCGAACCTGCAAGGCGGTACAACGGGCAATGAGGCAATGAAACGCTGCGCCGTGAACACGAGACTCGCGCGCTTGGAGGCACTCACGCTCGCCGCCGCGCCACCATGCGACGTGCTGGCGCGGGCACGCACTTCGACGAAGACGAGCGTGCCGTCGCGCTCGCGACAGATCAGATCGATCTCGCCGCCGCGCGCGTGGGGCCCGCGCGCGACCCGATAATTGCGCGCCACCAGCGACAAGCCGGCGCTTTGCAGATGCGCCCACGCTCGGTCTTCTGCGCTTTGCCCTGTCGCCTGGCGCGTCGTCGTGTTGCGAGTTTTACCGCGGGAGAACAGAGCCATCGCTGCGCCCAACATGTCCTTGCCCGCAATCATCGCCCAGGCCGCGGCCGCGGCGGCCGGCGAGCAGCACTATCCGCCGGGTGCGTTGTATGTTGTTGCCACGCCGATCGGCAACCTGGCCGACCTGACGCTGCGTGCGGTGCATGTGCTGGGTCTCGTCGATGCGCTGGCTTGCGAAGACACGCGCGTCTCTGCGGGGCTGCTCAACCACCTCGGCCTGCACAAGCCGCTCATCGCGCTGCATGAGCACAACGAGCGCGAGGCATCAGCGCGGGTGATCGAACGCCTGGCGCGTGGCGAGCGCGTGGCCTACGTCAGCGATGCCGGCACGCCGGCGGTTTCGGACCCGGGCGCGGCGTTGGTGGCAGCGGTGCAGGTTGCAGGTCACCGCTGCGTACCGATTGCCGGCGTCAGCAGCGTCGTCGCTGCGCTGTCGGTGGCCGGCGATGCGCTGGCCTCGGGCTTCGCCTTCGTCGGCTTCGCGCCGGCGAAGGCCGCCGAGCGCCGCACGTGGCTCGACGCATTGGCTGCGCGCTTCGATGAATCGATCGTGCTCTTCGAGGCGCCGCACCGCGTGGCGGCGCTCGCCGATGCGATGGCCCAAGCCATGCCCATGCGCCGCGTCACGCTGGCGCGCGAGTTGACCAAACAGTTCGAAGAAGTGGCCACGCTCGAAGCGCGCGCTGCGCCTGCATGGCTGGCGGCCGATGCCAACCGCTCGCGCGGCGAGTTCGTGCTCGTGCTGCACGCCATGGCCGCAGAAGCAGCGGCGGCACTCGATTCCGCCGCCGAGCGCACCTTGGCGTTGCTGCTGGCCGAGCTGCCGCTCAAGCAGGCCGTGTCGCTGGCCTCGGCGATCAGCGGCGCGCCACGCAACGCGCTCTACGAGCGCGCGCTCCAACGACGACAAAGCGGCGACGACGGCGCGTGAGACGCGGAGTCCATCCAAGCAGCCGCCGCGGAACCGGCTTTGCCGGGCCGCTGGCGGCGCCCCCTCGAGGGGGAAGCGGCTTTAGCCGCTCCGGGGGTGGGTCAAGATTTCGCGCCGGAGCGGTCCTGCGCGTCGTGCTTCTGACGGTAGATGTGGCGGCTGGTCTTGTTCTGCGCCTTGGTCAGACGCTTCTTCTCTTGCGCCGTCACCACGCCGTCGGCCTTGGCCTTGTCTTCGGCTCGGTTGACCGCCGTTCTGCTGGCGGTTCATGCGCCGCGCTTCGGGCTTGGTCAGCTCGCCCGAGGCGATGCCTTTGTCGATGCGCTGCTCCTGGTTGGCCTGGCGCTGGTCGATGCGCGGCGTGTCGGTGCCGGCAGCGGTGGCGGCAAAGGCAGACAGGGCCAGCACGGCGGCGGCAATGAAAGTCTTCTTCATGAGGGACTCCTTGGATGTAGGGGTGACGGGTTTGCGCAAGGCGCTCCCCAACAACGCCCGGCCTCTCGACCAGCGGACGCATCTTCGTTGCCCAGGCGTAAAGAACGGTGAAGGTGCGGCCATGCCCACGCCGCCACCCGTGCAATGCATCACGCTCCTAGAATCGGCCGCATGACTGCTCGCGAACCCACCCTCGAACGTTTGGCCCTTGCCGAATCGCTGCTGCTCGGGCCTTATGGCCTGACCGAACGCCATCTGGCCGCAGCGCTGGCAACGATCGCCGAGCACCGCATCGACGACGCCGACCTGTACTTCCAGAGCACGCGCCACGAAGGCTGGAGCCTCGAAGAAGGCATCGTCAAGAGCGGCAGCTTCTCGATCGACCAGGGCGTCGGCGTGCGCGCGGTGGCCGGCGAGAAGACGGCCTTCGCCTACAGCGACGACATCTCCGAAGCCGCGTTGCTCGATGCCGCGCGCACAGTGCGCTCGATCGCGGCGGCGGGCCAAAGCCGCCGCGTCAAGGTCGGCGGCGTGCCGCAGGTCGCGCCCGCCCATGTGCTGTACGCGCCGACCGATCCGATCGGCACGCTCGACAGCACGCAGAAGGTGGCGCTGCTCGAAAAGGTGGAGCGCCTGGCGCGCGCCAAGGATCCGCGCGTCGTGCAGGTGATGGCGGGCCTCGCGGCCGAGCACGACGTGGTGATGGTGGCGCGCGCCGACGGCACACGCGCCGCCGACGTGCGGCCGCTGGTGCGGCTGTCGGTGACGGTGATCGCAGAGCAGAACGGCCGCCGTGAAGTCGGCAGCGGCGGTGGCGGCGGGCGCTTCGGCCTCGGCTACTTTCAGGACGACGTGATCGAGCAATACGTCGATCACGCCGTCAATGCCGCGCTGACGAACCTCGAGAGCCGTCCCGTGCCGGCCGGCGAGACGACGGTCGTGCTCGGCCCGGGCTGGCCCGGCATCCTGCTGCACGAAGCCATCGGCCACGGCCTGGAGGGCGACTTCAATCGCAAAGGCTCGTCGGCGTTTGCCGGGCGCATCGGCCAGCGCGTGGCGGCCAAGGGCGTGACCGTGCTCGACGACGGCACGCTGCCCGACCGCCGCGGCTCGCTCAACGTCGATGACGAAGGCCAGGCGACGCAGCGCACGGTGCTGATCGAAGACGGCATCCTGCGCGGCTACATCCAGGATTCGATGAACGCGCGGCTGATGAAGGTCAAGCCCACCGGCAACGGCCGCCGCGAGAGTTACGCCCACGTGCCGATGCCGCGCATGACCAACACCTACATGCTCTCGGGCGACAAGAGCAAGGACGAGATCGTCGCCAGCATCAAGCGCGGCCTGTATGCCACCAACTTCGGCGGCGGGCAGGTGGACATCACCAGCGGCAAGTTCGTCTTCTCGGCCAGCGAAGCGTTCTGGGTCGAGAACGGCAAGATCCAGTACCCGGTGAAGGGCGCGACGCTGATCGGCAGCGGCCCGGAGTGCTTGACGCGCGTGGCGATGATCGGCAACGACATGGCGCTCGACAGCGGCGTCGGCACCTGCGGCAAGGAAGGCCAGAGCGTGCCGGTGGGTGTCGGTCAGCCGACGTTGCGCATCGACGGCCTCACCGTCGGCGGCACCGCATGAGCCGACGGCTCAGCGCCTGAATTTGCTTTCGCGCACCGGGTGGCGGATGACGCGCCCGAAGCTGACGCCGCCTGCCGCTTGCGGCCCTTCACGTCCGGCCGCCGTGCCGCCGCAACTGCCGGTAGTGCGGTGGTTCAGCGCCGCGGCGAGCATGCCTTCGCTGCTGTCGCCGAGCGGCTTGGTGAAGTCGTCGGCCACGGTACAGGTGGCGGTCGGCGCAAAGCCGTCGGCGTAGTCGCCGAAGCCGAGCTGGTTGACGCCCTTGAACTCGATCGGGAAGTAGGAAATGCCGCAGTTGTCTTTGGCGGTGAAGCCGTAAGGCTTGCCGCAGGTGGTGCCGCCGACGAGGATGACATCGACACCGACGCCGCGCAGACCGTTGACGACGGCCTCGCTGGCCGAGCAGGTACCGGGGCTGGCCAGCACATAGACGCGGTTCAGGTTCAGCGTCGGCAGTGGTGCGTTCTCCGTGGTGCCGGTATTGGGTCGGCCGCTGCCCACGTTGTAGAAGGGCGTGTTGCTGTCGGGGTCGTTGGTGTCGGCGGCACGGCGATCGCTGAATTGCAGGCGTTCGAAGGTTTTGCCGACGGTGCGCGTGCTGCCGGCAACCATGTAGCCGACCTGGCTGGCGATGTAGAGGTAGCCGCCGCCGTTGTAGCGCAGGTCGAGCACCAGGTCGCTGACGCCTTGCGACTGAAACTGCGCGAACGCAGCGGCCAACTGGCCCTCGGCGGGGTCGATGTGATCGTTGAAGGTCATGTAGCCGACGCGCCCGCTCGGCGTGGTGATGGTGCCGACGTTCTGCACCGGTGTCTTGGTGACCTGTGCCGCCGTCATCTGCACCGTGCGCTGCACGCCCGACAGATCGGCGACGACGAAGGTGTAGCTCTGGCCCGTGCGCGGAGAGCCGAACACCTCGTTGATGGTGGCGATTCCCGCGCTGGTGTTGTCGTCGATGGACACGCCTTCCACCGAGATCACGCGCAGGCCCCGCGTCAGACCTTGCGTGGCTGCCGGCGTGCCCGGGTCCACATAGGCGATGCGCACGTTTCGCGGCGGTGTCGATGAACCGAAGATCCACTCCGCGCCGAAGCCGGCGACGATGCCCGACCCGGCCAACTGCTCCCACGCCAGCGTCGGGTAGGTGAAGCTGAACTCGTCCTTCAACTTGCCGCTGGGGGTGGTGGCGCGCGTCTTCAACGCCTCAAAGTAGTTGTCGAGCGAGGCCGGCACGCTGGCCAGGTTGAAGTTCGCATCGGTGGTGTTCACCGACGGGATCTCGCGGTACCAGAGGTAGGCCTCGTCCATGTACGAGCGCACCCAGCGCCGCTCGCGGTCCAGCGTCGCCGTGCGGCTGGCCGTCGGCGCCAACGGGTTGTCAGCGGCGCACTGCTGGGCCAGGGTGGAGGACGCCGGCAGGCTGCCGCCGCCGCCGCTGTTGCCGAAGTTGTTGCTGGCGTTGCCGAACGGTGCCGTGCCGGCATCCGAGCCGCCACCGCCGCAGGCGCTGAGCAGCGCGGCCGCCGTGAGCCAGGGCGCGGCGAAACGCAGCACCGGCTGCAAGGCTCGAGATGTGGGCAAGGGCATGAGGAGTCCTTCGGCAATGCGGGCCGCGACGGCGGCGAGGTTCGCGGATTCTGCCGTGAGCCGCCGCGTCAATGCGTTGCCGCGCCGGATGCGCGTGCTACATTCACCCCCGTGAATACACGGCCCCTGCCTTACTTTTTTGCCTGCTTCTGGTTCTTGCCCCACACGGCGGCTGGAGAGGCAAACGCGTAGGCAAGAGCACGCAACTCACCCCAGACAAACCGCCGGCAGTCCCGGCGGTTTTTCTTTTTCCGCAGCCGAGAGATTCAGGAGTTTCCGATGAGCCCAGCCCGAGCCGACGATTCCAGCAGCAGCGAGGCGCCGCACGGCTACGCGCTGTCGGAGAAGACCAGCCGCACCGACGACCAGCGCATCAAGGACGTGACGCCGCTGCCGCCGCCGGAGCACCTGATCCGCTTCTTCCCGATCGCCGGCACGCCGATCGAGACGCTGATCGGCGACACCCGCGAGCGCGTGCGCCGCATCCTCAACGGCGACGACGACCGGCTGCTGGTCATCATCGGCCCGTGCTCGATCCACGACCCGGCCGCGGCGATGGAATACGCGCGCAAGTTGAAGACCGAGCGCGCGAAGTACGCCGATACGCTGGAAGTGGTGATGCGCGTGTACTTCGAAAAGCCGCGCACCACGGTCGGCTGGAAGGGCCTGATCAACGACCCGTACCTCGACGAGAGCTATCGCATCCACGAGGGCCTGCGCATCGCGCGCCAGTTGCTGCTCGACATCAACCGCCTGGGCGTGCCGGCCGGCAGCGAGTTCCTCGACGTCATCAGCCCGCAATACATCGGCGACCTGATCGCCTGGGGGGCGATCGGCGCGCGCACGACGGAGTCGCAGGTGCACCGCGAACTCGCCTCGGGGCTGTCGGCGCCGGTGGGCTTCAAGAACGGCACCGACGGCAATCTGAAGATCGCCATCGATGCGATCCAGGCGGCGAGCAAGCCGCACCACTTTTTGTCGGTGCACAAGAACGGCCAGGTGGCGATCGTCGAGACGCGCGGCAACAAGGATTGCCACGTCATCCTGCGCGGCGGCAAGCAGCCGAACTACGACGCGGCCAGCGTGGCTGCGGCCTGCGCCGAGATCGAAGCCGCCAAACTGCCGTGCCGCCTGATGATCGACACCAGCCACGCCAACAGCGCCAAGCAGTACCGGCGCCAGATCGACGTGGCGCGCGACGTCGGCGCGCAGCTCGCGGCCGGCAGCCGCTGCATCTTCGGCGTCATGGTCGAGAGCCACCTCGAAGGCGGCGCGCAGAAGTTCACCCCCGGCCAGGACGACCCGGCGCTGCTCACCTACGGCCAGAGCATCACCGACGGCTGTCTCGGCTGGGGCGATTCGGTGGCGGTGTTGGAAGACCTCAGCGCAGCGGTGCGGGAGCGCAGAAAGAAAAAGTGAGTGTGCGCATGCAACGGCAAGAAAGCAGACTGGCCAATGACGTAAGCCGGGCAACGTCAAGAAAGGGTGCTGGCCGATCGCGGCTTCGGCGGTTGCAATGGCTGCTCCCACAACCCATGGAGATGTTTCCCATGACAAAGACCACCCTGCGCTCTGTTGCCCTGATGACCACCCTCGCCGCCGCGCTGCCGTTGGCAGCCGTGGCCCAATCCGCTCAACCCGGACAGCCCGCCCAACCGGGCGGAGCCGGCCAGACGCCCACGGCCAGCACCCCCGAAGTCGCCTTCATGCGCGCCGACGCCAACGGCGACGGCAAGCTGAGCAAGGCCGAAGCCGCGCGCATGCCGGCCGTGGCCGCCAAGTTCGACGCGCTCGACAAAGACAAGGACGGCATGCTGTCGATGGGCGAGTTCATGACGGCCTTCGAAGCGCCGACGCCTAAGCAATAAGCAACTGGGCTCCTTCAGTCTCCACCCCAGACTGACGAAGGCTGCGGCGCGATGTTGACGCGCCGCAGCGCTTCGAGCTCTCGCCGGGCCAGCCGCGCCACGCCATGCGGGTTGGCGCGGGACACCGAGTGACGCGATTTCTGCTGGAGTCATGTATCAAGCCCGGCGGCGCGTTCTCTTCCCGCGCACCATGGTCGCCCATCCTTACGAAGAGAAGTTGCTTTGGCTCGGCAGCCATCAGGACGCGCTGACGGCGATGGCCGCCGAGGCCGGCGCGCACCGCGGCTGGTGGCCTGCCGACGGTCACTGGCAGCGCTGTTTCGCGCGCTTCAATCCGCTGGACGCCGCGTACTGCACTTTGCTGTTCGAAGGCGAAGGCGATGCCCAGCACTTCTGCCTGATCGAAGTCCAGGCGCAACCTCCGGCCCTGCAAACCGAGCACGAAATCAGCCTGCTCTGCGCGCCGCTGGGCTGGATCAAGCTGACGCGGTTTCCGCACGACGCGGCCCTGACGACCTTGCCCGCGGTGCTCGCCGATGCCGGCCACGGCCGCGTGGTGCGCTACCGGCCACGTTTGCGCTGCACCTTGCGCATCGACACGGCGTCGGGATCGACCTCGTTTGCCAAGGTTTTTCCGGATCAGTCCGGCGCGGCCATTCATGCCGCGGGGTTGTCGCTGTGGGACGCCGCCGCGCGCGGCGAACTGGGGTTTCACGTCGCCAAGCCGCAGCACTGGGACGCGGCCACAAGGTGCTTGTGGCAAGGCATCGCGCCCGGCGAGCCGGCACAACCGCACCTGCTCGGCGAGCGCGGCGAGCTGCTGGCCCACGAACTCGGGCGGTCGCTGGCGACGTTGTCGAGGTCGTCGCTGCCAGCGGCGCCGGTGTACGACGCCGCCTGGCAGTTGGCCCGCACGCTGGACAGCTTGCGCGAGCTCGGTGTGCGCGTGCCGCAGGCGCGCGCCGCGCTCGACGAGATCACCGCCGCCTTCCTGAGCACGCACGCGCGGCTCGAACCGGCAGCACCACGGCCGTTGCACGGCGCGCCGCATCCGCAGCAATGGCTGGTCGGCGAGCAAGGCTGCTCGCTGGTCGATTTCGACCGTTGCGGCAGCGGCGATGTGGAACTCGATGTGGCGACCTTCGTTGCCGAAGTCGATTTTGCGAACGCCAAGGGTCATGACGTGGCGCGCATCAACGAAGGTTTTGTGCGTGGCTTCGAGGCGATGGCCGGGCCGCTCGACCCGCTGCGCTTCGGTCTGTACCGGGCCCACAAACATGTCGCCAAGGCGCTGCGTCTGGCGCGCGGCGTGCGCGTTGACGGCATGAGCAAGGCCGCGGCGCTCAGTGCACCACCTGAGCGGCCATCTGGGCGCGATGTGCTCGGCGGCCACCGCCCGGGCTTGGGTGCTGTCCAGCGACTGGAAGCGCCGCGCCGGCGCGATGACCGCCATGGTCTTGTCCGACCTGCAAGGCATCGCCATCGAAGCCTGCCGAATCCTGGCTGGCGTGGCCTGACCCGAAGCCTTAAGGGCCGCCCTCCTGGCGTGCCAGGCGCTCGCTTTTCCAATACACGTCGTCGCCGCCCAAGCCATCGAGGTTGGCGCGGTTGAGCACGCGCGCCAACACGAACAGCAGGTCGGACAGGCGGTTCAGGTACTGGCGCGGCGCCTCGTTGACGGCTTCGGCCGCGGCCAGCGCAACGACAGCGCGCTCGGCGCGGCGGGCGATCGTGCGGCTGACATGCGCCAGCGCTGCGCTGCGCGTGCCGGCGGGCAGGATGAACTCGGCGAGCTTGGGCAGCGTGGCGTTGTAGTGCGCCAGCGCCGTGTCCAGGCGCAGCACCGCGTCGGCTTTCAGCAACTCGAAGCCGGGAATCGACAGCTCGCCGCCGAGGTTGAACAGCTCATGCTGGATCACCCCCAGCAACTCGCGCACATCGTCGGGCAACGGCTCGGCCAGCACCACGCCCAGCGATGAGTTGAGCTCATCGACATCACCCATCGCCTGCACGCGCAGCGCGTCCTTGCGCGTGCGCGTGCCGTCGCCCAGGCCGGTCGTGCCGTCGTCGCCGGTGCGGGTGGCGATCTGTGTCAGGCGTTGTCCCATCGGCCGATCGTAGCCGGTCGAAGCGGTGACTTCCTGCACGCGGCTGTGTCGGCTCGCGCCGACAGGCAGCCAGCGTCCTGCATCGCCGGCCATAGGCTCTCGGCCTGTGTTCGATTCTTTGCATGACAGGAGGACTTTCCTTGAAATCCGTTCTCACCGGCGCCGTGCTCGCCGCACTGGCCCTGACCAGCGCTCCACGCTCAATCGCCAAACGGCCCCGCAGTGCGCCCGCTGCTCGGCATCGGCTTCACCTTCGGCGGCGACAAGCTCTTCACCGCCGACTTCACCGACGGCAGCAGCGACACGGTGCGCGCCGGCGGCCTCGTCATGTTGTACGGCGGCGTCGAGTTCCGCGCCACCGACGCGCTGGCCGTGCAAGCCACGGTCGGCTACCACGCCGACAGCACGCGCGCCGCCAGCAACGGCAGCATCCGCTTCGGCCGCTATCCGGTGGACGTGCTGGCGCTGTACAGCGTCACCGACAAGGTTCGCCTGGGCGGTGGCGTCGAGTTCGTCAACAGCCCCAAGCTGTCGGGCAGCGGCGTGGTCGGCGACTTCAACGTGCGCTTCAACAACGCCACCGGCGTGGTTCTCGAAGGCGAGTACCTGTTCACGCCCAAGTTCGGCATGAAGGCGCGTGCGGCGTCGATCAAATACAAGGCGGACGGCGTCAGCGACAAGATCGACGGCAGCTACGGCGGCCTGATGCTGAACTACTACTTCTTCTGAGCGCTGCCTAGAATCGGCTCTTCACTGGGGCATCGCCCCGTGGAGAGCCGAATGAACGCTCCCAACGATCTGCTGCCGCGCGCCCTGCGCCGGCTCGTGCCCGCGGCGATGCACAGCGCGCTGCGCGCGCGTTTTGCCGATCGCTTCTCCACCGCCGCTTCGGTGCGCGAGCAGCATGGCCGCGGCGAGTCCGTCTATGACGCGGCACCGCCCGAGGTCGTGATGTTCTGCGAGAGCACCGACGACGTGGCGTTCGTCGTCGCGCAAGCCGCGGCGCACGCCGTGCCGGTGATCGCCTTCGGCGTCGGCTCGTCGCTCGAAGGCCATCTGCTCGCGGTGCAAGGCGGCGTCAGCATCGACCTGTCACGCATGAACCGCGTCGTGCGCATCAACGCCGAAGACCTGACGGTGACCGTCGAGGCCGGCGTGACGCGCGAACAGTTGAACCGCGAAATCAAGGACACGGGCTTGTTCTTCCCGATCGACCCCGGCGCGAATGCCTCGCTCGGCGGCATGGCGGCCACGCGCGCCAGCGGCACGAACGCGGTGCGCTACGGCACGATGAAAGACAACGTGCTCGGCCTGACGGTGGTCACGGCGGACGGCGAGGTGATCCGCACCGGCACGCGGGCCAGGAAGTCTTCCGCCGGCTACGACCTGACGCGCCTGTTCGTCGGCAGCGAAGGCACGCTCGGCGTGATGACCGAGGTCACGCTGAAGCTCTACCCGCTGCCCGAAGCGGTGAGCGCCGCGGTGTGTTTTTTTCCGAGACATCGACGCCGCGGTGCAGACGACGATCGAGATCATCCAGATGGGCGTGCCGATCGCGCGCTGCGAGCTGCTCGACGCCAACGCCATCCGCGCCGTCAACAAACACTCGCGCCTGGCACTTGCGCGAAGCGCCGATGCTGCTGATGGAGTTCCACGGCAGCGAGGCCTCGGTGGCCGAGCAGGCGGCCACGGTGCAGGAGATCGCACGCGGCCACGGCGGCGCCGATTTCGAATGGGCGCGCACGCCCGAGGAGCGCACGAAGCTGTGGAAGGCGCGCCACGAGTCCTACTTTGCCGCGCTGCAGATGCGCCCCGGCTGCCGCTGCCAGAGCAGCGACACCTGCGTGCCGATCTCGCGCCTGGCCGAGGCTATCAATGACAGCGTCGCCGACGCCGAAGCGTCGCGCATCCCGTACTGGATCGTCGGCCATGTCGGCGACGGCAATTTTCACCTCTCGTACCTGATGGACCCGAACGACGCGGCCGAGTGCGCCGCCGTCGAGGACCTCAACGTTAAGATGGTGCAGCGCGCGTTGCGCCTGGAAGGCACCTGCACCGGCGAGCATGGCATCGGCCTGCACAAGATGCCGTACCTGCAGGACGAAGCGGGGCCCGGTGCGGTGACGATGATGCGCAACATCAAGCGCGCGCTCGACCCGAAGAACATCATGAACCCGGGCAAGATTTTTTCTCTGCTGCCCTGACACGAATGCGCCAAGAAAAAGGGCCGGCATGTGCCGGCCCTTTTTGCTTCTTGGAAAGCGCTGATCAGGTCGGGGTTGCCACCACCGTGTAGGTCGGCGCACCGCTGGCCGGGTAGGTCGCGGTCACGGTGTACGAGACGGTCGCACCATTGACGCTGGCCGTGACGGCATAGACGACGCTACTGGCCGACGAGGATTGGACGTTGATCGTCATGCTGGCATTGCCGTCGCTGATGATCGCCGAGGAGCCGGCGCTCGGGCGACCCTGCGACACGATCCAGTTCTCGGTGAATTGCACGTCCACGTAGCCCGCGGCGTTACTCCAGTGCGCGGTGCGCAGCCGCGTGCCGCCGATGACGTTGTAGTTTTGCGCGTCCGTGGTGGATACGCCGCCTTGGATGCGCAATCCGTCGATCGTCAGCGTGGGCGTGCCGCGCGGGTCGAATTCGTAGAGCGCCAGCGCGGTCTCAGGGCCGAAGCTGATGCCATCGACCGTGCCGCTGAGCCCGCCCAGCGTGACCTGGAAGCGTGCGTTGGCGAAGTCCAGCGCGTCGATCTCTCCAGGGTGAACAGGTCAAAAACCAAATCGTAGTGAGCGCGACGATAATTTCTGCGTGACGCGCGTCACGCGGTGCCGGGACTCAACCAGCGCCACGCCGTGACCGTGATGTGAAACACCGGTCTGTGGTCGCCAGCCAACGAGGAGCATCGAGATGAACAGCAGGAAGCTGCGCGAATGGATGGCGCTGTGCGCGCTGGTCACGCTGGTGGCCTGCGGCGGCGGAGGTGGCGACGACACGCCGCGCGGCGTGCAGATTCCGCAGGGCACGCGCAGCGGCACCGCATCGGCCAACTCGCAGATCAACGAAAGCAACGTGCGCAGCTTCGCCGGCCCGCTGGCGCGGGCGGTGATGAGTGCCGGCGACGCCAAACAGGTGCCCGGTGTGTCGAGCGGGCGTGACGCGCCGCAGGCGCGCAGCGCCGACAAGACCGCGCGCGCGGCGCTGCACGGCCAGCGCTGGGTGCGGCTGGCCTTGGCCAATGTGTCCTCGCGCGAGCAGCCGCTGTCCACGACCACGCGCCCGCTGCGCTGCCCGTTCGGCGGCGGGCTGACGCTGACGCTGATCGACGACGACAACAACGCCAAACTGAGCGCGGGCGACCGCTTGGCGATCGTCACCGTGGGCTGCCGCTCCGAACTCGGCCAGCCGGCCAGCACAGGCTCGCTGGCGTTGACGATCAATGCGATCGAGCTCGACGGCAACGACGACCCGACGGCGCTCGACGTCACGATCACCTTCTCGGGCTTCGAGGAAGACGGCTTCGGCACCCTCGAGGGCTCGGTGCGCCTGTGGTTCAAGGACGACGGCTCGGGCGGCGAGCGCCTGCGGCTGTCCTACAGCGCCGCCGCCGTCACCGAGCAGGGCGACAGCGTGCGCTATGACTTCGACATCACCGGCAACTCGGGCGCCAACGGCGGCGGCAACGTCGATCTGAATGGCGTCTTCGTCATTCGCAACGCGAGCTATGCGATGACGAGCACGACCTTGGCTTTCAACGCCGGCTCGAACCGCCCGGCCAGCGGTTCGGTGACGCTGACCGACTTCCTCGGCAACAAGGTCACCTTGCGCGTGCGCAGCGATGACCGATTCGATCTGATCTTCAAACCACGCGGCTTGCCGGAGATCGTCATTCCCGGTTTTCTGTGGGGCGATCAGTTGCTGCCTTGAAGCGTCGCGCCGGCCCACGGCGGCCTGTACGCTTCGATACGTCGGTCACGTCTTTTGCCGCTTCAATGGCACGCATGAAGACGATGAGAATGCGCGGCGCCGCCGCGGGGATGGCTGCTGCTGGCCCTGCTCGCCGGCTGCAGCAGCACCACGTGGCGCAGCGAACCCAAAACCAAGATCGCGCTGGCCGAGCCGGGCAGCAAGGACTTGTCGCGCTGCTCGGCCGCGCTCGGCGTGGCCACCGTCACCGAGGCCGACGGCAACGCGCAGGTGCTGTCGTCCGCCGGCTTGCCGCGCTCGATGACGCCGCTGGTGCGGCAGGTGCTGCTGCAATCGCGCTGCTTCGCCGTGGTCGAGCGTGGCGCGGCGTTTTCCGCGCTCGAAAACGAAATCCGCATCCGCGAGCAGCAGGGCCTCGATCGCCGTGCGCAGCTCGCGGCGATGAAGGCGGCCGACGTGGTGTTGCGCGCCGAGATCGTCTTCATGGA
>CAWFJZ010000004.1:0-162448 GCA_963816315.1 uncultured beta proteobacterium
GATCATCGTGTTGTTCTTCTGCGCGAGCTGCGCGTAGGCCTCGACGGCTTTCTCGGCGACCTTCAACTGCACCGCCTGTTCGCCGCCCGGCGACTGGATCGCCGCGGCGATCTTGCGGATGGCTTCGGCGCTGGCTTCGGCCACGGCGAGGATCGCTGAAGCTTCGCCCTGCGCGTTGTTGATCTCGGCCTGCTTCTCGCCTTCGGAGCGCGCGATGAAGGCCTCGCGCTCGCCCGTGGCGATGTTGATCTGCTCTTGCCTGCGCCCTTCGGAGGCCGCGATCAGCGCGCGCTTCTCGCGCTCGGCGGTGATCTGGGCCTGCATCGCGCGCAGGATCTCGGCCGGCGGCGTCAGGTCCTTGATCTCGTAGCGCAGCACCTTGACGCCCCAGTTCGACGCCGCCTCGTCGAGCGCGTTGACGACCTGCGCATTGATCGCGTCGCGCTCTTCGAACGTCTTGTCGAGCTCCATCTTGCCGACCATGCTGCGCAGCGTCGTCTGCGCGAGCTGCGTGATCGCGATCATGAAGTCGGAGGAGCCGTAACTGGCGCGCATCGGGTCGGTGATCTGGAAGAACAGGATGCCATCGACCTGCAGCTGCGTGTTGTCCTTGGTGATGCAGACCTGGCTCGGCACGTCCAGCGGCACTTCCTTCAACGAGTGCTTGTAGGCCACGCGATCGACGAAGGGCACGACGATCGACAGCCCCGGCGTCAGCGTGCGGTCGTAGCGGCCCAGCCGCTCGACCACCCACGCATGCTGCTGCGGCACGATCTTGATGGCGCGGGTGACGAAGATGATCGCGATGACGGCGATGACGATATAGACGATCTGGTCCACGGGGTTCCTTAGAGGGGTTCGACGAACAGGCGGTTGGCTTCGACGCGGCGAATGACGAAGCGGCCGCTCTGCGCCGCGCCGGTGCCGATGAAGCGCACCTGCCAGCGCGCGCCGCGGTACTGCGTGCTGCCGCTGCCTTGCGCGTCCCAATCGCTGACCTGCACGGTCTCGCCGATGTCGAGGTTGACGTCGCGGTTCTCGGCTGCTGCCGGGCCGGCAGGCATGCTGCGGCGTTTGAAGTGCCAAGCGGCGACAGCGCCCGCGCCGATCACGGCGCTCACGACGAGTTGCGAATTCACGTCGAGCCCCAGATGCGCCGCGATCGCCGCCGCCGCCGCGCCGAGCGCCAGCATCAGCAGGTAGAAGCTGCCGGTGGCCAGCTCCACGGCGACCAGCACACCGGTCACGATCCACCAGACGGTGGCGAGGCTCCAACCCATGTCAAGGCTCCTTGAAGTGCAGTCAGTGTAGCCAGCGCTCATTTCAACGCAGGGGCCCTAAACTGCGCGCTCTTCAGAGGACCGACAACGATGCAGCGCTTTCACTTCCCGATCGTCATCATCGACGAGGACTACCGCAGCGAGAACAGCTCGGGGCTGGGTGTGCGGGCGCTGGCCAGCGCAATCGAGAAGGAAGGCGTCGAGGTGGTGGGAACCACGAGCTACGGCGATCTGGCCTCATTCGCGCAGCAGCAGAGCCGCGCTTCGGCCTTCATCCTGTCGATCGACGACGAGGAAATCGCCCACGGCCCTGAGCTCGGCCCGGCGGTGTTGAAGCTGCGCGAGTTCATCCGCGAGATCCGCATTCGCAACGCCGACATCCCGATCTATCTTTACGGCGAAACGCGCACCAGCCAGCACATCCCGAACGACATCCTGCGCGAGCTGCACGGCTTCATCCACATGTTCGAGGACACGCCGGAGTTCGTCGCGCGGCACATCATCCGCGAAGCGAAGAGCTATCTCGACGGCCTGGCGCCGCCGTTCTTCAAGGCGCTGATGGAGTACGCGCGCGACGGCTCGTACTCCTGGCACTGCCCTGGGCACAGCGGCGGCGTGGCCTTCCTGAAGAGCCCCGTCGGCCACATGTTCCACCAGTTCTTCGGCGAGAACATGCTGCGCGCCGACGTCTGCAATTCGGTCGAGGAGCTCGGCCAGTTGCTCGACCACACCGGCCCGGTGGCGCAGAGCGAGCGCAACTCGGCGCGCATCTTCAACGCCGACCACTGTTTCTTCGTCACCAACGGCACCAGCACCAGCAACAAGATGGTCTGGCACCACACGGTGGCGCCGGGCGACGTGGTGGTGGTCGATCGCAACTGCCACAAGAGCGATCCTGCACTCGATCATCATGACCGGCGCGGTGCCGGTGTTCATGACGCCGACGCGCAACCACCTCGGCATCATCGGCCCGATCCCCGAGAGCGAGTTCGAGCCCGAGACGATCCGCCGCAAGATCGCCGCCAATCCGCTGCTGGCCGGCGTCGATGCGAGCAAGGTGCGGCCGCGCATCCTGACGATGACGCAGAGCACGTACGACGGCGTGCTCTACAACACCGAAACGGTGAAGGCCAAGTTGGACGGCTGGATCGACAACCTGCATTTCGACGAAGCGTGGCTGCCGCACGCGGCGTTTCATCCGTTCTATCAGCAGTTCCACGCGATGGGCAAGCACACCACGCGGCCGAAGGATGCCGTCGTCTATGCCACGCAGAGCACGCACAAGCTGCTGGCCGGCATCAGCCAGGCCTCGCAGGTGCTGGTGCAGGACTCGCAGCGCGTCAAGCTCGACCGCCACCTCTTCAACGAGGCGTATCTGATGCACACCAGCACGTCGCCGCAGTACGCGATCATCGCCTCGTGCGACGTGGCGGCGGCGATGATGGAGCCGCCGGGCGGCACGGCGCTGGTGGAAGAAAGCATCAAGGAAGCGCTCGACTTCCGCCGTGCGATGCGCAAGGTCGATAAAGACTTCGGCCGCGACTGGTGGTTCAAGGTCTGGGGCCCGGACAAACTCGTTGGGCGAGGGCATCGGCACGCGCGAGCAGTGGATGCTCGGCGCGAACGAGAAGTGGCATGGCTTCGGCAACCTCGCCGCCGGCTTCAACCTGCTCGATCCGATCAAGAGCACGATCGTCACGCCGGGCCTCGACGTGGCCGGCAAGTTCGCCAAGACCGGCATCCCGGCGTCGATCGTCACCAAGTTCCTCGCCGAGCATGGCGTCGTCGTCGAGAAGACCGGCTTGTATTCCCTCTTCGTGATGTTCACGATCGGCATCACCAAGGGCCGCTGGAACACGCTGGTGACGGCGTTGCAGCAGTTCAAGGACGACTATGACCGCAACCAGCCGATGTGGCGCATCCTTCCCGAGTTCTGCGCCGCGCACCCGACGTACGAGCGTTTGGGGCTGCGCGATCTCTCGCAATCGATCCACGAAACCTACGTCAAGCACGACGTGGCGCGCCTGGTCACCGAGATGTACTTGAGCGACCTGCACCCTGCCATGAAGCCGAGCGACGCCTATGCGCGCATCGCCCACCGCGACACCGAGCGCGTGGCCATCGAAGAACTCGAAGGCCGCATCACGACCTCGCTGCTGACGCCGTACCCGCCGGGCATTCCGCTGCTGATTCCGGGCGAGCGCTTCAACAAGAAGATCGTCGATTACCTGCGCTTCGCGCGCGCCTTCAACGCCAAGTACCCCGGCTTCGACACCGACGTGCACGGGTTGGTCGAGAACGAAGACGGCTCGTACTACGTCGATTGCGTCCGGGCTTGACAGGCTGTGGCCTAATTCGCACCTCGATTTTTCTACCACCCACGGATTCACCATGGCCACCAAGATCAGAACCGAAGCCGACCGCAAGGCCACGCCGAAGCCCATCGCGCCGGCCGGCACCACCTTCACCTCGGGCCGTGGCCAGAAGGTCAGCCTGGAGCGCGGTTCGCACACGCGCACGAAGAAGAACCCGGGCAAGCGGCCCAAGAAGGGCGGTTGAGCCCGCGCAGCGCATGCTGCGAATCACCGAACTTCGACTGCCGCTGGACCACGCCGAGGGTGCGTTGCGCTCGGCGATCGTGTCGCGGCTCGGCGTGGCGGACAGCGCTGTCCACGCCGTCACCGTCTTCAGGCGCGCTTATGACGCGCGCAAGAAGGCGGCCATCCAGCTCATCTACACCGTCGATTGCGATGTCGAGGATGAGGCGCGCGTGTTGGCGTGCCGCGCTGATGATCCGCACGTGCGGCCGGCGCCCGACATGCGCTACCGCTTCGTGGCACACGCACCGGCCGACTTCTACGCCCAGCAACGACCACGCCCGCTGGTCGTCGGCTTCGGCCCCTGCGGCCTGTTCGCCGCGCTGATCCTGGCGCAGATGGGGCTGCGGCCGATCGTGCTCGAACGCGGCAAGGCGGTGCGCGAGCGCACGCAGGACACCTGGGGACTGTGGCGGCGCGGCGTGCTCGAACCGGAGTCGAACGTGCAGTTCGGCGAGGGCGGTGCAGGCACGTTTTCCGACGGCAAGCTGTGGAGCCAGATCAGCGACCCGCGGCACCTGACGCGCAAGGTGTTGGATGAATTCGTCAAGGCCGGCGCGCCCGAGGAGATTCTCTTCGTCAGCAAGCCGCACATCGGCACGTTTCGGCTGGTCAGCATGATCGAGAAGATGCGCGCCGACATCGTGGCACTCGGCGGCGAGATCCGGTTTCAACAGCGCGTCACGGACGTGTTGATCGAAGGCGGCGCGGTGCGCGGCGTGACGCTCGCGTCCGGAGAACAACTGCATGCCGACCATGTCGTGCTAGCTCTGGGCCACAGCGCACGCGACACCTTCGAGGTGCTGCACCGGCGCGGCGTGTTCATGCAAGCCAAACCGTTTTCGATCGGCTTTCGCATTGAGCACCCGCAAAGCCTGATCGACCGCGCGCGCTTCGGCGCCAGCGCCGGCCATCCGATTCTCGGCGCGGCCGACTACCGGCTGGTGCACCACGCGAGCAACGGCCGCGCGGTCTATAGCTTTTGCATGTGCCCCGGCGGCACCGTGGTCGCAGCCACGTCGGAGCTAGAGCGCGTCGTCACCAACGGCATGAGCCAGTACTCGCGCAACGAGCGCAACGCGAATGCCGGCATCGTCGTCGGCATCTCGCCGCAGGACTACCGACAGGACGGCTTGCACGACGGAACAGTGAGCCCGCTCGACGGCATGGCGTTTCAGCGGCAGTGGGAATCGCACGCCTTCGCGCTCGGCGGTGGTGGCTACATCGCGCCGGCCCAGTTGGTGGGCGACTTCATCAAGGCGCAGCCGAGCAGCGCGCTCGGCAACGTGCTGCCGTCGTACAAGCCCGGCGTGCTGATGACCGACTTGCGCACCAGCTTGCCCGACTACGCGATCGCCGCGATTCGCGAAGCGCTGCCGGCGTTCGAGCGCCAGATCAAAGGGTTTGCGATGGCCGACGCGGTGCTGACCGGCGTCGAGACGCGCACCTCGTCACCGCTGCGCATCTCGCGTGGCAAGGACTTTCAGAGCGTGAACGTCAAAGGCCTGTACCCGGCGGGTGAGGGCGCGGGGTACGCGGGCGGCATCATGTCGGCGGCGGTCGATGGCATCGAGGTTGCGGAGGCGCTGGCCGCAAGCCTGCTCGGGCTTCAGGCGGCGGCGCCGGCAACCTGACTGAAGCCGCCATCGACGTACATGACCTCGGCGCTAACGCCACCGGCGAGGTCCGACAACAAGAACGCCGCCGCGTTGCCGACATCGTCGATCGTCACGTTGCGCCGGATCGGCGCCACCGACGCAAAGTCGGCGAGCAACTTGCCCAGGTCCTTGATGCCCGACGAGGCCAGCGTCTTGATCGGCCCGGCTGAGATTGCATTGACGCGCACGCCTTTGGCGCCGAGGCTCTGCGCGAGGAATCGCACACTGGCTTCCAGCGACGCCTTGGCCAGGCCCATCGTGTTGTAGTTCGGCACGTAGCGCACGGCGCCGAGGTAGGACAGCGTCAGCAGCGCGGCGCCGGGGCGCAGCCGCGGCAGCGCGGCCTTGGCCATGGCGGGAAAGCTGTAGGCCGAAATCTCGTGCGCGGTGCGAAAGCCTTCGCGCGTCAGGCCTTCGAGAAAGTCGCCGGCAATCGCCTCGCGCGGCGCAAAGGCGATGGCATGGACAAAACCATCGAACTGCGGCCAGTGCTCACCGAGCTGGGCGAACAGGCGCTCGATCTGCGCGTCTTCGGACACGTCGCAGTCGAAGCTCAGCTTCGAGCCGAACTCGGCGGCCGTTTCGGCGATGCGTTCCTTGAAGCGCTCGCCCTGGTAGCTGAAAGCCAGCTCTGCGCCTTCCCGGTGGCAGGCGCGGGCGATGCCATAAGCCAGCGAGCGGTTGTTCAGAACGCCGGTGATCAGCAGCCGTTTGCCAGCCAGAAAACCCATGGAAAAGCTCCGGTCAGGGGTGGACGACTTCATTCTGTCATGGGTGTTGCGGGATATTGAGGGCACGCCTCTTGCAGAGTACAATCCTGCCTTCGCTGAAAACCCCAGTACGAACAGTGGGCGGATTTCAACAATCCCGCCCATTTTTTATGGTCGATCGCTTTTTCGCTTATCGCCACACGAAGCACCGCACGAATGAGCTGGCAGCAAGCCACTGACACCACTGTCACCGGACTCGGCTACGAGTTGGTAGATCTCGAACGCACGGGAGGCGGGCTGCTGCGCGTGACGATCGATCGTGTGCCGGGCAAAGCCTACGCGACCGGCGAGTCGGAGTTCGTGCTGGTCGAAGACTGCGAAGCGGTGACGCGGCAACTGCAGTACGTGCTCGAAGTCGAGAACTGCAACTACGCGCGGCTCGAAGTGTCTTCGCCCGGGCTGGACCGCCCGCTCAAGCGCGAGGCCGACTACACGCGCTTTGCGGGGTTGGCGATCGAGCTGACGTTGAAGCTGCCGTTTGCCGGGCGCAAAAAATTCAAGGGCGTGCTTGGCGCGCGCGATGGCGGCTGGCGCCTGTTGATGGAGCCCGCCGCCAAAGGTGAACCTGAGCAGGTGCTCGATTTTGTTTTCGACGAGGTGCGCGAGGCGCGTCTCGTGCCGGTGATTGATTTCAAAGGTCGTAAGGCTCGGCAGGTGGAAACCACCTCGAGCGGAGAGTGAGAAAAAGATGAATCGCGAAATGCTGATGCTGGTGGACGCCATCTCGCGCGAGAAGAGCGTGCCGCGCGAAACCGTGTTCGGTGCCGTCGAGGCTGCGCTGGCGCAAGCCACGAAGAAGCTGCACGGCGGCGAGGTCGATATCCGCGTGGCGATCGACCGCGAGACCGGCAACTACGACACCTTCCGCCGCTGGCATGTCGTTGCCAACGAGGCCGGCCTGCAAATTCCTGACGCCGAGATCCTGCTCTTCGAGGCGCAAGAGCAGATCGCCGACATCGAGGTCGATGACCACATCGAGGAGCCGATCGAGTCGCTGACGATCGGCCGCATCGGCGCCATGGCGGCCAAGCAGGTCATCCTGCAGAAGATCCGCGACGCCGAGCGCGAGCAGCTGTTGAACGACTTCCTCTCGCGCGGCGAGAAGGTGATGGTCGGCAGCATCAAGCGCCTCGACAAGGGCGACCTCATCGTCGAGTCAGGCCGCGTCGAAGGGCGTTTGAAGCGCACCGAGCTGATCCCGAAGGAAAACCTGCGCTCGGGTGACCGTGTGCGCGCGTTCATCCTCGGCGTCGATGACACGATCCGCGGGCCGCAGATCATGCTGTCGCGCAGCTCGCCCGAGTTCATGAAGGAGCTGTTCGCGCAGGAAGTTCCGGAGATGGAGCAGGGCCTCCTGGAGATCAAGAGCTGCGCGCGCGACCCCGGCTCGCGCGCCAAGATCGCCGTCGTCTCGCACGACAAGCGCGTCGATCCGATCGGCACCTGCGTCGGCGTGCGCGGTTCGCGCGTCACCGCGGTGACGAATGAACTGGCCGGCGAGCGCGTCGATATCGTGCTGTGGAGCGAAGACCCGGCGCAGTTCGTCATCGGCGCACTGGCCCCCGCCAACGTGGTGTCGATCGTCGTCGATGAAGAGCGCCACGCCATGGACGTCGTCGTCGATGAAGAGAACCTCGCCATCGCCATCGGCCGCGGCGGCCAGAACGTTCGCCTGGCGAGCGAGCTCACCGGCTGGCGCATCAACATCATGACGGCCGAAGAGTCGCAGGCCAAGCAGGCCAAGGAAAGCGAATCGGTGCGCAAGCTGTTCGTCGACAAGCTCAACGTCGATGTCGAAGTCGCCGACCTGCTGATCGCCGAAGGCTTCAACAGCCTGGAAGAAGTGGCCTATGTGCCGATGCAGGAAATGCTCGAGATCGAAGGCTTCGACGAAGACACGGTCAACGAGCTGCGCACCCGCGCCAAGGACGCGCTGCTGACGATGGAGATCGCCAACGAAGAGGCGGTCGAAGAAGTCTCGCAAGATTTGCGCGACCTCGATTTCCACGGCCGCGGCCTGTCGGCCGAGTTGATCGGCAAGCTGGCCGAAGGCGGCGTGCACAAGCGCGACGACCTTGCGGACCTCGCCGTCGATGAGTTGACCGAGATGACCGCGATGGATGAAGAAGACGCGAAGGCCTTGATCATGAAGGCGCGCGAACACTGGTTCACCACTTGACGCACAGCAGCACAAAACACCGAAATTCCCAGGAACGATCCCCATGGCAGTGACCACCGTCGCCCAACTTGCCGCCGAGCTGAATCGCCCGGTCGCCACGCTGCTCGAACAGCTCCGAGCTGCCGGCGTGGCCAAGGGCTCGTCCGACGACAGCGTGATCGAAGCGGACAAGAACCGGCTGCTCGATCACCTGCGCACCGTGCACGGCAGCAGCGCGCCTGCAGAGCGCAAGAAGATCAGCATCACGCGCAAGAGCACGACCGAGATCAAGCAGGCCGACGCCACCGGCAAGGCGCGAACGATCCACGTGCAGACGGTCAAGAAGCGTACCTTCGTCAAACGCGACGACCCGCCCGCAGGCAGCGGCGAGGCGCCGCCGCCGCCCCCGGCGGTGATCGACGACGCCGAACTCGAGCGCCGCGCGGACGAGGCGCGCCGCCAGGCCGAGTTGCTGCGCCGCCAGGAAGAAGAGATCGCCGAGAAGCGCCGCGTGCGCGAAGAGCAGGAGCAGCGCGAACGCGACGCGGCCGAAGCACGCGCGCAGGCCGCCGCCGAAAAGGCCGCCGAAGAGATCGCGGCCGGTGTGCCGAAGGCGGCTGCACAGCCGCCTGCGCCGGCAGCCGTCGAAGCGCCGAAGCCGGCGCCGGTGCGCGTGGTCAAGGCCACCGACGATGCCGCTGCCGACAAAGCGCGCTCTGGCCGATCTGGGCAAGCGCCGCGCGGCCGCAGAGAACGAAGCCGCGGCCATCCGCGCGATGATGAGCGCGCCGAAGAAGGTGCTGCTCGCCAAGAAGGAAGAGCCCAAGCCTGAAGTCAAGGCCGACGCCGCCATCAAGGGCACGATCCACAAGGCCGCCGCGCGGCCGGGTGCGCCCGCCGCGCCGGGAGCTTGCCAAGCCGGGCGAGAAGAAATCGGTCAAGAGCGAGAAGCTGTCGTCGAGCTGGGCCGACGACGCGGCGAAGAAGCGCGCGCTCAAGACCCGTGGCGACAGCGGCGGTGGTTCCCGCCCCGGCTGGCGCGCGCCGCGCGGCCGCGGCCGTGGTGACCGCGACGGCAACGGTGGCGATCATGTAATGGCGCCGGCCGAAGCAGTGATCCAGGAAGTGCACGTGCCGGAGACGATCACCGTCGCCGACCTCGCGCACAAGATGAGCGTCAAGGCGGCCGAAGTCGTCAAGCAGTTGATGAAGCTCGGCCAGATGGTCACCATCAACCAATCGCTGGATCAAGAGACGGCGATGATCCTGGTCGAAGAGATGGGCCACAAGGCCTTCCCGGCCAAGCTCGACGACCCGGACGCGTTCACCGAGGAAGAAGAAGCCGCACAAACCGGCGAGCTGCTGGCTCGCGCGCCGGTGGTCACCGTGATGGGCCACGTCGATCACGGCAAGACCTCGCTGCTCGACTACATCCGCACCTCGCGCGTGGCGGCGGGCGAAGCCGGCGGCATCACGCAGCACATCGGCGCGTATCACGTGCAGACGCCGCGCGGCATGATCACGTTCCTCGACACCCCGGGTCACGCGGCGTTCACGGCGATGCGTGCACGTGGCGCCAAGGCCACCGACATCGTCATCCTCGTCGTTGCCGCCGACGATGGCGTGATGCCGCAGACCAAAGAAGCGATCCACCACGCGAAGGCGGCCGGCGTGCCGATCGTTGTCGCGATGAACAAGATCGACAAGCCCGAAGCCAATGCCGAGCGCGTCAAGAACGAGCTCGTGGCAGAGCAGGTCGTGCCCGAAGAGTTCGGCGGCGAGTCGCCGTTCGTGCCGGTGTCGGCGAAGACCGGGCAGGGCGTTGACGCGTTGCTCGAGCAAGTACTGCTGCAAGCCGAAGTGCTGGAACTCAAAGCGCCAACCACCGCGATGGCCAAGGGCCTCGTCATCGAAGCGCAGCTCGACAAGGGCCGCGGCCCGGTGGCCACCGTGCTGATCCAGTCGGGCACGTTGAGAAAAGGCGACGTGGTCATTGCCGGTTCGAGCTACGGCCGCGTGCGCGCCATGCTCGACGAAAACGGCAAGTCGATCGAAGAAGCCGGCCCGTCGATTCCGGTCGAGATTCAGGGCCTGACCGAAGTGCCGCAAGCCGGCGACGAGTTCATGGTCATGGCCGACGAGCGCCGCGCGCGCGAGATCGCCACCTTCCGCTCGGGCAAGTACCGCGACGTGAAGCTCTCCAAGCAGCAGGCCGCCAAGCTGGAGAACATGTTCGACCAGGTCGGCACCGCAACGCAGACGCTGTCGCTGATCGTCAAGGCTGACGTGCAGGGCTCGCAGGAAGCGCTGTCGCAATCGCTGGTCAAGCTGTCCACGGCCGAAGTCAAGGTGCAGATCGTGCACGGCGCGGTGGGCGGCATCAGCGAGAGCGACATCAACCTGGCCATCGCATCGAAGGCGGTTGTCGTCGGCTTCAACGTGCGTGCGGATGCCAATGCGCGCAAGCTCGCCGAAGGCAACGGCGTCGATATCCGTTACTACAACATCATCTACGACGCGGTCGATGAGATCAAAGCGGCGATGACCGGCATGTTGGCGCCGGAGCAGAAGGAAGAAGTCATCGGCACGGCCGAGATCCGCACCGTGTTCATCGCCAGCAAGATCGGCACGGTGGCAGGCTCGATGGTCACGGCCGGGCGCGTCACGCGCAACGCACGCTTCCGCCTGTTGCGCGACAACGTCGTCATCTTCACCGGCGAGGTCGATTCACTCAAGCGCATGAAGGACGATGTGCGTGAGGTGGCCGAGGGCTTCGAGTGCGGTATCAAGTTGAAGAACGTCACCGACATCAAAGAGGGCGACCAGCTGGAATTCTTCGAAGTCAAGGAAGTCGCCAGAACCCTCTAGGACGGGTCCTTCGCCACTGCGCAAAAGCCCCGTCCTCCCCGGCGGGGCTTTTTGCTTGAAGGCAGCTCATCATGACCAAACACAAACGCTCGATCCCCAACCGCAGCTTCCGCGTCGCCGACCAGATCCAACGCGATCTGGCCGAGCTGATCCGCGATCTGAAGGATCCGCGCATCGGCATGGTCACGATCACCGGCGTCGATGTGACGCCGGACTACGCCCACGCGACAGTGCGCTTCTCGCTGCTGGTCGGCGACACGACGGAGTGCGAGACGGCGTTGAACGAGGCGGCCGGCTTCGTGCGCAATGGCCTCTTCAAGCGCTTGTCGATCCATACGGTGCCGACGCTGCACTTCCAGTTCGATCGCACCACGGAGCGTGCGGCTGAACTGAGCGCGCTGATCCGCGACGCCAACGCGACACGGGCCAAGGAAGACTGATGACGAGGCGGGCCGTGCATGGTGTGCTGCTGCTCGACAAGCCGGTGGGTCTGTCGAGCAACGACGCCTTGCAGAAGGCCAAGCGCCTGTTCAACGCCGAAAAGGCCGGCCACACCGGCACGCTCGACCCGCTGGCCTCCGGACTGTTGCCGTTGTGCTTCGGCGCGGCCACCAAGTTCTCGCAGGTCAGCCTCGACGCCGACAAGCGCTACGCGGCGACGCTGCACCTGGGTGTGACAACGACGACCGGCGATCTCGAAGGCGATGTCGTCGAGCGGCGCGAGGTGAATGTGGATCGCGCGGCGATCGATGTCGCCGTCGCCAGCTTCAGGGGCGCCATCGATCAAATGCCGCCGATGCACTCGGCGCTCAAACACAAAGGCCGAGCACTCTACGAATACGCGCGCGAAGGCATCGAGGTCGAGCGCGCCGCGCGGCACATCACGATCCATCGGCTCGCTGTGGTCGAGTGGCACGAGCACAGACTCGTGCTCGACGTGCTGTGCAGCAAGGGCACCTACGTGCGCACGCTGGCCGAAGACATCGGCGTGGCACTCGGTTGCGGCGCGCACTTGTCTGCTTTGCGCCGCACTGCCAGTGGCCCGCTGACCATCGACAACTCGATCACGCTCGAAGCATTGGCCGCGCTGCCGGACACCGAGCGCGACGCGCACCTGCTGCCGCCCGATGCGCTGCTCGCCGAGTGGCCAGAACACCGCCTGCCTGCGCACGAAGCCGCCCGTTTTCTCACCGGCCTGCGCCGCCGCGTCAACGCCCCCGACGCGCCGCGCATTCGCGTCTATGGCCCCGAGCGGCACGCGCTGCTCGGCTCCGCCCACATCACCGCTGGTGAACTGATCCCCGACCGGTTGCTGTCGCCGCTGGAAATTGAAAGCCTGATATGAACTCCCAAATCCGCAACATCGCCATCATTGCCCACGTCGATCACGGCAAGACGACGATGGTCGATCAGCTGCTGCGCCAGTCCGGCACCTTCCGCGAGAACGAGAAGATGACCGAGCGCGTGATGGACAGCAATGACCTCGAACGCGAGCGCGGCATCACCATCCTGGCCAAGAACTGCGCCGTGAAGTGGAAGGGCACGCACATCAACATCGTCGATACCCCCGGCCACGCCGACTTCGGCGGCGAGGTGGAACGCGTGCTGTCGATGGTCGATGGCGTGCTGCTGCTGGTCGATGCCGTCGAAGGACCGATGCCGCAGACGCGCTTCGTCACCAAGAAGGCGCTGGCGCTGGGCCTGAAGCCGATCGTCGTCGTCAACAAGGTCGATCGCCCCGGTGCGCGTCCCGACTACGTCATCAACGCCACGTTCGAACTCTTCGACAAGCTGCACGCTACCGAAGACCAGCTCGACTTCCCGGTCATCTTCGCTTCGGGCCTGAACGGCTGGGCCACGCGCACGCAGGGCGAGATCGGCACCGATCTGGCGCCGCTGTTCGACGCCGTCGTCGAACACGTGCCGCCGCATGAAGGCAGCGAGACCGAGCCGCTGCAGTTGCAGATCTGTTCGCTCGACTACTCGAGCTACGTCGGCCGCATCGGCATCGGCCGCGTGCACAGCGGCATCCTCAAGCCCATGATGGATGTGGCCGTGTACGAAGGTCCGGACAGCACGCCGCGCAAGGCGCGCGTCAACCAGGTGCTGAAGTTCGAAGGCCTGGTGCGCATGCCGGCCGAGAGCGCCGGCCCCGGCGACATCGTGCTCGTCAACGGCATCGAAGACATAGGGGTCGGCGTCACGCTGACCGACATCGACAACCCGCGCCCGCTGCCGATGCTGAAGATCGACGAACCGACGCTGACGATGAACTTCTGCGTCAACACCTCGCCGCTGGCCGGGCGCGAAGGCAAGTTCGTCACCAGCCGCCAGATCTGGGAGCGCCTGCAGCGCGAGCTGCAAAGCAACGTCGCGCTGAAGGTGAAAGACACCGACGAAGACGGCATCTTCGAAGTCTCCGGCCGCGGCGAGCTGCACCTGACGATCCTCTTGGAGAACATGCGCCGCGAAGGCTACGAGCTGGCCGTGTCCAAGCCGCGCGTGGTGTTCCATGAGGTGAACGGCGAGCGCCACGAGCCGATCGAGCTCGTCACGGCCGACGTCGAAGACAGCCACCAGGGCGGCGTGATGCAGGCCTTGGGCGAGCGCAAGGCCGAACTCGTCAACATGGAAACCGACGGCATGGGGCGTGTGCGCCTCGAGTACCGCATCCCGGCGCGCGGCCTGATCGGCTTTTCCAACGAGTTCATGAACCTGACGCGCGGCACCGGTCTCATCAGCAACATCTTCGACGGCTACGAGGCCTACAAGGGAGAGATCGAAGGCCGCAAGAACGGCGTGCTGATCAGCCAGGACGACGGCGAGATCGTCACTTACGCACTCGGCAAGTTGGACGACCGCGGCCGCATGTTCGTCAAGCGCCGGCGACCCGGTGTACGAAGGCATGATCGTCGGCATCCACAGCCGCGACAACGATCTCGGTGGTCAATGCCGTGCGCGCCAAGCAGCTCACCAACTTCCGCGTGTCCGGCAAGGAAGACGCGATCAAGATCACGCCGGCGATCGAGCTGTCGCTCGAGTACGCGGTGGAGTTCATCGAGGACGACGAGCTGGTGGAGATCACACCGAAGAGCATCCGCCTGCGCAAGCGGTTCTTGAAGGAACACGATCGCAAGAGGGCCAGCCGCGAAGCTGCATGAGTGGTCTTTCCCACGGCCGCGCCGTCGCGCTGATGGTGCTGGCCACGCTGATGTGGAGCATCGCCGGCGTCGTCACGCGCTGGCTCGACAGCGCGCAGAGTTTCGAAGTCATCTTCTGGCGCAGCGCCATCAACGCGCTGGCACTCGTCGTGCTGCTCGGCGCAATGCGCGGCCCGGCGCGGCTGATGCAAGCGCTGCGCACCGGCGGCAAGGCGCTGTGGCTGTCGGGGATTTGCTGGGCGGTGATGTTCACCGCCTTCATGCTCGCCATCACGCTGACCACCGTCGCCAACGTGCTGGTGACGATGGCGCTTGCGCCCCTGTTGACGGCGCTGATGGCGCGCTTCGCGCTCGGTCACAAGCTGGCCACCCGCACCTGGGCGCGATCGCGCTCGCGGGCGCCGGCATCGCATGGATGTACGGCCAAGAGCTGCAAGGCGGCAAACACTTGATCGGCACGCTGGTTGCACTGGCGGTGCCGATCGCCGCGGCGATCAACTGGACCGTGATCCAGAGCCTGCGTGGCAACAGCGAGGCGCCCGACATGCTGCCCGCGGTGCTGATCGGCGCCTTGATCTCGGCCGCTGTCACCTTGCCGCTGGCGTGGCCGCTGCAAGCGTCGTTGCATGACATCGGCTGGCTGGCGTTGCTCGGCGTCTTTCAGTTGGCGATTCCGTGCTTGATGTCGGTGGTGGTGGCGCGCACGTTGCCGGCGCCCGAGATCTCGCTGCTCGGCCTGCTCGAAGTCGTGTTCGGCGTCTGCTGGGCATGGCTCGGTGCGAACGAGGTGCCGACGGTTGCCGTGCTCGTCGGTGGCGCGCTGGTGCTGGTGGCGCTGGCCGGCAACGAGCTGCTCGCCCTGCGACAGCGTTAGGGTCAACACGCAAGCGCGCGCCGTACGCGCGCGCCTACGATGATCCGCATGAAGCGTTTGTCCGGCCTCGACGCCACGTTCCTGCACCTGGAAACGCCGGAGATGCCGATGCATGTCGGCGCGCTGCACATCTTCGAATTGCCCCAGGGTTTCAAAGGCAAGTTCGTCACCGCGCTGCGCCGGCACATGACCGAGCGCTTGCCGCTGGCGCCGCCGCTGCGCCGCCGCTTGTGGATGATGCCGCTGAACGTCACCAACCCGGTGTGGGTCGATGCCGAGCCTGACATGACGCGGCACATCGTCGAACACAAGTTGCCCGCGCGCTCGCGCAACGTCATGGCGGCGCTCGAGAAAATGGTCGGCAAACTGCACGTCGAGTTGCTCGACCGGCGCCGGCCGCTGTGGAAGTTCCACGTCATCGAGGGCTTGTCCGCCGCCGCCGACGGCAGCCAGCGCGTGGCCATGTACACGCAACTGCACCACGCGGCGGTCGATGGCCAGGCCGCCGTTGCGCTGGCCAACGCGATCCTCGACATGAGCGCCGAGCCGGCCGCGCGTGACGTCAAGGCCTCGTCGCGCGAAAAGCACTTCAAGCTGTCGCTGGTCGAGATGATCTCCGGCGCGATCACGAGCGAGGTGCAGCAGATCACGCAACTGATCCGCGCGCTGCCCGAGACGGCCGGCTCGCTCGGCAGCGCCGCCGGCCGCATGGCGGCGCGCAGCGCGCTGATCAGCGGCCGCAAAGCCATCGGCAGCCTCGGCCTGGCGCCGCGCATGGCGCTCAACGAGCCGGTGACGGCAGCGCGCGCGTTCGCTGCCGTCACGCTGCCGCTGCCCGAATTGAAGGCGCTCGGCAAGGCGCACCAGGCCACGCTCAACGACGTCGTGCTCTGGCTGTGCAGCACCGCGATGCGCGAACACTACGCGGCCAAGGGCGAGTTGCCGAAGAAGTCGATGGTGGCCGCGGTGCCGGTGTCGCTGCGCGCCAAGGGTGACAACTCGGCCGACAACCAGGCGTCGATGACGCTGCTCAGTCTGGGCACCAACGTCGCGGATCCACGCAAACGGCTGGGCCACATCAAAGCCGCGACCAAGTCGATGAAGAGCACGCTGTCGAAAGTGAAGAACGTGCTGCCGACCGACTTCCCGTCGATCGGTGTGTCGTGGCTCACCGAAGCTGCGTCGGCCATGTACCGGCGTGCGACGGGCTCGGACAAGATCCCGTCGCTGGCCAACGTCGCCATCTCCAATGTGCCCGGCCCGCCCGTGCCGCTGTACCTGGCCGGCGCGCGCATGCTGACCAACTACCCCTGCTCGATCGTCACCCACGGCATGGGCCTGAACATCACCGTGCAGAGCTACGCGCAGTCGCTCGACTTCGGCCTGATGGCCGATGCGAAAGCGATGCCCGACGTTCGCAAGCTGGCCGATGCGCTCGACGACGCCTTCGAAGCGCTGCGTGCGCTGCCGCTGCACGACGATGACGTGCCTGCGGCAAGACCAGCCCGCAAGCCCGCGCGCGCGAAAGCGGCAAAAGCAAAATGACGCACGCCGCTGCGGCATATGTCGCAACGGCGACCGCTTCCTAGGGCCACGGCTCCAGACTGCCGTCACGCGCGCCCGATACATTCGGCTCTCATGACGTTGAAGCCCCGCAAGTCCAACAAGCACGCGCCGCCACCACCGCTGTTCCACGAGGCCGATCTGCGCGCGCCCAACGCGTTGATGCTGCTGCTCGAAGGCCGCGCGCCGTGGGAGTACGCAGCGATGATCGCCGCGCTGCCGTGGTTGAAGCGCCTGCCGCGCGGCGACGGCCACCCGGTGATCGTCTTCCCCGGCCTCGGCGCCGCCGACATCACCACGGCCCCCTTGCGCAGCTTTCTGCAAGACCTCGGCTACAGCGCCTACCCGTGGAAGCAGGGCTTCAACTTCGGCCCGCGGCGCGGCGTGCTCGATGCCGTGCGCGCACCATGTGCAGCGCATCGCCGAGCGCCACGGCGAGCCGGTGAGCCTGGTCGGCTGGAGCCTCGGCGGCGTGTACGCGCGCGAGATGGCCAAGGAGTTCCCCAAGCTCGCGCGCTGCGTCATCACGCTCGGCTCGCCGTTTGCCGGCCATCCGCGCGCGACCAACGCCTGGCGCTTCTACGAGATGTTCAGCGGCCAGACCGTGCACGATCCGGCGTTGATCGCGCAGCTGCGCGAGCGCTCCTCCGGTGCCGACGACGTCGATCTACTCGCGCACCGACGGCGTCGTCGCCTGGCAGTGCAGCATCAACGACGAGTCGCCGCTGGCCGAAAACATCGAAGTCCATGCCAGCCACATCGGCATGGGCATGAACCCGCTGGCGATGTTCGCCATTGCCGATCGGCTGCGGCAGGACCCGGCGGCGTGGCAACGCTTCGACGTGCAGGGCGCGCGGCGGTGGTTCTACAAGACGACCGGCATGGCGCCGTTCGCGGCCAGCAGCCTGAGTGCAGATTCAAGCCAACGGCCTGTCCCTCGAAGTCGATATTCAAGGCCCCGCCGACGGTGCACCGCTGGTCCTGCTGATGGGCCTGGGCATGCAGCTCATCGGCTGGCCGGAACCCTTCGTCGAGATGCTGACGCAGCGCGGCCACAAGGTGATCCGCCTCGACAACCGCGACGCCGGCCTGAGCCAGGGCTTCGACGACCGCGGCACGCCCAACGTCGCCTGGGCCGCACTGCGCTACGCATTTCGCCTGCGGGTGCGCAGCGTGTATTCGATCGCCGACATGGCCGCCGACACCATCGGCGTGCTCAACGCGCTCGGCATCGATCGCGCGCACATCGTCGGCGCGTCGATGGGCGGCATGATCGCGCAGCACATCGCCGCCAGGCATCCGCAACGCGTTGCGGCGTTGACGTTGATGATGACGACCAGCGGCGCGCGCGGCCTGCCGGAGTCCGAGCGCGAAGGCGAGGGCGGCGATGCTCGACCGGCGTGGTCTCGATGGGAAGAACATCGAGGCCGTTGTCGATCGGCTCGAGCGCGTGTTCACCGTCATCGGCAGCCCGGCGTACCGGCCGGCGGATGAACCCGCACGCGAGGCCTTCCGCGCCCGCCTGCGCACTTCAGTGCAACGCGCCTACCGGCCCGCGGGCGTGGCGCGCCAACTGATCGCTGTTGCGGCCGACGGTGACCGTTCGCCGCTGCTGGCCCGCATCACCGCGCCGACGCACATCATCCACGGCGCCGCAGATCCGCTGGTGCCGGTGGCATCGGCGCATGATCTGCGTGCCAAGATCAGCGCCTCGACGCTCGATGTCATCGACGGCATGGGACACGATCTGCCGCAGCCGTTGTGGCCGCACCTGGCAACGTTGGTCGCGCGCTGACACATCACCAGCGCCGCGTGTTCTTCGATCGCGGCGCACCGCAGTCCGGGTGAGCGACGGCGCTGCGCACGGCGCGCGAGACAGCCTGTTCGAACCGGACACCGAGTTCGGGGCGGATCGCTGAGTAGCACGAGATTCCTTCGAGCAACTCTGCCTGCGCTGCAGGAAGGAAGCGAAAGGTCATCGCCGCGCGAGCGCTCTCGCCTTGGCCAGGACGTCTTCGCCGTCGCATGGTGACCTCCTTGGCAACGTGTGAAAGTTTACGCCGCGTCGAGCGCGATGGTGGTCTCTACCATCCCCCCGCCAACGCCCGATACACCCCCACCAACGCCGTCGCCGCCTGCGTCTGCCCCTGCGCCAGCAGCTCTCTCGCCTGCAGCAATTGGCGCTCGGCGTCGAGCACCACCAGGAAGTCGATCGTGCCGGCGT
Organism: uncultured beta proteobacterium; assembly: GCA_963816315.1. GTDB lineage: Bacteria > Pseudomonadota > Gammaproteobacteria > Burkholderiales > Burkholderiaceae_C > CADEEN01. Next base: position 19,154 of record CAWFJZ010000004.1, read on the forward strand.
CGAGCCTTGCGCGCGCGATCTTGGCGGCGGCTTCCGAGGCCTTGGCCGCGGCGAACAGGTTCTCGGTGCGCTGCTGCGAGCGCGTGTAGGCGACGAGCGCACCTTCGGTCTCTTCGAGCGCCGTCAGCACCGCTTGATCGAACTGCGCGATCGCGCCTTCGCGCCGCGCGTCGGCGGCGTCGATCTGCGAGCGGCGCTGGCCGTTGTCGATCACGGCCCAGAGCAGGTTGGCGCCGAGGCTGGCAACGAACGAACCCCTGTCGCCGAGGTCGGCGATGCGCCCGGCGTTCAGCCCCAGCGTGCCGGACAGCGTGAGCGATGGCCACAGGCGGCTGCGGGCGATGCCCGACTGCGCATCGGCTGCATTCAACTGCTGCTCGGCCGCGGCCACGTCGGGGCGGCGTTGCAGCAGCGTCTGCGGTGAGCCGATCGCAGCCAGCGGCGTGGCCGGCAGGCCGGGCAGCGGTTTCTGCTCGGCCAGTTGCGCGTCGAGCGCGCTCGGCGCGGCGCCGGTGAGCACGGCCAGGCGCATGCGCGTGCGCGCGAGCGACGATTCGAGCAACGGCAGTGCGGCGGCAGTGCCTTCGACGAGCGCGCGCGCACGTTCGGTGTCGAGCGCCGTGCCGCGGCCCGCCGACAGGCGCGCTTCGACGAGCTTGAAGGCCTCGCGCTGCGTGCCGAGATCGAGCCGCGTCACACGCAACTGCTCTTGCAAGCCGCGCAATTCGAAGTAGTTGCGCGCCACTTCTGCTGCCACGGTGACCTGCACGCCGCGGCGCTGCGCCAGTGCCGCTTCGGTGGTGGCGCGCGCCGAGCGCTGCTCGTTGGCCACCCGGCCGAGCAGATCGATTTCCCACGCGGCTGCGAGACCCGCAGTGAACTGGTTGCGCGTACCGGGCTGGCCGCTGTTGTCGGACGAGCGCGAGCGGTTGGCTCCGGCGTTGACGTTGAGCGTCGGCCGGCCGAGGCCGCGCGTGCTGCCTTCGATGGCCTGCGCTTCGGCCACGCGCGCGGCGGCGACACGCAGGTCGCGGTTGGCGGCCAGGGCCTGCGCGATCAATGCATCGAGTTCGGCATCGTTGAAGGCGCGCCAGAACTCGGCGACGGGTTGCGCGTCGGAGTTGGCGGCTTGCGCGAACGTGTCGGGCACGGCCGGCTTGCCCGGCAGCGGCGGTGGAGCGCTGGCGCAGGCCGCGAGCGTTGCTGCCGCCAGCAATGCCAGTGCAGCGCGGCTCATCGTGCATCTCCGGCAGGCGGCACGGCCGATCCATTGACCGGATGCGCCGACGCGTCGATGGCCAGTCGCAACTCGCGCGCCTTGGCGCGCCGCCCTTCGGTGCCCTTGCGCAACAGCGCGTAAAACACCGGCGTGAGGAAGATGCCGAAGGTCGTCACGCCAACCATGCCCGAGAACACGGCGATGCCCATCGCGCGCCGCATTTCGCTGCCGGCGCCGCTGCCGAGGATCAGCGGCACGACGCCGGCGCAAAACGCGATCGAGGTCATCAGGATCGGCCGCAAGCGCAAACGGCAGGCTTCGATCACCGCGTCCGCCATCGACTTGCCATGTTCTTCGAGTTCTTTCGCAAACTCGACGATCAGGATGGCGTTCTTGCACGCCAGGCCGACGAGCACGACGAGCGCGACCTGCGTGAAGATGTTCAAGTCGCCCGGTTGCATGAACGGCGGAAAGCTCGACAGCCAGACGCCGAACAGCGCCGACAACACGCCCATCGGCACGATGAGGATGATCGCCAGCGGCAGCGACCAGCTCTCGTATTGCGCGGCCAGCACGAGCACGACGAAGATCACCGACAGGAACAGCACGGCGGCCAGCGTCGGCACGCGCCAGTTCGTGCCGGGCACGGCCACATCGCGCGTCAGCCGGTCCTGATAGCTGAGTTCGGTCCACTCGTACGCCATGCCGCGCGGCAGTTGCGTCAGCAGCTTCTCGATTTCGCCTTCGGCCTGCGCGCTCGAGAAGCCGGGGTTCGGCGCACCGTTGATGTCGGCCGACGGGTAGCCGTTGTAGCGCGTCACGCGCGTCGGGCCGAAGGTGGGCTCGACGTTCATCAGCGCCGACAGCGGCACCATCTCGCCCTTGCCGTTGCGCGTTTTCAGTTGCGTGATCGACTCGGCGTCGCTGCGAAACGGCGCGTCGGCCTGCACGATCACCTGGTAGGTCTTGCCGAACTGCGTGAAGTCGTTGACGTAGAGCGAGCCCAGGTTGATCTGCAGCGTGTCGTAGATGTCGCCCAGGGCCACGCCCATCTGCTTGGCGCGTGTGCGATCGACCTGCGCATACAACTGCGGCACGTTGATGTCGTACGTCGAGAACGGCGTGCCGATCGCCGTCTGCTTGTTGCCATAGACCTGCCCGAGCGTGCCCCACACGGCGCCGAACAGCGCCTGCTCGCCCATGCCGCCGCGGTCTTGCACCTGCAGCTTGAAGCCGCCGGCGTTGCCCAGGCCATCGACGGCCGGCGGCGGCACGACGAACATGCGCGCGCCCTGGATCTGCTGGATGGCGCCGTTGACCTGGCCGAGGATGGCGAACTTGCTTTTGTCGGGCGAGGTTCGTTTGTCGAACGACTCGAGACCGAAAAAGACGATGCCTTCATTCGGCGCGGCCGAGAAGCCCGCGATCGACAGGCCGGGGAAAGCCACCGAATCGACGATGCCCGGCACCTTCAGCGCAATCGCGCTCATCTCGCGGATGACGGCGTCGGTTCGTTCGAGCGACGAGCCGGCGGGCAGTTGCGCAATGCCGATCAGGTACTGCTTGTCGGGCGCCGGCACGAAGCCACCGGGAAGGCGCGCGAACAGGAACAAGGTGGCCGCGATGAGCAGCCCATAGACGACGAGGGCGATGCTCTTGCGTTGCAGGATGCCGGTGACGCCGCGGCCATAGGCAGCGCTGCTGCGTTTGAAGAAGCGGTTGAACCAGCGAAAGAAACCGCCGAAGACCTTGTCCATGCCACGTGTCAGCGCATCTTTCGGCGCGTCGTGCGGCCGCAGCAGGATGGCGGCCAGCGCCGGCGAGAGCGTCAGCGAGTTGAACGCCGAGATCACCGTCGAGATCGCGATCGTCACCGCGAACTGCTGATAAAAGCGGCCCGACAGGCCGGGCACGAAGGCCAGCGGCACGAACACGGCGCACAGCACCAGCGCGATGGCGATGATCGGCCCGCTGACTTCGCGCATCGCCTGGATCGTCGCGTCGTGCGGTGTCAGGCCCCGTTCGATGTTGCGCTCGACGTTCTCGACGACGACGATCGCGTCATCGACGACGATGCCGATGGCCAGCACCAGACCGAACAGCGTCAGCGTGTTGATCGAAAAGCCGAGTGCGAGCAGCGCCGCAAACGTGCCGACGATCGAGATCGGCACCGCCAGCAACGGGATGATCGAGGCGCGCCAGGTCTGCAAAAAGATGATGACGACGAGCACCACCAGCAGCACGGCCTCGATCAGCGTCTCGACGACTTTCTCGATCGAGGTCTGCACGAAACGCGTCGGGTCATAGACGATCGAGTACTTCACGCCTTGCGGGAACGACGGCGCCAGGCGGTCCATTGTGGCGCGCACGTCGTTGGACAGTGCCAGCGCGTTGCTGCCCGGCGCCTGGAACACGGCGATCGCCGCGGCCTCCTTGTTGTTGAGCAGGCTGCGCAGCGAGTAGGTGCCGGACGACAGCTCGACGCGGCCCACGTCCTTGATGCGCACCAGCGCGCCGGAAGCGGTGTTGCTGCGGACGATGACGTCGGCGAACTCGGCTTCGCTTTGCAGCCGGCCTTGCGTGTTGATGGCGAGCTGGAACTCGACGCCCTTGGCGGCCGGCGGCGCACCGACGACGCCCGCCGCGACCTGCGCGTTCTGCTCGCGCAGCGCGGCGACCACGTCGGCCGACGTGAGGCCGCGCGCGGCGAGCTTGCCCGGGTCGAGCCAGACGCGCATCGCGTAGTCACCGGCGCCGAACATGATGACGCTGCCCATGCCGGGGATGCGCAGCAGCTCGTCGCGCACGTTCAACTGGCCGTAGTTGCGCAGGTACAGCGCGTCGCGCGAGTCGTCCGGCGACACCAGGTGCACCACCATCGTCAGGTTCGACGCTTGCTTCTCGGTGACGACGCCGATCTGGCGCACGATCTCCGGCAGCCGCGGCAGCGCGCGGTTGACGCGGTTCTGCACCGCTGTCTCCGCGGCTTCGGCGTTGGTGCCGACCTTGAAGGTCACCGTCAGCGACATCTGGCCGTCGGCGGTGGCCTGGCTCTCGAAGTACAGCAGGTTCTCGATGCCGTTGATCTGCTCTTCGAGCGGCGTGGCCACCGTCTCGCTGATGACGCGCGGGTTCGCGCCAGGATACTGCGCGCGCACGACGACTTGCGGCGGCGCGACCTCGGGATACTCGGACACCGGCAACTGAAAGATCGACAGCGCGCCGATGAGGAAGATGAAGATCGACAGCACGGTCGCGAAGCGCGGCCGGTCGATGAAGAAGCGCGAGATGTCCATTACTTCTTTTCTCCGCCTGCGGCACCGGGTGCTGCGGGAGGCGCCGGAGGAGGAACGATCGGCATGCCCTTGTCATCGACCTTCAGCACCGTCGGCGTCACCGGTGCGCCGGGGAAGACGCGCTGCAGGCCATCGACGACGATCAGCTCGCCGGCCTTGACGCCGCTGACGATGCGCATGCCGTCGGCGAGCGCACCGAGTTTCACTTCACGCGGTGTGACGATGTTCTTCTCGCCGACCACCATCACCACCTTGCGCGTCTGGTCGGTGCCGATGGCGCGCTCGGGCACGAGCGTGGCCGGGGCGGCGGCACCACTGGCCAGACGCACGCGTGCCGACAGGCCGGGCGTGAAGCGTCCCTCTTTGTTGTCGAGGATCGCGCGCACGCGGATGCTGCCCGTCGCCGGGTTCAAGCGGTTATCGACAAAATCGACCGTGCCGGTGTGCGGATAACCGTCTTCATTGGCCAAGCCGACCGCGACCGTCGGCGCGGCGCCGCCGGCACGCATGGCTTGCGAGATCTTCAGGAAGCTCGATTCGCTGGCGTCGAACCAGACCTGCACCGTGTCGCTGGCGACGATGGTCGATAGCACCGGCTCGCCGACGCCGACCAGGTTGCCCGGCGTGATGTCGGCGCGCGAGATGCGGCCGGCCACGGGCGCAGTGATGCGCGAGTAGCCGAGCGAGAGCTGCGCCGTGTTCGCCGCCGCGCGCGCAGACTTCTCCGCGGCCTGCGCGTTGCGTTCGGCGGCGCGCAGTTGATCGACCTCCTGCACCGACACGGCCTGCATCGGCAGCAGCTTCTCGGCGCGCGCCAATTCGGCCTTGGCCAGTTCGGCCTGCGTGCGCGTGCTCGCCAGCTGCGCCTGTGCGCGATCGACCTCGGCCGCAAACGGTTTCGGATCGATCGTGAACAGCAGCGTGCCTTTGGCCACTCGCTGGCCGTCCTTGAAGTGCACGCGCTCGACGGTGCCGGCGACGCGCGAGCGCAACTCGACGGTGGCCTGCGCTTCGATGCGGGCGCTGAACTCTTCGCTCGTCTGCAGCGAGCGCTGCGTCACCGGCGCCACCGACACCGGCGGCGGGCCGCCGGGGCCGCCCGGGCCGTCTTGCGCATTGGAAGGTTTGCAGCCCGCCGCCATCGCAGCGGCAAAGACCGCAATGGCCCATAGAGACATGCGCAGGGCCGGCGCCTTGCGAAGGAAATTCGAGGTCATGAATGAAACTCCTGGCACGCGAGCCGTGTTCTGCGCAGGCCCGTCGATGAAGCGGCGATCCTAAAGGCGATCGCCGGCTTTTGCATTGCAGGTCCGCGACAGCCGTGCGGCGACAATGACAACGTCATGTCAGTTGAAACCGCGCATTTGTGGCGTCTGTCGGTCGCGCCGATGATGGACTGGACCGACCGCCATTGCCGCTTCTTCCACCGCCTGATCACCAAGCGCACGCGCCTGTACACCGAGATGGTGACCACCGGCGCGCTGCTGCATGGCGACGTGCCGCGGCATCTGGACTTCAACGACGAAGAACATCCCGTTGCATTGCAACTCGGCGGCAGCGAGCCCGTTGAACTTGCGGCCTGCGCGAAACTCGCAGCGCAATGGGGCTACGACGAAGTCAATCTGAACTGCGGCTGCCCGAGCGAGCGCGTGCAGCGTGGCTCATTTGGTGCATGCCTGATGGCCGAGCCCGAGCTGGTGCGCGACTGCATCGCGGCGATGCGCGATGCGGTGGACCTGCCGGTGACGGTCAAGCACCGCATCGGCATCGACCGCGGCGAAGACTATGCCTTCGTGCGCGACTTCGTCGGCACGGTCAGCGAAGGCGGCTGCGAGGTCTTCATAGTCCATGCGCGCAATGCGTGGTTGAAAGGTTTGTCGCCGAAGGAAAACCGCGAAGTGCCGCCGCTGCGCCACGACTTCGTGACGCAGTTGAAGCGCGACTTCCCGGCGCTCGCCTTCGTCGTCAACGGCGGCATCACCACCGCAGCGCAAATCGACGCGCAGTTGGGCCACGTCGATGGCGTGATGGTCGGCCGCGAGGCGTATCACCATCCGTGGTCGATGGCGTCTTGGGATGCCGCCTTTCTCGGCGGTGCACCGTCGGCGTTGACGCGCGAGGCCGTCGAAGCCGCGATGGTGGCCTACATGGCGCGCGAGGCTGCGGCGCACGGCACGCCGTGGTCCAATGTGGCGCGACACATGATGGGCTTGTACAACGGCGTGCCGGGCGCGCGCCGCTGGCGCCAGGTGTGGAGCGATCACCGATTGAAGACCTTGCCGCCGCACGAGGTGCAGGCGCGCGCCACGGCGGCGCGGCTGGCGGCGCTGCGTGAAAGTGAAATGGCATGAGCGGCGTGAGCAGCAGAAGGCATTGGCTGGCGACGCTGGCGGCTGCCGCATCGGCGCTCGGCGCAGTGCCGGCGCTGGCGCAACGCGGGCCGCGCGACGTCATCAAGGCGCAGCCGCGCATGGGCATCAATCTCGGTGGCCTGACTTACTGGAACACCGAGTTGCCGTTCGTCGATCTGATGCGCATGTCGGGCGAGTGGAGTTTCTGGCGCCGCGACACGCCGGGCGTGCAGGTCAAGGACGTGGCGCCGAACGTCGATGCGCGCGGCTGGCTGCGCGCCTTGCCCGAGGGCCTGGTGGCGATGCTGCCGTTGGCCGCGCGCTCGCACCTGCCGGACAGCAAACGCGCGCCGTGGGTGGTGCGCTACGACGGCCGCGGCGAGATCGAGTTCGACGGCGCGCTGCGTGCCGTGCGCAGCGCGCCGGGCCGCATCGAGTGCGAGTTCGTGCCGCAGAGTCCGCTGCCCGATCCGTCGCTGTGGTTGCGCATCACGCGCCTCGACGCCGAAGACCCGCTGCGCAACATCCGCGTCTGCAAGCCCGGCACCGAGAACCAGCCGGCGAGCAATCCCTGGGACGCTGCGTTCATCGCCCGCTGGACGGGCTGGGGCGCGTTGCGTGCGATGGACATGCAGAACACCAACAACTCGAGGCAGACGCAGTGGAGCGACCGTCCGCTGCCGGACGACCGCACGTTTGCGCCGCACGGCATTGCGCTCGAGTGGATGATCGACCTGGCCAACCGTTGTGGCGTCGGTCCCTGGCTGTGCATGCCGCACCGCGCCGACGACGATTTCCTGCGCCGCGCGGCGTCGCTGGTCAGCGAGCGCCTGGACGAGCGCCTGCCGCTGTGGGTGGAGTATTCGAACGAGGTCTGGAACCCGGATTTCGAGCAGTCCGCCTATGCCTCGCAGCAGGGCCTGGCGCAGGGCCTGGCGCCCGATGCGTACACCGCGCGCTGGCGCTGGCATGCCAAGCGATCGCGCGAGATGTTCGCCATCTGGTCGCAGCCGTTCGCCGGCAGCAAGCGATTGAAGCGCGTGCTCGGAACGCAGACCGGCAACAGCTGGGGCTCGCAGCAGTTGTTGCGCGACCCGGTGATCGAGACCACCGACGTCTTGGCCGTGTCGGCGTACCTGCCGTTGACGCCGGGCGTGGCCACCAGCCCGACCGCGGCCGAGGTGGCGCGCTGGCCGCTGGAGCTTGTCTTCGAGCATCTCGAGAAAGAGCTCGACCAGCTAGAGCGGTGGCAGGCCGAACAACGCCGCTGGTGCGCGCGCAACGGCCTGCTGCTGGCCGCGTACGAGGGCGGCCAGCATGCGGTGGGCATCGGTGAAGCGCTGCGCGATGCGGCGCTCGAGCGCTTGTTCACGCAGGCCAACCGCGACGAGCGCATGGGCGTGATGTACCGGCGTCTGTTCGACCGCTGGGAAGACGCCGACGGCGACCTGTTCTGCCACTTTTCCGGCGTCTCCGCGCCGAGCCGCTGGGGCCACTGGGGCCTGCTCGAACACCACGACGATGATCCGGCCACGCGGCCGAAATACCGCGTGACGCTGGAGCGCATGCGGCGCTGGCGGGCCAATGGCTGAGCCGGCGCCGTTGGAAGGCACGTTGCGCGACAGCGCGGTGGCGGCCGTGCGCCGCCTCGACGCGCTCGGCATGAACCGCGGCAGCACCGGCAACGTCAGCCTGCGTCATGACCAAGGCATGTTGATCACGCCGACGGGCATGGGGGCGGACGATCTGCGCGGCGAAGACATGGTCTGGCGCGGCTGGGACGGCACGCTGCGCGGGCGATGGCAGCCATCGTCGGAGTGGCACTTCCATCAAGCGATCTATCTGGCGCGGCCGGACCTGAATGCCATCGTGCACACGCACTCGGTGCACGCCGCGGCGCTGGCGTGTTTGCGCCGATCGCTGCCGTCGTTCCACTACATGGTGGCCGTGGCCGGTGGCGACGACGTGCCCTGCGTGCCGTACCACCTGTTCGGCACCGAGGCGCTGTCGGCCGCCGTGGCCGCCGCCTTCGCCGAGCGCGACGCCTGCCTGATGGCCAACCACGGCCTCGTCGCCGCCGGCGCGACGCTGGCGCGTGCGATCAAGGTGCTGCAGGAAATCGAGTCGCTGTGCGAGGTCTATCTGAAGGCGCTCGCGGTCGGCGAGCCGGTGCTGCTGACGCGCGCGCAGATGGACGAGGTGATCGAAAAGTTCAAGGGGTATGGGAAGGCGGCGCGGCGGGGGTCGCTGTGAATTGCCGCCGCCTGGCGAGGCTTTGCGTGCAAACCTGGCGGCCTTGGCTGTCGATGACCAGCGCCTGCTCGATGCCCATGTCTTGCGCCACGGCTGCCCATCGCTGCGGCCCGGCGACGAACAGCGCGGTGGCGGCCGCGTCGGCGAGGGCTGCATCGCGATGCACGACGGTCACGCTGTCGAGCCCCGCTGCGGGCAGGCCGGTGGCGGGGTCGAGGATGTGCGTGCGGCGCACGCCGTCCACCAGGCGCCAGCGCTCGTAGCTGCCCGAGGTGACGACGGCTTCGCGGCCTTGCACGGCGATCGTTGCCGCCAGACCTGGGCCATGCGGATCGCGGATGCCGACCTGCCACGCCCGGCCATCGACTTGCCCCATCGCGGCCAGGTTGCCGCCGAGGTTGAGCAGCGCATCGTGCACGCCGTGGCGCGCCAGGCGGTCGAGCGCCCAGTCGAGCGCGACGCCCTTGGCATAGGCGCCGAAGTCGAGCTGCACGTGGCGGTTGACGCTGCTGACGACGTTGCCGCGCAGGCGCAGTTGCTGCAGGCTCGGGCGCTGCGTGCGCCAGCGCGCGATCGACGCAGCGTCGGGTCCGGTGCCGGGCCGCAGCACGTCGTCGTGAAAACCCCAGCCGCCGACCCAGGCGCCGATCGCCGGGTTGAAGTGGCCTTGCGATGCGCTCTCGAGCGCGGCGGCGCTTTCGATGACGCTGCGCAACGCCGGCGGCGTCAGGTGCGGCCGGCCGTTGCGCAGCGCCGCGTTCAAGTCGTCGAGTTCGCCCGGCTTCCATGCGTTCCAGCGCGCGTTCATCGCCGCCAGGCCGGCGAGCACCTCGTCGCGTGCGTCCCGCGGCGCATCGCCCGGCAGCAGCAGCTCGATCGGCGAGCCGAACAGCACGCGTTCGTCGCGCACCATCGCGCGGCCGGGCAGCACGACCAGGCCCGCGGCCCAGCCGAGCCACGCGCGGCGGTCGATGGCGGCAGTCACGTGTTCGACGGCGCGTTCATCAGTAGCGCAGCCGCAGCGCGTGCAGCGCGGCCAAGCGCGAGCTCGCGTTCGCGCGGCAGCGCGGCAATCGGCGCGGCGGCTTCTTCGATGCGGCCCTGGCGCGCCAGCGATTCGACTTCGCCGCACAGCGCCGACAAGCGCATCGCGCCGATGTTCTGCGTCGCCGACAGGAAGCGGTGCGCCAGCGTGCGCAGCGCCGCCGCGTCGTGCCGCGCCCGCGCATCGGCGATGCGCTGCACATGCGCGGCAGAGTCGGCCTCGAACAGGTCGATCAGCTCGCGCACGAGCGAGGGCTGGCTCGCGTCCTGCATCGAGCGCAGGTGTTCGAGGCGCGAGGCATCGATCGCCATTTCGCCCAGGCCCGGTTCGATGCCGCGCGCCGCGTCGCCGGCGCGGCCGAGCGCGTCGGCCAGGTCGCGCAGCTCGATCGGCTTGGCGAGGTAGCCGTCCATGCCGGCGTCGAGGCAGGCCTCGCGGTCGCCCGGCATCGCGTTGGCGGTCATCGCGATGATGCGCGGCAGGCCCTGCGGGCCGCGCCGGCGCACGATCGCGCGCGCCGCCTGCAGGCCGTCGATCTCCGGCATCTGGATGTCCATCAGCACCACGTCGTAATGCTGGCGCGAGACCTGCTCGATCGCCGTCGCGCCGTTGTCGGCCACGTCGGCGTGGTGGCCGAGGTGTTGCAGCAATCGCGTGACGACGCGCTGGTTGATCGGGTGGTCTTCGGCGACGAGCACACGCAGCGCCTGCTTCGGCGACGCCGGTGCGCGTGCGGCCGACGGCGCGGGCACGCGCGTCTGGCCGCTGGCCACCGCGACCAGCGTCTCGTACAGCTGCGCCGCCTTGATCGGCTTGGCCAGGCACGCCGCCAGGCGCACGTCGGCGTCGGCTGCGCCGGCAGGGCGCTGGCCGAGCGAGGTCAGCAGCACCAGCGGCAACTCGCGTGTGGCCGGATGCGCGTGCAACTGGCGCGCGAGATCGAGGCCGTCGCCATCGGGCATGCTCATGTCGAGCAGCGCCAGGTCGAAGCGCTCGCCGTGGCGCACGCGATCCATCGCTTCGAGCGCCGAGGGCAGGGTGCTCGGCTGCATGCCCCAGCGCAGCGCGAAGTGCGTCAGGATGCGGCGGTTGCTCTGGTTGTCATCGACGATCAGGATGCGTTTGCCGGCCAGCGCCGGCGCGTTGCGTTGCAGGTACGGCGCCTCGGCATGGGCGGCCGCGTGTTCGAGCTGCACCCAGGCATGGAACACCGAACCGCGGCCCGGCGTGCTCTGCGCGTGCACGCGCCCGCCCATCAGCTCGGCCAGGCGCTTGGTGATCGCCAGGCCGAGCCCGGTGCCGCCGTACTTGCGCGTCGTCGAGGGATCGACCTGCGTGAAGCGCTGGAACAGGCGCGGCAGGTGTTCGGCGGCGATGCCGATCCCCGTGTCTTCGATCGCGAGGTGCAGGCCCACGGTGCCGTCGGCGGCGGCTTCGCTGTCGATCGACGCGAAGACCTCACCGTGGTGCGTGAACTTGACCGCGTTGGACAGCAGGTTGGTGAGGATCTGGCGCAGCCGCGCGGCATCGCCGACCAGCGCCTCGGGCGTGCCGTCGGCGATCTGGTAGGCCAGGTTGATGCCTTTTTCGACGGCGCGCGGCGTCACCTGATCCAGCGACTCTTCGACCACGCGCCGCAGGTCGAACGGCCGGCGCTCGAGTTCGAGCTTGCCGACATCGGCCTTCGAGTAGTCGAGGATGTCGTTGATGACGTCGAGCAGGGCTTCGCTGCTGGCCTGGATGGTCTGTGCGAAGTCGCGCTGGTCTTCGCTCATCGGCGTGTCCTGCAGCAGCGTCGTCATGCCGATCACGGCGTTGAGCGGCGTGCGGATCTCGTGGCTCATGTTGGCCAGGAACAAGCTCTTGGCGCGCGCCGCGGCTTCGGCTTCGGACTTGGCGCGTTCGAGTTCGGCCGCCTGCTGCACGCTGTCGGTGATGTCGGTGATGGTGCCGATCCAGCCGCTGCCGCCGCCGTCGCTCACGCGCTGCGCGATGGCGTTGCCGACGACCCAGGTTTCGCGGCCGTCGCTGCGGATGAAGCGGAAGCGTTGGTGAAACGGCTGGTCGGCCGCGACCGCCGCGTGCCAGGCCTCGCGGACACGCGCACGGTCGGTCGGGTGCAGCGACGCGGTCCAGCCGTGGCCCACGGCTTCGGCGGCGGCCAGGCCGGTGATCTCGCACCAGCGCTCGTTGACGTAGGTGCAGCCGCCATCGGCATCGTTGACGAAGATGCCCACCGGCGCGGCGGCCGCCAAGCCACGAAAGCGCGCTTCGCTCTCGGCCAGTGCGCGTGCCGCGGCGCGCGCGTCGCTCACGTCGCGCAGGATCGCGGTGAAGTAGATGCGGCCGTCGATCTCGACATGCGCGATCGACGCTTCAGCATCGAACAGACTGCCGTCGGCGCGCTGGCCCTGCACATGGCTGCGCTCGCCCATGCGCTTGGCCGCGCGCGGCGACTGCGCGAACCGGCGCACATGCGCGCCGTGGCGAGCGCGCTGCGCGGCCGGGATCCAGCGCGCCAACGGGGCGCCGATCGCGTCGGCCGCGGTGCAGCCGAAGACGCGCTCGGCGCCTTCGTTGAAGACGACGATGTTGAGGTCGTCGTCGATCACGATCACCGCGTCGTCGGCGATCGCGAGCAGGCGAGCGAGCAGCGCGCCGGCGTCGGTGACGGGCATGTCCATCAGTGGCTCCACCAGGCATGCCGCAACCGGCGGTAGGTGAAGCGGGTTTCGGCTTGCGGCCCGAAGGCGACGTTCAACGTCCGCAAAGAACCGTTCGGGCTGAGCCTGTCGAAGCCTTCGTGCCTCATGCCAAAGGCTTCGACAGGCTCAGCCTGGCCCTTCGACAAGCTCAGGGCGAACGGGGGCGGAGAGCATGTCAATGCGAACGGGAGTGGCGACCTGACCGTCGTCAACAGCCGCTCAGGGCCGACAGCAGACGGCAAGTAGCGTAGGGCTTTCATGTCACGACGGTCTGATGCGCGCCACACCGCCGAAGCTGCCGACCCACAGCGTGCCGTCGCGGCCGGTCGTCATCGAGAACACGGTGTCGTTGAACAGGCCGTCGTGTGTCGTCAGCACCGTAAAGCCACCGCCCGCCTTCGGCCGCGCCAAGCCCTTGTTCGTGCCGATCCACAGCGCGCCCTGCGCATCGACATGGAGCATGAAGACATGGTTGCCGGGCAGGCCCTCGGCCACCGTCTGCTGTGTCCACTGCGCGCCGTCGAAGCGCGACAGGCCGCCGCCCCAGGTGCCGGCCCAAACCACGCCGTCGCGATCGACCGCCAGCGAGACGATGTAGTTCGGGTTGTAGGCGACGTTGATGTCGGCCAGACCCATCTCCTGCTTTTGCTTCGCGTGGTGCTCGCTCTGCTTGGCCGGATCGCTCTTGAAGTCGATCGCGTCCTTGACGCGCTCGTACGCGGCGCCGAGGCCCTGCGCGTGGTTCCAGTGGTCCCAGCGGCCGCCGGCAAAGCGCGCCAGCCCGCCTTCGGTGCCGAGCCAGATCTCGCCGCTCTTGCCTTCGGCCAGGCCATAGACCCAATCGTTCGGCAACCCGCCGTTCGTGCTGGCGACGGTGTGCAGCGACCACTTCGAACGGTTCTTCAGGTCGCCGCCCCTGATGTGGTTGACGCCCGACCATGTCGCGATCCAGACATCGCCGTTCTTCGTCTTCAGCACGTCATAGACGAAGGCGTCGCCGAGGCCTTCGGGCACGTTGAACGTTTCCCACTTGTCCGTCTTCGTGTCGAGCAGCGACAGGCCGCCGCCGTAGGTGCCGACGGCGATCTTGTCGCCGAGCTTGCCGACATAGAACACGCCGTTGGACAGCAGGCCGCTGTTCGTGTCGTAGAGCTTGTAGTCGTCGCGCTTGGTGTCGTAGCGCACCAAGCCGCCCGAGGTGCCGACCCAGATCACGTCGCCGTCGGCGTGGATGCGCTTGACGTTTTTGTTGCCGACGCGAAAGTGCGTGAACTTCTGCGTCGCATCGGCGCCGACCTTGCCCTCGCGCTGCGGCGCGGCCACCGCCACATGGCCGGCGGGCAGGGTTGCTGCAGGCTGCGCATTGCTGCGGCCGAACTGATACGCCGCGGCCATGGCCACGGCGCCGCCGATCAACGCGAGACCCAAGATCGCGAGCTTGCTGGCCATCGATAGTCCTCCGCTCATTCAGCGCACGATGCGCGCCACACCTTTTTTCGTGCCGGCCCAGACATCGCCATTGGGCGCGACGGCGAGCGCATAGACATTGCGGTCGAGCAAACCCTCAACCACGCCGAGGTTCTTGAACTGCTTGCCGTCCCAGCGCGAGACGCCGTTGTTGGTGCCGAACCAGAGCTGGCCTTCGCGGTCTTGTGTGATGCTGTATACGATGTTGCCGGCCAATCCTTCCTTGGTGGTCAAGTTGGTCCAGCGCTGGCCGTCCCAGCGCGCCGCGCCGCCGCCCCAGGTGCCGGCCCAGATGCTGCCGTCGGCCGCGGCGAGCATCGAGAAGACGTAGTTCGGGTTGTAGGTCGCGCGGCCCTCGCTGGCCACCGACAGGTCGTGCCGCGTGCGCGTGCCCAGGCCGGTGTTGGCCGAGAACGGCAGCTGCTCGCTGTTGTCGGCGCCCAGTCCGTCCGTGTGCGTCCATGAGCGCCAGGTCTTGCCGTCGTACATCGTCACGCCACCTTCGGTGCCGAACCAGACGCGGTCCAGCGCATCGACGGCGATGCCATAGACCCATTCGTTGACGAGCTCCTTCACATAGGTGCTGAACTTGCCGGTCTTCGCATCGAGCCGGTTGACGCCGGCCCAGGTGCCGATCCAGAAGTCGCCCGACTTCTGCTCGGCAAAGGCGTAGATCCAGTAATCGGCGAGGCCGTGCATCGGGAAGAAGGTCTTCCACTTGCCGTCCTTGTAGCGCGAGGCGCCGCCGGCATTGGTGCCGAACCATTTCTGGCCTTCGCGGTCGAGGCCGATGGCGAACACATACTCGTTGGCCAGGCCGTCCTTGCGGGTGAAGGTGCCGCGCAGCTTGCCGCTGCCCAGATCGACTTCATGCACGCCGGCCGACGTACCGACCCACAGCGCATTGCGCGCCGGCTCGACCGTCAGGGCGCGCACATAGACATTCGCGCCGACGTCGAAGCTCTCCTTCACACGCTGCGCCTGCGCCGATGCGGCGGCCAGCAAGACAAGCAGAGTGATCGTGCGTTTCATCGCAGGGTTCTCAGGTGGGCAACGATGTCGAGGATCTCGCGCTCGCGCAGCACGCCGTCATAAGAAGGCATCGCGCCGCGACCCTTGCGGATCGCCGCCAGCAGCGTGAGGTCGGGTTTCAACAGCGTGTCGTGGCGCGTGAAGTCGGGCGCCGTCGGCAGCACCGGCTTGCCACCGTTGCCGTGGCAGGCCGCGCAATGCTGGCGGTAGAGCTCGGCGCCGCGCAGCACGTCGCCGGCTCGTGCGTTGACAGCCACCAGCGCGCACGTCAGGCAAAGCGCCGCTTTCGAGAACGGCAATGGCGCCGACTTCTCATCTTTGGCAAACAAACCGCCCCACATCGCCCATCGCCTCCTGCAGCGCCATGGCTGTGAGCAGTGGGCAGCGAAAACTGTGCCAGTGAGAGCAGTTCAGCGACTCTTGCCGGCGAGCGAGCTCGCGTGACCCTCGGGCCGGGCCGCAGGGACGACGCAGGCGCCAAGGGGCCTTGCACTTTCAACGTACGAGGGGAATGCGGACACCGCTGACCGGCTGATGGCGGCCCAAAGGCGAACTTCAAGGTCTGCAAAGAACCGTTCGGGCTGAGCCTGTCGAAGCCCCTCTCGCCCCCGTTCGGGTTCGGGCTGAGCTTGTCGAAGCCTTCGTGCCACATGCCAAAGGCTTCGGCAGGCTCAGCCCGGCCCTTCGACAAGCTCAGGGCGAACGGGGGCGGAGAGCATGTCAATGCGAGCGGGGGCCCCCTCGGCGTCGCTCCTCAGGCCTCGCTCGAAGCTTCTTCGAGCTTGCGATACAGGCTCGACAGGCCGATGCCCAGGCGTTGCGCGGCGGCGCGGCGGTCACCGGCGGCGTCGTCGATCGCGCGGCGGATCAGCGAGACTTCGAAGCGGCGCAGGCGCTCGCGCAGCGTGCCTTCGCCGCTGTTGGCGCCGCCCTCGTCGCCGCCGCCGCTGCCGACGCGCGCCACTTCGGGTGGCAGGTCGGCAACGTGGATGTGGCCGCCGTCGGCGAGGATCGCCGCGCGGTGCAGCACGTTCTCCAACTGCCGCACGTTGCCGGGCCAGTCGAAGGCCACCAGCAGCTCTTCGGCTTCGGCATCGATCTCCAGCTTGGGCGCGCCGGGAGATTGCACGCGCCGCGCCAGCAGGTGCTTGATCAGGGCCGGCAGATCGCTGCGCCGCTCGCGCAGCGGTGGCATGGGAATCTGGAACATCGACAAACGGAAGAACAGGTCTTCGCGGAAGCGCTGCTCGCGCACCATCGCCGGCAGCTCGCGGTTGGTCGCAGCGACGATGCGCACGTCGATCTTGCGCATGGCTTCGCCGCCGATCGCGCGCACCTCCTTCGATTCGAGCACGTGCAGCAGCTTGGTCTGCATCGACAGCGGCAGCTCGCCGATTTCGTCGAGGAAGATCGTGCCGTGGTCGGCCTGCGCGAACAGGCCCTTGCGCGCGCGGTCGGCGCTCGTGAATGCGCCCTTGGTGTGGCCGAAGAGTTCACTCTCGATCAGCGTCTCGGGGATGGCGCCGCAGTTGACCGAGACGAAGGGCCCGTCACGCCGAGCCGAGAGTTCGTGCAGGCGGCGTGCGGCCACGCCCTTGCCGGTGCCGCTCTCGCCGCTGATCAGCACCGTGCTGTCGGTCGGGGCGACGCGCGTGATCAGCCGCTCGACGCTTTGCATCGCCGGTGAGCTGAACGCGAAGGCCGCGTCGTCGCCGCCCAGCACCATGCGGCGCAGCGTGCGGTTTTCTTCACGCAGGCCGCGCACGGCGTCGATCTGTTCGAGCCGGCGCAGGATCTCTTCGTTGTGCACGGGCTTGGTGATGTAGTCCCAGGCGCCGGCCTTGATGGCGTCGATGGCGGAATCGACCGAGGCGAACGCAGTCACCATGATGAAGGTCGCGCTGTGCCCGCGCGCGCGGGCCAGCTTGATCAACTCGATGCCGTCGGTGATCGGCATGAAGACATCGCACAGCACGACGTTCGAACGCGGTCTTGTCGAGCTTGGCCAGCGCCTCGTTGGCCGAGCCTGCACTCTCCACCGGGTAGCCGGCCTTGCTCAGCGCTGCGCTGAGGACCTGGCGTATCGCCGGCTCGTCATCGACGACGAGCACCTGCAACTCGGGCATGCCGTTCATGGCGGATTGTCATGGCTGTTCATGGGCAGAGCGAGCTTAATGTGGCTGCCCCCCGATGGGTCTTGACCAAACGCAAGCTGCGCGCCGAGCGGCGCCAGCGCGGCGCGGCCGAGCAACACGCCGCGTTGCACGTCTTCCTGCGTGAAATCGATCTGCGCAGGGAAGACGATCTCCAGCGCTACCGTAGCGTCGCCTCGCGACAGTGCGATGCACGGCGACGCGCGCAGCTGGCCTTGCGTGGCCAGCGCATCGCAGGCCAGCGTCAGCATCTGCACCAGCACGCGCTGCACCGCCTCGGCCGAGCCGTACACCGCGGGCAGGTCCGGCGGCGCCTGCACCGCGAAGACGAAGCCGCGGTAGCGGCGGTCGTAGCCCATCCACTGCAGCACGCGCCGCACCAGCGTCAGCAGGTCGATCCAGTCGCGCTGCGCCGGCTGCGGCGCCGCTGCGTCGGCCAGCCGCTGCGCCGCCTGGCCGGCGCGGTGGGCCTGCGCCAGGATGGTTTCGGCGTCCTCGGCCGCGGCCGCGTCATGGCGCTGCAGCGCGGCCGCCTTGAGCGCATCGGCCGTGCCGGCGATCACCGCCAGCGGGTTGTTGACCTCGTGCGCCATGCCGGCGGCGACGGCGCCCATGGCCAGCATCTTGTCCTGGTGCGCACTGCGTTGGCGGTCGAGCTCGATGCGCTGCTCGCGCTCGTCGAGGTCGGCGGACAAACGGTTGACGGCATGCATCAGGTGCCCGAGCTCATCGTCGCGCTGCACGTCGAGCGCCACGCCGCGCGTGCCGCCGACGATCTGCCGCGCGTGCGCTTCGAGGCGGCCGATGTCGCGCGCCAGCCGGGCGAAGAACCAGGCCGCGAGCGTGCCGAACAGCACCAGGCCGATCACCGACAGCAGCATCGTCTTCACGGTCACCGCGTCGTAGCTGCGCTGGTAGGTGGCGATCGCGTTCTCGCGCTGCTCGGTCAGTCGCGCGCGGCGGATGTCGAGCTCGTCGGCGGCGCGCGCCATCGCTTCGCGCAGGTCGATCCAGGCGGCGCGCACCGGCTGCGCCTGCAGGCTGTCGTAGCTGCGCGCGATGGCGCGCTGCAGACGCGTGTAGCCGGGGTCGAACTCGTCCAACGCCGCGAACAGCTTGGCGCAGGACTCCATGTACAGGCGCAGGTCGGCCGGCGGCGCGGCCGCTTCATGCTCGGCGTTGCTGGCCTCGTTGACATCGAGCAACGCGCTGCTGACTGCGGCTTCGGTCAACGCCAGCGCTTTCTCGTGGCGCGACAGCGCTTCGAGAGCGGTCACGCTGTCGTTGATGCGCATGCGCTCGCCCGCCACGTACAGGCCGGCGAGCACCGTGTACAGCAGCAGCGCCAGCGTCGCCAACACGCCGCGCGCGCGCAGCGACTTGCGCACGGGCAGGGCAGCAGACGGTGGGTTCATGTTGCGGGCAGGCGGGAACGCGGATTGCATGGCACGGGAAACCGAAGGAGCTTTGCCATGCTGCCGATGTTGCGCTCAATTGCTCTCATCGTCTTGTTGCTGCCGAGTGTCGCGGCGCGCGCCGACGCGCTGCAAGACGCGGCCACCGCCACCGCACGCAAGGACCACGCGAGCGCGCTGCGGTTGCTCGAACCGCTGGCGCGAGGCGGCAATGCGCGCGCGCAGACACAACTGGCCACGCTGTACTACCACGGCCTGGGTGTTGCCGAGGACGACAAGGCGGCCGCGCAGTGGTACGAGCGCGCGGCGCGCCAGGGGCATGCGCCGGCGCAGTTTCTCCTGGCCAACATGTACGCCTACGGCCATGCGCAGGCGGCCGACGGCAGCGATGCGATGCGCCTGGCCGCGCAGTGGTACTTCGAGGCCGCGCGACAAGGCCATGCCGATGCGCAGTACGCGCTGGGCATCCTGTTTCTGGCCGGCAGCGGCGTGACGCAGAGCCCGGGCGAAGCGCGCAAGTGGTTTGCGCGCGCCGCGAAACAAGGCCATGCCGATGCGCAGACCTACCTGCGCAGCGCCAAGAAGTAGCTACAGCGGTTTCTTGTACGTGACCGCGCCGCGCAACTTGCCGACCGTCAGGCCGACGGCCTTGTCGTGCGGGTACTCGTGCGCGAGCTGCTCGCGGATCGATTCCGAGATCTGTTCGGCCGGCCCGTGGCAGGCCATGCAGGCCTGCGCCATCGGCAGCGCGCGCATGTAGCGCAGGAACCTGCCGCTCGGCTCGGCGACGACTTCCCATTGCTCCATCGCGTCGGCCTTCTCGCCTTTGGCGATGCGCTCGTCGAACGCCATCAAGGTTTTCTGCTCCCAGGCATCGCCCCAGCCGAGCGCCGGGTTGCGCGGCGTCAGCGAGACGCGCGTCACACGCGCGCCGTACTTGCGCGACACGGCCGACGCGATCTCGGGCACGGTGTATTTGCAGACCACGATCGCGCGCAGCGGCCCGCTGGCTTCGATCGCCTTCAACAACTCGCTGCGCACGCTGGTCACCAGCTCGGTCGAGGCCTTGCGCGCGTCCTCCAACGCCGCACGCGGCGGCTCTTCGGTCTGCGCCGGGGCGGCCAAGCTGCAAGCGGCGAGCAAGAGGGCGGACAACCGGGTCATGTTCGAGGTCGGGGTAGAGCGACCAACGCATTCTGTTCCCCCAACGCCTGCGCGGGCAAGCTGGTGCCTCAAGGCTGTACACGATCGATGACGATGCGCAAACCTTGCGCATCCGGTTTGACGACGGCGCTCTGGCCGAGCAGATCGCCCGCTTGCGGCGTCGCGTTGCCGGACTTCGAAACGCGCGCGCCGACGACCACCGCACCGAAGCCCGAGAGCTTCATCTGCGGCGACATCGCCATCGTGTCGTCGAGCGTGAACGTGGCCGGCAGTTGCGCGCTGCGCTTGACGATCGCCAGCGGCATGCGCGGGCCCTCGGCGGCGCGGGCGAAGATGAACAGCGTGTCGTCGGCGCCGACGCGCGCGGCCAGCTCCGCGCTGACGCTGACTTCGCCGCTGACGTTCGCGGCCGCGGCAGGCTTGGTATCGTTGGCCGCCACGAGCGCGCCGCCGTCGAGCGCGGCGGCTTCGGCGATGCTGTTGCCCACCGAGCGCGCGAGCGGCGACTCGGCCGGCACCTCGGCCAGCAGCCGCTGCCAGTAGCCGCGCGCCGCCGCATAGTCCTTGGCCTCGAAGGCCGCCGTGCCCGCGAGCGCGAGTGCCTTGACATGCTTCGGATCGGCATCGAGCGCGCGCTGGATCGTGCGCGCCGGCTCGCCGGCGAGCTTGCGGCCCTGCGCCATCGCCAGCACATCGGCCAGGTCGGCGAGCAGGCTCGCATTGCCCGGCGACAGCGCGTTGGCGCGTTGCAGTGCCGTGGCCGCGTCGCGGTGGCGGCCGAGCGCGACATACGAGCGGCCGAGCATCGTCCAGCCGTCGATGTCGTCGGGCTGCGCCTTCAGCCGATCGGCGAGCGCGGCGACCATCTTCTGCACTTGGTCCGGGCTGGTGCTGTGTTGCGCCACGACGCTGGCCGACGACATCGCGGCCTGCGGGTCGCCGAGCCACAGGTACAGCGACACGCTGGCGGCCGGCAGCAGCAGTGCGAGGGCCAGCGCCGTACGCCGCGCCGGCTGCGCCAAAGCCCTGCGTGCGGCGCCGGTGGACTCTTCACGCGCGCGCTGGTCGATGTCGCGTCGCGCCGCGGCGAGCTGGTTCACATCGAGGCGGCCGCTCTCGACATCGGCCGCGGCCTCGCGCCACTGGTCGCGGTGCACAGCCAGCGCGGCCTCGCCGGCATCGACGCTGTCGGCGCGCGGGCGCAGCAGGCCGGGCAACAGCACCAGCAGCGCACCGACGGTGAACATCGCGGCGACGATCCAGAAAACGAGCATGGGGTTGGCCTTTGCCTGTGTCGAGCGCGGGAACCGCTTCCCGGAACTGAGAAGCCGAAGCAGCCCGCGCTGCAAGCACGCAGGCCGCCCGTGTCGGCACATGCAAATCTGCGGCCAGCCGAGGACTCGTTATTCGGCCGGCAATTGTTGTACGTAGGCCAGCACGTCAGTCGCCGCCTGCATCCCCAGGCCGCGCAGCGAGATCATCGGGGCGCCGGGGTGACCGTTGCGGATCTTGTGCAGCACCTCGATTGGCCCATTGCGCGCTTTGGTGCCGACATACATCGGCTTGCCCACGTAATTGGGGTCCGCCGAAGGACCGAGCTTGCGGGCCTTGCCTTCGAAGCCATGGCACGCCGCGCAGAGCGTCTGGAAGAGATTGCGGCCGTTGACCGCATTGCCCTTGACCTCGCCGTTCGGGTAGAAGTGCTGCGCAACGCTGTGCTGGCCTTGCGAGACGAAGGCCGCGAGGCGCCGTTTGGCGTGGCCCGGAATGAGGTCGTCGGTGAACAGGTGCGTGTCGTTCTCCAGAATGGCCACCACCTCTTCGACCGAGCGGCCGCGCGCGCGCTGCAGCCCGCGGATGCCGGTCGCCCCGGGCCCCGACTTCAAAAGCCCGTCGCGCCCCATGTAGTCCCAGCCGTGGCAGGTCTTGCAGCGCCACGTCTCGGCGCCGCTGGCATTGGTGTTTTCGGCCGGCCACGACGGGTGATTGCTGGTCGGCCCCTTCTTGCCGAGCGCGGCGTACCAGCGGTCGTAGAGCCGCCCGCCGCTGGCCAGGATCCAGAGCTGCGAGGGCTGTTCGGGCCCGCCCGTCATGTAGTCCTGCAGGTCCACCACCTGTCGCGGTGGCGCAGGCGCCGCCAGTGCCTGTGTCGGCACGAGCGGGACCTCATCGACCATGCCTGCCGTCGGCACGGCGGCCGGCGCCTGGCCGCTCGTCGAAACCCAGCCATAGACGGCGCCGCCGGCGGCCAGGATCGACAGCACGAAGAGCCCCTCCGCGCCCTTCACACGAAACTCGAGCCGCTCGTTCTGCGACGCGGCTGCGCGGCCTTTGGGCACCTGCTTCTGCCCGGAGAACATCGAGCGGATGAGGTTTTCCTGGTGCAGCCAGCTCGATATCAGCGCGCCGAGCACGTGCAGCGGCACCAGCACCAGCAGCGAATCGGCGGCAACGCTGTGCACCTGCTCGACCCAGTCGATGCCGAAGAACCGGTTCGTCTGCATCATGACGCCGCTGACGGCAATCGTCAGCAGCACGGCGAGCAGGATCAGGATCATCAGCGCGCCGGCCGGGTTGTGTCCGGCGTAGTGCGCCGGCCGCAGACGGGCGATGCCGGCCATGTAGCCGGCGACGCTGGACGGCCCGCGCACGAAATCGCGGAAGCGCGCATGGCGCGTGCCGATGAATCCCCAGACGAGGCGAAACGCGATCAGGCCGGCGACCGCGTAGCCGACGATCTCGTGCAGCCGGTCGCCGGTGCCGCCGCTGATCCAGGCCGTCACCACCCCGCCGACGAGCGACCAGTGGAAGATCCGAACGGCTGCGTCCCAGACGGGCACCGAAGCCGTCGGCGCTTCGGCGCCGACGGCTTCGGCAGAGGATGGCTGTTGCCCAGCGTCAAGCACTGCGGGCCCTTGGCGTTTACTTGACGACGGTCTGCACGAGCTTCAGGCTCACCGGGTCGTAGAACAGCTCGAGGTTCTTGCCGTCCTTCACCGTGTACACCTCGTAGCAGTTGCCGTCCGTGATCTTGGAGCGGCGCACCTCATGGCCGGCGGCTTTGGCGGCGGCTTCGGCGTCCGCCTGCGGCTTCCAGGTCGATTTGTCGGCGCTGGTGCACGCCACCTTGCCGTCGGCCAGCGCGGGTGAAGCGCCAAAGCTCAGTGCCAAGCCGGCGGCGATGGCCAGATAACGAATATTCATGGGTGTTGGTCCTGTTTGGAGGTTGGGTTGCTGCCACTTCGGGTGACGGTGGCTCGCTGCATAGAGCGGCTAGTACCCGTTCAGATACACCGATCTCGGACAAAAGTTTGACCGGGAGCCGCAGGCCGCGTGAACCCTGCGCGAGGCAGATCGGCGATCATCCGCCCCTCTTGACGCCCAGGGAGCAAAGCCATGCCCGATGTCCGCCTGCCGCTGTCCGGCGATGTGATGCAGTCGATCAACCCTTGGAGCTGGTACCTCAGCTCGGTGGGCGGCCAGTTCGGCCTGGTCAACATCAACCTCGGCAAGAGCGCCGACCCGGCCCTCGAACAGCAGATCCTCGACGAGGTGGGCAGCTATGGCCGCCAGCTCGGGCGTCTGGGCGAGGCGCTCGCGGTGCTGCTGAAGCACCTCGATCCGGCCGTGCTGAATGACGACGAAAAGAAGACGATCTGGGCCTTCGAGGCGCAGATGACCGAGATCGAACGCCTGAAGGCCGGACGCCGCGGCGCCGCGGCCTGAAACCCGGCCGCGGCAGCGGCGCCAGGCTCGCCAGAAGCCACCAGGAGACAAACCATGACGATCCTTCGACGGTTCACGCGCACCACGATGGCCGCCTTGCTGTTCGCAGCGGGCACGGCGCAGGCCGCCGCCGCGTTGCCCTCGCTCAACATCGACCGCAGCCAGATCAGCGTCTCGGGCCTGTCGTCGGGCGGCTTCATGGCCAACCAGTTGGGCTACGCCTACTCGGCCACCTTCAGCGGCGTGGGCGTGTTCGCCGGCGGGCCCTACATGTGCGCCGGACACAGCAACTACACGGCGTGCATGTACGGCGCCACCATCAGCGCCGGCATGCTGTCCACGATGCAGGCCGACCTCAACAACTGGAGCGGCACCGCCATCGACGACAAGGCCGGCGTGGCGGCGCAGAAGATCTACCTCTTCGTCGGCAGCAGCGACTTCACCGTCGGCCCGAACCCGATGAACGGCGTCAACACGCAGTACCGGAACAACGGCGTGACGGCCGCCAACCTGAGCTACGTGCAGCGCAGCGGCACCGCGCACACCTTCCCCACCGACTTCGACAGCACCGGCAACAACGCCTGCGGCAGCTCGGCCTCGCCCTACATCAGCAACTGCGGCTTCGACGGCGCCGGCGCCGCATTGACCAAGTTCTACGGCGCGCTCAACGCCCGCAACAACGCACCGGCCGCGGCCAACTACATCGAGTTCGACCAGACCGCCTTCACCGCCAACCCCGGCATGGCCGCGACCGGCTGGGTCTATGTGCCGGCCTCTTGCGCCGCGGGCGGCTCTTGCCGGCTGCACGTGGCGCTGCACGGCTGCCAGCAGAACACGGCCACCATCGGCGACAAGTTCGTCAAGAACACCGGCTACACGCGCTGGGCCGACAGCAACCACATCGTCGTGCTGTTCCCGCAAACGAAGGTCGACAACACCAGCCGCGCCACGGCGGCCAGCGGCTCGCTGGCCAACCCCAACGGCTGCTGGGACTGGATCGGCTGGTACGGCAGCAACTTCGCGCAGCGCGCGGGCACGCAGGCCACGGCGATCAAGGCGATGGTCGATCGGCTGGCCGCGGGCTCGACCGGCGGCGGCAGCCTGCCCGCGCCGGCCGGCGTCACCACGTCCGGCGCGACCGCCAGCAGCATGGTGATCGGCTGGGCGGCCGTCAGCGGTGCGGCGGGCTACAACATCTACCGCGACGGCAACAAGATCAATGCATCGACGATCGCCGCCACCAGCACCACCGACACCGGCCTGGCCGCCGCCACCACCTACCGCTGGACCGTGGCCGCGGTTGACGCCGGCGGCGTGCAGGGTGCGCTCTCGGCCCCGGCCAGCGGCACCACCACCGGCACCGCGGCGGCCGTCTGTTTCACCGCATCGAACCATGCCCATGTCTCGGCCGGCCGCGCGCATGTCAGCGGCGGCTATGCGCTGGCCAACGGCTCGAACCAGAACATGGGACTGTGGAACGTGTTCGTGACCACCACGCTGAAGCGGACGGGCACGAACTACTACGTCATCGGCAGCTGCCCCTGACTCAAGTCTCTGCCACGGCCTTCATGGCCCGGCCTTCGGCTTTTGCTGCTCCCATTCCCAGAGCGCGGCGCGCGCCCGGCTCAGGTGCTCGGGCCGCTCGTCACGCGCCAGGTGCAGGTAGCTGCGCATCGCACCGGTGGCCAACGCCTTGTCGCCTTGCGCCTCATGCACAAGGGCCAGGCCGTAGTAGGCGTTGGCCTGCGTCGGCGCGAGCGCGGTCGCGCCTTCGAAAAAGTCGCGTGCGGCGTCCAGCTTGTTCAGGCCGAGCATCGCGTAGCCCATGTTGACGTGGGCTTCGGGCATCTTGGGCGCATAGGTCAGCACGCGGTGCAACGCGGTCGCCGCGTCGTCGTAGCGGCGGGCGTGCAGCATGATCACGGCGGCGTCGAACAGGCGTTTGGTTTCCGTCGCGTGCGGTGCGGCGGGGGGTGGTGCCTCGGGCGCATGCGGCGATTGCGCGGCGTTGAAGGCCAGGCCGCCGAGCGTGATGGCGGCGCTCGTCAGCAGCAAGCCCCATAGCCGACGATCTCTTGGCTTCACACGGCCCCCTTGTGCGGCGACATCGAGATGAATGGCACGCCGAAGAACGTGAGGAACGCGAGGACGAAGACGCCCAACAGCATCACACCGAACACCGCCGCACTCGGCCGCAGCGTCGCCCGTGCATGCAGCGTGGCGGCGAGTGCGACCCAGCTCGCGAAGGCCCAGGACTCCAACGGGTCCCAGGCCCAGTAGCGGCCCCACGCGTCCTGTGCCCAGACCGCGCCGACGATCAGCATCAGCGTGTCGAAGACGAAGGCGAAGCCAGCGAAGCGGTGGGCCAGCGCATCGCGCGCCGCCGACGGCCGCCACCACGACAGTGCGCCCAGCGCCGTGGCGACGAGCAGCAGCCCGAGGTAGAGCTTGCCGACCAGCGTGTGGATGTAGAGCAGCGGCGTGTCGTAAGTCGGCGGCAGGTGGCCGGGGCGGGCATCGCTGGCGACCAGCCACGCCGCGAGCACGGCCAGCGGCAGCAGCGCGGCGATCAATGCGGCGCGGACCTCGCGCAGCAGCGTCGCGGCGAGTGCGACCACCAGCGACAAGCTCCACAGGTTGCTCGACAGGATTTCGTGCAGCGTCGTGAACGGCCCATGGCCCAGCGCCTGCCAGCGCGTGCCGAGGGCCAGCGTGTGCAAAGCCAGCGCTGCAAACAGGGCCGATGCCGCCAGCGGCCACGACGGACGGTGCCAGCGCGCGCCGGCGGCCGTGACCACAGCGCAGGCCGCATAGCCGGCCAGCGCGAGCGACATCAACAGCGCTTCAGGCATGCCGGGCTCCGCGTTGCAGTGAAGGCGCGCTTTGCGGCCTTGGCGCGCGAAACGAGACGGCGTAGTGCCAGGCCAGCGACAGCGCCGCAGTCAGCGCCGCGGCGAGCAGCCACGGCAGCGTCGGGTCGTGGGTGACGCGGTAACCCATCCACGGCCGCAGGCCTTCATAGACCAGCGTGCCGCCGTCGATGCGCCAGGCCTGGCCGGGGGTGAGTTCGGCGCGCGTCTCGCCCAGGCGCAGCACGAGCTGGTGCACATCCGGCAATCGGAACTGCGCGGTGGTCTCGGACGCGATCAGGTTCTTCTCATCGAACTGCAGTTGCAGCCAGACCGCGCGGCCGTCGGGCAGTGTCCATTCGCGCGACTGGCGCAGCTCGTTCATCGGATAGCTCGGCAGGTGCACCGCACCGAGCACCGGTTCGCCCTGCGCCGGCAGCCAACGCAGCAGCGGCGCGAAGCCTTTGTTCGAACGTCGTGTAGAGGCGGTGCGCGCCGATCACCAGCGGCCGGTGGTCGCCGATCACGGCGCGCTGCGCCGTGCCATTGGTGGCGCTCCACGCCACCGTGTTGCGCGTCGCACCGCGGCGCCGGCCGGGTGCGTAGTCGATCGTGAAGCCCTCGTTGCGCAGTTGCCAGCCTTGCATGTCGGAGCGGTAGAGCGCGCCGGCTTCGTGGGCCATCAAGCGGCCGTCGAAGGGCACGCCCTGCAGCAACTCGAAGCGGCCGTCGAGCTTGGTCAATCGCCCCGCACCGACGAGCAGCAGCAAGGCCAGCAGCGCGAGATGAAAGACGAGCAGCGGCAATTGCCGGCGCAGCAGCGGATGCACGACCAGCGCGGCGAGCAGGTTGATGCCGAGCGCGGCGAACACCAGGCCGAGCCAGAGCGCGGTCGGCTGTGCGAGCACGACCGCGCCGAGCAGCACCAGCAGCGCGAGCGTGCTGCGCAGCGAGCCGAAGTGCGCGGACAGTCGATGCAACGCGGCGTACTTCATGGCGGGTTCTCGCAAACGTCTTTCATCCAGTCCTTGCCGCTGTTCGTGTTGTTGCCGTTGGTGCCGAACGCCGTCGCCGAGGCGTTCGAGCCGCAATTGCTTTCGTTCCAGTTGCCGCTGGTGGCAAAGGTGCGCACCTTCAACTTCGCGTTGAGGTAGTACGGCTCCTGGTTGAAGGCCTGCGAGCTCGCGTTCATGCGCCACTCCTCGTTGCCGGCGCGGCCGGCTTCGGGGCCGACGTCGTTGAGGTTGACGAGCAGCGCCTTGTTCTTCCAGCCGTGCGGCACCGCGACATGGCACCAGTTGCAGCGCATGCGCTCGACCTTGTCGGTGTGGAAGGCGTGCAGGTTGCCCTTGTCGCTGTTGAAGAAGCCCGTCTGCCCCGTGCCGTCGCGATTCGCGTAGGTGTTCGGGTTGTGGCACTTGAAGCACAGGCCGTTCGGGTTGACGCCGTTGTCGCCGCGGTTGTCGGCGCCGACGTTGGTGTTCCACGCGCCCTTCAACAAAAAGTTGTTGGCCGAACCGTGCGGCCCCCACGGCGTGCCGTTGTCGCCGCCGGCCGGGATGATGCTGCCCTCGGGCGTGTTCTCGCCGTGGCAATCGCTGCAGTACATCGTCTGCGTGCCGATCGCGTTGCCCCACGGCGCGCGGAACGCCGCGGCGTTCGGGCCGTTGCGCCCGGTCGGGCCGATCACCGGATGCCACGAGCGGTGGTTGCCGATCGTGAAGTTCGAACCCGCGCCGCTGTTGGCCGACGTGACATCGCCGCGGTGCGTGATCGGCGCCTGAAATTCTTTCGCCTGATTGGTGTAGATCGTCAGGTTGTTGGTGCCCGGCGCGGTGCCGCCGCTGCGGCCGAGCGACGGCCGGTTGCCGAGCGGATAGACGTTGTTGTCGGCGTAGCCGTAGTCGCTGTGGCACTTCAGGCAGATCTGGTATTCGCGCGTCACGTACGCTGCGGCCACCGAGGTGTCGATGGAAGCACCCGGGTCGCCGCGCTTGACCGTGTAGCTGCCGGGCAGTTGCTGGAACGACGTCGAGCCGTAGTTCGGCTCGACGCCCCAGGCGCCGCGCAGCACGCCCGAGGCGATGTTGCTGCGGACCGTCGTCGTGTTCTCGGCGTGCTCGTGCGTGCCCGCGGCGTCAGGCGCGCCGCCGATGCCGCCCGGGCCACCGACGAAGCTGCGCGACTTGACGACGCGGTGCGGGTTGTGGCAATCGGTGCATTCGGCGTGG
This sequence comes from uncultured beta proteobacterium, assembly GCA_963816315.1. Taxonomy (GTDB): domain Bacteria; phylum Pseudomonadota; class Gammaproteobacteria; order Burkholderiales; family Burkholderiaceae_C; genus CADEEN01. The sequence continues at coordinate 48,060 of CAWFJZ010000004.1, forward strand.
CGCTGTTCGAGCTTGCTGCGCGGCTCCAGGAAGTCGGCGCCGCAGCGTGCGACGGCGCCGCTGCAGTTGATCGACAGGTCGCTGAAGTTGGCGCTGATGTCGTGCGCCTCGGTGCTGCTGTCGCCTTGCTCGGCGGTCGTGATCGGCATGCGGATCAACTGTTGGAACGAGGTTTCGAGGTCGGGCACCTGCGTCACGCTCGTCAACGCCGACTTCGCGGCGTTGGTGTGGCATTGGTAGCAGGTGTTCTCGAGCGCCGCGTTGCCGCCCTGGCGCGCCGCCAGCGGGTTGCCCTGCGGCAGCGCGGCGTCGGTGCCTTCGCGCAGCAGGCGGCGCGCGCCCTGCACGGTGTGCGTGTCGTGGCAGTTGAGGCACGCTGCCTTCCACACCGGCAGGCCGCTCGGGAATTCGCGCAACTGCGCCGCGCCGTCGCGGTAGGTTTCGTCGGCAACATCGGGCCGCGCGTGCGCGGAGTTGGCCCAGACACCGGCGCCCAGGCTCTTGTCGTGGCACGACAGGCAGATGATGTCGGCGGCGGCGTTGTGCGTCGGGCCGGGCGCGCTTTCCTGGAAGCGCGGCGCGCGCAGGAATTTCGCGCTGCCTTTGGACATGTCGAGTTCGCGCAGGTGCGGGTCGTGGCAGGTCGCGCATTGGATCTGGCCCTGGCCGGCGTTGCCGGTGGGCTCCAACGGCAGCAGCGGCTTGTAGCCGGAGGCGCGCACGCCGATCACGTTGCCGCTGCCGGCCGGCCAGCGCTGTTGTGCATCGACCGTGTTCAGTTCGCCGTCGCGCGCGGCGAGCGCGCTGTTGTAGGTCAGCGAGATCGGGTGGTCGTTGGACAGATCGGTGCCGAGAAAGCGCGTGAAGCCGCTCGTCACGCCCTGGCCGGGCGGCATCGTGCCGCCGGCGCCCGTGCCCTGCATTGCGATGCTGGCGTTGGCGTTGCCGTTGAGCACGTTGACGTTGCCGATCGCCAGCGTGCCGTCGTGGCACGACAGGCACAGCTTCGAGCTGCCGCCGGGCGTGGCGTTCAGGCCGTCGAGGATCGACTGCGCATCGAGCGAGCTCGAGGTGTAGGGCGTGTAGGTCGCGCCATCGGGCACGCGGCGGTTCCACAGCGGTCCGCGCAGCGGCGTGCCGGCGGCGTCGGCGGTCGTCGCGCCATGCGGCGTGTGGCAGAAGACGCAGACCTCGGTCGTGCCGCCGGCCGCGGCGCGCGTGGTGCCCGGGCCTTGCGCCGAGAGGTTGTGCGGCGTGTTGCGGACGTCGGAGACGCGCTGTGCGTGGGCCGTCGTCGCGAGCAGCATCAACAGCAGCAGCAGCCTGAACATCAGCCGCCCCCCAAAAATTGAAAGAGGACCACGCGCCCATTGAACATGTCGGCGATGTGCACGCGGTTCTTGCCATCGACCCAGACACCCGACGGCAAATAGAAGCGTCCCGTCGCTTTGCCGGTGCCGCCGATCGGCATCAGGAACTCGCCGCGCGGCGAGAAGACGAGCAGGCTGTCGAAGTACGACTCGATGACGTAGACGTTGCCTTCGCCATCGACCGACACGCCCTTGGGCCGCACGAGGTTGCCGAGCGTCAGGCCGCGCGCGCCGAACTGGCGCTGGTAGGCGCCGTCGGCCGCGCGCAAGACCTGGATGCGGCTGTTCATCGTGTCGGTGACATACAGCTCGCCGTTGTTCAAGGCCAGGTGGCTCGGGTAGTTGAACTGGCCGTCGCCGTTGCCGCGCGCGCCATGTGTCGCGACCAGCGCGCCTTGGGCGTCGAAGACTTTAATGTCGTGCGCATAGGTGTCGGCGACGAACAGGCGTCCGCTCGTGGCGTCGCGCGCGATGCCGGTCGGGCGCGTCAGCTTGCCCTTGCCGATCACGCCGCGTGGCTCGCCCTGCAGGCTGAGCACGAAGACCGCGCCGAGTTCGGCATCGGTCACGTAAATGCCATCGGCGGCAATCGCCACGCCGCTCGGCGCCACGAAGCGCCGCGCGGCGTCGGCGTGTTCCCACAGCAGCAACTCGCCCGCCTTCTCGTCGAAGACGAACACCGCCTGGCGGCTGACGTCGGCCACGTACAAGCGCCCCGCGTCGTCGCCGGCCACCGCAGAAGGGCGTTGCAGCACCTGCGGCGATGTGCTCGATCCGTCGAGGCCGACGATCCAACGGCCGAGGCGTTCGAGTGCCGGCCGCTCTTCTCCGTTCGCGCGGAAATTCGGTTCGCCGACCAGCGTGCCGGTGTAGAGAAAGCGCGGCACCTCGGGCGCCGCCGGCCACATCAGCTTCTGGCCTTCGGGCGCGTCGTCCATGCCGTAGTGCAGTCGGCCGCGCACCGTGCCGCTGCTCGCGCAGGCGCCGAGCATGAGAGCCAGCAGGAGCATCGAGAGCGCGTCTCATGGCGCGATCAGGAAGGTGGCCACCTGGCCGAGCAGCGGATCGGACAACGCGAGCACGCGTTCGTCGATGGCGATGCCGCCGATGCGCTGCACGCCGAGATCGCGTGCATCGAAGCGCTGCAGCCGCCGCGCCCTCGCGCAGCAGCACGAGCGACTGCTGCGCCCGGTCGATGACGAAGACGCGGCCGTGGCGATCGGCGGCGATCGCGCTCGGCTGCATCAACTCGCCGCGGCCGAGGGTGGCCAGCACGCGGCCGTCGCGCGACACCTTGTGCACCGACGCGGCGAGGCGGTCGAGCACGAACAACGCCGACTCCGTCGCCGCCAGCCCATCGACACCGCTGACACGTGCACCGCCTTCGGCTTGCGGCGACAGCTTCAGCACGATGCCCGATGCGCCGCGCTGCTCCGACCACTGCGCGCCCAGGCCGTCGGCGACGAGCAGCGTCGCGCCGCCATCGGCCAGGGCGAGCGCCACCGGCGATGGCAGCTCGGTCGGCACGCGAAAGGTCTGCACCAGGCGGCCGTCGCGCGCGAAGCGCAGCACCTGGCGCGTCGCCGGGTCGAGCACCCACGCCGACAGATCGGGGCCGAGCGCGAGCGCGGTGTTCGGCAGCACCGGCGCGCCGGCGATGCCGATGGCGTGGTTCATCGCCGAGTCGATGCGCCACAAACGCGCGCTGCCGGCATCGGCGACGAGCAGGTCCTGGCCGCGCAATGCAATCGCCGCCGGCGACAGCAACTTGACGAACATGCCGCTGCCGGGGCGCGGCAGCACGCCAGGGGCTTGCGGCGGCGTCAGGAAGCCGCCATTGACGACGCGCCACGGCGTCAACGGCCCGATCGCGCGCGGCGCTGCAGTTGGAGAACCGGGATCGCTGGCGCAGCCGAACATCGTCAGCGCGGCGGCTCCACACAGGCTGCGGCGCTTCACCACCGCCCCGGCCCCGAAGTCTGCGCACCGCCTTGAATGCCGGCCGGCGTGCCCGGCTTCGCCGAGTGGCAGAGGTCGCAGCGGTCCGCGCCCCAGGCGATGCGTTCGTTGTGGCAGGTGCCGCAGAACTTGCCGTCGATGATGTCGCTCATCAGCACGTCGTTGGCTCCCGCGCGCATGACGAAGCCGAGCTCGTGGTGGCAGACCTTGCAGCGAAAGCGGATGCGGTGGAACCAGTGCGGAAAGATCACCGGCCGCACGCCTTCTTTGGTCGATCGCTTGTCGATGACGACGTCGGCGTACTCGGCCCATGGCGCCGGTGCGGCGCAAGCCAATGCAAGCAGCAAAGCCGCGCGCCTCATGGCTTGTTCGCCGCCGCCGGCCGCGGCAGCGACTCGTTGGGCACGCTGTGGCAGCGGTTGCATTCGGTCAGCGGGAACGACACCGCGCCATGGCAGACGCCGCATTGCTCGCCGTTCAGGATCGCGGTCATGCTGAGGCGGTTGGCGCCGGCCTTGGACTTGAACAGCTTCTCGTGGCAGTTCGAGCAATCGAGCCACAGCGTGTGCGCGCGGTGCGGAAACCGCACCGCCGGCATCGAGCCGTATTTGGCGACGATGATCGCGTCGTCGCGCATGCGGACCTGCGTCTCGGGCAGGATGTTGGTGCGCGGGTTGATCGCGCCGCTCTCGATCGCCTTGACCCAATTCACCATATTGCCGGCGCCGTCGCGCGGCAGTGGTTCGAGCGCATCGGCCGGTTGTTGCAGCAAGCCGATCGCCGGGTTCTTCGGGTCGTGCAGGCCGTCGTTTTCCAAGCGCAGCCACAGCGACGGCGCAGCCGCGAACGCCGCCGCGGCGAACGCAAGCAGGAGGGCGACGGCGCGGCGCATGGGCCATGTCATCCGGGGATGTAGATGCCGCCGGCGCGCACTGCGCGCACGAGTTCGCGCGTCGAGTCTTCAAGCGTCTTGACTGCCGCGTCATGGTCGCCGCGCTGGGCCTGTGCTTCGGCGTCCTTGCGCAAGCCGGCCGCCTTGTCGAGCAGCGGTTGCAGCATCGACGTGGCGTCGCGCTTGTCGGCGAGCACGAGGTTGACGAGCATGCGGTGCGTGTCGTTGCGGTCGATCTCGTAGGCGTATTCCTCGCGCTTGCTGGCGAAGCTGAGCGAGCGCACGAGCGTGTCGCCGCGGCGCATCTGCTCGATCGAGACGCGCGCGGTCAGGTAGGCGCGGTCGATGATCGGCTTGGCCTCGGCCCACTTGCCGCCGGCGGCGAGCTTGTCGGCCTGCGCAATCGACTGCTCGATGCGCTGCGTGGCTTCACGCGCGTCGCCCGGGCTGCCTTTTTCGCTGGTGATGCGCTGCTGCGCGGCGAGCAGGGCGCGCGCGCTGTCCATGCGCGCGTCGAAGTCGCGTTTGTCCTTTTGGCCCTGCACCTCTTCGGGCTTGGCCAGGCGCGCGCCGTTCATCATCTCGCGCGCCGCCTGGTCGAGCAGCTTCGTTGCGCCGGCCGCATCGCCGGCCTTCAGCGTCGCCGCGGCCTCGCGGTGGATCAGGCGCGCGTTGTCGCGCTTCTCGCGCGCGGCGGCAACGCCGCTCGATTCGATCTGCCGCGCCGCCGACGACGATTCGATCAGCGTCGCCACCGAGCTGATGCGGCGCTCGAGCGCCGCGCGGTCTTCGGCGTGCACGAGCACGGCGCCGAGCATCAACAGCGCGCCAACGACGAACGCTTTCATCAACGAACCTCCGCGCTCCGCGCTGCGGTGCAAGCCCCCTTCGGAGCGGCCGGGCGGTGGGCTCATGGCGGGCTCCCGGTCGGCGCTGGCGTGACGACGCCGGCGGCGGACAGCGCGCGCTGCACGTACATCACCGCGCTGCGCAGGTTGGCCAGCGCGCCGTCGCGGTCGCCGGCTTCGAAGCGCTGTTGCGCTTGCGCGTGCAGCGCCTGCGCCGACTTGGTGTAGCGCTCGATCAACTGCCGCGCATCGGCGCGCGGCGCCAGTTCGCGCACCGCCACCGGCACCAGTTCGCTCAAGCCCGAGTAGCCGGCCATCTCGTCGTGATAGGCCTCGGCGGGGTTGGCGGCGCGTGGCGTGTAGTCGAGCTCGCGCGATGCGAACAGGCGCGTGAAGCCGTCGAGCAGCCGCTGCTCGGCCGCGGCCAGCGTGCGCAGGCTGTCGTCGTAGCGTTGCTCGTCGCCCTGCTGTCGCGCCTGGCCCACGAGGCCCGTGGCTTCGAGCAGCGCGTTGTCAGGTTTGCCTGCGGCGCGCACGCGCCAGGCTTCGACCAGGCGCTGGGCGGTGGCGAGTTGCTGCTCGTGGCGCTGGCGCAGCGCCTGTTGGTGCGACGGTTGATCGGGCACCAGGCGGCGCGCCATGCCGAGGTGCTGCAACGATTCGTCGGCGCTCTTGCGCGCCTTGGCGGCGTCGCCTGCCTTCAGCGCTTCTTCGGCCGCGGACAGGTGCAGGCGGCCCTCGTCGAGATGCGAGATCGCAACTTGATTGCCGCTGGCCTGAATGCGTTGCGCGGCCGCCGAGTCGCCGATCAGGCGCGCCGCGAGGCGCACGCGCTGCTCGGCCTGCGTGCGCGTGTCGTCGGCGATGGCCAGGCCGGCAACGAACATCAAACCGATGGCGACCGCGTGCTTCACGGCTTCTTCTCCGCCACCGCGTCGCCGGCCTTCTTGCGCGAGTGGCACAGCCGGCACTCCGAGACCGGGAACGCCACCTTGCCGTGGCAGACGCCGCATTTCTGGCCGAGCAGGATCGACGCCATGCTGATCTGGTTGGCGCCCTTCTGCGGCACGAAGATGGACGGATGGCAGTTCGAGCAGTCGAGCCATTCGGTGTGCTGCTTGTGCGGATAGACGACGTCGGGCATCGAGCCTTTGACCTCGCGCACGATGTTCAAGTCCATCACCACCGCGGCGGCCTTCGGGTCCTTGCGGTCCCAGCGCGGATCGATCTTCTTCTCCGCGAGCGACTTGACCCAATCGACATGGTTGCCGGCCGTGGCCTTCGGCAACTCGGCGAAGGCTTGCGCCGGTGGCTGCAACTGGTTCGTCGCGTCGTTCGCCGGATCGTGGATGCCGGACTCGGCGGCCGGCCGGTTGACGCGGCCCGTGGGGCGCAGCAGGCGGTTGAAGGCGTTGGCCTCGGCGCTGGCGGTCGGTGTCGGTGCGGGCGAGGGTGGCGCAGCGGGCGCTGGCGCTGGCGCGGGGGCGGCGGCGACGGCCGGCGCAGGCGGCGGCGCTGCTGCGGGCGCGCCCGTCGGTGCGCTCGCGGGTGCTGCCGCGGGCTTCGCCGTCGCCGGCGGCGGTGCTGCTGCTTTTGCAGGCGCGGGTGCGGCCGGCTTCGGCCGTCGCCGGTGTTGGAGCCGCAGCCACGGCCGCAGTTTTCGGCAGCGCGGCGCCGGCCATGTATTCGATCGCCGCGCGCAGTTGTGCGTCAGTCAAATCAGGCCGGCCGCCGCGCGGCGGCATGCCTTTGGTCGAGCCGGCGATCGCGCTCTTGACGAGTGCGTCGAGGCCGCCCTTGGCGCGCGGCGCCCAGGCTGCGACGTCGCCGGCTTTCGGCGCGCCGACGACACCGGCGGCGTGGCAGACGGCGCAGGTGGCGTCGTACACCGCTTTGCCGGCAGCAGCGCCTTGCGCTGCGGCGGCGCCGGCCATGGCCAACATGAATGCGCCGAGCAGCGTCTTCATCGCGCCGTCCCGGTGAGTTTTTGCAGCGTGCTCTCGTGCACCTGCGTCGCCGTTTTCGGTTTGCCGGCGTGGCAGAGGTTGCAGTTCTCCACCGACCAGGCGAGTTCGCCGTTGTGGCAGGCGCCGCAGAACTGGCCGTCGATGATCTTCAGCATGTCGATCTGGTTGCCGCCGGCCTTGAACTGGAAACCGAGGTCGGCGTGGCAGACCTTGCAGCGAAAGCGCACGCGGTGGAACCAGTGCGGGAAGACGACGGGCCGCATGCCGGCGGCGTCGGAAAAATTGTTGATGACGACATCGCCGTACTCCGCCGACACCGGCAGCGTGAGGCCGGCGAGCGCGACGACGAGGACCAGGAGGCGAGGGCAACTCAAGTCATGCTCCTTAGAAACGGCGCTGCAGCCGGGCCACGATCGACGCCAGGTTGCGTTCATCGACGCGCGCGGCGCGCGCCGACAGCCGCGCTTCGAGCTTGCCGATCGTGTAGTCCAGGCGCGCTTCGATCGAGCGGCTGACGAAGCGCAGCGGCGCGTCGATGTCGCCGGCCGAGCGGCGTGCGAACTGTTGCGAGCTGATGCCGGCCAGCAGCGTGAAGCGCAGCCGCGGCACGCCGAAGACGCGCTGCTGCTCGGCGCTGACGCTGCCGCTGGCGTAATGCTGCCAGCCGTCGTCCTGCGTGAAACGCTCGCCGCTGAGCAGATCGGTCTGCGTCTGCTCGCTGCGCGTGGCCTGCCAGGTCAGGCTGCCCGACCACGAAGACAGGCGAGACAGTTGCGTGCGCTGGCTCCATTGCAGGTTGACGAGCTGGAAGCTGGCCTCGTCTTCGTTGCGGCTGCGGTAGTCGCTGATCGAGGCGCTGGCAAAGCGCTGCTGCGAGGCGTCCGACACGGTTTGCCAGACGAGGCCCAGGCTGTGCGTCAGCGTCGTCGTGCGGTGGCGCTCCAACGGCGTCGAGTCGATCAGCCAGCCGATGCTTTGCGCGGCCGAGAACGAGATGCGCTCGGTCTCGGTCTGCACGAAGTCGCGCGACGCGCTGTGGCTGAACTGCGTGGCCGCGTACTCGCGCTCGCTGTCGTCGTCGCCGCGCGTCAGGCCGGCGTTGAAGGCCAGCGACGGCGCATAGCGCCACTCGCCGAAGGCCACCGAGCGCGGCGTCCAGTTGGCCGCGGCGTTGACGCTGGCGGTGCGCGACGGCGCGTCGTCCTCGGTGTCGAACTGGTTGACCGAGGCGGCGCCGGCGACGCGCCACGAGGCCGTGAGGTCGGTGCTGGCGCCGAGCGTGGCGTTGACGCTGGCGAGAGCCGCGCCGCCGAAGCTGCCGAGCGAGCGCGCCTCGACCCAGCGCGCGCTGCCGACGACGAGCGTGTTCGGCGGCGCCACGAACGGCAGATCGTCTTCGCGCGGACGCCAGGTCAGCAGCGTCGAGAGCTGGCGCACCTCGCTGCCGAAGTCGAGCGAGAAGACATCGTCCTGGTAGCGCGTGCGCGACTCGTGCCAACTGGCCAGGCTGTCGATGCCCAGGGCCGTGCTCGGGTGAAAACCATGGCGGCCGGTGATCAGCGCCAGGCGCGTGCGCTCGCGGTCGCCGCCGCTGCGGTTGTCGGCCCAGTTGCCGCCGAGCTCGAAGCGGTGCGCGCCGCGCAGCCACATCGCATCGCCATCGACGGTGAGCAGCTTGTCGCTCTCGCCGTCGGCCAGCAGGTGGCTGGCGTCGATCTGCAATTGATAGTGGTCGTTGCCACTCTCGGGCCGGTACGACTGCAGCAGCGTCAGACGGCGCGTCTGCAGATCGGCGCCGAGCGACTCGATGTTGGTGCGGCTGTCGGTGGCTTCGGCGCGCACGGTGAACGGGAAGCGGCTGGCCGGAAACACCGAGAGCTGCGCGCTGCCGGTCAGCGTGTTGCCGGTGGCGGCGACGCGCGCCTCGCCGTCGTGGCCGTTGCTGTCGCTGCTGGCGACGAAGCCGACACCCAGGCGCACTTGCGCAAACCACGGCTGCCACAGGTAGCTCGCGGTTTCAACGTCGGCGATCACGGCGGCCTGGCGCGCGCTGCCACCGTTTTCGAAACGCAGCCAGCGCAGGTCGAGTGCGATCGTGCCGTTGGTCCGCCAGGGGCCGAAGCGCCAGTCGATGCCGTTGCCGCGCAAGGGCTCGGCCGCGGTGGCGACGGCCGGTGGCGGCGTGTCGCCGGTCGGTGGGTCGGCCTCGCTGCCGGGTGTGTAGGCGGCGGCGTGCGCCGCCGGCGCGGCGATGGCCAGCGACAGCGGCCAGGCCCAGCGGCTGAACCGATGGCGGCCGGAGCGAGTGACTTTCACGACCCGAATGCCCGTTCTGCGAGTTCGCGTCGCCTGGGCGCGCGGCTCAGCTCGCGCCCGGCTTGTTGCTCGTGACGCGCAGCGGCGCATAGTGGCTCTCGTCGATGCGCACCGGCGTGGCGCGGCGCAGCCCGGCCAGCAGGGCCTGCCAGCGCGCGTCGCCCTCGGCGCGCTGCCAGAGATCGGTGGCGCGCGCGCGCACGTCGTCGAAGGCGCGCTGCTGTTCGGCTTTGCGTTCGTCCACGCGCAGGATGGCCACGCCTTCCAACAGGCGCACCGGTTCGGACAGTGCGCCGACGGCCAGCGGGTCGATCACCTTGTGCACGGCCTCGGCCAGTTGGCCACGGTGCATCGTCTCGAGCTGACCGCCGCGCGGCGCCGATTTGTCGCCGGAGTGCAGGCGCGCCAGTTCGGCGAACGAGGCGCCGGCCAGCAGCTTGGCGTGCAGTTGGCGGCCTTCGTCTTCGGCGCTGCGCCACTGCGCGACCGGCGAGCTCGGATCGACGCGCAGCAGGATCAGGCTCAGCCGGACCTGTTCGGGCTCGACGAACAGATCCTTGTGTTGTTCGTAGTACGCGCGCGCCAGGGCCTCGCTCGGCTCGGGCACGTCGCGCACCTGGCGCAGCAGTTGTTCGAGCAGGCTCTCGCGTTCGAGCTGCGGCACGACGGCGGCGAGCATCTTGTCGCGGTTGGCCTGCCAGTTCGCGCTCGCCTTGTACTGCGCTTCGTAGCCGGCGACGGTGGCGGCGATCTTCGCGGCGTCGGGCTTCAGGCCGCGGCGCCTGGCTTCGGCCAGCAGCAGCACGCGGTTGACGACGTCGTCGCCGACCTCGCGCTGGAAGCGCGCGATCTCGTCCTCGGGCGGCTTGGCGTGGTAGTACTTGTTGCGCATCGCCACCGACAGCGCACGCTGGTAATCGGCCAGCGCGATCGTTGTCTTGCCGACGCGGGCGAAGACGGCATTGGGCTGCGCGGTCGATGCGGCCGGCGCCGGCGGGTCGGCCTTGGCAGGCGCTGCTGCGGCGGCGGGTGCGACGACGCCGAGCGCAGCGGCGAGCACGGCACAGAGGCGGGTGGTCGGTGTCATGGTCGTACGCGGTGTTCGAAGACGGGCCGGATGCATCGCACGCACCCGGCCCCGTCGCTGCATCACTTCACATGGCAGGCCCGGCAGACCGCGCTCTCGGCGTTCGAGATGCGCAGGAAGGTCTCGCCGGAGACGCGGCCCGTGGTCGGCGGCCCGGCCTGGCCGGTGGACACATGCGGGTCGTGGCAACTGCCGCACTCGACCAACGGCCCGAGGCCGCCGGTGGCGCGCTGGTACAGCGGCAGATCCGTGCGCTGCTTGCCGACGCCGCCGGTCTCGACCCAGAACACCTGGTTGGTGTTGGTGACCTGGGTCAGCGGCGCGACGAAGTCGCTGTCACGGCAGGTGCCGCTGACCGTCGCCCCGGCGCCGGTGAGGCCGCCGCCGCAGTACTGAATGCCGATCGGGTGGTCGTTGCTGAGGTCGGTGCCGAGCATCGAGATGCGATCGCCGGCATTGGTCATGCGGCCCGTGGCCGTATCGACCGTGGCGCCGGTCCAGGCCCACGCGCGGCCGTCGTTGCCGCCGCCGTCGGCCGCAAAGCCGCCCGAGCCCGGCGCGTTGATCACGTTGTCCATCGCCTGCGTGCCGTCATGGCACGACAGACAGGCCAGCGAGATCGAGCCCACGGGCGCCACCGTGCCATCGAGCGATGGCAGTTGCAGCGCGTCGTAGGTGCGGTAGGCGCCGCCGCCGGACGGGCCGGTGGTGGCCAGGCGCTTGTTCCACAGCGGCACCTCGGCGACGCTCGCGCCGCCGTGGGGGGTGTGGCAGAACACGCAGATCTCGGCGGTGTCGGAAGAGCGGTTGGCCGTTCCGGCGGAGCCGAGGTTGTGTCGCGTCGTCGCAATGCCTTGCGCCGACGCCGGGCCGCTGAGACTGAGGAGCATGGCCGCCAACAACCCAGCGGACAGCGCTCCCCACCTCGTGCGACCGAACAGCAATGCCATTCTCATGTCGTCCTCCAGGTTGGTTGCAAAGTCGTCTTGCCTTGCACTCCCCAATGCGCCGCTCGACAGGAGAGCTTCTGCAGAAAGCGTGCCATCTAGCCCACCCCCGAAGCGGCTTCGCCGCTGCCCCCTCAAGGGGGCAGCGCCAGTGGCCTGGCGGAGCCAGATCCACGGCGCTCGCTCGGAAATAGTCCCGCGAGCAAGAAGGCGCGTTCTCGCGAACGGGAAACGTCAGCGCGCCGCGTGCGGCGCGCAGCGGCACGAAGCCGGCCTCGGCCTTCAGCGCCACCGGGCGGAAGACGTCGATCTTGCGGAACCACTGATCGACCATGTAGACGCGCCCGTCCTCGTCGACCGCGATGCCCGAGGGCAGCATGTACTTGCCCGGCCCGTCGCGCTCCGAGCGCTCGCCGACGAAGAGCAGCAGCTCGCCGTCGGGGTTGAAGATCTGGAAGTTGCCGAAGGCGCTGTCAACGACATAGACATTGCCGTCGCGGTCGATCGCGATTTCCTTCGGCCGCGCGAACTGGCCGTATTGCTTGCCGACGCTGCCGAACGCAGACAGGTACTTGCCGTCGCGGTCGAAGACGACGACGCGGAAGTTGCCGCCATCGACGACGTACAGGCGCCCATCGACGCCGATGGCGATGTCGCGCGGCAGGTTGAACTCGCCGGGCCCGCTGCCGCGCTTGCCGATGTCCATCAGGTGCTCGCCGCTCTTCGCATCGAAGACGCGCACGACATGGCGCTCGGAGCTGACGCCGCCGATGTCCACCGCGTACAGCTTGGTGCCCGCCGGATCGACGGTGACGCTGGTCAGGCGCGAGAACCATTTGTCGCCGCCGATGCGGCGCAGGAACTGGCGGTCGGGGCCATAGACGAACACGGCCTTGGCGCCGATGTCGGCGACGTAGAGGTTGCCCGCCGCATCGACATCGACGCCGATCGGCTTGGTCAATTGCCCCGGGCCGTCTTCTTCGCCGATGCGGTGGAACTGGCCGCGCGGCACGTCGAACAGGCGCACGTAGCGGCTGACGGTGTCGCTGACGTAGATGCGGCCGCGCGTGGCCGCGATCGCATACGGCTTGGACAGCGGCTCGCCGCGCGTCTCTTCGCCGGTGACCAGGCGCCGCAGCGCGCTCGTTTCTTCGGGCGCGATCAGGTCGGCGCTGGTGCGCACGGTGCGCTCGTAGATGAAGCGCGGCTCGTCGGGCGGCGCGGGAAAGACCAGCGGGCGCGTCGGCGCGGCCTGCTGATGCGGCGGCGTTGCGCGCAGGCGGCGAGCAGGGCCGCGATACCGAAAGTGAGAAGGGCCGGTCTCGCAAATGGAAAGCCCATGGTCGAGCAACCTGTCGTGATGTGCGCGCCGGTGCGCGTTTGCAGGCCATCGAGTGCAATCGACGTGCCAATGCCCTTTGCGCTGGATCAAAGCACCGTGCCGTGGCAAGGAAGTTGCAGCAGCGCGTCGAAGAACAACGCACGGAGCCCCCGATGCCGATCCGCTTTGCCCGCGCTCTGCTGCTCGTTGCGCTGCTGTGCTCGGTGTCGGGCGTGCAGTGCGCAGACCGCGTCCGACCCGGCGGTGCTCTATCACAACTACTGCTCGGTCTGCCACGGCGACCGCGGCGACGGCAAGAGCCGCGCCGGCGGCGCGCTGTCCACCGTGCCGCGCGACTTCACCAGCGCGGCGTCGAAGCAGGAGCTGACGCGCGAGCGCATCGCGCTGGCGATCGCGCAGGGCCGGCCGGGCACGGCGATGGTCGGCTGGAAGACGCAGCTCTCGGCCAACGACATCGAGCGCCTGACGGACTATGTGCTGAGCGCTTCGTGCAAGGCCAGGCTGCACCGGCCGCTGCGACGACAACGATCTCGGGCACGCGTGCCCACGGCGGCCGTGAGGCCGACGTGCCCGCTTCGCGGCCGTGAGGCCGACGTCGCCCAGCTTCGCGGCCGTGAGGCCGACTCTGCTGCCGCAGCAACCGCTTCCACCTCCGTGCGGGTCGACATGATGGCCGGCCTCCCCAACGGTCTGAAGGGCGATGCCAAGCGCGGAGGTGCCTTTTATCTCGCCAACTGCGCCACCTGCCACGGCGCGCGCGGCGACGGCGCCGGGCCGCGCGCGTACTTCATCAACCCGAAGCCGCGCAACTTCATCGCCGACGAGTCGCGCGCGCGCTTCAACCGGAGCGTGTTGTATGCGGCGATCAGCGAAGGCCGCCTGGCCAGCGAGATGCCGGCGTGGAAGCAGGTCGCGACGCCGCAGCAGATTGCCGACGTGTCCGAGTACGTGTTCCAGAACTTCATCACGCGCAACCAGCCGGTCAAGGCTGCAGCGCAGGCGACGAAGTGAACCAGGGGCCGCATGCCGTCGTCGGCTTGCTCTGGGCGGCGCTGATTTTTCTCGTCGGCTGGGGCGTGATGAGTCCGCCGGCAGCAAAGCTCGACACGCATGAGCAGGGCCGCGCGGTCTATAACTTCCGCTGCTATTTCTGCCACGGCTACTCGGGCGACGCAAAGACGCTCGCCGCGACCTACCTGCAGCCGCCGCCGCGAGACTTCAGCGCGGCCAGTCTGACCTGAGCTTTCGCGCGAGCGCATTGCGCAGGCGGTGCGCGCAGGACGGTCCGGCACGGCGATGGCTTCGTTTGCCAACGTGCTCAGCCACAGCGAGATCGACGCCGTGGCCGCGTTCGTCGAGCGCGAGTTCGTGCGCGACCGCGCGCCGAACACGCGCTACCACACAGCGGCCAACGGCTGGCCTGATCACGAGCGCCACGCCGCGGCCTTTCCTTTTGCCCGCGGCGAGATCGCGATCGACACGGCCGACGAGCAGTTGAACGCCGCGCAGCTCGCCGGACGGCAACTCTTCATGTCGTCCTGCATCACCTGCCACGACCGCGCGCGCGTCAACGACAGCGGCCCGGCGTGGAGTGCGCGGCCTCTGTCGTACCCGCGCCTGGGCTTCGTGCCCGGGCAGCCGAACACGCCGCCGGTCGATGCCGTCAGCAGCGCCAGCGTGTATGCGAAGCATGAGGTGCCGCCGGCCGTGGCGAATCTGAGCGCGCAGGAACGCCGCGGCGAAACGCTGTTCCAGAACAACTGCGCGTTCTGTCACGGCGCCGACGGCAGCGGCAAGAACTGGATCGGCCAGTTCATGGAGCCGAAGGCGCGCGACCTCACGGCCTACACGGCGAGCAGCCTGCCCGCCGCGCGCTTGAAGCAGGTCATCCGCGACGGCCTGCCGGGGACGTCGATGCCGGCCTGGCAGCAGGTGCTGTCGCCGCGCGAGATCGATGCCGTGGCGGCTTATGTGCGGCGGGTGATGTTCCGCGACGAGTCAGCGCAGCAGGCACGTGGCTTGCAACCACCACGGCCATGACGCTGGTCATGAACACCTTCGCACTCCCCGAATCGGCGCTGCGGCGGCGCTGGACGCACTTCGCCGCGCCGTCCACGTTCTACGCGCTGGCCGGCAAGCTGCTGCCGTGGTGCTGGGGCGTGGCGCTCGTCGCCGCGAGCGCCGGCCTCGTCGTCGGCCTCGTCATCGCGCCGACCGACTCCCAGCAAGGCGATGCCTACCGCATCATCTTCGTCCACGTGCCCGCGGCCTGGATGTCGATGCTGATCTACCTGGCGATGGCGTTCTGGGCGGCGCTGGGGCTCGTGCTGAACACGCGCCTGTCGTCGATGATGGCGCGCGCGCTGGCACCGACCGGCGCGATGATGACTTTTCTCGCGCTCTGGACCGGCGCGCTGTGGGGCAAGCCGACGTGGGGCGCGTGGTGGGTGTGGGACGCGCGGCTGACGAGCGAGCTGGTGCTGCTCTTCCTCTATCTCGGCTTCATCGCCTTGCAGGCAGCGAACGACGACCCGCGGCGCGGCGACCGCGCCGGTGCGGTCCTGGCGCTGGTCGGCGTGGTCAACATCCCGATCATCTACTTCTCGGTCAAGTGGTGGAACACGCTGCACCAGGGCGCGTCGATCAACCTGACCAAGGCGCCGAGCATGGCCAGCGCCATGCTGTGGGGCCTGCTGTTGATGACGGTGGCCTTCTGGGCGTGGGCGATCGCCAGCGCGCTGCACCGCGTGCGCTCGATCATTCTCGAACGCGAGCGCGGCAGCGAGTGGGTGATGCAGTTGCCGGAGGCCCGGGCGTGAGCTTTGCCGACTTCATCGCGATGGGCGGCTACGCGCTCTACGTCTGGGGGTCGCTTGCGATGTGCGCTGCCGCGTTGCTGTGGGAAGCCGCCACGCTGACGCAGCGCCGCCGCCGCGCGCTCGAAGACCTGCGCGACGACGCGCGTGCGGCGGGAGTGCACCGATGACGCCGCGCCGCAAGCGCCTCATGCTCGCCGCCGCAGTGCTCGGCCTGTCGGCCACGGCCGTCGCGCTCGTCGCCAACGCGTTTCGCAGCAACCTGCCCGACCTGTTCCGCGAGGGCAAAGGCGTCGTCGTGCAGGGGCGCTTGCAAGCCGACGGCGTCTTCCGCGCCGACGAGGTGCTGGCCAAGCACGACGAGAACCACATGCCGCCTGAAGCGGCCGACGCGGTCGAACGCGCGCATCAGGGCAGCGCGCGGGCGCGCGAGGCGTTGAGGCGGCCGTGAGATGAAGCGCTTCGATATTCAAGTGTCGGTTGTCGGCCCGGAGCGGCTGTTGACGACGGTCAGGTCGCCACTCCCGTTCGCATTGACATGCTCTCCGCCCCCGTTCGCCCTGAGCTTGTCGAAGGGCCAGGCTGAGCCTGTCGAAGCCTTTGGCATGAGGCACGAAGGCTCCCTTCGACAGGCTCAGGGCGATCGGAAATGCAGGCTCAGCCCGAACGGTGGCGAAAGGGGCTTCGACAAGCTCAGCCCGAACGGTTCTTTGCGGACGTTGAACGTCGCCTTCGGGCCGCAAAGGAGCCGCCATGCTGCCTGAACTCGGCCACTTCGCATTGATCGTCGCGTTGACGATCTCCCTGGTGCTCGGCACGCTGCCGCTGATCGGCGCGCAACGCGGCCGCGTGGCCTGGATGGCGTTGGCGCGGCCGGCTGCGCTGGTGCAATTCACGTTCGTCGCCCTCGCGTTCGCGAGCCTGATGGCCTCGTTCGCCAACAATGACTTTTCGGTCGTCAACGTCGCCTCGAACTCGAACAGCGAGTTGCCGATCGCCTACCGCATCGCCGCCACCTGGGGCAGCCACGAAGGCTCGATGCTGCTCTGGGTGCTGATGCTCGCCGGCTGGACGGCGGCCGTCGCGCTGCGCTCGTCGCACTTGCCGCTGCCGATGGTCGCGCGCGTGCTCGGCGTGATGGGTCTGGTGTCGAGCGGCTTCCTGCTCTTCATCCTCTTCACGTCCAATCCGTTCGCAGCGCTTGAGCCCGCCGGCGCTCGACGGCCGTGACCTGAATCCGCTACTGCAAGACCCGGGCATGGTGATCCACCCGCCGATGCTCTACATGGGCTATGTCGGCTTCGCCGTGGCCTTCGCGTTTGCGGTGGCGGCGCTGCTCGCCGGCCGCTTCGACGCCGCATGGGCGCGCTGGTCGCGGCCGTGGACGACGGCGGCGTGGGCGTTCCTGTCCGTCGGCATCGCGCTCGGCAGCTGGTGGGCGTACTACGAACTCGGCTGGGGCGGCTGGTGGTTCTGGGATCCGGTGGAGAACGCGTCGTTCATGCCCTGGCTCGCGGGCACGGCGCTGATCCACTCGCTGGCGGTCGCCGAGAAGCGCGGTGCGTTCAAGGCCTGGACCGTGCTGCTCGCGATCGCGGCGTTTTCGCTGTCGCTGCTCGGCACCTTCATCGTCCGCTCGGGCGTGCTGACCTCGGTGCATGCGTTTGCCACCGACCCGGCGCGCGGCATCTTCATCCTCGGTTTTCTCGCGCTCGTGATCGGCGGCTCGCTGGCGCTGTTCGGCTGGCGCGCCGGTGCGGTCGGTTTTGCCGGATCGTTCGACCGCTTCTCGCGCGAGTCGCTGCTGCTGGCCAACAACGTGCTGCTCGCCGTGGCCTGCGGCGCGGTGATGCTGGGCACGCTGTACCCGCTGGCGCTCGACGCCTTGGGGCTCGGCAAGATCTCCGTCGGCCCGCCGTACTTCGACACGGTGTTCGCGCCGCTGATGGCGCCGGCCGTGTTGCTGATGGCGGTCGGGCCGCTCGCGCATTGGAAGGCGGCGTCGCTCGGCGACGTGGCGCGCGCGCTGCGTTGGCCGGCGCTGGCGAGCGTTGCCGCCGCGCTGGTGCTGCCACTCGCGGCGGGGCGCTTCTCGATCGGCGCCGCATTCGGCCTCTTCCTCGCCGCCTGGGTCGCGACCGCGATCGCGGTGCTGTTGCTGCAGCAGGCGCGGCACGGCATCGGTCAACTGCGCCGCGCGCCGGCGAGCTTCTGGGGCATGGTCGTCGCGCACCTCGGCGTCGCGGTGTTCATCGTCGGCGTGACGATGGTCCGCAGCTACGAGACGCAGCAAGACGTGAAGATGCAGCTCGGCGATCACGTCGTCGCTTCCGGCTGGCGCTTCACGCTCGACAGCCTGGCCGAGGCGCCGGGGCCGAACTACGTCGCGCTGCGTGCGCGCTTTACCGTGCAACCCGAGGGCGGCGGCCGCACGTTCGTCATGCAGCCCGAAAAGCGCCTGTACAAGGTGCAGCAGATGCCGATGACCGAAGCGGCGATCGCCAGCGGCATCGCCGGCGACCTCTACGTCGCCCTCGGCGAGGCGATCGACGAGCGCACGTGGACCGTGCGCGTGCACGTCAAACCTTTCGTCGATTGGATCTGGGGCGGCGCTTTCCTGATGGCGCTCGGCGGGCTGCTGGCGATCGGTGACCGGCGCTACCGCCTGGCCACGAGCGCGCAGACGCAGCGCGACAGCGCGACGCCGCGCGAGGCGATCGCATGACGGCCATGACGCTGATGGCTCCGCGCTGGCGCCGTTTCGCGCCGCTGGCGCTGTTCGCGCTGCTCGCCGTGCTGCTCGGCGTCGGCTTGGGCTTGAAGCCGCGCGAGGTGCCGTCGCCGTTCATCGGCAAGGCCGCGCCGGCGTTCACGCTGCCGCTGTTGAGCAACGCGGCGAAGACTTTTGCGCCGTCGCAGATGCAGGGCCGCGTCTGGCTGCTCAACGTCTGGGCGTCGTGGTGCGCGCCGTGCCGCGAGGAGCATCCGCTGCTGGTCGCGATGGCGCGCGAAGAGAAGGTCGCGATCGTCGGCCTGAACTACAAGGACGACACGCGCAACGCGCAGGAGTGGTTGTTGCGCCTGGGCGATCCGTACCTGATGACCGCTGTCGATCACGACGGCCGCGCCGGCATCGACTGGGGTGTGTACGGCGTGCCGGAGACCTTCGTCGTCGATGCCGCCGGTGTCGTGCGCCACAAGGTCGTCGGGCCGCTGACGCAGCAAGTCTGGGCGCGCGAGGTCAAGCCTTTGCTGCAGCAGTTGCAGCCGGGTAGCGACGCGCGATGAGCCGCGGCGTGGCGACCGTCGTCATGGCCTTGCTGCTCGGCATGGCGATCGGCGTGCGCGCCGCCGAAGCGCTGCCGGTGGCCGACGACGCCGCGCTCGAGGCGCGTGTGGATGGTCTCGCTTCACAGCTGCGCTGCCTGGTCTGCCAGAACCAGTCGCTCGCCGATTCGCATGCGCGGCTTGGCGATCGACCTGAAGAACCAGGTCCGCGAGCAGTTTCGCGCCGGCCGCGACGAGGCCCAGGTGATCGACTACATGACGCAGCGCTACGGCGACTTCGTGCTCTACAAGCCGCCGTGGAAGGCGACGACGGCGCTGCTGTGGGCGGGGCCGGCGCTGTTGGCGCTGCTCGGGGCGCTGCTCGCCTGGCGAACACTGGCGCGCGTTCGCCCGACCGACGTGCCCGCGACGCCGGCGTTCGGCGCAGCAGGCGAGCAAGCGCCACCCGATTGGGGGTCGAACGTTTCTACAGCGCCGGAGCTGCCTGCCTCCCCGGCCACGTCGCCAACAACAACCCCACCACCGCCAGCACCAGCGCCACGAGGTGCATCGCGCCGACACGCTCGCCGAGCACCAGCACGCCCACGGCGGCGGCAGCGAGCGGCAGCATCACGGTGAAGACGCCGGCGCGCGAGGCCGGCACGTGGATCAGGCCGCGCATCCACAGCCAGACGCTCCACATGCTGGCGGCCAGTGCGTAGAAGACGAGCAGCGTCCAGGTCGCCGGGGCGATGGCGCCGAAGTCGAAGCGCAGCGCCTGCCAGACGCCGAACGGCGTCACCAACGCCAGGCCCCAGAGGTTGATCAGCGCGCTGATGCGTTTGGGCGAGAGCTGGCCTGTCAGGCGCTTGCCGATGACGACGTAGCTGGCCTCGCAGAACACGGCGCCGACGAGCAGCGCGTAGCCCCACCAGGGCGCGGCGGCGCCGACGGCGCTGTGGTCGCTGTTGCGCGCCAGCGCGAGCAGGGCGATGCCGGTGGCGGCGCAGGCGATCGCGGCAGCGATGCGCGGCTGGATCGGCTCGCGCAGGAAGACGCGCGACAGCAGCGCCACCGCGGCGGGGATCGCCGACATGACGACGCCGGCGGCCAGCGCCGACGTGGCGGCGACGCCGAAGAGCATGCAGATCGAGAACAGGAAGTTGCCGAGGAAGCTCTCGAGGAACAGCAGGCCGCGGTCGTGGCGCGACAGCGGCGCTTCGTCCTTCGAACGCGGCGTCCAATGCGCCATCGCCACCGCGGCGATGGCAAAGCGCAGCCACGCCAGCAGGAACACGGGGAACGCGGCGACCAGCAGCTTGGACAGGCCGACGTAGCTGCCGACCAGTGCCATGCTGGCGGCCAGGCTGATGTAGGCGGCGAGCGGCGCTCGCATACATCAGAACGCGGTCACGTAGCGATCGAACTCCCAGTCGCTCACCTGTTCGCTCGGGCCGGCGTCGCGCGCGTGGTCCGCAATCTCGTCTCGCTTCAGCGAGCAGAACTCGCGCAGCAGCGTGCTGCCGAGCGCGCCGCCGACGACGCTGTCGGCTTCGAGCGCATCGAGCGCTTCACCGAGCGACTGCGGCAGCAGCGCGATGCCGCGCTCTTGTACTTGCGCGACGGTGAGCGCGAACAGATCGTCGTCGCAGGCCTCGCCGAGGGCGAGCTCGCGCTCGATGCCGTCGAGGCCGGCGGCGATCAGTCCGGCCAGCAACAGATACGGGTTGGCGGCGGCATCGGGCGCGCGCCACTCGAAGCGGCTGTGCAGCGTGCGCACGAGCGCCGTGCGGTTGTTGAAGCCTTGGGCGACGTAGGCGGGCGCCCAGGTCGTGCCGGTGATCGATTCGCCGGCGGTCAGGCGGCGGTAGGAGTTGACCGTCGGTGCGGCCAGCGCCGTCAACGCGGCGGCGTGGGCCAGCACGCCGGCGACGAACTGGCGGCCGAGCGGCGACAGCAGCGTCTGCACATCGATCGAGCCGTCGGCGTGGTGGGCGACGAAGGCGTTGCGCGCGTCGTCGCCATGGCCCTGCCACAGGCTGACGTGGCAATGCATGCCGCTGCCGGGCTGGTTGGCGAACGGCTTGGGCATCATCGAGAACACGCGGCCATGTTGTTCGGCGATGGCGTGCGCGGCGAGCTTGAACAGCATCACGCGGTCGGCGCTGGCCATCGCATCGGCATGGGCGAAATTGACTTCGTACTGGCCGTGCGCGTCTTCATGGTCGAGCTGCAGCACGTCGAGGCCGCAGCGCTCGAGCGTGTCTTGCAGTTGCAGCAGCAGCGGCAACTGGCGCGCCAGGCTCTTCAGGTCGTAGCTCGGTTTGTCGAGGCGGTCGCGGTCGTCGGCGGGCAGCCAGCGCGCTGCCGTCACGCTTCAGCAGGAAGAACTCGGGCTCGATGCCGACCTGCAGCGACCAGTTCTTCTTGGCCAGGCGCGCGACCTGCCGCGCCAGCACCTGGCGCGGGCAAGCCTCGAACGGCTCGCCGGCCACGAAACCCTTCGCCGACGATGCGCGCCACGCCCGGCAGCCACGGCAGCGCCTGCGCCGTGCTCGGCACACCGCGCGCGAAGTACTCCGAGTGCTTGCCGGTGCGAGCCAGGCCGGTGCCCCAGATCGACGGGCCGGAGAAGCCTGCGCCGGTGACGATCACGTCGTCGAGGTGCGCCAGCGGCACGAGCTTGCCGCGCGCCGTGCCGTGGATGTCGGTGAACTGCACCAGCAGGCTGTGCACGCCTTGCGAGGTGAGGCGGTCGCGCAGGGCTTTCATGTCGTCATGCCGCGAGCAGCGACTCGCTGAGGATCGCCATCGCTTCGTCGAACACCGCCTGCGTCGTCGTCAGCGGGAACAGGAAGCGCACGACGTTGGCGTTGACGCCGCAGGTCAGCAGGATCAGCTTGCGCTTCAGCGCTTCGGCCTGCACGCGCTTGGTGAAGTCGGCATCGGGCTCGCCGTGGGCGTCGTTGAACTCGACGGCGACCATCGCGCCCAAGCCGCGCACGTCGGCGATCTGCTTGACGCGCGGCTTCAACGCATCGAGCACGCCCTTCAACTGCTCGCCGAGTTGCGCGCCGCGCTCGGGCAGTTTTTCTTCGGCCATGACGTCGATCACCGCATGCGCCGCGGCAATCGCCAGCGGGTTGCCGGCGTAGGTGCCGCCGAGGCCGCCGGGCGCCGGTGCGTCCATGATCTCGGCGCGGCCGGTGACGGCCGACAGCGGCGTGCCGGCAGCCAGGCTCTTGGCAATCGTCATCAGATCGGGCACGACGGGCGCGAAATGCTCCATCGCAAACATCTTGCCGGTGCGGCCGAAGCCGGTCTGCACCTCGTCGGCGATCAGCACGATGCCGTGCTCGTCGCAGAGCTCGCGCAGCCACGTCACCGCTTCGGCCTGGATGACGTTGAAGCCGCCTTCGCCCTGCACCGGCTCGAAGACGATGGCCGCCACGCGCGACGGCTCGATGTCGGCCTTGAACAAGTGCTGCATCGCCTTCTTCACTTCGGCCAGCGACGCGCAGTGGCAAGGGAAGGGCGCGTGGTAGATCTCCGGCGGGAAGGGGCCGAAGCCGGCCTTGTAGGGCTGCACCTTGCCGGTCAGCGACACGGCGAACATCGAGCGGCCATGGAAGGCGCCGCCGAAAGCGATGACGCCGCGAGCGCTTGGTGTACGAGCGCGCGATCTTGACCGCGTTTTCGATGGCTTCGGCGCCGGTCGAAAACAGCGCCGTCTTCTTGGCGTGCGTGCCCGGCGTGAGCTGGTTCAGCTTCTCGGCCAGCGCGACATAGCTCTCGTACGGCACGACCTGGTAGCAGGTGTGCGTGAAGCGCTTCAACTGCGCCTCGATCGCCGCGATGACTTTCGGGTGGCCATGGCCGACGTTCATCACCGCGATGCCGCCGGCAAAGTCGATGTAGCGCTGGCCCTGCACGTCCCACAGCTCGGCGCCTTGCGCGCGCTCGGCGAAGAAGGTGCCCATGACGCCGACGCCGCGCGGCGTGGCCGCGGCCTTGCGGGCCATCAGGTGTTCGTTCTTGGAGTGGTTCATCGCGATCTCCTGGATCCGTTCGCCCTGAGCTTGTCGAAGGGCTTCGACAGGCTCAGCCCGAACGGGCTGTGCGCTACGCCGGATCGATGCGCAGCCAGGTGGTTTTCAGCTCGGTGTACTTGTCCAGCGCATGCAGGCTCTTGTCGCGGCCGTTGCCGCTCTGTTTGTAGCCGCCGAAGGGTACGGTGATGTCGTCCTCGTCGTATTGATTCACATGCACCGTGCCGGCCCGCAGCGCGCGCGCCACGCGGTGGGCGCGGTTGATGTTGTCGCTCCAGACGCTGGCCTGCAAACCATACGCCGACGCATTGGCCAGCGCAATCGCTTCGGCTTCGGTCTTGAAGCGGATCACGCTCATCACCGGGCCGAAGATTTCTTCGCGGGCGATGCTCATGCCGTTGTCCACGCGGTCGAACACCGTCGGCTCGACGTAGAAGCCGCCGCTGGCCTCGCGTGCGCGCGTGCCGCCGGTGACGGTGCGTGCGCCTTCTCTTTTGCCGGCGTCGATGAAGCCCATCACGGTTCGCAACTGTCCTTCATCGACCAGGGCGCCCATTTCGGTCTTGCCGTCGAGCGGATCGCCCGCGCGGTACTTCGGCGCTTCGGCGGCAACGATCTCGACGAAGCGCTCGGCCACGCTCTCATGCACCAGCACGCGCGATGGCGCGTTGCAGCTTTCGCCCTGGTTGAAGAACATGCTGCCGGCGGCGGTCTTGGCGGCGCGCTCGACGTTGGCGAAGTCATCGAAAACGACGAAGGCGCTCTTGCCGCCGAGCTCGTTGTAGACGCGCTTCAGGTTGCTGCGGCCCGGCGTACTCGAGCATCTTGCGGCCGACGCGCGTGCTGCCGGTGAAGCCGATCGCATCGACGTCCATGTGCAACGCCAACGCTTCGCCGGCCTCGCCGCCGTGGCCGGGCACGACGTTGAAGACGCCCGGCGGAATGCCGGCTTCGACAGCGAGTTCTGCCAGGCGCAGCGCGGTGTACGGCGACTTCTCGCTCGGCTTCAAGCACGACCGAGTTGCCCGTTGCCAGTGCCGGCCCGAGCTTCCACGCCGCCATGATCATCGGGTAGTTCCAGGGCACGACGACGCCGACCACGCCCATCGGCTCGCGCGTGATCAGCGCCAGCGCGGTCGAGGGCGTGGGTGCGATCTCGTCATAGACCTTGTCGATCGCCTCGGCGTACCAGGCGATCGTGCGCGCGGTGGACGGCACATCGACGGCCAGCGAATACTGGATCGGCTTGCCCATGTCGAGCGTTTCGAGCAGGGCGAGTTCTTCTTTGGCACCGAGGATCTTCGCGGCGAAGGCCTGCAGCAGCTTCTTGCGCACCGCTGGCGGCTTCCCGCACCATCTGCCGTCGGTGAAGGCGGCGCGGGCGCTCTTCACTGCGGCATCGACATCGGCTTCGCGGCAACGCGCCACAGGCCCGAGCGTGCGGCCGTCGATCGGCGACGACTTGATGAAGGGTTCGCCGCCAACGGCGTCGCAGCGCTTGCCGTCGATCAGCGCACGGCCATCGAAGCGGGCTTCTCGCGCGCGCGCATGCCAATCGGTCATTGCTAGAAGCTCACCAACACCGACGCCCCGAACATCTGGTTCGTTTTCTTGAACGTGCCGTCCTTGACCACTTCGAACACCGGCACGTCGGCGCGGTCGATGCGGTACTCGGCCTTGAATGTGGTGCTGCTGTCGAACAAGTACGACAAGCCGAAGGAGAGCGCACCGCGATTCGCACCGCGGCTGCAACCGCTGATCGTCGCGTCCGCCTCGCAGCCGAGCGTGGGGTTGACGCCGATGCCGTTGCGCGTGTCGGTGAAGAGCGCGTTGTCGTTGTCGTCGGTGAAGCCCGTGTAGCCGAGCAGGCCGCCGCCGTTCTTGCGGTTGCGGACGTAGTCCATGCGCGCGATGCCTTCGAAGCGCGGCGTGAACTTGTAGGCGCCGAGCACGGACAGCCCCATCCACGTGGCTTTGCGCAAGGCGCCGGTGGTCGGGTCGGGCACGATGGCCGCATTCTTCTGCTGGCCGACGCTGACCTGGCCCTGCACCGTAACATCGCCGCGGATGAAGTAGGCATCGAACTCGAACAGATCCAGGCGCGAGTCGCGGCCGTCGGGGTCGGCGAAGTTGGCCGCCTTGCCATGCACGCCGGCAAAACCGAAGCCCTGGTACTCGCCGCGCGAGTAGTCCACGCGATAAGCGAATGCGGGCGTGGTGTTGCCCGGCGTCTTGCGGCTGGCGTTCATGTTGTTGAGCATGCCCTTGACGATCCACTTGCCTTCGGTGACTTCCATGCCGACCCCCGTGTAGGCCGTGGGCAGCGTGAAGTCGAACAGCAGGTTGTGCGTGATCAGCTTGTTGAGCGTCGGCTGCAGATACTCGTAGCCCGACCAGTCGGGCACCTGGCCGGCGATCAGGCGGCGTTGCAGCGAGCCGAGCGGGATCGAGACGCTGGCCTCGTGCACGGGAGACTGGCCATCGAACACGGCGCCGACGCCGCGGTTGGGGGCGAGCGTCAATCGCCACTTGACGCCGGAATCGGTTTCCTTCTGGAAGTCGATCACCGCCGCGCCGAAGTAGCTGTTGTCGTAGTTGTAGCCGTCGTCGCCGACGGCGTTCAGGAACTGGAAGCCGGCGCGGTCCTGGTTCTTGTTGTAGATGAAGGTCGGGTCCATGTAGCCGGCGATCTTCAGGCCCTTGAAGCCGAGCGCGTCACGCGAGTCTTCGAGCGCTTCGGTCTTGACGGTGACGCGGTTCAACTCACGCGTTTGCTCCGGCGTCATGCCCCACTGCGGTGTGGAGGCTGCGGGCGCCGGCGCCACGGCAGCCACCGGCGCGGCCGCGGCCTTGGCCTTGTCGGCTTCGGCGGCTTGCAGCTTCTTCTCCATCTCGGCAACACGCTCGCGCAGCGCCTTCATTTCTTCCAACATCGCCGCATTGGTCTGCGCCTGCGTCGGCGGCTTGGCCTTGGCTTTGGTTTGCGCGATGGCCGGAAAAGCGCAGGCCAGCGCAGCGGCGAGGCAGGTGAGGCGGATCGTTGTTTTCATCGGGTCTTTCCTCGTGGTTGAAAGCGTGGAGTCATTTGCGGAAAGCGGCTGCCATTTCCTGCTGGCGGCGGCGCTCGGTGCGGGCGATCAGGTAGCTCGCGGCGATGACGCCAACGGCGACGACGGCGACGATGATCGTGGCCACCGCGTTGACGCTCGGGTTCAGGCCGAGCTTGGCGCGCGAGAAGATCACCAGCGGCATCGTCGTCGCACCCGGGCCGGTGAGAAAGGCCGAGAGCACGACGTCGTCGAGCGAGATCGTGAACGTCAGCAGCCAGGCCGACGCGAGCGCCTGCGCGATCATCGGCAGCGTCACCAGCCAGAACACCTGGTGCGGGCGTGCGCCGAGGTCCATCGCCGCTTCTTCGAGCTGCGGGTTCAGGTCTTGCAATCGCGCTTGAATGACCACGGTGGCATAGGCCATGCCGAGCAGCAGGTGGCCGATCCAAATCGTCAGCGCGCCTTTTTCGGGAAAGCCGAGCGCGTTCTGCACGCTGACCAGCATCAGCAGCAGCGACAGCCCGACCACCACCTCCGGCATCACCAGCGGCGCGTTGACCATGCCGGAGAACAGCGTGCGGCCTTTGAAGCGGCGGTACTTCACCAGGGCAAAGGCAGCGAGCGTGCCGAGCACGACCGAGCCGCAAGCGGTGAAGAACGCGATCTTCAGGCTGACCCAGAAGCCATGCAGGATTTCGCGGTCGTCGAGCAGCGCCGCATACCACTTCAGCGTGAAGCCGCGCCAGATGTTGGGCAGCGCCGAGTCGTTGAACGAGAAGATGACGAGGGCGACGATCGGCAGGTACAGGAAGGCATAGCCGCCGAGCAGCCAGGCTTTGCCGAACGAGGCCCGTTTTCATTTCCGCTCTTGCGCCTCGGCCTGGTACTTGTTGAAGATCGCCAGGGGCACGAGGATCAGCAAGATCATCGTCACCGCCAGCGACGACGCGAGCGGCCAATCGTTGTTGGAGAAGAACTCGCTCCAGACGACGCTGCCGGTCATCAGCGTTTCCGGCCCGCCGAGCAGTTCCGGAATCACGTACTCGCCGACGGTGGGGATGAAGACCAGCATCGAGCCGGCGATGATGCCGGCCTTGGACAGCGGCACGGTGATCTTCCAGAACGCGACCCACGGCGAGGCGCCCAGATCTTGCGCCGCTTCGAGCAAGCGCAGGTCCATCTTCGACAGGTTGCCGTACAGCGGCAGGATCATGAACGGCAGGTAGGTATAGACCATGCCGAGCACGAGCGAGAACGGCGTGTTCATCAGCTTGCCGGGCGCGCTGATGAGGCCGAGTGCCAGCAGCACCTGATCGAGCCCGCTGGCGATGATCACGTCGGCCACCCAGCCGCCGGTGGTCAGCAGGCCCTTCCACGCATACACGCGCAGCAGGAACGAGGTCCAGAACGGCAGCATGACGAGCATCAACAGCGCGGGCTGCAACGAGGGCTTGGCGCGCGCCATGAAGTAAGCGAACGGGTAGCCGATCGCCAGGCACAGCAGCGTCGTCCAGAAGGCGTACTTCAGGCTGGCGAGATAGGTCTTGTAGTACAGCGCGTCGGAAGCGAGAAAGACGTAGTTCGAGAACTTGAGCGACAGCGTCAGCACGCCCTCCTTGATGGAGGTGAGGCTGTTCGGGCGAACTGTCCCCATCTCGGCGACGCTGATCTGCGCCAGCACGAGGAAAGGAACGAGGAAGAACAGCACCAGCCACAGGTACGGCACGCCGATGACGGCGGTGCGGCCGCGCGTGAGCCATGCCATGACGCGCTTCATTGGGTGAGCACCACCTGAGCCCAAGGGTCCCATGAGGCCCAGGCTTCATCGCCCCAGGTCAGGCGGTCTTCCGGATGGCGATCGACGTTGGCTTGGCTCACCTTCAACGAGGCGCCACTCGGCAGCGTGAGGTGAAAGACGGTGAAGCTGCCGAAGTACGACATCTCGCGGACCTTGCCCTTGACGGCATTGAACTTCGTGTCGTCGGGTGCGGTGCGCTGCAGCTTGATCTTCTCGGGGCGGATCGCCACCGACACCGGCATGCCCTCGGTGCCGGTGATGCCATGGCCGATGTAGTGCTTGACGTTGGCGCAGCCGATCTCGCAGTGGCCTTCGGCATCGACATCGAGCGTGCCGTCCATCAGGTTGACGTTGCCGATGAAGTCGGCGACGAAGCGCGTGGCCGGCGTTTCGTAGATGTCGGCCGGCGCGCCGACTTGCAGGAAGCGGCCTTCGCTCATGACGGCGATGCGCGAGGCCATCGTCATCGCTTCTTCCTGGTCGTGCGTGACCATGACACAGGTCACGCCGACCTGCTCGATGATGTTGACGAGTTCGATCTGCGTTTCTTCGCGCAGCTTCTTGTCGAGCGCGCCGAGCGGCTCGTCGAGCAGCAGCATCTGCGGCTGCTTGGCCAAGCTGCGCGCGAGTGCCACGCGCTGCTGCTGGCCGCCGGAGAGTTGATGCGGTTTGCGCTTGGCGAACTTGCCGAGCTGCACGAGCTTCAGCATCGCTTCCACACGCGCGGCCACTTTGTCCTTGGCCATGCCGTCGCGCTTCAGGCCGAAGGCAATGTTCTCTTCGACCGTGAGGTGAGGGAACAGCGCATAGCTCTGGAACATCATGTTCACCGGCCGCTCGTAGGGCGGCAGCGTGGCCATGTCCTTGCCGTCGAGCACGATGCGCCCGGCGCTCGGCGTCTCGAACCCCGCCAGCATGCGCAGCAGCGTGCTCTTGCCGCAGCCCGACGAGCCGAGCAGCGCGAAGATTTCGCCCTTGGCGATGTCGAGGCTGACGTTGTTGACGGCCTTGTAGCCGTCGAAGTCTTTCGTCAGCCCTTCGATGCGCAGGTAGTCGCGCTGCGTTGCCGAAGCGCTCGGCACTTGCATCCAAGACGAGCGCTCCGTCTTTGAACGACGTGTAGGTGCGCGTCATCAGCCGGCGCAGATCGTTGTTCAGCGCATCCGGCGGCACCATCTTGGCCATGTCGGCCGCCGGCAGGAACACCGTCGGGTTATTGGCGACCTCGGGGCGGATGTGCTTCTTCGACTCGGTCACCGCGTTCGGGTAGAAGACCTTGTTGGTGTTCGCGCCGGCGTTCTCCGGGCGCAGCATGAAGTCGATGAACTTGTGCGCGTTGCCGGGGCGCGCGGCATCGGCCGGGATGACCATCGTGTCGAAGAACAGCAGGCCGCCGTTGGCGGGGACCAGGGCCTGAATGTTCTGGCCGGTCTTGCCGTCGATGGCTCGCTGGCGCGCAATGTTGTGGTCACCCGACCAGCCGAGCGAAAGACAGATCGAGCCGTTGGCCATGTCGTTGATGTAGCCCGACGAAGAGAACAGCGTGACATACGGGCGCACCGCCTTCAACACATTGGCTGCGGCCGTGTAGTCGCTCGGGTTCTTCGAGAACGGCGGCTTGCCGAGGTAGTGCAGCGCGGCCGGAATCACTTCGGTGGCCGAGTCGAGGAAGGACACGCCGCAGCCCTTCATCTTGCTGATGTACTCCGGGTTGAAGACCAGCTCCCACACGTTGGCCGGCATCGGCGTGCTGCCCAGCGCGGCCTTGACCTTATCGACATTGATGCCGACGGTGGTGAAGCCCCACAGCCAATCGACGAGGTAGTCGTTGCCCGGGTCCATCTTCGACAGTTGCGCGTTGATGGCGGGATCGACGTTCTTCAGGTTCGGGAATCTTCGACTTGTCGAGCTTTTGCAGCAGGCCGCCGTCGATCTGCAGCTTGGCCCAGTTCGACGACGGCACGATGATGTCGTAGCCCGTCTTGCCGGCCACCATCTTGGCGTGGACGATCTCGTTGTTGTCGAAGTTGTCGTAGCGCACCTTGATGCCGGTCTCGGCCTCGAACTTCTTGATGATGTCTTCGCCGATGTAGTCGGACCAGTTGTAGATGTTCAGAACTTTCTCTTCCTGCGCCAGCGCTGCGGTCGAGACGAACACGGCCGCTGCGGCGAACAGTGTGGAAAGCGTCTTGGTCACCATGGTGCTTGGTCCTTGAAAGAAGCGTGAAGTGGTGGGGGTGGTCAGCGAGGCAGTCTAGGTTCGTGCCGGCATCGGGCTATTGGGGTGAATGCTCGAGGGGGTGAATGCTCAGAGATCCCAGCCGTTCTGTGCGCACGTCGGCCAGCGTCAGGTCGAGGCAGCGCTCGATCAGCGCCACCATCTCGTCGATCTGCGCGCGCGTGATCACCAGCGGCGGCGCGATGATCATGCGGTCGCCGACGGCGCGCATGATCACGCCCTCGCGGAAGCAGTGGCCGCGGCAGACCATGCCGATCTCGCGCTCGGGCGCGAAGGCCGTGGCGCGGCCTTCCTTGTTCTTGACCAGCAGCAGCGCGCCCATCAGGCCCGTGGTCTGCGCTTCGCCGACGAGCGGGTGTTCGGCCAGTCGTGCGTAATGCTGCGCCAGGTACGGACCGACGTCGTCGCGCACGCGATCGACCAGGCCCAACTCACGCACCAGCTTGATGTTGGCCAGCGCCACCGCGCAGGCCACCGGGTGGCCGGAGTAGGTGTAGCCGTGGTTGAACTCTCCCCCTTGCTCGATCAGCACCTTGGCCACGCGGTCGCCGACCATCACGCCGCCGAGCGGGATGTAGCCGCTGGTCACGCCCTTGGCGAACGTCATCAGGTCGGGTTTGAAGCCCATCGTCTCGCAGCCGAACCAGCGGCCGGTGCGGCCGAAGCCGGTGATGACCTCGTCGCTCGACGAGCAGGATGCCGTACTGGTCGCAGATGCGCTGGATCTCGGGCCAGTACGTCGAAGGCGGGATGATCACGCCGCCCGCGCCCTGGATCGGCTCGCCGATGAAGGCCGCCACCTTGTCGGCGCCGAGTTCGGTGATCTTGGCTTCGAGCTGGCGCGCGCAGGCCAGGCCGAAGTCCTCGCGCGACAACCCTTCGCCGTTCTCGAACCAGTACGGCTGATCGATGTGCACGATGTCGGGGATCGGCAAGCCGCCTTGTTCGTGCATGCCCTTCATGCCGCCGAGCGAGGCGCCCGCCATCGTGCTGCCGTGGTAGCGCGTTCCAGCGGCTGATGATGACGCTGCGCTGCGGCTGGCCGAGCACGTCCCAATAGCGGCGCACCATGCGCACCACGGTGTCGTTGCCCTCCGAGCCCGAGCCGGCGAAGAACACATGCTGGAATTGCGGCGGCGCTCACTTCGGCGAGCAGCTCGGCGAGTTCGATCGCCGGCGGCGTCGCCGTCTGGAAGAAGGCGTTGTAGAAGGGCAGGGTCTCGAGCTGCTTCGTCGCGGCATCGATCAACGCGCGCTGGCCGTAGCCGACGTTGACGCACCACAGGCCGCTCATCGCGTCGAGGATCTTGTTGCCGTCGCTGTCCCAGAGGTAGATGTTGTCGGCGCGCGTGATGACGCGCGAGCCCTTCTTCGCCAGCGCCTGGAAGTCGGTGAACGGGTGCAGGAAATGGCGCGCGTCGGCAGCCTGCCAGTCTTGTGTGGTTCTCATCTTGGTCCTCAGACATGTAGCAAGAGATGTTCCCGCTCCCACGGCGAGATGACCTGCATGAATTCCGCGTACTCCACTTCCTTGATCTCGGTATAGACGGTGACGAAGTCCTTGCCGAGCACTTCGGCGAGATCGGCTTCGTCGCGCAACAAGGCGAGCGCTTCACCGAGGCTGCGCGGCAACTGGTAGTCGCCGAGGTAGGCGTCGCCCTTGCACTCGGGACTCGGCTCGATGCGGTTCTGGATGCCGAGCCAACCGCAGGCCAGCGTGGCCGCCAGTGCCACGTACGGATTCGCATCGGCGCCGATGACGCGGTTCTCGATGCGGCGACCCGCGGGCGACGCCAGCGGCGAGCGGATGCCGACGGTGCGGTTGTCGGTCCCCCACTGGATGTTGATCGGCGCCGCGGTGAAGCGCGCCAGCCGCCGATACGAGTTCACGTACGGTGCGAACAGCGCCATCGCCGCGGGCGTGTAGCGCTGCAAGCCGCCGATGTACCAGAAGAACTCCTTGCTCGGCGTGCCGTCTTCGTTGCTGAAGATGTTGTGGCCGGTGATCTTGTCCACCAGGCTCTGGTGGATGTGCATCGCGCTGCCCGGCTCGCCGGCGATCGGCTTGGCCATGAAGGTGGCGAACATGTCGTGGCGCATCGCCGCCTCGCGCACCGTGCGCTTGAACAGGAACACCTCGTCGGCCAGGCCGAGCGGGTGCGCATGGAAGAAGTTGATCTCCATCTGCCCGGCGCCGAGTTCGTGGATCAGCGTATCGACGTTCAGCTCCATCTTTTCGCAGTACGCATACACGTCTTCGAACAGCGGATCGAACTCGTTGACGGCGTCGATGGAGTACGCCTGGCGCGAAGTTTCACGCCGGCCGCTGCGGCCGACCGGCGGCTTCAAAGGCACGTCGGGGTCGGTGTTGCGGGCGACGAGGTAGAACTCGAGCTCGGGTGCGACCACCGGCTCCCAGCCCTTGCTCGTCGAACAGGTCGCAGACACGCCGCAGCACCGAGCGCGGCGCGTAGGGGATCAGCACGCCGTCGCGGTCATAGCAGTCGTGAATGATCTGCGCGGTGGGGTCCACCGCCCACGGCACGATGCGCGCGGTGGTCGGGTCCGGGCGCAGGTGCATGTCGCGGTCGGTCGGCGTGATGACGTCGTAGTACGGGCCTTCCTCGGGGAACTCTCCCGTTACGCCCATGGCCACCACCACTTCGGGCAGGCGCATGCCGCGGTCTTCGGTGAACTTTTCGCGCGGCAGGATCTTGCCGCGGGCCACGCCGGTGAGGTCGGGCACGAGGCACTCGATCTCGGTGACGCGTTGTTCGTTGAACCAGTTTTCGAGATCGGCGAAAGAGAAATCTTGTCGTTTGACCATGGGTCACCTGTTCTGTTGGTGCGCAGCGCACGCGTTGCCGAAAGCGCGCAGCAGCGTCATCGACACCGGGTTGCTCGCCGCCTGCCACTCCGGGTGCCACTGCACGGCGAGGTTGAAGCCGGGAGCGTCCGGCTTGGAGAAGGCTTCGATCACGCCGTCGGGCGCGCGCGCTTCGACGCGCAGGCCGGCGGCCAGGCGATTCACCGCCTGGCCGTGCAGCGAGTTGACCTGGATGCGCGGTGTCTTGCAGCAGCGTCGCCAGCAGGCCACCCGGCAGCACATCGACCGGGTGCTTCGGCGCGTACTGCACGTCGGCCGGGTCTTCGTCGCGGTCGCGGTGGTCCATGTGGCCGCTGATCTCGTGCACCGCCTGGTGCAGGCTGCCGCCGAGCGCGACATTCGTTTCCTGCGTGCCGCGGCAGATGGCGAAGAACGGGATGCCGCGATCGATCGCCTTGGGCACCAGCGGCAGCGTCCACGCGTCGCGGTCCGGATCGAGCGGCAGGGAAGGGTCGTGCACGTCTTCGCTGAAGTGGCTCGGGTGCACGTTCGACGGCGAGCCGGTGAGCAGCACGCCGTCGGCCAGATCGAGCAGGCTCTCGAGTTCGTCGGCCGACGCGGTGGGCACGATCAGCGGTTGGCAATCGGCCAGGCGAATGAAGTCGGTGTACTTCTTGCCGGCGATGTGGAACGGGTGCTTGCCGACGATGCGGTTGCACGCCGGGATGAGAACGATCGGTTTGGGCTTCATGGTCAGAGCAGATCCTTCAGGCGAGCGTAAGCCATGCCGAGCACCAGCGCCGGTGTGCGCAGCGCGGCGCCGCCGGGGAAGGGCAGGTGCTTCAACTTCGCAAAGACATCGAAGCGCGAGGCATCGCCGGCCATCGCTTCGGCCACCAGCTTGCCGGCCAGGCCGGTGAGCGCCAGGCCGTGGCCCGAAAAGCCTTGCAAGTAATAGACCCGATCGCCGAACTCCGGCAGGCGGCCGAAATCCGGCGCGCGGTTCATCGAGATATCGACGAAGCCGCCCCAGGCGTACTCGGCCTGCACGCCGCGCAGTTGCGCAAAGGTGGTCTGCATGCGCTGCGCCATCGACGTGGCCAGGTCCATCGGCGTGCGCGTGCTGTAGCTGACGCGCCCGCCGTAGAGCAGGCGGTGATCGGGCGTGGTGCGGAAGTAGTCGAGCACGAAGTTGTTGTCGCAGACCGCGGCGCCGCAGGGGATCAGCGACGCGGCGAGTTCGGGTGCGACCGGCGCGGAGCAGACGATGTAGGTGCCGACCGGCATGATGCGCGCGCCGAGCGTGGGCGCGAGCGACGGCGACAGCGCCTGCAGATAGACGTTGCCGGCCAGCAGCACATGGCGCGCGCGAAGGGTGGCGCCGTTGGCTCGTCGTCAGGCGAACACCCGCCGCTTCGTTGTTGAGCGCGGTGACCGCGCGTGTTCTCGTGCAGCGACACGCCCAGCGATGCCGCTGCCTTCGCCAGGCCCAGCGTGTACTTCAGCGGATGCAGATGGCCCGAGCGCGGGTCGTGCGCGGCGGCGACATAGCGCGGGCTGTCGATCCACTGCGGCAGGTCGCTGCGCGTCGACCCAGGTCAGCGCATGCTCGTAGCGTTCGGCCAGCAGATCGACCTCGTCGCGCAGCGCCCGCGCCTTGCGCGCATTCATCGCCACGCCGAGGTAGCCGTCGCGCCAATCGCAGTCGATGTCGAAGCGCGCGATGCGCTCGCGGATCAGATCGAGCGCTTCGAGCGACATCGCGAAGACCTGCCGCGCGGCGTCGCGGCCGAGCTGGTCTTCGATCGTCGTGATGTCGCAGGCCAGGCCGTAGATCGCCTGGCCGCCGTTGCGCCCGCTGGCGCCGTGGCCGATGGTCTGTGCTTCGAGCAGCGTGACGGCAAAGCCGCGGTCGCGCAGCTCAATTGCCGCCGACAGGCCCGCCAGGCCACCGCCGACCACCGCCACGTCGCATGCAACTTCCCCCGCCGGCAGCGGCGCGAACGCCTGAGTGCGGGGCGCGGTCGCGGCGTAGTACGAATGCCGCGTCAGCTCGCGATCGGTCTCGACGAAAGACATGCGGTAAGCGCTAGGCAGCGTCCTTTGCTGTGATGGCTGTGAACGTCATGCGTTCTTCCTGATCGCGTTGCCGAGCACATCGACGATGCGCTCGAGATGGGCCTTCTCGACGATCAACGGCGGCGACAGCGCGACGATGTCGCCGGTGGTGCGCACCAGCACGCCTTGCTCCCAGCATTCGAGAAAGACATTGAAGGCGCGCTTGGCCGGCTCGCCGGGCAGCGGCGCCAGCTCGACACCGCCGACCAAACCGAAGTTGCGCGTGTCGATGACGTTCGGCAGCCCCTTCAAAGAATGCACCGCGTCGGCGAACGTGCCGGCCATCTGCTGCGCGCGCGTCAGCAGGCCTTCGTCGGCATAGGTTTCGAGCGTGGCCAGGCCAGCGGCGCAGGCGAGAGGATGCGCCGAGTACGTGTAGCCGTGGAAGAACTCGATCAGGTGCTCGGGGCCTTGCATGAAGGCGTCGTAGATGCCTTGCTTGGCGATCACCGCGCCCATCGGCACGGCGCCATTGGTGATGCCCTTGGCGCAGGCGATCAGGTCCGGCGTGACGTTGAACGTCTGCGCTGCGAACGCATTGCCGGTGCGGCCGAAGCCGGTGATGACCTCGTCGAAGATCAAGCAGGATGCCGTGCTTGTCGCAGATCGCGCGCAGGCGCTCCAGGTAACCCTTGGGGGGGATCAGCACGCCGGTCGATCCGGCGATCGGCTCGACGATGACGGCGGCGATCGTGCTCGCGTCGTGCAGCGTCACCATGCGCTCGAGATCGTCGGCGAGGTCGGCGCCATGCTCCGGTTGTCCGACGGCAAACGCGTTTTTCGACAGATCGTGCGTGTGCCGCATGTGATCCACACCGGCGAGCAGCGTACCGAACATCTTGCGGTTGGCGACGATGCCGCCGACCGAGA
Organism: uncultured beta proteobacterium; assembly: GCA_963816315.1. GTDB lineage: Bacteria > Pseudomonadota > Gammaproteobacteria > Burkholderiales > Burkholderiaceae_C > CADEEN01. Next base: position 83,822 of record CAWFJZ010000004.1, read on the forward strand.
TGCCGCCGAAGTTGACGCCGTGATAACCGCGCTCGCGGCCGATCAGCCTTGTGCGCGAGCCTTCGCCGCGCACGCGGTGGTAGGCGATGGCCATCTTCAGCGCCGTCTCCACCGACTCAGAGCCGGAGTTGGTGAAGAAGACCTTGTTCATGCCCGCCGGTGCCAGCCCAGCGACTTTTTCTGCGAGTGCAAAGGCCTTCGGATGCGCCATCTGGAACGGCGGCGCGAAGTCGAGTTCGGCCGCCTGCTCGGCAATCGCCTTGACGATCTTCGGCCGCGCGTGGCCGGCATTGACGCACCACAGGCCGGCCACGCCGTCGAGGATCTGCCGGCCCTCCGGAGTCCAGAAGTACATGCCCTCGCTCCTGGCCAAGAGGCGCGGCGCCTTCTTGAACTGGCGGTTGGCGGTGAAGGGCATCCAGTAGGCGTCCATGCGTTCAGCCATGTCGATCTCCATGCGATGTGAGGTGGGATGGAGCGGGCAGTGTGCCCCCTTGCCCCACGGGCCTGAGCTTACCCGCGCGGCCGCAGTATCGACACGACCGCGGCGCGGGAGCTACTTCGCTCGCGCCACGCGGCTGCACAGGTAGGTCCAGACGAAGTGCGCCGCAGCGTAGCTCGTCAACTCCGCATGGTCGTACGGCGGCGCGACTTCGACGCAGTCCATGCCGACGCAGTCGAACGCTGCGAGTCCTTCGAGCAGCGACAGCACCTGGTTCGTGGACAGGCCGCCCGGCTCGGGCGTGCCGGTGCCTGGGGCAAAGGCGGGGTCGAGGCAGTCGATGTCGAGGCTGACGTAAAGCGGTGGATTGCCCTGGGCGGCCATGCGGCGCCGCAGGTCGTCGAGCACGAAGTACAGCTGCGTCGGGCTCTCGAGGCCGCGGAGCGCGCGCGCCGTGTAGATCGCGCCGCCCTGGTCGCGCACGTACTCGCGCGCGGCGCGCTCGCCGGCCGAGCGGATGCCGAGCTGCATGAAGCATTCCTTGACGACCAAGCCTTCTTCGATCGCTTCATAGACCCAGGTGCCGTGGCCGCTGGGCTCGCCGAAATGGTCTTTCCAGGTGTCGCAGTGGGCGTCGAAGTGCAGCACCGCGAGCGGCCGGCCGAGGCGTTTTCTGTACTCGCGCAACAAGGGCAGCGTGATCGAGTGGTCGCCGCCGAGCCAGGCCATGTGATGCCGTGCCAGCAGCGGCGCGATCAGCGGCGCCATCGCTTCGCGCATCGCCGCCAGGCTGGTGTTGGGCAACGCAAGGTCGCCGGCGTCGCCGAGCAGGCCGAGCGGGCTGACGTTGAAGTGCGGATGCGTGCCGTCGCACAGCATGTGGCTCGCGGTGCGGATCGCGCGCGGGCCGAAGCGCGCACCAGGCCGGTTGGTGGTGGCGCCGTCCCAGGCGACGCCGGCCACCGCGTAGGGCTGCGCGAGGGCTGAGGGAGCTTTCAGGAACGCCGTGTTCGATTCGAAGGCAAAGCCGGACATGGCGCTCGTTCGCAAGGGCTGAAGGGCTGGCGATGATACGGAGCGGCCTCGTTTTGCAATCGCGGCACCGCGTTCCGGATAGCGGAATACTGCTATCCGGAGGCAACACACGAGATTTTGTGCAGAGCAACAGGATTCCGCTTTGCGGGATGATCAGATCAAGTCATTGATTTGATTGAGAAAGATTTTTTGTCTTATATAAGACATAAGTCAACTCTCCCGGCTACGATCGCGCCATTCCGCTTCTCAACTCAAGGAGTTTTCGCATGAGCCAGCCAACCCGTGACCAGCAAGCCGCCGCCCTCGCCAAGGAATGGGCCGAGAACCCGCGTTGGAAGGGCGTCCAGCGCAACTTCAGCGCCGCCGACGTGGTGCGCCTGCGCGGCTCGGTGCCGATCGAGCACACGCTGGCCAAGCGCGGCGCCGAGAAGTTGTGGAATCTGGTCAACACCGAGCCCTTCGTCAACACGCTCGGCGCGCTCACCGGCAACCAGGCGATGCAGCAGGTCAAGGCCGGCCTGAAAGCGATCTACCTGTCGGGCTGGCAAGTTGCAGCCGACGCCAACGCCGGTGGCGAGATGTACCCCGACCAGAGCCTGTACTCGGTCGATTCGGTGCCGAAGGTCGTCAAGCGCATCAACAACACCTTTGCGCGCGCCGACCAGATCCAGTGGAGCGAGGGCAAGAACGACATCGACTTCTTCGCGCCGATCGTGGCCGATGCCGAAGCCGGTTTCGGCGGTGTGCTCAACGCCTTCGAGCTGATGAAGGCGATGATCGAAGCCGGCGCCTCGGGAGTGCACTTCGAAGACCAGTTGGCGTCGGTGAAGAAGTGCGGCCACATGGGCGGCAAGGTGCTGGTGCCGACGCGCGACGCGGTGGCCAAGCTCACCGCCGCACGACTGGCCGCGGACACGATGGGCGTGCCGACTGTGTTGCTGGCGCGCACCGACGCCGAAGCGGCGGACCTCGTCACCAGCGACGTCGATGACAACGACAAGCCCTTCCTCACCGGCGAGCGCACCGTCGAAGGCTTCTACCGGACCAAGAACGGCCTCGAGCAGTCGATCAGCCGCGGCCTGGCGTATGCCGCCGTCGCCGACATGATCTGGTGCGAAACCGGCAAGCCTGACCTGGCGTTTGCGAAAGCGTTTGCGGATGCGATCCACAAGAAGTACCCGGGCAAGCTGTTGGCCTACAACTGCTCGCCGTCGTTCAACTGGAAGAAGAACCTCGACGACGCGACCATCGCCAAGTTCCAGCGTGAACTCGGTGCCATGGGCTACAAGTTCCAGTTCATCACGCTGGCCGGCTTCCACAGTTTGAACTACTCGATGTTCGACCTGGCCTACGGCTACGCGCGCAACAACATGACGGCCTTCGTCGAGATGCAGGAGAAGGAATTCGAGGCGGCCGAGCGCGGCTTTACCGCGGTCAAGCACCAGCGCGAAGTGGGCACCGGATACTTCGACGCGGTGACGACAACGATCGAGCGCGACGCTTCGACGGCGGCGCTGAAGGGCTCGACGGAGGACGAGCAGTTCTTCGATGAGCGTGGCGCGAAGGGCGGCGCGAAGGGGGGCGCGAAGGCGCAGCACTGACAGGGCTGAAGCCCTTTCCGCAGAGGGCCCGGCGCTGCCGGGCCTTTTTTATGCACGCGCGCGCTCGGCCACACCAAACGCGCCATGCATGCGGCAACATCGCGAACGTTCGTCAAAAAGACATTGTGGAGAACCACCATGAAGTCCGCGAATCCATCACGCGCGCTGATCCTCGCTGCCGCTGCTTTCATGAGTTCGGTCTGTGCCCAGACGCTGACTTCTCACCAGCAACTCGCGCGCGACATCCACAAGGAACTGGTCGAGATCAACACCGTGACGGCCACGGGCGATACGCTCAAGGCCGCGGAAACAATGGCGCAGCGCTTGAAAGCGGCAGGCTTCGCGGATGCCGACGTGAGGGTCCTTTCGCCGGCGCCGCGCAAGGGGAACCTGGTCGCGCGGCTGCGCGGCACCGGCGCTCGAAAGCCGATCCTGCTGCTCGCCCACCTCGACGTCGTCGACGCCAAGCCCGAGGACTGGTCGGTCGATCCCTTCAAGCTCTTGGAGAAGGACGGCTATCTCTACGGGCGCGGTGTGTGGGACGACAAGTTCATGGCCGCGGTCTTCGTCGCCAACCTGATCCGCTACAAACAAGAAGGCTATCGGCCCGACCGGGATCTGATCGTCGCGCTGGAAGCGGACGAAGAGATTCTCGATGCCAATGCGATGGGCATCCAGTGGCTGCTGAAGAACCACCGCGACCTGATCGATGCCGAGTTCGCGCTGAACGAGGGCGGGGGCGTCGCGCTGAAAGACGGCAAGCCCTTGCGCAACGCCTTTCAGACCAGCGAGAAGGTGTCGTTCAGCTACCGGCTCGAAGTCAAGAATCGTGGCGGACACAGTTCGCTGCCGTCCAAGGACAACGCGATCTATCACCTGGCCGAGGGCTTGGCGCGGCTTGCGCGCTTCGATTTCCCGATCCAGTTGAACGACACCACGCGCGCCTTCTTCGAACGCGCGGCCGCGCTCGAAGAGGCTCAGGTCAAGGCCGACATGCGGGCCGTGGCTTCCGCCGCACCGGACGCGGCTGCCGCGGCCCGCCTGTCGGCCACGCCCGCCTACAACGCGCAACTGCGCACGACCTGCGTCGCGACCTTGCTGGAGGGAGGGCACGCCGTCAACGCGTTGCCGCAAACCGCGCGCGCCAGCGTGAACTGCCGCATCCTGCCCGGCGAGCCCATCGAAGAAGTCCAGAAGACACTGGTTCGCGTTCTCGCCGATGATCAGATTTCCGTCACGCCCATCGGCACGCCTGTCCCTAGCCCGCCGTCGCCGCTGAACCCGGAGATCGTGCGCACGGTCGAGCGGCTGTCAGCCGAGTTTTGGCCGGGCATTCCCGTCATCCCGACGATGCTGGCGGCTGCAACAGACGGCAGCTTCTTGCGCAACGCGGGCATCCCGACATACGGTCACTCGGGACTCGCCACCGATGTGGTCGATGTTCGCATTCACGGAAAAGACGAGCGCATCCTCGTCAAGTCCTTTCTCGATGGGCACGAGTATCTCTACCGGTTGGTCAAAGCCCTGTCGTCGGATTCAAAGTGACGGCCGCATGTTCGATCTCTCGGCAAAGCAGAAGCGGGGCCCGAGGGCCCCGCTTCTGCTTTGACTGCCGAGACGCCGATCAGCGCTTCTTCACCACTTCCTTGACGTCTTCCTTGACGTCGCCGACCTTGGCGCGGCCCTGGCCGACGTTCTTCTCGACGCGGCCTTCGTTTTCCATCTTCTTGTTGCCGACGAGGTCGCCGACCTCTTCCTTGATCTTGCCGGCAGCCTGGTCGATGCGACCCTTGACTTGGTCCTTGTTCATGCGTGCTCCTGTGAAACGGTGAAAGTAGGGCCTTCACTGTCGGGCCGCGGCAGGCCGGGGTCTGTCGGACAACGGCTCCTCAGACGCTTCCCCTGCACCGACACCGGCACGTCGATCAAGGCGCGAGCAAGCGCTCTTCGACGAACCTCACCATCGCGTAGAACAAAAGTCCGCGTTCTCCTTGCGCGCAAAACCGTGCCCTTCGTTTTCGCCGCGCAGGTACCACACCGGCAGGCCGTTGGCGCGCACCTTGGCCACGATCTGCTCGCTCTCGGTGAACGGCACGCGCGGATCGTTCTTGCCCTGCACGACGAACAGCGGTTTGCTGATCCTGTCGGCGTTGTTCAGCGGCGCGGTCTTCTCCATCCAGGCCCGCGTCGCCGGGTCGCGCTCGTCGCCGTACTCGACGCGGCGCAGGTCGCGGCGGTAGCTCTCGGTGTTGGTGAGGAAGGTGGCGAAGTGGCTCGGCCCGACGATCGGCACGCCGCCGACGATGCGGTCGCTGTAGTGCACGGCCACAGCCAGCGTCATGTAGCCGCCGTAGCTGCCGCCGGTGACGAGCACACGCTGCGCATCGAGGTCGGGCTGCTGCGCAATCCAGTCGAGCAGGGCGCCGATGTCCTTCACCGAGTCTTCGCGTTTGATGCCGTCGTCGAGCGTCAGAAAGGTCTTGCCGTAGCCCGACGAGCCGCGCACGTTGGGCTCGATGACGGTGACGCCGAGTTCTTGCACGAAGTAGTTCCAGCGGTTCTGAAAGCCCATCTGTGCCTGCGCTTCCGGTCCACCGTGGACCCTGACGATCACCGGCCGCTTGCCGACAAAGCGCGCCGGCGGGCGGGTGACGATGGCCGACAGCGGCAAGCCGTCGAAGCTCTTCCAGCGCACCAGCGACTGTTCGGCAAAAGCGGACGCATCGATCCCCGGCGGCGCCTGCGCACGCGTCCACTGCTCGCTGCGTCCGCTCGCGGGGTCGAGCGCGAACAGCTCGCTCGGGCCTTTGGCGCTGTTGACCGAATAGGCCATGCGTTGCAGGCCGCGGTGGAAGCCCATGCTGCCGATCTGGCCGGCCGGCACGGCAGGCGCCGCGGTTTCTTTCAACGTCGCGGCATCGAACACGCGCAGCTCGTCGCGGCCATCGACGTTGACCTGCGCGACGATCCAGCGCCCGTCGTCGGACAGCGCCGCGCCGGTCACGTCCCAGCGGATATGGCTGGTCAGGCTCGTCAGCGCGCCGTTGGCCACTTCGAGCGCCATCAGCTCGCGGAATTCGCCGGCGCGGTCGCTGATCACGTACCAGGCGTTTGCCGTCCTTGGAGAACCCGGCATCGAAGTGCGTGGCCCTGATCGATTCGCCCGCGGCCGGCAGCAATTGCCGCTGCGCGCCGCTGGCCACATCGACCCGCCAGACCTGCGATTCGGCCGCGGAGAGGTAGCGCGTGAAGGCCACGCTGCGGCCGTCGTCTGACAGCGAGCCGCCGAACCAGCCGGGGCCCGGCAGATCGGCCAGCTTGCGCTTCGATGTCGGCTGCTCGGGATCGACGATCCACAGCGCGGTGTCGATGCGCGGCCGCGATCCGCCCTGCGCCGTGCGGTCCAGCGGCACCGCGGTGTAGAGCAGTTGCGACGTGGCCCGCACCCAGCCGACGATCTGGTGCGCTTCATCCGGATGGGTCAGCAGCGTGCTCTGGCGCGTGGCTAAGTCCAGGTGGTAAATCTGGGCGGCCTCGTCGCCGCCTTGCGAGCGCTCGAAGACGATGTAGCGGCCCTGGCGCGGCTCCCAGCTCGCGCGCGTGATCGGCTCGGCGCCGTCGGTCAGTTGCTGCAACTCGCCGAGCGGCCGATCGAGCCGGTAGATGCGCTGCACGTTGTCGCCGGCCTTGCGGTGCGCTACCAACATCTCGTTGTTCGTCGGATGCCACTCGACGAAGCTGTGGCCGCGAAACTCGGTGTAGCGGGTCACGCGATCGACCAGCGACATCGGGATCGGCGGGATGCCCTGCGCCAGCAGGTTGTCGTTCGGCGCGAGCACCGGCGCCGACGGTGCACTGGCGCAGGCCGAGAGCAGCGCGGCCAACGAGAGGGCGAACCACTGGTGCATGGTGTTCAGAGTGAAGCGGCGAGCATCTCGCGGTAGTCGTCGCGTGAAGCCAGGCGCGGGTTGGTCTTGTGGCAATGGTCGGCCATCGCGCCGTCGATGACACGCTCGAACAGATCGGGCGTCACGCCCATCGCGGCCAGGCCGCTCGGCAGGCCGAGGCGGGCGTTGATGTCGCGGATCGCGTCGGCGAGTTCGGTGCCGCGCGCATCGCACGACGGCAGGCCCATCGCCTGCGCCATGCGCTGCAGGCGCTTGTCGCGCCGCATCGACTCAGCGCCGGCGTTGAAGCGGATCACCGCCGGCAGGAAAACCGCGTTCAATGTGCCGTGGTGTAGCTTCGGGTTCACGCCACCGAGGCTGTGCGACAGCGAATGCACGCAGCCCAGGCCCTTCTGAAACGCCATCGCGCCTTGCATGCTCGCGCTCATCATCTGCCAGCGCGCGTCCATGTCGCTGCCGTCGCGCGTCGCGCGTTCGATGTGCAGCCAGCCGCGTGCCAGGCCGTCGAGTGCGATGCCGTCTGCGGGCGGGTTGACGGCCGGCGCCATGAAGGTCTCCAGGCAATGCGCGATCGCGTCCATGCCGGTGGCGGCCGTCAACAGCGGCGGCAGGCCGCGCGTCAGCTCGGGGTCGAGCAGGGCGGCCTTGGGCATCAGGTGCCAGCTGTGAAAGCCGAGCTTGCGGCCGTCCTCGACGATGACGATGGCGCCGCGCGCGACTTCGCTGCCGGTGCCTGCCGTCGTCGGCACGGCGATCAGCGGCAGCACACGATCGCTGATCTTCGCGCTGCCGCCTTCGATCGTGGCGTAGGTTCTCAAGGCGCCGTCGTGCGTTGCCGCGATCGCCAGGCCTTTGGCGAGGTCGATCGACGAGCCGCCGCCGACCGCGATCAGCCCGTCGCAGCGCTCGGCGTCGAAGACGCGCGCGGCGGCGCGCACCGCGGCTTCGGTCGGGTTCGACGGCGTGCCGTCGAACACCGCATGCGGCATGTCGGCGAGGGCTGCGAGCGCCTTGTCGAGCACGCCCGCGGCGCGCACTCCCGCGTCGCTGACGACGAGCGGCTTGCGCAGGCCGATGCGCTCGCACTCGCTGCGCAGCAGTTGCACCGCGCCGGGGTCGAGGTGGATCTGGGTCAGGTACTGGATGTGTGCCATGCCGCCAGTATCCTTCCGCCGAATGACCCCCAAGCTCGCTCACGCTCGCTGCCCCCCGAGGGGGCGCGCAGCGGCTTCGGGCGGCCGGGCGCCGCTGCGATGACCCCACCGACCCAATTGCTGACACCTGCGATGAGCGGCTTGCTCGACCGCATCCAGCGTGCCAAGCGGCCACCGCTCCATGCCATGACACCGGCGCAAGCGCGCACCGCGTATGCGGCCGGCGCCGAAGTGCTGGAACCGCCGCGTGCGGCGCTGCCGCGCGTCGAAGACATCACCGTGGCCGCCATGCGCGCGCGTTTGTACGCACCGTCGCACGACAAGCTGCCGGCGCTGCTCTACCTGCACGGCGGCGGCTTCGTCGTCGGCGGGCTGGAAACGCACGACAGCCTGTGCCGGCAGTTCGCGTTGCGCAGCGGCGGCGCGGTGATCGCGCTCGACTACCGGCTCGCGCCCGAGCACCGTTTTCCAGCCGCACAAAACGATGCGTGGAGCGCCTTGCGCTGGCTCGCCGAACACGGCGCCACGCTCGGCCTGGCCACGCAACGCCTGGCCGTCGGCGGCGACAGCGCCGGCGGCACGCTCGCGGCGGTGTGCGCGATCCAGGCGCGCGATCACGGCCTGCCGCTGGCGCTGCAACTGCTGATCACGCCGGGCACGGCCGCCTCAGCCACACACGCCTCGCGGCACCTGTTCGCCAACGGTTTTCTGCTCGACGAGACCACGATCGAATGGTTCTTCGAGCAGACCATCGATCGCTCGCAGCGCCACGACTGGCGTTTTGCGCCGCTCGAAGCCGACGATCTGTCGGGCGTTGCACCTGCCTGCGTGATCGTCGCCGAGTGCGATCCGCTGGCCGACGAAGGCGTGGCCTACGCCGACCAACTGCGCTTGGCCGGCGTGCCGGTGCAGCTCGACCTGGTGCGCGGCATGACGCACGACTTCATCAAGATGGGACGCGTTTTGAAGCAGGCCGCTGCCGCGCAGCAGTTCGCCGCTGACGCGCTCAAACACGCCTGGAGTGACATCGAATGACCACGCCCACCACCGTGACCGCCAGCGCGCCGCAGCGCAAGGACTTCCGCTTCGCCGAGCGCCACCGCGTGCGCTGGGTCGAGGTGGACATGCAGGCCATCGTCTTCAACGGCCACTACCTGATGTACTTCGACACCGCGGTGGCCGGCTACTGGCGCGCGCTGGCGCTGCCGTACCACGACACGATGCACGCCCTGGGCGGCGACCTCTACGCGCGCAAGGCCACGCTGGAGTACGAGGCCTCGGCGCGCTACGACGAGGTGCTCGAAACCGGCATCCGCTGCCTGCGCATCGGCAACTCGTCGATGCTGCTGCAGGCGGCCGTGTTCCGCGGTGCGCAGCGCCTGGTGCACGGCGAGCTCGTCTATGTCTTCGCGGACCCGGCGACTCAGACCTCGAAGCCGGTGCCGGCGGCGTTGCGCGAAGTGCTGCTGGGCTTCGAGGCCGGCGAGCCGATGGTCAGCGTGCGCGTCGGCGATTGGGCGACGCTCGGTGCGTCAGCGTCGCCGATCCGCCACGCCGTGTTCACGCAGGAGCAGGGCATCGACGCATCGCTCGATGGCGACGGCGCCGATGCAGGGCGCCGTGCATGCGCTGGCGGTCAACCGCTTCGGCGTGGCGCTCGGCACCGGGCGCCTCGTCACGCACGCCAGCGGCGTCGGCAAGATCGGCCGCATGGCCGTCATCGCGGCGCTGCGCGGCTGGGCGGTCGGACGGCAGTTGCTCGACGCGCTCGTGCAAGCCGCGCGCTCGCGTGGCGACAGCGAGGTGATGCTGCACGCGCAGGCCAGCGCGGTCGGCTTCTATCGCCGTCACGGCTGGCAGCCGCGCGGCGCGGCGTTCGTCGAAGCGGGCATCGAGCATCAGGAGATGATGCTCGCCCTCACCTGACCGGCGGGCGCTCGCCGGGCTGCGGCCAGCGCTGCAACGTCACCCGCCGCTCTTGCGTCGTCTGGCCGGACGGGCCGTGCGTGCGCTCGATGACGCTGAGCTGCCAACCGTCGTCACGGCGCTCACCGAGCACGACGGTGCTGCAACGCGTGCCGTAGCGGCCGTCGGGTGTGGTGATGAAGATCGGCGACAGCAGGCGTTCGCGCGTCAGGCCGATGCCGGTGTCGGGCAGGTCGGCATCGTCGGCGAGGCTGCGATCGGCGAGCAGCGAGAACAACCGCACTTCGAGTCCGGCATCGTCGCCGCGCAAAGCCTGCGCGAGCGCCGCCGACAAGCGCTGCACCTTCGGCCAGGGTTCGTTCAGGGCGGCATTCGAGAGCGCATGCACGCCGGCCGCCAGCGGCGTGGCGGGCAGACGGTCACTGCGCCACCACCAATGGCCGCTTTGCAGATCGCCGCCGATCAGATTGAACGGGTTGTGGCCCTGAGCCTTGTCTTCGCTGCCGTCGAGCCAGGCCGTGACGAGCGCACCGCGCGACGGCGCATCCGCGCGGTGCCGCGGCAAGTCGCGCACATTGGTCAGCATGCCGACGCGGCCCTGCTCCGACAGCGCCATCCACGTGCCGCCGGCCGACAGGTCTCGCCCGCCGAGCAGCCACGGCGCGCTGGCTGACGTGCGCCACCAGTCGAGCGGTGCGGTCGGCCGGTCGAAGAACTCGTCGCGGTTGGCGGCAATGGCGAGCGCAAAGCGCGGGTGCGCGTCGAGCGCCAGGCCAATCAGGCACATGGAACAAAGACTTCGACGTGGCGTTCGCCGACGAGGCATTGACTCAAACGCATCGCGGCTTCGCGCTCGATGCGCTCCTGCAACGCCCTGCCAACGCCCGCGCTGTGCGAGTAGGTCTCCATCAGCGTGACATCGCCACTTTGCTCGGCGCGCCGCAGCAACTCACAACGCAAGCCCGGCATCTCGAAGTGCCACGCGGCATGCAACTCGCGCACCGCGGCCACGGCTGCAGCTTCGTTTTCGCGCTCGACGCGAAAGTAGATGAACAGCCGACGAGAACTCACGCTGCAGCTTCGAGCGGCACCGCGTAGGTCATGTCGGCGCGCGTGAGCTGCGGGCCATCGGCGGAGCCCAGATGCAGCGTGCCGCCGTCGAGCGCGGCCAGCTTCACTTCGGCCAGCAGCAGGTGCCGGCCTTGCCAAGACGCCGCATTCGCCACCATGCCCGCCGGCTGCTCGCGGTCGGCGCTGTGAAAGATCTCCTGCGCCGGCGCCGCCGCGGCAGCCGACTCGAAGACGAACGCGCGCCGCTTCAAGGTGCCGCGGTACTGGCTGCGCGCGACGACCTCCTGCCCCGGGTAGCAGCCTTTCTGAAAGTTCACTCCGCCGACGACTTCGAAGTTCACCATCTGCGGCACGAACTGTTCGGCGGTTGCGGCGACGATGCGCGGCACGCCGCTGGCCACTTCGAGCCACGACCAAGCGTCGGCATCGAGTGCCGGCAGGGCAGGGGCGGCGCCGACGCGCAGCGCGCGTGCGGTGCCGCGCACCGCCGGCAGACCGATCAGGCCGTTGGCGCAGCGCCAGGGCGCCACCGTCGCCGCCGCACCGGCCACGCCGTGCAGCGCCAACTCGCTGCTGGCATCGCTCAGCTTGCACTTGGCGCGCAGCACGAACATCGACAAGCGCTTGTGCACCGCAGGCAGCACGTCGGCACTGCACGCCATCAGCACTTCATCCGGGGCCGGACGCCAGACGACGAAGCTGGCCAGCAAGCGGCCTTTGGCCGAGCACCAGCCGGCGAGCGTGGCGCGCTGGGCGTCAAGGCCGACGACATCCTGCGTCAGCTGGCTTTGCAGGAAGCTCGCCGCATCGGCGCCCGCGGCGCGGATCACGCCCCAATCGGCCAGCGGCGTCGCGCCTTCGAAATCAGTGCTCACGTGTGCAGTCATGCGCTGATTATCATGACGTGTGAACTTCTCAGGAGCTCCATGGTGATGCGTTTGCTGCGCTGGCTCGTGCTGCTCGTCGTGCTGGCCGCGGCGGGCACCGCGGCCGCGGCCTGGTGGTGGCTGCAACAGCCGCTGCCGCTGGCGGCCGATGCGGTCGAGGTCTCGATCGCGCCCGGCACCTCGCCACGCGGCGTCGCAGAAAAGTGGGTGCAGGCCGGCGTGCAGACGCCGCCCGAGTTCCTGTGGTGGTTCTTCCGCGCCTCGGGCAAGGCACCGCAGATGCGCGCCGGCAACTACAGCATCGAGCGCGGCATCACGCCGCCTCAGTTGCTGGAGCGCATGTTGAAAGGCGAGTCGCTGATGGAGGTGGTGCGCATCACCGAAGGCTGGACCTTCAAGCAGATGCGCGAGGCGCTGGCGCTGGCGCCGTCGCTCAAAGCCACCACCAAGGACATGAGCGAAGCGCAGATCATGGCCGCGCTCGGCCTGCCCAACGTGCCGGCCGAAGGGCGCTTTTTCCCCGACACCTACCACTACAGCCGCGGCGCCACCGACATGACGGTGCTGCGCGCGGCGCAGCAGATGCTGCAGAAAAAACTCGAAGCGGCCTGGGCCGAGCGCGCCAAGGACGTGCCGTTGAAGTCGATCGAAGAGGCGTTGATCCTGGCTTCGATCGTCGAGAAGGAAACCGGCACCGAAGCCGATCGTGTGAAGGTGTCGAGCGTGTTCAACAACCGGCTGCGCATCGGCATGCCGCTGCAGACCGACCCGACGGTGATCTACGGTCTGGGCGCATCGTTCGACGGCAACCTGCGCAAGAAGGATCTGCAGGCCGACACGCCGTACAACACCTACACGCGAAAGGGCCTGCCGCCGACGCCGATCGCGCTGCCCGGCGGCAACTCGATCAAGGCGGCGCTGCAGCCGGCGCCGAGCAAGGCGCTGTACTTCGTGGCGCGGGGCGATGGCTCGAGCGTGTTCTCCGATAACCTCAATGACCACAATCGCGCCGTGAACCAGTTCCAGCGCGGCAACAAGCCGTGAGCAGAGGGCGCTTCATCACCTTCGAAGGCATCGACGGCGCCGGCAAGTCCTCGCACATCGAGCCGTTGGCGGCGTGGTTGCGCGAGCGTGGGCACGCGGTGCTTGTGACGCGCGAGCCCGGCGGCACGCCGCTGGCCGAGAGCGTGCGCGAGCTCGTGCTGCACCAGCCGATGGACGCGCTGACCGAATCGCTGCTGGTTTTTGCGGCGCGGCGCGATCATCTGGCGCAGTCGATCGAGCCCGCGCTCGCCGCCGGCACGACGGTGCTGTGCGACCGCTTCACCGATGCCACTTTCGCCTACCAGGGCAGCGGCCGCGGCTTCGACTCGAAGGTGTTGTCGCAGCTCGAAGCGATGGTCCATTCCGGGTTGCAGCCGGACCTGACGCTGTGGTTCGACTTGCCGGCCGCCGTCGCCGCGCAGCGGCGTGCGGCGCGATCGTCGGCATCGGCGGCCGACCGCTTCGAGGCCGAGAGCACGGCGTTCTTCGAGCGCGTGCAAGCCGGCTACGCGGCGCGCATGGCGGCGCAGCCTGCGCGCTTCACGCGCATCGATGCGTTGCCGTCGCCGACGCAGGTCTGGGCGCAGGTCTGCGATGCCGCGCAGGCGCTGCTGCGATGAGCGACACAGCCTGGCCTTCATGGCTCGACGAGCCGCTGGCACGTGGCCTGTCGATGCGCGCCCACGCGCTGCTGCTGCATGCCCCCGGCGCGCTCGGCCAGTTCGAGCTGGCGCTGGCGCTGTCGCGGGCCTGGCTGTGCGAAGCGCCCGCCGGCGGTCGCGCCTGCGGCCAATGCGCCGCCTGCCGCCTGATGGACGCGCACTCGCATCCCGACTTCCATCTGCTGCTGCCCGAGGCCCTGCGCACGCCGCTGGGCTGGAGCAGCAACGACGCCGAAGCGGGCGACGACGGCGAAGGCAAGAGCAAGGCCAAGCCGAGCCGCGAGATCAAGATCGACGCGCTGCGTGCAGCGATCGACTGGAGCCAGCGCACCAGCGCACGCGGCGGCGCCAAGGTGCTCGTCATCCATCCCGCGCCTGCCATGAACGCCGTCACCGCCAATGCGCTGCTGAAGACTCTGGAAGAGCCGCCGGGGCGATTGCGCCTGCTGCTGACGGCCGACGACCCCGAGGCGTTGCTGCCCACGGTGCGCAGCCGCTGCCAGCGTTTGCCGATCGCAACGCCGTCGGCCGCGGCCGGCAGCGCCTGGCTCGCAGGGCAGGGCGTGGCCGACGCCGAGGTGCTGCTGGCCGCGGCCGGTGGGCAGGTGCAGGCGGCGTTGGCGCTGCACGGCGAGGGCATCGATGCGGCGGCCTGGTCGCGATTGCCGCAGGCCGTGCGCCGCGGCCACGCCGGCGCGCTCGCGGCGTGGCCGGTGCCGCGTGTGGTCGATGCGCTGCACAAGCTCTGCCATGACCTGTCGGCGCTGCACGCCGGCGGCAATCCGCGGTTTTTCACGGCCGCCGCGCTGGCGCCGGCGTTGCGTCCCGCGCTGCCATCGCTGCAGGCGCTGCTGGCATGGCAGACCGAGCTGCTGCGCGCGGCGCGCCACGACGAACACCCGTGGCATGCGCCGCTGCGCGTGGAGGCGCTGGTGGCGCAGGCCGCGGCGCTGTGGCAAACGGCACGGGTTGCAGCCCCCGCGCCGGGCGGGGCATTGGCTACACTGACCGGCAGATGAGCACAGCAGCCAACCCTCGAACCCAGCCCGGCGCTCTGACGGGGCCGAATGCATCGCGGCCGAGCGTCATTCAGCTCGTGTTCCGCGAAAAGGGCGCGCTCTACGCCGCCTACATCCCGCTCTTCGCCGAAGGCGGCCTGTTCGTGCCGACGACACGCGACTACCGGCTCGGTGACGACATCTACCTGCTGCTCTCGCTGCCCGACGACAACCAGCGCTATCCGGTCGCCGGCAAGGTCGGCTGGGTGACGCCTGCCAATGCGTCCGGTGGGCGCACGCAGGGCGTGGGCGTGCGTTTCCCCAACGACGAGAAAACGCGGCTGCTCAAGCTGCGCATCGAAGAGGTCCTCGGCACGAGCATCCAGTCGGCCAAGCCCACGCAGACGATCTGACGCCATCGCGGCGCTAGGATGCGCTGCTGATGTACGTCGATTCCCACTGTCATCTCACGTTCGAAGGTTTGGCCGATCGCATCGGCGAGGTGCGCTCCGCCATGGCCGCGGCCCAGGTCGATCGCGCGCTCGTCATCTGCACGACGCTCGAAGAGTTCGAGAGCGTGCATGCGCTGGCCACGAGTTACGACAACTTCTGGTGCAGCGCCGGCGTGCACCCGGACAACGAGGGCGTGCGCGAGCCGTCGCTCGAAGACCTGCTCACGCTCGCGGCCAAGCCGCGCGTCGTTGCCATCGGCGAGACCGGCCTCGACTACTACCGCCTGAACGGCCGCAGCATCGACGACATGCAGTGGCAGCGCGAACGCTTTCGCATCCACATCCGCGCGGCGCGCGCCTGCGCCAAGCCGCTGGTGATCCACACCCGCAGCGCCAGCGCCGACACGCTGGCGATCCTGCGCGAGGAGGGCGGTGCGAACGGCGTCTTCCATTGCTTCACCGAAACGGCCGAGGTGGCGAGAGCCGCACTCGACCTCGGCTTCTACATCTCGTTTTCCGGCATCGTCACGTTCCGCAATGCCGAAGACCTTCGCGCGGTGGCGCGCTTGGTGCCGCTCGACCGCCTGCTGATCGAAACCGACAGCCCGTACCTGGCGCCCGTGCCGTTTCGCGGCAAGACCAACCAGCCGGCGTACGTGGCGCATGTGGGCGCCGCCGTGGCGGCGCTGCGCGGCATCGCGCCCGAAGCGCTGGCCAGCGCCACCAGCGCCAATTTCGAGCGCCTTTTCAAAGTTAAAGCTGCATGAAGTATCACTTTAGGTTTCTGTTCTATCTCATTATTTTCATTGTCGTATCCAGCGCCAGGGCAGGTGCGTACGAAGATTTCTTCATCGCCATCAACCGCGACGACGATCGCGGCGTGGCCAAGCTGCTGGAGCGTGGGTTCGACCCAAACTCGCGCGACCCCAAGGGCCAGACGGGCCTCATCCTGGCGCTGCGCGACGACTCGCCACGGGTTGCCGAAGCGCTGTGGAAGAGCCCGGCGCTCGACGTCGATGTTGAGAACGCCAGCGGCGAGAACGCGCTGATGATGGCTGCCTTGCGCGGCCAGCTGGCGTGGATGCAGCGCCTGCTCGACCGCGGCGCGCAGGTGCACAAGGACGGCTGGTCGCCGATCCATTACGCCGCCACCGGCCAAGAGCCGAAGACCGTGGCCTTGCTGCTCGAGCGTGGCGCGCCGGTCGAGGCCCTGAGCCCCGGCAAAGACACGCCGCTGATGATGGCCGCGCGCTATGGCGCCGAGGCCAGTGTCGATCTGCTGCTGGCGCGCGGTGCGTCGGCCTCGGTGACGAACGGCCGCAACCTCGATGCGGTCGATCTGGCGCGTGCTGGCGGCCGCGATTTCCTGGTTGAACGTTTGCAGAAAAGCGTGAAGCGTTAGCGTGTATTTCTTGGCCCGCCGGGTGCAGTTGCGGCGCGCTGCGCCTGTTCGCCCCGAACGGCAGTGCCTAGAGTGAATGTGTGCCGCGGTGGCATCACCTCACAAGGAAATCTCGTCATGCACGCTGTCCCTCAGATCGCCAATCCCTTCGCCTTGCTGACCGATCCGGAAGCGATCTTTCGCGCTGTCGAAGCATCGCCGCGTCTCGAAAGCCTGAACCGCCGCATCTGCCGTCCGCTCGATCGCGCGCAGCGCGATGCCAATGGCGAGGGGCCGGATGCTGCCACACACGACGCCGTGATCGACCGCGAGTCGGACCGCTTCTTCGACTGAAGCGGCATGTGTTGTACTGACTACGATGTATATTATGTCAACTCATAAGGCGGTCGGCCTCCGCTGAGCTGAGTTGACGCCATGGCTGCATCGAACGATGCCTAGACGCCGGCCCGCCTCTGCTCAGGGTGACCTTTTCGAATCCGAGGTCCGGCCTGAAGCGCTAGCCGCGTCCAATCCGCCAGCGCCAAGCCGCGTCGGTGCGGCGCCCGTTGACGAAGCCTGGCGTGACATGGCGGCGCAACTCGAAGCGGCCTTCGCCGGACGCCTGTACCTCGGTACATCGTCGTGGACCTTCCCAGGCTGGGCGGGACTGGTCTGGGACGACCGGCCGTACAGCGAAAGCGATCTGTCCCGTGACGGCCTGGCGGCGTATGCGCGACATCCATTGCTGCGCACGGTCAGCCTCGATCGCACCTTCTATCGCGCCATCGACGCCGCCACGTATGCCAGGCTGGCGCGACAAACGCCCCACGACTTTCGCTTCGTCGTCAAGGCGCCGAGCGAGATCACCGACGCCGTGCTGCGTGCTGCCGACAGCGGTGCGCCTTTGCAGGACAACCCGTTCTTCCTCGACCCGCAGCGTGCGTTGCTCACGGCGGTCAAACCGGCGATCGAAGGCCTGGGCAACAAGCTCGGTGCGCTGGTGTTCCAGATCTCGCCGCTGTCCGCCATCTGGCTGCGCAACAGCAACGCCCTGCTCGATCGCTTCGCTGCGCTGTGGCGCGCGGTGGTGCCGGCGATGCCGGCGTTTGCGCTGACCGCCGTCGAGCTGCGTGACGCACGCATGTTGACGCCGCGCTTCACCACGCACTTGGCACAGCACCGCGTTCGCTACTGCGTGGGGCTGCACGACCGCATGCCGCCGGTGGCGGGCCAGATGCAGGCGGTGCACGCTGCCGGGCCGGGTGACTTCATCTGCCGCTGGAATTTGCAGCAGGGCCTGCGCTACAACCAGGCCAAGTCGCAATGGGCGCCATTCGATCGCCTGCAAGCGCCGGATGCGAAGACACGCGAGGCCCTGGCGCGAGCGGTGGTCGCTGCGCTGGCCGAGGGGCATCGTGCGTTCGTCACTATCAACAACAAGGCCGAGGGGTCGGCGCCGCTGTCGGTGATCGAGCTGGCCAAGGCGATCCTGCGCGAGGCGGGTGTGAAGGTCGCGTAAAACAAAAACGCCCCGAATGGGGCGTTTGTGCTTTGGCGGAGTCGGAGGGATTCGAACCCTCGATGCAGGTTTTGCCCACATACTCCCTTAGCAGGGGAGCACCTTCGGCCACTCGGTCACGACTCCAGTGGCGCGGATTCTAAACGCTCATGCCGCCGCAGGCTCGCCGTCGAGCTCGAAGGCGCGGTGCAGCGCCCTCACCGCCAGCTCCATGTACTTCTCGTCGATGACGACGCTGGTCTTGATTTCGGAAGTCGAGATCATCTGGATGTTGATGCCCTCTTCGGAGAGCGTGCGGAACATCGTCGCCGCCACGCCGACATGGCTCTTCATGCCGATGCCGACGATCGAGACCTTGCAGATGCGCGCATCGCCCGTGACCTCGCGCGCGCCGGTGGCCGGCGCGATCTGCGTCTTCAGCAGGTCGAGCGTGCGCTGGTAGTCGTTGCGGTGCACGGTGAACGAGAAGTCGGTCTTGCCGTCGTGCGAGACGTTCTGGATGATCACATCGACGTCGATGTTGGCCTCGGCCACGGGGCCCAGGATGCGGTAGGCCACGCCCGGCTTGTCGGGCACACCGAGGATCGTGACCTTGGCTTCGTCGCGGTTGAAGGCGATGCCCGAGACAATGGCTTGTTCCATCTTTGCGTCTTCCTCGAAAGTGATCAGGGTGCCGGAAGCGGCTTCTTCGTCGATCGGGATGTCCCACTCGGTGAACGACGACAGCACGCGCAGCTTGACGCGGTACTTGCCGGCGAATTCCACCGAGCGGATCTGCAGCACCTTGCTGCCCAGGCTCGCCATCTCGAGCATTTCCTCGAAACTGATCGTCGCCAGGCGGCGCGCTTCGGGCACGACGCGCGGGTCGGTCGTATAGACGCCATCGACGTCGGTGTAGATCAGGCACTCGGCGGCTTTCATCGCCGCGGCCACGGCCACCGCCGAGGTGTCGCTGCCGCCGCGGCCGAGCGTGGTGATGTTGCCGCTCTCGTCCACGCCCTGAAAGCCGGTGATGACCACCACCTTGCCGGCGTCGAGATCGACGCGCACGCGCACGTCGTCGATCTGCTGGATGCGCGCCTTGGTGAACGACGAGTCGGTGGCGATCGGCAACTGCCAGCCGGCGTAGCTCACCGCCTGCAGGCCTTCGGCTTGCAGCGCGATCGACAGCAGGCCGACGGAGACCTGCTCGCCGGTGGCGGCGATGGCATCCAACTCGCGCATCACGGCCGGCGTGATTTGCGCCGGCTGCAACTCCTTGGCCAGGCCGAGCAGGCGATTGGTCTCGCCGCTCATCGCCGACGGCACGACGATCATCTGATGCCCTGCCCGCGCCCACTTGGCGACGCGCTTGGCAACGTTGCGGATGCGCTCGGTCGAGCCCATCGAGGTGCCGCCGTATTTGTGAACGATCAATGCCATGTTTGTTGTGCGGTGTGAGCCGGCGATTTTATCGGCTCGTTTGCCACGACAAGCTGACACGCGGCTGGCCCGGTGCAGCGAGCGCGCGCGCGTCCATGCCCAGGCCGGGGACGAACAGCAGTTGGCCGTGGGCTGCCACGAGCAGCGGTGCATCGCGCGACCACGCCGGCACGCCGGCGGCCTGGTACTGCTTCTTCAGGCTGCGCGGCGGCGTGGCCGGGGCACGCTGAAACTGCTGTGCGGCTTCGCGTGCGCGCCATGTTGCGTTGTGCAGCAAGGCCAATGGCATGCCACTGCTGCGCGTTTTGCTGACACGCAGCGAGGCTGCAATGCCCGGCACGGCGTGCGTACCGACGCGATCGACCGCGGCGGCGCAAGGCCACTGCGCCGGCGCATCGACGCTCGGCAGGTGCATCGTGACGCGACCTCGGTAGCGCCGCAGCTCGCCGCCACCGTCGAGCTGCCAGCGCGCGGGCTGCTTGCCGGGCAACTCGCGCAGCAGGCGATCGAGCAGCGCATCGGCCACACCGTGCGCGGCGTGCGGCGCAAGCCACGCGCGCAGGCACTCGCGTTGGCGAACGGGGGACAGGCCTTGCCAGCGTTCCTGCACCAACGTGTCGTCATCGCATGCGGCTGCCACGTCGGAGCTCGCCACCTCGTCGATCAACGCACGCGCTCGCGCGGCCTGCGCGGCCGCGGCGGCCAACGCGGTATCGGCTTGCGGAAATGCCGAGCGCAGCGCCGGCATCACGGCAAGGCGCAGGCGGTTGCGCGCGAACCGCGGATCGGCATTGCTCGCGTCATCGACAAAACGGATGCGATGCGCACGCACATAGGCCTCGATGGCTTCGCGCGGTTGTTCGAGCCAAGGCCGCACCCAGGTGATGCCGTCGCGCACTGCACTGGCAGGCATCGATGCCAAGCCGGCAGCACCCGCGCCGCGCAACGCTTGCAGCAGAAAGGTCTCGGCTTGATCGGCGCGGTGATGCGCAAGCGCAATCACATCGCAACCCGCTTCGCGCGCCATCGCCGCCAGCGCTTCGTAGCGCCCTGCCCTGGCCCATGCCTCGACGCTCTGTCCGCGCGCCGGTTTGCCTTGCAGCCGCTGCATCGCAAAGTGCAACGGCAGGCCATGGCCCGCCCAACGCTTGCAGGTTCGCTCGACGAGAGCCGCCCACTCATCGGCCTGCGCCTGCAAGCCGTGGTGCACATGAAGCGCCCAGACCTCGACACCTTGAGCCTGCGCCGCACGCGCCAGGCAATGCAGCAGCGCCATCGAATCGCGGCCGCCGCTGACGGCCACCGCGACCCGCGAGCTCATGCCTCTTTGGTATCGGAGAAGCGCCCGTAGGACTGCAGGCGCTCGTAGCGGCGGTCGAGCAGTTCCTTGACCTTCAGATCATTCACCTGCCGCAGCGCATCGCCGAGCGCGCGCTTCAACGACGCGCTCATCGCTTTCGAGTCGCGGTGCGCGCCGCCGACGGGCTCGCTGACGATCTTGTCGATCAGGCCCAGCGCCTTCAGCCGGTGCGCGGTGATGCCCAGCGCCTCGGCCGCCTCGGGCGCGCGCTCGGCGGTCTTCCACAGGATCGACGCGCAGCCTTCGGGCGAGATCACCGAATACACCGAGTACTGCAGCATCAGCACCTGGTCGCCGACCGACAGCGCCAGCGCGCCGCCCGAGCCGCCCTCGCCGATGATCGTCACGATGATCGGCACTTCGAGTTGCGCCATCTCGAAGATGTTGTGGCCGATGGCTTCGCTCTGGCCGCGCTCTTCGGCGCCGATGCCGGGATACGCGCCGGGCGTATCGACGAAGGTGAACAGCGGCAGCTTGAACTTCTGCGCCACGCGCATCAGGCGCAGCGCCTTGCGATACCCCTCGGGCCGGCTCATGCCGAAGTTGCGCAACGCGCGCTCCTTGGTGTCGCGGCCCTTCTGATGGCCGATGACCATGCAGGCCTGGCCGTTGAAGCGCGCCAGGCCGCCGATGATCGACAGGTCATCGGCGAACGCGCGGTCGCCGTGCAGTTCGTGGAAGTCGGTGAACAGATCGCCGATGTAGTCGAGCGTGTACGGCCGCTGCGGATGGCGCGCGATCTGCGTCACCTGCCACGGCGTCAGGCGGCTGTAGATCTCCTTGGTGAGCTGCTGGCTCTTTTCATCCAGGCGGCCGATCTCTTCGGAGATATCGACGGCGGATTCGTTCTGCACATAGCGCAGCTCTTCGATCTTGGCGTCGAGCTCGGCGATCGGCTGCTCGAACTCGAGGAAGTGTCGTTTGCTCATGGTGTTCAGTACTCCACAGGCAGCGGGTCCAGACTGCGCCAGATATACCACGTGGCGACGGAGCGGTACGGCGCCCAGGCATCGCCGACTTCGCGCGCTTCGACGCGCGTCACCGGCTCGCCGCTGAAGTAGTTGACGCTGATGCCCTTGATCAGGCCCAGGTCATCGACCGGCAGCACGTTGGGCCGCATCAGGTGAAAGATCAGGAACATCTCGGCCGTCCAGCGGCCGATGCCGCGGATGGCGACCAGCTCTTCGATGATGGCCTCGTCGTCCATCTGCTGCCACTGGCGCACATGGACCGTGCCTTCGCTGAAGTGCGTGGCGAGGTCTTTGAGGTACTCGACTTTGCGCGCCGACAAACCGGCGCCGCGCATCGTGTCTTTCCTCAGTTTCAACACGTCGGCCGGCGGCAGCTTGGTCGTCGGGCCATCGACCAGCAGCGCGAAGCGGTCCCACACCGCCTGCGCGGCCTTGACCGAAATCTGCTGGCCGACGATCGAGCGCGCGAGCGTCGTGAAGGCATCGCCTCGGCTTTGCAGGCGGGCCTCGCCGAACTGCGGGATCAGCTTTTTCATCACGCGGTCGCGGCGCGCGAGGTGCTTGCAGGCGTCGTCCCAGTACGCGGGCGTGACTTCGATGGTCTTCACCATCTCAGGCCTTAACCCAGGTCGTGCCTTGCGGCCCGTCTTTCAACTCGACGCCTTGCGCTGCGAGCTCCTTGCGGATGCGGTCGGCCTCGGCGTAGTTCTTCGCGGCCTTGGCAGCATTGCGCGCGACGATGGCCGCTTCGATCGCCGTCGCATCGAGCCCGCCTTGCATGTACGCCTGCGGCGCCTGCTGCAACACACCGAGCACGCCACCCAGATGACGCAACAGCGCGGCCGTGTCAGGCGAGCGCGTGCGGTTCAACTCGTTGGCCAGCTCGAACATCACCGCCAGCGCCACGGGCGTGTTGAAGTCTTCGTTCATCGCCGCGCGGAAGGCCGCGGCCTGCGGCTGCGCCCAATCGAGCGGCGCGTTCGATGGCGTCACGCTGCCCAGCGCGGTGTAGAGCCGGCGCAACGCCGTGCGCGCGTCCTCGAGATGCGCGTCGCTGAAGTTGAACGGGCTGCGGTACTGCGTGCGCAGCATGAAGAAGCGCAGCGTCTCGCCGTCGAACTTCTGCAGCACGTCGCGGATGGTGAAGAAGTTGCCGAGCGACTTGGACATCTTCTCGTTATCGACATTCAAGAAGCCGTTGTGCAGCCAGTAGCGCGCGAACGTGCCGCCGCTCGCGCCTTCGCTCTGCGCGATCTCGTTCTCGTGGTGCGGAAAGATCAGGTCCATGCCGCCGCCGTGGATGTCGAACGGCTCGCCGAGCAGCGCCGCGCTCATCGCCGAGCACTCGATGTGCCAGCCCGGCCGGCCGGGGCCGTAGGCGCTCGGGTACTTGGCGTCGTCGGGCTCGGTGGGCTTGGCCGACTTCCACATCACGAAGTCGAGCGGGTCATTGCTTGCCGTCGAGCACGGCCACGCGTTCGCCGGCGCGCAGCTCGTCGAGGCTCTTGCCGGAGAGCTTGCCGTAGCCCGGCAGCTTGCGCACGGCGAAGTTCACATCGCCATTGGGCGCCTGGTAGGCGAGGCCCTTGCCTTGCAGCTTCTCGATCAGGCCGAGCATGCCGGCCACATGCTCGGTGGCGCGCGGCTCGTGCGTGGGCTTCTGGATGCCGACGGCATCGAGATCCTGGTGCATCGCCGCGATCATCTCGTCGGTGAGCGCGCGGATCGTCATGCCGCGGTCGAGCGCGCGCTTGATGATCTTGTCGTCGATGTCGGTGATGTTGCGCACGTAGGTGACATCGAAGCCGCTCGCGCGCAGCCAGCGCTGCACCACGTCGAAGGCCATCATCATGCGCAGGTGACCCATGTGGCACAGGTCATAGACGGTGATGCCGCACACGTACAGGCCGACCTTGCCCGCGCGGATCGGGTGAAACTCCTCCAGCGAGCGCGTCAGCGTGTTGTGCAGTCGAAGCGTCATCGGTCGATACAAAGAAAGCGGCCTCGGTACCGCTGGGTGCTGCGAGGCCGCTCGATAGAATGTTCAAAATCAGTATAGCGGGCGCACTGCGCGCGCCACAGGAGACGTGAACCCATGAAAACCCGCCTTGCCGTCATGCTCACCGCCGCGCTGTTGTGCGCCCCCGCTTTCGCGCAACAGAAAGTGAAAATCGCCACCAGCCTGGGCGACATCGTGATCGAAGTCGATGCCGCGAAGACGCCGAAGTCGGCCGACAACTTCCTGCAGTACGTCAAGGCCGGCCACTACGACGGCACGATCTTTCACCGCGTGATCGAAGACTTCATGATCCAGGGCGGCGGCATGAAGCCCGACATGAAAGAGAAGCCGACACGCGCGCCGATTCCGCTCGAGTCGCGCACGGGCATTGTCCAACACGCGCGGCACGGTGTCGATGGCGCGCACGATGGACCCGAACTCCGCGACCGCGCAGTTCTTCATCAACGTCAAGGACAACCCCTTCCTCGACCAGCCGAACTCGCGCGACGGCAACGGTTATGCGGTCTTCGGCAAGGTCGTCTCGGGCATGGACGTGGTGGACAAGATCCGCGCCGTGCCTGTGGCCGACAAGGGCGGACACCAGAACGTGCCGGCCACGCCGGTGCTGATCAAGAAAGCCACTCTGGAGAAATGAGATGACGAAGACAGTTGAGATGGTCACCAGCGCCGGCGCGATGCGCGTCGAACTCGACGACGCCAAGGCGCCGAAGTCGGTCGAGAACTTTCTGGCGTACGCGGCCAAGGGCCACTACGCCGACACGGTGTTCCACCGCGTCATCAAGGGCTTCATGGTGCAGGGCGGCGGCTTTGCCGTCGGCATGACGCAAAAGCCCACCGACGCGCCGATCGCCAACGAAGCCAACAACGGCCTGAAGAACGCCAAGTACACGCTGGCGATGGCGCGCACCAGCGTGCCGCACTCGGCCACCGCGCAGTTCTTCATCAACTGCAAGGACAACGGCTTTCTCGACCACACGGCAGAGTCGGCGCAAGGCTGGGGCTATGCGGTCTTCGGCCGCGTGGTCAGCGGCACCGAGATCGTCGATGCGATCGAGCGCGTGCGCACCGGCCGCAAGGGCATGCACGACGACGTGCCGATGGAAGACGTGGTCATCAAGAGCGTCACGCTCGTGGACTGATGGCGGCAGCTGGACCCGGCCTGCGGCCGCTGGCCAATGTCTATGAGTGCCAGGCCGAGCCCGCGTGGCAGCGCATCGAGTTCATCTCCGACCTGCATCTGAGCGAGGCCACGCCGCGCACGTTCGACGTCTGGTCCGGCTATCTGCGCGAGACCACGGCCGATGCGGTTTTCATCCTGGGTGACCTGTTCGAAGTCTGGGTCGGTGACGATGCGCGCACACCCAGCAGCTTCGAACAACGCGCCGCCGACGTGCTGCAGGAGGCGGCGTCGCTGCGGCCGGTGAGCTTCATGGCCGGCAACCGCGACTTTCTCGTCGGCGCGGCGATGCTGCGCGACTGCGGCGTGATCGCCCTTCCCGACCCGACGCTGCTCGACGCCTGGGGACACCGCGTGCTGCTGACGCATGGCGACGAGTTGTGCCTGGCTGACACCGACTACCAGACCTACCGCGCCGAGGTGCGCACCGATGCGTGGCGGCACGCGGTGTTGGCCAAGCCGCTGGCCGAACGGCAGCAGCTCGCGCGCCAGATGCGCGATGCGAGCGAGGCAGCCAAGCGAGAGAACTTCGGCGGCAACCTGATGGCCGGTTGCGCCGACGTCGATGCCGCCGCCGCGGTGTCGTGGATGCACGCCGCGGGCAGCCGTACGCTGATCCACGGCCACACGCACCGGCCCGGCAGCGAGGTGCTCGCGCCCGGACACACGCGTCATGTCCTCAGCGACTGGGACTGCGATGCCGCGCCGCGCCGCGCCCAGGTGCTGCGCCTGACGCGCGACGGTATCACCCGCGTCGATCTGCTGGCGGCTTGATGGCGGGCTGGCTGCAAAGACGCCGCGAAGCGCGTGCGCTGCAGCGCCGCGCGATTTCAGATGTGCTCTGGCAAGAGTGCCTGGTCGATCTGCCCTTCGTCGCCGCGCGGCCGCCCGAGCAGCAGGAGCGCCTGCGCCGCATGGCCAGCCTGTTCCTCGATCGCAAGGAGTTCGCCGGTGCACAAGGCTTCGTTGTCACCGATCGCATTGCGCTGACGGTCGCGCTTCAGGCCTGCCTGCCGGTATTGGAGCTGGGCCTCGATCACTACGACGCTTTCGTCGGCATCGTCATGCACGGCGATGCCGTGGTTGCCACGCGCGAAGTCGTGGACGAACACGGCATCGTGCACGCCTATGACGAAGAACTCGCCGGCGAAGCGATGGAAGGCGGGCCGCTGATGTTGTCGTGGGCCGACGTGCTGCCCAGCAAAGACGGCGACGCACCTCCGACGGCCTACAACGTCGTCATCCACGAGTTCGCGCATGTGCTCGATCTGCGCGACGGCCAGGCCGACGGCATCCCCGTTCTCGCCAGCACCGCTGAACGACGGGCCTGGAGCGAAGTGCTGGTGCCCGAGTACGACCGCTTCTGCGAGCGCGTCGTTTGCGGCTACGAGACCGTGCTCGATCCCTACGCCGCTGAAGCGCCGGACGAATTCTTTGCCGTCTCCTCGGAAGCCTTCTTCGTCACCCCGCAGGCGCTGAAAGAAGAACAGCCGGCGATGTACCGGCTGTTGTCTTCTTTCTACAAGCAGGACCCCGCGGTGTACTAAGACGTTGCCGCCGACTCCGCCTTCGGCTTGTCGCTCTTCTTCGCCGGCTGGATGTCGAGCAGCGCTTCGCCCTTGTCGTCGATATCGACCGTCAGGCGCCCGCCATCCGTCAGGCGGCCGAACAACAACTCGTCGGCCAGCGCACGGCGGATCGTGTCCTGAATCGCGCGCTGCATCGGCCGTGCGCCCATCAGCGGATCGAAGCCCTTCTTCGCCAGATGCGCGCGCAGCTTGTCGGTGAAGGTGACCTCGACCTTCTTCTCGGCGAGCTGGCCTTCGAGTTCGAGCAGGAACTTGTCGACCACGCGCAGGATGATCTCTTCATCGAGCGAGCGGAAGTTGATGATCGCGTCGAGCCGGTTGCGGAACTCGGGCGTGAACAAGCGCTTGATGTCGGCCATCTCGTCGCCCTGCTCGCGCTTGGTCGTGAAACCGATGGTCGATTTGTTCAGCGTCTCGGCGCCGGCGTTGGTCGTCATGATGATGACGATGTTGCGGAAGTCGGCCTTGCGGCCGTTGTTGTCGGTCAGCGTGCCGTGGTCCATGACCTGCAGCAGCACGTTGAACACATCCGGGTGCGCCTTCTCGATCTCGTCCATCAGCAGCACCGCATGCGGCTTCTTCGTCACCGCTTCGGTCAGCAGCCCGCCCTGGTCGAAGCCGACATAGCCCGGCGGCGCGCCGATCAGCCGCGAGACCGCGTGGCGCTCCATGTACTCGCTCATGTCGAAGCGGATCAGCTCGATGCCCAGGATGAAGGCGAGCTGCTTGGCGACTTCGGTCTTGCCGACGCCCGTCGGGCCGCTGAACAAGAACGAGCCGATCGGCTTTTCCGGTTTGCCCAGACCCGAGCGCGCCATCTTGATCGCCGCGGCCAGCGCGTCGATCGCCGCGTCCTGGCCGAAGACGACGCTCTTCAGGTCGCGGTCGAGCGTCTTCAACTTGCTGCGGTCGTCCGACGAAACGGAAGCCGGCGGGATGCGCGCGATCTTGGAGACGATCTCTTCGACCTCGAGCCGCGTGATCGTCTTCTTCTGCTTGGCCTTGGGCAGGATGCGTTGCGCAGCACCCGCCTCATCGATGACGTCGATCGCCTTGTCCGGCAGATGCCTGTCGTTGATGTACTTGGCCGAGAGTTCGGCAGCAGCCTGCAACGCCGTCAGCGCGTACTTGACCTGGTGGTGTTCCTCGAAGCGCGACTTCAGGCCCTTCAAAATCTCGATCGTCTGCTCGACGCTCGGCTCGCCGATGTCGATCTTCTGGAAGCGCCGCGACAACGCCGCGTCCTTCTCGAAGATGCCACGGTACTCGGTGAAGGTGGTCGCGCCGATGCATTTGATCTGCCCGGACGACAGCGCCGGCTTCAACAAGTTGCTCGCATCGAGCGTGCCACCGGAAGCCGCGCCGGCGCCGATCAGCGTGTGAATCTCGTCGATGAACAGGATCGAGCCCGGCTGGTCCTTGAGAGCCTTCAGCACGCCCTTCAAGCGCTGCTCGAAGTCGCCGCGGTATTTCGTGCCGGCCAAGAGCGCGCCCATGTCGAGCGAATAGACCGTGGCATCGCCGAGCACCTCGGGCACGTCGGCCTGCGTGATGCGCCAGGCCAGACCCTTCGGCGATCGCCGTCTTGCCGACGCCGGCCTCGCCGACCAGCAGCGGGTTGTTCTTGCGCCGGCGGCACAGCACCTGGATCACGCGCTCGACCTCGTTCTCGCGGCCGATCAGCGGATCGATCCGTCCTTCGCGCGCCAACTGGTTCAGGTTCTGCGTGAACTGGTCGAGCGGCGAGCCCTTGCCGTCACCGGCCTCTTCCTTCTCGCCCTCGCTGCTGCCACTGCTCTCGTTGCTCTTCGCCGGCTCCGGCGGATCGCTCTTCTTGATGCCGTGGGCGATGAAGTTCACCACGTCCAGCCGCGTCACGCCTTGCTGGTGCAGGTAGTACACGGCGTGCGAATCCTTCTCGCCGAAGATCGCCACCAGCACGTTGGCGCCGGTGACTTCCTTCTTGCCGCTGCCGGTGCTCTGCACATGCATGATCGCGCGCTGGATCACGCGCTGAAAGCCGAGCGTCGGCTGCGTGTCGACCTCTTCATCGCCGCCGACCGTCGGCGTGTTTTCCTTGATGAAGTTGACCAGGCTCTTGCGCAGGTCTTCGATGTTGGCAGCGCAGGCGCGCAGCACCTCGGCCGCCGACGGGTTGTCCAGCAGCGCGAGCAGCAGGTGCTCCACGGTGATGAACTCGTGGCGCTGCTGGCGTGCTTCGACAAACGCCATGTGCAGACTGACTTCCAACTCTTGCGCGATCATGCGGCCTCCAATGTGCATTGCAGCGGATGACCCGCTCGCTTGGCCGCAGCCTGCACCAGTTCAACTTTGGTTGCTGCGACGTCCTTGCTATAGACCCCGCAAATGCCACGGCCTTCATGGTGAATCTTCAACATGATTTGCGTGGCGGTATCGATGTCATGCAGGAAATACTCCTGCAAAACGAGCACGACGAACTCCATCGGCGTGTAGTCGTCGTTGAGCATGACGACCTGGTAGAGCTTCGGCGGCTCGACGCGCTGCTCTTGTTTTTCGGCGACGACCGTGCCCTCGCCGTCGTCACGCCCCGGCAAAGCGGGGTTGGCGGGCGTTGGGGGCGGAGCTGGCGTGGCCATGAGGACAATTTTAAGCTGCGGCAACTTGCCCGACTGCAAGAGCAGGTGGCACCTGAGCACGGCTTCTCAAGCCGGGCCTTTCATGGACATTGGATTGACAAACCTTGCGCAGAGTATTGACAATACATTCATTGCTGAGTAGTCGATTCGTTCAGAGGTAGTCATCATGGCATTAGGTCGCGTCAAGTGGTTCAACGACGCCAAGGGTTTCGGCTTTATCGAGCCGGAAGGCGGTGGAGCCGATGTTTTTGCCCATTTTTCAGCCATCCAGATGGAAGGCTTTCGCACTTTGAAGCAGGGCGGTCGCGTGTCGTACGACGTGCTTCAGGGCCCGAAGGGCGATCAGGCGCAGAACATACAGCCGGTGGAAGAAGTGGTCAGCGGCAGCACCGCGCCCGTCAGCACCACCGGCTGACCGCGCCATAAACGGCAGTTCAAACGACAAAGAGCCCGCCTCGCGCGGGCTGCTTTGTCGTCTCTGCAAGGTCAACGCCGAACCCAAGATCAGCCGCCGCTGAGCGCCAACACGAGGGCCACGAAGTCGTCCGCCTGCAGCGCATGGCCGAGCTCGCGCACACTGAGGCCGTTGACGAAGACACGCATGTGCGGCCGCAGCAGGTTCTGCTCATCGACGACGCGAAAACGCAGTCCGGGGTAGCGGCGCTCGAGGTCGGCGAACAACGCGTGCAGCGTGTCGCCGACGGCCTCGACCTGCGATGCGTGCGTGTACGACCTGAGCGCGCCGGGGATCAGCACCTTCATCGGGCCGCCTGCGCTGCGCCTGATGCGCGACCGCGGTTCATGCGAGCTCGGCTACCTCCACCGCGTAGATCTCCGGCAGATGCCGCGCGATGTTCGACCAGCGCGCGCCCTCGTCACGGCCGATCCAAAGCTCGCCGCTGGTGGTGCCAACGTACAGCGCTGGCGCCGCCTGCGTGTCCACCGTCATGGCCTGACGCTTCAATGTCCACCAAGCCTGCGTCTCGGGCAGGCCCTGGTCCAGGCGCTGCCAGGTGCGGCCGCCATTGCGCGTGACGTAGGCCGCCGGACGGCCGTCGGGACTGGTGCGCGGCCAAACGGCGGTGCCGTCCATCGGGAACACCCAGGCCGTGTCGGCGTCACGCGGATGCACGACCATCGGGAAGCCGATGTCGCCGACGCGCTTGGGCATCTTGCGGCCGATGCGTTGCCACGTACTCCTCGGCCGATCGAGCCGGTAGATGCCGCAGTGGTTCTGCTGGTACAGCCGGTCCGGGTTGCTCGGGCACAGGCGCACGCAATGCGGGTCGTGGAAGGTCACGGTGGTGGCATCGAAGCCCTCGACCACCTCCATGCCCTCGATCAGCGTTGACCAACTTCGGCCTGCGTCGCGCGACTCGTGCACGCCACCGCCAGACATCGCGAAGTAAAGGTGCGACGCGTCCCGCGGATCGACGATCACCGAATGCAGCTTCGGCCCGTCGGGCGTGCCGTCCTGCACCGAGCCCATCCACTCGCGGAACTGCGGGTCGTCGTTCACCGCCGGCAGCGGCGTCCAGCTGACACCGCCGTCCTCCGAGCGGAACAGGCCTTGCGGCGAGGTGCCGGCGTACCAGCTGTCGCGCTCGCTGGCATGCCCCGGGGTCAGCCAGAAGGTGTGATCGACCGAGCGGGCAGGCGGGCCGCCGTCGGCTGGTTTGGCAAAGGCAGGCGGTTGCCGCGCCTCCTTCCAAGTGCGGCCGAAGTCGGTGGAGCGAAAGATCGTCGGGCCGAGATGGCCGGTCTTGGCCGCGGCCAATAGCGTGCGGCCGTCGCGAGGATCGAGCTGAACGTGGCTGATGTTGTGGCCGAGGAAATGCGGGCCGTCCGCCACCCAGGCCTTGCGCCGCGCGTCGCCGTGGAAAAGCCAAACGCCCTTGCGCGTGGCCACCATGATGACAAGGGCTTCGGCGACGCGCGGGTCGTACCGCGCGTCATTTGAACGCGATCGGCGCGCCGTTGACGGCCCAGCTCACGCCGAAGCGGTCCGTCAACATGCCGAAGGTCTGGGCCCAGAACGCAGGCGCCATCGGCATCGTCACCTGCCCGCCCTGGGTCAGCGCGTTGAACGCACTGTGAGCCTGATCGACGGTGTCGTACTGCAGCGCGAGCATCACGCCCTTGACGCCGTCGTACGGCAGCCCGGGTGGCGTATCGCCGGCAAACAGCATGGCGCCTCCGGGCAGTGCCAAGCATGCATGCATGATGCCGTCGCCGCTGGGCACACCCGCGTCGCAACAGCCTTCACTCGGCATGGCCGAGGCAGGCATGTCGGCATAACTCATCATGGTTTCGATTTTCGCGCCGAGTGCCTTTTCGTAGAACGCGAAGGCCTCGCGGGTCGTGCCGTCGAAGCTGAGATAGGGGGTCAAGGTGATGGACATGTTGGGCTCCAGTTGCAAAAGTGGATGGATTCATGGTGCCGGCATCTTCACGACGGATCGACAGGTCGCAATTCGACGGCATCCATGAAACTTTCTCCCTCGAGAACCGCGATGAAACAAAAAACCCCAGTCGAACGTAAGCGGCCAGCCAACACATGTTGACCGCGGACGCGATTGATGTCGGGCGTGTCAGCCGGCTGGGGTCCAACGGTGCGGCAGCAGCGCGTCGATCTGGCTGGCGCGCTGTGTGGGCAGCCGCTCGAGCACGTCCTTTAGGTAAGCATACGGGTCGTGCTCGTTGAGCTTGGCCGACTGGATCAAGCTCGTGATTGCTGCGGCGCGCTGTCCGGCCGCCAGCGTGCCGGCGAACAGCCAGTTCTTGCGCCCGGTCGCCCAGGGCCGGATCTGCTGCTCGTCGTGGTTGTTGTCGATCGGCAGCCGCGCATCGTCCAGGTAGCGCGTCAACGCCGCCCAGCGGTTCAAGCTGTAGTCGATCGCCTTGGCCGTACCCGTGCCGTCGGTCACCTTCGCACGCTGCGCAGTGAGCCAGCCGTGCAGCGCATCGGCAATCGGTGCCGATCGTCGTCGCCGGTGGTCGAGGTGCGCGTCCAGTGGCAGCGCCTTGATCTCACGCTCCACGCCATACAGCTGCCCGATCAACTCGACGGCCGTTGCGGCAACCACGCTCTTGCCCGACAAGTGCAACTCGACGAACTTGCGCCGCGCATGCGCCATGCAGCCGACCTCGGTCACGCCGCGTGCGAACAGCGCCTTGTAGCCGCTGAAGTCGTCGCACACCAGGTGGCCGGTCCAGGCAAGCTGATCGTGTTCGCGCCTGGCAGCGTCGTGGCCGAGGAAGGCGCGCGCGTGTTCGCCCGAGCGGCTGTCGGTGAAGTCGTAGACCACCGCCTTCAAGCCCTCCTGCGCCGCGGCCGCGTAGGCCCACAGGTACGAGCGGTGCGTGCGTCCTTTGCCCGGGGCGAGCATGGCCACCGGCGTCTCGTCAGCGTGCAGCACCTGGCATTGCAGCAGTTGGCTCTTGAGCGCGTCGGCCAGCGGCTGCAAGCGTGCGCCGCACTGGCCCACCCAGGCCGCCAGCGTCGAGCGCGGGATCGCAAGACCGGCTCTGCCGAAGATGGCCTCTTGCCGGTACAGCGGCAGGTGGTCCGCATGCTTGGCTACCAGCACTTGGGCCAGCAGGCCGGCGGTGGGGATGCCCTTGTCGATCACGGCCGCGGGCACCGGCGCTTGCACCAGCGTCTTGCACTGTGCGCAGGCCCATTTGCCGCGCACGTGGCGCTCGACCGTGAACACGCCGGGCGTGTAGTCGAGCTTCTCGCTCACGTCTTCGCCCACGCGCTTCATCGCACAGCCACAGGCGCAGTTGGTGTTGTCGGGCTCGTGGTGCCGCTCAACGCGCGGCAGGCGCGCCGGCAGCGCAGTGCGCCTGGGTGTTTGCTTGTGCTCGCCGGCCTTGGGCGGCAGGCTGGCCTGTAGCGCTGCGATCTGCTCCTCAATGGCGGCGATGTCGCCGTCCACCGCTTCGTCGAACAGCGCGCGCTGCTCGGTGCCGAGCTGCTCGCTCTTCTTGCCGTACTGCAGCCGCTTCAACTGCGCGATCTCGAAGGTCAGCTTGTCGATCTTGGTGTCGCGCCAGACGATCTCGTGGGCATCGCGGTCGCCGCGATCGAGCAGTTGGCCGATCAGTGCACGCAGTTGATCGGCGTCGAGGCTGTCGAGTCCTTGGCGATCGATTTGCGTGATGTCGAGCATGTGCGCAGCAGTGTGCAGCGCGCACCTGCTGCTGACCATCGGCACATGCTCGGATTGATCAGTGTGTTGGCAACACGCGATCACACCACGGTGATGACGCCGGCCGCGCCGATGCGCTGCCACGGCAGGCCGAGCACGAGCGCGTCGAGCTGTGCGCTGCTCAGGTTGATGATCGGGTGGTCGTTGGCGCCGGCCCAGACGAAGCGGCCGCGATGCAATCGGCGCGCGGCCAACCAGATGCCGATGCCGTCGTGTACGAGCACCTTCATGCGGTTGGCGCGGGCGTTGACGAAGCAGTAGGCGTGGTGCGGACGCGCCGCGCCGAAGACAACCACCACGCGCGCCAGCGCGCTGTCGGTGCCGGCGCGCATGTCCAGCGGTGCGGTGCTCATCCACACCGCCTCGATCTTGATCATGCGTGCGGCTCAGCGCAGCAGCTCGCGCAGCCAGGCCGCGCAACCCTCGGCGGCCAAGGCCGGCCAGGCGATGTTCACGCTCGTGGCGCCGCGCTTGATGTCGATGCGGATGTCGGCGGCAGCTGTTGCTGGTGGCGCGGGCAGCGCCAAGGCGACGAATGCAGGCGCGGTGCTGCTGGCCGTCGACGGTGCGGCGCTGCCGACGGCTCTGTGCCGCAGCACCCAGCGTCGCAGGAGGTTGGCGTTGACGCCGTGCGTCAGCGCCACCGCAGCCATCGACACGCCGGGCTGTTCGCACGCGCGCACGGCCTGGGCCTTGAACTCGTCACTGTGTTTACGCCGGCGCCGGCCCGCCGCCATGACGATCGCTTGATTGGTATGCACGTGTCCACCTCGCTGCTTGGTGGACACGATGCTCCTTCAACTACGCGTTGCGGATCAACATGTGTTCCCTGACCGCTTACAGTCGAACCAACGAACTGGGGTTGTTTTGCCTGACGGTGCCGGGACGCCTAGGCGACGCCCTGGCACGGCTTCACATGTGATCGATCATCACTTGCCCGAACCCCGAGCAAGAGACCTGCGTCGCCCCCTCCATCAGCCGTGCAAAGTCGTACGTGACCTTCTTGCTGGCGATCGACTTTTCCATCGACGCAATGATCAGGTCGGCGGCTTCGGTCCAGCCCATGTGGCGCAGCATCATCTCGGCCGAGAGGATCTCCGAGCCGGGGTTGACATAGTCCTTGCCGGCGTACTTGGGCGCCGTGCCGTGCGTGGCTTCGAACATCGCCACCGAGTCGGAGAGGTTCGCACCCGGCGCGATGCCGATGCCGCCAACCTGCGCCGCCAGCGCGTCGGAGATGTAGTCGCCGTTCAGGTTCAGCGTGGCGATCACCGAGTACTCCGCCGGCCGCAACAGGATCTGCTGCAGGAAGGCGTCGGCGATGACATCCTTGACGACGATGTCCTTGCCCGTCTTCGGGTTCTTGAATTTGCACCACGGCCCGCCGTCGATCGGCATCGCGCCGAACTCTTTCTGCGCCAGCGCGTAGCCCCAGTCGCGGAAGCCGCCTTCGGTGAACTTCATGATGTTGCCCTTGTGGACCAGCGTCATGTTGGGCTTGTCGTTGTCGATCGCGTACTGGATCGCCTTGCGCACCAGGCGCTCGGTGCCCTCGCGCGACACGGGCTTGATGCCGATGCCCGAGGTGTCGGGGAAGCGGATCTTGGTGACGCCCATTTCGTCGATCAGGAACTTGATCAGCTTCTTGGCCTTGTCGCTCTCGGCCTGGTATTCGATGCCGGCGTAGATGTCTTCCGAGTTCTCGCGGAAGATCACCATGTTGGTCTTCTCGGGCTCTTTCACCGGCGAGGGCACACCCTTGAAGTACTGGATCGGACGCAAGCAAACGTAAAGGTCGAGCTCTTGCCGCAACGCGACATTGAGCGAGCGGATGCCGCCGCCCACCGGCGTCGTCAGCGGGCCCTTGATCGAGACCACGTACTCGCGAACCACGGCCAGCGTTTCTTCCGGCATCCAGACATCAGGGCCGTAGATCTTGGTCGATTTCTCGCCGGCATAGACCTCCATCCAGTGAATCTTCTTCTTGCCGCCGTAGGCCTTGGCCACCGCCGCATCGACCACCTTCAACATCACCGGCGTGATGTCCAGGCCGGTGCCGTCGCCCTCGATGTACGGAATGATCGGCTGGTCGGGGACGTTGAGCGAATAGTCCTTGTTGACCGTGATCTTCTGTCCGCCTTGTGGAACCTTGATGTGCTGGTACATGGTGAGCCTGGGCTGGGGTTTGAGGGCAGGGTTTTCGAGAACGGGAAATTCTAGGCCCTGTCAACCGAGCCCGATCAGCCGGCGTTGGCGCCCTGCCCTGCAAGCTCCTTTCGTTGGGCGCAGGCATCTTCAAACTTTCGAAAGGTATTGAAATGAACAAGCTCCTGGCTGCCCTGATCGCTGCTGCATTCGCCACCTCCGGCTTCGCCGCTTCGCACGCCGCGAAGGAAATGAAGAAGGAAGAAGCCAAGCCGGCCGCTGCCGCCGCTTCCGGCGCCGCCGCGAAGAAGGACGAGATGAAGAAGGACGAGGCCAAGCCGGCTGCCAAGGCCGACGAGAAGAAGCCCGAAATGAAGAAGGAAGAGCCGAAGAAGTAATCGGCTGTCCCGGATCGCTAAACGCCCGGCCCTGCCGGGCGTTTTTCTTTGCGCTGGCCCTTGTAGCGAAGGCGGCGCGCTTCTTTCGGATCGACCGTGAGGCCGCGGTAGATCTCCACGCGGTCGCCGTCGCGCAGCACTCGCGCCAGATCGCAGCGCCGGCTCCAGACGCCGCAACGCACGGCGTCGATCAGCAGGCCGTGCCGTTCGAGCAAGCCGCTGGCGATGAGCGCATCGCGCACGGTGCTGGCGGGAAGCAGCACCAGCGCCACGCCATCGACCTGCCGCGCCGTTGCGCTGTACACGACCTCAACGCGGACCATGCACCTGCTCTGCGCGCTGCACGAAGGAATCGACCAACGTGTTGGCGATGCGGTCGAACACCGGGCTGATCAACGTTTCGAGGGCCACGTTCGCAAAGGCATAGCGCAGATCGAACTCGATGCGGCACGCCGGCGCGTCGGCATCACGCGCCGTGCCGCCGCGGGCCACCGGCAAGAACAACCAGGTGCCTTCGAGCTCGGAGAACGGGCCGTCGATCAGCTCGACGCGCACCAGCTCGCCGCTGCGATGGTGGTTGCGCGTCGTGAACGCATGGCGCAGGCCGCTCTTGGCGAGCGTCAGGCGCGCCGTCATGCCGTCGTTGTGGCGCGCCACCACTTCGGCCTGCGCGCACCAGGGCAGGAACATCGGGTAGTCCTCCACCGCGGTCACGAGCTCGTACATCTCGCGCGGCGAGTACCACAGCAGGACCGAGCGCTTGACGTGCTTCATATACTGAGTGGAATTATGTCGATTGCCGAAAACCGCCGCGCGCGCCACGAGTACCACATCGAAGAGACCTACGAAGCCGGTGTCGTGCTCGCGGGCTGGGAGATCAAGGCCATCCGCGCCGGCCAGGTGCAACTCACCGACGGCTACGTGCTGATCCGCGACGGCGAGCTGCACCTGATCGGCTGCCGCATCAACCCGTTGCGCTCGGCCTCGACGCATGTGCTGCCCGAGCCCGACCGCACGAAGAAGCTGTTGATGCACAAGGAAGAGATCAAGCGCCTCGTCGGCAAGGTCGAGCAGCGCGGCTTCACGTTGGTGCCGCTGGATCTGCACTTCAAGGGCGGCCATGTGAAAGCGCAGATCGCGCTGGCCAAGGGCAAGGCGCAGCACGACAAGCGTGACACCGAAAAGCAAAAGGATTGGGAGCGCGAGAAGGGCCGCCTGATGCGGCACAAGGTGTCAGGCGGCAAGAACGCTTAACGTTGAACTCAGCGCTTGGCTCGCATCGGCGATCAGGTCTTCGATGGCTTCGAGGCCGATGCAAAAGCGGATCAACGTGCCGCGGTACGGCGCGCCTTGGTCGCGAATCGCCTTCGGGTCGTAAGGCAAGACGAGGCTGATCGGCCCGGCCCAGCTGTAGCCGATGCGAAACAGCTTCAGCGCATCGACGAAGGCATCGGTCTGCGCGGTGCCGAAGCGCGGATC
Organism: uncultured beta proteobacterium; assembly: GCA_963816315.1. Classification (GTDB taxonomy): domain Bacteria; phylum Pseudomonadota; class Gammaproteobacteria; order Burkholderiales; family Burkholderiaceae_C; genus CADEEN01. The sequence goes on from CAWFJZ010000004.1 coordinate 121,295, forward strand.
GACCTCCACCGTCACCAGCCCCGCGGCCGCGCTGCAATGCGAAGCCCAGTGCTCATGGCCCGGCGAGCCCGGCAAGGCCGGGTGCAGCACGCGCACGAACTCCTTGCGCGACTGGCACCACGCTGCGAAGGCACGACCTGATGCATCCTGCGCCGCATAGCGCAGCGCCATCGACGGCAGCGCGCGCAGCACCAGCTCGACATCGTTGACGCCGACGCCGTGGCCGACGCGGCTGCGCGACAGTGCCAGCGTGCGGTAGAGCGCTTCGTCGCGGCAGGTCACCGAGCCCATCAGAACGTCGCCGCCGCCGGACGGGTATTTGGTCAGCGCGTGGATCGTCACGTCGATGCCCAATGCGAACGCATCGAACGCGATGCCCGCGCCCCAAGTGTTGTCGAGCGCGATCACCGCCTGCGGCGCGCGCTCACGCACCACGCGGACCAGCGCGCGCAGATCGGGGAACTCCAGCGTCACCGAGCCCGCCGCTTCGAGCCAGACGAGTTTTGTCGCCGGCGTGATCGCCGCCGCGAGCGATGCGGCATCCATCGCGTCATAGACCGCGTGAACGATGCCCCACGCCGCCAGCTCGGTGCGCGTGAACGTCTTGTTCGGTCCGTAAGCGTTGTGCGGCAGCAGCACCTGGTCGCCCGACTTCAGCAGCGCGATATCGACCATTGTCACCGCCGCCAGGCCGCTCGACACGAGCATCGTGTGCTTGCCGCCTTCGAGCGTGGCGATGCGCTCTTCGAGCGTGAAGCTCGTCGGCGTGCCGTGCAGGCCGTAGGTGTAGGCGCTGCGATCGAGCCACTGGCGCGAGCGCATCGCGGCCACGTTGTCGAAGAAGACGGTCGAGCCCTTGTGCACCGGCACGGCCGGCGAGGCGAAACCCTGCGGCGGCGTGTACGGATGGTGGATGAGTTGCGTTGTTTTCTGCGTCACAGCGCCACTCCGATCAAATCGTGACCTTCTGCGGCGACGATCTTTGCGCGCACGAACTCGCCGACCTTGAGCGTCCTGCTCGCTTTCTCCGGCGGCAACAGGCGCACCGTGCCATCGATCTCCGGCGCATCGGCGTAGCTGCGCCCCACCCCGCCCTTGCGGCCGAGCGCCGGCGCGCTGTCGATCAGCACCTGCATCGTCGCGCCGACGCGGCGCTGCAAGCGCGCCGATGAGGCGGCTTCGGCCGCAGCCATGAAGCGCGCTCGGCGGTCTTCACGCACGTCGGTCGGCAGCATGCCAGGCAACTCGTTGGCCGCGGCACCCTTAACCGGCGAGTACGCGAAGCACCCTGCCCTGTCGATGCCCGCTTCGCCGACGAACTGCAGCAGGTGCTCGAACTCGGCTTCTGTTTCACCCGGAAAGCCGGCGATGAACGTGCTGCGCACGACGAGTTCGGGACAAGCTGCACGCGCCAACGCTGCAACCGCTCCAGGTTCTTCTCGCCACTGGCCGGTCGCTTCATGCGCTTGAGCACCTCCGGGTGCGAATGCTGGAACGGCACGTCGAGGTAGGGCAGGACGCGGCCCGAGGCCATCAGCGGCAGCACGTCATCGACATGCGGATACGGATAAACGTAATGCAGCCGCACCCACGCGCCATGCGCATCGGCGATCTCGCCGAGCTTCTCGCACAAGTCGAGCATGCGCGTCTTCACCGGCGCACCGTTCCAGAAACCGGTGCGGTACTTCAGATCGACGCCGTACGCACTCGTGTCCTGGCTGACGACGAGCAGCTCCTTCACCCCCGCTTCGAACAGCCGCTGCGCTTCGTTCAGCACATCGCCGATCGGCCGCGACACCAGATCGCCGCGCATCGACGGGATGATGCAGAAGGTGCAGCGGTGGTTGCAGCCTTCGCTGATCTTCAGGTACGCGTAGTGCTTGGGCGTCAGCTTGATGCCCTGCGCTGGGACCAGGTCGGTGAACGGGTCGTGCGGCTTCGGCAAATGCACATGCACCGCATCCATCACCTCCTGCGTCGCATGCGGCCCCGTCACGGCGAGCACCTTCGGATGCACCGATCGCACGAGGTTGCCGCCGTCGTCGCCCGCCTTGGCGCCGAGGCAGCCGGTGACGATGACCTTGCCGTTGGCGGCCAGCGCCTCGCCGATCGCGTCGAGGCTTTCTTTCACCGCATCGTCGATGAAGCCGCAGGTGTTGACGATGACGAGATCCGCGCCCGCGTAGTTCTTGCTCGTCGTGTAGCCCTCGGCGGAGAGCTGGGTCAGGATCAGTTCGGAGTCGGTCAGCGCCTTCGGGCAGCCGAGAGAAACAAAGCCGACCTTGGGCGCGGCAACAACAGGGGATTCAGTCATGCGCGGGATTGTCCCGCAACATCACTTCTTCGGCGGCACGAAGCCCGGGAACAGCGCGCCGGCCGGCCCCATCTGCTGCTGCATCTTCTCGAAGTAGCTGCGCGATTGCTCGAGGTAGTTGCCCATCAGGCCCTGCACCGACGCCACCGGGTTGGCCAGAGCCTGTTGCGCGAGCTGAGCCTGCATCTGCGCCGCGGCTTTGAGGTTCTGCTCCAACACCGCGCCCATCGCGCCCTGCATCGCGTGGCCGTAGAAGCGGATGATCTGCGACAACATCTCGGTGGAGAACATCGGCACGCCGCCGCTCTCCTCTTCGAGAATGATCTGCAGCAGGATGCTGCGCGTCAGCTCAGCGCTGTCCTTGGCGTCGCGGACTTCGAAGTCTTCGCCGTCGAGCACCATCCGCTTGACGTCGGCCAGCGTGATGTAGCTGCTCGACTGCGTGTCGTATAGGCGCCGGTTCGGGTACTTCTTGAGCACGCGCACGCCACTGCTCGCGCCGCCGGCCGGTGGCTTTGTGCTGGGACGACGTGTGGTGGTCATGGCAAAACCATTCTAGGAGGGGCAGCAGCGAAGGCGCATTGTGCGTGCTTTAGGCGCTCTCAAGAAGACGCCGGGCCGCCAAGTTTTCTTGCGCCCCCACGGGGGGCCGGGCCGGGCAATCCCGGCCCTTGGGGGCTCACAAGCGCTCGATCACGGCAGGGCCTTGCGCCGGCGCTCGCGGCGCCATCCGAATCGCCTGCGCGATGCGCGCCATGGCGGCCTGTGCAGACTCGCGGCTGGACGCGTGGACATGCAGCAGCGGCTCGCCCGCGCTCACGCGAGCGCCGACCGGCAGCATGTGCGACAGGCCGACACGCGGATCGACCGCGTCGCTGGCGATGCGCCGTCCCCCGCCCAACGCGACGATGGCCAATCCGATCTCGCGTGTGTCGGTGGCCGCGATCACGCCGTCCATCGATGACGGCAGCGGCAGCGTGAAGCGCGCTTTGGGCAGACCGGCAAAGCGCGCCGAGAGCACGTTGCGCGGCCCGCCGAGCGCGGCCACCATGCGCGCGAACCGATCTGCCGCCGCACCGCTGTCGAGCGCGCGGCGAGCCTGCGCTGCACCGGCTTTTGCATCGCCACACAACCCCGACAGCGCCAGCATCTCGCCGCACAGCGCCAGCGTCACCGCTTCCAGGCGCGGCTCGCGCGAGCCGCGGCCGGTGAGAAAGTCGATCGCCTCTTGAACTTCGAGCGCATTGCCGGCGGTGCGGCCGAGGACCTGGTTCATGTCGGTGATCAAGGCGCGCGCCGGCAAGCCGGCGCCGGCCGCCACCTGCACGATGCTGTGCGCCAACACACGCGCCGCATCGGTGGTGGCGCAGAAGGCGCCGTTGCCGGCCTTCACATCCATGACCAGAAACTGCAGGCCCGCGGCAAGCTTCTTCGACAGGATGCTGGCGGTGATCAGCGGCACCGACTCCACCGTCGCCGTGACATCGCGAATCGCATACAGCCGCCGGTCGGCCGGCGCCACGCGCGCGCTGGCGCCGACGATCGCGCAACCCGCTTCGCGCAGCGCACGCGTCAGCAACGCGCGCGACGGCATCACGTCGTAACCGGCGAGGCTCTGCATCTTGTCTAGCGTGCCGCCGGTGTGGCCGAGGCCGCGGCCGCTGATCATCGGCACGACGCCACCGCACGCAGCGACGATCGGCGCCAGCATCAGGCTGACCTTGTCGCCGACGCCGCCGGTGGAATGTTTGTCGAGGACCGGGCCGTCGAGCTTCGCGCCGGACCAGTCGAGCACCGTGCCCGAGCTCGTCATCGCACGCGTCAGTGCCGCGGTTTCGGCGTGCGTCATGCCGTTGAGCAGAATCGCCATCGCCAGCGCCGCCACCTGGCCCTCGCTCCACGAACGATCGACCAGGCCGCGCACGAAGGCGTCGATCTGCGCATCGCCGAGCGCGCGGCCGTCGCGCTTGGCGCGGATGATCTCTGCGGGCGTCACCGTTCAGTACGACGACGATGGCGGCGTGGCCGGCGCATGGCCACCCGACAACACGCGCAGGATGTCGCCGAGCAGCCCGCTGGCGCCGAAACGCAGGCGCGCCGGCTTGGCCGCACCGGGTCCGAGGATCTGCCGCGCCAGCAGGATGTAGCTCGCCGCGTCGGCCACCGTGCGGATGCCGCCCGAGGCCTTGAAGCCGACGGCCGGGCCACGCTGGTGGGCAGCCATGACGCTCATCATCTCGCGCGCCGCTGCCAGCGACGCGCCGTGCGCGGTCTTGCCGGTGCTGGTCTTGAGGAAGTCCACGCCGGCATCGAGGCCGATCCGGCAGGCCTGCCGGATCGCTGCGGCCGACGGCAGCTCGCCCGACTCGATGATCAGTTTCAGCCGCGCGCCGACGCAAGCCGAGCGCACGCGCGCGACCAACTGCGCGGCCTGCGCAGCCTGGCCTTGCTGCATCGCACGCCACGGCAGCACGAGATCGACCTCGTTGCCGCCGGCATCGACGATGGCCTGCGTGTCGGCCAACGCGCGGGTCTCGTTCAACGGTCCTTCTGGAAAGTTCGCCACCGCGGCCACGGCGATCTCGTGCGGCAGCGCCGCCCTCGCCTGCGCGACGAAGCGCGGCCAGACGCAGACCGCGGCCACGTTGCCGAAGCGCGTGACCGCGCGCGCACACAGCGCCTCGATCGCAGCCGCGTCGTCATCGTCGTTCAGGCTCGTCAGGTCGAGGCACGCCAGCGCCACGCGAGCGTCAACCAGGGCGGCATCTTCGGTCATCAGCGTCGCACCACATCGTTGGCCGCAGGCGTGAAGTCCGCCGCCTTCAGCGGGCTGCCGGCGGCGATGAAGGCGCGCATCACGTCGGCATCGAGCAGGCCCGTGTTGACGTGCCCCGGGTGGTCCGACAACTTCGGATAGCCGTCGCCACCACCGGCGGTGAAGTTGTTCAGCGCGAGGCGATATTCGCGCTGCGGCTCGATCGGCTTGCCCTGCACCTTGGCCTCCTTCAACACCCCGCCCTCGATCACCATCTGCACGCCGACCGTCTGCGGGAACGCACCCGAGCCCGGCGTCATCTTCGCTGCCGCTTCGAGGTACTTCATCAGCTCGGCGCCCGAGAGGCGCACGAGCGAGACCTGGTTGCCGAAGGGCTGCACCTTCAGCACATCGCGGTACGTCACCTTGCCTTCCGGCAGCGAGTCGCGCACGCCGCCGGCGTTCATGATCGCCAGGTCGGCGCCGGTGCGCTCCATCATCGAGCGCGCGATCATCACGCCGAGGTTGGTCGGCTGCGCGCGCACGCGGTTGCGGTCGCCGTCGAACACGCCGACGGTTTCGCCGACGGGCAAGGTCAGCCGCGCGGCGCCGTTGTCCTGAAACGGTCTCAGGAATTCGCGCATCCCTGCGTCTTCGGCGATCGCCTCGCCATAGAGCTTGGGCGGTTGACCCGAGACACGCTGCTTCAGGTTCACCGGCAGCAATTGGTACTTCACCAACTCGACCTTGCCGCTGCCATCGATCGTGAAGTCGGCGCGGCCGACGTACTTGCCCCACTCGTGCGCCTGCACGATCCAGGCGCCGTTCTGTTTGTCCGGCGCGCAGGGCTGGCCAGGCACATAAGCATCGTTGCGTTTGTTCTCGGCGGCCATGCAGACTGGGTTCTGGCTGTGGCCGCCGACGATCAGGTCGAGCCCCTTCACCGCACGCGCCATTTCCACATCGCCCGGCGCGTTGACGCCGCTCTTGCCGTCGGTGTAGTGGCCCATGTGCGTGGCCGCGATCACCATGTCCGCCTTGCTGCGCAACTCCGGGATCAACTTGGCCGCTTCTTCTGCGGGCTTGCGGAACTCGACGTTGGCCACGTTCGACTGCACGACCATCTTGCTCGTGTCGTCGGTCGTGAGGCCCATCACCGCGATCTTGTAGCCGCCGCGCTCGAAGAGGCGGTAGGGCTCGAACATCCGCTGCCCGGTCGTCTTGTTGTAGATGTTGGCCGCGAGCAGCGGGAACTTCGACCACTTGATCTGCTTGTCGAGCACGGCCAGCGGCTTGTCGAACTCGTGGTTGCCGATCGCCGAGGCGTCGTAGCCGAGCAGGTTCATGCCCTTGAAGTCGGGCTCGGCGTCCTGCAAGTCGCTCTCCGGCACGCCGGTGTTGACGTCGCCGCCGTCGAGCAGCAGCACCTCGCCACCGGCCGCCTTGACCTCGGCGCGCACCTTGTCGATCAGCGTCTTGCGCGCCGCCAGGCCGTACTCGCCGTCGCTGTTCGGCCAGAAGCGGCCGTGGTGGTCGTTGGTGTGCAGCACGGTCAGCTTCAACGGTGCGCGTTGCGCCGGCGTCATCGCGCAACCGGCGAGCAGCAACACGACAGCAGCCAGGGCGAGAGGTCTGGGCTTCATCGCGACATTCTCCAAAGGCAACATCGTCGTCATCATGCCAAGGCCGGCACCACGGCTTCGAGCAAGCGCACCGCGCGGTCACCAGCGGCTTGCGCTGCGGCCAGCGTCTGCGCGTGGCTGAGCGGCTGGGCATCGAGCCCGGCGGCGAGGTTGGTGATCATCGACAGCGCCAGCACCTTCATGCCCGCATGGCGCGCGATGATCGTCTCCGGCACGGTGCTCATGCCGACCGCATCGGCGCCCAACAGGCGCAGCATGCGAATCTCCGCCGGCGTCTCGAACTGCGGGCCGAGCTGCCACGCGTACACCCCTTCGTGCAGCGTCTGGCCCATATTCTTTGCAACGTCGCGCGCGGTTTGCCGCAGCGCCGGGTCGTAGGCATCGCAAAGATCGACGAAGCGCGACGAGCCCGGCTCGCCGTGCAAGGGCGTGCGCTGGGGCAGGTTCAGGTGGTCGCTGAGCAGCATCAGCGAGCCCGTGCCCATCTGCAGGTTCAGGCTGCCGGCCGCATTGGTCAGCACGAGCGTCAGCACGTTCAACGCCGCGAGCGTGCGCAGCGCGCCCTTCATCGCGTCGGCACGGCCGTCTTCGTACGTGTGCTCGCGCCCGGCGAGCACGGCCACCTCCGCGCCGCCGAGCCGGCCGAGGATCAACTGCCCGGCGTGGCCGGCGACGCCGACCTTGGGAAACGCAGGCAGTTCGCTGTAGGCCATCGTCACGGGCTCGTCGAGATGCGCCACCACGCCCTGCCAGCCTGAGCCGAGCACGATGCCGATGCGCGGCGTGCGTTGCGGAGCGCGCGTGCGGATCGCGGCTGCGCTGCGCAGGATGTCGTCGGCCAAGGTCATGGCAAATTCTCGGGCCCGAAACTCTGCGGCAGCAACTCGCCGAGCTTGAAGCGACCGCGGACCTGCTGCGTGTCGGCCACGATCACCGGCGTGTCGTCACGCGCAAACTCGCGCAGCTTCTGGCGGCAACCGCCGCATGGGGTGCAGAGCTGATCGCCTTCGCCGACCACCACCGCGGCGACGATGCGTGTGCCACCGGCCGCGACCATCGCTGCGATCGCTCCGGCCTCAGCGCACAGGCCCTGCGGGTAGGCGGCATTTTCGACGTTGCAACCGGCGTGAATGTGGCCTTGTTCGTCGAGTAGCGCGGCGCCGACCTTGAATCGCGAGTACGGTGCGTAGGCCTTGTCGCGCACGGCACGCGCTGCCGCCAGAAGAGCCTCGAGCGAATCCATCAGCGTTCCTTCACGTACGGCACACCCAACGCCTTCGGCGCATACGCCCGCCCGATGAACCCCGCCAGCAACACCACCGTCATCACATACGGCAACGCCTGGATGGCCTGCACCGGCACCGACACGCCGCCGATGTTGGCACCTTGCAGGCGGATCGACAACGCGTCGAGAAAACCGAACAGCACGCAGGCCATCATCGCGCCGACGGGATGCCACTTGCCGAAGATCATCGCCGCCAATGCCATGTAGCCGCGGCCGGCGGTCATGTTGGGGAGGAACTGCGGGTTCAGCGCCAGCACGAGGTAGCAGCCGGCCAGCGCGCTGAGCACGCCGTTGCCGGCCAACGCCAGATAGCGCAAGCCGATCACGGAGACGCCCGCCGCATCGACCATCGCCGGGTTCTCGCCGGCGGCGCGCAGGCGCAGGCCCAGGCGCGTGCGGTAGAGCAACCACCAGACCGCGAAGACGAGCGCGAAGGCGATGTACACGAGCGGCGCGTGGCCGAACAAACCGGCGAGCACGGGGCCGATCAGCGGCACTTTCGACACCGCGGCGCCGAGCACCGGCGAACCACGGCTCGAGCCGCACCGCGTCGGGGATCGGCAGCGTCTGCCCGCCTTGCTTGAACCACGCGATGCCGAGCACGACGGTCAGACCGGCGGCGGTCATCGTGATCGCCATGCCCATCACGACCTGGTCGCCGCGGTGGCTGACGCAACCGTAGCCGTGCAACATCGACAAGGCGATGCCGACCGCGATCGCGGCCAGCAGCGCCAGCGGCAGCGAGCCGGTCATCACGCCAGCGCTGGCGGCGGCGAACGCGGTGGCGAGCATCTTGCCTTCGAGGCCGAGGTCGATCACGCCGGCGCGCTCGCTCAAGGTGCCGGCCAGCGCGCACAGGATCAGCGGCGTGGCCATGCGCAGCGTCGAAGCGAGCACCGTGCCGATGGTCAGCGCGATGTCATCCATGCGCCGGCTCCACAACGCCACGTGGCGCCGGCCGCAGCGCCAGCCACCCGCGCGTCAGCCACGGCGCCGCGACCTGCGCCATCGCGCCGGCAAAGAGCACGATCAGCCCTTGCAGCGTGAACACCATGTCGCGCGAGAAGCCCTGGATCTCGAACGCGAGCTCGGCGCCGCCCTGGTACAGCGCACCGAACAGCAGCGCGGCCAGCGCGATGCCGAGCGGATGGTTGCGCCCGATCAGCGACACCGCGATGCCGGTGAAGCCCGCACCGGCGACGAAGTCGGCGATCAGGCGGTTGTGCACGCCGCCGATTTCGTTGATACCGACCAGCGCGGCCAGGCCGCCCGAGATCGCCATGGCAACGACGATCAGCGATCTGGGTTCGATGCCCGCATAGAGCGCCGCTTGCGGCGCGTTGCCGACGGCCCGCAGCGCGTAGCCCAGCCGCGTGCGCCAGAGCAGCAGTTGCACGCCGATCAGCGCCGCGATGGCCAGCAGCACGGTGGCATTGAGCGGCGTGCGCGGCCACTCGATGCCGAGCGCCGCCAGCACGGCGTGCATGCCCGGCATCTGTGCCGCGGGGCCGAAGGCGCGCGTCTCCGGCGACATGTTGCCGGGTTCCTTCAACACGCCGACGAGCAAATAGATCAACAGCGACGAGGCGATGAAGTTGAACATGATCGTCGTGATGACGATGTGGCTGCCGCGCCAGGCTTGCAGCGCGCCGGGGATCGCGGCCCAGAGCACGCCCAGCGCGATCGCGGCGAGCACCATCGCCGGCAGCATGAGCCATGCCGGCGCCGTGGGCCCGAGCGCCAGCGCAGCGAGCGCCGCGCCGAGCCCGCCCATCATCGCCTGCCCCTCGGCGCCGATGTTGAACAGGCCGCAGTGATAGGCCACCGCGACAGCCAGCCCGGTGAAGACAAAGGTGGTGGCGTAGTACAGCGTGTAGCTGATCCCGGCGGCGCTGCCGAATGCGCCCTTGATCAGCAGCGTCAGCACCTGCCACGGGCTTTGGCCGATGGCAACGAGCACGACCGCAGAGACGGCGAACGCCAGTGCGAGGTTGAACAGCGGCAGCACCACGAGGTCGATCCAGCGTGGGATCTCGATGGGCGCTTGCGAGCTCATCTGGCCCCCAAGGCGCTGCGCGCCGGCCCCCCGAGGGGGCGCGAGCGACTTCGGAGCAGCCGTGCGTCGCTCATGCTGCCAACTTTTGTCCCGCTCCACCCATCAACCGCCCCAACTCAGCCTCGCTGCACTGCTCGATCGGCAGCTCGCCGACGATGCGGCCGCGGTCCATCACCAGCACGCGGTCGGCCAGGGCGAGCACCTCGTCGAGCTCCGACGACACCAGCAGCACGGTGCCACCCGCATCGCGCATCGCGCGCAGGCGGCCGTGAATGAACTCGATGGCGCCGATGTCCACGCCGCGTGTCGGCTGGCCGACCAGCAGCACGCGCGGCTCGGGCGCGGCTTCTCGCGCCAGCACGAGCTTTTGCTGGTTGCCGCCGGAAAACTTCGACGAGCGCAGATCGCAGGCGCGCGGCCGCACGTCGTATTTCTCCATCATCTGCGCACAGTCGTCGCGCATGGTCTTCGGTTTGAGCCAACCGCCGGCGCTGTAGCGCGGGCGTCGTTGATAGCCGAGCACGGCGGACTCCCAGGCATCGAACGACATCACGAGGCCGCGCTTCTGGCGATCCTCCGGCACATGGGCGATGCGCAGTTCGCGCGCATGCGACGGGTTGAGCCAGTGCGACGGCGTGAAGCTCTCCGTGCCGATCTGCAGGCTGCCTTGTGTCGGCACGAGCAAGCCCGCCAGCGCATCGAGCAATTCGCTCTGCCCGTTGCCCGAAACGCCGGCAATGCCGACGATCTCGCCGGCGCGCAGGTCGAGCGAGACGCTATCGAGCCGCTGCACGCCGAGCGCGTCGCGCCACGCCAGCGCGTTGGCGCGCAGCAGCACTTCGCCCGGCACAGCACGCGGCGCGCCGGCAACCCGGCCCAGGTGCACCTGACGGCCGACCATCGCTTCGGCCAGCGCATCGATCGAGGTCTCGGCGATCGGTATGTCGAGCACGACCGCGCCCTGGCGCATCACGGTGACCTCGTCGCACAGCGCCATGATCTCCTTCAACTTGTGCGTGATCAGCAGGATCGTCGTGCCGCGCGCGCGCAAGCCGCGCAGCACGACGAACAGCTGCTCGGTCTCGTGCGGCGTCAGCACGGCGGTCGGCTCGTCGAGGATGAGGATGCGCGCGCCACGGTACAGCGCTTTCAGGATCTCCAGCCGCTGCCGCTCGCCGACCGGCAGCTCGGCGACGACGCGTGTCGAGGCTCGACGACCAGGCCGGTGTCGTGCATCAACGTTTCGAGCTTGGCGCGCACATGGGCGCGCGCTGCCGTCAAGCTCCACGACGGCTCGGCACCGAGCATGATGTTGTCGAGCGCCGAAAACGTGTCCACGAGCATGAAGTGCTGGTGCACCATGCCGACGCCGAGCGCGAATCGCGTCGTGCGAGTTGCGGATCTGCGCTGTCTTGCCTTCGATCTCGATCGTGCCGCTGTCGGCGGTGTAGAAGCCGTAGAGGATCGACATCAGCGTGCTCTTGCCGGCGCCGTTCTCGCCGACGATGCCGTGCACCGTGCCGGCGCGCACCGTCAGATCGACGGCGCGGTTGGCGTGCACGGCGGCAAAGCGTTTGTCGATCGAGCGCATCGCGACGGCTATCGGGCCCACGCCCGTTCGGGCTGAGTCCACCCCCGTTCGGGCTGAGCCTGTCGAAGCCCCGCCCGAGCCTGTCGAGGGCTGCGACGCGCTCACATTGCCCTTCGACACGGGGCCTTCGTCAAGCTCAGTCCCCTGCTCAGGGCGAACGGTGGGTGCGGCAAGCCGTCACTTGCACGCGTTCGCCGCCATGTAATCGACCACCTTGATCTTGCCGCTGATGATGTCGGCCTTGGCCGCGTCCACCTTGCTCTTCATTTCCGTGCTGACCAGCTTCTCGTTGTTCTTGTCGATCGCGTAATCGACGCCGCCTTCTTTCAGGCCGAGCAACGTCACCCCCGCCTTGTGCTGCTTGAAGCTCGCCGCCACGGCGACATCGACACGCTTGACCATCAACGTCAGCATCGTGCCCGGATGCAGGTGGTTCTGGTTGCTGTCCACGCCGATGGCCAGCTTGCCGGCGTCCTTGGCCGCTTGATAGACGCCGACGCCGGTGCCGCCTGCGGCGGCGAAGATCACGTCGGCGCCTTTGGAGAACTGCGCCTTGGCCAGCTCGCCGCCGCGCGCCGGGTCGTTCCACGCACTCGGCGTGGTGCCGGTCATGTTGGCCTGCACCTCGACTTTCGGGTTGGCGTACTTCGCGCCCTGCTCGAAGCCGCACTGGAACTTGCGGATCAGCGGCACGTCCATGCCGCCGACGAAGCCGACCTTGCCGCTCTTGCTGGCCATCGCCGCCATCATGCCGACGAGAAAGCTGCCCTCATGCTCGCGGAAGACCACCGACTCGACATTGGGCAGATCGACGACGAAGTCGATGATCGTGAAGTGCAGCTTCGGAAACTCCTTGGCCACTTTCTCGATCGGCGAGCCCATCGAGAAGCCGACGCCGACGATCGGATCGGCGCTGCGCTCGGCCATGCGCCGCATCGCCTGCTCGCGCTGCGTCGGGTTGCTGATCTCGAACTCGAGATACGGCTTGCCCGATTCCTTCTTCCAGGCCTCGGCGCCGTTGTACGCGGCTTCGTTGAACGACTTGTCGAACTTGCCGCCCATGTCGAAGATGACGGCGGGCTGCGATTGCGCGGCCGCGCCCGTGGCAGCCGCGGCGGCGATGACGGCGATGGCGAGACGGTGCAGTTTCATGAGGTGAGCCCGGATGTTGAAAGGGATAACGCGGCGCAGGATAGCAAGCGGCGCGCCACTTGCCTCACAGGGCGTGCACTAGTCCAGTGAACCAGATGAAATACACCCCCGCTCGTCTGCGCCTCGACGCGCCATGCGTCGTTGCAAATGCTCGCGATACCTGCGGGTATCGCTGTGCTTTGCGCCTAGCGTGTCGCGCCGCTGCGCAGCCGCTCGGGTGCGATCTATCTGGTTCACTGGACTAGGATCGTCCGTCCATGAACCAGGCCTTGATCAACGTCATGCCCAAGGTGCTGCTGCACGAACACCTCGACGGCAGCCTGCGCGTGGCCACGCTGTTCGAGTTGTTGCAGGCGCGCGGCCTGCCCTGCCCGGCCGCAGACCCGCAGGCGCTCGGCCACTGGTTCGACGAACGCGCGCATGCCGGCAGTCTGGTCGAATACCTGCGCGGCTTCGATCTCACCGTGGCCGCGATGGCCACGCCGGCGGCGTTGGAGCGCGTGGCCTTCGAGGCCGCTGAAGACGCGCTGGCTGACGGCTGCGTGCTCGCCGAATTCCGCATCGCGCCGCTGCTGTTCGAAGCGCATGGGCTGCGGGGTGAAGCTGCCGTCGAAGCGCTGCTCACCGGCTTGCGGCGCAGCACGCTGCCCAGCGGCCTCATCGTCTGCGCGATGCGTCACCTGCCGTTGGCGCAAACCGTGCGCGCGGCGCGCCTGGCCTTGGCCTACCGCGACCACGGCGTCATCGGCTTTGATCTGGCCGGCGCCGAGCGCGGCCATCCGCCGGGCGAGCATGAGGAGGCGCTGCGCGTCGCGCGCGACGGCGGCCTGCCGCTGACGCTGCACGCCGGCGAGGCCGACGCCGCCGAGCGTGTGATCGAAGCGCTGCGCCTGGGCGCCGCGCGCATCGGCCACGGCATCCATCTGGCCGACGCGATCGGCGACCCGCGCCGCCAGGCCCTGATCGACGAGGCGCTGTCTGGCGATGCGCACCTTGAGGTCTGCCCAACGAGCAACGTCCACACCGGCGCGGCGGCCTCGCTTGCCGCGCACCCGATCGTCGCGCTGTGGCGCGCCGGCCTGTCAGTCAGCGTCAACACCGACAACCGGCTGATGTCGTGCATCACGCTCGGCGGCGAATGCCAGGCACTGCTCGAACAGACCGCGCTGACGGCCCACGATCTCCTGCGCATGCAGCTCGAAGCGGCCCGCCACAGCTTCCTGCCGGCCGACGTGAAGGCCGCCGCGGCACAGCGGCTGTCGGCCTACCTCGCACCGCTCGCTACTGTTTAACGAGACGTCGGCAGGGGCCTTGGCGGGGCCCCGGGGCCGAAACAGGGCGGGTTAACCATTACGAAACAAGATGTGTGATGTCACACAGCGACATTGCGCCTGGCAAATACTACGCGGTATGCCTTGTGACTATCAATGGTCATATGTTGGCATGAAGCGTTTTACTCCCATGCAATCCCTCCGCCGCTCCTTGGGCGTCGGACTCCAGGAGACCCGTCATGAAATGGACTCGAGCCCTGATGACGCTGGCCACGGCCGGCTTCGTTGCCGCCTGCGGCGGCGGTGGTGGCGGCGCTGAAACCAGCGCCGACACGCCAACCGCGAACACGCTCGAAAGTGCGTTGGCCACGAGCGGCAGCACCAACACCATGGCCGGCGCCGTGGTCACCGCCGGCATGAGCGAAGCGATGCGCGGCAACCAGAACTACACGCTGCTGATGCCCAGCGACGAGGCGATGGCGCCCTTCTCCGAAGAGCTGGCCGAGTTGGCCAAGGCGGAGAACCGCGAGGCGCTGCAAAACTACGTGCGTGCCCACATGGTTGACGGCAAGTTACTGGCCGACGAGCTCTCCAAAGTCAGCAGCGCCAGCCGCGAAGCGCCCTCTTCCACCGGCGCGACGACGATCACCATCAAAAACCTGCTCGGCGATGACATCGAAATCGTCATCGACGGCGCCACCATCACCATCAACGGCGCCGCGTTCCTCACCAAGGACATCGTCGTGCGCAACGGCGCGCTGCACATCTTCAACGCGCCGATCTTCCGTCCGAGCGTCTTCGGCATCGTGCGTGAGCTGCGGCAGACCTCGACGCTCGAAGCCGCGATCCGCGCCGCCGATCTGCGCGACACGCTGCGCGGACCGGGGCCATTCACACTCTTCGCGCCGACAAACCAGGCCTTCGAGAAGCTGCTTGCCGAGTTGAATCTCACGGCCGAACAACTGTTGGCCAACAAGCCGCTGCTGACGCAGGTGCTGACCTACCACGTGCTCTCGGCGCGCGTGCTGGCGCGGCAGATCGAGGACGGCGCCACGCCGGCCACCGTGCAGGGCCAGGCCATCACGCTCAACACCGATCAAGGCCGCAAAATCCAGATCACCGACGCGCGCGGCCGCACGTCCAACGTCACCTTCACCAACCTGCGTGCGCGCAACGGCGTGGTGCACCTGATCGACCGCGTGATCCTGCCGACCGACAAGGACATCGTCGACATCGCCGCCGGCAACCCGGAGTTCAGCATCCTGGTGGCCGCGGTGCAGGCCGCGGGCCTGGTCGACACGCTCAAGGGCGACGGGCCGTTCACGGTGTTCGCGCCCACCAATGCTGCGTTTGCCGCGCTGTTGCAGGAGTTGAGCCTTACCGCCGAGCAACTGCTGGCCAACAAGCCGTTGCTGACGCAGGTGCTGACGTATCACGTGCTGGCATCACGCTCACTGGCGGCGAGCTTCACCGACGGCTTGGCGCTGGCCACGGTGCAAGGCCAGCCGGTGAAGTTCAAGAAGGCGGGCAGCGGCTTGTCGATCGTCGATGCCAGCGGCCGCATGTCGAACGTGGTGATTGCCAACGTGCAGGCCAGCAACGGCGTGGTCCACGCCATCGACCGCGTGATCCTGCCGACCGACAAGAACATCGTGCAGCTGGCGGTCGGCACGCCGGCTCTGAGCATCCTGGTTGAGGCCGTGCTCGCGGCGGAGTTGCAAGGCGTGTTGTCGGGGCCGGGCCCGTTCACCGTCTTCGCACCGACCAACGATGCGTTTGCGGCGCTGCTCGGCGAGCTCAACATCAGCAAGGCCGCGTTGCTCGCCGACAAAGCGCTGCTGACCAAGGTGCTGGCCTACCACGTCGTGCCGGCGCAGGTGCTGTCCAGCGGCATCCCGTTCGGGCAGCCGGTGACCAGCGTGCAAGGCCAGACCTTCACCATCGGCAAGGACCTCGCGATCACCGATGCCAACAACCGCAAGTCGAACATCGTCGCCACGGACGTGGCGGCGAGCAACGGTGTGGTGCATGTGATCGACCGCGTGATCCTCCCCCGCTGAACGAACCGGTCTCGCATGACAAGGGCCCGGCAAACGCCAGGCCCTTTTTCATTGCTCATCGACGTACAGCCAGCGGCCGTCAACGCGCTCGAAGCGGCTGGTGACATGCATGCGATCGGCGCGGCCGCCGAGCTTGCTGCGGGCGACGAACTCGACCGTCGCGTGGTCGGCGTCGATCAATGCGTGCTGGCGCACCTCGAGGCCGATCCAGCGCAGGCCCGGTGGTGGCGGCGCGATGCTCGTCGGCCGCGTGCGTGGGTGCCAGGTGTCCTGCAGGTACGGCGTCAGGCCGAGCACGTGGGCGCTGTAGCGCGATCGCATCAGCGCCTCGGCGGTCGGCGCGCTCAAGCGCAGCGCGCCCTCATGCCAACGGCCGCAGCACGCTGCATACGGCGCCGGCCCGCCGCAAGGGCAAGGCTCAGGCGGCGCGGCTTTGGCCATGGCTGGTGAAGGCGCTGCGCAATGCCGCTTGGGCTTCTTCGAAGCTGTCGGCGCCGATCAGGATCTGCTGGATCTGCGCCGGCGACAGCGACTTGTCCGGGTAATGCCGCGCCAATGCGGCAATGCGCTCGGCTGCGGTCGGATGAAAGCGCAGCATCAACTGGACTAGCTGCTTCGCGCTGGCCAGGCCGAGCTCGACTTCCATGTCGATGCGCCCTGGGCGGATCAGTGCCGGGTCGAGCCGGGCGCGGTGGTTGGTCGTCAGCACGATGATCCGACCCTCCTGCGCGCCGACGCCGTCGAGTGCGTTCAACACGCCCGAGAAGCTGACGTGCATGCGCTCGTCCTGCTTCTCGCGCGCGCTGAAAAAGGCGTCGATGTCTTCGATCAGGATCAGCGAGCGCGGCGGCGTGCGTTGCAGCAAGTCGGCCAACGTGTTGTCGTTCAATTTCGGGTTGGCCAGCGACAGCGCGCACAGCTTCAGCCGCAGCTCGGCCGCCAGCGCGTAGGCCGCGCTCGTCTTGCCCGTTCCCGGCGGGCCGTGAAAGAGGTAACCGCGCCGCCACGGAATGCCCATCTGCGCATACCACTCGCGGCGCGAGAAGAACTCGTGGATGTCGTCGTGCAAGTGCTGCGCCACGCCCTCGTCGAGCACCACGGAATCGAGGCTGCGCCGCGGCTTGCTGTCGGCCATGCGCCAGTCTTCGCCCCAGCGATCGACGGTGTAGAGCGCCAGCCGGTGCGCGCGCTGCTCGCCGGCGTGTCGGGCCACGCTTTCCAGCAGCTCTTCCATCGTCCGCCGCGACGTGAACAGCGCGCTCAGGTGCACCGTCTCGACCACCTGCAGGTTCATCGCGATCTCGCGCTGCATCCACATCAGGCGCTGCCGGTACCAGAACAGGTGAAAGCCCGGCGCCGGGCTGTACTTCAGCGGCGGTGCATCGTCGAGTGCCGCATCGTCCTCGGCCACTTCAGCCGGCGCCTGAACGACCGTGAACCAACGGCTGCGCTGGCCGAAGCGCTGGTCGTTGAGCCAGGTGACGAACGCCGGGAACAGGTCATTGCGGCTGTCGAGCGTGGCGGTGACGATGATGCCGCGCTTGACCTGCGACCACAGCGCGCCGGGCAGCTTGCGCAGCGAGGCAGCAACCACGCCGACGAGGCCGAGCGCGATCGCGCCGGCCACGACCTGGTTGCTTAGCTGCGAGGCAACGGCGTCGAGGAAGTCCTTCCACATCGGCCCATGCTATCGCCCCACAAGAAAAACGCCGCGGCCCCGGTGGGACGGCGGCGCGATGGTGCGGGTCGCGCTGAGGCCATCTCAGGCCATCTCAGGCCAGCACGCCGACCGCGTTGCCGGCCATGTAGACCAGCACGCTCAGGAAGCCGCTGCTCATTGCGGCGGGCAGAACGACGTCGAGCAGTTGGGTGATGCGCGAGGTGATCGTGTTCAGCATGATGGTCTCCGTGGGTGGCTGGTTGGGGGGGCGGGGAAACAAGCTTCGATGGTTTGAAGAATAGGCGGCACCAAGCTCGGCCGTCAGTGCGTGAAGGCACCGGCGCGCAGTGAACTTTTGCACTCCACGCAGTGGCCGCCGCAGACGTGACAGCGCCCCGGGCGGCGGTGGCCGGCCGGGGCGCAGCAGATGGTAGTTCTGTGGGGTGTCAAGACCAGCGCAGCGAAGCTCGCCAGCAGCGCTCGTAGTCGTCCCAGTCGCGCAGGCGCTGTTCGAGATCGGCATGGCTGCTGGCGTCCTGCAGCCAGCGGTCGCGTGGGCTCATCGACCAGTGGCGCAACCGCAGGGCGAGCGCTTCGCCGATCCGGCGCACTGGCGCGCCGGCGGTCGGGGCGGGGGACGGGGCAGTCAGGATGATGGTGGCGTTCATGCGTCGGCTCCTTCGGTTGGGGTTTGCAGTGCAGGAAATTTAGGTTCTGCACGGCCTGGCCGCGAGTGCGCGATGGCACCGCCGGCGAGTGACTTTTTGCCATGCCGCCGCCGATAATCGGCGCCTGTGACGACCACCCCCGCCGCCGAAGACGCCCTGCCCGCCGGCCTGCTCGAGCGTCTGGCCAGCCATGGCAACGTGCGCGCCTTCCCGGCGCACGCCATCCTGATCAACGAGGGCGACCGGACCGACTCGCTCTACATCCTGCTCGCCGGTCGCGTGAAGCTGTATTCCAGCGCCGACAGCGGCCGCGAGATCGTGCTCACCGTGCTGACACCTGGCCAGTATTTCGGCGAACTGTCGCTCGACGGCTCGCCGCGTTCGCTGTCGGCGCAGACGCTCGAGGCCGCGCGCTGCTGTGTCATCGCGGCTGACGAGCTGCGCCAGTTCCTGGCCGCCGAGCCGGACTTCGCACACCACCTGACGCACAAGCTGATGCGCATGGTGCGCCGCCTGACCGAACAGGTGAAGAGCTTGGCGCTGCAGGGCGTCTACGAGCGCATCGTGCGGTTGCTCACGGAGTTGTCCGACGAAGCCGGGGCCGAGCGGGTTGTGCGCGACAAGCTGACCCAGCAGGACATCGCCGACCGCGTCGGCTCGTCGCGCGAGATGGTCAACCGCATCATGAAGGAACTGGTCGCCGGCGGTTATGTCGCCAGCGACGCCGCGCACCGGCTCGTCATCCGGCGCAAGCTGCCCGCGGCCTGGTGAGCGCGGTGCGCGGCGACATCGTCGGCGGCTTGGTGTCGGCGGCGGTCGCCATCCCGCTGGCCATGGGCTTCGGCATGTTCGCCTTCGTCGCCCTCGGCGACGAGTACTTCGCGCATGGGGTGCTGGCCGGTCTCTACACGGCCGTCATCGTGGCGGTGGTCGGCGTCGCGGCAGGCGACCGCTCGACGACGGTCTATGCGCCGCGCGTCATCACGACGTTCTTCCTCGGCTCCCTCGTCTATGCGCTGGTGCGCTCCGGCGCGCCGACCCTGCCGGCCGGCAACGTCGCGCAAACGCTGGCCGTGATCTTCTCGATCATCCTCGTCGGTGGTGCCTTCCAGGCGCTGTTCGGCGTCCTGCACTTGGGCACGCTGATCCTGCACACGCCGCATCCGGTGATGGCAGGATTCCAGAACGCCGCCGCGCTGCTGCTGTTCCTGGTGCAGAGCGGCAACGTGCTGGGCTACGAGACCAACGCGCGCCTGGTCGAGCTGGTGCCCAACCTCCCCTCGGCCAAGCCGCTGTCGGTCGCGCTGGCGCTGTTGACGATGCTCGTCATGTGGCACGTGCGGCGGCTCACCGCATCAGTGCCACCGCTCGTGGCCGCGCTGCTGGCCGGCACGCTGGCCTATCACGCGCTGGCCTGGTTTGGATGGTCCAGCCAGCTCGGCCCGGTGATCGGCCCCACGCCCGCTGCGCAGGTCAAGCCATGGGACCTGCCGGCGTTCACGGCGCTCGTCGGGCAGGCCGGTTTTCTCGAGATCGCGCCGACCATCGTCACAGGTGGTCTGGGGCTGGCGGTCATCGCCTCGATCGACGCCTTGCTGTGCGCCCAGCTGCTGGCGCGCCCCGGCGAACGCCGGCCCGACAGCGACCGCCAGCTACTGCGCCTGGGCCTGGGCAACATGGCCGCCGCGAGCCTGGGCGGCATCACCAGCGGCATCAACCTGGGCCCCAGCCTGGTCAATCGCGCGCACGGCGCACGCACTTGGCTGTCGGTGCTCGTCAACGCAGCAGCGGTGCTGGCGACGATCGCGTTCCTGATGCCGGTGCTGGCACACCTGCCGCGAGCCGTGCTCTCGGCCGTCATCATGGTGATCGCCATCCAGCACGTCGACCGCTCGACCCTCCATCTCGTGCGGCGGGTGTTCTCCCGGGGCGTGGCCAACCGCGCCAGCCTCGGCCTCGACCTGCTGGTCATCGTGCTCGTGGCGACGCTGTCGATCGCCTTCGACATCGTGCTGGCCGTGTTCGTGGGCATCGGCATCGCGGTCGCCCTGTTCATCCTGCGCATGAGCCGCGCGCTGATCCGGCGCACCTACCGCGGCGACGCGCTGCCATCGCGGCGCGGGCGCAACGCGCCCGAGCGGGCGATCCTCGCCGCCCAGGGCAGCCAGATCCACGTGCTCGAACTCGAGGGCGCCATCTTCTTCGGCTCCGTCAACCGGCTGGCGGACGCCACCGGGCGCGCGCTGGATGTCGGCGCGCGCTTCGTCGTGCTCGACCTCGGCCGCGTGACCGATATCGACATGACCGGCGCCCGGCTCATCTCGCAGCTGCACGCCGACCTCGCCGCGCGCAGCGCCAAGCTGCTGATCGCCAACATGAAGGAGCAGACCCAGTGGGGGCGCATGCTGCGCGATCTCGGCGTGACGAGTGCGGTGGCGGGTGAGCAGCCGTTCCCCGATGCCGACCGGGCCATCGAATGGGCCGAAGACCAGATCATCACCACGGCGTTGAGCACCACCGCGGCCGACCCCGAAGTTGAATTCGAGCGTCTCGACCTCTTGCGTGGGTTGAGCCGGGCCCAGTGCGCCACGCTGCGCGCGATGGTCGAGCCGCGCCGGTTCGCGCGCGGCGACATCGTCTTCGCCGAGGGCGACGCTGGATCGGAGCTGTTCCTCGTCATGCGCGGCAGCGCCAGCGTGCACCTGCGGCAGCAGGACGGCGGCGCGACGCGACTGGTCAGCTTTTCCGCGGGCACGGTGTTCGGAGAACTGGCGCTTCTCGATCACGCGCCCCGCTCGGCTACCGTCGTCGCCGATGACGACCTCAACTGCTTCGTCCTCACCGCCACCGCGTTGCGCAAGCTTCAGGCCGAGCATCCCGCGATCGCCATCGAGTTGATCGTCAACCTCGCACGGGAAGTCAGCAGCAGCCTACGGCGCGCGACGCGGACCATCCATCACCTCGTGTCGTAAGCCAGGCTAAGAGCGCCATGCTTTCTTGGACACCCCAAAAACGATGGGCTTGGCGGCCTTCGACACGTGGCTTGCGCGTTCGCTTGACGCTTCCAGCGGCAAGCAGCTCTTAAAGACCTGAGCGACCTGAGCGAGATGCCGGCGCATCTGCGCTTCGATGCGCTCAGCGCGTTACGCAAGTACGCAAGCGTGGTTCGATCATCTGGTCGTCGATTTTCAGAGACGATCGGCACGTCATCCCCATCCTCGTGAGCGTTAACGTTGACGTTGCCGCCGGCCTGGCCTGGAAGTTGATGATGTCGATTCTGCCGCGGGGCAAGATCAGCGCTTGACCGAAGGCCCGTAGTTCGTGCCGTTCACTCTCCACCCGAAGCGCCGCTACCTTGGGCGTCAATATCGACCGCACGTTGTCGCCACTCGCGGTCAACGTCAACTTCACGGGGCAGACCTCAGGACCGAACACCCGCAGCCGCTTGATCCGATCACGCACCTCGCATGCTGCTCGGATGGCGCTGTCCGAAAGTGTTGCGTCACAGCGGAACAGAACGCACGAGCCCAGGTAGCCGGCAACAGCGCGAATTGCCGACACGTACTCCAGGACTTCGGCGATGAAATCAAGAGCGCCTACGTCGGTCAACACGCCCAGCACTTCCGCACGCGCGTCGTCAGGTTCAGGCAGTCGGTGCCCTCTCTCCGCACGAGCCCTTCGCTCGGCCTCGGCCTTCCATTCCTTGAGCAGAGTGGGCGGGAATGCCGCGCGATTGACGTCTAATCTCCGTGGCGTGGCTAGAGCACAGCCAGATGCCGTTGTCGAACGGCGCACGGAAGTCGTCTCGATTCCTCTTGGCCGCGCCGACGCGACTGGAACGGCTGAAGAAAGGGAGCGACGTGGCCGCTTCTCCGTATCTCTCCCGCGCTTTGTCGACTTGTTAGCTGACACTACCGCCGAATGCGTGATCCGTTGGTAGGCGCGATTGGACTCGAACCAACGACCCCCACCATGTCAAGGCGTGAGAACGGGACTTTCTGGGATGTCCTAAGACGTTGTTTTCATAGGAGAAAATGCTTTCTCTCGTCCCAGGGCAGCTCGTAAAATTCACCCCGGTTTTTCGTACTTTTTTCGTACTTGGGAGCCGGGCCCCGACATGGCCGCACGCATCGACACGGTCGCTTCACGCGAGAAGCTCAAGCCTCGCAGGGAGCCGTATTGGCAGCGCATTCGCAAGGGCTGCTTCGTCGGCTATCGAAAGATGACGACCGGCGGGCACGGCGCATGGTTGGCTCGCGCTCGTGACGACGAATCCGGCGCAAAGCAGGTCTTCAAGCCGCTGGGTGAATTTGGCGCTCTGGCGGACCACCTTCGCTTCGATGCAGCGGCGAAGGCGGCCTTGGTGTGGTTCGATCACCTCGGGCGCGGCGGCTTCGCCCGCTCGTCGACTGTGTCTGAGGCATGCGCCCGGTACGTGCGGCACTTGCGCGCCACCAAGTCAGAACGCGCGGCCAACGACGCACAGGCGCGTTTTAAGAACTACGTGCTAAACAACGTCAAGCTGGCAGCAACCGAGTTGACAAAGCTCACGCCGTCGCAGCTCGAAGTCTGGCGCCGGTCTCTGCGAGAGCTGCCGACGCGTAGCGGCGCGCGCCGCGGCGAGCAACGTTCGGACAGTACGTTGAACCGAGACATGACCTGCTTTCGCGCCGCACTGAACCTCGCCTACATGGATGGCCTGCTGACGACGGACTTCGCGTGGCGCAGCAAGCTCCGACCCATCAAGAACGCCGACCGACGCCGCGAGCTGTATCTCGATCGGGCACAGCGCCTCGAGTTCATCCAGACGGCGCCCGGCGACCTTGCGGCCTTCCTGCGTGGCCTGTGCCAGCTGCCGCTGCGACCCGGTGCCCTTGCGAAGCTTCAAGTCGGCGACTTCGATCGGCGCCTGAAGGTACTCAGGATCGGCCAGGACAAGAGCGGCAAGGATCGACGCATCAAGCTGCCCGATGTGATGGCGATGTTCTTCGAGGCCGCCGCGAAGGACAAGCTGCCCACCGCACCGCTGCTCTCGCGCGCAGACGGCAAGGCGTGGGACAAGGATGCCTGGAAGTGGCCCATCAAGGCGGCAGTCGAAGCGGCCAAACTCCCTGACGGAACCACCGCATACACCTTGCGCCACAGCGTGATCAGTGACCTTGTGCACGACGGGCTCGATCTGCTCACAGTGGCGCAGATTTCGGGCACCAGCGTTGCGATGATCGAGCGGCACTATGGCCACTTGCGCGGCGAGATAGCGGCCACGGCACTGGCGCGACTGGCCCTCTAAAGCGGTCGAGCACTAAGGAAGCCCCGATGGCAAGCGCAGCACGATTCGATCTCAACATGCACGCCGACGAGAAGGCCCTCGTGGCCAAGGCTGCCGCATTCTCCGAGCGCAACTTCAGTACCTTCGCCCGGGCGCTGAACTCGGCCTTCAACCCGAATCCCTCACTGGCGGAGGCGCACGGCGCGCATGCAAGATTTTCGGCCCGAATCCAGCAAATGACACGTCGCTTGCGCACACTACAGTTGCAGCGTGCCCCTCGGTTCGATCCGTGCGGCGCCAGACCAGTGCAAGGAGGCGAGCTGCAAAACAAGGCACGGTGTGAACCAACTTTGCGATGATTCTTCGCTGTAAATCACCGCACGACCTGGCGGCAACAGCGACTAGATTTGGTAGCAGGCCACCCAATTGGATCTTGCCCATGAAGTCCACTGCCGCTCCCGCGTCGTCCCCAGGTAGCGCACCGCCGCGCTTGTTTGCACGTCTGCCGACCGTGCTGGCAGCGACCGGCCTGGGCCGCTCCACGGTTTACCGCTTGATCGCCGCTGGCTCCTTCCCCGCCCCGGTGCGCCTGGGCCCGCGCGCAGTGGGCTGGCGCTGGTCGGATTTGGATCAGTGGACCCGATCACGGCCAGGCACGAACTGACCCGGTTGCTCGCTCGCACGGTCCGGCCGGCGTTTCGCGTATTTCGCGCGTTGCGCGATCCTGCTAGATTGCCTTCTATGAAGACCGCTCGCAAATCAGCCTCAGCCACTCGCGAGCCGGCGCGGCCGACCCTGACAGTGAAGATCGATGTCGACCCGCTCGTGGACGTCGTTCGTCGCCACGTCAAATTGTCGGCGCGCGCCACGCGTCTCATCGAAGGCGACTTCGCGAGGATGTTCCACAACCCGACGCTTCAGGGCGGCACGGAGCGACGTGTCGCCGGTCGCAGTGCCCGCACCGACCCCGTTCTCACGACGCAGGAAGCCGCTGACCTGATCGGCGTCTCGCGCCCCTACATCGTGGCGCGCATCGAGGCAGGAGACATCGCGCTGCACCAGCAAGTGGGCAACCAGCGAAGGGTGCTCAAGTCCTCCGTCGAGGCTTGGCACCACCGCGAGCAGGCACGGCGCCGCCGTGCCATCGGCCAGCTCGGCGACGAGCTCGACGGCGAAATCTTCGTCCGCTGACCCACGGTGACCCCGGTCGTCGCGGCTGGTCGAGACGAGACGCAAGCCCGATGCGAAGGCGGCCGCCGGCATGAGCCAACTGATGCGGGCTGCGCTGCCCCACGCCGAAGTGCCGGTGACGACGGTGCAGAAGCAGTTTCAGGCCGTGTCGGCGGGCATGCGGTCCCCGAAGGACATGCACGTCGCTGCATGCGCGCACGCGCTCGTCGCCAGGCGTTACTACCCGCAGAGCAAGGTAGTCAGCTCCGTCACGAACAACATCCGCGACTTCGGTGTTCGCCGACTCGCAGCGATCGGCATCGAGGTCACGCGCCCCGCCCCCTTCTTGCTCGACTTGTTTCAACGCGAGCCTGACGGCGTTGTCGACGCGTTCGCGGGGCTGAGGGAAACGCTGCGCTCTGGGCAATCTACCGAGCGACTCCTCGATCGCCTCTCCGCCGACGGCCAAGCCAGAACCGCAGGGGCGATGCTCACTGCGGGTCGGCCAGGAAAGGCGAAGCTCTGACGCGGCTGGTTCAGCGTTCGATTTCCGGCGCTGGTGTCAGCCTCCGATTCGACGTATGCACAATGTCCACACATCTGCTAGAGTGGGTGCATGAGTTCGACTGTCTCCACCGTCATCAACCTGCGCACGCCGGCCTCACAGCGTGAGCTGATTGACCGCGCCGCCCAGTTGCAGGGCAAGAGCCGCACGGAGTTCATGCTCGAAGCCTCGCGCGAGAAAGCGCAGCAGGTGTTGCTCGACCAGACGCTCTTCACGGTGACGCCCAAACAGTACAAGGCGTTCGTCGCGCTTATGGATGCACCGCTGGGCAAGAACGTCGAGCTGCAACGGCTGCTGTCAAAGCGCTCGCCTTGGGAGAAGTGAAGCTCGCGGCGCTCGGGCCGCCGGTGCCGATCACCGCCGAGCACGACACGTCGTTGTTCCAATGCCGGCACGATGCACTGAACCTGTGGCTGCGGCGGCGCGCGCTGTCCAACGCATCGAGCGGAGCCACGCGCACCTATGTCGTTTGCGCCGAGGGTCATCGCGTGGTGGGCTACTACGCACTGGCCGCCGGCTCGCTGGATGTCGAGTCGGCACCCAAACGATTGCGCCGCAACATGCCTGATCCACTGCCTGTTGTCGTGCTCGGGCGGCTGGCGGTCGATGACACTTGGTCGGCACGCGGCGTCGGCGGCGGGTTGCTCAAGGATGCCGTGCTGCGATCGCTCCAGGCAGCGGAACTCATTGGTGCCTGTGCCTTGATGTGTCATGCGATCGACGCTGACGCCAAAGCGTTCTATTCAAAGCACGGCTTCGTCGAATCGCCGACACAGGAGCTGACGATGATGCTTGGGCTTCGCCGCTGATTGCCCGCGCTGTGGCTGAGCGGGCTGCGCTGGATTCCAACCTCGCCTGCCCATCGTGCTGGCGGCGACCGGCCTGGGCCGCTCCACGATCTACCGCGTGATCGCAGACGGCTCGTTGCCCGCGCCCGTGCGCCTAGGCCCGCGCACGGCGGGCTGGCGCTGGTCGGACTTCGATCAGTGGATGCGTTCGCGACCCGGCACGCATGATCGTTGCGCGGCGTGCCGCGTCCAAAGCGGGCGCAGCCCTGCGTCAGCGAACCCTAGACGCGGCACACGCCGCGCACCCACGCTGACAGGGCTCGGGCAGGATGCCTTCGGCGGCCCTGCCCCCGAGCCCGTCCGGCGGCGAGGACACCTGACGTCAGAGCGCTTCAGCGCTCCCACTCCGGCCCGACCCGCGTTCGTTCCACTTGCGGCTCGACCCGTGGTGTCTCGCGCTCCGGCGTTCTGGCAGTTCTCAGCATTGGCATGTCCTTCACGAAGTCGATGATCTTCCGGGCCAGCTTGCGGTCGTCCAGACTGTCGGAATGCGCCAGCGCCCAGCCAATGTGCTTCCATGCCTGAAGGGCGCCCTCGCGGCTGTGCCGGGCAGCGATGCCTGCCTTGCCGCTCGGTCGCCGAGACTGCAAGCGATCTGTTTCCTTCGCCTTGACTTGCCACAGCGAATCTCGGTTGAAGACCTCACCGCGCGTGGCTTGTCGCGTGGCCTCGGCCTCAATGCCCTGTTCTCGCAGCCGCTCGGCGAAGGTCTCGCGCCAGCGCTGCAGGTCGGCCTTGCGCGGGTTGAGCCGCCGGCCCTGCTTCGACTCTGCCTTGACGCTCAAGTGCACATGTGGGTTGGCCTGGTGATCGTGCAGCACCATCACGTAGCGGTGATCAGCAAACTCGATCTTTGCGAACTCGCGCGCAGCGCGCTGCACCGTCAGCGGATCGGTGCCGCGCGGCATCGACAGCATGATGTTGAAGGCCTCGCGGCGCTGGCCCTCGCGCTCGATGCGGGCGCCGCCCAGCTGCCACTGACGCTCGATCTCGCGCACGGCATCCTTGCCACGCTCGACGACACCGCGATCGTCCTCGATGTCCAGACGACCATTCTTGGTGATGTAGCGGAAGTGGGCCGCGATGGCGGCCATGCCGCGTCCGCCGCCGGTCACCTTGACCATGACCTGCGGCGCGCGCCGCACGGTGGCTTCGATGCGGCTGCGGATGGCCGCGGCCCGATCGGGCAACGGATGCAATCGCGGTGTTTGCGACTTGACGATGCGGTTGGGTGGGTAGAACAGCCGTTCGCCCCATTCGATCAGGACGCCGTCGAGATGGACGTTCGAGGTCATGCTGGACTCCTCAGTGGTGCTGCAGGTGTCGCGCGGCGAGCGACGCTCCGCGCCGACGCAAGCTCGGCCAAGACGACAGCCGCCTTGTCGAGATGCGCACGCACGTCGGCGTCGGCGCTTTCCAACCGCTCGTAGTACTGACGCGCCGCTTCGACCGCGCCGCGGCGCAGCAGCTGCGTCAGGTGGTGGAGGTCGCGGCTCAGGACTGCGAGTTCCGCCGACGACCGGGCCAGCGACGCGGCGGCGGCTTTGCGATCGGCCGATGCCGCGACGGGCGGCGCGCCGTCGATCAGGCGCATCAGGTAGGCGCCGCGCGACAGGCCGGCGGCGCGGGCATTCGAGTCCAGGCGAAGGGCGGCGGCGCGGCTCAGTCGGATGGACAGGTTGACCTTGCAGGTCGGCGCCACGCCATCGTTGGTGGCGACGGGTGCGATCATGGTGGCACTGCGGCCTGCCGCGTCCAGCGCCACGGCCAGCGCGCTTCGCAGGACGTCGGATTCGGTGCATCCGGTCTCGGCCGCGCGCGCGCCCAGCGCAGCCCTGAGGCCGCGCAGGTCGACGGTGAAGTGCTCGCGAGCCGCGGTGGCCATCGGTCAAGCCCCGCGCCCCGACGAGCCGACACCACAGAACACGGCGGCCAGCCTATCCTGCCATCTCACCTTTTCAATCTCCTTCATTTCGCTTCTTCAATGAGGTTTGGCGCGGACGAGCGAGGGTCGGACGGTCCGACCCCTATGCCGACCAGCTCGCGAGGTTCGCGACCCGGTGCTGCAGGGCCGCGATGTCCACAGCGTCAAATTTCTGCTCGACGTGCTCGATGCGGCTCAGCGTCTGTTCGAGCTGAGCGCAGGCGCGGTTCGCCTGGGTCAGCAGTGAAGCGGCGGTTCGGTGCGAGCGCGGCTCGGTGACGGTCGATGCGCGCGCCGCAACGACGGCCGCACGTGTGATGTCGGTCTCGCCCGCGAGCAAGGTCTTCGCCTGCTCGGGCTGCTCGCGATGCAGTTTGTGGAGTTCGTGCAGCGTCTTCGGCGAGGTGCAACGCCCTGACTTCAATGCCTCGTCGAGTGCGGGCGGCAGGTCGAGCAGCGCGAGGTGGTGCGCAACGGTCGTCAGGTCCATCACCAGGCGCTTGGCGATCGTCGCGTTCGATTCGCCGCTGTCCACTCGGCTGCGAATGAAGCGTGCCAGGTCGAGGGGCGTCAGGCCGTGGCGCTTCTGGTTCTCTGCGACTTGCGCGTAGGGGTCCGCTGCAGCATCGCGAACGACGACCGGCACTTCGTTCAGGCCCGCCCGCTTGGCCGCGCGATAGCGCTTGGCGCCGAAGTGGATGCGGTAGCGGCCCGCCGCGTCGGCTGGGTGAACGACGATCGGCTGCAGGATGCCGCGCTGACGAATGTCGTCGGCAAGTTCGTTCAGTTCGACTTCGAGGAACTCGGTGCGCGGGTTTTGCGGGTCTTCTTCGAGAAGACCCAAAGGCACGATCAGCGGGCAAACATCACGCCTTGCCTCGGCGCGAGTCGATGATGTTGTCGAACGGCCTTTGCGATCTTGCTGCACCGGTTGGTGATCTGATTCGTGCAGCGCATGCGGCGCGGCATCGAGCAGTTCGAGCTGCTCGGCCTTCGACTTGCTCCATGGCATGCGCATGGAGCGATCGTGCCGTTGCACGGGGCTGCGTGAAAGAGGCCCCTGAGTTGCAGGTGCTGGTGTTCTGTAGTCTCGTGCGGTTCAACGCGATACCGTGCAATCTTGGAAGTGCCGCCCGCGCGTTGCGCAAGGTTTCAATTTTGTGCTCGCAGTGCTCGACGCGTGATGGGGTCGGACGGTCCGACGGGTTGGACGAACGGCCGAAGCGCGATTCGCTTCGGCCGCCTGTAGTCACAACGGGATCGGGTCCCCGCGCTCTTCGCGCTCGGCCTGTGCCGAGGCAGTGACAGCCTTGTGGCCCTTGCCAACCTTGGCACGCGAGGTGGGCTTCGCCGCACTTGCCGGCGGTTGCGTACCTTCCTGGGGCGGCGTGCCCTGCTTGCCCCGCAGCGCTTCGCCCTCCGCCTTGGTGTCGAGGTAGTCGATCTCCTCTGCGGTGAAGGCCATCGAATAGACGGTTTCGCCGTCGCGCTCGTAGTTGTTGTTCTGCACGCGGCCCACCACGTTGACGTGGCTGCCCTTGCCCAGGTACTGCGCCGCGTTGTCGGCCTGCTTGCCCCACAGGGTCCACAGGATCGCGGTCGCTTCCTCACCGCGGTTGTCGCCCGAACCCCTGCGGGTGTTGCTGATCGCGGTCAGCGTGGCCTTGGCGATGGGGCCGTCACGCCCCGGAACGCAAACCAGACGCACCGCCAAAGCCAGGTGCGCATTGCGTTGTTCGACACGAACGAAAGCCATGATGAACTCCTCATCGGAAGGACCAGCCGCTTCCCGTCCTGGGCTGCTGAAAACTGATCCTTCTGCTCGGACTCCTCGCTCCCGCCCTGGGGCGGGCGGGGGGTGGGGTGGCTGTTCGAGCGGTCGCCAACAGACGAAACGGGGAGCCGGTTTCCCGGCCCACCGCATTGAAGATCCCCCCACAAGTCCCCCTCACAGGGGACGGGGGCGCAGTTGGGGGGATCGCGGTGGGCCCAACCGGCTCATCGGGCAGAAACCGCAGCGCAAAGAGGGCCCGAGCCAGCGCGGACGGCGTGACAGCTCCGCTGGCGCGACGGCTGCCGCGAGCGGCCCGCCCATGTTCATGAGGGCCGGCGCCACTGCGACCGGCGTGCCACCAAGCGCAGCGACTGGCGCGGCGGTCGAGCCGGCCCGAGCACTCTCAGGATTCAGGCGGACCGGCTCCGGGCGTGGCGGGTGGCCGGGGTGACGATCGGGCACGTGCGCAGCAATCGAAGCGAAGCGCAACGCAGTGAAGCGCAGCGCCGTGCGCGAGCAGCGGGCCAGTTCGTCAAGCGGGTTCGTCGGTCGCGACCCCGCGACGGACACCAGGGCCCGCGATCCCCGGCCACGGGAAGGCGCCTTCTTGAACAATGCCGGCGCAGCCGGCCTGGCCGAGTTGCGAGGGATGGTAGCCGCGTCAGGGGCGAGACGCGGACCGCAGGGACGAGGCTCGATGCGCAGCACGACAGCCTACGCCCCGCACAGCGGGGACGCGCCTGGAATCACGGCAATTTCCGAGGCCTCGTCCCCGATTCGCTCGACGATACGCGCGATTTCTGCCCAGGGATGATCAACTCGAGACGAACGTCGAAGAATGGCGCGGCAAGGTCTTCATCGAACATCACCCCGTGCTGCGCGACGGATGATCTGATCTCTAAGGCTCCGGGCCGCGCGCTGCGCCGAACCACTTCAGCCCCGCCGCGGCAAGGCCGGCGGTACAGAAAGCAAGCGCAGGATCTGAGCGGCGGCGTCCTCGACCTGCCATTTGTGGTCGACGAAGACAGGTGCGCCCCCCTGCGGTGGGACCGGTAAAGATTTGCCTTGCAGCCAGATGCATCGCGCCATGGCGACTCGCTCGGCCTCCATCACGCCGAAGGCTGCTTCCTGCATGTGGCGCAAGGGTTCTGCCAGCATGACCACGACAAGGTTTGCCTCTGACTCCCAATGCGTCGCGAGCGCCCCAAGCCGCTGAATGTCTTCACTGAAGACGATCCATCGGTGCGCCACCGCGCAGTGCGGTACCACCGCCTCCATCAGCTCGTCCACCCAGGTGAGCGGAAGGTTCATGCACGCAATGGTCCACGGCGGCGCAGAGGTAACCTCATTAACTGGCGCACGCGGCGATATCACCTCCGCTGCCTCGCATCCGCGGCAGCCGCTGCCATCGCCCGGAAGTCGCCTCGCTCGAGCAGCCAAGAGATCGACATGCCGGCAACGAGCCCCCAGAACGCAGCGCCGATGTTGAGCAGGCCGAGATCGGCCACCGTTACCAGCAGCGTGACCAAAGCACCAAGCGTGAAGCGGGTGCTGAATGCCGCGACAAAGGCCGCGCGCAGAACCTGCAGCATCGCCAGCCCGGCCAGTGTCATCACGAAGGCTTTCGGCGTGACCAGCATCAGCCGCGTGAATACCGGCGCGAGCAGGCCGAACACCATCGCGAAGACCCCGGTAGCGATGGCGGCGGTGTACTGGCGCTCACGCTGCCCCGACGATGTGAGGATGGCATTGGTCGGCCCGGTCAGACAGGTGCTGACGCTGCCGACCGCCGCGCTCACCAGCGCGCCGACGCCGCAGGCCAGCGTGATCGCGTTGACCGGCGGGTTGTGGCCAGCGGCGCGCAGCACGGCCACGCCCTGCCCGTTCTGGATCACGATGACGGTGATGGCCAGCGGCACCACCAGCTCGACCATCGCCGGCACCGACCAAGTTGGCGCCTGGATCAGCGGGCGCGCGAACTGGAACGTGCCGAGTGTCGAAGCATCGATGCGACCGAGCAGCACGGCGGCCACGACCCCGACCACCAGCGCGCCGATCAGCGGCGGCACGCGCTTGCCCAGCGCAGGCCAGACGCCGGCAAGGAGCCACACCAGCGCCATCGGTCCGGCGATGGCAACGTCGGCATGCAGCGAGCGCACCAGGTCAAGACCGAAGCGCAGGAACACCCCCGCCACCATCGCCATCACGATCGGCATCGGCAGCACCTGCATGACGCGGCGCACCCAGCCGGTAGCGCCGAGCAGCAGCACCAGCGCGCCGGTCGCGTAGAACGCTCCGACCACTTCGGCAAAGCTCAGATGCGTCAGTGCGGGTCCGACCAGTACCGTGCCCGGGATGGTCCAGAAGAAAGCCAACGGCTGCCGGTACAGCCAGGAGAAGAAGATGGTGATGAGCCCGTTGACGAAGAACACGCCGAACAGCCACGATGCGAGCTGCGCCTCCGACAGGCCGCCGTTCGTGCCGACCGACAGGATGATCGCCACTGGCGCCGTGGCCGCGAACAGCCAGCCGACGAAACCGTTGGCGATGTAGCCGGCGCCGCCGTCGGCGCGCACGGAATGCCATGACGGCGCGGCGCGTGCGGGACGCTCGACGTGAGAGAACAAGCGCGGCCTGCTTGGTGCGGTCACTCGCCGTGGTGCACGATGCCGCGGCTCTTCAGCCGGTACACCATCTGCGGACGTGTAATGCCGAGCAGCCGCGCGGCTGCAGCGACGTTACCGCCGGCGCGTTCGATGGCCTTCTTGAGCAGCGCGGTTTCGATGTCGTCCAGCGAAATTTGCATGTCGGGTTCCGAGCCCGCTTCCGCGCCGAGCAGAAGATCGCTCAAGCGTCTGGAAACGCGCTCGAGATCCGGATCGCGCTGCGCGCTGGCCACTAGGTTGCTCGTGTCTGTGGGCACGAGTGCCCCCTGACGGCTGACGCCGTAGTGCTGCGTGTCGAACTGCTCGCCGCTGGTGAACAGCTGCGGCGAATCGATCGTGCTGATGTCGGCAGAGAGGATCACGCCGCGCTCGATCACGTTCTCCAGTTCGCGGATGTTGCCCGGCCACGCGTACGCCATCACCGCATCGACCGCGCGCTGCGTGAAGCCCGCGAGCCGCCGCCCGTGCACGCGGTTGAACTTGGCCAGGAAATGCGTCATCAGCAGCGGAATGTCCTCGCGCCGCTCGCGCAACGGCGCGATGCGGATCGGGAACACGTTGAGCCGGTAGTACAGGTCCTCGCGGAAGCGCCCCGCCTGCACTTCCTCGCGCAAGTCCGCGTTGGTGGCCGCGATCACGCGCACGTCCACCTTGCGCGTGTGCGTGTCGCCCAGGCGCTCGATCTCGCCTTCCTGCAACGCGCGCAGCAGCATGCCCTGCGCGCCCGACGACAGCGTGCCGATCTCGTCGAGGAACAGCGTGCCGCCGTGAGCGCGTTCGAAGCGCCCGGCGCGGCTGACGTGAGCTCCCGTGTAGGCGCCGCGCTCGGCACCGAACAGTTCGGACTCGATCAACTGCTCGGGGATCGCCGCGCAGTTGACGGCAACGAAGGGCCGCTCGCGGCGCGTGCTCTCGCGATGCAGCAGGCGCGCGAAGACTTCCTTGCCGACGCCGCTCTCGCCGAGAAAGAGCACGGTGGCGTTGGTCGGCCCCACCTTGTGCACCATGTGCAACGCGGTGTTGAAGCCGGGCGAAATGCCGACCGGGCGCATCGGATCGGCGATCGCCTCGGCAGGCAGCACGGCAGCGCGAGCAGTCAGTGCGACCGTCGATGCTGCCTGGCCAAGCAGTGCCGGCGGCATCAGGTGCAGCAGATCCGGCGCGGCTTCCTCGCCCCAGTCATCGACCGGCTTGCCGACGATGCGGCAAGCCTGCTGACCCATCGACTGACACTCGACCTCGCGGTAGAGGATTTGCTTGCCCATGAACTCGGTCGAGTACCCCGACGCGTAGCCCACCTGCATCCAGCACGACGGCTCGGTGCCGATGGGGAAGTGGCGCACGTGCTCCTCGTCCTCGACCTGGTGGGTCCACACGAATTCACCGTAGTGCTGGCCTTTGTCGACGTCGAACTCGAGCCGAATGGGTTCGGACAGGCCGATGCCTTCGAGGCAATGCATTTGCGGGCCGACGAAGAACATGTCTTTCGGACTGGTCTTCGAGCGCACGCGGCGCGCCATCTGAGCGTCAAAGACACCCGCCTGGTAGCCCATGCGCGTGAACAGACGCCGCGCCACATCGAGGCCCAGCGTCTCGATCATCTCCCGGCGCAGCGAGCCGAGCGCCTTGGCATGCACGAGCAGCATGCGCTGCTCGTCGAGCCAGATGCGGCCATCGCTGGTGGAGAAGTGCAGCCGCGACAACAGGTCGGCGAGGTCGGGGAACCGCACCGTGTCGATATGCGCCTTGCCGGTACGAAGCATCGGCAACATCGTTGCCTCCGCCTCCGAGCCGGCTGGCTTGGCATGCTTCACGGTCGTCTCCAGCTCGTTGTGAATGATCGGTTCGCGAGCGAGTCGAGCACGAGCCGTGCCATCGACTTCGACATCGCTGGCAACTCGACAAGCTCCCCTCTGAGCGCAGCGCTGAATGGTCATTGCACTGCCGGCGGGCCGCCCGTCACGCTCGATGAATTCATTCAAAGTGCTGCCGCGCTGACACGCCGACTTTGCATCAATTGCTTTAGTCGCGCTGGAACTCGCACGATTCAATGTCTCAGGGTTTCCACCAAAAGATGCATGGGCCCTCGAATGAAGCGGGTTGGTGGCATGTAGATCGTGAAGCAGTTGGCACACGGTATGCATTAGGAGATGTCGCAAGTGGAACCATTCATTTGCGAAGCGGGCGTCGCATGCGGAGCGCGACGTGCCGTCTCACCGCATAACGACCGCGATAGGAGACACCCACGATGTACTGGCCACCGCGCCCGATCAAGCCGCCGTCGCGCTGCATCCCGGTGAGCTCGCGCGTCGGCGCGAACCAACCCTAATCGACCTCCGGTTCATGACAGCACCGCAGCTGCCGCTGCGGTGGCGGGTGATTTAGCGCCCGTGTTTTCGTGAACCGCCCTGAACTGACCCAGGAGACCCGCGTGATCCAAATCCACCAAGACAACTCGGCCAACCTCGCCAAGCTCGAAGCGATGCTTCAAGACGATCCGACGCAGCATCTCTATCGCCTTGATCGCTCAGCGTTCACCGACGAGCAGCTGTTCGAGCTGGAGCTCAAGTACATCTTCGAAGGCAACTGGGTCTATCTGGCGCACGAAAGCCAAATTCCCAACGTCAACGACTTCCTGACGGTCTTCATCGGCCGCCAGCCGGTGGTCATCACGCGCAGCAAGGATGGGCAGCTCAACGCGCTGGCCAACACGTGTACGCATCGCGGTGCAGTGCTGTGCCGTTTCAAGAAGGGCAACAAGTCGAGCTTCACCTGTCCGTTCCACGGCTGGACCTTCAACAACAAGGGCAAGCTGCTCAAGGTCAAGGACCAGTCGCCGGATGCCGGCTACCCGCCGAACTTCAACTGCGAAGGCAGCCACGACATGAAGCAACTCGGTGCTTTCGAAAGCTACCGCGGCTTCCTGTTCGGCAGCGTCAACCCGAACGTGCAGCCGCTGTCGGAGCATCTCGGCGAGACGACGAAGATCATCGACACGATGGTCGACCAGGCGCCCGACGGCATCGAGGTGCTGCGCGGCGCATCGACCTACACCTTCGACGGCAACTGGAAGCTCACGGCCGAGAACGGCGCCGACGGCTACCACGTCTCGGCGGTGCACTGGAACTACGCCGCCACCACCGCGCGTCGTGGCGCCGACGGCAAGGTCGACAACGTCAAGGCGATGAACGCAGGCGCGTGGGCAAAGCAAGGCGGCGGCTCGTATTCGTTCAAGAACGGCCACATGGTGCTGTGGACCAACTGGTCCAACCCCGAAGACCGGCCGTTGTACGCCAAGCGAGCGGAGTGGGTCGAGAAGTTCGGCGAAGGCAAGGCTGACTGGATGCTGCGCAAGTCGCGCAACCTGTGCCTGTACCCGAACGTCTACCTGATGGACCAGTTCAGCTCGCAGATCCGCATCGTGCGGCCGCTCACGGTGAACAAGAGCGAAGTGACGATCTACTGCA
Source organism: uncultured beta proteobacterium (assembly GCA_963816315.1). GTDB lineage: Bacteria > Pseudomonadota > Gammaproteobacteria > Burkholderiales > Burkholderiaceae_C > CADEEN01. The sequence goes on from CAWFJZ010000004.1 coordinate 157,433, forward strand.
TCGCGCCCAAGGGCGAACCGGCAGAAGCCCGGACCCGGCGCCTGCGCCAGTACGAGGACTTCTTCAACGCCACGGGCATGGCCACGCCAGACGACCTCGAGGAGTTCCGCTCGTGCCAGCTCGGCTACGAAGCCCGCGCCGTGAAGTGGAACGACATGAGCCGCGGGGCGACGCACTGGATCAAAGGGCCCGATGCGAACGCCGACCTCATCGGCCTGAAGCCCGTGTTGAGCTGCATCAAGACCGAGGACGAGGGCCTGTACCTCGGCCAGCACGAGCACTGGCTGCGCACGATGAAGAAGGCGCTCGCGGCCGAACAAGCCAACGGAGGCAAGTGAGATGAAACTCTCCTACGAAGCCATCTGCGCCTTCCTCTATGGCGAGGCGCGCGCGCAGGCCGAGAAGCGCTGGGCCGACTGGCTCGCGTGCTACGCCGACGACGTCGACTACTTCATGCCGTCCTGGGACGACGACGACAAGCTGACCACCGACCCGTCGAACGAGGTCTCGCTGATCTACTACCCGAGCAAGGCAGGCCTCGAGGACCGCGTCTTTCGCATCGAGACCGAGCGCTCGAGCGCCTCGACGCCGGACACGCGCTACAACCGCTCGATCACCAACATCGAGATCCTGGCGCAGGACGAGTCGCGCGTGGACCTGACGTTCCAGTTCACCACGCACAGCTTCCGCTACGAGATCCTCGACACCTACTTCGGCACCTGCCGCTACGAGCTGGACACGAGCGGGCCGAAGCCGCTGATCAAGAAGAAGTACATCGTTCTGAAGAACGATTACATCCACCACATGCTCGACGTCTACCACGTCTGAGGCGGCAGCCATGGCCTACAACATCGCGCTGCAATTCGAAGACGGGGTCACGCGCATCGTGCCCTGCGAGGCCGACGAGCTGGTCGCCGACGCCGCGTACCGCGCCAAGATCAACATCCCGCTCGATTGCCGCGACGGCGCCTGCGGCACCTGCAAGTGCCAATGCGAAAGCGGCGAGTACGAGATGGGCGTCTATATCGAGGACGCGCTGGCCGAAGACGAAGCCGCCAAGGGCTACGTGCTGACCTGCCAGATGACGCCCAAGTCGGATTGCGTGGTGCGCGTGCCGGCGTCGTCGGCGGCGTGCAAGACCGAGGTCGGCACGCACGGCGCGCGCGTGAGCCAGATCGCGCGCGACTCGACGACCACGGTCACGTTCTCGCTCACCGCCGAGCGGCCGATCGCCTTCCTGCCCGGCCAGTACGTGAACTTGCAGGTGCCCGGCAGCAAGGAGACGCGCTCGTACTCGTTCAGCTCGGCGCCGAACTCGACCGAACTCGGCTTCCTGATCCGCGATGTGCCCAACGGCCTGATGAGCACGTACATGCGCAGCAAGGCCAACACCGGCGACTTCATGACCTTCGCCGGCCCCTACGGCAGCTTCTACCTGCGGCCGCAGATCCGCCCGATCCTGATGCTGGCCGGCGGCACGGGACTGGCGCCCTTCCTGTCGATGCTGCTCTGGCTGAAGGACAACCCGACCGACCAGCCGATCACGCTGGCCTACGGCGTGAACACCACCGAAGACCTGGTCGAGCTGGGCACGCTGGCCGAGCTGAAGACGGTGATGCCGAACCTCGACTACTTCACCGTCGTCGTTGACAAGGAAAGCGGCCATCCGCGCCTGGGCTATGTCACCGAGCACCTCGGGCCCGAGCACCTGAACGACGGCGAGGTCGATGTCTATGTCTGCGGCCCGCCGCCGATGGTCGAAGGCGTGCGCAAGTGGATCGCTGGCTGCGGCGTGACGCCGAAGAACTTCCTCTTCGAGAAGTTCTCGTCGTCGAGCGAGGGCGCGTCGTGAAGAAAACCACCGCGGGCCGCGCGCCCCGTTTCGCGGACAAGGTCGTCATCGTCACCGGCGCCGCGCAAGGCATCGGCCGCGGCGTCGCCGAATCGATCGCGGCCGAAGGCGGCAGCGTGTTCGCGGTGGACCGCTCGCCGATCGTGCACGAAGTGGTCGATGCGATCAGCGCGGCCGGCGGCAAGGCGGCTGCGCACGAAGCCGACCTCGAGACCTTCGCTGGCGCGCAAGGCGCCGTCGATGCGGCGCTAAAGCTGTTCAAGCGCGTGGACGTGCTCGTCAACAACGTCGGCGGCACGATCTGGACCAAGCCGTACGACCAGTACGGCGAGGCCGAGATCGAAAAGGAAATCCGCCGCTCGCTGTTCCCGACGCTGTGGTGCTGCCGCGCGGTGCTGCCCTTCATGGTGAAGAAAAAGAAGGGCACGATCGTCAACGTCTCTTCGATCGCCACGCGCAGCATCCACCGCGTGCCCTATGCCGCGGCCAAGGGTGGCGTCAATGCGCTGACGGCGTCGATCGCGATGGAGCAGGCCGGCAACGGCATCCGCATCAACGCCACAGCGCCCGGCGGCACCGATGCGCCGCCGCGCAAGGTGCCGCGCAACACGGCCAAGCCGAGCGCGAAGGAGAAGGCCTGGTACCAGGGCATCGTCGAGCAGACCAAAGAGTCGAGTCTGATGCACCGCTACGGAACCATCGACGAACAGGTCGCGCCGATCCTGTTCTTCGCTTCCGACGAATCGTCTTACATCACAGGCTCGGTGCTGCCCGTCGGCGGCGGCGATCTGGGCTGAACAACACCAGGAGACACACGACATGAGACAGATCGACGTTCACAAGGTTGCCGATGAAGCCAAGTTCAACGGCTTCCATGGCTTGGTGCTGTTCTGGTGTGCGCTCATCATCATCTTCGACGGCTACGATCTCGCCGTCGCGGGCATCGCGCTGCCGTCGATCATGAAGGAGATGGGCGTCGATGCGACCAAGGCCGGCTTCATGGTCAGCTCGGCCCTGTTCGGCATGATGTTCGGCGCGATCTTTCTCGGCACCATCGCCGACAAGATCGGCCGCCGCTGGGCGATTGCGATCTGCATCGTCCTGTTCAGCGTGTTCACCGCGCTGGCCGGCTTGACGAAGGATCCGGTCTGGTTCAGCGCCACGCGCTTCCTCGCCGGCCTGGGCATCGGCGGCGTGATGCCCAACGTTGTCGCGCAGATGACCGAGTACTCGCCGAAGAAGATCCGCGCGACGATGGTCACGCTGATGTTCAGCGGCTACGCGGTCGGCGGCATGCTCGCCGCGGTACTCGGCAAGCAGTTCATCGAGGCCTATGGCTGGCAATCGGTGTTCTTCGCCGCGGGTCTGCCGATCGTGCTGATCCCGTTCATCCTGAAGTCCTTGCCCGAGTCGATGCCCTTCCTGCTCAAGCAGGGGCGCCATGACGAACTCAAGGCGATAGTCGAGCGCCTTCAGCCCGGCTTCCGCCCCACGGCCAGCGACCACTTCGCGCTGCCCTCCGAAGACAAGGCCGACAACGCTACGGTCGGCCACCTGTTCCATGAAGGCCGCGGCTTCAGCACCGTGATGTTCTGGGTCGCGTTCTTCATGTGCCTGTTCATGGTGTATGCGCTCAGCTCGTGGCTGACAAAGTTGATGGCCTCGGCCGGCTACAGCTTGGGTTCGGCGCTGACCTTCGTCCTGACGCTGAACTTCGGTGCCATGATCGGCGCCGTCGGCGGCGGCTGGCTCGCCGACAGGTTCCACATCAAGTGGGTGCTGTTCAGCATGTACGTGCTGGCGGCGGTCTCGATCGTGCTGCTCGGCGTGAAGATGCCCACCGAGTGGCTGTTCTTCACCGTCGGTCTGGCGGGCGCTTCGACGATCGGCACGCAGATCGTTACCTACGCCTATGTCGGCCAGTTCTATCCGATGGGCATCCGCTCCACCGGCATCGGCTTCGCTTCGGGCGTCGGCCGCAGCGGTGCGATCCTGGCGCCGATCGTCATCGGCACCTTGGTCGGCATGGCGCTGCCGCTGCAGCAGAACTTCATCGCGATCGCGATTCCCGCAGTGATCGCGGCGGTGGCGGTGGCGATGATCAACCACAGCCGCTCGGCGTCGGCGCATCACGAGGACGTGAGCGCCGAGATCCCAGACGGCGGCGGCGCACAGCGCGTCTCGCTGGCACGCAAGTGAAGGGGCGGCGCATGACACTTCACAGAAGGCTGGCGCTCGCCCTGCTCTGCGCGGCCGGCGGCGTGCAGGCGCAGGCCGATCGCTTCGGCGCCGACGTTGATGCGCAGATCGGCCGCCACTACGTCGCGGTCGAGGCGCTGTACAAACACCTGCACGCCAATCCAGAGTTGGCGTTCGAGGAGGTCAATACCGCCAAGCGCCTGGCGCAGGAGTTGCGCACGCTCGGCTTCGAGGTCACCGAGGGAATCGGCAAGACCGGTGTCGTCGGCCTGCTGCGCAACGGCAACGGCCCGACGGTGATGGTGCGCACCGAGCTCGACGCGCTGCCGATGGAAGAGAAGACCGGGCTGCCGTACGCGAGCAAGGTCAAGACCACCTACCTGGGCAAGGAGAGCTTCGTCGCCCACAGCTGCGGGCACGACCTGCACATGGCCGCCTGGGTCGGCACCGCGAAGACGCTGGTCGGCTTGAAGGACCGTTGGCAGGGCACGCTGATGTTCATCGCCCAGCCGGCCGAAGAGACGCTGGCCGGCGCCAAGGCGATGCTCGACGACGGCTTGTTCAAGAAGTTCGGCAAGCCCGACTTCGCGTTCGCGCTGCACACCTGGCCGATGGCCCACGGCGCATCGGCTTCAACGTCGGCGCGGTGACGTCGAACTCCGACGGCTTCGAAGTCGTGTTCAAGGGCCGCGGCGCGCATGGCTCGGCGCCGCACAAGTCGATCGACCCGGTGCTGATCGCCTCGCGCTTCGTCGTCGACGTGCAGAGCGTGATCAGCCGCGAGAAGGACCCGTTCGAGTTCGGTGTCTTCAGCGTCGGCTCGATCCAGGGCGGCACCAGCGGCAACATCATTCCCGACAACGTCGCGCTGCGCGGCACCATCCGCTCGTACGACCCGAACGTGCGCGCGAAGATGAAGGCCGGCATCGAGCGCACCGCGAAGGCTTCCGCGGCGATGGCCGGTG
>CAWFJZ010000005.1:0-157559 GCA_963816315.1 uncultured beta proteobacterium
CCCCGAGCAACTGCAACTCGCTGACGTCAACGTCGGCGAACCCGGCCCCGGCGAGATCCGCATCCGCCATCACGCCTGCGGCCTCAACTACATCGACGTCTATCACCGCACCGGCCTGTACCCGTTGAAGTTGCCGCACGGCATCGGCATGGAAGGCGCGGGCGTGGTCGAGGCGGTGGGCGAGGGCGTGGCGCACCTGAAGGCCGGCGACCGCGCCGCGTATGCGAGCAACCCGCCGGGCTCGTACTGCGAAGTGCGCGTGATGCCGGCCAAGACGGTGTGCAAGCTGCCCGACGGCATCGCTTTCGACACCGCGGCAGCGATGATGTTGAAAGGCCTGACGGTGCAGTACTTGCTGAAGAAGACGCAGCCGCAAGGCGGCCTCGCCGCGGGCGACTTCGTGCTCTGGCATGCCGCCGCCGGCGGCGTCGGCCTGATCGCCTGCCAATGGGCCGAGGCGATGGGCCTGAAGCTGATCGCCACCGCGGGCAGCGCCGAGAAATGCCAGCTCGCGCTCGACCACGGCGCGGCGTTTTCGATCGACTACCGCAAGGAGAATTTCGTCGAACGCGTCAAGGCGATCACCGACGGCAAAGGCGTCAAGGTGGTCTATGACTCGGTCGGCAAGGACACCTTCGACGGCTCGCTCGATTGCCTGCAGCCGTTCGGCCTGATGGCCAGCTTCGGCAATGCGAGCGGCCCGGTGCCGCCGTTCTCGCCCGGCCTGCTCGGCCCCAAGGGCTCGCTCTACCTGACGCGGGCCACGCTGTTCACGCACATCGCCACGCGCGAGGCCACGCAGGCGATGGCCGACGATCTGTTTGCCGTGGTGCAGAGCGGCGCGGTGAAAATCCGCATCGACCAGCGCTATCCGCTGGCCGAGGTGGCGCAGGCGCATCGCGATCTGGAAGCGCGCAAAACCACCGGCTCGTCGGTCTTGCTGCCCTGAAGCGTCTTCAGGCTTCGCTGACGAGCGTCGCGATCGCGGCGCCGAGCAGCAGATCGTCCTCGGCGCCGAAAGCGTGGTGGCGCAGATAGCCGTGGCGGTCGATCAGCATGAGGCTCGGTGTGCCCTGCAGCGCATAGGCCTGCATCGTCAGCGGAATCGGCTGGCGCGCATCGGCGCTCGGCGCATCGACGCCGACCGGAAAAGCGATCCGGTACTCGTGCAGAAAGGCCTGCAGCGAGACCGGCGTCATCGCGGCGTGATGCTCGAACACCGTGTGCAGGCCGATCACCGCCACGTCCTGCGGCGCGAACAAGGCATGGATGCGCTGCGCCTGCGGCAGCCCGTGGTGCACGCAGGCCGGGCACAGCATCTGGAAGGCGTGCAGCACGACCACCTTGCCGCGCAGATCGGCCAGTTGCAGTGCTGCGCCGCCGCTGATGTTGAACCACTCGCGCGTCGTCCACGGCGGCGCGGGCAGGCCGGGCGGGTCGATGCCGAGGCGGCGGCGCGTCACCGCACGATCACTTTCGGAAGGCGGAGAAGACAAAGCCATTGTCCTTGCGCGCCGTGTGGCACTCGAAGCAGGCCGTCGCCGCGTTCTTGCCGACGGCGCGGTCGGTTGTCGAGTCGCCCTTGAAGCCCTCGAAACCCCAGCCGCCGGTGTCCTTGTACTTCCGCGAGTCCTTGTGCATCACGCCGAGCACCTTGCGCGCGCCTTCCTGCACCGTGTTGTCGGCGGCCTTGGCTTCGAGCAGGTCGAACACGATCACCGAGCCGTCGCCGAACTTGCCGCTCTTGTAGCCTTGTTCGGCCTTCGGGTTGGCGTAGAGGTGGTGGATGCCGCCGAAGGCGTCGTACAAGGCATGACCGGGATTGATCGCCATGCTCTTGACGTGGGTCCATTGGCGGTAGCCTTGAGGGTACGGCACCGGCGCGGCGTCGGCCGCGGACAGCGGCGGCACGACGGTCAGCGCGGCGATCATGACAAGAGCTTGGCGCATGCTGCACTCCTAGAATTGAGTTTCGGACGGCGCGCATTGCAGCACGCAGCCTCGTGTTTGAACAGCGGGCACAAAACGGTGACCAGGGCCCCTTTCGGTGTCGATCGATGAACCTGCCGAGACCAACGATGCAAACGATGGCGACGCCGCCCAAAGTGGCGCGAATGGTCGAAGACATCGTCGGCTGCAAGTGGTCGCTGGCGGTGCTCGGCGCCGTGCGCGGCGGCGTCTGCCGTCCGGGCGCCATGGAACACGCCATCGACGGACTGTCGAAGAAAGTGCTCAACGAACGCCTCGCCAAGCTCGTGCGTTTCGGCATCCTCGACAAGCACGCCTACCCCGAGATGCCGCCGCGCGTCGAGTACCGGCTGACCGCCTTCGGCGACAGGTTCTGCGGCCTGCTCGACGGCATCGACGCGCTGCAGCGCGAGATCGATCGCTGAACAACCGCTTGACGCTTCACCGTCCTCTGCCGTGCACCGTCACGCGGTAACTCGACAGCAGGCCGCCCCACCAGCGGCCCATCTCGCCGATGAAGCGCACCACCTCCTGGCCGTGGCGCACGGGATGATCGCCGCGCAGCGCGGCCCAGCCGCGGTGCGTGACGGTGACCAGCGTGCCGGTCGGGCTCGGCTCGAACAGCACTTCGACTTCGGTGCATTCGTGCGGCGCGAAGTTAGCGCCGCGCCACTCGAACACCAGCCGTTGCGGCGGCTGCCAGACGAGCACGCGGCCGATCTCCTGCGCCGGCAGGTCAACGCCCGCCGCCTCGAAGACACGCCCGCCCAGACGCGGCTCGATCGCGATCAGCGCTCGCTCGCCGCCGCAGCGCCGAAAGCGCGGGCCGCGCCGCCACCAGAGATCGATCTCGCGCGTGAAGATGTCGAACGCTTCTTCCGGCGCCACCGCGACGCCGACGCTGGCGCGCGCCTGGTCGCCGCGCATCACTTGCGCCGCGTCTTGCGTTCGGCATGGGCCTTGAACGCTGCGAGCTGATGGGTCCACAGCGCGGTGATGCCGCCGACCCAGTCGCCCAGCGGCGCAAAACGCTCGGGCCGCAGGCGGTACAGGCGCACGCGCGCGTCGTGCTCGGGCTCGTCGTCGGCGACGAGGCCGCTGCGCTTCAACACGCGCAGGTGGCGGCTCAACGCCGGCGGGCTGAGCGCGAGCGCGTCGGCGAGTTCGCCGGCGCGGTGGGCGCGCTGTCGCAGCAGGTCCACCACCGCGCGCCGTGTCGGGTCGGCCAACGCGGCCAGCGCGTCGTCGAGCGCCGCGGCGTCGCGGGCTCTCACCGCTGCGAGCGCAGGCGCTGCGAGAACCACCAGAAGTGGCCCTCGCAGTCGGCCGCGCCGTAACTGCGGTCGGCCCAGTAGTCCTCGCCGTAGTCGTGCACCGCGGGCTCGGCGACGATGCTGGCCCCCTGCGCGCGAGCCTGTGCGCAATGCGCATCGACATCGTCCACGTAGAGCATCAGGCCCTGGGTGTTGGCGCCGGCGGTCAGCGGGCTGACGCTGCGTTGCCCGAAGCGCGGCGCCGCGTCGGCGGCTTCTTCCTGGCTCACCATGACCACGGCTTGGCCGTACTCCAGCTCGCTGTGCTCGATGCGCCCGCCATCGCCTTCGACCTTCAGGCGCAGCGTGAAGCCGAAGGCGCGGCACAGCCAGTCGATCGCCGCGGCGGCATCGCGGTAATACAGGCTCGAGGAGAGGCGGGGCCAGTCGGGTGGGGTGGGTTTCATCGGCGGCTCACTCGGTTGCAGCGTCTTGATTATTGCAATAGTTAACCAGAAACGCAACTACATGCCGGGTGGCGCCACCGCCGCGCGGTAGGCGTGCCACGACGCATGGCCGACGATCGGCCCGACGATCGACGAGCCCGGCGAACCATGGCAGCATCGCCGCGACGACGAGCGCGCTGATCAGCGCGCCCCAGACGATCATCACGCCGGGCTGCGAGAGCACCAGGCGCAGGCTCGTCAGGCCGGCGGTGATGGCATCCACCGGGCGGTCGAGCAGCATCGGGATCGAGATCACGCTGACCGAAAAGATCAGCGCGGCAAAGACGGCGCCGGCCGCGAGCCAGGCGACGATGAACGTCAGGTTCTCGGGTTCGAGCAGCGCCCGCAGCGAGCCTTTGAAGTCGGGCATGCCGTCGAAGCTGACCGCGAAGATGACCAGCGTGACCCGGCCCCACAGCATCTCCAGCACCAGCAGCACAAAGCCGAAGATCGCCAGCGGGCCGAGGCGCGACTCGAAGGCGAGCAGCGACGCCGCGAAGTCCGGCGTCTGGCCGCGTTCGAGCGCGCGGCTCGCGTGGTACAGGCCGAGGCAAGGAGCGGACCCATCAACAGAAAGCCCGCCGCCAGCGCCATCACATAGGCCGGCGCGGCTTCATAGACCGTGGCCAGCGTCCAGCCCATCACCGTGAAGGCGGCGCCATAGAACAGGCCGATGCCCGGCGCGCGGCGGAAGTCGCGCCAGCCTAGCGCCAGCCAGCGCAGCGGGTCGGACAAACGCAGCGGGCGCAACGCGATCTCGCGCTCGGGCTCGGTCATGGCGCGCACCATCGCATCCGCCGCGGCGCCGGCCGTTGCGCGGCGTCAAACGACGTTGATCTCGCGCACCGTCACGGCGCGTTCTTCGGCCGCCGCACCGCGCGCACCTTGCCGCTCGGGCCGCCGCCGCAATAGAAAAGGCCGGCGCCGTCGGACTCCATGCCGCTGACGCCGGTGCCCGGCGGCATCTCGAGCCGCTCGAGCGCGGCGCCGCTGTCGGGGTCGATGCGACGGATGTCGCTCTCGTCGCCGTGCCAGGTGCCGTGCCACAACTCGCCATCGACCCAGGTCACGCCGGTGACGAAGCGGTTGGACTCGATGGTGCGCAAGATCGCGCCCGTGGCCGGGTCGATGCGGTGAATCTTGCGGTCGCGGTACTGCCCGACCCACAAGCTGCCTTCGGCCCACGCCAGGCCCGAGTCGCCGCCGTGGCCGGGCGCGGGGATCGAGGCCAGCACCTGGCCGCTCGCGGGGTCGATCTTGTCGATGCGCGCTTCGGCGATCTGGTAGAGGTGCGTGCCGTCGAATGCGCTGCCCGCGTCGCAGGCCACGTCCAGCGTGCGCGCGACGGCGCCGCTCGCGGGATCGATCGCGAGCAGCTTCGCGCCCGTGGCGGCCCAGACGCGCTCGCCGTCGTGCGTGACGCCATTGATCTTGTCGGCGCCGGCAAAGGGGCCGTACTCGCGCACGATCTCGGCAGTCTTCTTGTTCATGCTGCAACCTTCAATGCCAGTTGCTGATCTTCAGGTCGTTGGGCGACGGCCGGCCCTGGCCGGTCTCGACGAGATCGCGCAGGCTCAGCAGGAAGGTCGCCCACTTGGTGCTGCAGTGGGCCATGAACTCGCCGCCGTCGTCGCGCCAGTGGCGGTGGCCGAACATCACGATCGTGTAGCCCTCCTGTTGCGACAGCAGGAACTCGATGTCGGTGCCGACCCACTCCGCCGGCCCGTCCTTGACTTGCCAATGCACCTTGTGGTCCGGCGCCAGTTCGAGCACGTCCATGCCGAAGCCGCCGATCTCGTCGCCCGCGGCGGTGTGGAAACGAAAGGCGACGTGGCCGCCGGCCTTCGAGCTGCCGCTCGTGTCGCGGGTCCACCAGCCCGCCAGCCCGTCGATCGTCGCCAGCGCTGCATAGACCTTGCGCCGCGGGCGCCTTGATGCCGATTCTGTGAACGATGTCCATCATCTTGATCTCCGAATGAGTGTTGCGTTGAGTGCTTGCGGCGCCGACGTGAAGAATGTCGGCGCCGTGAGGGCACTCTAGGCAAGCGGCAGCGAAGGTGGGAGTAACAAGATCGTCGTGAATCCGGTCAGCGGCGGCGCGATCCAGCGCTGCGCCCGTGCGCGGCTGATCGAGCGCACCTTGCCTGCTGCCTGCAGATCGGCGAGCGCGCGCTGCACCGTGCGCTGGCTCTCGCCCAGCGCGAGCGCGAGCGCCGAGGTGGACCAGGCCGCGCCGTCGGCCAGCAGCGCCTGCAGCGAGGCCTCGTCGCCCTCGATCGGCGGCACGAGCACGACGACACCTTGCTCGCTGCGCGCTGCGAGCGCGTAGCCGCGCTCGGTGGCCTCGATGCGCGCCAGCGGCGCGACGAGCGCACGCAGCCGGCCGATCTCGACGCGCAGGCGCGCGCGGTGCGTCTCGTCGGGCTGGAGGGTGCGGAACGCGCGTGCGATCAGCGCGTCGCGATCGACGTCGCCGGGCCAGCCTTCGGCCAGCGCGCGCAACAGCGTGAACAGCAGCGGCCGGCGCGCCAGCGGCCGGCACGCGGCGCCGCTGCGCAGCCCGCGCCGGCAGGCATCGACCACCAGCGCGCCCGAGGCGAACAGCGCTTCCACGTCGGCCAGGCGCAGCGGCGCAACGTCGCCCGCCTGCCAGCGCCGCGCGGCCGGGCGCATCGAGCGCGGCCTGCGCCTCGGCCACCTCGGCCATCAGCGCGGGCACGCGCGCGCGTTCGGCTGCCGCCTGCGCGCGTTGCAGCGCGTCGCGCGCCGCCGCCGTGCGCAGCGTGCGCAGCGCGACCTCGGCGACGGCCAGCTCGGCCACCGCCACGCAGTGACGGCGAAGCGAGGCTGCGCGTGTCGAGGCCGGCGAGCGCCGCGGCGGCCTCGCCGAGGCGGCCGAGCAGCAGCAACCGGCGCACCGCGATCAGGCGCGCGTGCGTGGCGTTGGCACGGTCGGCGCGCGCATCGAGCGCCGCCGCCGCGGCCGCAGCGTGCGCGGCGAGCCGCCCAGGTCGCGCATCGCCAGCGCCACCTCGGCCTCGGCGACCACGCAGCGTGCGCGCGCCAGCGCCTCGTGGCTGCCGAAGCCGCGCGCCGCGCGCCGCAACAACTCGCGCGCACGCGTGAGCTCGCCGAGCTGCGCCATCGCGATGCCGCGCAAGGCCAGCGCCGGCGGGTCGTTGCGCAGCGCGACGCGCTTGAGCGCGCTGAGCGCGTCGCCCGCGGCCAGCGCGCGCCCGGCGGCGGCGATGAGGGAGTCCATGGGCGCGCAGGTTAACTGCGGCGCGGGAGAGGCCGTGATCGACGACCGTGGTGGGGAGGCTCTGAGCCGAGATCACGCCATTGAGCGTCTTGAGCACTTCGTCCAGAGGCAGCTTGCAAGCAATACGCCTGACGACACTTGCCTGTTTCGATTCCGCGACGCCATGGAGCGCGCCATATCGACTCTCTCTTTGGCGCCGCACACCTGTCGTCGATCCGAGCAGCAGCAGGCATTTCGAGAGCTCATCGTCCCATTCGGACATGGCGGGTGTGTAGGGTCTGTTGACATTCAGATAGACAATGCGATTCCAACCCGTTGTTCGGGTTGGAGGCGCGATGCGAAAGCAGCTTGCAGATGACAGTGGAAACGAATCGAGGGTCTGCTGCCAGGCAAGGTTGGCGATCCCGGGCGCAGCGGGGAGGACAACCGCATGTTCGTCGAGGCGGTGCTTTGGATTGCGCGCACCGGCAGTCCTTGGCGTGATCTGCCGCCGGAGTTTGGCTCGTGGAACAGCACGTACCAACGCTTCGCGCGCTGGTCGCGCGCCGGCGTATGGCATCGGGTCTTTCGCCTCGCTGGCGCGAGAGCGCCGGTTTCGCGAGGTCTTCATCGACTCCACCATCGTTCGAGCCCACCAGCATGCCGCTGGTGCCCCCAAAAAAACGGCGCTCAGGCACTCGGACGATCCCGAGGCGGCCTGACGACGAAGATTCATGTCGTGGTCGATGCCATCGGGCGGCTCATTCAGGGCCGCGTCTCGGCCGGCCAGGTGCACGACATCACCCAGGCCAGCGCACTGCTCGAGGGCGTGCCGGCCAAGTGCGTCGTGGCCGACAAGGCTTACGACGCCATGGCGCTGCGCGAGCAGATCACGGCCATGCCTGCCAAGGCGGTGATTCCGCCGCGGCTCAATCGACGCGAGTCGATTCGATGGAGCAAGGCCGTACCGTCACCGCAACCTCGTCGAACGCTTCTTCTGCCGGATCAAGCACTTCAGACGCATCGCAACCCGCTACGACAAGCTCGCCGAGCGGTTCGCCTCATTCATCAGTCTCGTCGCGGCCATCGTGTGCTCGGCGTGAATGTCAACACACCCTAGAACTTGAGGCCGGCTGCGCCGGCTGGTCAAGCCTGCTTCGACCGGCTCTGCGGTCAGCGCCACGATCACCGGCGCGATCGCAGCATCGACTTGCTCGCGCGCGGTGCGAAGTTGCGCTGACAAGCGCGGCGGCCGGCCGAAGGCCTGCTCCAGCAACTGCGCTGCGTCGGCCAGCGGCTGCGCGCCGATGGTCGCGGCGATGCTCTTCAGATCGTGCGCCAGGCGCTGCGCCTGCTCGGCATCGCCGGTGGCCAGCGCGCGGTCCTGGCTGTTGGGCCAGTCGGTGATGAAGACGCTGGCATGTTGCAACACGCGGTCGTACATCGCGTGGTCGCCGTCCATGCGCGCCAAGGCAGTCGCGCGGTCGAGCGCCTGCGCGCTCGGCGCCGCCTGTGTCGGTGGCAGCGTGTGCAGCGCGGCGCTCATCGCCGACGGCCGCAGCGTCGCCAGCGCGGTCAGCAGCGTGGCCTTGGATACCGGCTTGGCCAGGTGCGCGTCGCAGCCTGCCGCCAGGCTGGCCTGCGCGTCGCTGGCAAAGGCGTGTGCGGACAGCGCATAGATCGGCACGCGCGTGCGGCCCATCTGGGTTTCGAGTTGGCGGATGGCGCGCGTGGCGGCGTGGCCGTCCATGCCGGGCATCTGCACGTCCATGAAGATCACGTCGTAGTGCGTGCGTCGCCACTGATCGACGGCGCTCTGGCCGTTCGGCGCAACGTCGATTCTGCAGCCGGCGCCGGCGAGCATCGATTCGACCAGATAGACATTGACTTCGTTGTCCTCGGCCAGCAGCACGGCCAGCGGCGCGCCGGCGTGGCGCTCGGGCAGGCTCGCGGCGGACGGCGTGGCCGCGATCTCCGGCAACTCGGCCGCCGGCAGCGGCAGGCGCAGCCAGAACGTCGTGCCGCTGCCCGGCGTGCTGGTGACGGTGATGCTGCCGCTCATCAGCTCGACCAGGCTGCGCGTGATCGACAGGCCCAGGCCGGTGCCGCCGAAGGCGCGGGTGACGCTGCCGTCGGCCTGGGTGAACGGCTCGAAGATCGTCTCCAGCTTGCTCGGCGCGATGCCGATGCCGGTGTCGGCGACGGCAAAACACAACGTGTCGCCCAGTTCGCGCGTCACGTGGAGTGTGACGCTGCCGGACGGCGTGAACTTGATGGCGTTGCCGAGCAGGTTGGTCAGCGTCTGCGCCAGGCGCGTCGCATCGCCGCTGACGACGGCCGGCACGTCGCCCGCGATCTCGAGCCGCAGCGCCAGGCCCTTCTCGCGCGCGCGCGGCGCCAGCAGCGTGATGCGCTCGTCGAGCAGGGTGCGCAAGCGCAGCGGCTCGTTGTGCAGTTCGAGCCGGCCGGCTTCGATCTTCGACAGGTCGAGCAGGTCGTTGATGAGATCGAACAGCGATTGGCCCGAGCTGCGAAAGACTTCGACATGCCGCCGCTGCTCGGGCGTCAACTCGGTTTCGGAGAGCAGCTCGGCAATGCCGAGCAGGGCGTTCATCGGCGTGCGGATTTCGTGGCTGACGTTGGCCAGGAACTGGCTCTTGGCGCGGCTGGCTTCCGCGGCCACCGCGCGCTCGTAGGCCAGGCGGCGCTGCGTGGCCACCATCGCCATCTGGTACGCCAGCAGCGCCAGCACCGCGCCGGCGAACAGGATCGCCAGCGGCGGCGCCCAATGCGTCTGCGTCTGGCCCCACGTCGCCCAGGCCCAGCCGGCGGCAACCACGGCGGCCACGCCGAGCAAGGCCTCCGCCGCATCGCGCGCCGGGCGCGCGCGGCCGCGGCGCCAGGTCAGCAGCGCCGGCACCAGCGCCAGCGCCATCAAGGCGGCTTCGGTGCGCCACGACGGCGGCGCGACGATGTCGCCGTCGCGCAGCGCGGCGTAGGTCTGGGCCAGCAGCGAAGTGCCGCTGACCTGACCGGTGGGCACCAGCACCGCGTCGCCGAGCAGCGCACTGCTGCCGATGAAGACGACGCGGCCGCGCACCTGGGCCTCGAGCGCCTGCACGTCGGCATCGCCGAGCGCGGCGCGCGCCAGCGCGTCAAAGGGCAGCAGCGGCGCCATGCGGCCGGGCAACAGCGCCGGCACGGCGACGCGCCCTTGGGCATCGACGGGCCACGCGGCGGCGTTGGCCGGCGCGCCCGCGCCCGAAGGCGTCGTGGCCTGCCACACCGCCAGCGCGAACGACGGCCAGCGCACGCCCTCGGCCTCGTGCCAAAGCGAGGTTCGGCGCAGGCGGCCGTCGTCGTCGAGCGGGTCGGTGATGATGCCGATGCGCGGCGCCCGATCCGGCGCCGGCCACAGGCTGCGCACCGGCCACGCCAGCTCAGGCCAGCGTTGCGCCGGCAGTGTGTTGTCGGCTGCGGACTGCGGCGCGCGGTGGGCCGCCGCCGCGTCGCTGGCGGACGGCACGCCGTGCAGCGCCGGCCCGCGCAGGCCGGCGGCGGCCAGCACCACCGGCGCGCCGTCGCGGGCCAGCGCGCGCGACAGCGCGATGTCGCCCCTGCCGGGCTCGGACAGCAGCAGATCGATCGCGATCGCCCGTGCGCCGGCGTCGCGCAGCGTTTCGATGGCCAGCGCATAGACGTCGCGCGGGTACGGCCAGGCGCCCAGGCGCGGCTGCAGCGCGCGCAGCGAAGCGTCGTCGATGTCGATGACGAGCACGCCCTGCACCGGCTGCGGCGCGGCGGCCCAGCGCGACTGCGCATCGACGAAAGGGCGCGACAGCCCTTCGTGCAGCGGCAGCGCGGCGAGCATGAGGCCGGCGAGCAAGGCGCCGGCGGGCACCCACCAGAGCGACGTGTGACGGCGTTCCGGGTTCAAACTCACAGCAGGAACAGCACAGCCGGTACGAGCAGCCACCACCACGGCGACGACGGCACTTCGATCTGCTGCGCCTGCCCGAACGGGCCGGCGAAGCCGTCGGCGTCGATCGTCTTGACGCGCAGGTAATAGGTACCGGACGGCGGGTCGCGCAGCAGCCACTGCGGCTCGGTCACCGTGCTGTCGCTGACCATTTGCGTGAAGCCGGCGTCGCGCGCCAATTGCACCTGCCAGCGCGTGCCCGCGGGTCCGCTGGCCGGCCAGCGCAGCATCAGGCCGTCGTCGTTCTTCTGCGGCTCGGCCGGCGGTGGCGCGGCCGGCGGCAGGGTGCGGGTGAAGCTCTGCGCGTCGGAGAACGGGCCCTGGTCGCCGCTGGCCAGGATGCTGGCAACGCGCCAGTGGTGCGTGCCCAGCGGCAGCGCGACGCGGGCCTCGGCGGCGTCGAGATCGCTGCGATCGACGCGTGGCTGCGCAAAGTCCGGCGTGTCGGCGACCTGCAGGCGCACGCGTGCGGCCGCGGCATTGCGCGTCCAGGCCAGGCGCACGCTGTCGTCGATGGTGCGACCGCCGGGGCTCGGTGCGGCGATGAACGGCGGCTCGGGACGCGCCTTGAGCACGAAGGCCGCGCGCGTGTCGCGGCCCTCCATGCCAACGCTGTCGATCGCGCGCACCCGCAGCTCGTAACGGCCGTCGGGGATGTCTTCGCTCCAGCGCGCTGGCGCAGCGTCGAAGACGCCGTCGAGCACCAGCCGCGGCGGCTCTTCGGTGGTCAGCACCTGGGCGCGCACGCGCGTGTCGGCCGCGCTTTGCCATGACAAGCGCAGCGGCATGCGCTCGACGCGTTCGGGCAGGCCGGCGAGCTGCGGCGCGGCGGGCAGGGCGCGCGGCGCTGTCATGCCGGCGGCAGCGCCGACGGCGCCGAAACCGGCGCCGACCAGCGACTCGGCGCGCCCGCCGGTGCCCGCGCGCGCACCGACGCGGCCTTCGAGGACCTCGAGCCGCGTTGCGCCGCTCTCGGCCGTGGTGCGAAATTCGGTGCCGCGCACACCGAGGTTGGTGTGCGGCGTGCGCATCTCATAGCGCGACGGTGCGCTCGCGCCTCGAGCCGGCGGCACCACCGAGTCGGCGCTGCCGTGCTGCAGGCGCAACGTGGTGGACGCGCCGGCGCGCGACTGCGCCAGGCGCTCTACCTTGAGTTCGCTGTCGGGCCGCACCAGCACGCGCGCGCCACCCTCGAAGCGCAGCGTCGTCGAAGACTGCGCGCCGGTGCGCACCACGTCGCCGGCGGCCAGGTTGTCGCCGCTGGCCAGCGGGATTTCGGTTTCGGTGGCAGCGCGGGTCACGGTGACGCTGCCGTAGGCATGCACTACCTCGGCCACCGTGGGCTGCTCGCGCAGCAGATGCGCCGGGATGCGGATCAGGCTGCTGGGCTGCAGGCGCTTCGGGTCGGCGATGTTGTTGGCGCGCTGCACGCTTTGCCAGTCGGCGCCGTCGCGCAGCAGCGCAATCAGCGTGTCGCCGGGCTGCACACGGTACTCGACGATGACCACGGCGGCCGGGCGTGCCTCTTGCACCCAGGCTGGCGCGGCGCTTGCCACCAACGCCGCAGTCAACACCGCCTTCGACACGAGCCTGCAGGACAAACGACCACCTCCCGCGAACCATCCCCTGGGAATTATGGGGTGGGTCAATCGGGCAAAACGAAGCGCTTTTCCAATAAATTAGGGTCATCGAAGTGCCGCCGGCCGACAAAGGCGGTCGCATGGTGGCCCCATTGGCGCATCGCGCCGGCGCTGGCGATGCCCATCGGCCAGAAGAAGAAGCGCTCGGCGCGCTCGCTGCCGCGCACCAGGCCGTCGGCGGCGTAGAGGCTGCGTGTGCCGCCGCCGGGCCAGGGCAGGGTGCGCAGCATCCGCTCATCGCGCAGCGTGTAGGGCGTGCCGCCGCCGCCGGCGTCTGCCGCCACGCCGCTGACGTAATGCGTGGCCGACGCGATGCGCACCACCAGTCGCTGCCCGGGTTGCAGACGCGGCAGCCGCGCCGGCACGAAGGCCCACTCTTCGTTCGACGGCGCGCCGTCGCGCAGGCGCACCGTGTCGGCGGGAAAGAACAGGTGGTAGCAGCCGCAGGCGTGGATCGTGTCGAGCATCAGCGGCGAGCCGTCCGGGGCGTAAGTCAGGCGCACGATGACGCCGTCGAGCGCGCCGCCGAGCAGATCGAAGCGGCCCGTCAATGGCCGTTCGGGAAACCAGATGGTGAAGACACGCTGCTTCGAGACCTGCCCGCCGACCAGGGTCTGGGCGTCGCGCTCGAAGACGATCGGCTGCGTCGTGTCCACGTCGGGCACGTCGCTGTCGCCGCTGCGCCACGCGGGCATGCCGAAGCGGTCGAACGGCGCCAGTGCGCCGCCGCGGGTTTCGATCTCGAACAACGGCCCGTCGCTGCCGCGCGGCGGCACGAAGCGCTGCAACGGCGGCGGCGCCGTGGCCCAGCGCGCCATGTCCTTTTCGTGCTGTGTTTGCCAGGCGTTGACGCCGGCAAAGAACGGCACTCTCACCAGCGGGTACAGGCCGAGCGCGCGCAGCGGCGTGGCGTAGCGGTCGGGCACGGTGGCGCGTGCCAGCAGCGTCTGGCGCGCGGCGGCGTCGTCCCGCCACTGCGCCAGGCGCCGGCTGCGGCAGGCGTCGCTGCGGGTTCGAGCGGCACCGGCGTCGGCCACGTCGTCGATCGGAAAGGCAGCGCGCGGCAGGTTGGCGATTTCGACGTTGCGGCCCTGCTGGTCGAGCCCTGCCGCGCGGGCGAGCCAAGCGGCGGCATCGACGCGGTCGCGCGTGGCTTGGCCGAAGCGATCGACACGCAGGCCGGCAAAGCCGGCGATGCGCTCGTCCTGCGCATCGCGCACGCCGGCCGCATCGACCGCGGCGTCGAGTTGCGCGAACCAGCGCGTGCAATCGTCGGCCGGCTCGATGACGCGCGTCGTGGCACAGCCGCCGGCCAGCAGCGCGAGCAACAGCAGCAGCGCACGACGCCAGCGGCTCATGCCGTGCGAATCACCGAGATGTGCTCGGTGCCGCTTTCGGGCAACCAGACCTCGCCCGGGCGGCCGAGGATCTGGCGGATCGACGCTGCTTCGCGGGCAAAACCAAAACGCTCGAACTTTTCGCTCGATGCATCGAAGCGCCAGACCGCATTGCCGCCGAAGTCGCTGGCCCAGACGACATCGCGCTCATCGACATAGACCGCGTAGCAGCTCGGCTTGTCACCCGGCAGCTTCCATGCGCGCCAGGCTTGCGCCGGCGTCTTCCCTGCGGGGTCATGCACCGATAGCTGTCCGGAGTTCCATTCGCTGACCCAGATGCGGCCGCGGCTGTCGCTCCAGACGCGGCGCGCGCCCTGGTTCTTCGTCGGCGGCACGGCGACGATCGACTCGCCGGTCTTGCGATCGATGCGGGCGATGAACGAACCGGCGAGCGAGCACCACCAGACCTCGCCGGCCGGCGTGGCGCAGATGCCGTACGGCCCGCGGCCTTTCGGCGCATCCTTGATGCTGACCACGCCGCTCTTCACGGCCAGCTTGCCGACGATGCCGCTCTGGCCGGTGAACCAGAGGTCGCCGTCGCCGTCGAAGGCTGCCGTGTTGAGGTTGGCGTACGACGAGCCGTCAGGCAACGCGAAGACGCGCACCGCGCGATCCGGCCAGCCGACGCGCACGATGGCGTTCTGGCCACCGTCGGTGAGCCACGCGGCGCCGTCCGGACCCTGGATCACGCCGTGCGGCGACGAGCCGCGGCCGAGCGCGATCAGCTCGGTGCGGCCGCTCTTCGGATCGAACCAACCGAGGTGGCCGCTGCGCTGCGCGCTGAACCAGACGCCGCCGTCGGGCGCCGGCGCGACGTCGTGGATGCCGGTGCGCGACGGCGTATTCAGCGGCCACGATTGCACACGCGCCGGTTGCGCCAACGCGGGCGCGCACAGCGCGCCGATCGCGCCCAGCGCCTCGCGGCGGGTGAGTGGAACATTCATCGCCGTCTCCTCGCGAACGTGAACCCCATTTTGCGTGCCTGCCCGATACTGTGCCCATGAGCCAAGACCTCGAACGCAACAAGGCCAGCGCCAAGGCCTTCTACGAGCTGATGTTCAACCAGTGCAAGCCGGCCGAAGCGATCGAGCGCTACGCCGGCGCGAGCTACACGCAGCACAACCCGCATGTCGCCGACGGCAAGCAGGCCTTCATCGACTACTTCCTGCAGATGGCGCGCGAGTATCCGGGCAAGCGCGTGCACTTCAAGCGCGCCGTCGCAGAGGGCGACCTCGTCGTGCTGCACTGCCACCAGGAGTGGCCGACCGACAAGGACCGCGACTGGGCCGGCATCGACATCTTCCGCTTCGACGATGCGGGCCGCATCGTCGAGCATTGGGACGTGCTGCAGGTGGTGCCGCTGGCGTCGGCGGCGAAGCACGGCAACGGCATGTTCTAAAACGATGAGCCCGCGCCTCGAGCCGTTGATGACGCTGGCCGTCGAGGTCGGCGACATCACCTCGCTCGGCGCCGTACCGACCGGCGAGCGCCGCGTCGTTGCCATCACCGGCGGCAGCTTCGACAGCGACGAAGGCTGGCGCGGCGTCGTGCTGCCCGGCGGCGCCGACTGGCAACTGCTGCGCGGCGACGGCGTGCTCGAAGTCGATGCGCGCTACGTGCTGCAGGACGAACGCGGTGCGCGCGTGCAGGTGGTGAGTCAAGGTCTGCGCCACGGCCCGCCGGAAGTGATCGCGGCGCTGGCGCGCGGCGAGGCGGTCGATCCGTCGCAATACTACTTTCGCACCGTGATGCGCTTCGAAGCGGCGGCCGAGGCGTTGGCGCATCTGAACCATGTCGTTGCCGTCGGCGTCGGCGCGCGCGAGGCGAGGCTCGTGCGCTTGAATGTGTTTGCGCTGATGTGATGACGGGCGATCTCGGCTTCACCTGGCGGCAGCGCAAGAACGGCGACATCGAGATCCTTCACAAAGGCCGCTTGGCTTCGACGCTGCGCGGCAACGACGCGGCGGACTTCCTCGCCGAAGCCAACGGCAGTGAGCTGATCGATCTGCAGCCGCTGATGGCGCGCATCACCGGCAATTACAAACATGGCAACGAGCGAATGGCGGGCGAGCATCCGCGCAACAAGCGGTGATGCGCTCTACCGCTCACGCTCCCGCCAGCGCAGCGGCGCCACGCCGGCGATCTTCTTGAAAGCGCGGCTGAACGCGGCTTCCGAGTCGTAGCCCACGGCTGCGGCGACGGTCTTGACCTTTGCCGTGCGGTCGCAGAGCAACTCGCTGGCGAGCTGTATCCGCCACGCGCTCAAGTACTGCATCGGCGGCTGGCCGACGACTTGCGTGAAGCGCTCCGCCAGCACCGAGCGCGAGGTGCCGATGTCCGCAGCCAGTGCCTCCAGCGACCAGGCCTGCGCC
The DNA here is from genome assembly GCA_963816315.1 of uncultured beta proteobacterium. Taxonomy (GTDB): domain Bacteria; phylum Pseudomonadota; class Gammaproteobacteria; order Burkholderiales; family Burkholderiaceae_C; genus CADEEN01. Next base: position 16,357 of record CAWFJZ010000005.1, read on the forward strand.
GGCGCGCCGTGCAAGCGCGCGAGCACCCGGCCGACCAGTGGATCGCGCAGCCCGGCCAACCAGCCGGATGGGGCGGTGCTCAAACTTTCGATGTGGCCGCGCACGACTTCGACGAACATCAACTCGGCCAGGCGCAACAGCACGGTCTGACCGCCCGACGACGGCCGGTTCAATTCGCACTGCGCAAACTCGATCAGGTGCTGCATGCGCTCGGCTGACGCGGTCTCTGCGCGCGTGTGCACCACGCGCGGCAGCGCTGCGAGCACCGGGTTGAACGGCCGCTGGCTGCAGCCGAGAAAGCCGCAGATGAATTGCGTCCGCTCCGCGCCGCCGCCGCCTTCTCCGACCACCGTGGGCAACTCGCCGGCGGCCATGTTGCGAAAGAAGCTCACCGCATCGTCGGCGCTGTAGGTGTCTGCGGCATCGGCCGGTTCGGCAAGGAAGTACGCATCGCCATGCGGCACCACGAGCACGTCGCCGGTTTCGAAGCGCTGTGGCGCGTCGCCGCGCAGCCCCGCCCAGCAGCGCCCGCGGGTGACGATGTGGAACGACACCAGGTGCTGCGACGCCGGCAGCACGACCTGGCGGAAGGCTTCGGTGTGCGGCGCCCAGGTGCACCACGGCGTGGTCGCATCGACGAGAAACAGCATCGCGCCGGTCAGGCGCACCGAGCGCAGCACATCGGACAGGACATCGCGGCCGGACGCTGCGCCATGCGATGCGGACGATGGGTCATGGCCTTGGTTCATCGAGGCGCGGATGCTACTGCCGTGCCCACCACAACGACGTGAAACCATGCAGACGCCCGCCGAGGTTTATGAGCAGCGCTTCGTGCCGGCGCTGTTCGAACCGTGGAGCCGCATCGTCGTCCGCGCGGCGCAGATCGAGCCGAACCAGCAGGTGCTCGACGTGGCCTGCGGCACCGGCGTGCTTGCCCGCGCCGCGGCCGATCGTGTGGGGCCGGGCGGCAAGGTGAGCGGGCTCGACCCCAACGCCGAGATGCTCGCCGTCGCGCGGCGCAAGAACACGTGGATCGAGTGGCGCGACGGCTGTGCCGAGGTCCTGCCGTGGCTCGACGAGACGTTCGATGCCGTGGTCAGCCAGTTCGGCATGATGTTCTTCGACAGCCCGAGCGACGCGCTGCGCGAAATGATGCGTGTGCTGCGGCCGGGCGGCCACCTGGCGGTGGCGGTGTGCGATGCGGTCGATCAGTCGCCCGGCTACGCCGCGCTGGCGGCGTTGCTGCAAGCGCTATTCGGCGCGAAGGTGGCCGATGCCTTCCGCGCGCCGTTTGTTTTGGGTGACCCGCAGCGCCTGCGAGCGTTGTGCAATCAAGCTGGCCTTGCCGACGCGCGCATCGAACAGCACCACGGCGCCGTGCGCTTCGCGTCGATCGAAGACCTGGTCTCGGCCGAACGCGCCTGCGCGTGGACGCTCGGTGGCCTGCTCGACGACGCGCAGTTCGCGCGCTTGCTGCAAGGCGCGCAGCAGGTGCTCGCGCCGTTTGCCGGCAGCGACGGACAAGTGGCGTTCGACATGCCGGCGTTGATTGTCACGGCGAGCAAGTTGCGCTGAGAAACGGCTTCATGCAGGCGGGATTCAGGTGGCGGGAGCCGTTGCTGCCGCAGGCAGCAGGTGCGCGATCGAGTTGGCGTAGTAGCGCAGCAGCGGCGCTTCTTCGGCACGCGCCCGGTACAGGCCGTTCGACTCCTCGACCAGGTGTCTCAGCGTCAGCATGCGCAGGCCGGCGCTGACGGCGTAGTCCCAATCGCCGCGCGGCAGATAAAGGTGGGCGTCGGCCGTTTGCAGGCGCTGCACCAGCGCAGCGACGGCGGACTTCAGTTCGAGTTCGTCGATCGCGCGCTCGTGTTGTGCGAGCAGCACGGTGGCGACCAGCGGCACCGGCAGCACTGGAATCAGCCGGCCGACCTGGCCCATCAGGTGCTGGCCGAGTGCGGCCACTTCAGCCTGGCGCTGCTCGCGTGGCAGGTGGTCGAAGTCGATGCCGCGCGTTGCGGCCCAGGCGCGCACCGAGACCGGGGTGCCGAAGTTGACGCAGGCGTAGCCCAGGCGGTGCCAACGGCTGCGCAGCAGCAACCCCGCCTGCGCGCCGACGAAGCGCAGCGTGCGTCCGAGCGCACGCCAGCCGCCGGGCTGCGTGGCCGTGGCATCTCCGGCCAGCAGTTGCGTGCGGTCTTCGAGCACGCGGTCGTAGTTCAGGCCGAGCGGTACGAAGACGAGGTCGCGTTCGCCGTGGGTGTGGAAACCGCGCAGCATGTAGTCGAGCACGCCGAAGCGCGGCGCGCCGAGCGCGCCGTCGCGCGTCAGCCGGCCTTCGGGATAGACCGCCTGCGTCACGCCGGCCTCGGTGGCCATGGCGATGTAGCGTTCGAGCACGCGCCGGTACAGATCGTCCTTCGAATTGCGGCGCACGAAGTACGCGCCCATGGCGCGGATCAGGTGGCGCAGGCCCCATGTCCGCGCCCACTCGCCGACGGCATACGACAGCGCCGCACGTTCGGCGGCGAGGTATGAGGCGATGATGTAGTCCATGTTGCTGCGGTGGTTCATGACGAAGACCACAGTCGCCTGCTCGGGGATCGCGTTCAGACCGGCGTCGTCGGTGTAGCCGATGCGCACGCGGTAGAGAAAGCGCGACAGCGTCTTGCCGGCCCAATAGCCGATGCGGAAGTACATGTAGGCGTTGAACGCCGGCACGATTTCGCGCGCGTAGCGCTGCACTTGGTCAAGTGCGACTTCACGCGGCATGCTGCGCCCGTCTGCGAAGGCGCGCGCTGCCTGCTGCACCTTGTCGTCGAAGATCAGGCGGTCGATCATGGCCTGGCGGCGCACCTGCTGGAACGGACGGATGCCGATCTTCAAGCGGCGGCTGACCTGGTCGAGCACGCGGTTGGCGCGGCTCCTGATGAACCAGCGCGCGCTCGGCAGCAGCAGCCGGTCGAGCAGCGCCCACAGGGCGAGCAGCCCGGCCACCACAACCAGCCACAGCGGCAACGTGACGGTGCTGCTTCCCATGCGCCCTTTTTTGGCTTCTTCGGTAAGCCGATGCTAGTCGAGGGTGCGCAGTCTCTTGCGCGACGACGCCGTCGGCGTAGCATCGGCCCGTCATCGCCCAGCGAACGGCCCTGTAGCCCGCCGCCCCCGGCACCGCCGCGGTTCTCGCGGTACCGCTCGCGTTCACGGACTGCCCCGGCCGGCATGCACTGCCCGGTGACGACGGGCGTGCACGGAGGCGGCGCGGACCCGGACGCTGTCGCCGCCTCCACGGCACTTTCGACAGGAGCAAACGATGGTCACCTACATTGGCCTGGTCAATTTCACCGACAAGGGCATTGCCGGCGTCAAGGACACCACCAAGCGCGCCGCCGCCGCGAAGGAGGTGGCAGGGCGCTTCGGCGTGACGATGCGCGACATCTACTGGACGCTGGGCGCCTTCGACCTGGTGTGCGTTCTGGAAGCCAAGGACGAAGCGTCGTTGACGGCGTTCAACCTCGCGCTGGCGACGCAGGGCAACGTGCGCACGCAGTCGCTGCGCGCGTTCAACGCCGCCGAGATGGATCAGGTGCTGGCCAAGCTGCCCTGAACGTTCGCGGCAAGCAGATGCGCTGCCGCCGCGCGCAGCGCATCTGCACCGCCGTCGGCCAGAGCGACGGCCTGTGCCGAGTCCATGCCGGCGAAGTTGCGCGACATCGAGCGCAGGTACAGCGGGTCGTAGTGCTGCTGCATCAACTCCGCGAAGACCTCGGGCCATCGACCTGCGCGCGCCATCGCCTGCCAGCGCGCCACGGTGTCCTTGCCGCGCAACTCGGCCAGCGTGGTCATGTGCTCGCAGAAGCGGTCGGTCTGCTGCGCGAAGAAGCCGTACTCTTCGAGCAGCAGTTGCACGCGTTCGTTGTCGGGTAGGGTGACGAAGACGCAGCGGCCGTGGGCACGCATGCGCAACAGCAGCGCTTCGGGCACGGCCAACGCGCCGATCTTGCGGCTCTCGCTTTCGACGAAGACCGGGCGTGCGCGATCGAAGGCCTGCAGCGCATGCCAGACCGCCGTGTCGAAGGCTTTCTGCGTCGGCTGCGGATCGTGTTCCAGGCCGCCGAGCACGCTGCCGCGGTGACAGGCCAGCGCTTCGAGGTCGAGCACCTGCGCGCCTTGTTCGATCAACGCTTGCAGCAGCCGCGTCTTGCCGCTGCCGGTGCGGCCGGCGACGACGGTGAAGTCGAACTGTTCGGGCAGCGACTTCAGTTGTTCGCGCACCTGCTCGCGAAAGGCCTTGTAGCCGCCCTGCAGCACCTGCGTGCGAAAACCGATCTGGTCGAGGAACCAGGCCAGCGTGCCGCTGCGCTTGCCGCCGCGCCAGCAATACACCAGCGGTTGCCACTCGCGCGGCTTGTCGTGCACCTCGCGGTCGAGCAGGTCGGCGATGCGGCGCGCAACGAGGGCGGCGCCGGTCTTGCGCGCGTCGAACGGCGAGACCTGCTTGTCCGTGGCGCCGACCTCGCGCCGCTCGTCGTTGTCGAGCACCGGCCAGTTGACGGCGCCGGGCAGGTGGTCGTCGGCGAACTCGGCCGGCGAGCGTGCGTCGATGATCGTGTCGAAGGCGCCGAGTGTGGAGGTCAGTTCTTCGGCGGTGATGCTTTTCAAGCTATTGTGTGGGTGGGGGCGTCATGCCGCCACCGGAGGCGCCAAGCGCGTCGAGCAACTCGCTCTCGATGGCGAGTTGCGTGCGGTTGTGCTGCAGCGGCGCGCCATCGACGAGGAACGTGTCTTCGACCCGTTCGCCGAGCGTGCTGATCTTGGCCAGCAGCAGGTTGATCTGGTGCTTGGCGAGCACGCGCGCGATGGCGTAGAGCAGGCCGGTTCGGTCGCTGGCGCTGACCGAAAGGATCCAGCGCTGCGCACGCTCGTCGGGCCGCAGCGTGACGCGCGGCGTCACCGGGAAGCTCTTCACGCGCCGCGAGACGCGGCCGCGCCGCGGCTCGGGCAGCGGGCCGGTGTGTGTCAGCGCGCCGACGAGCTGCGTCTCGACCAGCGAGATCAGGTCGCGGTAGGCGGTCTGGTCACCCTCGTCGATTTGCGGGTGCACGAGCTGGAACGTATCGAGCCCGAAACCATGAGGTGGAGCCCCCAAGGCGATTTCGTCGCCGGCCCCCCGAGGGGGCGCCACGCGGCCTTGGGGCGGCCCGGCGACCGCGCGCGACGTGTGCACCTTCGCATCGAGCACCGAGAAGCCGGCGTTGTCGAAGTAGCCGCAGATGCGCGCGAACAGGTCGGACATGTCGGGCGCATAGACGAGCACCTGCAGGCCCTCGCCGACCGGCGACGCGCGCGCGCTGACCACCGGCCGCGTCGTCTTCACATGGCGCCACAGCACACGCGCATGCCAGGCCAGATCGACCGGGTCATGGCGCATGAAGTAGCCGAGATCCATCGTCTCCCACAGCGGCTTCTCGGTGCCCGGCAACTGCGAAGCCAGCGCCAGCAGCGCCCGCGCCTCGGCCTTGCGCGACTCGACTTCGGTTTCGGGGCTCGGCGGCGCGCCGCCTTCGGCCGTGATGACGCGCAGCGTCAGCCGGAACAGGTCTTCGAGCAACTTGCCCTTCCACGCATTCCAGACCTTCGGGCTGGTGCCGCGGATGTCGGCGTGGGTCAGCAGGTACAGGGCGGTCAGCGTGCGCGCATCGCCGACCACCTTGGCGAACGACGCGATGACGTCGGGGTCCGACAGGTCTTCCTTCTGCGCGACATGGCTCATCGTCAGGTGGTGGCGCACCAGGAACTCGATCAGCCGCGCGTCGTCGGGCGGCACGTCGTGATCGCGGCAGAAGCGCCGCGCCTCGTTGCCGCCGAGCGCGGAGTGGTCGCCGCCGCGGCCCTTGGCCACGTCGTGAAAGAGCGCGGCCACGTAGAGCACGTAGGGCCGCTCGAAATCGGCGCCGAGCTGCGAGCAGAACGGGTATTCGTGCGCATGCTCGGCAATGAAGAAGCGGCGCATGTTGCGCACCACCATCAGGATGTGCTGATCGACCGTATAGACGTGAAACAGGTCGTGCTGCATCTGGCCGACGATGCGGCGGAACACCCACAGGTAGCGGCCGAGCACCGAGGTTTCGTTCATCAGCCGCAGCGCGTGCGTCTGGCCTTCGGGCTGGCGCAGGATGGCCATGAAGCAGGCGCGGTTGGCCGGGTCGCTGCGGAACTTCGCGTTCATCACGTGGCGCGCGTTGTACAGCGCGCGCAGCGTGCGCGCCGACAGCGCCTTGACGCCGACCTCCTGCGTATAGACGAGGAAGGTTTCGAGAATGGCGTGCGGCTGGCGCAGGTAGAGGTCGTCGCTGGCGACTTCGATCATGCCGGCACGGTCGAAGAAGTTTTCGTTCAACCTGCGCATCGGCGGTGCGTCTTCACCGGCAACATGCTCCTCGATGTTGAGCAGCAGGATCTGGTTCAACTGCACCACCGCCTTGGCCGCCCAGTAGTAGCGGCGCATCAACTGCTCGGAGACACGCTGGCCCTTGATCGGCTTGAAGCCGAAGCCCTCGGCGACGGCAGTCTGCAGATCGAACACCAAGCGGTCTTCGCGCCGGCCGGCGACGATGTGCAGGCGGGCGCGGATCATCTTCAGCACGCCTTCGTTGCGCTGCAACTGCTTGACCTCGAACAGCGTCACGAGGCCCTTGGCACCGAGCTCGGCCCAACTGCGGCCCAAGCCGGCGGCGCGCGCCACCCACAGCAACACCTGCAGATCGCGCAGACCGCCCGGGCTCTCCTTGCAGTTGGGTTCGAGCGCGTAGGGCGTGTCGGTGAACTTGGTGTGGCGTTGGCGCATCTCCAGCACCTTGGCGCGCAGGAAGGCGCGCGCGTCCATGTCGCGGCCCAGGCGTTGGCGCAGATCGATGAAGATTTTCTTCGAGCCGGTGACGTGGCGGCTCTCGAGCAGCGAGGTCTGCACCGTCACGTCGCGCGCCGACTCGGCCGCGCATTCTTCGATCGTGCGCACCGCCGAGCCGATCTCCAGGCCGATGTCCCAGCAGGCGCTGATGAAGCGTTCGAGTGCCGGCCTCGCGATGTCGATCAGGATGTCGTCGGGCAGCAGCACCAGCACATCGACGTCGGAGTGCGGGAACAGCTCGCCGCGGCCGTAGCCGCCGCAGGCCACCAGCGCCGAGCCGGGCGGCATCAGGCTCGCGTTCCACAGGTCGGTGAGCGCGGCGTCGGTCAGGCGCGCCAGGCCGCGCGTGAGCGCGGCGGCCGCTTGCGTGCTCGGCCGCGCCTGGGCAAAGTCTTCGAGCAGCGCGTTCTTGTCGGCGCCGTACTTCAGGCGCAGGCGGGCAATGCTGTTTTCCGGTGTCCCGGGTTGCAGGACGGCGGACATGAGGGCTCTATGCCGTGACCGGCTGAGTCCTGCTGCCGTAGCCTGCTGGCGCAAACTCAGGCGCGGCCGGGCTGCCCGCCGACACCGTCAGCACTTCATAACCGGTCTCGGTGACAACGACGGTGTGCTCCCACTGTGCCGACAGCGAGCGGTCCTTGGTGACGATGGTCCAGCCGTCGTACTGGCCGCCCTTGCGGTCCTCGCGGATGTCGCGCCGGCCGGCGTTGATCATCGGCTCGACGGTGAAGACCATGCCCGGCACCAATTCTTCGAGCGTGCCCGGGCGGCCGTAGTGCAGCACCTGCGGCTCTTCGTGAAAGCGCTGGCCGATACCGTGGCCGCAGAACTCGCGGACGACGGAAAAGCCGTTGAACTCGGCGAACATCTGGATCGCATGGCCGACGTCGCCCAGTCGCGCGCCGGGCTTGACGCGGGCAATGCCCTTCCACATCGCATCGAAGGTGATCTGGCACAAACGCTTGGCGGCGATGCTGCCGTCGCCGACGACATACATGCGGCTGTTGTCGCCATGCCAGCCTTCCTTGGTGATCACCGTGACGTCGATGTTGACGATGTCGCCGTTCTTCAACGGCCGCTCGGCCGGGATGCCGTGGCAGACCTCGTGATTCACCGACGTGCACAGCGACGCCGGGTAGGGCGGGTAGCCCGGCGGCGAGTAGTTCAGCGTTGCCGGCGTCGTGCCTTGCACGCCCACCATGTAGTCGTGCGCGAGCTGGTCGATCTGCAGCGTGGTGATGCCCGGCTTCACATGCGGGGTGAGGAAGTCCAGCACCTCGGAGCCGAGGCGGCCGGCGACGCGCATGGCGTCGATCTCGGCTGGGGATTTGATCGTGATGGCCATCGAGGCAAGATTATCCCACCCGTAAAATTGCCTGTCTTCGCCTGCCGACAACCCCGCCCCACACCGCATGACCATCGCCCCCAAGCACCTGATGCATTTCGAGGGCGGCAACGCGCTGTCCGCCTTTCGTTCGCAGGGGCTGCTGGCGCGGCTGGCGCAGATCAACCCGCGCATCGTCGGCATCAGCGCACGCTTCGTGCACTGGGTGTGGAGCGACGCGGCGCAGGATCGCGCGACGCAGGACAAGTTGTTCGCGCTGCTGGCTTACGGCGAGTCTGCAAAGTCAGGCGAGGGCGCGCTCGTCGTCGTCATGCCACGCCTTGGCACCGTGTCGCCGTGGGCGAGCAAGGCCACCGACATCGCGCACAACTGTGGCGCCGACATCCACCGCGTCGAGCGGGTCACCGAGTTCCGATTGCAGACCAAGAGCGGTTTGTTCGGCGGCAAGCCGTTGTCGCCTGAAGAGTTGCAGGCGGCTGCGCTGCTGCTGCACGACCGCATGACCGAGAGCGTGGCCTTCGAGCGCGACGCAGCGCGGCACTTGTTCGACGAGCGTGAGGCCGAGCCGATGGCGCATGTGGACGTGCTCGCGTCCGGCCGCGCTGCGCTGGAGCGCGCGAACACCGAATTCGGCCTTGCACTGTCAGCCGACGAGATCGACTACCTTGTCGATGCGTTTCGCAAACTCGAACGCAACCCGAGCGACGTCGAGCTGATGATGTTTGCGCAGGCCAACAGCGAGCATTGCCGGCACAAGATCTTCAACGCCGAATTCATCATCGATGGCGTGAAACAACCGCTGTCGATGTTCGGCATGATCCGCAACACCGAGAAGCTTGCGCCGCAGCACACCGTGATTGCGTACAACGACAACGCCGCCGTGATGGAAGGCGGGCCGGTGACGCGCTGGGTGCCGCAGGGCTTCACCAATGCGCCGTTGTACGGGCCGCGCGACGTGATCGCCCATGTGCTGATGAAGGTCGAGACGCACAACCACCCGACGGCGATCTCGCCGCATGCCGGGGCTTCGACCGGCGCCGGCGGCGAGATTCGCGATGAAGGTGCGACGGGGCGTGGCGCGAAACCGAAGGCGGGCCTCACCGGCTTCTCGGTCAGCAACCTGCACCTGCCGGGCACCAACGAGCCGTGGGAGCAACATCCGATCGGCAAGCCCGAGCACATTGCGAGTGCGCTGCAGATCATGTGCGACGGCCCGCCCGGCGGCGCCGCGTTCAACAACGAGTTCGGCCGACCCAACCTCGGCGGCTACTTTCGCGTCTATGAACAAGACGTGGCAGGCGTGCGCCGCGGCTACCACAAGCCGATCATGATCGCGGGCGGCGCCGGCACGATCGACGCTGCGCAGACGAAGAAAGTTCAGTTCCCCGCCGGCACCTTGCTGATCCAACTCGGCGGCCGCGGCATGCGCATCGGCATGGGCGGTGGCGCGGCGAGTTCGATGGCCGCGGGCAGCAACACCGCAGCGCTCGACTTCGACTCGGTGCAACGCGGCAACCCGGAGATCCAGCGCCGCGCACAGGAGGTGATCAACCATTGCTGGGGTCTTGGCGCGCACAACCCGATCCTGGCGATTCACGATGTCGGCGCGGGGGGCATCAGCAATGCGTTTCCGGAACTCGTCGATGGCGCAGACATGGGAGCGCGCTTCGATCTGAGCAAGGTGCCGCTCGAAGAGAGCGGCTTGGCGCCGAAGGAGATCTGGTGCAACGAGAGCCAGGAGCGCTACGTGATCGCGCTCGATGCCAACCAGTTGCCGCTGTTCGAGATGATGTGTGCGCGCGAGCGTTGCCCGTTTGCGGTGGTGGGCGTGGCGACGGACGAGCCGCGGCTCGTCCTCTCCGATTCACGAACGCAGGCCATCGACATGCCGATGGATGTGCTGCTCGGCAAGCCGCCGAAGATGCAGCGAGACGTCACGCGCGTCGAACGCCTGGAAGCGCCGCTCGACCTGACGGGCGTCAAGTTCGAGCAGGTGGCGTTCGACGTGCTGCGCCACCCGACGGTGGCCAGCAAGCGCTTCCTGATCACCATCGGCGACCGCACCGTCGGCGGCCTGAACCACCGCGATCAGATGGTCGGCCCGTGGCAGGTGCCGGTCGCCGACTGCGCGGTGACGCTCGCCGACCACAGCGGCTTCCGCGGCGAAGCGATGAGCATGGGCGAGCGCACGCCGCTGGCGTCGCTCGATGCACCGGCGAGCGGCCGCATGGCGGTGGCCGAGGCGATCACGAACCTGCTCGCCGCGCCGATCGAGCTCTCGCGCGTCAAGCTGTCGTGCAACTGGATGGCGGCCTGCGGCGAGCCGGGTGAGGACGCAGCGCTCTACGACACGGTGTACGCGGTCGGCATCGAGCTGTGCCCGACGCTCGGCATCGGCGTGCCGGTCGGCAAGGATTCGTTGTCGATGCGAACCAAATGGGGCGAGCATCAAGTTATCGCACCGGTGTCGCTGATCGTCACTGCATTCGCCACGCTCGACGACGTGCGCGGCACGCTGACGCCGCAGCTGCAACCCGGCGACACGACGCTGATCGCGATCGACCTCGGCGCTGGCCGCATGCGCCTCGGCGGCTCGATGCTGGCGCAGGTGCTCGGGTCCTTCGGCCACGAAGTGCCCGACCTCGACGACCCGCAGCGCCTGAAGTCGCTCGTCGCCGCGATCAACGCGCTGCGCCGCGACGGCAAGCTGCTGGCCTATCACGACCGCAGCGACGGCGGCCTGTGGGCCGGCGTCTGCGAGATGGCGTTCGCCGGCCATTGCGGCGTCAGCCTCAATGTCGATCTGCTCGTCACCGAAGGCGACGGCATTGCCGACAGCCGCGCCGAGTATGGCGACTCTAAGAACTGGGCCACACAGGTCAGCGAGCGGCGCAACGAACGCACGCTGGCCGCGCTGTTCAACGAAGAGCTCGGCGCGGTCATTCAGGTGCGCACCGCCGACCGCGATGCGGTGATGGCGGTGCTGCGTGAGCATGGGCTCTCGAAGCACGCGCACACGATCGGCAAGACCAACGAGCGCGGCATCGTCGAGGTCTGGCGCGATGCGAAGTCGATCTTTAGTGCGCCGCTGCGTGACCTGCATCGAGCCTGGGACGATGTGAGCTGGCGCATTGCGAAGCAGCGCGATAACCCGGCTTGCGCCGACGCCGAGCACGACGCCGCCGGCCGCGCTGACGACCCGGGCCTGCACGTCTTCCTCCCTCTCCCGCACGCGGGAGAGGGCTGGGGTGAGGGTGCGCCCGCAGTTCATACGGCCCGCCCCAAGCTCGCCATCCTGCGCGAACAAGGCGTCAACTCGCACATCGAGATGAGCTACGTCATGCACCAGGCCGGCTTCGACACCTTCGACGTGCACATGACCGACCTGCAATCCGGCCGTGCGCGCCTCGATCAATTCATCGGTTTCGTCGCCTGCGGCGGTTTCAGCTACGGCGACACGCTCGGGGCCGGCGAAGGCTGGGCGCGCTCGATCCTGTTCAACCCAGCGCTGGCCGAGCAGTTCGCGGCGTTCTTCAACCGCAAGGACACGTTCGCGCTCGGCGTGTGCAACGGCTGCCAGATGATGGCGGCCCTTTCGCCGATTATTCCCGGCGCGCACGAGTGGCCGCAGTTCACGCGCAACAGGAGCGAGCAGTTCGAAGCGCGGCTGTCGCTGGTCGAAGTGCTCGACTCGCCGTCGATCTTCTTCACGGGCATGGCCGGCAGTCGCGTTCCGATCGCGGTAGCGCACGGCGAAGGCTTCGCCGATTTCTCGCAACGCGGCGATGCGAAGAATGTCAAGCGCGCGATGCGCTTCGTGGACAACAACGGCCAGCCGACCGACGCCTACCCCGCCAACCCCAACGGCAGCCCCGACGGCCTGACGGCAGTCACCACCGCCGACGGCCGCTTCACCGCGCTGATGCCACACCCCGAGCGCGTGTACCGCAACGTGCTGATGAGCTGGACTTCAGGTGACTTCAGCGCACCGAGCCCGTGGATGCGCATGTTCGGCAACGCGCGGCGCTGGGTAGGGTGATCGGCGGCGGCCCCTCGAACGCGCGTCGTTGAGCAAGGCGTCCGCGCGCTACAGTCGCGCCGCCATGCCCACCCCACTGCAAGTCGAATCCCTGCAAGCGCTGCTCGACACGCGCACGCCGATCACGCTGATCGAAACGCACGACGAGTCACGCGTGCTGGCGTTGTTCACTGCCGTGACGAAGAACAACGGCCGCGAGTTGTGGACCTGGTCGGCCAGCAGCGGCCTGCGCGTCGCGCAAGGGCTGAAGCTGCAACTGCTGGACATGGTCAAGAGCAAGGACGAAGAACCCGCGGACACCAAGGAGCTGCCCGCGGCGCTGCAAGCGGTGGAGAAGATGCGCGAGCCGGCACTGGTGCTGTTCCTCGACATCCATCCGTTCCTCAGCAACCCGGTCATCACGCGCGGCATGAAGGAGCTCGCGCTGCGCTGCGAGAGCAAAGGCCTGCAACTGGTCTTCGTCGGCCATGACATCAAGCTGCCCGAAGAACTCTCGCCGCTGACGAGCCGTTTCGAGATCGAGCCGATGACGCTGGAGCGCGTCAAGTCCCTGTTCAACGACGAGTTGAAGCGCCGCCGCGATCGGCATGCAGGCGCCGACGTGACCGGCTCGCGGGCCACGCTCGACTCGCTGATGCGGCACATGGCCGGTCTGCCGGAAGCCTCCGTGCGCCACCTGGCGCGCATCGTGTTGGGCGATGGCGAGGTCAACACCGCCGACCTGGCGCGCGTGCTCGCGGTGAAGCATGACTTGATGGGTGGCGCCGAGGTGCTTTGCTTTGAGCAAGGCTTGCCCACGCTCGACGATGTGGCCGGCATGGCGGCGCTGAAACGTTGGCTGCATTTGCGCCGTCAACCTTTTCTCGATCCCCAAGCCTCGGGCCTGCCGTCACCGCGCGGTGTGTTGCTGCTCGGCGTGCAAGGCGCGGGCAAGAGCCTGGCTGCCAAGGCGATTGCCGCGAGCTGGCAGGTGCCGCTGTTTCGCATGGACTTCGGCGCGCTGTACGACAAGTGGCAGGGCGAGAGCGAACGCAAATTGCGCCAAGCGCTGCGCGTGGCCGACGCGATGCAGCCCTGCGTGCTGTGGATGGACGAGATCGAAAAAGGATTGGCGGGAGGCGACAGCCAGGGCGACGGCACCGGCGCGGGCAAACGCATGCTCGGCACGCTGCTGACGTGGATGGCCGAGCGCAAGAGCAGCGTCTTCCTCGCCGCGACGGCCAATGACATCGAAGCCCTGCCGCCCGAGCTGGTGCGCAAGGGCCGCTTCGATGAAATCTTCTTCGTCGATCTGCCCAACGAACCGGTGCGCGCTGGCATCTTCCGCATCCACTTGAACAAACACCGCATCGCCTTCGACGACCATGCGCTGGCGCGATTGGTGGCAGCGAGCGGCGGCTTCTCAGGCGCCGAAATCGAAGCCGCGATCGTCGGCGCGCGCTATGAAGCGCATGGCGCGAAGAAGACAGCCGAGGCGGCGATGGTCGCGAGCGAAATCGCGCGGACCAAGCCCTTGTCGGTGACGAGGGCCGAGGCGATCGAGGCGTTGCGGGCTTGGGCGCGGGAGAGGGCGGTGGGGGCGGATTGAGCCGAAGGCCTGCCGGCTGCCGTGAACTTTGGTGTCGTGCCCTGACGTCAGGCGTTGCCTCTGTTGGGGCAATCACTCCCCCGCCGCCAACACCGCCGCCACTTTCCGCGTCTGCCCACCGCGCCACAGCGTCAGCGTCACGCTCTCCCCCGGCGCGCGCCGCTCGAGTTGCGACAGCATTTCGTCGAGGTCGCTAACCGGCTCATCGTTGACCGCGGTGATGACATCGCCCTGCACGATGTCGCCGCCGCGCTCGCGGCGGAAGACTTGCAGGCCGGCTTTGGCGGCCGGGCCGTTGGGCGAGAGTTGCACCACCGGCACGCCTTTGGGCAGGTTCAGCGCGCGTGAGAGATTCGGCGAGCCGGCGGTGACGCCGAGCGCGGGGCGCACGAAGCGGCCGTCGCGGACGAGGCGCGGCACGATACGGTTGACCTCATCGACGGGGATCGCAAAGCCGATGCCCGCGCTCGCGCCGCTCGGGCTGGCGATCTGCGTGTTGACGCCGATCAGGCGGCCGGCCGAGTCGAGCAGCGGGCCGCCGGAGTTGCCGGGGTTGATCGCGGCGTCGGTCTGCACGACGCCGCGGATCGTGCGGCCGTTGAACGATTCGATCTCGCGATTCAGCGCGCTGACGACGCCGAGCGTCAGCGTTTGGTCGAGGCCGAACGGGTTGCCGATCGCATAGACGCGCTGGCCGACGACGAGGTCGCGGCTCGTGCCGACGGCAATCGGCGGCAGCTTGTTTTGCGGCGCGTCGATCTTCAGCACCGCGAGGTCGCGGTCGGGAAAGGCGCCGACGAGCTTGGCGTTGAAGCTCGTCTGGTCGGCCAGCGTCACGCGCGCGCCGCTGCCGCCCTGGATGACGTGGAAGTTGGTCACGATGTGACCCTGCGCGTCCCAGACAAAACCGGTGCCGGTGCCGCGCGGCACCTGCATGACGTTCATGCTGAACATGTCGCGCTGCGTCGCCAGCGTCGTGATGTGCACCACCGACGGAGAGACGCGCTTGAAAAGATCGATGTTGGCCTGCTCGTCGGCGCCGAGCGGCCCGCGCGGCGTCACGGCGCGCGGCTGTGCGTCGGCCGGTTTCTGCGCGCTCGCGGGCAGCACAGCGAGCGCGGCAGCGAGCAGAAGGGCGGTGGTGCGAAGCAGGTTCATGCTGGCTTTCTGCGACGAGGTTCGTCCTGGCGATGTTGGGCGGCGAGCACGCGTTTCAAGCGGCACTCGCGCTCACACTCGATTGCGAACGTGCCAGCGGGCACTGCAAAATTGAGGCATGCAGGTCAAGCAACCCGTCACCCCCGAACTCCGCCAGTGGATCATCGCCCAGGCCCAGGCCGGCCACGCGCCCGAAGTGGTGCTGCAGTCGATGCGCGCCAGCGGCTGGAACGAAGACGTGGCCATCGCCGCGATGGAAGACACGCTGCAGGGCTTTCTCGCCGAGCACCAGGCGCGGCAGCAGCCGGAGCCGGTGCTGGCGCTGCCCAACGCAGTGCCGGTGCCCGACGCCGACGTGGCCGAGTCGCCGGTCTGGGTCGATGGTGGGGATCGGCGAGTGCAGATCGTGATGGCGATGAGGCAGCCGCGTGTCATCGTCTTCGGCGGCCTGCTCTCTGACGACGAGTGCGACGCGATCATCGCTGCGGCCGAGCCGCGCCTGGCGCGTTCGGAGACGGTGCAGATGGACACCGGCGGCAGCGAAGTCCATGCCGCGCGCACCAGCCGCGGCATGTTCTTCGAGCGCGGCGAGAACGAGGTCTGCAGACGCGTCGAGGCGCGGCTGGCCAAGCTGCTGTCGTGGCCGGTGATCAACGGCGAGGGCCTGCAGGTGCTGCACTACCTGCCCGGCGCCGAGTACCAGCCACACCATGATTATTTCGACCCGGCCAAATCAGGCACGGTGCCGATCGTCGCCCGCGGCGGCCAGCGCGTGGCGACGATCGTGATGTACCTCAACAGCCCGGACAAGGGCGGCGGCACGACGTTTCCGGACGTCGGTGTGGAGGTCGGCCCGGTCAAGGGCAACGCCGTTTTCTTCAGCTACGACCGTCCGCACCCGAGCACGAAGACGCTGCATGGCGGCGCGCCGGTGATCGCCGGTGAAAAGTGGGTGGCGACCAAGTGGCTGCGTGAGCGCGAGTTCAAATAGACGATCAAGGGTAAATACGAGTCAACCGCTCGGGAACTAATTCGTTGTGAGCACTGAGCAATTCCGCTCAGTCCAATATTCGATCGAACCCCCCATGAACAAGCTCCTGACCGCCCTGGCTGCCCTGGCCTTCGCCGCTGTTGCCTCTGCCCAGACTGCCGCTCCCGCCGCCGCCGTGCCGGCCGTCAAGGCTGCCGCTCCGGTGGCCGCTGCTGCCCCGGCCGCTCCGGCTGCCAAGGCCGAAATGAAGGCCGATGCCAAGCCGATGGCTGCCAAGGCCGACGAGAAGAAGGCCAAGGTTGCCAAGAAGGCCAAGAAGGCAATGAAGAAAGACGAGAAGAAGGCGTAATGCTTTCGGCTCACAGGACCACCCGGCTCCGGCCGGGCTCTTGAGAAAAAACCCGGCTTTGGCCGGGTTTTTTGTTTCAGGAGAGCTGAGGTACCGTCCTTCTGGCCATCGCAGCGAGGTGGCGCTGGGTGCCGATCTGCGCCCATTTGCGCTGCTCCCAGGTCTGCGGCCCTTGCACAGGCCACTGCCCGATCAGCGGCGCCAACTCGGCGGCCGGCAGGCGCAGGTACGCCGGGCGGTGGCTGCGCAGCAGCCAGATGCCGGGGCAGAGATGGCGCGGCAGCGGTGCATGCCGGCCGGTCACCCAATAGACGCAGCAGCGTTCGGTCCAGTAGCTCTGGCGGTCGAAATAGACCCGTCCGGCAATGCCGCTATCTGCCGGCAGCACCACATGGTCGGTGTCGGTTTCGATGACGGCGAAGGCCAGGTCGGCCGGCGTGTCGCCGCCGTGGCAGACCAGGATCACGCGCCGGATGTCTGCGGCGGCGATGCGGTCGGCAGGTTGCTGATTGCGCAGCACCACCAGATCGCAACCTTCCCAGCGCGTGGACAGCCGTTCGTGCTTCATCGTCGGACGTTCTCTTTGCAACGATGGCCGAGACTAGGCCGGCACGGCTCACCTTGTTGTGAGAAGGCACTACAAAGTGCAAGCGTTGTCGTACAGCGCAGGAGTACGAGCGGCGCGCACGAGGCCGTGATCCGAGCGCACGCGGTCGCGGCCCTCGTGCAGGTGGTCGTTGAAGTACTCCACGCGGCGCAAGTCGCCGATGGCAAAGCGGCTCGCGGCGACGAACTCCTCCCACGGCTTGAGTGGCCGCCACCATCTGTGTGGTCACCGCATGCGGGCTGTCGTTCAGGTCGCCCAACAGCACCAGCGGTTCGCGGGTGCGCGCCAGGCGGGCGTGCACGATCAGGCGCAGCGCAGCGCATTCTGCGGCGCGCATGACGAGCGAGCGCAGCGTCGCGCGGGCGATCAGCGCCGGGTCCTCGCGGTCTTCGATGACTTCGCCGGCCGCGTTCTGCAAGAACTTCGGCCGCTTGCTCTTCAGGTGCGCGACCAGCACGCGCATCGTGCCGCGGCCGCCGGGCATCTCGAGCGCGGCCTCGAGAATCGGCCGCTCGAAGGCGCGGTGCTCGCCGAGTTCGGACACGGCGACGCTTCATCCCAGACTTCCTGAACAGCGATCACGTCGGCGTTCAGGCGGCGGATCATCGAGCCGAGCCATTCGATCTTGCGCTGGTGCTCGTCGGCGGAATACGGTTCTTGATTCGCGTAGAACGGGCGGCCGGGGTTGGCGAGGTTGAGCGTGTTGCAGGTGGCCAGCACCAGCGTGGCAGGGGCCGGCGCGGCGCCGTTGTTTGCGTTGTTCATGCGCCGAGTGTCATGAATCGCGTGCCGGCCCACAAGCCGAGTGCCGCTGCGAGCCAAGACGCCGCCAACGTGGCGCTGATGCGCGCGCCGTAGGTGGCGCCGCCGGCGGCGAAGGCGACCACGCTGCGGCTGGCGCTGTTGACGCCCGCTGCCACCAGTGCGGCCATCAGCGCCTCGTCTGCAACGACGGCACCTTGTGCATGCAGACCGAAGGCCGCCGCGATCGGTGCATGCGCGTCGGCCAACGCGGCCAGTGCACTGCCGGCAAGCAGGCCTTGCATGCCGAAGCGGCTGCGCAGCCAGCCGACGGCGGTCGACACGCCGAGCAGCAAAGCGGCCACGAGCAAGGCTTCGCGCAAACGCAGCGGCCGGCGTTGGGCGCTCGGTGGTGCCGGCACGGTCTCGCCGTTGCGCGTGTTCCATGCACCGGCGAGCAACGCGACGAGCGCGCCGGCCAGCGCCATCGGCAGCAAGCGCGGCAGCAGGGAAGGGCTGGCGACGGCCGCGATCGCGAAGGCCTGCAACCAGGTGGCTGCGCCCGACAGGCTGGCCGCACCGGCCAGACGGCGCTGCATGGGCGGCGCTTGCTTTTTGGCTTGCGCGCCGAGCGTGGCGATGGTGGCCGTGCTGGAGACGAAACCGCCGAGCAGGCCGGCCGCCATCAGTGCCTGCCGCTGCCCGAGCAGGCGCTGTGCGACATGGGCCGCGGCCTGGATCGACAGGATCAAGAGCACGAGCCACGCCGCCGTGCGCAGCGCCAGGCCACCGAGCGCGGGCAGCGGCGCGGCCGGCGCCAGCGGCACGATGACCAGTGCCACGCCGGCCAGTACCAGCGCATCGTGCAGTTCCTGCTCGGTCAGCCACTCGGTGGCGAAGCGGTGCATGCCCTCGCGCGCGGCGAGCAATGCGGCCAGCACGGCGCCGCAGGCCGCGCCGACGGCCGGTTGCACGACGCACTGCACGCCGACGAGGTAGGCGACGACGAGCGCGACTTCGGTCGTCAGACCGGGATCGGCGGGCGCCTGCGGGCCGCGCACCGAGCGCCAGTACGCCAGCGCCGCGAACGCCGACACCGCGAGCGCGCCGACAGCAACGAGCGCACCGGGCGAGAGCGATTGCGCGAGCGCACCGGCCACAGTGACGAGTGCGAAGGTGCGCATCCCCGCCGCCTTGCGCTGCGACCCACTGCCCTTGCGCCGCTCGCGCTCGATGCCCACCAGCAGGCCGACGCCGAGGGCGACGGCCAAGCCGACCCAGCTCTCAGGCATCGACGCCGATCGCGTGCGGCGGCACGCCGGCGCGCCAGCCGAGTTCATTGCCGATGCGAAAGCGCAGCGTGTCGGTGGCGTCGGGGTCGCCGTGGACGACGAAAGTGTGGCGCGGCGGGCGTTCGATCTGCGTCATCCACGCCATCAGCTCGTCGGCGTCGGCATGGCCGGAGAAGCCTTCGAGGTGGCTGACCTCGGCGCGGACCGGCACCATCTCGCCGAAGATTTTCACCTCGCTCGCGCCGGCGATGATCTTCGCGCCGCGCGTGCCGGCGACCTGGAAGCCGGGGAAGACGAGGTGGTGCTTTTCATCCGGCGCGAGTGACTTCAAGTGATGCAGCACGCGCCCGCCGGTGGCCATGCCGCTGGCCGAGATGATGACGCTCGGAAAACGCGAGCGCGATGACGACAGGCGCTGCGATTGCAAGCCGGTTTCGATGAAGCGCACGCCGTCCTTGAGCGTCGCCAGTTCGCGCGGCGACACGCGCAACAGCTTGCGGTGCTTCAACGTCAGCTCGGTGGCGGCGATCGCCATCGGACTGTCGAGGTAGATCGGTAGCGAGTGCGGAATGTCGCCGCCGGCGCGCAGGCGTTGCAGCACCACCAGCAGCGCTTGCGCGCGGCCGACGGCGAACGAGGGCAGCAGCACCGAGCCGCCGCGCGCGACCGTGCGGCGGATGATGTCGCCCAGGCGCGCTTGCACATCCTCCTTCGGGTGCGTGCGGTTGCCGTAGGTCGCTTCGATCAGCAGCACGTCGGCCGCGCGCACGGCTTGCGGCGCCGGCAGCAGCAGGTCGTTGCTGCGGCCGAGATCGCCGGAATAGACGATGCGCTCGCGGCCCGCCGTCAGCGTGACCGCACTCGCGCCGAGCAGATGACCGACGGGCGTGAAGCCGATCTGCACACGCCCGACTTCGGCGCCGCGGCCCGACGGCAGCGCGCTGATGCGCTGCACCGCGCGCGCCGCGTCGGCCTTGGTGTAGAGCGGCAAGGCCGGTGTGTGCGACGCGCTGCCGTAACGGTTGGCGCGGCGCGCGTCTTCTTCCTGCAGATGCGCGCTGTCGGCGAGCAGCACGGCGCACAGATCGCGTGTGGCGGTGTTGGTGAAGATCGGGCCGCGATAACCGTGCTTGACCAGCACCGGCAACCAGCCGCTGTGGTCGAGATGGGCATGGCTGAGCACGACCGCGTCGATGCTGCGCACGTCGATCGGCAGCGGCTGCCAGTTGCGTTCGCGGTGCAGCTTCAGGCCCTGGAACAAGCCGCAGTCGAGCAGGATGCGCGAGCCGCCGACCTCGACGAGGTGCTTCGAGCCGGTGACGCCGTCGGCGGCGCCGAAACTTGTCAATCTCATGGGCCACCGCCGGGCCGCCCCAAGCGTGGTCGCGCCGCAAGGGCCACGAAGGGGCCCATCTCTGGGCCGGGGGGCCGCGAACGCAGTGAGCTTGGGGGCCTCATGCATTTCCGAGCGATTGCAGCTCGCCGGACTCGATCACCTGCACCGCATCGCCCGACTGATGCAGCGCGACGCACATCGCCCGCGCGACCACTTGCGCGTCGATCGGCCGGATCGACGCCGGCAGCAAGCCCGAGATCGGCGTCAACACCTTGATCATCAGCGCCTCGCTCGGCCGCGACGCCTGGCCCAGCGTTTCACGGCGGCCGACGAGCAGCGACGGCCGTGCGATGACGAGGCGCTGGAAGCCCATCCTGCGCAGCGCGGCTTCGGTGTCGGCCTTGACGCGGTTGTAGAACACGGGCGAGCCTGTTGATGCGCCCAGCGCCGAAACCACGGCCATGCGCGTCACGCCTGCGGCTTGCGCGGCGCGCGCGGTGTCGATCACGGCGTCGAAATCGACTGTGCGAAACGCTTCTTTCGAACCCGCGACCTTGATCGTCGTGCCTAGCGCGCAGTACAGGTCGTCGGCGGCAGGCAGCAACAACGTCGGGTGCGCGAAATCGACGACCTGTTGTTGCACGCCCTTCGGCGGCGGCTCGATCGGCTTGCGCACCAGCGCATGCACCGAACGGTAGCCGCTGTCGGGCGCCGCCAGTTGCTGCAGCAGCGCGCGGCCGATGAGGCCGCTGGCGCCGGCAACGAGGGCAGTGCGGGCGCGCATGTTCATCGGGCCATTGTGGCCCGCGCGCCAAGCCGGCGATTGCGCTCGAACAAGCGCGGCGTTTTGCGCCGCGCCGGCAAGTTTCAGCGGCCGCTGCGGCGCGGCCCGTTGTTGGCGCTGGTGCTCGGGCCTCGGCCACCGCCGCCGCCCGGGCGTGCCGGTGCGCGGCTACCGCCGCCACCACCACCGCGCGGCGCGCTGCTGCGGCCACGGCCACCACCGCCGCCGTTGCGCTGCGTGCCGCCGATGCCGATCGTCATGCGGCCGAGCACGATCGGTTCGGCCTTCTCGTGCGCCGGCGCTTCGAAGCCGGGCACCGGCTCGCGCGGGATGCTGCGCTTGATCAACTTTTCGATGTCGCGCAGGAAGATTTCCTCATCGAGGCAGACCAGCGAGATCGCTTCGCCTTGCGCGCCGGCGCGGCCGGTGCGGCCGATGCGGTGCACGTAGTCCTCGGGCACGTTCGGCAGTTCGAAGTTGACGACATGCGGCAACTGGTCGATATCGATGCCGCGCGCCGCGATGTCGGTGGCCACCAGCACCGGCAGCTTGCCGGTCTTGAACTCGGCCAGTGCCTTGGTGCGCGCGGTCTGGCTCTTGTTGCCGTGGATCGCCATCGCGCCGATGCCGTTGTCGTTCAGGTAGTCGGCCAGGCGGTTGGCGCCATGCTTCATGCGCGTGAAGACCAGCACCTGGTGCCAGTCGCCTTGTTTGATCAGATGCGCGAGCAGCTCTTTCTTCTTCTCGCGCGCCACCGGGTGCAGCTTTTGCGCGATCAACTCGGCCGTCGAGTTGCGGCGCGCCACTTCGATCAGCGCCGGCGCGTTGAGCAGCCGGTCGGCCAGCGCCTTGATCTCGTCGCTGAAGGTCGCTGAGAACAGCAGGCTCTGCTTCTTCGCCGGCACGACGGCCAGCACCTTCTTGATGTCGTGGATGAAGCCCATGTCGAGCATGCGGTCGGCTTCGTCGAGGACGAAGATTTCGACGTGCGAGAGGTCGAGCGTGCGCTGGCCATGGTGGTCGAGCAGGCGGCCCGGCGTGGCGACGAGGATGTCCACGCCACGGCGCAGCTTGTCGATCTGCGGCTGCATGCCGACGCCGCCGAACATCACCATGCTCGTCAGCGGCACATGCTTGCCGTAGGTGCGCACGCTTTCTTCGACTTGCGCCGCGAGTTCGCGCGTTGGTGTGAGGATCAGCGCGCGGATGGCGACGCGGCCACGCGCGTCTTTTTTCTGCGGTTGCGCCATCAGGCGCTGCAGCATCGGCAGCACGAATCCCGCTGTCTTGCCGGTGCCGGTTTGCGCGCCGGCCAGCAGGTCGCCGCCTTTCAGCACCGCGGGGATGGCCTGCAGTTGGATGGGGGTGGGGGTTTCGTAGCCATGCTCGCGCACGGCACGCACGAGCGGCTCGGCCAGGCCGAGATCGGTGAAGTTCATTGTGTAGTTGTCTTGTCGCGGCCTGCTGTCACCCGTTGCGGGTGCACCAGTCGGGTAGGCGCGAGGGCGAATGACAAGTCGGAATCGACTGCGGCGCGATGACTGGTGTTCGCGCGACCGGCGCATTGTACGGGCAGGCGCTGGCCTGCCCGTTGAGAGGACCGGTATTACTGGGGCATTGCCGTGCGCGAGTTCAAGTTCATCCAGCCGCGGGCAACGCGATAGATCGCCCAGACGCCGAGCAGGAACATGCCGACGATCCAGATGCCGAAGCCGATGACGACGATCGCCAGCAGCGCGCCGAGCACGCCGACGATCACGGCCCAGATCAGCGCGTACCAGAAGGTGCGGATCGCCCACGAGAAGTGCGATTCGAGCCAGGTGCCGCGCGCGTCGCCGCGGTAGATGTAGCTGACGATGACGGCGATGATCGACGGCCAGCCGAACAAGAACGAGCCGATGACGCTGGCCGCGCCGAATGCGCCGAGCACGAGGCCGAGCGCGTGCAGCGCGTAGATGATGTGCAGCGTGCGAACCAGTTCCGGCTTAACGTCCACAGTGGCGAGGGTGTCGGTGCTCATCAGAAAACCTCCATGCTTTGCATTGCGGTGTATTCGCCCTTCGGGCGGCCGGGCGGGCTCATGCAACTTTCTCCTTGCGATCGACCGCGACCGCAGGGCCTGAAGTATGAACGGCCCAGAGGATTGCAAGACCCGCTGCGACAAAAGGCACTCCCGCCCAGCCGAGCTGCGCAAAACCGAGACGGGCTGCAAAGGCGCCGCCGACGATGGCGCCGGCCGCCGTGCCGAGGTAGAGCATCGAGGTGTTGAGCGACAGCAGCATCGGCGCCTGTGCCGGCGCCAGTGCGGCCACACGCGACTGCTGCGGCACCATCATGCCGAAGCCGGCTGTGCCCCAGACGATCAGCGTCGCCATCAGCGCCGGCCACGAGCCCTTCGTCAGCGGCAGCAGCACCATCGTCGCGCCGAGGATCGAGAGCTGCACGAACAGCGTGCGCCGCGCACCGAAGCGGTCATTGGCCGCACCGCCGATCAGCGTGCCGGCGACGCCCGAGACGCCGAACAGCGCCAGCGTCAGCGATTGCTGCTCGCGGCTCATCGGCGTCAGCGCTTGCAGCACCGGGCCGATGTAGCTGAAGACGGCGAAGATGGCGATGAAGTAGGCCAGCGTCAGACAGAGCACCGACAAGACGTTCTCGCCGCGCGAGCAGCGCCGGCAGGCCGTCGAAACTCGCGCCCGGCGCGCGGATGTCCTTGGGCACCCAGATCGCCGCCCCGATCAGCGCCAGCAGACTGAGCCCCGTGATCACCCAGATCGGCGTGTGCCACTCGTAAGCCAGGCCGAGCCACGAGCCGAGCGGCACACCGATCACATACGACAGGCTGATGCCGAGAAAGGTCAGCGCCAGCGCCTTGCCGCGCTTCGCAGGTTCGACCACCGCCACGGCGATGCCGGCAGCGATGGGCGTGAACACCGCGCCCAGGCCCATCAGCACGCGACCGGCGATCAAGGTCGCAAAGGAGTTCGACAGCGCGCACAGCAGATTGCCGAGCGTGAACAGCGCCAGCGCCATCAGCAGCGCGCGTTTGCGTGGCCAGCGGCCTGTTGCCAACAGCATGACGGGCGCGAGCAGCGCGGTGGACAGTGCGTAGGCCGTCATCGCCTGCCCGGCGGTCGGCACGCTGATGCCGAGCTGCTCGGCGATCGGCGTCAGGATGCCGCCGATGACGAAGGCTCCCGTGCCGATGATCAGGTTGACGAGGCACAGGAGCCAGAGCAGACGTGGCATCGTTGCGGCGCGATCAGCGAAGCAGGTTGAGCAGAGGCTTGTTCGAGCGGTACCGCACTACGGCACTGATGGTGGTGCGGGTGTCGGCCGCATGGCGGCGCACCTGTGCCTCCAGCCGCGCGTCGAGTCTGAAAGAGATGCCCATGAGTACAACGACTGTATGGCAGTCGGTGTGACCACGCTGGCCGTCAGGGCGCCAGTCTGGCGCGTGGGCCAAGTCCTCGGCTCCCTGCGACAATGCAGACATTGCGGGCGCTGCCCGCGTTTTTCATTTTCAAAGGTCCAGCGACATGGCCCAGTACGTCTTCACCATGAACCGCGTCGGCAAGATCGTGCCGCCGAAGCGCCACATCCTCAAGAACATCTCGTTGTCGTTCTTCCCCGGCGCCAAGATCGGCATGCTCGGTGTCAACGGCAGCGGCAAGAGCACGCTGCTGAAGATCATGGCCGGCCTCGACAAGGAGATCGAGGGCGAGGCCACCGCGATGCCGGGGTTGAAGATCGGCCACCTGCCGCAGGAGCCGCAGCTCGATGCCGAACAGACCGTTCGCGAGGCGGTGGAAGAGGGCGTCGGCGGCGCCATCGAAGCGAAGAAAAAACTCGATGCGGTCTATGCCGCCTATGCCGAGCCCGATGCCGACTTCGACAAGCTCGCCGCCGAGCAGGCCGAGCTCGAAGCGGTCATCGCTGCGGCCGGCGGCGAGAACACCGACTTGCAGTTGGAACTCGCCGCCGACGCGCTGCGCCTGCCGCCGTGGGACGCCAAGATCGGCCAGCTCTCCGGCGGCGAGAAGCGCCGCGTCGCGCTGTGCCGATTGCTGCTGTCCAAGCCCGACATGCTGCTGCTCGATGAGCCGACCAACCACTTGGATGCCGAATCGGTGGAGTGGCTGGAGCATTTCCTGCAGCGCTTCCCCGGCACGGTCGTTGCGATCACCCACGATCGCTACTTCCTCGACAACGCGGCCGAGTGGATTCTCGAACTCGACCGCGGTTCGGGCATTCCGTGGAAGGGCAACTACTCCGACTGGCTCGACCAGAAAGAGAAGCGCCTCGAACAAGAGCAGAAAACCGAAGACGCGCGCATGAAGGCGATGAAGGAGGAGCTGAAATGGGTTCGCTCCAACGCCAAGGCGCGGCAGACGAAGAGCAAGGCGCGCATGGCGCGGTTCGAAGAGCTGAGCGACGTCGATTACCAGAAGCGCAACGAGACCAACGAGATCTTCATCCCGGTGGCCGAGCGCCTGGGCAACGAGGTCATCGAGTTCAAGAACGTGTCGAAGTCGTTCGGCGACCGGCTGCTGATCGACAACCTGAGCTTTCGCGTGCCCGCCGGCGCCATCGTCGGCATCATCGGCCCCAACGGCGCCGGCAAATCGACGTTGTTCCGCATGCTGCAAGGCGTCGAGAAGCCCGACAGCGGCGACGTCGTCATCGGCAAGACGGCGCACCTGGCCTTCGTCGATCAGAGCCGCGAGGATCTGGCCAACGAGAAGACGGTGTGGGAAGACGTTTCGGGCGGCTTGGACAACATCGTCGTCGGCAAGTTCGTCATGCCGTCGCGCGCCTACCTCGGCCGCTTCAACTTCAAGGGCAACGACCAGCAGAAGCGCGTCGGTTCCTTGTCAGGCGGCGAGCGCGGCCGCTTGCACCTGGCCAAGACCTTGGCCAAAGGCGGCAACGTGCTGATGCTCGACGAGCCATCGAACGACCTCGACGTCGAAACGCTGCGCGCGCTGGAAGAAGCGTTGCTCGAATTCGCCGGCAGCGCGATGGTGATCAGCCACGACCGCTGGTTCCTCGACCGCATCTGCACCCACATCCTGGCGGCAGAGGGCGACTCGCAATGGGTCTTCTACCAAGGCAACTACCAGGAGTACGAAGCCGACAAGGTCAAGCGCCTGGGCGAAGAAGGGGCGCGGCCGAAGCGGGTGCGCTTCAAGCCGATCCGCTGAAGTTGGTGTAGCGTTGGCGGTGATGCAGTACGAGACGCCAGAGGATGCCGAGCGCCGCGACCTGATGCGGCAGGCGGCTTGTGTCGCCGGCGCGTGGGCCGTGTCGGGCGCGCTGCCGGCGATCGCCGGTGAACCGCAACGCCATTCACGCTCGCGTCTCGTCAATCACCTCGGCGATCCGTTTCTCGCCCAGCAACTCAAGCCCGGCGAGCCGCATTTGTTCAACTACCCGTTCGTCGCTTCGCCGGTGTTCTTGCTGGAGATGGGCAGCGCGGTGACGGGCGTCGAGCTGACCACCGAGGCCAAAGAGCCTTACAGCGCGCCCGCAGGCGTCGGGCCGAAGCGATCGATCGTCGCCTTCTCGGCGATCTGCGCGCACAAGCTGATGTACCCGACACCGCAGCTGAGTTTCATCGGCGTGCGCAAGGGCTTCGCAGGCGAACCGTCGCAGGTGATTCACTGCTGCGGCGACAACTCGCGCTACGACCCGCAGCAAGGCGCGCGCGTGATCGCCGGCCCGGCGCCGCAGCCGCTGGCCGCGGTGCTGCTGGAGTGGGACGCGAAGACCGACCAGTTGCACGCCGTCGGCACGCAGGGCGGCGAGATGTTCAAGGCCTTCTTCGACAAATATGCCTTCAAGCTCGACACCGAGTACGGTGCGCGCGCCAAGGCGGCCAGCGGCGCCACCACCGTGGTCCAGCCCGCCGCGGCATACAGCAAGCAGTGGCAATCCTGCAAAGGTTGAGTGCCCCGTGAACTTGCCGCACGTCGGCGGCTCCAATCGGCTCGGCGCGGGCTCGACCGGATGGCACGGCGACGGCGGCGCTTCGATAATTTGCACTGGCCTGCGGCGTTGCAGGCGTTGAATCGGCAGCACCCATGCACTCCATCCAAAGTTTCTTCCGCCCCTCGTTGCCGGCCCTGTTGGCGGCGCTTGCCATGCTCGGCGTGGGTGGCTGCGCCACGACCGCCGCAGCGCCGACAAGCGCTGCACCTACGGCCGCCTCTGCCAGCGCGCCCGCTGCCGCAAAACCGGTGGCCGCGGCCGCTTCCGCTGCTGCATCGGCAGCCGCCGCAACAGCGGCGCCGGCGCCGGGCCAGCCACCGGCTTTCGCCACCGTGATCAAGGACGCGAAGGAATCGAAGGGGCTGATTGCGCTCTGGCAGAAGGAAGAAAAAGTCTGGCTCGAACTCAAGCCCGAGGACTTCAACAAACCGTTCTTCCTGTCGCCGAAGATTTCGCAGGGCATCGGCGAGGCCGGCCTGTACGGCGGCACGATGATCGGCCGCTTTGGCCGCGCCGGGCGCGCGCAACTGGTCGAGTTCCGCCGCGTGCACAACCTCGTGCAACTGGTGGCCATCAACACGGACTACGCCGGCGGCGATGCCAAGTCGCCGAGCGGCCGCGCCGTGGCCGCCGGCTTTTCCAACAGCCTGCTCGGCACGGCGCAGGTGGCGAGCCAACCGCATCCGGAACGCAAGACGGTGCTGGTCGAGGCTTCGGCGTTTTTCCTCAGCGACATGCTCGGCCTGGGCATGGCGCTGCAGCGCAACTACCGCCAAGGTTATGCGCTCGAGCCGCGCAACACCTACTTCTCGTCGATCCGCGCGCTGCCCGAGCAGGTGGTGTTCAACGTCAACGCGCATTTCTACACCGGCAGCATCGCCGTGCCGCAGCCCGGCACGCCGCCCGGCGTGCCGGCGCCGAACACGCCGAGCACGCTGCCCGACGCGCGCAGCCTAACCTTCGGCCTGTATTACGCGCTGGCCAGGCTGCCCGATGCGCCGATGGCCGCGCGCCTGGCCGATCCACGCATCGGCCACTTCAGCACCAGCGTCAGCGACTTCTCCGACGATCTGCTGCGCACGCCGCGCAAGGCCTACGTCAACCGCTGGCGCCTCGAGAAGAAGGACCCGGCCGCCGCACTGTCGGAGCCGGCCAAACCGATCACGTTCTGGATCGACCGCACCGTGCCGGTGAAGTACCGCGACGCCATCTCGCGCGGCATCCTGGCCTGGAACAGCGCGTTCGAAAAGATCGGCTTCAAGGACGCGATCGTCGTCAAGCAGCAGCCCGACGACGCCGACTTCGACACGCTCAACGTCGGCGTGGCGTCGGTGCGCTGGATGACCAATGCGCAGCCGATGTTCGGCGCCATCGGCCCGAGCCAGGTTGATCCGCGCAGCGGCGAGATCATCGACGCCGACATCGGCATGGAAAGCCTGTCGTCGCGCTCTTTGCGAAACCTGCGTTCGCAGGTGCTCAACGGTCATGAGCTGGTGCCCTGGGCGAAGCTCTTGCAGGCCAGCGATGCGCTGCGCGAAAACGCGCCGGCATCGGCGCCATCACCGCACCAGCATGGGCCGCAGTGCGATCACGCCGACTTCGCCGCCGAGCAGTTGTCGTACGCGATGGACGTGCTCGAAGCGCGCGGTGACCTCGACCCGTCAGGCCCCGAAGCCGAGCAGTTCGTCATCGACTACCTGGTCGATGTGACGATGCACGAAGTCGGCCACACGCTGGGCCTGCGGCACAACTTCCGCTCCTCGCTCGTGTACACCGAGCGCGAGCTGTCCGACCCGCGTTTCACCGCGGCCAACGGCCTGGCCGGCTCGGTGATGGAGTACGCGCCGATCAACCTCGCGCGCCCGGGGCAGGCGGGCGGCACGCCGTTCCAGACCGTGCTCGGCCCCTACGACTACTGGGCCATCGAGTACGCCTACAAACCGATCGCCCCGGAGCAGGAGAAGGCCGAGCTGCAACGCATCGCCGCGCGCAGTGCCGAGCCGCAACTGGCCTACGGCACCGACGAAGATAACTTCCTCGGCATCGATCCCGAGTCGCTGGTCTTCGATCTCGGGCCCGACCCGATGGACTTTGCCGAAAAGCGCATCGCGATCGCCCGCGACCTGCTGTCACGCCAGGAGTTGCGCACGCTGAAGCCCGACGCCGACTATTCGGTGCTGCGCCGTGCGATCGGCTACGCCGTGCGCGATGCGGGCCGTGCTGCCGGCATCCTGGCGCGCCAGATCGGCGGCGTGCGCACGCTGCGCGACTATCCGGGCAGCGGCCGCGATCCGCTGCTGCCGGTCGGCGCGGCGCAACAGCGCCAGGCGCTCGATGTGCTGGCGCGTGGCGTGCTCGCGGCCGACGCTTTTCAGCTCTCCCCGGCGTTGCAGCGCAAGCTCGCGCCCGACTACACCGACCGCACCGCGGCGGTGTTCGACGCCGGCGACCCCGGCGCCACCGACTACTCGATCGCCGGCGTCGTTCTCGGCATGCAGCGCGCGCTGCTGGCGCAACTGATGAGTGACGGCGTGGCCACGCGCCTGCTCGACAGCGAGGGTAAGGTCGATGCACGCAGCGGCAGTGCCAGCGCCTTCCGCTTGTCTGAGCTCTACACGCGGCTGACGAAGGAAGTCTGGAGCGAGCTCGGCAAGAGCGGCGACATCGCCACCTCGCGCCGCGAGTTGCAGCGCGAGCACGTCAACCGCGTGTCGTCGATGCTGTTGCGGCCCACGGCGTCCAGCCGCGCCGATGCGCGCAGCCTGCTGCGCGTCGAAGCGCAGGGGCTGCTGGCGCGCATCAACAGTGCGAACAAGCGCGCCGGCCTGTCGGCCGAGGCACGGGCGCATCTGTCCGACAGCGCCGACACGCTGACGCAGTCGCTGCAGGCCAAGCTGCAACGCGCCGGCGTTTGATCGCGCGGCAGGCGGTGCCGTCATCCGGCCCCGCTTTCCCGTGCTTCGTCGCAACGTTCACCGGGCTGTGGCGGCGACAGTTATCTTCGCGCCATGACGACACGTGTTGCCGCTGATCCAGGCGAGCCTTCGTTTTTGCGCCGGTTCATTGCAGCGCTGACCTTCGGCAATCTTTTTTGGACCGTTGGCCTGGCGCTCTTGGGTGCGCTGATCTTCGGCGTGTTCTTCTTCAGCTCGCTGGAGCCGCTGCTTCACTATCTGGGACATGCTTTGATCCAGGCCGTCGTCGTGCTGCTGGCGCACACGGCTGCCGGGCAGTGGCGCGGCGCGCGAATGCCGCGCTGGAAGAAGCAGGCCATCGCCTTGATCGTCTCCGCGCCGCTGGGGACGCTGTTGGCCTATGTGCTGATGCACGTCAGCGACATCGCGGACATGCTCAATCCCGGCAGGCTCAATGCTATGAGGGTGATGTTGGGCATGACCCTGCTCATAGGGTTCATGGTGGGTCTGGCGAGCCTGTACCGTGAGCGCGATGCGCAGGCCAATGCCCAGGCACTGACCTTCGCGCTGGAGCGTCAGACGCTCGAGCGCCAGACGGCTGATGCCCGGCTGGCGGTGTTGCAATCACAGATCGCGCCGCATTTTCTGTTCAACACCCTGGCCAATGTGCAAGCCCTGGTGGAGAGCGGCTCGCCGCGCGCCGCACCTGTGCTGGCGAGTCTTATTGCCTACCTGCGCGCCGCGATACCGCGGATCGACGACGGCGCGCCGACCCTCGGCAGTGAAGAAGCCCTGGTGCGCGCCTATCTCGACTTGATGCAGATGCGCATGCCGGATCGACTGCAATACTCGTTGGCCATCGAGCCGCGACTGCGAGCGCAGCGCCTGCCTGCGATGCTGCTGCTGACCTTGGTTGAGAACGCCGTGCGTCACGGCATTGACCAGAGCGAGGTTGGAGGCCACATCGAAGTCGGTGCGCGGCTGCATGCGGCCACTGGGCTGGTGCGCTTGTGGGTCAGCGACACCGGCGTGGGCATTGACGAGAACCGTGCTTCGGGCACCGGCCTGGCCAACTTGCGAGCGCGGCTGACCGCAACCTATGGCGATCGCGCCCAGTTGCTGCTCAGTGCCGTGAGCCCGCATGGGGTGCACGCCGAAGTCGAGCTTCCGGCGGACGCATGAACACCAGCAACGGCACCACCGCGCTCATCGCCGACGACGAGCCGCTGTTGCGCCAGCGTCTGGCAGCACACCTGAGCAAGGCCTGGCCCGAGCTGCGCGTCGTGGCTCAGGCGCGCAATGGGCGTGAAGCGGTCGAACTGTTCGAGACGCATGAGCCGCAAGTGGTGTTTCTCGACGTGCAAATGCCTGGGAAAAGCGGCATCGACGCGGCGCGGTCGATGGCGGGCCGCACGCAGATCGTGTTTGTCACCGCATACGAGCGCTACGCCGTGCAGGCGTTCGAGCAGGGTGCGATCGACTACCTGGTCAAACCGTTTGACGATGCGCGTCTGTCGCAGACCGTGGCTCGCTTGAGGGAGCGCCTTGCTCCTGGCGCGCCGGTGGATGTTGCGCCGCTCGATGCGCTGCTCGCCCGACTCGCCGCCGATCTGCGCGGGCAGGTGGCCGCCGCGCCGCGCTATCTGCAATGGATCAAGGCCTCCGTCGGCAGCACGGTGCGCCTGATCCCGGTCGGGCAGGTGCACTTCCTGCGCTCCGACGAGAAGTACACACTGGTGGTCTGGGACGGCGGCGAGGCGCTGATCCGCAAGACCATCCGCGAGCTCGCCGACGAGCTCGACCCGGAGCGCTATGCGCAGATCCACCGCTCGGTGATCGTCAACTTGAAGCGCGTGACGCATGTGACGCGCGGCTTGAATGAAACGGCCGACGTGCACCTCGAAGGCCGCGATGACACGCTGCCGGTGAGCCGCAGTTTTTTGCATCTGTTTCGGCAGATGTGAGCGCCAAAGAAAACGGGCCGCTTGCGCGGCCCGTGAAGGAGCAGGGCATCCGTTGATTGGGTTGTGCCCACGGCGCCCGGAGGATCGGTCATCGATCAGCGCTGCATCGCAAGCGAAACGTTGCAGCGCGAACGAACTTTAGGCCTCGCAGACCCGGACGACGAGCGATCTGCGATGAGCTGCGGAAAGCGCGGCATGAACTGCATTCACAGCGGCTTGGCCGTGTTTTGCGACGCTTGCGCGAGCAAGCTGTCAGCGACCTGCCCGCGCTGTGCCAGCGTGTCGATGCCGGCGAGCATCGAGCCCGTGATCACTGCGGCCAGTGCGAGGGAGAACAGGCGGGCAGCGGTGCGGTGGGTGTTCATGGTGTGCTTCCTTTCGTTGTTCAGCTTGTCGATGGCTGAACTCTAGGCAAGCACGGTGCGCTCTCACAGCGCGATGAGACAAAGCGCGACGAGCGTGTGATGAAACGCCGATGACGCGGATGAACCGCGCGTCAGATCGGCTCGGTTCGCTCTGTCAGCCAAGCCAGCGCGTCACCCGACACGCGTGGCGCCAGCCGCTCGCGCACCGTCGCGTGATACGCGTTGAGCCAAGCGACTTCGTCGGCGCGCATCAGCGTGCGGTCGATGCAGCGCGTGTCGATCGGGCAGAGTGTGAGCGTTTCGAAGTCGAGGAACTCGCCGAACTCGTTCTTCGGCCCGGCGATGTTGAGCACCAGGTTCTCGATGCGCACGCCCCATTGGCCGTCGCGGTACAGGCCCGGCTCGACCGAGGTGATCATGCCGGGCTCCATCGCCATGTGGGCGTCGGGCACGGCTTTGCTGATGCTCTGCGGGCCTTCGTGTACGTTGAGGAAATAGCCGACGCCGTGGCCGGTGCCGTGGCCGAACTCCATCGCCTCGGCCCAGATCGGCGCGCGCGCCAGCGCATCGAGCATCGGGGCGAGCGTGCCGCGCGGAAAGCGTGCGCGCGACAGGCCGATCATGCCCTTCAACACCAGCGTGTAGTCGCGCTTCATCGCCGCGCTGGCGTTGCCGATCGGCCAAACGCGCGTGATGTCGGTCGTGCCGCCGAGGTACTGGCCGCCGGAGTCGATCAGCAGCAGGCCGTCGCCCTGGATTTCGGCGTGCGAGTCTTTGGTCGCGCGGTAGTGCGGCATAGCGCCGTTGGCGTTGAAGCCGGCAATGACCGGGAACGACAGGCCGACGAAGCCTGTGCGCTTGGCGCGCTCGGCCGACAGCTTCTCGTCGATCGTCATCTCGGTGATGCGCTCGCCACGTGCCAGTGCGGCGTCGAACCAGGCATAGAAGTGGCACATCGCCACGCCGTCTTCGATCATCGCCTCGCGGATGTGCGCAGCCTCGTCGGCCGTCTTGCGGCTCTTGGCCAGCGTGCTCGGGTTGATCGCTTCGACCACCTTCACGGCGGCCGGCACCTGCTCGCGAAAAGCCAGCGTGATGCGCTTCGGATCGACCAGCAGCGTGCTGCCCGATGGCAACGCGGCGAGCGCTTTCGCCGCGTCGGCGTAGTCGGCCAGCGCGATGCCGTCGGCCGCCAGCTCCTTGGCCAGCGCGGCATCGACCTTGCCCGCGCTGACGAACAGCGTCGCCTTCGTGGCGTCGATCAGCAGATGGGCGAGGAAGACCGGGTTGTAGTCCACGTCGGCGCCGCGCAGGTTGGTGATCCAGGCCACGTCATCGACGGTCGAGACGAAGTGATGTGTTGCGCCGTGGCGGGCCATGCCTTCGCGCACCGCGGCCAGCTTCGCGCTGCGCGGCGTGGTGGCATGCGGCGCTGTGTGCGCATAGACACGCGCTTGCGGCAGGCCCGGGCGGTCGTCCCAGGCGCCGGCGAGCACGTCACCCGCCGTGCGCAGCGTGATGCCGGCGGCGTCGAGCGCGGCCTTCAACTGCTGCGCCGCGGCCAGGCCGAGCACCTGGCCATCGACGGCCAACGTGCCGCCCTTGGCGACGTTGGCGACGATCCACTCGAGGTGGTGCGTGGCCGCGCCGGTGGCGAATCTTGACCAGATCGACGCCGCTGCCGCGCAGCTCTTTCTCGGCCTGCGCCCAATAGCGGCTGTCGGCGAACAGCGCGGCGCGCTCGGTGGTGACGACGAGCGTGGCCATCGAGCCGGTGAAGCCGGAGAGCCACACGCGGCCCTGCCAGCGTTCGGGCAGGTACTCGGAAATGTGCGGGTCGCTCGACGGCACGAGCAGGGCCGACAGACCTTGTGCGCGCAAGGCATCGCGCACGCTTTCGAGTCGAACGGGAATCGGTGAAGTGCGGGTGTCCATCGGCTGCTCCTGCGCAAGAGCGCCGATTGTAGGCAGCAGCTACTCGGACGGCGGTGGCCTTCACCTGCCACGCGCCGTTGACCGTGATGGCGCTTGGCGCGCGGCGCGGTCCACATCAGGCACCACTCGTTCGTGCGCTCGACTTGGTGTTGCCGCTGTTCGCGCTGCACCGCCTTGCGCCGCACCGGCATGTTCACCTTCGTGCCGACATGGTCATGCAGGTTGAAATCCGCTGCGCTGCTGCTCTCGAAGCGCCAGGCCAGCGTGTCGCCGGCCTGCAGCGGCATGCAGACCTCGCCGACCTTGCCGGCGGCGATGGCCAGACTGATCGGTCGCTCCTGCGCCGAGGCGGTTGCCGCCGCCAGCAGCACGGTCATGAAAGAGACATGTCTCATCGTTCGATCGCGTTGCAGAATGGCACGACGTTAGCGCAAGGCAGGCCATGACCGACGACAACGAGACCCTCGACGAAGCGCTGGCGCGCAACGTGCGCGACGCCTTGGCCGAAGACATCGGCCGCGCCGACTGGACGGCGCTGCTCGCGCCCGCGGGCAAGCGCGTGCGCTCGCATGTCGTGGCCAAGGAAGCGGCGGTGTTGTGCGGCCGGCGCTGGTTCGACCATTGCGTTCACGCCCTCGACGCAAAGGCCGACGTGCAATGGCTCGCCGCCGAAGGCGGGCCGGTGCTGGCGGGCATGGCGGTCTGCCGCATCGACAGCGACGCGCGCGCGCTGCTCTCGGCCGAGCGCAGCGCGCTGAACTTTCTGCAAATGCTGTCGGCCGTGGCGACGACGACGCGGCGCTATGTCGATGCCATCGCCGGCCTGTCGCCGAATCCGTTGGGCTGCGCGATCCTCGACACGCGCAAGACGCTGCCCGGCCTGCGCCAGGCGCAGAAATATGCGGTGCGTGTCGGCGGCGGGCAGAACCAGCGGCTGGCGCTGTGGGACGGCATCCTGATCAAGGAGAACCACATCGCCGCGGCCGGCGGCATCCGCGCTGCGCTCGATGCGGCACGGGCGCTGGACGCCGGCGTGACGGTGCAGATCGAGGTCGAGTCGATCGCCGAGCTCGAAGAAGCGCTGGCCTGCGGTGCAACGAGCGTGCTCCTCGATGATTTCAGCCTGAACGACATGCACCACGCTTACGCGATCACTAAGAGCCGCGCGCTGCTCGAAGCCTCGGGCAGCGTCGATCTGGAGCGCGTGCGTGAGATTGCGAAAACCGGCGTCGATCGCATCTCGATCGGCAAGCTGACGAAGGACATCAAGGCGATCGACTTGTCGATGCGTGTGGAGGCCACTTAAGGCAACGCTGAAGAAGTCCCCGCGGATGATGCGCGCGCCGCGAGGGACTTTTCCAGCATTGCCCTAAGGCGTCTGCAAACGCCGCCGCACCATCTGGATGTGGCTCTTTAGCGCGTAAAGCTCGTCGGTGTACGACAGCGGCACCTGGATCGCGTTGACCTTGTCTTCGATCGCATCGAGCCCGTCGAGCAGTTCCTTCGGCGGCCGTGTGCGCACGTCGGACTCGATCTGCCGCAGTTGCGCATACCAGCGAAACACGCGCGAGCGGATGCGCAGCTCGACGATCGGCGGCACGATGCGCGACAGCGGCAGCAGCACGGCGACGATCGACAGCATCGCCAGCCACATGCGATCGACCAGATTGGCCAGCCAGAACGGCAGGTAGCGTTGCAGCCACGGCACGCCGCTGCGGTAGAAGCGCTCGGCCTCGGGCGCCAACGCGCGCTCGCCGTCGCGCGCGTTCGGGAAGTCGCCTTTCCTCTGGAACCAGCCCGAGTCGCCATGCACTTCGCGCGCGGCCTGCACGAAGAGTTGCGCCAGCGCCGGGTGCAGGTCGTCGCGCACGACGAGCGTCGCCGTCGGCGCGACCATGCGCACGTCGGCGGCGGGCATGTCGCGCGCCAGATCGACCACGCCGCGCGGCAGCATGACCGCGGACAGAAAACCGAAGCGGCGCGTGTAGGCGTCGGCCTGCGCAAAGTCGAAGAGGGCGATGCCCGGCGTCTGCAGCAGCATCTGCACCATCGCCGACTCGGGCGCCGAAGCCAGCACGAGCGCGTCGAGGCGGCTTTCCAGCAGCTCGATCACGGCGGGCGTGACCGGTTGCTGCGACAGCGCGATCGCCTTGGCGTCGATGTGGTTGGCTTCGAGCAGCCGCAGCGCCAGGTGCGGCACGCCGCTGCCGGCGGCGCCGATGTTGACGCGCCAGCCTTCCAACTGCGACAGGCTGTCCAACGTCGGCTTTTTCAGCAGGCGCTGTGCGCTGTCAGCGCGGTAGAACAGCCACACCGGCTCGTAGAACATGCTGCCTAATGATTGCAAGGTGGTGTCGGCGTCCGGCGCTTCGCTCGCGCCGCCTTGCACGAAGCCGATCTGCACGCCCGACGAGGCATCGCGCAGCAGCGCCAGGTTCTCCGCCGCGCCCTGCGTGTTGCGCATCTCGACGCCGATGCCATGCTGCTTCAAGCGCTCGGCATAGCGCTGGCCGAACTCCGCATACGCGCCTTGGGCCACGCCGGTGGCGAGGGTGACGCGGCGCGGCGGATTCGGGTCGAGCATCCAATAGGCCAGCGCGACCAGCCCGCAAGCCAGCAGCACGAAGGGCGCGCTGGTGGACAACGCGGTGCGGATGCCGGTGAAGACGTGATGAGCGGTCATCTCAGCGCTCGCCTCGAGTTGCACGAAGCGGGCTTTCTGCTTGCGGCCCGAAGGCGACGTTCAAGTCCGCAAAGGACCGTTCGGGCTGAGCTTGTCGAAGCCCCTTTCGCCACCGTTCGGGCTGAGCCTGTCGAAGCCTTCGTGCCTCATGCCAAAGGCTTCGACAGGCTCAGCCTGGCCCTTCGACAGCTCAGGGCGAACGGGGGCGGAGAGCATGTCAATGCGAACGGGAGTGGCGACCTGACCGTCGTCAACAGCCGCTCAGGGCCGAAAACTGACCGAACCATGCTCGCTAGTGCGGCGTGCTCGCCGCAGGCGTCATCAGCCTGTCGGTGTAGGCGATCGCCATCGCCGACAGAAGAAAGGTGATGTGGATCACCGTCTGCGCGATCAACACCTTGTCCGAGTAGTTGGCGGCGTTGATGAAGGTCTTGAGCAAATGGATCGAGCTGATGCCGATGATGGCGGTGGCCAGCTTGACCTTCAGCACCGAGGCGTTGACATGCGACAGCCACTCCGGCTGATCCGGATGGCCTTCCAGGTTCATGCGCGAGACGAAGGTCTCGTAGCCGCCGACGATCACCATGATCAGCAGGTTGCTGATCATCACCACGTCGATCAGCGCCAGCACCACCAGCATGATGATCGTTTCGTTAAGCGCCACCGTCTCGGGGCCGGTGTAGCCGATGCTCTTGACGAGCGCGGCGATGGCCGTCTGGCTGCCGAAGGCGGCTTCGATCAGGTGCAGCAGCTCGAGCAGGAAGTGCCAGACATAAACGCCTTGCGCCGCGATCAGCCCCAGGTACAGCGGCAGTTGCAGCCAGCGGCTCATGAAGATCAGGCGCGGCAGCGGGCCCATCGCGGCGGTGACGGCATCGGGGGTGTTTTTTTGCATCGTGGTCAGGGATTCCTCGGGTGGGCGGGATTGTAGGGATCGCGTCCGGGTGCTCTTCGATTGATGCAAAGTAAGCCCTTGGTAAGAGCACCGGCCTACCTTTGCCCCCAGCGAAGAAAACCATTCCCAGGAGACAGCCGCATGAGCACTGAACCGAACACCTACGCCCCCCCCGCCGCGCTCGCCAAGAGCGCTCACGTCGCCGGCCCCGCGGCCTACGACAAGCTCGTCGCCGAAGCCGAGCGCGACCACGACGGCTACTGGTCGCGCCTGGCGCGCGAGTTCGTGACCTGGAAGAAGCCGTTCACGAAAGGCCTCGACGACAGCAACGCGCCGTTCTTCAAGTGGTTCGAAGACGGCACGTTGAACGTGTCCTACAACTGCCTCGACCGCAACGTCGAGCGCGGCCTGGGCGACAAGACAGCGATCATCTTCGAGGCCGACGACGGCGCGGTGACCAAGGTTTCGTACAAATCGTTGCTGGCGATGGTCTGCCAGTTCGCCAATGCGCTGAAAGCGCGCGGCATCAAGAAGGGCGACCGCGTTCTGATCTACATGTCGATGAGCGTCGAGGGCGTGGCGGCGATGCAGGCCTGCGCGCGCATCGGCGCGATCCACTCGGTCGTCTTCGGCGGCTTCTCGGCGCAGTCGGTGCGCGACCGCATTCAGGGCGCCGGCGCGGCGATGGTGATCACCGCCGACGAACAACTTCGCGGCGGCAAGCAGCTGCCGCTGAAGGCCATCGTCGATGAAGCCATCGCGATGGGCGGCTGCGAGTCGGTGAAGAACGTCATCGTTTACAAGCGCACCGGCGGCAAGATCGCCTGGGACGCGTCGCGCGACCGCTGGCTGCACGAAGAGATGGCCGCCCAGCCGGCGACCTGCGAGCCCGAGTGGGTCGGCGCCGAGCACCCGCTGTTCCTGCTCTACACCTCGGGCTCCACCGGCAAGCCCAAGGGCGTGCAGCACAGCAGCGGCGGCTACCTGCTGCATGCCGCGCTGACGACGAAGTGGACCTTCGACCTGAAGGACGACGACGTCTTCTGGTGCACGGCCGACATCGGCTGGGTCACCGGCCACACCTACATCACCTACGGCCCGCTGGCCCTGGGCGGCACCGAGATCGTGTTCGAGGGCGTGCCGACGTTCCCCGATGCGGCGCGCTTCTGGAAGACGATCGAGAAGCACAAGTGCACCGTCTTCTACACCGCGCCGACGGCGATCCGCTCGCTGATCAAGGCCGCGGAAGCCAATGACGCGGTGCATCCGAGCGCGCAGCGATCTGTCATCGCTGCGCATCCTCGGCTCGGTCGGCGAGCCGATCAACCCGGCGGCGTGGGAGTGGTATCACAAGCATGTCGGCGGCGGCCGCTGCCCGATCGTCGATACCTTCTGGCAGACCGAAACCGGCGGCCACATGATCACGCCGCTGCCCGGCGCGACGACGCTGGTGCCGGGTTCGTGCACGCTGCCGTTCCCCGGCATCGCCGCGGCGATCGTCGATGAAACCGGCGCCGACGTGCCCAACGGCAGCGGCGGCATCCTCGTCGTCAAGAAGCCGTGGCCGAGCATGATCCGCACGATCTACGGCGACCCGGAGCGCTTCAAGCAGAGCTACTACCCGCCGGAGCTGAAGGGCTACTACCTCGCCGGCGACGGCGCCATCCGCGACGCCAAGACCGGCTACTTCACGATCACCGGCCGCATCGACGACGTGCTCAACGTCAGCGGCCACCGCATGGGCACGATGGAGATCGAGTCGGCGCTGGTGTCGTGCACCGAGCTGGTTGCCGAAGCGGCCGTGGTCGGCCGGCCGGACGACACCACCGGCGAAGCGATCTGCGCTTTCGTCGTCCTGAAGCGCGCACGCCCGACCGGCGACGAAGCGAAGAAGATCGCCACCGAACTGCGCAACTGGGTGGCCAAGGAGATCGGCCCGATCGCCAAGCCGAAAGACATCCGCTTCGGCGACAACCTGCCGAAGACGCGCAGCGGCAAGATCATGCGGCGGCTGCTGCGCTCGATCGCCAGGGGCGAGGCGATCACGCAGGACACCTCCACTCTGGAGAATCCGGCCATCCTCGAGCAGTTGGCGCAGAGCCTCTGAGCCCCCAAGGGCCGGGCTCGCCCGGCCCGGCCCCCCGAGGGGGCGCAAGAAAACTTGGGGCGGCCCGGCGTTTTCTTGAGAGCGGCGTAGCATTCATGGCACTCACTCCTCAGGAGGTGCCATGAAATCTCTCACTGTCGTGTTCAGTCTGTCCGCGCTTCTCGTCGCCAGTGCCGCTCAAGCTGCGGGCAACGTGCAGGTCAGCTTCGTCAAGCCGGAGAATTTCGCCGACATCCGCGACCGCGCGTATTCGCGCGAGCAGAACCTGAAAGCGCTGGAGCGGGTGATCACCAGCGTCGCTCAACCGCACGTGGCCGATGGCCAGACGTTGAAGATCGAGGTGCTCGACGTCGATCTGGCCGGCGAAGTGCGTCCCGGCGC
The DNA here is from genome assembly GCA_963816315.1 of uncultured beta proteobacterium. Lineage (GTDB taxonomy): Bacteria > Pseudomonadota > Gammaproteobacteria > Burkholderiales > Burkholderiaceae_C > CADEEN01. The sequence continues at coordinate 56,730 of CAWFJZ010000005.1, forward strand.
GCGCGCCTGGGACGTGCGCGTGCTGCGCGGCCGTGCCGATTGGCCGCGCATCACGCTGCGCTGGAGCATCGACGGCGCAACGCCGCGCAGCGGCGAGGCGGTGGTGCAGGACATGGCCTACCTGCAGCGCCTGCCGCCGTCGATGGCCGATACGGCGCTGGTCTATGAGCGGCGCATGCTCGACGAGTGGTTCCGGCAGCAGTTCGGCAAGTCAGCCGGCTGACCAACTGAGATCAACTGACGACGTAGGCCGCCGCGCCGGTGGCGATCAGCACGCCCTGATCGTTGGCCAGGCGCATCTGCGTACTGCCGATGCGCCCGCCCAGCCGCGTGACCTCGGCGCTGGCAATGAAATGTTCGCCCATGCCCGGGCGCAGGTAATCGATGCGCAGGTCGATCGTGCCCAGCTTGGCAAAGCGCTGCATCACCTGTGGCGTGGTCTCGTCGGCATGCTTCTCGCCGATCGCCACCATCAGCGCCAGGCCGCCCATCGCGTCGAGCGCGGCCGAGATCACGCCGCCGTGCAGCCGGCCGTGCAGCGCGCTGCCGATCAGCGTCGGCCGCATCGCAAAGCGGATGCGCGGCGCCGGTGCTCGCGCCGACTCGATGACCAGGCCGAGCGTCTGGTTGAAGGTGATGCGGCGCTCGAACAGAGTCGGCCAGCGCGGCGTCGAGCCGGCTCTGTTCTTCGGGGCTGCGGCGCGCGGGTGATGCGTGTGTCGTCATGCAATCAATCGTAGCTGCGTCGGCGACACTCGATGCTCTTCAACGCAATGTGCACGAGATGCCCGGCATGAACCCTGGCGCGCGCTTCGACCGCCTCGACGCGCTGCGCGGCGCCGCCATCGTCTGGATGGCGCTGTTCCACTTCTGCTTCGACCTCAATTACTACCGGCTGCTCGCTCCGATGCAGAACTTCTACGCCGATCCGTTCTGGACGGTGCAGCGTGCCGTCATCGTCACGCTGTTCATGTTCACCGCCGGTTTGTCGCAGGCGGTCGCGCACGATGCCGGGCAGGGCTGGCCGCGGTTCTGGAAGCGCTGGCTGCAGATCGCGGCCTGCGCGCTGCTGGTCTCTGCCGGTTCGGCCGTGATGTTCCCGAAGAGCTGGATCAGCTTCGGCGTGCTGCATGGTTTTGCCGTGATGCTCGTCATCGCGCGCGTGGCGGCGCCGCTGCGGGCGTGGCTGTGGCCGCTCGGCCTCGCGCTCGTGCTCTTGCCTCACTTCGTCCAGCACCCGCTCTTCGACACGCGTTTGACGAACTGGGTCGGTCTCATCACTCGCAAGCCGGTGACCGAAGACTTTGCGCCGGTGCTGCCGTGGCTGGGTGTGATGCTGTGGGGCTTGGCCGCGGGGCAGTGGTTGCTCTTGCATCGGCGCGCGGTCATGAGCGGCGCGTTGCCATCGGTGCTGCAGCCGCTGGCCGCACTCGGCCGCTGGTCGCTCAGTTTCTACATGCTGCACCAGCCGCTGTTGATCGGCGCGATCCTGGCCTGGCTCGCGCTGACGCGCTGAGCGCGGCGTGAGATTGCGCACGAACGCCGCGCTCAAGCCGCGCCGGCCCGCGCCGATCTAGACGACAACGAGCGCAGGCCATGAAGGGCCGCCTCGCTTTTCGAAGGATCGCCGCATGCCCATCACCGCCATCACCCCGACCCACGCGGTTGCGCCGCGTGCCAGTGAACGTGCCGTGCCGACCGACGCCGCGGCGATGCCCGACATGCCCAAGCCGGTCACGCCGGCCACCGCGGCCGGCTACCTGATGCAGGTGCCGAGCGCGCGTGTGCTCGAAGCGCTGGCGTCATTGCAGCGCGCGATAGGCCAGCAAACGCAGAACAGCGAGCCGCCTGCCGATGCCGCACAGCGTCTGGCCAAGGCCGTCGCATCGGCGGCGTCGGGGCCAGCCGTTGACATGCAAGCGTGACCTAACATGGGGGATGCAACCCCCACGCTCACTTCGTTCGCTGCCCCCACGGCCCCGAAGGGGCCGCTACGCGGCCTTTGGGGCGTCAGTGCCCTACGGGCGGCCGGGCGGGCACTGATGACCCGCCATGTGCTCTTCGGTTTTCACGCCGTCACCGTTCGCCTGAAGACCGCGCCCGACAGCGTGGTCGAGGTGCATCTCGACACGCAGCGCCGCGACGCGCGCATGCGCACGTTTGCGCAGCGCGCTACCGAGGCAGGCGCCAAGGTGGTGGACAGCGACGATGCGCGCTTGAACAAGCTCGCCGGCAACGACCGCCACCAGGGTGTCGTCGCACTGGTCGAGCGCTTGCCGGCGCGGCATTCGCTCGACGACATCCTGGATGTTGCCGCGGGCCCGCCGCTCGTGCTCGCGCTCGACGGTGTCACCGACCCGCACAACCTCGGCGCCTGCCTGCGCGTGGCTGACGGCGCCGGCGTGCAGGCGGTGATCGCGCCGAAGGACCATGCGGTGGGGCTCAACGCCACGGTGGCCAAGGTCGCCAGCGGCGCCGCCGAGACCGTGCCCTACCTGATGGTCACCAACCTGTCGCGCGCATTGACCGAGTTGAAGGAACGCGACGTCAAGGTCATCGGCCTGTCCGACGACGCCGAGCAGACGCTGTACGACCTCGACCTCAGCGGCCCGCTCGCGCTCGTGCTCGGCGCCGAAGGCAAGGGCCTGCGCCAACTGACGCGCAGCACCTGCGATGCGCTCGTCAAGATTCCGATGGCCGGTGCGGTGGAGAGCCTGAACGTCTCGGTCGCGGCGGGTGTGTGCCTGTACGAGGTGGTGCGGCAGCGCAGCCGATGAGCGTGAGCCGCGCCGCGCCGGGCCGTCCCAAGCCAGCGGACGAGGGGCTGTCGTGACCAGCGACACGACGATCTACACCTGCATCGAGTCCGGCCGCCTCGAGCCCGAAGTGTTGTTGATGCTGCGCACGTTGCGCGCGTTCGGCGGCCGCTTCGCGAATTGCCCGGTGCTCGCGATTCAGCCGCGCAGCGGCCCGTCGATTGCCCACAGCACGCGGCGTGAGCTTGAAAAACTGCAGGTGTCATACATCAAGCGGCCCGTGCGTCATCGCTTCGATTGGCTCGGTTTTGCCAACAAGCCGCAGGCGGCGGTGATGGCCGACGAACTCGCGAGGACGAAGCATGTCGTGTGGCTCGACGCCGACGTGCTCGTCGTCAGCGAGCCGACGGCGCTCGACGCGCCGCAGCACGACGTGCAGGAAGTGCTGGCCTGCGTCGAAGAACTCGGCCCCGTCAGCACGGGGCCGGGTGATCGCTTCGAGCCGTTCTGGCAAGCGCTCGCCGAAGGCGCGGGCATGCCCGAGGGCGTGCCCTTCGTCACGGCAGGTCCGAGCGGCAAACGCATCCGCCTGCAATTCAACTCCGGTGTTTTCCGCTTTCATCGCGGCTCGGGCTTTGCGCAGCGTTACCTCGAGCTGTTCGAAAAACTCTATGCGCTGTGCGTGATGCCCAAAGACGACCCGACGATGTTCCTGCACGAGCAGATCATCTTTTCCATCGCCGCAGCGTCGTGGCGCGGCGGCTTCGCAGCGCTCGAGCCGAACTACAACTTTCACGCCGAGCCGATGTACGAAGCGCTGTACCCGCCGGCGCAGTACGAGCGCGCGGTGCTGCTGCACTGGCACGGCTCGCTGCGCATGGAAGACTTCCGCGACACCTTCATGCAGCGCTTGCAGTCGTCTTTGCCCGCCGTTGCGCAGATCGTGCAGGAGAGCCTGCCGCTCGACGCACCGCGCGCCCTGGTGCCGCGCCTGCACCGCGCACTGCTCGCGCGCATCCGCAAGCGTCAGCAGGCGGCGTTCATGCGCGGCGCGATCCGGCTGTAGAGTGGCCTGTAACGCTGAAATCGGAAGTCGCTGCCCGCGCGATACGGAGCGCGCTGCGGCGTTGCAAATGCTCGCGATGCCTCGGGGCATCGCTGTGCTTTGCGCCTTGCATCGCACCCCGTCTCGCACTGTCCTCGACTCCCATTTCAACGTTACAGGCCACGAGCCGCCTACACGCCACCCGCGGCGCCGACCACCGCACCGATCGCGATCAACCACACCGGGCTGATCTTCGTCTTCACCGACAGCAGCACCGTCGCCGCGACCAGCACGGCCGCACCGACATGCGTGGCCAGCGGCGCCGCGAGCACGGTGCCGGCGGCGGCCAGCAGCCCGATCGTCACGGGCGCCATGCCGGCGACGAAGGCGCGCACGCCGAGCGTGTCGCGGCGCTTGCGGCCCCAGCGCGACGCGAACAACGCCAGCGTCGTGCTCGGAATCAACATGCCGATGAGCGCAACGAACGCGCCCGGCAGGCCGGCGATGGCGTGGCCGAGCACCGGCACGAAAAGCAGGTTCGGCCCCGGCGCCGCCTGCGCCAGTGCGACGCCGGCGCTGAATTGCGCGTCGTCGAGCCAGCCGCGCTGCTCGACCAAGTAGCGGTGGATCTCCGGCGTGGTGGCGAGGGCTCCGCCGATGGCGAGCATCGACATGGCGAGGAAGTGGGCGAAGAACGGCAGCCAGTCGGCGGCGGTGAAGGGGCTCATGCGCGCTTCAACCACCAGCCCGCAAACACCACCATCGCCCCGCCCAGCCCGAGCACGACCCAGGCCAGCGGCACACGCCATGCGCCGACGAGCGCCCAGGTGGCGAGCGAGGCGGCAGCGCACAGCGCGAGCGGCAGCGGGTTCTTTTTCAGCGTCGACGCGAGCTTGATCGCCATCGCGAAGATCAGCCCTGCGGCCACCGCGCCCATGCCGCGGATGGCGCCGGCCGCCATCGGCGTGCTGGCGATCTGCGCGTACAGCGTGGCCAGTGTCAGCACGATCAGCAGCGGCGCGGCGAGGATGCCGGCGAGCGCGCAAAGTGCGCCGCGCCAGCCGAAAAAGCGGTCGCCGATCATCAGCGACAGGTTGCAGACGTTGGGCCCCGGCAGCACCTGCCCGATCGACAACGCCTCGGCAAACTCCTCACGCGTCAGCCAGCCGCGCTTCTCGACCAACTCGCGCTGCGCCACCGGCAACACGCCGCCGAAGCCTTGCAGTGCGAGCGAGGTGAAGGCCCAGAAAAGTTCTATCGCGGAGCGCGGCGCGGCGCTCAACGCATCACCTTGAGCGCCTCGGGATTGACGATGTTCGTCGGCTGTTGATTGACGAAGGCCACGACGTTGTCGAACGCGGCGCCGAAGTACTGCTCGTAGGTGTCGATTTCCACGTAGCCGATGTGCGGCGTGCACACCGCGTTTTCCAGGCGCAGCAGCGGGTGGCCTTGCAGGATCGGCTCGCTCTCGAACACATCCACCGCGGCCATGCCGGGGCGGCTGCGGTTCAACGCCGAGACCAGCGCGTTTTCGGCGACGAGCTCGGCGCGCGAGGTGTTGACGAACAGCGCCGTCGATTTCATGCGCACCAGATCCTCGAGCTTGACCACGCCGCGTGTCTCCGGCACCAGGCGCAGGTGCATCGACAGCACGTCGCATTGTTCGAAGAACGCTTCGCGGCTGGCCGCGGCGCCGAAGCCGTCGGCGACGGCCTTGTCGCGCGACGCGTCGCGGCCCCAGACGACGACCTTCATGCCGAACGCCTTGCCGTAGTTGGCCACGCGCTGGCCGATGCGGCCGTAGCCCCAGACGCCGAGCGTCTTGCCCGACAAGCGCATGCCGAGCGCAAAGTTCGGCGGCATCGCCGCGGCCTTCAGACCCGACTGCTGCCACGCGCCATGCTTCAGGTTGCCGATGTACTGCGGCACGCGCCGCATCGCCGCCATGATCAAGGCCCAGGTCAGTTCGGCGGGGGCCGTCGGGTCGCCCACGCCTTCGGCCACGGCGATGCCGAGTTTGGTGCAGGCCTCGACGTCGATGTGCGCGCCGACGCGGCCGGTCTGCGCCAGCAGCTTCAGCTTCGGCAGCTTCTCCAGCAACTGGCGCGGGAAGGCGGTGCGCTCGCGGATCAGCACCAGCACCTCGGCGTCGCGCAGGCGCACCGAGAGCTGGCCGATGCCCTTGACGTTGTTGGTGAAGACCTTGGCTTGCAGGTGTTCGAGCTTGGCCGAGCACTTCAGCTTGCGCACGGCGTCCTGGTAGTCGTCGAGGATGATGATGTTCATTGGCAAGCGAGTACCTTTTGCAGCGCGATTCTGCACCGGCTATTAACATCGCCCGCCACATTCGGAAACAGGAGACCTCATGACGATCTCGATGCACTCGGCCAGCGCGCCGATCTTTCTCAAGATGCTCGGCAACATGTTGAAGTGGCTCGACAAGGCCGAGGCCCATGCGGCGCTGCGCAAGTTCGACGCCGCCAACTACCTCGGCCTGCGCCTGGCGCCCGACATGCTCAACTTCACGCGCCAGGTGCAGGTGGCCAGCGATTTCGCCAAGAGCACGATGGCGCGCCTGGCCGGCCTGGAGGTGCCGAAGTGGGACGACAACGAAGCGACCATCGCCGACTTGCGCGCCCGCATCCTGAAGACGATCGACTACGTGAAGACGATTCCGGCGTCGCAGGTCGATGGCAGCGAAGAGCGCGAGATCACGATCCCGATGCGCAGCGGCGATGCGCTCAAGTTCAAGGGCGAGGCGTATCTGAAGGAAGCCGCGCTGCCGAACTTCTTTTTCCACGCGACGACGGCTTATGCGCTGCTGCGCCACGCCGGCGTGGATGTCGGCAAGGGCGACTACTTAGGACGATGAAGCGCTGGCTGCGCGGCATCGCCATCGCGTTGGCGATGGGGCTGCTGCTCGCGCTCGCGGCGCTGGCCTTCTATTTGTGGCGCGCCACGCCGGCGCATGACGGCGTGTTGCGCGTCGGCGGCATCGCGGCGTCGGTGAGCATCGATCGCGACGAGCACGGCGTGCCGACGATCCGCGCGGCGAGCGTCGAAGACGCCGCGTTCGGCCTCGGCTTTGCGCATGCGCAAGACCGGCTGTGGCAGTTGGAGACGCACCGCCGCATCGGCAGCGGCCGGCTGGCCGAAGCGTTCGGCCGCTCTGCCCTCGACAACGACAAGTTCCTGCGCGCGCTCGGCGTGCGCCGCGCCGCGCAGGCGCAGTGGGCGCAGCTCGGCGCCGAATCGAAGCGCGTGCTGCAAGCCTACGCGGCGGGCATCAACGCCTGGCAGCGCGAACACATGAAAGCACGGCCGCCGGAGATGCTGATGCTCGGCCTGGCGGTCGAAGACTGGACGCCGGTGGACAGCCTGGCCTGGGCGATCATGATGGCGTGGGACCTGGGCAGCAACTGGAACACCGAGTTGCTGCGCGCTCGGCTGGCGCTGACGCTGCCGGTGGCACGCATCGACGAGCTGCTGCCGCCGTATCCGGGGCAAGCGCCGCTGGCCACCGCCGACTACGCGGCGCTGATGCGCTCGTTGAAGCTTGGCGGCTCGCTCGCCGCGTTGTCGGCGCAGCAGATCGACCACCTGCAAGCCATCGCGCCGCCGTCGGGCGTCGAAGGCGTGGGCTCGAACAACTGGGTGCTGGCCGGCTCGCAGACGACGAGCGGCCAACCGCTGCTGGCCAACGACCCGCACTTGAAGATCACGGCGCCGGCGCTGTGGTACGTGGCGCGCATCGAGGTCACGGGGCCCAACGCCTTCAAGTCCGCCGGCGCGACGATGCCGGGGCTGCCGGGTGTCGTGCTCGGCCAGAACGAACACATCGCCTGGGGCTTCACCAATACCAATCCCGATGTGCAGGACTTGTACCTGGAGCGCTTCAAGCCCGACGACCCGATGCAGGTGCAGACGCCGCGCGGCTGGGAGCGCCTGGTTGGTGTGTCGGAGGACATCCGCATCAAGGGCGCGCCGAGCGAAAACCTGGTGGTGCGCGTGTCGCGCCACGGGCCGATGATTTCGGATGCCGGCGGCGTGGCCGGCGAGGTCGCGGGCACAGAAGGCAACGCGCCGTATGGCCTGGCGATGCGCTGGACGGCGCTCGACGCCGACAGCGATCCGATCGCTGCCGGGCTGGCGATCGCCCGTGCCACGTCGGCGGCCGAGTTCGTCGATGCGGCCACGCGGCTGTGGGTGGCGCCGATGCAGAACATGGTGGTGGCCGATCGCGCCGGGCAGATCGCCGTCGTCTCGCCGGGCCGCGTGCCGCTGCGAAAGCGCGACCACGATCTGCTGGGCCTCGTGCCGGCGCCGGGCTGGGAGGCGCGCTATGACTGGGACGGCTTCATTCCTGCCGCACAAACGCCGCGCGAAACGCAACCGGCGCGCGGCTGGATCGCCAGCGCCAACCAGCGCATCCACGGCAACGACTATCCGTACTACCTGACCAGCGAATGGGCCGTGCCGTACCGCCAGCAGCGCATCGAGCAGTTGCTGCGCGCGCGCGACAAACATTCGATCGACGACATGGCGACGATGCAGGCAGATGTGTTGTCGCTGGCGACGCAGCGTGTGCTGCCGTGGCTGCAACGGGCGCGCTCGGAGCATGCGCTGGCAGGTGCGGCGCAAGTTGCGTTGAAGGACTTCAATGGCGAGATGAAGGCCGACGCGGCCGCGCCGCTGATCTTCTGGGCCTGGTCGCGCCAGCTCGTTCGCGCCATCTTCACCGACGAACTCGGCGGCCCTGCGGTCTATGAGCGCGTGCTCGGTGCGCGCAGTTTTCGCGACGCGCTCGAAGGCGTGTTGGAGCGCAACGACGCCTGGTGGTGCGACGACAAGACCACGCCCGACAAGGCCGAGACCTGCGAGCAGAGGAGTGGCCTCGCATTGACGCGCGCGCTGGGCGAGTTGCAGCAGCGCTTCGGCGCCGACGTGTCGAAGTGGCGCTGGGGCGATGCGCACATCGCGCGCAGCGAGCACCGGCCGTTTTCGCGTGTGCCGCTGCTGGCGGCGCTGTTCGAGCTGCGCGTGCCGACCGGCGGCGACAGCTACACGCTCAACGTCGGCCGCGTCGGCGTCAAGCCGGATGGCACGACCGGTGAGCTCTACTTGAACGAACATGCGCCGTCGCTGCGCGCGATTTACGATCTGGGCGACCTCTCGCAATCGCGCGTCATGCAGTCGTCCGGTCAATCCGGGTTGCCGTGGCTGCGCCAGTACCGCTCGTTCGTCGGGCCCTGGGCGCGAGTCGAGTACGTGCCGCTCTGGGCGCCGCGCAAGCAGCCCACGCACGTGCTGCAGCTGCAGCCCTGAGCGCCACCGCCGGAGCGAAGAGCCGGCGCGAGTGTTCAAGACCCCACACATCGACGTGGACGGCGGAGACGCGGTCCCCTAGATCCCGCATTGCGGAAAAGCGGCGCCTTGCAACGAGGATCGCTAGCCTAAGATGAGGGTTAACCCTTAAATCGAGATCCTCATGAGAACCGCACTGAAAGCCCTTCGCACTTTTCTGTCCACGCTGGCGCCCGAGAGCAACGAGTCGCTGGAGGCCTACCTTGCGCAGTCGCACAGCTTGGCCGACCTGGAGTGGCGCGAGCGGCAATGGCACCGCGCCAGCTCGGACCGCGCGCTCTTCGCCATCGGCGTGCGCTCGCACTGAAGCCTGGCGATCGGCCTCTTCGGCGGATCCGCCGCCCCCGGCCAACGTTTCAGGTCGCAATGTGCGAAGGTTGCTCGTCAGACCGCGCCGTACAGCGCCTTTCGTTGTGCGGTGTAGGCCCACCAGGGCGCGGCGGCGGCGCCGCTCATGAAATCGACCGCGGCCATGAAGGTGTCGAGCACACAGGGGTCATGCCGTGTGCCGGTGGCGGCGTTGAGCTTCTGATAGAGCACGAAGGCATCACGTCCTTTGAGCTCACGCGGTTGGGCAATGCCGATCAGGCGCAGATCGGCGGCGATGGCCGGGCCGATGTTGGGCAGGTCTTCGAGCACGATGCAGTCGTCGGCGTGCGCCGCTTTCGGGGCCTTGATGCGCGTGGCGCTCACGTCGTCTCCACCGGACCCTGGCCCCAATGCCGATCGAACACCGCCGCCAGCTTGGGGTGCGCCTCGGCGCGCTCCAACAGCGCGTGAAACGCTGGCCGCTGCGTGGCCAGGTGCTTGCGCGTGCCCGACCAGCGCGACACGACGGCGGCCAGCAGATCAGCCGCACCCGGCTGCTCACCGAAGAGGAAGGCGGCTTTTTTCTTCGCAGCGTCGGCGGCAAAGGTGTCGGCAAACATGCACCACAGTTTGTGCAGTCGCCGCCGCGCGCCTTTGCGCAGGCGTTCGTCAGCTTGCTTGTCGCCCTTGCCGTGCCAGCGCTCGGGATAGTCGATGACGCCGATGGCGGCATAGCAGTTGGCGGCAATGAAGACCATGGCGCGAATCGCCTGCGCGCGCTGCGAAGCATTGGCCGGCAGCAGCCCGGCACGCGGGTGTGCGAGGCCGAGGTGGATCAGGATCGCCGCGCTTTCACTGAGCACCGTGCCGTCGGGGCAGACCAGCGTCGGTATCTGGTGCAGCAGGTTGACGCGCTGCAGTTGCGCGAACGTGTCCGCGTCGTCCTTCTTGCGCCACGTCGCGGCATCGACGATGCGATACGGCGCCTTGGCCATTTCGAGTGCCGCCTCGACCGCGGCCGAACCGGAGTTGCGGCTGCCGAACAGCACGTACTTGGCGCGCTTGCCTGCCGCGGCCACGATCACATCAGCATCGTGTTGCGGATCAAACCAACCGCCAGGCCTTCGATCGCAAAAATCTCCGCGTCACTGAGCTTGACGATGATCGGCTCGAAGTCCGGGTTCTCGGCGTGCAGCTCGATGTGGTTGCGCACGCGCTTGAAGCGCTTGACAGTGACCTCGTCGCCGATGCGGGCGACGATGATCTGGCCGTTGCTGGCGTCCTTGCTCTGCTTCACGGCGAGCAGGTCGCCGTCCATGATGCCGGCGTCGCGCATGCTCATGCCGCGCACGCGCAGCAGGTAGTCGGGGCGGCGCGGGAACATGGTGGCTTCGACGACGTAGGTCTGGTCGATGTGCTCCTGCGCCAGGATCGGGCTGCCCGCGGCCACGCGGCCGACCAGCGGCAGGTTCAACTGCGACAGGCTCGGCAGCGGCAGCAGGAACTGCTTGCCGCGCATCTGGTTCAACTTCTTCAACGCGTCGGGCCGCAGGCGGATGCCGCGCGAGGTGCCACCGATGAGTTCGATCACGCCCTTGCGCGCCAGGGCCTGCAGATGCTCTTCGGCGGCGTTGGGCGAGCGGAAACCCAACTCGGCGGCGATCTCGGCGCGCGTCGGCGGCGCGCCGGTACGGGCGATGGCGCTTTGCACCAGATCGAGAATCTGCTGCTGGCGGTCGGTAAGCTTGGCGCGTTCTTCCATTTGGCTTCCTGGGAGTTTGTCCAGTGGCTGTATTTTTATCCAGATAGCAGATCATGGCAAGCACGATCGTCATCCTCGGCACCGGCGGCACGATCGCCGGCACCGCCGCGAGCAGCGCCGACGCGGTGGGCTACACGGCGGGGCAGATCGGCGTTGGCCACCTGGTGGCCGCCGTGCCCGCGTTGCGCGAGTTGGACCTCGAGTGCGAGCAGATCGCGCAGCTCGACAGCAAAGACATGGATCTCGCCACCTGGCAGGCGTTGGCGGCGCGTGCGGCGTACCACCTGGCGCGCGCCGATGTCGCCGGCGTGGTGGTCACGCACGGCACCGACACGCTCGAAGAGACGGCGTACTTTCTGCATCGTGTGCTGGTTCCCTTCAAGCCGCTGGTGCTGACCGCGGCCATGCGGCCGGCGACGTCGATCGCCGCCGACGGACCACAGAATCTGTTCGATGCCGTGAGCACGGCGCGCGATGCGCAGGCGCGCGGCGTGCTCGTGGCCGTGGCCGGCCGCGTCTGGGCCGGCGCCGAAGTGCGCAAGGTGCACAGCTATCGCGCCGACGCCTTCGCGGCGGGCGATGCGGGCGCGCTGGCCAGCGTCGAAGAAGGCAGGTTGCGCTGGTGGCGCGAAGCGCCACGCGCCGACGCGCTCGGCCTGGCGCACATCGCGCGTGACGCCGCGCAATGGCCGCGCGTCGAGATCGTGATGAGCCATGCCGGCGCCAACGGCCTGCTGGTCGATGCGCTGGTGGTGCAAGGCGTGCGCGGCATCGTCGCCGCCGGCAGCGGCAACGGCACGCTGCACCGCGATCTCGAAGCCGCGTTGCTGCGCGCGCAGGCCGCCGGTGTGCTGGTGCTGCGCAGCACGCGCTGCGCGGCGGGGCCGGTGATCGGCAGCGCGCTGCTGCGCTCGGCCGATGCGCTGTCGCCCGTGCAGGCGCGCGTCGAGTTGATGCTGCAGTTGTTGACCTGAACGCGCAGTGGTTCCTGCGAATGCGGGGCGCGTGAACACGTGCCGACCCCGTGTTGCAGGGGAAGGCTGCCCACCAACCGACCCCTAGCATGCCCGCAGGCGCGGCTCCCCGATCAATGCGGGTTGCCGGAACGAGGGCACACCAGGGGCGGAAATGACCACGGTCAACACGGGCAGCGGCAACGACACGATCAACACCGGCAGCGGCAACGACAACATCAGTACCGGCGCCGGCAACGACACGATCAACTCGGGCGCGGGCAACGACAACATCGACGCCGGCAGCGGCAATGACTTCATCGACGCCGGCTCGGGCAACGACATCGTCGATGCGGGATCGGGCAACGACACCGTGCTTGCGGGCACCGGCAACGATATCGTCGATGCCGGCAGCGGCAACGACATCGTCGATGGAGGCGACGGCGACGACCGCATCGACGGCGAAAGCGGCGACGACATCCTGTTCGGCGGCGCCGGCAACGACATCATCTCCGGCGGCAGCGGCGTGGATGCGATCTACGGCGGCTCGGGCAACGACACCATCGGCAGCGCCGGCAACCGCTGCGGCGACAGCAACGAAGGCGGCGGTGACACCATCTTCGGCGACGGCCGCGAGTCGTACAACAGCGCGGCGCTGGCGCTGATGCTGGGCAACGACCTGATCTACGCCGGCAGCGGCGACGACCGCATCTACGGCGACAACGGCACCAACCTGTTCGGCGCCGGCGCTGGCGGCAACGACCGCATCTTCGCCGGCAGCGGCCGCGACACTGTCTATGGCGAAGGCGGCAACGACGAGATCGACGGCGAGCAGGGCGACGACATCCTCGACGGCGGCGGCGGCAACGACGAGATCGACGGTGGCGAAGGCAAGGACGCCGTGTTCGGCGGCGCCGGCAACAACGTCATCTCCGGCGGCGACGGCAAGGACACGCTGTACGGCGGCTCGGGCGACGACACGATCGGCGTCAACGACAGCTCGCGCCACGGCGACGCCTTCGAGAACGGCAAGGACACGATCTACGGCGACGGCCGCGAAACCTACGCCAACAGCACGTTGGCCGCCGCGCCAGGCAACGACACGATCCGCTCCGGACGCGGCAACGATCTCATCTACGGCGACAACGGCAACAACACGGACGGCAGCGCGGCCGGCGGCAACGACAGCATCTATGCCGGCAGCGGCAACGACCTGGTCTATGGCGAAGGCGGCAACGACGAGCTGTTCGGCGAGAAGGGCAACGACACGCTCTCCGGCGGCGCGGGCAACGACCGCATCGTCGGTGGCCTGGGCGCCGATACGCAAAAGGGCGGCAGCGGCAACGACGTGTTCGCGTTTAGCGCCGCAGCCAACGGCAACGGTACCGACGGCGACGATTGCGGTCACCACGGCGGCGACCATCACGGCCAGTCGAACTGGAGCGATTCGAACGCATTGGCGATGGACCTGATCGTCGATTTCCAGGGCATCAACGACCTCGGCAGCGCGGCCGACCTCGACAAGATCGATCTGACGCAACTGCTCGGCGCCGCCGATCTGCAGTGGGGCAACAACACACCCACCGCCCATGGCGCGTGGTTCACCGTCTCCGGCGGCAACACCTATGTCTGGGCCGACATCAACGGCAGCCCCGGCACGGCCGAGCTGGCGATCAAGATCGCCGGCGTGCACAACTTGGTGGCGGGCGATTTTCTGGGCGTGTCGATCCCGGTCAGCGCCACGGCCGACACGAATGCCGGCGACCCGGTGGTCGAGGCCGGCGTCGCCACGGCTGGCGATGCATCGGCCATGGGCAACGTGCTGGCCAACGACAGCGGGTCGGGCACGGTCGCCGTCGCCAACCCGGGCAGCTACACCGGCACCTACGGCACGCTGGTGCTGAACGCCAACGGCAGTTGGGCCTACACGCTGAACGACGCCGACGGCGACACCAACGCGCTGAAGCAAGGCCAGGTGGCCAACGAGGTGTTCAGCTACACCGCGAGCAACGGCAGCAGCTCGGCGACATCGACCTTGACGATCGCCATCACCGGCACCAACGACTTGCCGGTGGCGCAGGCGGCAGTGGCTGCCGTGGCGGAGGACGCCTCGATCACCGGCAGCGTTGTTGCGACGGACGCCGACGCCGGCGAGACCGCCACGCTCACGTACGCGCTGGTCGGCGCAGCGCCCGCTGGACTGACCTTCAGCCCCGACGGCAGCTACACCTTCGACGCGTCGAGCTACGACTCGCTGCCCAACGGTCAGCAGCTGGTCCTGACCATTCCGTTCGCGGCCAGCGATGCGCTGTCCACCTCGGCCAGCGCCAATCTGGTGATCACCATCACCGGCACCAACGACGTGCCGGTGGCGCAGGCCACGGTGGCTGCAGTTGCCGAGGACGCCTCGATCAACGGCAGCGTCGTTGCGACCGACGCCGATACCGGCGAGACGACGACGCTGACTTATGCCTTGGTCAACGCCGCGCCGATCGGCCTGACCTTCAACCCCGACGGCACCTACACCTTCGACGCGTCGAGCTATGACTCGCTGCCCAACGGCCAGCAGCTGGTTTTGACCCTCCCGTTTACCGCCAGCGACGCGCAGTCCACCTCGGCCAGCGCCAACCTGGTGATCACTATCACCGGCACCAACGACGTGCCGGTGGCGCAAGCGGCAGTCGCAGCTGTTGCCGAAGATGCGATGGTCAGCGGCAGCGTCGGCGCCACCGATGCGGACTCCGGCGAGACGGCCACGTTGACCTATGCCTTGGTCAACGCCGCACCCACTGGCCTGACCTTCAACGCTGACGGCAGCTACACCTTCGACGCATCGAGCTACGACTCGTTGCCCAACGGTCAGCAATTGGTGCTGACCGTTCCTTTCGCCGCCAGCGACGCGCTGTCCACCTCGGCCAGCGCCAACTTGGTCATCACCATCACCGGCACCAACGACGTGCCGGTGGCGCAGGCGGCAGTCGCAGCGGTGGCTGAAGACGCCATGGTCAGCGGCAGCGTTGTTGCGAGCGACGCCGACACGGGCGAGACGGCCATGTTGACCTATGCGTTGGTCAACGCAGCACCTACTGGCTTGACCTTCAACACCAACGGCACCTACACGTTCGACGCGTCGAGCTACGACTCCTTGCCCAACGGTCAGCAACTGGTGCTGACGGTTCCCTTCACCGCCAGCGACGCGCTGTCCACCTCGGCCAGCGCCAACCTGGTGATCACGATCACCGGCACCAACGACGTGCCGGTGGCGCAGGCGGCTGTGGCTGCGGTTGCCGAAGACGCCATGGTCAGCGGCAGCGTCGTTGCGACAGACGCTGACGCTGGCGAGACGGCCACGTTGACCTATGCTTTGGTCAACGCTGCGCCCACTGGCCTGACGTTCAACATCAACGGCACGTACACGTTCGACGCATCGAGCTACGACTCGCTGACCGACGGTCAGCAACTGGTCCTGACCATACCGTTCACCGCCAGTGACGCGCAGTCCACCTCGGCCAGCGCCAACTTGGTGATCACCATCACCGGCACCAACGACGTGCCGGTGGCGCAAGCGGCGGTGGCGGCAGTTGCCGAAGACGCGACGGTCAGCGGCAGCGTGAGCGCCACCGATGCCGACGCTGGCGAGACCGCCACGCTCACGTACGCGCTCGTCAGCGCAGCGCCGGTCGGCCTGACGTTCAACCCTGATGGCAGCTACAGCTTCGACGCATCGAGCTACGACTCGCTGCCCAACGGCCAGCAGCTCGTCCTGACCATCCCGTTCACAGCCAGCGACGCGCAGTCCACCTCGGCTAGCGCCAACCTGGTGATCACCGTCACGGGCACCAACGACTTGCCGGTGGCGCAGGCAGCGGTGGCCGCTGTTGCGGAAGACGCCTCGATCAACGGCAGCGTCGTTGCGACCGACGCCGATGCTGGCGAGACCGCCACGCTCACGTACTCGCTGGTCAGCGCCGCGCCCACTGGACTGACCTTCAACCCTGACGGCAGCTACACCTTCGACGCATCGAGCTACGACTCGCTGCCCGACGGCCAGCAGCTCGTGCTGACGGTTCCATTCACTGCCAGCGACGCGCTGTCCACTTCGGCAGGCGCCAACCTGGTCATCACCATCACGGGCACCAACGACGTGCCGGTGGCGCAGGCGGCAGTCGCGGCGGTTGCCGAAGACGCGATGGTCAGCGGCAGCGTGAGCGCCACCGACGCCGACACGGGCGAGACCGCTGCGCTCACGTACGCGCTGGTCAGCGCTGCGCCCATCGGCCTCACGTTCAACCCTGACGGCACCTACAGTTTCGACGCCACCAGCTACGACTCGCTGCCTGACGGTCAGCAACTCGTACTGACGGTTCCCTTCACTGCCAGCGACGCACTGTCCACCTCAGCCAGCGCCAACCTGATGATCACCATCACCGGCACCAACGACGTGCCGGTGGCGCAAGCGGCAGTCGCAGCGGTTGCCGAAGATGCGATGGTCAGCGGCAGCGTCGGCGCCACCGATGCGGACGCCGGCGAGACGGCCACGTTGACCTATGCCTTGGTCAACGCCGCACCCACTGGCCTGACCTTCAACGCTGACGGCAGCTACACCTTCGACGCATCGAGCTACGACTCGCTGCCCGACGGCCAGCAGTTGGTGCTGACGGTTCCCTTTACTGCCAGCGACGCGCAGTCCATCCTCGGCCAGCGCTAACTTGGTCATCACCATCACCGGCACCAACGATGTGCCGGTGGCGCAGGCAGCAGTGGCAGCGGTGGCTGAAGACGCGATGGTCAGCGGCAGCGTCGTTGCGCACAGATGCTGATCTGGCGAGACGGCGACGCTCACCTACGCGCTTGGTTAACTCGGCGCCGACCGGACTGAGCTTCAGCGCCGACGGCAGCTACAGCTTCGACGCCTCCAGTTATGACTCGCTGACGGACGGTCAGCAACTCGTGCTAACGGTTCCCTTCACGGCGAGCGACGCACTGTCCACTTCAGCCAGCGCCAACCTGGTCGTCACCATCACCGGCACCAACGATGTGCCGGTGGCACAAGCGGCTGTGGCTGCGGTTGCAGAGGACGCCACGGTCAGCGGCAGCGTCGTTGCGACCGACGCCGACGCTGGCGAGACTGCCACGCTCACGTTCGCGCTGGTCAGTGCTGCACCCACTGGACTGACCTTCAACCCTGACGGCAGCTACACCTTCGACGCATCGAGCTACGACTCGCTGCCCAACGGCCAGCAGCTCGTACTGACGGTTCCCTTCACTGCCAGCGACGCGCTGTCCACCTCGGTCAGCGCCAACCTGGTGATCACCATCACCGGTACCAACGACGTGCCGGTGGCGCAGGCGGCAGTGGCTGCCGTTGCCGAAGACGCCTGGTCAGCGGCAGCGTCGTTGCGACAGACGCTGACGCCGGTGAAGCGGCCACGTTGATCTATGCGCTAATCAACGCAGCACCAGTCGGCCTGACCTTCAACCCTGACGGCACCTACACCTTCGACGCGTCGAGCTACGACTCACTGCCCGACGGCCAGCAGCTCGATGCTGACGATTCCCTTATACTGCCAGCGACGCGCAGTCCACTTCGGCCAGCGCCAACCTGGTGATCACCATCACCGGCACCAACGACGTGCCGGTGGCGCTAGCGGCTGTGGCCGCTGTGGTTGAAGACGCCATGGTCAGCGGCAGCGTTGTTGCCACCGACGCTGATGCCGGCGAGACGGCCACGCTCACGTACGCGTTGGTCAGCGCAGCGCCGGTCGGCCTGACGTTCAACTCCAACGGCACCTACACCTTCGACGCGTCGAGCTACGACTCGCTGCCCGATGGCCAGCAACTGGTCTTGACCATCCCCTTCACCGCCAGCGACACGCAGTCCACCTCGGCCAGCGCCAACCTGGTGATCACCATCACTGGGACCAACGATGTGCCGGTGGCGCAGGCCGCGGTGGCTGCTGTAGCCGAGGACGCCTCGATCACCGGCAGTGTCGTTGCGACCGACGCCGACGCCGGCGAGACGGCCACGCTCACGTACGCGCTCGTCAGCACCGCGCCCGCTGGCCTGACGTTCAACGCCGACGGCACCTACACCTTCGATGCTTCCAGCTACGACGCGATCGCGCAAGGCGAGACGCTGACGTTGACGATCCCGTTCACCGCCAACGACGGCGTGGCCACGTCGGCAGCGGCCGACCTGGTGATCACCGTCACCGGCAGCAACGATGCACCCACGATCAGCGCGGCGGTGACTGCCGGGGCGGTGACCGAAGACAGCCTGCCCACCAGCGCCACGGGCACGATCACCTTCGACGACCTGGACCTGAGCGATGCGCATACCACCAGCGTGGCCGCCAACGGTGCCAACGCACTGGGCGGCCTGCTCACGGCCAGCGTCACCGACGCGGCCACCGGTGCCGGCGACGGCACGGTGACGTGGAACTACAGCGTGGCCAACGCTGCGCTGCAGTACCTGGCCGCGGGTCAGACGGCCACGGAAAGCTTCACCGTCACGATCGACGACGGCCACGGTGGCATGGTCAGCCAGGGCTTGACCGTCACCGTCACCGGCACCAACGACGCCCCCATCGTGGCCGCCATCGACGTGACGGGCGCCGTGGCAGAAGCGGTCACGCCGGTCGGCAACCTCACCGACAGCGGCACCATCGCCTTCACCGACGTGGACCTCACGGACGTGCACAGCGTCAGCGCGGTCACACCGTCGGTCGGCGCGCTGGGCAGCTTGAGCGCCGGCGTGACGGCCGACAGCACGGGCAGCGGCCTCGGCGGTGTCGTCACCTGGAACTACAGCGTCGCCGCGTCGGCGGTGGAGTTTCTCGCCGCGGGCCAGACCCGGGTCGAGACCTTCACCTTCAACGTCGAGGACGGCCAGGGCGGCAGCGTGCCGCGCACGGTCAGCGTCACGATCACGGGCAGCAACGACGCGCCGGACATCCGAGCGGTCACCACGGACAGTGCGACAGCGTCTCTGACCGAAACCAACACCACCCTGAGCAGCAACGGCACGCTGACGGTGACCGACGCCGACACCACCGACACCGTGTCGTCCAGCGTCACCGGTGTCACGCTGTCCGGCACCACGGGCGGCCTGACTGCGGCCAACGTGCTCGGCATGCTCACCGTGTCGCCGACGAGCGGCCTCGCGGCCAACAGCGGCGATGTCCACAACCTGACCTGGAACTTCAACTCGGGGACACAGGCTTTCGACTTCCTCGGTGCCGGCCAGTCGCTGACGCTGAACTACACGGTGCAAAGCAGCGACAACAACGCGGCCGGCGACACGCAGCTGGTGTCGCTCACGATCACCGGCACCAATGACGCCGCCACCGATCTGATCTTCACCGCGACCGGCGCGCCGGGCAACGGCCAGCCCAATGGCGCCATCGGGCAGATGTCGCTGATCGATCCGGACGGCGGTGCGGCGCCGTACACCTACTCGGCCACCGCGCTCACGGCGACCACGCTCGCAGGTGGTATCGCGGTCAACTTCGCCGGCGACCTGGTGGTCAGTTCGGCGGGCGTCGTCACCGCAAGCAACGTCGATACCGACCGTGTCTATGAACTCACGGTTCAAGTCACGCAGGGCGCTGCGGCCTACACGGAGACTTTCAGCGTCGTCGTCGGCACCAATGCAGGCGACACCGTCAGCGGCGGCTACACCAACGGCGACGACGTGATCTACGCGCTGGGCAATGCCGACATCATCCTGGCCGGCACGGGCAACGACGTGGTGTTCGGTCAGCAGGCCAATGACCAGATCAACGGCGGTGACGGCAACGATGTGCTCAACGGCGGCGGCGGCAACGACACCTTCGTCTTCAACACGGCGCTGAGCGCGCTGACCAACGTCGATACGATCCAGGATTTCGAGGCCAACGGCAACGACAAGATCCAGCTCGACGACGACATCTTCTCGGCGTTCTCGGTCGGCGCCAACACCACGCTCGCCGCAGCCAATTTCGCAGCGAACAGCGGCGGCAACGCGACCACGGCCACGCAGTTCATCCTCTACGACACGGCCACCGGCAACCTGTACTACGACGCCGACGGCAGCGGCGCCGGCGCGAAGGTGCTCTTCGCCACGCTGACGCTGGCCGGCGTGACGGGCGCGGTGGACAGCACCGACTTCGTCCTCATCCCCTGAGCCAGGGGTTCGATCTTCAACATGGGACTTTCTACCGCTCGCCTGTCCAGGGCGGGCGGTAGCCTGTGGCCGCAACCGATCGCCCCATGAAACCACTGCTGACCCTTCTTCACCGCCCGCTGCTGCATGTCGCCGGCCTGTCCTTCTTCGTCAACCTGCTGCTGCTGATGCCCGCGATCTTCATGCTGCAGGTCTTCGATCGCGTGCTCGCCAGCCAGAGCGGCGACACGCTGCTGATGCTGCTGCTCGGCGTCGGCGCGGGGCTGTTGCTGCTGCTGGCACTCGACCACCTGCGCGCGCGCCTGCAGGGCGTGGCCGGCAACCTGGTGGCCGAATCGCTGTCGCCGCTGGTGGCGCGGCTGACGGTGGCCGAGGGCGCGCGGCGCAGCGGCGTCAAGGGCGAAGGCCTGCGCGACGTGGCGACGCTGCGCGCGCTGTTTTCGTCGCAAGGCCTGCTGGCGCTGTTCGACGCGCCGTGGATCGTCGTCTATGTGGCCGTGATCTGGCTGGCGCATCCGGCGCTGGGCATCGCTGCGGCGGTGTCGGCGTTGCTGATGCTCGGCCTGGCGCTGTGGACCGACCGCTGGACGCGGCGCGACATCGAATCGCTGACACGCGCCGCCGGCGGCGCGCAGCGCTGGCTGGAATCGTCGCTGGCCAACGCCGAGGTGGCGCAGGCGCTGGGCATGACCGATGCGCTGCTCGCGCGCTGGCGGCGAGAAAAATGCCGAGGCCGTGGCGCTGCAGTTGCCGACGGCGCGCAAGACGGTGCTGATGGCTGCGGCCACGCGCACGCTGCGCCAGGCGGTGCAGGTGGGCATGCTCGCGCTCGGCGCCTGGCTGGTCATTCATGGCGAGGCCACGAGCGGCGTGATGATCGCCACCACCACGCTGCTCGGCCGCGCGCTGGCGCCGGTGGAGCTGGTGGTGTCGAGTTGGCGCGTGCTGGCCGACGGCCGCGCCGCGTTCGGCCGATTGCAAGCCTTGCTGGCCGCGGCGGGTGCGCAGGCCGAACGCATGGCGCTGCCCGCGCCGAGCGGCGCGCTCGCGGCGCAGAACCTGGTGTTTCGCGCGCCGCAGGGCGAACGCGTGATTTTGGGCGGCGTGTCGCTGGCGCTGGCGCCCGGCGAAGCGCTGGCCGTGATCGGCCCGAGCGCGGCCGGCAAGAGCACGCTGATCCGCCTGCTCACCGGCGTCTGGGCGCCCAGTGCCGGCAGCGTGCGCCTGGACGGCGCCGACCTGTCGCAGTGGCCGCGCGAGCAGATCGGCCCGCACATCGGCTACGTGCCGCAGGACGTGGAGTTGTTTCCCGGCACGGTGGCGGAGAACATCGCGCGCCTGGGCAATGTCGATTCGCCGGCCGTCGTGCGCGCCGCGCAGCGCGCGCATGTGCACGAGCTGATCCTGTCGCTGCCGCAGGGCTACGACACGCCGATCGATTCCGCCGGCGCCGTGTTGTCGCCCGGCCAGCGCCAGCGCATCGCGTTGGCGCGCGCCTTGTACGGCGAACCCAAATTGCTGATCTTGGACGAGCCCAACTCCAACCTCGACGGCGCCGGCGAGAACGCGCTTGCAGCGACGCTGCGCGACCTGCGCGGCCAGGTCACGGTGGTGGTGGTGACGCACCGCAACACGCTGATCCAGCATGTGGACAAGATGCTGGTGCTCGATGCCGGCCGCACGCAGCACTACGGCCCGGCCGCCGAGGTGATGAAGGCGATGCAGCAGCAGGCCGCGCCGGCCGCAGCGGCGGCCGGTCCACGCGAACGCGTGGTGGACATGCAGGACACCATGCAGCGCAAAGGCGCTCACGGCGGCCGGGGGATCGCGACATGAACGCTGCCGCCGAAATGCTCATCGCCACGCCCGCATCCGGCCGCCGACGCCGACCAGCCGCTGCGCGCGCAGCAGGCCGAAGCCGCGCGCCTGGCGCGCAGTGCCGGCTGGGTGCTCGCACTCGGCGTGCTGCCGCTCGCAGCTTGGCTGGCGTTGGCGCCGCTGGCCTCGGCCGTGGTCGCGCCGGCGTTCGTCAAGGTCGATCTCGACCGCCGCCCGGTGCAGCATGCCGAAGGCGGCACCGTGCGCGAGGTGCTGGTGCGCGACGGCCAGCATGTGCGCGCCGGCCAGCCGCTGCTGGTGCTGGGCGACGTCTCGGTCGATGCCGACATGAACCGCCTGACCTACCGCGTCGCGGCCGAACGCGCCAGCGTGGCGCGGTTGGAAGCCGAGCAGGCGTCTGCGCCGGCACTGCGCTGGCCCGACGACGTAGCCGCCGCGGCGCGCGACGATGCGCGCGTGGCCGAGCAGCTGAGCAAGGAGCAATCGCTGTTCACCGCCCGCCGCAACGCGCTGCATGGCCAGACCGCGCTGCTGCGCGCGCAGCAGGAAAAACTGGCGCAGGAGCGCGAGGCGCTGGCGTCGCAGATCGCGCAAGCCGGCGAGTCGCTGCGTCACCAGGCGGCCGAGCTGGAGAACAACCGCGGGCTGCTCAAGGACGGCTACATCTCGGCCACACGCATTTCGCAACTCGAGGCCAGCGTCGCCGACTACGGCGTCAAGCTGGCCGAGCGCCGCGGCGAGCTGGCGCGCGCCGGCCAGCGCCTGATCGACACCGACCTGCGCATCAAGGCGCTCGAAAGCGAGTACCGCCAGCAGGCCAGCGACCAGTTGAAGGTGACGAGTTCGCGCCTGTCGGAGATCCAGCAGGAGCAGCGCAAGACCAGCGATGCGTCGCAGCGCCAGGTGATCACCGCGCCGGCGGCCGGCGAGGTCATGAACCTGCGCTTCACGTCGCCCGGCGCGGTGGTCAGCGCGCGCGAGCCGATCGCCGACATCGTGCCCAGCGACGCGCGCCTGACGGTCGAGGCGCGCATCCGCACCGAAGACGTGGCGCGCGTGCAGCAGGGCCAGCGTGCCGAGATCCGCTTCACGGCGTTCAAGGCGCGCAGCACGCAACTCGTCGCCGGCACCGTGTTCTACGTGGCGCCGGATCGCAACGTCGATCGCCAGAGCGGCGCGGCGTACTACGTGGCGACGGTCGAAGCCGACCCGGCGTCGCTGGCCGACGCCGGCGCGGGCAGGCTGCAGGCCGGCATGCCGGCCGAGGTTTATTTCAAGGGCGAGGAGCGCACCGCACTGCAGTACCTGCTGGAGCCGGTGACGCAGGTCATGCGCCGCGCCGGCCGCGAACAGTAGGCCCTGCCTCAGACCACGCTGATCTTGACGTCGAGGTTGCCGCGCGTCGCGTTCGAATACGGGCAGACCTCGTGCGCCTGCGCCACCAGCTTCTCCGCCGCGGCGCGGTCCATGCCCGGCACCGAGACCTTCATCGACACAGTGACGCCGAAAGCGCCGGCCTTGCCGGTCATCGGGCCGATCGCCACCTCGGCGGTGTTGCTCACCTCGGCCGGCAGGTTGATCTTCTCCCTGGCGGCCACGGCCTTCATCGCACCGATGAAGCAGGCCGAATAACCGGCGGCGAAGAGTTGTTCCGGGTTGGTGCCGGGGCCGCTGTCGCCGCCGAGCTCCTTCGGCGTGGACAGGTTCAGGCTGACGCGCCCGTCGGACGATTTCGTCGTGCCCGTGCGGCCGCCGGTGGAGGTGGCTTGGGCGGTGTACAGAGCTGTGTCGATGGCCATGGGGCGCTCCTTGTTGGGGTTGAGGCTGAAGAGTGTGCCAGTCGCGCAGAATCCGACTCATGCACAAGGCAACTGAAATCAAGCCATGACCGACGCCGAACTGGCCAGCGTCTGCTGGGTGCGTGCGGTCGAGCAGGGGACTCCCTCTGGTGAACGTTCGGGCGTGCCGTGGGGCGACGACGACGCGGCGTGGGCGAGCGCCGAGGCGCGGCGCGCGGTCGGCGAGGGCGGCGACCGCGCCAAGGCGCAGGCCTTCCTCGTCAAGCGCGCGCAACTGGCGCAGCAGCGGCTGGCCTCGCGCGATGCGGCTTGGCGCGCGCCGCTGCAAGGCGACCGCGGGCCGCGGCTGTGGCGCTGGCTGCTGCTGCTGTTGGCCGTGGCGGTGGCGGCGTACATCGTCGGCGACGTGCTCGGGTGCATCACGACGCATCAACCTGCTCGCGCCGCCGGTGCTGGCGCTGCTGCTGTGGAACCTCGTCGTGTACGTGCTGCTGCTGTTCGCCTCCGGCCGCGGCCCGTCGGCGTGGATGGCGCGGGCGATCGAAGACGCGCGCACAAGGGTCTCGGCGCGCGGCAAGGCGGCGCCGCTCGTTGCGGCCCGCGCGCGCTTTGCCGCCGAGTGGGCCGTCGCCACGGGCAGCGTGCAACAGGCGCGCGTGGCCGGCGTGATGCATGCCGCCGCGGCGTTGCTGGCGCTGCTCGTCATCGCGTCGATGTACGTCTTCGGCATCGCCTTCGACTACCGCGCCGGTTGGGACAGCACCTGGCTCGACGCCGAGCAGGTGCAGCGCACGCTGGCGCTCGTCTTCACGCCCGCCACGGCGTTGAGCGGCATTGAAGTGCCGAGCATCGACGAGATGGCCAAACTGCGCTTTGCCGAAGGCAGCGCCGGCGAGAGCGCGGCGCGCTGGATTCACCTCTACGCGATCACGCTCGGCCTGTTCGTCGTGCTGCCGCGTCTCGTGCTGGCGGCATGGTCGGCGTGGCGCGTGCGCCGTGCAGAGACCAAAGCTGGCCTTGCCGCAGGGCGAGCCGTACTTTCGCGCGCTGCTGCGTGACGGCCCGGCGACGGCGCGGCCGGTGACCGTGCTGCCCTACAGCTACACGCTGACCGCGCCGCAGGTCAAGGCGCTGCCCAAGGCGTTGATCGATGCCATCGGCCCCGGCGCGCAGCCGCGCGTCAAGCCGGTGCTGGCACTCGGCAGCGAAGACGCGCTGCCGGCGACGGCGCTCGAAGATGCCGATGCCGACGTCGCCGCGCTCTTTGCCGCCACCGCCACGCCCGAGCGCGAAACGCACGGCGCTTTCGTGCGCACGCTGGCCAACGCCGTGGGCGGGCGCGCGACAGTCAGCGTGCTGATCGACGAGTCGGCATTTCGCCAGCGCAGCGGCAACGCCAGCGACGCCGAGCTGCGCCTGACGCAGCGCCGCGCGGCGTGGCAGCGCATGCTGCACGACCTGTCGCTGCCGGCGCCGCGCTTCATCGTTCTCGAATGAACGCCGCCACGATTTCGCTGTCGCTGGTCTCGCACACCAACGTCGGCAAGACGACGCTGGCGCGCACGCTGCTGGCGCGCGACATCGGCGAGATCCGCGATGAAGCGCATGTCACCGAAACCGCCGAGTCGCAGGTGCTGATCGAGACAGCCGAGGGCGACCGCCTGCTGCTCTGGGACACGCCGGGCTTCGGCGACAGCCTGCGCCTGGCCAAGCGCATGGCGCAAGTCGGGCAACCCGATCGGCTGGTTCCTCACCGAGGTCTGGGACCGCTGGCGCGACCGCGCGTTCTGGTCGAGCCAGCGCGCGTTGAAGCATGTCTGGGAGCAGTGCGACGTGGTGCTGTACCTCGTCAACGCCAGCGAGTCGCCGGACGACGTGGGCTATCTCGATGCCGAGCTGAAGGTGCTCGCGCTGACCGGCAAGCCGGCGATCGTGCTGCTCAACCAGCTCGGCGCGCCGGGCGACGACGCCGCGCTCGAAGCGCGTTGGCGCAAGCGTTTGGAGAGCGCGCAAGGCGTGCGCAGCCGTGCTGCCGCTCGACGCGTTTTCGCGCTGCTGGGTGCAGGAGGGCGTGTTGTGGCAAACGGTCGCGCCGCTGTTGCCCGAACCGCAGCAAGAAGCCTTCGGCCGTCTGCAAAGCGCATGGCGCGAGAAGAAAGTGCAGCTCTGGCGCGAGTCGATGGCCGAGCTCGCGCGCCGCCTGGCCCGCGCGGCGCAGGACACGCAGCGTGTGGAAAGCGAAGGCTGGCGCAGTTCGATGAAGTCGATCGGCGGCCGATTGAGCAAAGCGCTCGGCCTGCGCGACGACGATGCCGACGCGCCGCTCGAGGAAACGCCGGGCCGCCCAAGTCTCGCTCCCCCTCGGCGGGCCGACGCCCGCGAGCAGCGCGCGATGGCGCAACTCGCCGAGCGACTCGACGATGACGTCAAGCGCAGCACCGACACGCTGATCCGCCTGCACGGCCTCGACGGCCGCGCGGGCAACGACGTGCTGACCAAACTTGCGCGCCACTACGCCACGCGCAACCCGATCAATGAAGGCCAAGCGGCCATCTGGGGCGGGGTCGTCACCGGTGCGCTCGCCGGCCTGAAAGCCGACATCGCCACCGGCGGGCTCACGCTCGGCGGCGGCTTGCTCGCCGGCGGTGTGATCGGCGCGCTCACGGCAGCCGGCGCTGCGCGCGGCGTGAACATGGTGCGCGGCGTCTCGCAACCCGAGGTGCGCTGGGATCCGAAGGTGCTCGACGCGCTGTTCGCGAGTGCGCTGCTCGGCTACCTGGCCGTCGCGCATCACGGGCGAGGGCGCGGCGCGTGGGTGGCGCAGGAGCCGCCGGCAGCGTGGACGGCAGCGGTGGAGGCCGCCATCGCACAGCAGCGGGACCAGCTCGACGGGCTGTCGCGACAGTCTGAGGCTGGCAGCGCCGAGCAAACGCAGGCGCTGGCGCTCGGCGTTGTCGAGAGCGC
Organism: uncultured beta proteobacterium; assembly: GCA_963816315.1. GTDB lineage: Bacteria > Pseudomonadota > Gammaproteobacteria > Burkholderiales > Burkholderiaceae_C > CADEEN01. The sequence continues at coordinate 83,685 of CAWFJZ010000005.1, forward strand.
CTGTGCTGCGGTCTTGGCCCGGTTGTATCCGCAGGCCAACGACGTGATGCGATCGACTAGCGCGCCACTCTGAGTCAAGTTCCGATCGGCTACGATGCCGCTCCTTCGATGCCGCTCGTTCGATGGCGCAGAGCGCCGTGTCCGCAACGCGCTAGCCGCAGGTCTGTTGCTTGAGAACACTCTTCGTCACAAGGGCGGTACCCTATCCACCGATTGTCGGAAGCGCTCAACGCACCGCATTGCTGATCGAGGCCTTGCGATGCCTCGGCAGCGTTGACCTGTTTGTCCTCGGCTACGAGGGCATGAAGGACTACCTGGACGAGCATGGTTACCACGTCGCCGGCACCGGCTTGCGGTCCTGGGAGAAGCAGTCGCTGTGGTTTCGCCTGCTGAGCAAACTGCTCGGTGCCAGGGCGGAGGAGGTGTGGCGCTTTTTGAACGGTCCGCGGATCGACTACCGGGCCGATACGGCGCTGCGCAGCAGCCTCATGGGCGTCATTGCGCGCGGCCGCTATGACGTTGTGGTCGGACGCTACCTCTCGGCGAGCGCGCAGGCGGGGCTGTTCGAACTGCGCGACCTGCCTGTGGTCGTCGATGTCGACGACGCCGACACCAACGTGCTGCTGGCGCGGATCGCTTCTCCTGCCACGCACTGGTGGTTCGCCCGGTTGCTGGCACTGCGCTTGCCGGCGGTCGAGTGGTGGCAGCGGCGGCTGTGGCAGAAGGCGTCGATGGTGTGGCTGTCCAACGCCGGCGATGTGAAACTGGCGCCGCACCGCCTGCACGCGCTGATTCCGAACATTCCCTACGAAATGCCGCAGCGCTCCGAGCTGTCCCACTCCGCGCCGGCGTCCAGGCTCGTGTTGTGGGTGGGTTCGTTCGACCATCGGGTCAATCTCGATGGCGTCGACCTGTTCATGGCGTCCGTCTGGCCGGAGATCGTGCGCCGCGATCCGAGCCTGATCTTTCGGATCGTCGGCAGCGGCCTGTCCGAGAAGAAGCGGCGGCAATGGATGCGTGTGCCCAACGTCGAAGTGATCGGCTTCGCCGAATCCCTGCGATCCCACTACGACGAGTGCGCGCTCAGCGTCGTGCCGTTGCTCGATGGCGCCGGCACGAAGATCAAGGTGCTGGAGTCGCTGGCGTACCTGCGCACCTGTGTCATCACGGCGCATTCCATCCGCGGCTACGAACGCTTCCTGCGCGACGGCGAATCGCTGCGCGTCGTCGACACGCTGGGCGCGCTGGTGGACCCCATCGTCGAGCTGGCGAATGCGCCGCCGCTGCGACACCGCCTGGAGCGGGCGGGTCGGGAGATCGTCGAGTCGATGTGCGCGCGCGAGGCGCTCTACGAGAACGTGGCGCAGGCGATGCGCGCGGTGCAGAACCTGCGAGCACCATGACCAAACGCTTCAACCTCGAGCGCAGCACGCTCTGGTCGCTGAGTTGGTACGGCCTAAAGACCGCATTCCGGTTCATCTCGAACATGATCCTGACGCGCCTGCTGTCACCGGAAATGTTCGGCGTGGCCGCCATCGGCAATGCGATTCTGAACGGTCTGAGTATGTTCTCCGACATCGGCCTGACGCAGGGCGTGACCCGTTCCACTCGGGAAGATGCCGATTTCTACCGCACCGCCTGGACCCTGCAGCTGCTGCGCGGTGTGCTCCTGCTGCTGATCCTGCTGTTGCTGGCTGGTCCGATCGGCGCCGTTTACGACTCGTCGGCCGTGACCACCTTTCTGCTGATCGTGGCCTTCTCGCAGCTGGCGATGGGCCTGAACAACATCGAAGTGCTGCGCGACTTCAAGACCGCGGAACTGCGCAGAGTGGCCCTGATCGACATCGCCGCAGCGATCGTCGGGCTGACCATCATGGTGCTGTGGGCGCTGCAACAGCCGAGCCATGTCGCCCTGGCGATGGGTGCGCTGTGCTCGACCGCCACCTTCACCGTGTTGACATGGTTTTGCTACCCGCGCGCAGCGAGCAGGTTTCGGCTGGAGCGCGCGTCAACCCAGGAGATGCTGCAGCTCGGCAAGTGGATCTTCATCAGCACGATCCTGGCTTTCTTCATCGTGCAGATGGATCGTCTGGCGCTGGGCAAGCTGGTCAGCATGGAGTGGGTGGGCTACTACTCCATCGCCTGGATATGGGCCACGATCCCCAGCACGATGTTGGCGCAATGGTCGTCGCAGGTCTTCTTCCCGCTGGTGGCGCAGACGCTGGCGCAGGGGCGCGGCCTCGCGGCTGTGCGGACCACGCGGCGGGCCTACGTCGCGATCTGCGTGCTCGCGTCCGTTGTGCTGTATGGCGCATCCGAGCTGCTGGTGGCCGTGCTCTATCCGGACAAGTACGCGGCCGTCGCCGCGCTCATGCGGCCGCTGGTGGCGGTGTCCGTGATCGGCGCTGTCGAGCACGCGTATTCGGACCTGCTCGTCGGCTTCGGCATACCCAAGGAAAAGATCCTCGGCCAGTTGCTCAGCGTCGTGTTCTTCCTGGCCCTGTTGTGGCCGGTTTTCACGCGGGTGGGCATCGAGGGCGTGATCTATCTGCTGGGGGTGGCCAGCACCATCCGGTTGCTGTGGTCCGTCTGGCGGCTGCACCCCCACATGCGGCAGGATCTTGTCTTCGATGCGCTGCTTTTCCTGGTCTTCCTGGTGTGCGCGCAGGCTTTGTTTGCCCTCAACCAACTGGCGCCGAACCTCTGGGTCGAGGCAGCGCTGGTGGCCGTGCAAGCAGCGCTGGCATGTCCCATTGCCTACGGTCTGTACAAGCGGGTGCGCAGCCTGCACGCTATCGAGGCACCGCCCACGGCCCCGATCACCGCGCCGGCGGCGTTGTCCTGAAAACAGGCCTGTCGCGCTACGTCGGCTTGTAGGCGATGCACGAGAAGTAGGGGCGCAGGCTGGGCACGAGGCGCGACAGCGTCTGCGCCGCAGGGTTCGACCAGTTGCCGCGGTAGACGACGCGATCGACGGCAAACCCGGTCGCGCGCAGAAAGTCGGCCACTTCCGTGCTCGTGTACTCGCGCACATGGCCCATCCAGCCGTGCGTGTGCAGGTGGTTCCACTGTTCGAACAAGCCGCCACCGACGCGAGACCAAGCCTGCTTCTTGAGCAGGAAGTTGTACAGACCGCGGATGGAACGCACATTGGGCGTGGACAGCCACAAGCGCCCGCCGGGCTTCAAGACGCGGCGCAGCTCGCTGATCGTGAACAGCAGGTCGATCCGCAGGTGCTCGAACACTTCGTTGAACATCACTTCGTCGAACGTGTCGTCCGCGAACGGCAAGGGCTCGCGTTCGATGTCGCACGAGGCCGAGGAGACCGCGAGCCGCTGCGCCAGATCGCTGACCTGGGGCGCGGGGTGATCCACGGTCTGAACAGCGAACCCTGCCGCCATCAACGCCCGGGTGACGAAGAAGGGGTAGGCGCCGAGTTCGAGAATGCGCGCCTGCCTGGGGACGTTCGCACGAAACCACTCGCAGTCGAGCGCGAGCCGGTCTTTGTGGCTCGCGAAGTAGTCCTGCACCCACTCGGGCTCGTCGAGCGCGGCGCTGACGCGGCGTGCCTCGTCCTCCATCACCGCCATGGCCTGGTGCGGAATCTTCAAGGCGCAGTTCAACCCGGTGCGCGTCATCGCTTGATCCAACATCCGTGTCACTGTCCAAGACTCGGCGCTGTGGTCTGCATCGCCTCGAGTTTGCTCTGCAACTCGAGCCAGCGTTCTTCCTGCATCGCCACTTCGGCGGCGATATGCGCGAGTTGGCGGCCGGCATCGGCAAGCGCCGCCGCGGCCAACCCGCCGCTCGCCAGTGCGGCTTCGTGCTGCGCGCGTTCTGCACCGAGCTTGGCCAGGCGCTGCTCGATGCCGGCGAGCTCGTTGCGCAAGGGGCGCGTCTGGTCGGCGAGCTTCGAGCGCGCCTGGCCCTGCGCCTTGCGATCCTGGCGCGACTTGTTCGGCGCCGATGGTGGCGTGGCGATCACCCTGGCGGCAGCCGGCGGCGCGGCCACCGCGTACCCCGGCACCGGCGGTGCCGGCTGCCCGCGCGCCGCGGCGCGCGACACGTCGAGCAGCCACTTCTGGTAGTCGTCCAGGTCGCCGTCGAACGGCAGCACGCCGCCGCGCGTCACCAGCCAGAACTCGTCACACACTTCGCGCAGCATCGCGCGGTCGTGGCTGACCAACATGACGGTGCCTTCGAATTCATTGAGCGCCATCGACAGCGCCTCGCGCGTCGTCAGGTCGAGGTGATTCGTCGGCTCGTCGAGCAGCAGCAGGTTCGGCCGCTGCCAGACGATGCCGGCCAGGACCAGGCGCGCGCGCTCGCCGCCGGAGAGCGTGCCCACCGTCTGCTTGACCATGTCGCCGCCGAAGTTGAACTGGCCGAGGAAGTTGCGCAGGCCTTGTTCGCGCCCGTCCTGGCCGGGCACGTTCAACTCGCGCGCCAGGCGCGTCATGCGCTGCAGCGGCGTGTCGTCTTCGCTCAGCAGGTCCATCTCCTGCTGCGCGAAGTAGCCGATCGCCAGGCCCTTGCCTTCGGTCATCGTGCCGGCGATGGGTTGCAGCGCGCGCGCGATCGTTTTCACGAGCGTCGATTTGCCCTGGCCGTTGGCGCCGAGGATGCCGATGCGCTGGCCGGCCATGACGGTGCGGTTGACGTCGCGCACGATGGTGGTGTGCCCGAGCCTGGCGCCGGGCCGCCCCAAGCCGGGCTCGACCCCCTCGGGGGGTGTGTCGCCGTATTCGGCGACCGGGGGTCCCATGTATCCGCACTCGAGATCGCGCATCGCCAGCATCGGGTTCGGCAGGTTCTGCGGCTCGCGGAACTCGAACGCGAAGTCGCTGGCGGCCAGCACCGGCGCGATGCGCTCCATGCGCGCGAGGGCTTTCACACGGCTCTGCGCCTGCTTGGCCTTGCTGGCCTTGGCTTTGAAGCGGTCGATGAACTTTTGCAGGTGGGCGATGCGCTCCTGCTGCTTGCCGAACGCCGCCTGCTGCTGGCTCATGCGCTCGGCGCGCATCTCCTCGAAGCCGGAGTAGTTGGCGCCGTAGCGCGTGACGGTGCCCTCATCGACATGCAGCGTCACCTTGGTCACCGCGTCGAGGAACTCGCGGTCGTGGCTGATGATGACCAGCGTGCCGGCAAAGCGCAGCAGCCAGGCTTCGAGCCAGACCAGCGCGTCGAGGTCCAAGTGGTTCGTCGGCTCGTCGAGCAGCAACAGGTCGGCCGGGCACATCAGCGCACGCGCGAGCTGCAGGCGCATGCGCCAGCCGCCGGAAAAACTGTTCACCGGCGCGTCGAGCTGTTCGCTGCGGAAACCGAGGCCGAGCAGCATCGACTGTGCGCGCGAGCGGGCATCGAAGCCGCCGGCTTCTTCGATCAATAGGTGCGCGTCGGCCATCGCGTGGCCGTCGTGCGCGGCTTCGGCTGCGGCGAGCGCGGCCGTCGCCGCGGCCAGCGGCAGGTCGCCTTCGAGCACGTAGTCGGTGGCGCCCTGGTCGGTCTCGGGCATGTGCTGCGCCACTTCGCCCAGGCGCCAGCGCGGCGGCATCTCGATGTCGCCGGCATCGGCGTGCAGGCGGCCGGCGAGCAGCGCGAACAGGCTCGACTTGCCGGCGCCGTTGCGGCCGACGAGGCCGGCGTTCTCGCCCGGGTTCAAGGTGAAGGTCGCGCCTTGCAGCACGACTTTGGCGCCGCGGCGCAGGGTGACGTTGCGGACGGTGATCATGTCGGTTCTATCAGGTCCCACTTGTTGCCGTAGAGATCGTGGAACACGATCACGCGGCCATAGGTTTCGTTGCGCGGCCCGTCTTCTGCGAAGCGAACGCCGTGCGCACGCAGGTGCGCGATGTCGCCGTCGAGATCGTCGGTGTGCAGAAAAAGGAAGACACGGCCGCCACTCTGATGGCCGATCGCGGCTTGTTGCTCGGGTGTCGCTGCTTTGGCGAGCAGCAGCGACGCCCCTGCGTCTTTGCCCGGAGCGACGACGACCCAGCGTTTGCTGGGCGACAGCGGCGTGTCTTCGATCAATTCGAAGCGCATCACGCGCGTGTAGAAGTCGATCGCCTCGTCGTAGTCGCGCACGACGAGGCTCAACATCGCCAGCCGCCTCATGCCAAAGCCTCGCGCGTGATCAGCACCACTTGGTGGTCGGTGTCATGCGTCGGCAGGTAGGCGAACTCGAGTTGCGGGAACGCGGCTTCGAAGTTGGCGGCTTCGTGGCCGATTTCGAGCACGAGCACGGCGTGGTCGGTCATGTGGCTCGCCGCCTGATCGAGCAGCACGCGGATGAAGTCCATGCCGTCGGCGCCGCCGGCCAACGCCAGTTCGGGCTCGGCGCGATATTCGGCGGGCAGCGCGGCCATCGACTCGTTGTTGACGTACGGCGGATTGCACAGGATCACGTCGAAGCGCTGGCCTGGCACGGCTGCCAAGCCGTCGCCCGCGTGCAGCGTGATGCGATCGGCCAGCTCATGGCGCTCGATGTTCGAGCGTGCAAGCGCCAGGGCGTCGGTGGAAAGGTCGGCCGCATCGACATGCACGTCGGGCCAAGCCATCGCTGCCAACACCGCGAGGCTGCCGTTGCCGGTGCACAGGTCGAGCACGCGCTGCGTGCGCTCGGACAGCCAGGCGTCGAGAGTGCCGTCGGCGATCAGTTCTGCGATCAGCGAGCGCGGCACGATCGCGCGCTCATCGACCGTGAACGGCACGCCCTGCAGCCACGCTTCGCCGGTCAGGTACGCGGCAGGCTTGCGCGTGGCAATGCGTGCATCGATCAACGCGTCGATCGATGCCTGCTCGCGTGGCGTGAGTTCTCTCTGCGCCACGCCGTCGAGATCGTCGAGCGGCAAACCGAGCCTCCACAACACCAGCCACACCGCTTCATCGAACGCATTGCTCGTGCCATGCCCAAACGAAACGCCCGCCTGAGTGAGGCGGGCGCTTTGTTGCTCAATGCACTCTGCAAGCGTCATAGCAGCAGATTTTCCATCACCCGGCGGTAGATGTTCGAAAGTCGGTCGATGTCCGCCGCTTCGACGCACTCGTCGATTTTGTGGATGCTGTGATTGCGCGGCCCGAGCTCGATGACTTGCGGGCAGATCGTGGCGATGAAGCGGCCGTCGCTGGTGCCTCCCGTCGTCGAGAGTTGCGCCTGCACGCCGCACTCGGCGTCGATCGCGGCGCGCACGGCCTCGGTGAGCGTGCCCGGGTCGGTGAGGAAGGGTTGGCCGCCGAGCGTCCACGCCAGCGCGACCTCGAGGCCGTGACGGTCGAGCAGGGCGGTGACACGCTGCTGCAAGCCGTCGGCCGTGCTCTCGGTCGAGAAGCGGAAGTTGAAGTCGATCACCGCCTCGCCCGGGATCACGTTGCCGACGCCGGTGCCGGCATGGAAGTTCGAGATCTGGAACGTCGTCGGCGGGAAATGCGCGTTGCCGTGGTCCCACTCGGTGGCGGCGAGTTCGGCCAGCGCGGGCGCCGCCTGGTGGATCGGGTTGCGCGCCAACTGCGGGTAGGCGACATGGCCCTGGATGCCCTTGACGGTGAGCTTGGCCGACAGCGTGCCGCGGCGGCCGTTCTTCACCGTGTCGCCGAGCACGTCCACGGACGTTGGCTCGCCGACGATGCACATGTCGAGTTTCTCGTTTCGTGCTTTCAGGATGTCCACCAGGCGCACGGTGCCATCGACCGCCGGGCCTTCTTCGTCGCTGGTGATCAGAAAGCCGATCGCACCCTTGTGTTGCGGATGGGCTTGCACGAAGGCCTCGACGGCGACCACCATCGCCGCGATCGAGCTTTTCATGTCGGCCGCGCCGCGGCCGTAGAGCAGGCCGTTGCGGTGTGTCGGCACGAACGGGTCGCTGGTCCACTGGGCGAGCGGGCCGGTCGGCACAACGTCGGTGTGGCCGGCGAAGGCAAGTGTCGGGCCCGGCTTCGAGCCGCGCCGCAAGGCCCACAGGTTCGTGACGCGAAAGTGTTCGGGCCCGCTGACGATGCTTTCGCAGTGAAAACCCAGCGGCTCCAAGCGCGACTTCAGCAGCTCCTGGCAACCAGCGTCATCGGGCGTCACCGAGGGCCGGGCGATCAACGCCTCGGCCAGCCTCAACGCTTGCCCCGTCATTGCATGATCAAACCAGGCGTCCGAAATTCGTCGATAGCTTCGCCTCTTCCGGCCGCACGTCGAGGATGATTTCGGAGAAGCTCGCCGGGTCCGGCTCTTCGACCTTGGGCGGCTGGCGCGAGGTCGCGTCTTGCTGATTGGCCAGGCGCCAGAGCAGGTTGGTGGGAGAGTCGGCAAAGGCCAGACCCTCTTCGCGCGTGATCGCGCCTTCGTTGATCAGGCGCGCCAGGTCTTCTTCGAAGGTCTGCGAGCCTTCGGCCAGCGATTTCTCCATCGCCTCCTTGACGCCGGAGATGTCGCCCTGTTCGATCAGTTCGGCAACGAGCTTGGTGTTGATCATCACCTCGGCCGTCGGGCGGCGCCCGCCCGCGGTGGCGCGCACCAGGCGCTGGCAAACGATCGAGCGCAGACCGGAGGCCAGGTCGGACAGCAACGCAGGACGCGCTTCGGGCGTGTAGAAACTCAGGATGCGGCCGAGCGCGTGGTAGCTGTTGTTGGCGTGCATGGTGGCGAGCACGAGGTGGCCCGACAGCGAGTACGAGATCGCCGACGTCATCGTCTCGCGATCGCGGATTTCGCCGATCAGGATGCAGTCCGGCGCCTGGCGCAGCGCGTTTTTCAGCGCGATCTGCAGGCTGTTGGTGTCGCGGCCGACTTCGCGCTGGTTGACCACCGACTTCTTATTCGAGAACAGGAACTCGATCGGGTCTTCGATGGTCAGGATGTGGCCGGTGAGCAATTGGTTGCGGTGCTCGAGCATCGACGCCAGCGTCGTGCTCTTGCCGGTGCCGGTGGCGCCGACCATCAGGATTAGGCCGCGCTTTTCGAGCACCAGCTCGCGCAGGATCTTCGGCACGCCTAGCGTGTCCATCGTCGGGATGTTGAACGGGATGCAGCGGAACACCGCCGCGATCGAGCCACGCTGGCGGAATGCCGACAGCCGGAAGCTGCCGACCTTGGCGATGCCGACGCCGATGTTCAGCTCGCCGGTGTCGTCGAGTTCTTCCAACTGCTGCGGCGTCAGCAGCTCGGAGAGCAACTGGCGCGGCTGCGTGTGCGACAGCGGCTGGTCCGACAACTGCAGGATGGCGCCGTTGATCTTGATCAGGATCGGCGTGTTGGCCGACAGGTACACGTCCGACGCGTTCTTCTCCGACATCAGCCGGAGCACGCGCTCCATATTTCCACCGCCGGCAGCGCTCATGGTGCCCCCCGCGCGGCGAGTACACCGCACGACCCCCCGAGGGGGTGCGGGCCGGCTTGGGAGCGGCCCGGCGCTTCGGCCCGCGCTCGTCTATCGACGTTCATTTCATAACCTCAAGAGCTCGTTGATGCTCGTCTTGGCGCGCGTCCCCGCATCGACCTTCTTGACGATCACGGCACAGTACAACGAGTGGCTGCCGTCGGCGGCGGGCAAATTACCGGAAACGACCACCGAGCCGGCGGGGATGCGGCCGTAGGTCACTTCACCCGTGGCGCGGTCATAGATCTTGGTGCTCTGGCCGATGTACACGCCCATCGAAATCACCGAGTTTTCCTCGACGATCACGCCCTCGACGACCTCCGAGCGCGCGCCGATGAAGCAGTTGTCTTCGATGATCGTCGGGTTGGCCTGCAGCGGCTCCAAGCACGCCGCCGATGCCGACGCCGCCCGAGAGGTGTACGTTCTTGCCGATCTGCGCGCACGAGCCGACGGTGGCCCAGGTATCGACCATCGTGCCTTCATCCACGTAAGCGCCGATGTTGACGTAGCTCGGCATCAGCACGACGTTCTTGGCAATGAAGCTGCCGCGCCGCGCCACGGCCGGCGGCACCACGCGCACGCCGGTGGCACGCATCGCCGCGTCGTCCAAGTGCGCGAACTTGGTCTGCACCTTGTCGTAGAAGCCCAGATCGCCGGCGCGCATGACCTTGTTGTCGTTCAGGCGGAACGACAGCAGCACCGCTTTCTTGACCCATTGGTTGACCGTCCACTGGCCGACGCTCTGGCGCTCCGCCACGCGGATGCGGCCGGCGTTGAGTTCCTTGATCACCTGCTCGACCGAGGCGCGCAGTTCGGGCGAGTTGGTCGGGTCGAGCTTGGCGCGGTGTTCCCAGGCAACGTCGATGGTGGCTTGAAGGTCTTGCAGGTTCATGGGTTGAGCTTCTTGGTGTAGGAGGCGATGCGCTCGGCCGCTTCGACGCATTCATCGACGCCGGCAACGAGCGCCATGCGAATGCGCCCGGCGCCGGGGTTGACGCCATGCGCTTGGCGCGCGAGCAGGCTGCCGGGCAGGACGGCGACATTGTATTGAGCGAGCAGGCCGCGCGCGAACTCGACATCGCCACCGGGCACCGCCGCCCAGAGGTAGAAGCCGGCATCGGGCAGGGCCACGTCGAGCACCTCGGCCAGCAACGGCGTCACGCGCGCGAACTTGTCGCGGTACAGAGCGCGGTTGGCCACCACATGCGCCTCGTCGTTCCAGGCCGCGATGCTCGCCGCCTGCACGACCAGGCTCATCGCGCTGCCGTGGTAGGTGCGGTAGAGCAAGAAGTTCTTCATCAACGCCGCATCGCCGGCGACGAAGCCCGAGCGCATGCCGGGCACGTTGCTGCGCTTGGACAGGCTCGTCAGCGCGATCAGGTTCTTGAAGTCGGCGCGGCCGAGTTCACGCGCCGCTTGCAGCGCACCCAGCGGCGGCTCGTCGCGGAAGTAGATCTCGCTGTAGCACTCGTCGCTGGCAATGACGAAGCCGTGGCGGTCGCTCAGCTCGAACAGCGTCTGCCACTCCGACAGCGGCATCACCGCGCCGGTCGGGTTGCCGGGCGAGCAGACGTAGAGCAGTTGCGTGCGCGCCCACGTGTCGGCGCTGATCTGCGACCAGTCGGCAGCGAAATTGCGCTTGGGGTCGCTGTTGGCAAACGCCGTCTGCGCACCGGCCAGCAGCGCCGCGCCTTCGTAGATTTGGTAGAACGGATTCGGGCAGACCACCGTGGCGCCGGGCTGCGACGCATCGACCACCGTCTGCGCCAACGCAAACAGCGCCTCGCGTGAGCCGTTGACCGGCAGCACCTGCGTCGGCGCATCGAGCGTCACGCCGTAACGGCGCTGCACCCAGGCCGCGCAGGCTTCGCGCAGCGCCGGCTGGCCGGCCGTGGCCGGGTACGACGACAGCCCGCCGAGCGATGAGCGGATCGCCTCTTCGATCAACGCCGGCGTGGCGTGTTTGGGCTCGCCGATGCCCAGCGAGATCGGCCGGTGCTCGCGCGACGGCACCACACCCGCCATCAGCTCGCGCAGCTTCTCGAAAGGGTAGGGGTGCAGCCGCGCCAGCAGAGGGTTCATGCGGTCGATGATAGGGCGCAAAATCGGCGCATGGGCCCGCTGCAAGACTACCGCTTCGCTCCGGCGTGGACGCTGCCGTTGGCCGTGGGCCTGGCGGCTAGGCGCTCGCCGGCCGCGAGCGCATCGCGGGCCTGGTCGCGCGTCGATCGCATCTGCGCCTGGCTGTTGATGCGCGCGCTGCTCACCGCCGGCCTGGCTGATGTGCACCGCGGCGGCGTTGGCGCAGCCGCGCTACTCGTTCGACGACACGCGCACCGTGCTGCCCAAGACCGTCGTGCCGTCGCATTACACGCTGTCGCTGCGCATGGACCCGCAGCGCGAGCAGTTCGACGGCCGCGCCGAAATCCGCGTGCGCGCCCGCCAGCGCGTGGCGGCCATCGTCGTTCATGCGCGCGGCCTGCAGGCCACCAGGACCGAGCTGCGCAGCGGCGCGCAACGGCGCACGCTGCGCCTCAAAGCCGACGTGAAGACCGGCACTTGGCGCCTCACGCCCGCCGACGGCCGGCCGATCGCCGCCGGCGAGCACCGCCTCGTCATCGACTACGGCGGGCGGGTCAATCGCAGCGGCGAGGGCCTGTACCGTGCCGACCACCGCGTGGCCGGCCGGCCCGCGACCATGCTGGCCACGCAGTTGGAAGCCGTCAACGCGCGCATGCTGTTCCCCGGCTGGGACGAGCCGTTGTTTCGCGCCCGCTTCGACATCGAGGTCACGGCGCCGAAGGGCTTTGCGGTGTTGTCCAACCAGCCGCTCGCAAAACGCAGCGCGGCCGGCAGCAACGTTCGGCACCGCTTTGCAACGACACCGTCGATGCCGAGCTACCTGGTCGCGCTGGCCGTCGGCAAATTCGATGTGCTCGAAGACCAGTCGGGCGACGTGCCGCTGCGCATCTTCACGGCGCCGGGCAAACGCGAGCAGGCGAAAAACGCCATGGCCGTGACGCAGCAACTGCTGCCTTACTACGGCAGCTACTTCGGCACGCCCTACGCGCTGCCCAAGCTCGACCAGCTCGCCGTGCCCGGCACGCGCGACGGCGCAATGGAAGACTGGGGCCTCATCTCCTACGTCGAAGATGGCCTGCTCTACGACCCGGCGCGCAGCAGCACGCGCACCGAGCGCGGCGTGTTCCGCCTCGTCGCGCACGAGGTCGCGCATCAATGGTTCGGCAACCTCGTCTCGGTGGCGCTGTGGGACGAGATCTGGCTGAACGAAGCCTTCGCCACCTGGATGGAGCAAAAGGCCACCGAGCGCTTCCGCCCCGAGTGGCAGCCGCAGTTGTCGTCGCGCGAGTGGCTGGAGCGCACGATGGAACGCGACGCCACCGCGGCCACGCGCGCCATCCGCTCCGGCAAGGTCGATGAAGCGCGCGTGTTCGACGTTTTCGACGGCATCACCTACAGCAAGGGCGGCGCGGTGCTGTCGATGCTCGAACAATGGATCGGCGAAGACGCGTTCCAGCGCGGGCTGGCCGCCTACATGAAAGAGCGCCGCATGGCGCCGGCCACCGCGGGCGACTTGTGGCACCACATCGGCCAGGCGGCGGACCGGCCGGTGACGCAGGTTGCCGCGAGCTGGACCGATCAGACCGGCTTCCCGTTGATCGATGCCAGCGCGGCCTGCGAGTCGGGCCGCACGGTCGTCAGCTTGCAGCAGCAGCGCTTCACGTCGTCGCCGAACGTGCCGGCCTCGGGCCCGTGGCGCGTGCCGGTGCGCGTGGCGCGCGGCGACAGCGCGCAGACCTGGCTGCTCGACCAGCCGCAGGCGCGCTTCGAGCTGCCGGGCTGCGACGACGCGCCGATCGTCGTCAACGCCGGCGCGCGCGGCTTCTACCGCGTGCGCTACAGCAGCGAGTTGCAGCAGCGACTGCGGCGCGGTTTTGCGTCGTTCGCCGCCGCCGACCGCGTGGCCTTGCTGGCCGACAGCTTTGCGCTCGCGATGGCCGGCCAGCAAGACCTGGCGCAGCATTTCGCGTGGCTGGCGCAGGTGCCGCAAGCCGGCGGCGACGGCCGCGCGCCGCTGTTCGCACAGGCGGCGTCGCAACTGACGCAGCTCGACCGCACGCTGCATGGCACGCCGGCGCAGCAGCGCCTGCGCAGCGCGGCGCGTTCGCTGCTCGCGCCCGAACTCGCCCGCCTGGGTTGGGACGAAGCTGCGAACGAGGATGCGGAGTCGCGCCGCTTGCGCGGCGTGCTGATCGGCGCGTTGGCGCAACTCGGTGATGCCGACGTGACGGCCCGCGCGCGCGAACGCTGGAGCGCGGCGCTCGATCCCGCCGGCAAGGCCGGTGCGTCGCGCGTGCCCGGCTCGTTGCGCGGCGCCGTCATCGGCGCCGTGGCGCGCAACGCCAGCGCCGAGGAATCGCAAGCGCTGTGGGCCGCGCTGCGCGCCACCAACAGCGAAGAAGAGCGCCAGTTGCTCGTGCGCGCGTTGGCGGTCGATCCGAACCCGGTGCGCGCGAAGCAGTTGCTCGACGCATCGGTGGCCGGCTGGCTGCCGCCCAACATCGCCACCGACGTGCCCGGCATCGTCGGCAACGAGCCGGTGCATGCAGCCGCGGCTTATGACTTCACCGCCGCGCACTGGCCGCAACTGGCCAAGCTGGCGGGCAGCGGCGTTTTCGGCACGCGCGCGTGGCTGCTGCCGGGTGCTGCCGACGGCTTCCACGATCGCGCCGCGGCGAATCGCTTGCGCGAAGACCAGCGCCGCCTCGCCGGGCCGACGGGCGCTGCGCCGGCCGAGACGGTGGCCGCCGCGATCGAAGTGCGCGCCGCGTTGCGCGAGCGCGAGGCCGAGCGTCTGGGCACGGCACTGGCCTCGTGGTCGCCGGTGCGTTGAGCGTCGCTTGGTGCGACGTTTGTTGAAAGCCCTCGCCGGCGCGGCGTTGGCCGTTGCGCTGCTGTACGCGGCGCTGCTCTTGTTGTTGTGGTGGCAGCAGGAGCGTTTGATTTTTCTGCCGGGCAAGCTGCCGGCCGAGCACCGCTTCGACTTCGGCGCCGATGTGCACGAGGCCTGGGTCGAGGTTCCGGGCGCGCGGTTGCACGCGCTGCACCTGCGCCACCGCGAGCCGCGCGGCGTCGTCTTCTTTCTGCACGGCAATGCCGGCAACCTCGACAGTTGGTTTTCCAACGCCGACTTCTATCGCCGCTTGAATCTCGATCTCTTCATGCTCGACTACCGCGGCTACGGCAAGAGCGGCGGCCGCATCGACAGCCAGACGCAACTCGAAGCCGACGTGCGCGCGGCCTGGGCCAACATCGCGCCGCGCTACGCCGGCAAGAAGCGCGTCTTCTTCGGCCGCTCGCTGGGGAGCGCGCTCGCCGCGGGTTTGGCGGCCGAAGTGCAACCTGAACTCACCGTGCTCGTCAGCCCCTACGAAAGCATGGCCGCGCTGGCGGCCGAGCACTACCGCTGGGTGCCGAAAGCCGTGCTGCGCTATCCGCTGCGCACTGACGATGCGTTGGCGCGCATCAAGTCACCGCTGCTGTTGCTGCATGGCGAACGCGACGACCTGATCGCGCCGCAACACAGCGAGCGGCTGTTGCGTGCCGCGCCGCACGCCGAGCGCGTGCTGATCCCGGGCGCGGGGCACAACGATCTGCAGCAGTTCCCGGCATACCTGGACGCGCTCGCGGCGCGCCTGCGCTAGAGCGCGCCGCGACAACCTGCGGCGCCGCAGCGGCAGGCGAGCTTGCCGTCGTGGTGCGTCTCGCCGTAATCGACGGTGAGTTCTTCACCGAGCGCGATCACGCGCAGCGCGTAGAACTCGACGCGGCCGTTTTCGATCGACAGCCGCGCGTTGGGCTGGCAACTGTGATTCGTGAAGCGCATCGGGTCGGCGGACTTCGTGAAGTCGATCGCGCGCCTTGCCGACAGCTCGACGATCATGATGCGCTCGTGCCGCGTGGCGCGGATGCGTGCTTCTTCGACGCTGATCGCCTCGCCGCGGATCTCGCCGATCTTGACCAGCGCGGGGATGCCAACGGCGGCGAACACGCCGTGGCCGTCGATCGCGCTTTCGCGAACATCGACGGCGTACTTCTGGTAAGCGCGGCGTTCGACGAGCGGCGTCATTCGGTGCGCGGCAACTCGACCCGTGGCGCCGGCTTCCAACCCTTCGCACGATGCTCCGCCGTGACAAAGGTGCGGATGCCGCCGCGCACGAACCAGTCGGCGTGGATGCGGGCGAAGCGCGGTTGGATCGCGGCGACCAAGTCGCTCAGGATCGTGTTCGTCACCTTCTCGTGGAACGCGCCCTCGTTGCGATAGCTCCAGAAGTACTGCTTCAGGCTCTTCGTCTCGACGCAATGTTGGTCGGCGATGACCTCGATCGTGAAGTGCGCAAAGTCGGGCTGGCCGGTGAGCGGGCACAGGCAGGTGAACTCGGGCACGTCGAAGCGGATCACGTAGTCGCGCTCGGGCGCGGGGTTCGGGAACACGTCGAGCCGTTTGCTCGGCGCCGACGGCGGTGCGGCAGGCTTGCTGCGTTGGGAGACTTTGAGTTGGGGCATCGCTGCTGCGCCTCGTGGCGCGATGAGGAGCAGCGATGCTAGCTCAGCCCAACCAGCCGAAGGCTTGGCGCAACCAGCCGCGCGAGGCTGACGGCGTCACCGGCGCCAGCGCCGCCGCCAACTCGCTGACCTTGCCCGTGGTCTGGCGCGGCGCCGGCCTGACGCGCACCGGCGCCGTTTCGACGCGGCCTTCGGCATCCATCTTCGTTGCCCGCACCGGCTCTTGCGTTTGCGCCAACGCGCCGGCCTGCGACGGCGTGCACAGCTCGCGGCTCACCCACAGCGGGTCGAGCCAATCGAGGATCGCGCGCCATTGCTCGCGGTCGGCCTGCGATTGCGCGAGCGGCAGATCGAAGATGGTCAGACCGCGTTCGATACAGCGCACATAGAGCTTGGTGTCGCGCAGCACGCCGAGAAAGGGCAGGCCGACGTTCTGCGCCCAACCTTGCAAGGCGCCATGCGAGCGCGTGCGCGTGTCGATGCGCATCCCCACCGCGGCCACGCGGCAGCGGCCGCTGGCGATGCGCGGCTGGTGCTGCAGCTCGGCCCAGCATTGCGCGGCAGCGTCGCGGTCGAAGGCCGAATCGCAGACCGGCATGACGATCGCGTCGGCGCACATCACCGCGCGCACGAGATCGTGGCCTTGCAAACCCGCGGGCGTGTCGAGCACGACATGGGTGACGTTGCTCGGCGGGCGCAGGATCTTGTCTCTGTCCACGATCCAACTGACGATGGGCGCCTTGGCCGCCAGCGGTTCGGTGCTGCGCTTGCGCAACCAGACCAGCGTCGATTTCTGGCGGTCGGCGTCGCCGAGCATCACCGGCAAGCCGAGGGCAGCGCCGTGACCGGCGAGATGGGTGGCCAGCGTGCTCTTGCCGCTGCCGCCTTTGGGGTTGACGACGGCGATGACGGGCATGGTGCGTTCGCAAACTCGTGAGGGAAATTCATTGTCGGGGGGCCTGTCGCGAGCGCCGCGCGGCGGATTGCACGGGCGCGCGGCGGCCGTGGTGTCGCAGTGGTTTCAACCCGTTTCGCGTGGACGCCGCGCGGGGCCGATCGAGCGAAGGCCGCTGCTAACATCCGAGCCGATGCGTTCACCAGCCGGTGGCGCATTTTTCATTCAAGATCAATGACTTAGCTCGGGTTCGCGATGCGCCTCACGTCGATCAAGCTGTCTGGTTTCAAGTCCTTCGCCGAACCGACCACGTTCCAGTTGCCCGGCCAGTTGGTCGGCGTCGTCGGGCCCAACGGCTGCGGCAAGTCCAACATCATCGACGCCGTGCGCTGGGTGCTCGGCGAATCCAAGGCCAGCGAGCTGCGCGGCGAGTCGATGCAGGACGTGATCTTCAACGGCAGCGGCCAGCGCAAACCGGCCAGCCGCGCCAGCGTCGAACTCGTCTTCGACAACACGCTGGCGCGCGCCGGTGGGCAGTGGAACCAGTTTTCCGACATCGCCGTCAAGCGCGTGCTGACGCGCGACGGCACGAGCAGCTACTACATCAACAACCAGCCGGTGCGCCGCCGCGACGTGCAGGACGTGTTCCTCGGCACGGGCCTGGGGCCGCGCGCTTACGCGATCATCGGCCAGGGCACGATCAGCCGCATCATCGAGAGCAAGCCCGAAGAGCTGCGCATGTTTCTCGAAGAGGCCGCCGGCGTTTCCAAATACAAGGAGCGCCGCCGCGAAACCGAGAACCGGCTGAAGGACACGCGCGAGAACCTGGTGCGCGTCGAAGACATCCTGCGCGAGTTGAATGCGAACCTCGACAAGTTGGAGAAGCAGGCCGAGGTCGCGCAGACTTACCGCGCGCTGCAGGACGAGGGCACGACCAAGCAGCACCAGCTCTGGTTCCTCAAGCACCGCGATGCGTCCAAGGAAGAAGAGCGCGTCAAGAAAGCTGTGGCCGACGCGCAGACCGCACTCGAAGAAAAGATCGCGCAACTGCGCCATACCGAGAGCGAGCTCGACACCGTGCGCCAGGCGCATTACGCAGCCGGCGATTCGCTGCACGGCGCGCAAGGGCTGCTGGCCGAAGCGGCGCTCGAAGCCAGCCGCCTGGAAGAGCGCATCCGCTACGTGATCGACAGCCGTGCGCGCGTCGAGCAACGCATCGCTGAACTCGCGGCGCAAGACACCACCTGGCAGCAGCGCAACGGCGAGGCGCAGGCCGAGATCGAGTCGATCGCCGCCAAGTTGAGTGGCGCCGACGACGAAGCGACGACGCTGGCCGCGCAAACCGAGGACCACGGCCAGCAACTGCCGACGTTCGAAGACGCAGTGCGCGCCGCGCAGGCCAAGAGCAACGAGCAGCGCACCAAGGTCGGCGAGGTGCAGCAGCAGATCCAGGTGCTCGCGGCCGACAGCCGCAACGTCGAAGAGCAGTCGCGCACGGCGAAGGCGCGGCGCGACAAGCTCGCGGCCGAGCGGCAGGGCCTGTCGGCGCCGGACCAGGTGCGTTTGGAAGAGCTGACCAACAAGAGCACGGCCTCGGCGCTGGCGCTGTCGCAAGTCCAAGGCCGCCTCGCCACGTTGACCGATGACGTGCCCGCGCTCGACGAGCAGCGCCGCGACTTGCAGGAAAAGTCGAACCAGCACTCGGGCAAGCTCGCCGAACTCTCGGCCAAGCTCGAAGCGCTGCGCGCGATGCAGGAGAAAGTGCAGACCGAGGGCAAGTTGAAGCCCTGGCTGGCGCAGCACGGCCTCGAATCGCTGCAAGGCCTGTGGACGCAGATCCACATCGAGTCCGGTTGGGAAACCGCGCTCGAAGCCGCGCTGCGCGAAAAGCTGAATGCGCTCGAAGTCGGCCGCATCGACACCGTGCGCGCCTTTGCCGGCGACGCGCCGCCGTCGAAGCTCGCCTTCTACACGCGCCCCGCCGCGGCGCTGCCGAGCACGCACCAGACGTTACCGCGCCTGTCCGAACTGTTGCGCCTGGGCGATGCGGGTTTGAAGGCACTGCTCGGCGACTGGCTCGAAGGCGTGTACACGGCATCGAGCTTCGACGAGGCGCTGGCCAACCGCGGCAAGCTGACGCACGGCGAAGTCATCATGACGCGCGAGGGCCATGCGGTGACGCAGTTCGCGGTCAGCTTCTACGCGCCCGACGACGAGCGTGCGGGCTTGCTCGCCCGCGCGCAGGAAATCGAGAACCTCGAACGCCAGCAGCGCGCGCAGAGCCTGATCGCCGAAGAAGCGCGCGCAGCGTTGGTGCGTTGCGAAGCGCAGTACACCGAAGCGTCGTTGAAGCTGGCCAGCGTGCGCCGCGACGCCGCCGACGCACAAACGCGCGCGCACCAGTTCCAGGTCGAGCTGCTGCGCCTGACGCAACTCGCCGATGCCGCGACGGCGCGCAGCACGCAGCTCGACGAAGAGCTCGCCGAGACCGACGCGCAGCTCGAAGCGCTGGCCGAGCGCCGCGCCACCGGCGAAGCGCGCTTCGAAGAGCTCGACATGCAACTGGCGACGACGCAGGAGCGCCACGCCGACCTCGACGAAGCCGTCATCCAGGCCGAACGCAAACTCGCCGAAGCGCGCGAGCAGGGCCGCGCGCTGGCGTTGCGCGCGCAAGAGGCGCAGTTCCAGTCGCGCACGCTGATCACGCGCCGCGAGGAATTGCAGCGTTCGATCGAAACCGCGACGCAGCAAGTGGCGGCCAATGTGCAGGCCGTCGCGCAGTTGAAGGACGAACTCGGCACCCTCGACGATGCTGCCGCGCAGGCTGGTTTGCAGACCGCGCTGGCGCTGAAGCTGCAACGCGAGTCGGCGCTGGCCGCGCAGCGCAGCCAGTACGACGACTTGTCAGCCAAGTTGCGCGGCTTCGACGAACAGCGCATGGGTATCGAGCGCAGCCTCGATCCGCTGCGCGAGAAAATCACCAAGCTGCAGCTCGAAGAGCAGGCGGCGTCGCTCGGCGGCGCGCAGTACCTTGAACAGCTCACGGCGGCGAATGTCGATCGGGAGCTGCTCGCCAAGAGCATCGAAGACAACGGCGTGAAGCTGCAGGGCCTGCAAAGCGAGATCGACCGCCTGCACCGCGAGGTCGAAGCGCTCGGCGCCGTGAACCTGGCCGCGCTCGAAGAGCTGACCACGTCGCGCGAGCGCAAGACCTTCCTCGACGCGCAAGACGCCGACCTGCGCGAGGCGATGACGATGCTCGAAGCGGCGATCAAGACCATCGACAGCGAAACCCGCGAGCTGCTGGCCACCACCTTCAACCAGGTCAATGAGCAGTTCGGCCGCATGTTCCCGGTGTTGTTCGGCGGCGGCACGGCCAAACTCGTGATGACCGGCGACGAGATTCTCGACGCCGGCGTGCAGGTGATGGCGCAGCCGCCGGGCAAGAAGAACAGCACGATCCATCTGCTGTCCGGCGGCGAGAAAGCGCTGACCGCGATCGCGCTCGTTTTTGCGATCTTCCAGCTGAACCCGGCGCCGTTCTGTTTGCTCGACGAAGTCGATGCACCGCTCGACGACGCCAACACCGAGCGCTACAGCAAGCTGGTGACGGAGATGGCCAAGGCCACGCAGTTCCTCTTCATCAGCCACAACAAGATCGCGATGGAGATGGCGCAGCAACTCATCGGCGTGACGATGCAGGAACAGGGCGTGTCGCGGATCGTGGCGGTGGACATGGACTCTGCCGTGTCGATGGCCGAGGCCGCGTAGATGACAGCGGCACACTCGCTGCCATGAGCCTCACCATTGCCCTCCTCGTAGCCGCCGCGGTGGTGCTTGCAGCGCTCGGGGTGCACGGCTGGTGGAGCGCGCGGCGCGCGCTGCCGCGCAAGGCCGAAGGCATCGTGATGCCGGCCCCGCCGGCGATGCAGCGCGTCGAGCCGACGCTCGGCAACGGCGTGGGCACGGTGGCGGCCACACCGGCGGCTGCGGCGGCCCGCCGTCTGAGCACGCGCGTCGATGCGCTGATCGACGCCATCGCCACGCTCGGCCTCGAAGCGCCTGTGGCCGGTGAGGCGGTGATCGCGCACCTGCCGGCGTCGCGCCGCGCCGGCGGCAAGCCGTTCTTCATCGAGGGCCTGAACACCGAGTCGTCGCAGTGGGAGGCGCCGCAGCCCGGCGCGCGTTACGGCGAGCTGCAGGCCGGCGTGCAACTGGCCAACCGCAGCGGCGCGTTGAACGAGATCGAGTATTCGGAGTTCGTGCAGAAAGTGCAGGGCTTTGCCGACGCGATCGGTGCCGTGCCCGATTTCCCCGACATGCTCGATGTGCGCGCTCGCGCCAAGGAACTCGACGCGTTTGCCGGTGCGCACGACGCGCACCTGGCGATTCATTTGCAGGCCAACGCTGCAGCATGGAGCGTCGGCTATCTGCGCCAATGCGCGGAGCGGCATGGCTTCATTCTCGGCACGATGCCCGGCCGCATGGTGCTGCCCGGCAGTCATGACGGCCCCCTGGCGGGTGACTACCCCCGCCACCCCCCGAGGGGGGCGAATCAGCTTGGGAGCGGCCCAGCGCTGATTCAAGACGGCGCACCGCCCGTTCTCGTGCTGTCGTTCGACGCCCAGGCCGCGCTGTCCGAAGACCCGCAGCAGGCCGCTGTGCGCCGACTGACGCTCTCGCTAGACGTGGCACAGACAACCGAGGCGGCCGACCCCTTCGGCGCCTGGCAGGCGGCGATCCGTGCGCTGGCTACCGAGATGGACGCCACCGCGATCGACGACGACGAGCGGCCGATCACCTTGCAGCACTACACGACGATCGCGTCGGAGTTGAAGACGCTGTACAGCGCCTTGGAGTCGCGCGACATGGCCGCGGGCAGCGCGGTGGCGCGACGCTTGTTCCAGTGACTGCGAAGGCAGACGCGCTTTCTGCGCGCGCCAGCGAACTGCGCGCGCAGTTGAACCATCACGCGCACCTGTACTACACGCTGGACGCGCCGCAGATTCCCGATGCCGAGTACGACAAGCTGTTCCAGGAGCTGCAGGCGCTCGAAGCGACGCATCCGGAACTGCTCACCGCCGACTCGCCGACGCAGCGCGTGATCGGCACCGTGCAGGACGGTCTGGCGCCGGTGCGGCATGTCGTGCCGATGCTGTCGATCCGCACCGAGACCGACACCACGGAAGGCGGCGCACGCGAGTTCGACAAGCGCGTGCGGCGCGACTTGAAGCTGGCGGAAGATGCGCCGCCGGTCGAGTACGCGTGCGAACTCAAGTTCGACGGCTTGGCCATCAACCTGCGCTACGAGCTCGGCGTGCTGGCACAGGCGGCCACGCGCGGCGATGGCGAGACCGGCGAGGACGTGACGCACAACATCCGCACGATCGCACAGATCCCGCTGCGCTTGATCGGTGCCGAGGCGCCGGTGCTCGAAGTGCGCGGCGAGGTCTATATGCGCCGCGATGATTTCGAGGCGTTGAACGAAGCGCAGCGCAGCAAGGGCGAGAAGACCTATGTCAACCCGCGCAACACCGCGGCCGGCGCGGTGCGGCAGCTCGACTCGTCTGTGACGGCGTCGCGCAAGCTGTCGTTCTTTGCCTATGGCCTCGGCGACGTTCAGGGCTGGACGGTGCCGGCGACGCACGCCGCGCTGCTCGACGCGCTGGCGGCGATGGGGCTGCCGGTCGATGCGCGGCGTCGTGTCGTTGCGGGCGCCGACGGCCTCGTCGGCTTTCACGCCGAGATCGCGGCGCAACGCGATGCGCTGCCGTTCGACATCGACGGTGTCGTTTACAAGGTCAACAGCCGCGCGCTGCAACAACAGCTCGGTTTCGTTTCGCGCGAGCCGCGTTGGGCGGTGGCGCACAAATACCCCGCTCAGGAGCAGATGACCGTGCTGCGCGGCATCGACATCCAGGTCGGGCGGACCGGCAAGCTCACGCCTGTGGCCAAACTGGAGCCGGTGTTCGTCGGCGGCACGACGGTCAGCAACGCGACGCTGCACAACGAGGACGAAGCACGGCGCAAGGATGTGCGCATCGGCGACACGGTGATCGTGCGCCGCGCGGGGGATGTGATTCCCGAGGTGGTCGGCGTGGTGTTGGACAAGCGCCCTTCAAACGTCCGGCGAGCCGTTCGACCTCTACAAGAAGCTCGGTGGCCATTGCCCGATCTGCGGCGCGACGATCGTGCGCGAAGAAGACGAGGTCGATTGGCGGTGCAGCGGCGGCATCTCGTGCCCGGCGCAGCGCAAGCAGGCGATCCTGCATTTCGCGCAGCGCCGTGCGCTCGACATCGAAGGCCTGGGCGACAAGATCGTTGATCAACTCGTCGATGCCGGCGTCATCAAGACGCTGCCCGATCTGTACAAGTTGGGCGTGGCGTCGCTGGCGCAACTCGAACGCATGGGCGACAAGAGCGCGGTCAACCTCGTCGCCGCGATCGGCAAGAGCAAGCAAACGACGCTGGCGCGATTTTTGTACGCGCTCGGCATCCGGCACGTCGGCGAAACGACGGCGAAAGATTTGGCTCGGCACTTCGGCGCGCTCGACCGCTTGATGGATGCGAGCACCGAGCAGTTGCTCGAAGCGCCCGATGTCGGGCCCGTCGTCGCGCAAAGCATCCGCACGTTCTTCGAGCAACCGCACAACCGCGAGGTCGTGGAGCAGTTGCGCGCTGCCGGTGTGACGTGGGTCGAACACGACGGCGAAGCGGATACGACACCGAAACCGCTGTCCGGCAAAACCTTCGTCCTCACCGGCTCGCTGCCGACCCTCGAACGCGAAGACGCCAAGGCCCTGATCGAAGCCGCCGGCGGCAAGGTCTCGGGCTCGGTGAGCAAGAAGACGCATTACGTCGTCGCCGGCGAGGCGGCGGGCAGCAAGCTCGACAAGGCGCGCGAGCTGGGTGTGCAGGTGATCGACGAGGCGGCGCTGCGGGCGCTGCTGGGAGCGCCGGCGTGAGTGCGACGCTGCCGGCGAACGATCGAAAGCCGCTTCTCGGCGTGGACCTCGGCGGCACCAAGATCGAGGTCGCCGCCCTCGCGCGTGACGACGGCCGCTTTCTGCTGCGCGAGCGCATCGCCACGCCGCGCACGGGCTATGACGCGGTGGTGGGCGCGATCGTCGCGCTGGTGCGGGCAGCAGAGGGCAAGCTCGGCGTGTCGGGACTGCCGCTCGGCGTGGGCATCCCCGGCTGCATCTCGCCGGTCACCGGGCTGGTCAAGGGTGCGAACTCGACCTTCCTCAACGACCGTGCGCTCGACCGTGACCTGCAAGCGCTGCTGCAGCGCCCGGTGCGTGCCGAGAACGACGCCAACTGTTTGGCGGTGAGCGAAGCCGTCGATGGCGCCGCGGCCGGCGAGCGTGTGGTCTTCGCGGTGATCCTGGGCACCGGGGTCGGCGCGGGCATCGCGATCGATGGCCGCAGTCTGGGCCGGCCACCAGGGCGTGGCCGGCGAGTGGGGGCACAACCCGGCGCCGCAGATCGACGGCGACGAGCGCGTGCTGCGCATCGCCTGCTGGTGCGGGCGCGGCGAGTGCAACGAGACGCTGCTCTCCGGTCCCGGCCTCGCCGCAGACCATGCGCGCCAAGGCGGCGCCGCGATCGACGCGCCGGCCATCGTCCGCGCCGCGGCCGCAGGCGACGCGGCGGCGCAGGCCAGCATGCGCCGCTACACAGAACGCCTGGCGCGCGCGCTGGCTCAGATCGTCAATGTGCTCGACCCCTCGGCTATCGTGCTCGGCGGTGGCATGAGCAACATCGACGCGCTGTACGCCGACGTGCCGCAGCGCTGGGCGCCGCATGTCTTCTCCGATACCGTCGCCACGCCGCTGCTGCGGGCAAAGCATGGCGACTCGTCCGGCGTGCGCGGTGCGGCATGGTTGTGGAGGTGAGCTTGCAGTGACCGTTCGAGAAATTCTCAGAATGGGCGACCCGCGCCTGCTGCGCGTGGCGCCGCCTGTGGCGCAGTTCGACACGCCCGAACTGCATGCCCTCGTCGCCGACCTGTTCGACACGATGGAAGCAGCCAACGGCGCCGGCCTGGCGGCGCCGCAGATCGGCGTCGATCTGCAAGTGGTGATCTTTGGTTTCAGTCGGAACGAGCGCTACCCGGAGGCGCCGCCGGTGCCGCTGACGGTGCTCTGCAACCCGGTCATCCTGCCGCTCGACGAGGCGGTGGAAGAGGGCTGGGAAGGGTGTCTGTCGGTGCCGGGCCTGCGTGGCGTGGTGCCGCGGCACGCGCACATCCGCTATCGCGGCTTCGACCCGACCGGCCAGCCGATCGAGCGCGAGGCCGAGGGCTTCCACGCCCGCGTGGTGCAGCATGAGTGCGACCACCTGATCGGCCGCCTGTACCCGACGCGGATGACGGACCTCACGAAACTGGGCTTCACCAGCGTGCTGTTCCCGGAGCTGGGCGCGAGCGGCAGACGACTGAAGTGGCCGCCTGAAACGTAAAGCAACGTCAAGCGCGTCAGCGGCGGTACCGTGGCCTGCGTTGTGCGGACCAAGGCGCTGGGCAAGCACCGGCGCCGCATGAGGAGTTGACATGACACCCGCCGCCATCTCGCAACCCTTCCTTCAGCGCACGCTGCAATCGCTGCTGCTGCTGACGCTGGCCTTTTTTGCGCTGGCCGCCCTGGCCGACCCGCCGGGGCGCGTCGGCCGCATCGCCGAGACCGACGGCAACGTCTGGCTGTTCGACGACGAGCAGGGCGAGTGGGTGCAGGCCCGGCGCAACCGCCCGGTGACCGAGGGCGACCGCATTTCCGCCGAGCAGGGCGGCCGGGCCGAGGTGCAGATCGGCTCGGCCACGCTGCGCCTGGACGGCGCCACCGATGTCGAATTCACCCAGCTCGACGACGCCCGCGTGCGCATGCGCGTGCACGGCGGCAGCGTGGCGCTGCGCGTGCGCGGCGGCGAGTCGGTGCGTGAGTTCGCGGTCGTCACCAACGAAGGCCGCTACGAACCGCTGCGGCCGGGCCACTACCGCGTCGATGTGCGCGAGCAGAGCAGCCTCGGCGAAACGCTGGCCGGCGCGATGCGCTTCGAATCCAACGACAGCGTGCTCGACTTGAACGACGGCCAGCGCGCCGAGTTCTGGCAAGAGCGCGGCGTCACGCATTACGCCTGGGCCACGCCGCAGAACGACCGCTTCGGCGACTGGGTGGCGCGCCAAGACCGCGACGACACGCGCGAGCGCAACCGTTATGTTTCCAATGAGATGACCGGCGCCGACGACCTCGACCGCAACGGCCGCTGGGACCGCCACCCCGAGTACGGCACCGTCTGGTACCCGACCGTGGTGGCCGCCGATTGGGCGCCGTACCGCTACGGCCAATGGGTGCACTCGCGCCGCTACGGCTGGACCTGGGTCGATGACGCGCCGTGGGGCTTTGCGCCGTTTCACTACGGGCGCTGGGTTCACTACGGCGGCCGCTGGGGCTGGTGCCCGGGCCAGTACGTCGCGCGGCCGGTCTATGCGCCGGCGCTGGTGGCCTGGTTCGGCGGGCCTCACGTCAGCGTCGGCATCAACATCGGCGGCCCGGCCGTCGGCTGGGTGCCGCTGGCGCCGCGCGAGATTTACTACCCGTCGTACAGCGTCACCAACGTCTATGTGCGCAACGTCAACCGCACCCATGACCGTTGGCACGGCCCCAACCCGCGCTACGAGCGCACTGTGCCGACTGGCCCGATCATGTACACCAACCAGGGCGTCGCCGGTGGTGTGACCGTGGTGCCGCAGGGCGTGATGCAGTCGCGCCAGCAGATCAACAACCGCGTCGTCGTGCCGGTGGACAACCGCACCGTCGCCGCCTGGCAAGGCACGGGCTCGCGCAACGTGCAAGGCGCTCCCGCGGGCAACGCTTTCGTGCCGCCGGCGCCGCCTGCGGCGCGCGTGGTGGCGGCGCCGGGTGGTGCCGTGCCGGCCGCGCCGGGCGCCGTGCGGCAAGCACCGTGGAGCGGCCCCGCAGCGCGTGCCGTCGGCGCAGGGCAAGGCGATGGCGGGCAGGCCAACCGCGGCGACCGCTTGCCTTCGGCCGAGCAGCGCAACGGCGCGCCGAACGGCCGCGGTGTCGTCGCGCCGCCCACGGGGCAGTCACCCAACGTGCCGCGGCCTGTGCCGCCGCCGGCGGCACAGCAAGGCCAGCCGCAGATCGTGCAACAGCCCGTGCCGACACAGCGCGAGGGCGTGCCGCAGCGTCAACGCGACAGGGCGAGAGCCAGCGCGACGGCGCGCCGCAGAGCCAGCAGCGCGAATCACGCGACCAGCGCCGTGAGCGTGACGATCGCGGCGCCGAACGGCGCGTCGCACCGCCGGCAGCGGTGCAGCGCGCGCCGGCGCCGGTGGAAGCGCAGCGGCCGATCGGGGCATCGCCCAACGTCGTTATTCCCGCCCCGCCGCCGCGGCCGCAGCAAGCGCCGCAGGTGCAACAGCCTCAATCGCCGCAGGGCAACAACCCTGCCCAGGCGCGCGAACGTGAACGTGAACGCGAGCGCGAGCGCGCGCAAGACCGCGACGACGATCGCCGCGGCGAAGGGCCGCGCCGCATGCGCGAGCAGCAGGTCCGCTAGCGTTGCTTGCTGCTGCCGCGCACCAGCGGCAGCAGCACGGGCCACACATTGCCCAGGATGATCGGGTGCGCTCCGGCGTTCGGGTGGATGCGGTCGGCCTGGAACATCTTCTCTTCGCTGTCGGCGATGTCGGCCACGCCCTTGAGCAGGAAGGGCACGAGCGCCGCGCCCTCGCTCTTGGCCACCGCGCCGAACATCGACGCAAAATCTTCGGCGTACTTGCGGCCGTAGTTCGGCGGCATCTGCATGCCGGCGATCAGCACGCGCGCGCCGGCGGCCTTTGAGCTTTGCGCCATCGTGCGCAGGTTGTCCTGCGTCATCGGCAGCGGCAGGCCGCGCAGCGCGTCGTTGCCGCCGAGTTCGAGGATCACATGCGTCGGCTTGTGCTGCGCGAGCAAGGCCGGCAGGCGCGAGCGGCCGCCCGACGTGGTGTCGCCGCTGATGCTGGCGTTGACCACGCGCGCAGCGATCTTCTCGCGCGCCAATCGCTGTTCGAGCAGCGCCACCCATCCAGCGCCGCGCTCCAGGCCGTACTCGGCCGAGAGGCTGTCGCCGACGACGAGGATCAGCGGCGAGGGTGTCTGGCCCACCGCTTGACCTGCTGCGATACAGGGCAACACGGCCGCTGCCGCGGCCAGCGCACCGATGCGGCTACAGTGCGCCAGCCATGCACGGCGCTCCTTCGAAACAACATCATTCATGAGCTCGTCGCCACCTCTGATTGAAGTCGAACATGTCACCAAACAAGTCAGCGACTCGACCGGCACGCTGACGATACTCGACGATATCCACTTCGCGCTGCCGGCGCGCGAGTCGGTGGCCATCGTCGGCGCCTCGGGCTCGGGCAAGAGCACGCTGCTGTCGATCATCGCCGGCCTCGATGTGCCGACCAGCGGCACGGTACGTCTGGCCGGCAAGGATCTTTTCAAGCTGAACGAAGACGATCGCGCCGCGGTGCGCGCCAAACGGCTGGGCTTCGTCTTCCAGAGTTTCCAGTTGCTCGCCAATCTGAATGCGGTCGAGAACGTCATGCTGCCGCTCGAGCTGCT
Organism: uncultured beta proteobacterium; assembly: GCA_963816315.1. Taxonomy (GTDB): domain Bacteria; phylum Pseudomonadota; class Gammaproteobacteria; order Burkholderiales; family Burkholderiaceae_C; genus CADEEN01. The sequence goes on from CAWFJZ010000005.1 coordinate 112,163, forward strand.
CGGCAAGCGCGATGCCCGCGCCACGGCCGAAGAGATGCTGCAACGCGTCGGCTTGGGCGAGCGGTTGACGCATTACCCGAAGGTGCTGTCGGGCGGCGAGCAGCAGCGCGTCGCGCTGGCGCGCGCGTTCGTCGTCAAGCCCGCCGTGCTGCTGGCCGACGAGCCGACCGGCAGCCTCGACTTCGCCACCGGCGAGCGCGTGATGGAGCTGATGTTCGACATGAACCGCGAAGCCGGCACGACGCTGGTGCTGGTGACGCACGACCGCGCGATCGCCGAGCGCTGCAAGCGGCAGATTCGGATCGAGGCGGGGAAGGTAGCGGTGGAATGAGCTGGCTCGACGCGGCTGTTGAGTATTTGCCGCGGTGGCTCGAACACCAGATGCGCATCACCGAGCAGCCGGGCTGCGTGATCGCCGTCGCGCACAAGGGCAAGCTCGTCTTCGAAGCGGCGTTCGGTCATGCCGACTTGCCGCGCGGCATCGCGCTGACGCCGCGTCATCGTTTTCGCGTCGCTTCGCATTCGAAGACCTTCACCGCCGCGGCGCTTATGAAGCTGCGCGAGCGGCGCAAGCTGCGGCTCGACGATCCGGTGGGTCAATATGTCGGCGGCCTGCGTGCCGATGTCGGCGCGTTGACGCTGGCGCAGCTCGCAAGCCACAGCGCCGGCCTGGTGCGCGACGGCACCGACGCGACGCAGTGGTGGTTGCAGCGCGCGTTCTTGAACGAGAAGGCGCTGCGCGAAGACTTGGCGCAGCCGCCGACTCTCGATGCCAACACGCGCTTCAAGTACTCGAACCACGGCTACGGTTTGCTCGGGCTGGCGATCGAGCAGATCACGGGCGAGAGCTATGTCGAGTGGGTGGCGCGCGAGATCGCCGCCGCGGCGGGCCTGGAAGAAACGTCGCCCGACGTGCAGGTGCTGCCCGCACGCGCCAAGTTGGCGAAGGGCCACAGCGCGAAACATCCGCTCGGCAAGCGCGTCGCCATCAACGTCGGCATGAGCACGCACGCGCTCGCCTCGGCGACGGGCTTCGTCAGCACCGCGGCAGACCTCGCACGCTTCTTCGCCAGCCTCGCGCCCGACGCACGCAGCAGCGTGCTCTCGGCCGCGAGCCGCCGCGAGATGACACGCCGCCAGTGGCGCAGCGAGCACGACAGCGGCGCGCGCTGGTACGGCCTGGGCACGATCGCGGCGACGACCGGCGCCTGGGACCACATCGGCCACAGCGGCGGCTTCCCCGGCGTCATCACGCGCACCGCCTGCGTGCCGAAGCACCAGCTCGCGGTGTCGGTGCTGACCAATGCGGCCGATGGCCTGTCGCATCAATGGCTCGACGGCGCGCTGCAGGTGATGCAGGCCTTCGAGAAACACGGCGCGCCGTCGCAGCGCACCTCACGTTGGCAGGGCCGCTTCTGGAACCTGTGGGGCGCGTTCGACCTGCTGCCGATGGGCGGCCCGCGCGTGCTGCTCGCCAATGCGGGCCTGGCCAACCCGGTGCAGGACGCGAGCGAGATCGAAGTCACGGCCACCGACCGCGGCCACGTCATCGCTCGGCGGTGGATTCGCGAATCACGGCGAGCCGGTGCGTATCGAGCGCGATGCGCGTGGGCGCATTCGACGGGTGTGGCATGGCGGCATGCCCTTGTGCGCGAGGCCGAGGCGGCGAAGGCGCTGATGACGGCGTCGCGCCCGTGCGAGCGATAGGACAATCGCCGCATGCACATCGCCATCCTCACCTTCCAAGGCTTCAACGAGCTCGACTCGTTCATCGCGCTCGGCGTCCTCAACCGCATCAAGAAGCCGGGTTGGCGGGTGACGATCTGCTGCCCGCAGCCGACGGTCACGTCGATGAACGGCGTCACGGTGCATGCGCAATCGACGTTGGCCGAGGCGCGAAGCGCCGATGCGGTGATCGTCGGCAGCGGCATCCGAACGCGAGAGATCGTCGGCGATGCAGCGCTGATGAGCGAGCTCGCGTCTGGACCCTGCGCGGCAGCTCATCGCCGCCCAATGCTCCGGAACGCTCGTGCTGGCCAAGCTCGGCCTGCTCGGCGCGGTGCCTGCGTGCACGGACCTGACGACGAAGCCGTGGGTGCAGGAGGCCGGCGTCGAGGTGTTGAGCAGCCGTTCTTCGCCGAGGGCAACGTCGCCACCGCTGGCGGGTGTTTCGCGTCGCCGTACCTCGCCGCGTGGATCATCGGCCGAACCGAGGGGTCCGATGCTGCTGCGAGTGCACTGCACTACGTGGCGCCGGTCGGAGAGAAGGAAGACTACGTCGCGCGGGCGATGAAGGCGATTTCGCCGTACCTCTGACGCCGATTTGCGTTCGATCGTATAGAAGAGAGCGCTTCGCCTGTGACGTGAAGAGCGCAAAGCCGCGGGCGGGTGCGCGGCGGCGCGCCACTGCGGCGGTCGGCGCCAAAGGCGCGCCGACTGCGCTGCGGTGCTCGGGATTCGGTCGCACCGTGTAACTCGCTGCACTCGCTGGCGCTCGTTTCGCTCGGACAGACACGGTGAGTATGTTTACGAAGCGCGTGAGTACACGCGCCGACCGAATCCTTCCGCTCCTCGCCGCCGCACAGGCGCGCCGCCGCGCCCCCGCCCGCGGCTTTGCTCAAGAGCCACTGCCCTTTGTTGGAGGTAGCACCCGAGCCGGGCATCCAGCCCAGCTCGTGTGCCTTGCGCGCCTTCGGCGCGCGGCAAGCCGTGGGCTCGATGCCCGCGACTTGCCGTTCCCCCTCTACCCCAAGAACGTTGGTCTATCTGCAAGGCTTGGGGCCGGCCGGTGCGGGGATGCGTATGCGAACGGCGAGGAACGGAGTCTTGGGGTCGGCGCATGTACTCATGCGCTTCGTGAACATACTCACCGCGTCTGTTCGAGCGCAGCGAACGCAAGTGAGCGTAGCGAGTTACGCGGTGCGACCCCAAGGCGAGTACCGCAGCGAACCCGCGCAGCGGGCGTCGCATTCGCAGCCCCGCACTGGCCGGCCCCAAGCCTTGCTTGTGCACTCACTCCGTACGAGTTCGTGGCTCAACCCGGCTGCGGCTCGCAGCGCACCTCGCTCTTCACCGAGTTGGCGATGAAGCACTCCTCGTGCGCTTTGTGGTGCAGCGCGTCGAGCGCTTCGGCTGTCGGGCCATGCCCTTCAGCAAACGTCACTTTCGGCCGCAGCGTCACCAGCGACACCCACAGCTTGCCCGCGGCGTTCTTCGTCATCACGCCCTCGGCCGCATCGCTGTAGCGGTCCACCACATGCCCGGCCTTGGCGGCGAGCGACAGGAACCACAGCATGTGGCAGGACGCGATCGCCGCGACGAGCATCTCTTCGGGGTCGATCGCGCGCGGGTCGGACCAGGGCAGCGGCACCGACGGACACCGCTGATGAAGCCCGGCATCGACCGCGCCGCCGTCAAAGCGCAGCTCGTGGCGGCGGCTGTAGCGCTGGTCGGTGAAGGTCTCGTTGGCGGCGCGCTGCCAGTGCACGCTGGCGCCGTAGGTGTGGGCTGCAGTCATGGTTTGATCTCCAGAAAATCGAGAACGGGCGCGAGGCTGCGCGCCGGGTCTTCTTCCTGCGGCACATGGCCGAGGCCATCGAACACGACGACGCGTGCGCCCGCAATCTCATTGCCGAAACGGCGCGCGTTCTCGACGGGGATGAGCTGGTCGGCGCCGCCCCAGAGCACCAGCGTCGGCACGCTGATCGACTTTCAGGCGCTCGGTCGCGGCGCCGGGTTCCAGTTGCTGCAGGCGCAGGCCGAGTGCGTGGCGGTTGCCTTCACGCAGCGTCAGCTCGTAGTAGCGATCGACCAGCGCTTCGGTGATGCGCGCATCGTCGGCATAGACATTGGCCACGCTCGCCGCCACCAGCGCGCGCGGCAAGAGGTGTTCGCCGAGGCGGTTGAGCATGGGGATGCGGGCGATGCGAAAACCGAGCGGGATCGAACCGGGCGTGAAGGCATAGCCCGAGGCATCGACCAACAACAGGCGCGTGAAGCGCGAAGGCGCCAGCGTGACCGCGCGCCAGGCTACTTCGCCGCCGAGCGAGTTGCCGCCGATGACGGCGCTGTTCACTTTCAGCGCATCGAGCACGTCGAGCACGAAGCGCGCATAGGTGTCGCCGCGGTAATCGTCGGCCGCGTACTGGCCGGTAAACGGCCCCGTGAGGCCGAAGCCCGGCAGGTCGAAGGTGATGACGCGGCGCGACTTCTTCAGCGTGCGCACCCAGCCTTCCCAGGTGTGCAGGCTGGCGCCGGTGCCGTGCAGCAGGACGATCGGCGCTGGCGATCAGTTCGCGCGGGCCTTCGTCGCGCAGGTGAACGATCTGGCCTTTGACGTCGATGAAGTCCGACGGCGGCGGCGCCCAGCGTGCGACGAGCGTCTGCACCGGCCGGTCCGGAGCGCGCGCCAGCGGCACGGCCAGCGCGGTCAGCATCAGCAGCAGGCCGAACAGGCGCAGCAGCCGGCTGCTTCATTTCGCGACGCCCTGCAGCTGCGGGTCGAGTCGACTCGCGTTCATCGAAGACGAAACAGCGGCCGTGCCAATGCGGCGCGTCGGGCATCGTCTCAAGGTAGCGCAGGATGCCGCCGTCGAGCTGCCAGACATGTTCCACACCGGCCTCTCGCATCGCCAGCGCCGCCTTCTCGCAGCGGATGCCTCCCGTGCAGTAAGTGACGACGGTGCGGTCCTGCAACTCATCGCGATGCGCGGCGAGCGCGGCCGGGAAGTCCGAGAACTTGGCGAGGCGCCAATCGAGCGCGCCGTCGAACGCACCATGTTCCAACTCGAAGGCGTTGCGCGTGTCGAGCATGACGAGTTCGCGGCCGTCGTCGTCGTGGCCCTGATCGAGCCAGCGCGCCAGCGTCGCCGCATCGACCGCCGGCGCGCGGCCGGCAGCCGGCTGCACCTGCGGCTGGTTCATGCGGATGATCTCGCGCTTGACCTTGACGCGCAGAAAGCGAAACGGCTGCTGCTCGCTCCAGCTCTCCTTGGCGTCGAGTGCGGCAAATCGCCCGTCTTCGCACAGCTGCGCAAACCAGCCGCGCAACGCACGCTCTTCACCGGCGAGGAACAGGTTGATACCCTCGTGCGCCAGGATCACCGTGCCGCGCAGGCCCGCAGCCTGCGCCGTGCCGTGAAGTGATTGGCACAAAACCGCGGCATCGGGCAATTCGACGAAGCGGTAGGCACTAAGGTTCAAGTGACGATCGGGCACACCGAAATTCTACGAACTGTCGTTCTTCGCCATGGCCAGCAACGCACCATCCTCTGCCACCACCGGCCTCGTGCTGATGGGCGGCGGCGCGCGCGCGGCCTACCAGGTGGGCGTGCTGCGCGCGGTGGCGCGCTTGCGCCGCGAGGTCGGCGCGCCGCGCCACAACCCGTTCGGCATCATTGCCGGCACGTCGGCGGGCGCCATCAACGCCGCGGCGCTGGCGTGCCAGGCCGATCGCTTCGACGAGGCGGTGGCCGCCGTGGCAAAGGTCTGGCATGGCTTTCATGCCGAGCAGGTCTATCGGGCCGATGCCTTCGGCGTCGTGCGTTCCGGTGCGCGCTGGTTGACGATGCTCTCGCTCGGCTGGGCGCTGCGGCGCTGGCGCCAGACGGACCCGCGCTCGCTGCTCGACAACGCGCCGCTGGCCGAGTTGCTGGCGCAGGTGGTGGCGTTCGATCGTTTGCCGGCGCTGCTCGAAGCAGGGCACATCAGCGCGCTCGCGGTCACCGCGTCGAGCTACTCGAGCGGTCAGCACGTCACCTTCTGCCAGACGGCGCGGCCGTTCGAGCCCTGGCTGCGTTCGCAGCGCATCGCCGTGCAGGCGACGATCGGCGCCGATCACCTGCTGGCCTCGTCGGCGATTCCGTTCGTCTTTCCAGCGCAGTCGCTCGACAGTGCTGGTTCGACCGAATGGTTCGGCGACGGCTCGATGCGCCAGTCGGCGCCGATCTCGCCGGCCATTCACTTGGGCGCCGAGCGTGTGCTCGTCGTCGGCGCGGGGCGGCTGCACGAACCACCGGGCGAACAGCGGGCGGTGGCGGGCTATCCGAGCCTGGCGCAGATCGCCGGCCATGCGATGGCCAACATCTTTCTCGATGCGCTGTCGGTCGATATCGAACGCTTGCAGCGCATCAACCGCACGCTCGCACTGCTCGACCCCGCGGCGCGGGCGCATTCGCTGCTGCGGCCGGTCGATGTGCTCGTGATCTCGCCGAGCGAGCGCCTGGACGACATCGCCGCGCGCCATGTGCAATCGCTGCCGCGGCCGGTCCTCAGTTTGTTGCGCGGCATCGGCGTCAACCGCGAGGGCGCCGACCAGCGCGGCGGCGCGGCGCTGGCGAGTTACCTGCTGTTCGAAGCCGGCTACACACGCGAGCTGATGCGCCTCGGCGCGGCCGACACGATGGCGCGGCGCGACGAGGTGTTGGCCTTCTTCGGCTGGCCGCAACAGGCCGCGGCCGATGCCGCATGCGATCCGTCACCGACCGCGTGGAGCGAGCTCGAGTCGCCGCTGTGAGCCAACGGGCCGTCTGCACGGACGGTCGATAATCCGCGTCGGGAGGTTTTTGCACCGATGCTCGACAAACTCAATCAACTCAGCGAATCGCACGGCGAACTCAAGGCCGGCCGCGGCATGGTTTCCGGCGTCATCGCGCTGTCACTCGCCATCCTGTGCTTCCTCGGCGTGCTGGCCTTTCACTGGCCCGAGTACCTGACGACGCCGCAACTGCGCCAGAACTACAACGTCGAGGTGTTGCGCCAGGTGATGTACTGGTCGCTCGTCATCTCCGGCGGCATCGCGTTGTTCAACATCGTCTTCGGCCGCGTGCGCTGGTTGTCGGCGGGCGCCTTCATCCTGATTGCGCTCACGCTGCTGCTCGGTGCGCACAAAGTCGAAGTCGATCCGAACTTCCCCGACAACACGCCCTACATCGGCCTGGACTGGTTCATCCTCGACCTGCTCGGCTCGACGCTGATCTTCGTCTTCGTCGAGAAGCTGTTTCCGCTGCGCAAGCGAGCAGCCGGTGTTCCGCCCCGAGTGGCAGACCGACTTCCACCACTTCATCGTCAACCACATGATCGTCGGCTTCGTGCTGCTGGCGGTCAACCTGCTGGTGCACAAGCTGTTCGGCTGGGCGGTGAAAGACGGTGTGCAAGCCTGGGTGCGCGACCTGCCGTTTCCGATCGCGCTGTTCGCGATCATCCTCGTCGCCGACCTGGTGCAGTACTGGACGCACCGCGCCTACCACGAGGTGCCGACGCTGTGGCGCCTGCATGCGGTGCACCACAGCGCCAAGCACATGGACTGGATGGCCGGCTCGCGTCAGCACATCTTGGAGCTGATCCTCACGCGCACGATGGTGCTGGCCCCCATCTTCGTGCTCGGCTTTTCGAAGAACGTGATCGACGCCTACATCGTCATCGTCGGCTTCCAGGCGGTGTTCAACCACGCCAACGTCAGCGTGCGGCTGGGGCCGCTGCGCTACCTGATCGTGACGCCGAACTTCCACCACTGGCACCACTCGCAGGACGACGAGGCGATCGACAGGAACTACGCGGCGCACTTCGCCTTCATCGACCACCTGTTCGGCACCGCGGTGCAGTCGGACCGCAAGTGGCCTGAGCGCTATGGCGTGCAGGGCGACTACATGCCGAATGGTTTCTGGCAGCAGTTGAAGTTTCCGTTCGTGTGGAAGGGATGATGGTCTGCTCGCGCGACAATTGCCGCTGATTTGCCCAGGAGCCTTCGTATGCAACTGACCGCCGTGCTCACACCCGCCGAAGAAGGCGGGTTCGTCGCGCTCAATCCGGAAACCGGGACCACGACTCAGGGGGAAACCGTGGAAGAAGCGGTTGCCAACCTGATGGAGGCCACTGCGCTGTACCTGTCTGAGTTCCCGTTGTCCTCCACGGGCCATCCGTTCATCACCACGTTCACTGTGCCCGAACCGCTGCATGCCTAAGCTGCCTCACATTTCGGGAGCCGAAGTACAGCGCGGCCTCGAGCGTTTGGGCTTTGTCAAAGTTCGTCAGAGCGGCAGCCACGTCATCATGAAGCGCGAGACCAAGGGTTGCGTGGTTCCCATGCACAAAGAGGTCAAGGTGGGCACGCTCGCTGGCATCTTGCGGCAGGCTGAGGTGTCGCCGGAAGAATTCTTGGCAGCGCTGCAAGAGTGACGTCCAACGTGGAAAGGCTGTTGGCCTGCTGTTCTGTTTTCGCGGGGCCCGAGGACGGCGCGGCGCCGTCGCTCATGCTGGAGTACCAGAAATCGCGCCGTCGCCGCGCCGCCCTCGGGCTTGCATGCGGTGTTGGTTTTCGACGCGCTGCAGATCATCACTAAGTTAGGCCTCACATCCGCGCTCCCAGCCAGCCCTCCTCCGTCCTCGATCGGACACGCAGCGGTCGCGGAATACACTGCCAAACACGCGTCGCGGGAGACGTTGGAACCCTTGACGCATGGCCTCAGCTGCAACATCGCCATCCGGCAGACCTGGATCGAAGAGCACACAACCAAGCTTGCCGCTGAGCTGAAGGAGTCAGAAGACGACGCCTTCCTCTACCTTGCAGCCTCGCTCTTGCTCGGAACTTCGCCTGACGACATCGAGGCCGAAGACATTGTCGATGGCGCCCAGGACAAGCAGGTTGACTTCATTCACATTGAAGACAACTCGGACGGCGAAGCCGAGATCGTCATCATTCAGTCAAAGAACACCCGGGGGTTCGGATCCAACAGCTGATTCAACTCCGTAACGGCCTCACTTGGATCTTCGAGAAACCTCGCGCGCAGTTCTCGAAGCTGCAGAACGAGTCCTTCAAAAGCAAGATAAACGAAGTTCGCCAGGTCAAAACAGAGTACGGTCCATCCAACTTAGCAGTGCGCGTTTTCCATGTCTGCAATGGAGATGCGTCGAACCTATCCACCGAGTACAAGCAGGAGGAGCAGGCGCTTCGCGACCAATACGCCAACGTCTGGCTTCGGTCAGTTCCAGTTTGAAGCCATTGGCGCGAGTGAGCTCTTCGACCTCTTGAACGAAGGTGAGCGTAGCAAGCGATCAATCAATCTTGACTTGCCTATTCAGTACGACGTTAATCGGCCGTCGATCATGGACTTCGCCCAGGGCGACACCAAAGCCCTCGTTTGCACCGTCAGCGGCGCAGACATTGCGAGGGCCGCGCAAACTCAGCCGCGCGATTCGATCTTTGATCTAAACGTTCGCCCCTTCTACGGGACGAAGGGGAAGGTAAACCGCGACATTCTGGCAACAGGCACTTCAGACGAAGCCGTCCGGTTTTGGTTCCTGAACAACGGCGTGACGATGGTTTGCGACACGTTCGACTTCAATCGCGACCCTGATGAACCACGAGTCAAGGTCACCAATGCTCAGATCGTCAACGGTTGCCAGACGACAGTTGCTATCCGCGAGGCGTTTGAAGCCGGCGCCCTTGATCCGCGGGTGAAGCTGCTGCTTCGTGTTTACGCTACGAGCAACCCGGGCTTGGTCGAGAAAATCACGCTGACTACCAACAACCAGAACAAGATCACAGACCGCGACCTCCGAGCCAACGATCCGGTGCAACGCGACATCGAGAAGGTGATGCTTGAGAAGTACGAGCACTACTACGAGCGCAAGAACAAGCAGCATCGCTCCGTCCGCGGACCGGCCAAGAAGAAGATCGTGCCTTCTCCCAAAGCAGCTCAGGCGTACCTTGCAGTTGTTCGCGGGAAACCGTCGAACGCTCGCGGATACCTCGGCGCGATCTGGTCTGACTTCTACGAAGAGGTGTTCAAGAACGCGTCAGTGGCCGATCTTCTTCTCACGTACAAGCTGCTGCACTATTGCCGCGAGCAAGCAAAGCTGGCGAAGCGCGAGAGCGGGCTGTCGGCACGGGAACTGACGTGCCGCGTTTATGGCGCCTTCCACATCGCGCGGGCGATGGGCGCCAACTTGATGAGCGACAAGTGGGGCCATACCAATCTGGCGGCGGTCGAGAAGACTCTCCGTTCGCTGAAGCCAGGAGCCTTGGCGCCGCTCTATGCGCAGGCGTGTCAGGTGGTGGTCGAACTAAGGAAGAAGGACGAGAAGACACACACCGTACCAGCCATGTACTTCAAGAACTCCATATCCCAACGCAAGCTGAATGCATCGCTAGCCCAGTGAGGTCTAACTCCTCCATCGAGCGGACGTCCCAATACCTCGCTTTTCTGCCGCCCGCTCCTATCGAACGCCGGCTGCGCGGTGGGTGGTGCGCGGGGCGGGCGATTTCTGGTACTCCAGCATGAGCCCGCACCGCGTGCCGCCCGCCGCGCTGCGCACTGACTGCATCCGATGAGCTTCGTCCACCTCCGCACCCACACCGAGTACTCGGTCGTCGATGGCATGCTGCGTGTCGATGACGCGGTGGGCGCCGCCGCGCGTGACGGCCAGGCGGCCTGCGCGATCACCGACCTGAGCAACCTGTTCGGCGCGATCAAGTTCTACACCGCGGCGCGCAAGAAGGGCGTCAAGCCGATCATCGGTTGCGACCTGTGGCTGGAGCCCGAGGACGGCGACAAGCACGGCAGCCGCTTGCTCGTGCTGGTGCAGAACCACCAGGGCTATCTGAATCTGTGCGAGCTGCTGGCGCGCGCGTGGAGCGGCAACACGCAGCGCTCGCATGCGTTCGTCAAGTGGGATTGGTTCGAGACGCATGGCGCGGGGCTGCTCGTGCTGTCGGGCGCGGATGGCGGCGCGGTCGGGCAGGCGCTGCTGGCGGGTGACGTCGAGCGCGCCGAAGCGTTGGCGCAGCGATTGGCGGCGCTGTTTCCGCAGCGCTTCTTCATCGAGTTGCAGCGCGCGGGGCTGTCGAGCAACGAGCGCCATGTGCGCGCTGCGGTGCCGTTGGCGGCGAAGCTGAAGCTGCCGGTCGTGGCGACGCACCCGGTGCAGTTTCTGCGAGCCCGACGACTTCGAGGCGCACGAGGCGCGCGTTTGCGTGGCCGAGGGCGAGACGCTGGCCAACCCGAAGCGGGTGAAGCGCTTCTCGCGCGAGCAGTACTTCAAGACGCAGGCGCAGATGGAGGCGCTGTTCGCCGACCTGCCTGTGGCCGTGAGCAACAGCGTGGCGATCGCGCAGCGCTGCAACCTGCTGCTCACGCTCGGCAAGCCGCAACTGCCGGACTTCCCGACGCCGCGGCGGCGTGCCTGTCGATCAGCATTTCCGCGATGCGTCGCATGCGGGGCTCGAGGTGCGACTGGCGCAGCTCTACCCGGACGTTGCCAAACGCGAGGCCGAGCGCGCGCGCTATGTGCAGCGACTCGATTTCGAGCTCGACACCATCATCCAGATGGGCTTCCCCGGCTACTTCCTGATCGTCGCCGACTTCATTCAGTGGGCGAAGTCGCACGGCTGCCCGGTCGGGCCCGGCCGCGGTTCGGGCGCGGGCTCGCTCGTCGCGTACTCGCTGCTGATCACCGACCTCGACCCGCTGCAATACAACCTGCTGTTCGAGCGCTTTCTGAATCCCGAGCGCGTCTCGATGCCGGACTTCGACATCGACTTCTGCCAGGCCAACCGCGAGCGCGTGATCGACTATGTGAAAGACAAGTACGGCCGCGATGCCGTGAGCCAGATCGCGACGTTCGGCACGATGGCGGCCAAGGCTGCGCTGCGCGACGTGGGCCGCGTGCTCGGCATGGGCTACGGCCATGTCGATTCGATCGCCAAGCTCGTCGTCGCGCCGCCGGGCAAGACGGTGACGCTGGCCAAGGTGCCGGAGAACCCGATCGAAGGCATCCTCTACGCGCGCAAGGAAGAGCCGGAGATCGATCGCCGCGAAGCCGCGGAAGAAGAAGTCGCCGAGCTGTTGTCGCTGGCCACGCGCGTCGAAGGCATCGTGCGCAACGTCGGCATGCACGCCGGCGGCGTGCTGATCGCGCCGGGCAAGATCACCGACTTCTGCCCGCTGTACCAGCAGCCCGGCAGCGACAGCGCGGTGAGCCAGTTCGACAAGGACGATGTCGAAGCGATCGGCCTGGTGAAGTTCGACTTCCTCGGCCTGGCGACGCTGACGATCCTCGAACTGGCCAAGGAGATGGTGCGCGCGCGGCGCAAGGGGCGCGAGAACTTCGACTACGCGCAACTGCCGCTCGACGATGCGGCCACCTACCGCATCTTTGCCGAGGGCAAGACCGAAGCGGTGTTCCAGTTCGAATCGCGCGGCATGGTCGGCATGCTGCGCGAAGCCAAGCCGACGCGGCTGGAAGACCTGATCGCGCTCAACGCGATGTTCCGTCCGGGGCCGATGGAGAACATCCCGATGTTCTGCCGGCGCAAGAACGGTCTCGAGCCGATCGAGTACCCGCACCCGCTGCTCGAAGGGCTGCTGTCGGAGACCTACGGCATCTTCGTCTATCAGGAACAGGTGATGCAGGCCGCGCAGGTGCTGGCCGACTATTCGCTCGGCGGCGCCGACCTGCTGCGGCGTGCGATGGGCAAGAAGAACGCCGAAGAGATGGCCAAGCAGCGCCAGATCTTCCGCGAGGGCGCGTCGAAGAACGTCATCGAGCAACCGAAGGCCGACGAGGTCTTCGACCTGATGGAGAAGTTCGCCGGCTACGGCTTCAACAAGAGCCACGCCGCAGCCTATGCGCTGCTCGCCTATCACACCGGCTGGCTGAAGGCGCATTGCACGGCCGAGTTCTACGCCGCCAACATGACGGTCGAACTCGACAACACCGACAAGCTGAAGGTGCTGCTCGCCGACGCCAAGCAGTTCGGCGTCGTCGTTCGAGCCGCCGGACATCAACCGCGGCAGCTACCGCTTCGAGCCGGTGAGCGACAGCGTCGTGCGCTACGGGCTGTGCGGCATCAAGGGCACGGGGCAGGGCGCGATCGAAGCCATCATCGCCGTGCGCGACGGCAAGGGCGATCATGAGGGCGAAGGCAGCGGCCCGTTCCGCAGCCTGTTCGACTTTGCCGCGCGCATCGACCGCCAGCGCGTCAACAAGCGCGTCGTCGAAGCGCTGATCAAGGCCGGTGCGTTCGATGCGCTGCACGCCGACCGTGCGAGCGCGTTGGCGAGTGTCGGCCTCGCCTTCGATTGGGCCGACACGCAGGAGATCAACGAACACCAGAGCGGCCTGTTCGACTTCGACGACTCGCACGCCGCGAGCACGCAGGAGCCGGCGCTCGTCAAGGCCGAGCCGTGGAGCATCAAGGAGCGGCTGACGGCGGAGAAGGCGGCGCTCGGCTTCTACTTGTCAGGCCACCTGTTCGAAGAGTACGCGCCCGAGGTGCGGCAGTTCTGCAAGCGGCAGATCGCCGATCTGGTGGACACCGGCCGCGAGCCGCAGGTGCTGGCCGGCATCGTCAGCGACTTGCGCGTCGTCAACGGCGCGCGCGGCCGCACGGCGATCTTCCGCCTCGACGACGGCAGCGAGTACATCGAAGCCGTGGCCGCCGAAGAGCTCTACGACGCCAATCGCGAGCGTCTGCGCGAGGACGAGCTCGTCATCATTCAGGGCAAGGTGCAGAACGACCGCTTCAGCGGCGGCCTGCGCTTGCAATGCAATGCGGTCTGGGACTTGCCTTCTGCGCGCGCGCGCTTCGGCCGCTACCTGAGCGTGGCAGTGAACGGCAAGGCGCCGCCGGTGGCCGACGTGATCAAGACCTGGCCGCCCAAGCGCGTCGAGTCGGAGCAAGGCCAGACGCAGCAGGGGTTGCCGATCCGCTTGCAACTGCAGCGCGAGCGCGCCGAGGGCGTGCTCGACCTCGGTGACCAGGCGCGCTTCTGGCCGAGCGACGAAGCGCTGGCGCGCTGGCGCACGCTGGCGCATGAAGGGCGTGCGGCCGTGGTGTACGAATGAGCGCCGCGCGGCTCGTCAACGTCATCTGCATGAAGTGGGGCAAGCTGTACGGCCCCGAATACGTGAACCACCTGCGCAGCCGGTGTGGCGACGACACCTCTCGCGGCCGCACCGTTTCGTCTGCTTCACCGACGATGCGACGGGCCTCTCGGCCGACGTGCAAGCGCTGCCGCTGCCCGAGCTCGGCCTGCCTGCGGGTCAGCGCGACCGCCGCTGGCAGAAGCTCGCGGTGTTCCGCGAACGCTTGAGCGACTTGACCGGCCCGACGCTGTTCCTCGATCTCGATCTCGTCATCGTCGATGCGCTCGACCCGTTCTTCGACTTGCCCGGCCGCTTCTTCATCATCCGCGACGACGACCTGTTCCGCCGCAAGCCGCTGCGCAAACTCAATGCCGAGCGCGACCGCTTTCTGCACAGCGTCGGCAACTCGTCGGTGTTCCGCTTCGAGATCGGCGCGCATCGCTACATCCTCGACGCCTATGTCGCCGACCCCGTGGCTGCAGCCGCCAACTACGAAATCTCGCAGCAGTTCCAGAGCGCGCAACTCGCGGCGCATGGCGACCTGCATTACTGGCCGAGCGATTGGTGCGTGAGCTTCAAGAACGCCTGCGTGCCGCGGCACCTGGGCAGCTACTTGAACGACCCGGCGGTACCTGCGGGCGCGCGCATCGTCGTCTTCGCCGGCGAGCCGAAGATGTCCGAAGTGCTCGCCGGCGGCGGCCACAAGTGGTACCGGCGCATCGGCAACATCGACTGGTTGCGGCAGGCATGGCAGTGAGCGCCGCACGGCCGCCCGAAGGCGCTCGCGCCCCCTCGGGGGGCCGGGCCGCAGGCCCTTGGGGGCAACAATGACGGCCCGGTGCCTGGGCCGTGGCCGCCAACGAGGTGCGCAAGCGCAGTCTGCGCAGCGTCAAGCGCCTCGTGCGGCCGGCGTGGATGGCGCGGCTGGAGCGGCGCAACCAGCAAGCGCGCGAGCCGCTGCTCTCGGCCGACGGCCCGGTGGTCTCGCTCACCACCTACGAGCCGCGCTGGCACAGCGTGCACTACACGATCGAGAGCATCGGCGCCGGCGCGCTGCGGCCGTCGCGGCTGGTGCTGTGGGTCGCGCCCTCGGTGCTGGAAGCCGGCACGCCGCCGGCATTGCAGCGCCAGATCGAGCGTGGCCTCGAGCTGCGCACCTGCGAAGACCTCGGCCCGCACAAGAAGTACTTTGCGATGGTCAACGAGGGCGCCGACACGCGCGCGCTGGTCACCGCCGACGACGACGTGCTGTACTGGAGCGACTGGCTGGGCGGCCTCGTTGCCGCGGCCGAGCGCCATCCGGGGCTGATCCATGCGCACCGCGCCAGCGTCATGTCGTTCGACGCGCAGGGCCGCTTTCTGCCCTACCGCGAATGGCCGCCATGCCGCTCGACGCGGCCCAGCGCGCTGCACTTCTTCACCGGCGTCGGCGGCGTGCTCTACCCGCCGCGCATGCAGGAGGCGTTGCGCCGCGCCGGCGACGGCTTTCGCGAGTGTTGTCCGCGCGCCGACGACATCTGGCTGAACGCGGTGGCCTGGCGCAACGGCATCGCGGTGCGGCAGACGCAGCTCTTCAGCCGGCTGCTGTTCGAGGTGCCGGGCACACGCGCGCATGGCCTGGCGCAGGACAACCGCGAGAGCGGCGGCAACGACCGTCAGTTGGAGCAGACCTACACGCGGAAGGAGCGCGCGCAACTTGCAGGCGCTGGCGCAACAGGAGCAAGTCGCAATGAAGCAGATCGTCTGCGTGAAGTGGGGCAGCGGCTACGGGCCCGAGTACGTGAACCGCCTCTACGGCATGGTCTCGCGCCACGTCACCGGGCCGTTTCGCGTGGTCTGCCTCACCGATGACCGCAGCGGCATCCGCGCCGAGGTCGAGTGCTTCGATCTGCCCGAGCTCGGCTGCCCGCATCCGCAACGCACGATGGGCAAGTGGCGCAAGCAGGTGCTGTGGGGCAAGAGCGTGCCGGGACTTGAAGGCGTGGCGCTGTTCGTCGATCTCGATTCGGTGATCGTCGCCTCGATCGACCCGTACTTCGAACATGGCAGCGCCGACGACGTGATCCTGGCGCGCAACTGGGCGCGGCCGATGCAGCGCCTGGGCCAGACCTCGGTGTTTCGCTTCACGGTCGGCGCGCATGCGCACATCCTCGACGACTTTCGCGCCGACCCGCAAGGCATCGCCGACAAGCATCGCTTCGAGCAGCACTACGTGACGGCGGCCGTCAAGGGCGGCATCAAGTTCTGGCCCGAGGCCTGGACGCGGCACTTTCGCCTGCATTGCCTGCCGCCGTTTCCGCTGCGCTACTTCGTCAGCGCGAAGCAGCCGCGCGGCGCGCGCATCGTCACCTTTCCCGGCGGGCCGAACCCGGACGACGTGATGGTCGGGGCGCTGGAACAAGAAGTCGCCGCCGCATCCATCGGCATGGGCGCATGTGATGGCCACCTTCGGCCCGCACCGCGTTGACGACAGCCGCTGGCGCCACTTGCAGCGCTATGTGCGGCCGGTGCCGTGGATCGAACAGCACTGGCGCGAGTGAGGCGGGCGTTCAGCGCACGCGCGATATCGCAGTCGTCAGGCGGCTCGCTTCTTCCACGGCGTCAGCAACTCCACGCCGCTTCGCGCAGCCAACCGCAGCCGGCCGCCGTGCGGCGATCCGGCCCCCGTCAGCGGTTCCAGGTGCGCTTCCCAATACGGCCGCATGAGCCGCTTTCGGGCGCCCTTGAAGTGGATGATCTTGCGCCGCGATTGGCGAAACAGGATCTCGCGCCAAGCGTTCCTCGGAGAGTAGTTGTGCGTGTCGCACGGCCACAGTGCAATGCGGGCTCCATCGACATCGATCAGGTCCGACGGCCTCTGTTCGAACCGCTCGCGGCCGATCGTGTCGATGATGCCGTACTGGTCGCAGAACCATCCCAGCGTGTGCGCGTACCGGGTCTGCATCACGTCCACAACGCGGCCGAAGAACGCTTCTGCCGCCGCACTGCCGTGCCGGGCCACCGCGATCAGGCCGCCGTTGATCGGCATGTCCGGCTTGTCGCGATACGTCAGTCCGAGGTCGAGGTCGCGAGCAAACAACGAATCCAGCGGGCCATTGATCAGCATGTCGGCATCGATGAACAGCAGGTCGGAATCGCGACCGTGCTCGCGGATGAACTTCAGCTCCGACACCATGCGCTCGTACATCACTTTCGTCGCATCGATCGGCCGGCGGACGACCTCGATATCGCTCGGCAAACCGGGGAAAGCGGTGGTGTCGTCGGTCAGGATCACGCGGCGGCATCCGGGGTGGAACAGCGCGGCGGACTGAAATGCCAACGCGGCCATGTCCACGTAGTCCGGGCGCGTGCCCTTGGCGAACGGCACAACGTCGATCTGCGAGCCGGGAAGATCGACGTGGAAGACGACAAACGTGATCATGCCCATGCGGCCTGGCTCTGTGCGGCACGCGGCGATACCCGCAGGAGTCCGGGTCGATTCAGCGTCTCGCGCACGAACGACGTGTACGCCTGCCGATGCGCCTCGATGTCGGGAGGCGGCGGTACGACGCCGGGGTGCTTGCGCCACGACCGCCACCACGAGAGTTCGTCGGCGGCGTCCCAATTCACCCCCGTGCCGGCAAAGATCTCGTAGCGATCGCTCTTGCCCGACAGCACGATGACGGGCGTGCCGAACGCCAGGCACGGCAACGCGACGTGAATGCGATTCGTCACGACGAGCGATGCCGCACGGTAGAGGCTGAGAAAGTGATGGGCGCGTTCGAACTGCGAGCGAATCAGCCGCTCGGTCATCTCGGCCGGCGACGGACGCGGCAGGTGGTGCGTCAACGTGATGATGTCGCCGAACTGCGGACCATAACGGCGTCGAACGCGGTCCACGATCGCCGGCGGCACATCGACGCAAACGATCTGCTCGCGCGGGCCTTCGTAGCGGGGCAGCGAGAGCGTGGCGCAGCGGCTCAGGTGCACCGGGATGCCCTGCTGCTCGAGGAACGTCGCCGTGACGTGATCGCGGCAGCCGATCGTGCCGAGCCCCTGGAACTTCGCTGCGACCTCGGCCGTTCGCAGCCGCGGCGGCAGATAGATGCCGAGATACTTCACATCGCTGAATTCCTGGCGCGTGGGGATCTGGCCCTTGGTGAGCCAGCCGTTGGCGGCCAGCAGCAATTCAGGGTCCGGCCGAAAGTGGTCGCGCAGCACCAGCTTGCGAGGGCGCACGTGTTGCAGCAGCGCCAGGCTTTGGATGTGATCGCCCAGATTGGCTCCGCAGTAGCTGAACACGGCCAGATTGGAATCGGCGTGCGGTTCGAGCAGTTCTTCGATGGCAGGCCAACGGGCTTCAGTCATGTTGGACTCCGAATCCGGCAACCGATTGTGCTGACAGAACGGGCACTGCACCGGCGTGCCACGGCGGCATCTTGGAACAGGACGTACGGCGATGCCTCGATGACGAAAACGAAAGCGCTTGTATCATCGCGCCCGCCCGCATTAGTGACAGCGTGAGCTGTGCGACATGTCCGAATCCTCATCCCTCATCAGCGACGAGTACCGTGCGCTGAACAAGGCGCTGCATGGCAGCAACACCCACTACGGCGCAGCCGGACATCGGTGGGCGCGTCTGGTGCGCCAGCTCGTCAAGCACCATGCGCTGGCCGACGTGCTCGACTACGGTTGCGGCAAGCAGACGCTGGCCAAGGCGTTGCCAGGCATCACGGTGCGAGGCTACGACCCGGCGTTCGAAGCCCTCGCGGCTACGCCGGCGCCGGCCGACCTCGTGGTCTGCGGCGATGTGCTCGAACACATCGAGCCGCAACATGTGGACGCGGTGCTCGACGACTTGGCGCGCTGCACGCGCCGTCTGGCGTTTCTGGCGATCGCCACCCGGCCCGCGCGCAAGGTGCTGTCGGACGGCCGCAATGCCCATCTCAGCCAGATGCCGGCAAGCCGCTGGCTCGAAAAAATCCTCGCGCGCTTCGACCTGCTGTACATGTGCGACCACATGACCGAGTTCGACGACAGGGGGCTGAAGGGCCGCATCGCGCAGTGGGCGCAGGGCGATGTGCGTATGGCCGCGCCTCAAAAGGGCGAGGTGCTGTTCCTGGCGTCGGCGCGCCAGAACGTCGAGGTAGCGGCCGACGGCCTGCGCGTCGGCTAGCGGCGTGATCTTCAGCGCCTCGAGCAGCGACGCGTCCCAGGCGTCACCGGCGCTCGACGCGTGCATCAGCGCGGCGGTGCGCGCGTGCGGCATCAGCAGCCCGGCGGTCAGCAAGCTGGTGCTCATGCCGCCAATCACCAGCAGCGGTTGCTCGCGCATCAGCAGGTAGAGGCACTCGACGGGCAGCGTGCGCGCGATCTCGCCGACGGCGCCCTGCGCGCCGAGCTCCAGAGGGTCCGCTGTGGCTTCGCGCGGGTGGTACTTGAAAAGAAACGGCGTCGCGCTTGCGCTCAGTTGCGCCACGCACGCCTGGACCAGCGCCGCGTAGTCCGGGTTGCGCCGCGCGTAGTCCGAATGATTGAGCGTCACGATCGCCGCACCGGCCGGGATGCGTTGCGGATCGAACCCAACCTGTTCGCAGAAGCATGTGGCCAGGCGCCGGATCGATTCGGCGCCGAGCCGATGCAGCGGGAAGGGATGAGCCTTGTCAGTGCGCAACTCGCGCCGCAGAAGCTCGGGGTGGGTGGCAT
Source organism: uncultured beta proteobacterium (assembly GCA_963816315.1). Classification (GTDB taxonomy): domain Bacteria; phylum Pseudomonadota; class Gammaproteobacteria; order Burkholderiales; family Burkholderiaceae_C; genus CADEEN01. Next base: position 131,714 of record CAWFJZ010000005.1, read on the forward strand.
TGAAATGCTGCACCAAGGGATGCGTGCCCAGCACACGCACGTCGCTCCAGCGCCCGCCCAGACGCCAGCGTTGGCGCAGCCTGGTCACCACGCCGTGCCGGCGGTAGGTGAAGGTGGTGTAGGAGTGCGCGCCGTCTTCCGTGCATTCGCGACGCGCTTTCGGAAATCGCTTCGCGGCCTCGATCAACACGGTCTGGCCGGCATCCTGACGGTCGTTGAAGACGGTCACGCTGGTCGGAGAAAAGTCTTGCAGCGCCTGCACGATGTCCCGCCGGATGGTGCGCCACGGGCGTGCGGGTGCGGTGTCGGCCGGCAGACGGCGCGGCGCGATGAAGGCCACACGGTCGAAGGGCGTGTCGGTCCAACTTTCGATGACGCGCGCAAACAGCGCGGGGTCGAGCACATCGGGCAGGAACAGCATGCGGCACATTGCATGCTGCGTCTGCCGCGCCTCTTCGGCCGCGGCGGCGGCGAGGATGAACTGCAGGCTGCTCTGAACCAGAAACAGGTGCCGGCCGCCCGGCGCGGCGGCACTCAAGCCGGCCGCCCCCTGTAGCCCTGTGCGGCCAGCAGCTCGAAGGCGTCCGGCCGCACATCGCGCGCCGCGATCGATTGGCGGACGAAGTCTTCCGTGACCTCGCCGTTGTCGAGGCATTCCTTGAGCAGGCCGAAAAAGAACTGCTCCTGCTTCGGGTCCGGATGCTTCAGGTAGCGTTTGGCACTGAGCACGCCGCGCTCGCGCAGCCAGCGCCGGGCGCGGCCCGCAGCGCCTTGCGTGTTCATGTCGAAATCGATCGGCAGCCCGGTCTTCCACGGCTGTGTCAAACGCTCGGTCAGGTGCAGCAGGCGTGTCTGCTCGTTGAGCTCGTCGAACGAGTTCCAGACGGCGGGCAACTCGCCGATCGACGCCGGGTCCTGATCGGCGAGCTGGATCCAGGGCTTGTAGTCGAGCCTGCCGTCGAACATGGCATCGATCTGTTCGTCCCAGCGCCAGTCGGCCAGGCGCGCGCAGTCGAGCAGCATCACGCTGCTGGCCCACTTGCCGGGGCCGCCGCCGTGCTCGGCCGGCAGGTTGCGGCACCACAGCGCCTTGCCGCGCATGTCGCCGTCGAGCAGCTCGAAGACATCGCCTCCCGCGGAGAAGACGTCGGGGTCGGTGACGAGCGCGCGGCCTTCGAATTGCATGAGCTGCGGCACCATCATCCGCAGCGGGCTGAAGGATTGCAGATCGTCGTTGTGCCAAATCGCGCTTTGGGCCTTGCGCAGGTAGGTCTGGCCCTCGCGGCGGTGCAGGTGCGGCGTGTCCTCCAGGCGCAGCAGCCGCACGTCGAAGCGATCGGCGTGGCGGCTGTGCTTGCGAATCGAGTACGCGGCAACCAGCGCGCCGAGCATCTGCTGGTCGTTGGTGTGGACGAAGACGGTGGGCTTGTTCATGGCGATCATTCGTGCCAATGCGTGGCGATCCACGGCGCCGGCAGCGGCCGCCGCCACGCATGCGCCGAGCGGCCTTCGATGGCGTCCGGCGGGTTGATGACGCCGTGGAAGACCAGGATGCGCGACCCTTTGGGAATCGACGGGTCGCGCCAGTAATTCATCGGCCAGGACGGCACGCAGTGGTACTTCCAGCTCGCACACCACTCGGCCGGCCAGTAGCCGAGCTTGCCTTGCTGATGCAAAACCTCCGACAGCCACGCCTGCTCGTTGCGCAGGCGTTGGCGAACGTCCTCGTGTTCGACGCGAAATCGCTCCAGCACCTCCGGATGCGCGCCGAGTTCGAAGCGATAGACCGACGAGTTGCCGGTGATGCGCCAGGGCCGCTTCCAGTCGTGAATGATCAGGAAGTCGCCGGGCTGCTCGAAGAAGGGCGTGATGTCATCGACGATGACAACGTCGAGGTCGAGGAAGAGGGCGGTGCCTTTCAAGCCGTGCAGGTCGGCCGCGAACGTGGTGAGCTTTTTCCAGCCGCGCTCGGGGATGCCTTGCGGCAGCGCGAGGTCGGGGATCGGCAGGCACAGCACCTCGCTGCGCACGCCGTCGCTGCGGTCGGTGAGACAGACGAAGCGGAGCTCGCCGCGCAGATGGCGCCGCACCATGCCGTAGAGGCGGTTCACATAGTCGGCGCCGTACTTGGTGCCCCACTTCATGCACAGGATCGTTCTCACAAGTCTTCGATCCGCTGCGGCGGAAAACTGTCCCAGCTCATGCAGCCCGGGCATTGCCAGAAGTAGCGCTGCGCCTCGAAGCCGCAGGCCGCGCAGCGAAAGCGTGCCAGCGGCGCGGCGGCGCGCTCGACGACGCTGGCCAGCGCGCGGCCGGTGTCGTCTTCGGCGCGGTCGCGCAGCACGGCGGCCGCTGCGGCCAGGCTCGGCTGGCGTGCCAGTTGTTCAGCGTGGCGCGCGCGCGCCTGTGCGGCGTTGCCTTCGAGGGCGACGATGGCGGCCATCAGATCCGACGACGGATGCTGCGTGTGCAAGGCCTGCAGCGCGGCCAGCGCTTCGCCGGATTGCGCCATGGCCTTGGAACTCGCGGCGTAGTCGGCCGCCACCAGCGGAAACACGGCCGGGTGGCGCAGCCGAAGTTGGTTCCATGCTTCGAGCGCCTGCAGATGGCGCGCCGCGCGCGCGTGGCGCTGGCCGGCCTGCACCCACGGCCGCGCCGCGCTCGGTGCAACCTCGCGCGCCTGGGCCAGCGCGGCCTCGGCGCCTTCGTCATCATTGCGCGCTTCGGCTTCGAGCGCGATCTCGCACCAGTGGTGCGCGATGCGCGCGGTGAACGAGCCGGCGCCGGCTTTCTCGAGCAACGCCGCGTCGTCGGCCGCGGCGCGCCAATCGCGCGCGCGCTCGTGAAGTTGCAGCAGCGCCAGGCGCGCTTCGCTGCCGTAGGGCGTGCCGGCGAGCGCGGCGAACGATTGCTCGGCGCGGTCGAACAGGCCGGCCTTCATGAAGTCTTGCGCCAGCGCGTGCTGCGCGCGCTCGCGGTCGGCGTTGGGCAGGTCGGCGCGTTGCAGCAGATGCTCGTGCACGCGGATCGCACGCTCGAACTCGCCGCGGCGGCGGAACAGGTTGCCCAGCGCGAAGTGCAGCTCGGTCGTGTCCGGGTCGTTCTGCACCGCTTCGATGAAGGCGTCGATGGCCTTGTCGGGTTGTTCGTTGAGCAGCAGGTTCAGGCCCCTGAAGACGGTCTTCGGTTGCGCACGCTGTTCCTTGCGCCACTGCCGCACGTCGATGCGCGAGCCGATCCAGCCGAGCGCAAAGGCCAGCGGCAGGCCGATGAGGAGCCATTGGATGTCGAAGTCGAACATCAGAAGTTGTTCTGCTGCGGCGGCAGCGCGGCTTCAGCGCCGAATTGAGACGAAGGGTGATCGGCCATCGATGGCGGGCGCGGCGTTGGCGCCGCAACAGCGTTCGTCGCCGCGATCAGCGCCGGTGTCGCCATGCGCCGTCCTCGCCACCAGCGCGGCATCATCGCCAGCACACCGATCGCGCAGCCGGCGATGAAGGCGGCGAGCACGACGTAGATCATGCGCGTCTGCCACTCGATGCCGAAGAACGAGTGCAGCGTCACCGCATGCTGGTTGTTCAATGCCAGCGCGAACAACGCCAGGAAGACGACGACGCGCAAGGCCCAGACCAGAAGACGCATGAACGGAGTTTAGAAGTGAAAACGCGCCAAAACTTGCCCCCACGCAGCGGAAAGCTGCTGCTGCCCCCCGAGGGACGTGGCTCAACTTGGGAGCGGCCCGGCGTTGAGTCGGGCGCGTCTTTGAGTTTCTACGGAGCGGCCGGCGGATCAGCCACCGGCACCCGCGCATCGACCGCTTCGCGCAAGGCCTTCCCAGGCTTGAAATGCGGCACCAGCTTCTCGGGGATCGTCACCTGCTCGCCGCTGCGCGGGTTGCGGCCCACGCGCGGCGGGCGGCGGTTGATCGAGAAGCTGCCGAAGCCGCGGATCTCGATGCGGTGCCCGCGCGAGAGCGCGTCGGACATCGCATCGAGGATCGTCTTCACCGCGAACTCGGTGTCGCGTTGCGTGAGCTGGCCGAACTTTTCGGCCAGTGCCGCGACGAGGTCGGAACGGGTCACGTTCAGCTTTATTCAGGCTTGCCGCTGTTGTCCATCTTGGCGCGCAGCAGCGCACCCAGGCTCGTCGTGCCGGCGCTCTCGCGCTCGTTGTTCTGCGACAGGCGCTGCATGGCTTCCTGCTGGTCGGCGCTGTCCTTGGCCTTGATCGAGAGCTGGATGTTGCGCGTCTTGCGGTCGATGTTGACGATCATCACGCTCACCTCATCGCCTTCTTTCAGCACGTTGCGCGCGTCTTCGACGCGGTCGCGGCTGATTTCGGAGGCACGCAGGTAGCCGACGATGTCTTCACTCAGCGTGATTTCGGCGCCGCGCGGATCGACCGTCTTCACCTTGCCGGTGACCAAGGCACCGCGGTCATTGAGCGTCGTGTAGGTGGCAAACGGGTCGCCATCCAACTGCTTGATGCCCAGGCTGATGCGCTCGCGCTCCACGTCCACGGCGAGCACGAGAGCTTCGACTTCCTGGCCCTTCTTGTAGTTGCGCACCGCGGCTTCGCCGGGCTCGTTCCACGAGAGGTCCGACAGATGCACCAGGCCGTCGATGCCGGCGGTGAGGCCGACGAAGACGCCAAAGTCGGTGATCGACTTGACGGGGCCCTTGACCTTGTCGCCGCGCTTGACCGTGGAGGAGAACTCTTCCCACGGGTTCGCCTTGCACTGCTTCATGCCCAGGCTGATGCGGCGCTTTTCCTCGTCGATCTCGAGCACCATGACCTCGGTCTCGTCGCCGAGCGTGACCACCTTGGCCGGCGAGACGTTCTTGTTCGTCCAGTCCATTTCGGAGACGTGGACCAGGCCTTCGATGCCGGGTTCGATCTCGACGAACGCGCCGTAGTCGGCGATGTTCGTCACCTTGCCGAACAGGCGCGTGCCCTGCGGGTAGCGGCGTGCGACGCCCATCCATGGGTCGTCGCCGAGCTGCTTGATGCCCAGGCAGACGCGGTTCTTCTCCGAGTCGAACTTCAGCACCTTGGCGCTCGAGTTCCTGGCCGACCTGCACCACCTCGCTCGGGTGGCGCACGCGGCGCCAGGCCATGTCGGTGATGTGCAGCAGGCCATCGATGCCGCCGAGATCAACGAAGGCGCCGTACTCGGTGATGTTCTTGACCACGCCGTGGACGATCGCGCCTTCGTGCAGCGTCTCCATCAGCTTGGCGCGCTCTTCGCCCATCGAGGCTTCGACGACAGCGCGGCGCGACAACACGACGTTATTGCGCTTGCGGTCGAGCTTGATGACCTTGAACTCCATCGTCTTGCCCTCGTACGGGCTCAGGTCCTTGACCGGACGCGTGTCGATCAGCGAGCCGGGCAGGAAGGCGCGGATGCCGTTGACGAGCACCGTGAGGCCGCCCTTGACCTTGCCGTTGACGGTGCCGGAGACGAAGTCACCGGACTCGAGCGAGGTCTCGAGCGAGAGCCACGACGCCAGGCGCTTGGCCTTGTCGCGCGACAGGATGGTGTCGCCGTAGCCGTTTTCGATGGCGTCGATGGCCACCGAGACGAAATCGCCGACCTGGACTTCGAGGCCGCCGGTGTCGTTCTTGAATTCTTCAATCGGAACATAGGCCTCGCTCTTGAGGCCGGCGTTCACCACCACGAAGTTGTAGTCGATGCGCACCACCTCGGCGGTGATGACCTCGCCGGCGCGCATTTCGCTGCGCTTCAGGCTTTCTTCGAACAGGGCGGCGAAAGATTCGCCGCCGCCGGTGTTGGTGGCGGTTTGGGTTTGTTGCATGGAGGAGGGGAGTTGCTGTGCCACTTTCGTGGCGGTTGGTTGATCAACCAGCGCAGCACAGGGGAAGCGCCGGACCTTTGGCCATTCCTGCTTCTACAGAAACGGCCTGCGTGCGCTCCACATCTCCAACACCTTCTCCACCGACTGTTCGATCGAGAGGTCCGAGTTGTCGAGCAACTGCGCATCTTGCGCTGGTTTCAAAGGCGCCACCGCGCGAGTGGTGTCTCGCAGGTCGCGCGCTTCCAAGTCAGCGCGAAGACTGTCGATATTAGCGGCAATACCCTTTGAAATCAATTGCTTATGCCGCCGCTCGGCGCGTTGGGTGGCACTCGCCGTGAGGAAGACCTTGAGCGGCGCATCGAAGAAAACCACGGTGCCCATGTCGCGGCCGTCGGCGACCAGGCCCGGGGCGCGGCGGAACGACAGTTGCAGTTCGTGCAGCGCGCGGCGCACGGCGGGCAGGGCCGAGACGCGCGACGCGGCCACGCCGACGGCTTCTTCGCGCAATGCGTCGGTGACTTCTTCTTTGCCGAGGCGGATGCGGCCGGGCTTGAACGACAGCGGCAGCTTGGCGGCCAGGGCGGCAATCGCCTGTTCGTCGAGAGGGTCGGCATCGAGCAGGCCGGCGCGCAGTGCGGCGAGCGCGGCCACGCGGTACAGCGAGCCCGAGTCGAGCAACCGGTAGCCCAGGCGCTCGGCCACGGCGGCGGCCAGCGTGCCTTTGCCGCCGGCGGTGGGGCCGTCGATCGTGATCACCGGCACGTCGTTCGGATCGGCGGCGGCGACCTTGAACAGGGTCTCGAAGTAGTCGGGGAAAGTTTTCGCAACGCAGGCCGGGTCAAGGATGCGCACCGCCACACCGCCGAACGCCGCCAGCGAGCCGCACATCGCCATGCGGTGGTCGTCGTAGGTGTGGATCGCGGCCGCGTGCCATTGCGTGGGCGGCGCGACACGCAGCCAATCGGGGCCTTCCTGCACCGAGGCGCCGAGCTTGCGCAGTTCGGTCGCCATCGCCGTCAGGCGGTCGGTTTCCTTGACCCGCCAGCTGGCGATGTTGGCCAGCGTCGTCGGGCCGTCGGCGTACAGTGCCATCACGGCCAGCGTCATCGCGGCGTCGGGGATGTGGTTGCAGTCGAGCGTGATCGCTTTCAACGGCCACGCGCCGCGTTTGATTTCGACGGCATTGGCCTCGGTGCGGATCTCGGCGCCCATCGCGCGTGCGGCGTCGATGAAGCGGATGTCGCCCTGGATCGAGTCGTGGCCGACGCCTTCGATGCGAACGGGCTTCTTCGTCGCCGCGATCGCGCCCAGCGCGATGAAGTACGACGCCGACGACGCGTCGCCTTCGACATGCACATCGCCCGGAGAGCGGTAGGCGCTGTTCGCCGGCACGACGAAGCGCTGCCAGCCGTCGCGCTCGATCGAAATGTCGAAGCGCGCCAGCAGCGCCAGCGTGATCTCGACATAGGGCTTGGAGATCAGCTCGCCTTCGACGTCGATCGTGATCGCGCCTTGGTCCGACACCAGCGGCAAGCGCCAGCAGCAGCGCGGTCAGGAACTGGCTCGAGACATCGCCACGGACGCGGATCGGCTGCGACAGCGCCAGCGGGTTCGGGCCGTTGACAGCCAGCGGCGGGTAGCCGGCAGTGGCGAGATCGTCGATGCGGCAGCCGAGTTGGCGCAGTGCGTCGGTGAGGTCGCCGATCGGCCGCTCGTGCATGCGCGGCACGCCCGCGAGTTCGAAGCGGCCGCCGTCGCGCGCCGCGAGCAACGCGAGCGCGGCGGTCAGCGGGCGCATCGCCGTGCCGGCGTTGCCGAGAAAGAGCTTGGCCTCGTGCACCGCCAGCTTGCCGCCGAGGCCGCGCACTTCGAGCACGCCGCCGTGGTGCGTGATACCGCAGCCGAGTGTTCGCAGGGCCTCCAGCATCACGCGCGTATCGTCGGAGTCGAGCAGATCGTGAACGCGCGTCGCGCCCTCGGCCAACCCGGCCAGCAGCAGCACGCGGTTGGAGATGCTTTTCGACCCCGGCAGCTTGACCGTGCCGCCGGCACGCGAAAGTGGAGGCAGGTCGAGGAACGGCAGCGAATACATGGGCCCGCTACAGACTCAACGCGAACCTGGGGTCTTGTTGGTCGCGCTCATCTGCCAGTTGGCGCGTGCATCAGCCGACTGGCGGATCAGGTCTTCGAGCGCTTCGCCATTGCCCGAACGCATCACATGCTCGATCGCGTCGAGCGTGTGCCGAAAGCGCAGCGACTGCTTCAGCACTTCTTCGCGGTTGGCCATCAGGATGTCGCGCCACACCATCGGGTCGCTGGCGGCGATGCGCGTGAAATCGCGAAACCCCGGCCCGGCGAGTGTGAGGTAGTCGGCGCCGGCAGGCTGGCGCGCGATGGCGCTGAAGTACGCAAAGGCCAGCAGGTGCGGCAGGTGGCTGACGGCTGCGAAGGCGGCATCATGATCGTCCGGCGTCATTTTCATGACCTGGCAGCCGATCGCGATCCAGAACGTCGGCGGCCTTTTGCACGAGCGTCGCATCGGTGGCAGGCAGCGGCGTCAGGATGACCTGCCGGCCCTGATACAGCGCCGCGTCGGCATGCTGCACGCCGCCGGCTTCCTTGCCCGCGATCGGATGCGCGGGCACGAAGTTGACGACGCGTTCCTTCAGCACGCGCCGCGCGGCATCGACAACGTCGCGCTTGGTCGAGCCGACGTCCATGAACAGGCAGCCGGGCTCGACCAGATGGCGGATGGCCTTGAAGGTGGCCTCGGTGGCGGCCACCGGCACGGCGATGAGCACGATGTCGGAGCCGGACACCGCGAGCAGCGCCGACTCGGCGGCGTCGTCGATGACGCCGAGCTTCTTCGCGCGCTCGGTCGTCGAGGGTGACTTCGAATAGCCGATGACACGCTGCACGAGGCCGGCGCGCTTCAGCGCCAACGCGAACGAGCCGCCCATCAAGCCCGTGCCGATGACACCCAGTTGCTTGAACATCATCGAGTGCCGGGCCGTCCCAAACTCGATGGCATCCCCCTCGGGGGGTGGCGAACGCAGTGAGCTTGGGGGCGCATGGTCTTAATGAGTATCGAGCGGATAAGTGCCGAGCATCTTGAAAAACGCGCAAGCGTTGCGCAGTTCGGCGAGGGCGGTGGCGACGTGCGCTTGGTCGGGGTGGCCGTCGATGTCGATGTAGAAGTAGTACTCCCACTGCCCCGAGCGGGCAGGGCGCGACTCGAAGCGCGTCATCGACACGCCGTGGTTCTTCAGCGGCACCAGCATGTCGTGCACTGCGCCGGGCTTGTTGGGCACCGAGACGACGAGGCTGGTGCAGTCGTGGCCGGAGGCGCGCGGCTGCGGGTGCTGGCTCGGCAGCGCGACGACGGCAAAGCGCGTGCGGTTGTGCGGGTCGTCCTGGATCGCCGGCGACAGCACGTGCAGGCCGTACTCGCTCGCTCGCGCGTTCGCTGGCGATGGCCGCGAGCTTGTCGTTCTGCGAAGCCTGACGCGCGCCTTCGGCATTGCTCGCTACCGGCCGGCGTTCGACGTTCGGCAAGTGCTGCATGAGCCACGCGTGGCACTGCGCCAGCGCCTGCGGGTGCGCACACACCGCCTCGAGGCCGGCCATGCCCTCGACCTTGCGCAGCAGGTTGTGGCGCACATACAGGCTGGTTTCACCGACGATCGACAGCGGCGTCGTCAGGAACAGATCGAGCGAGCGCGCGACCACGCCTTCGGTCGAATTCTCGACCGGCACGACGCCGAAGTCTGCGGCGCCGCCGCTGGCGGCGCGAAAGACCTCGTCGATGCTGCCGCAGGGCACATGCACGATCGACGCGCCGAAGTAGCCGAGAGCGGCCAGCTCGCTGAAGGTGCCGGCAGGGCCGAGGTAAGCGATGCGCAGCGGCGTTTCGAGCGAGCGACTGGCCGACATGATCTCGCGCCAGATCGGCGCCACCGATTCATTGGGCAGCGGGCCCTGGTTCTCGGCCTTGAGCCCGTCGATGACCTGCGCCTCACGCTCGGGGCGAAACACCGCCGAGCCTTCGCGCTTCTTGATCTCGCCGACTTGCAGCGCCAGACCCGCGCGGCGGTTGAGCAGCGCCAGCAGCTCGCGGTCGAGCGCGTCGATCTGCGCTCGCAGCGAAAGCAGCTCTGGCGCCGGGTCGCTCATGTCGTCTTGCTCAGGGCTTCTTCTTTGGCGCGGCGGCTTTGGCCGGCGGCGCCGACGCGCCAGCTTCGGTCGCCGACACCCCCAGGCGCTTGGCCACCACGGCCTCGAGTGCCTTCAGCTTCGGCTCGATCGCCGGCCGCGTGTCGGCGACGACTTTTTCAGCCAGTGCGTTGCCTTGATCGCGGTCCATCTGTGCGTACTTCTTCGACACCGGCGATTCGAGCCAGGTGATGATGACCTTCAGCTCGTCCTCGCTGAACTTCTCTTCGTAGGCCGCGCCGACCGTGGCCGGTGCGAGTTCGACCGCGCGCTTCTTGAGCAGCGGTTCGATCTCGTCGTAGAACTTCTTCACGTCGTCCTGGATGTCCTTGCCGACGGCCTCGCGCTTGTCGGCCGCCACGCGCGGCAAAGCTTGGCCGGCAGCCTGCAGCATCTGCTGCGACGTTTGGCCGGCAATGACGCGGCCGACATTCTCGATGCCCTGCATGTGCAGCTGCACCACCTTGGCGACGAGTTCTTTTTTGTTCTGCGCTTGAGCGCTGCCGGCGGCCAGGGCCAAGGCAAGAAAGGCAATTCGCCAATTCATGGTGTCTCTCCGTTGTCGCCACTGGCATTGCCGTTTCCGTTGTCATCGGCATCGCTCTCGACGATTCGTTGCAGGCCTGACAGCTTGGAGCCGTCGTCGAGTGCGATCAGCGTCACGCCCTGAGTGGCGCGGCCGAGTTCGCGGATCTCGCTGACGCGGGTGCGCACGAGCACGCCACGGTCGGTGATCAGCATGATTTCGTCCTCCGGCCGCACGAGGGTCGCGCCGACGACGCGGCCGTTGCGCTCGCTTTGCTGGATGGCGATCATGCCCTTGGTGCCACGGCCGTGGCGCGTGTACTCGGCGATCGACGTGCGCTTGCCGTAGCCGTTCTCGGTGGCAGTAAGCACGCTCTGCGACTCGTCTTCGGCGACCAGCATCGCAATCACGTTCTGCCCCGGCTCCAGCATCATGCCACGCACGCCGCGCGCGGTGCGGCCCATCGCGCGCACATCGTCTTCGTCGAAACGCACCGCTTTGCCGCCGTCGGAGAACAGCATCACGTCGTGCTTGCCGTCGGTGAGTGCGGCGCCGACGAGCTGGTCACCGGGGTCGAGATCGACCGCAATGATGCCGGCCTTGCGCGGGTTGCTGAACTCGTCGAGCGCGGTCTTCTTCACCGTGCCGAGCGCCGTGCCCATGAAGATGTAGTGGTCGGCGGGGAAGGTGCGGAACTCGCCGGTCAGCGGCAGCACGACGGTGATTTTCTCGCCCGGCTGCAGCGGGAACATGTTGACGATCGGCTTGCCACGCGAAGCGCGCGCGCCCTGTGGCACTTCCCAGACCTTGATCCAATAGACACGGCCGCGGTCGGAGAAGCAGAGGATCCAGTCGTGCGTGTTGGCGATGAAGAGCTGGTCGATCCAGTCGTCTTCTTTCGTCTGCGCGGCCTGCTTGCCGCGCCCGCCGCGGCGCTGCGCGCGGTACTCGGCCAGAGGCTGGCTCTTGATGTAGCCGGTGTGCGAGAGCGTCACCACCATGTCGGTGGGCGTGATCAGGTCTTCGGTGCCGAGGTCTTGCGCGTTGCGCTCGATGTGGCTGCGCCGCGCGGCGAGTTTCGTGCCGCCGAACTCGTTCTTCAGCGCGACGAGTTCATCCGAGATGATCGTCGTCACACGCGCCGGCGTTGCGAGCACGTCGAGCAGGTCGGCGATCTCGCTCATCACCTCCTTGTACTCGCTGACGATCTTGTCCTGCTCCAAGCCCGTCAGGCGCTGCAAGCGCATCTGCAAGATTTCTTGCGCCTGGTCTTCGGACAGGCGGTACAGGCCATCGGGCTGCATGCCGTACTGCGGCGCCAACCCTTCCGGGCGGTAGGCGGCGCGGCCACCGGCCGTGTCGGCCTCGGCACGTTGCAGCATCTCGCGCACCAGGGCGGAGTCCCAACTCTTGCTCATCAGCGCCGTCTTGGCCACCGGTGGCGTCGGGCTCGTCTTGATCGTTTCGATGAACTCGTCGATGTTGGCCAGCGCGACCGCCAAACCTTCGAGCACATGGCCGCGCTCGCGTGCCTTCTTCAACTCATAGACCGTGCGCCGTGTCACCACCTCGCGCCGGTGCTCCAAGAAGATGTCGATCAACATCTTCAGGTTGCACAGCTTGGGCTGACCGTCGATCAGCGCCACCATGTTGATGCCGAAGGTGTCCTGCAGCTGCGTCTGCTTGTACAGGTTGTTGAGCACGACCTCGGGCACTTCGCCGCGCTTCAACTCGATGACCACGCGCATGCCGGACTTGTCGCTCTCGTCCTGGATGTGGCTGATGCCTTCGATCTTCTTTTCGTTGACGAGCTCGGCGATGCGCTCGAGCAGCGTCTTCTTGTTCACCTGGTACGGAATCTCATCGACGATGATCGACTGCCGTTGCCCCTTGTCGATGTCCTCGAAGTGGCATTTGGCGCGCATGATCAGCTTGCCGCGGCCGGTGCGGTAGCCGTCGCGCACGCCTTCAATGCCGTAGATGATGCCGGCGGTAGGGAAGTCCGGCGCCGGGATGATCTCCATCAACTCTTCGATCGTCGCCTGCGGCTGCTTCAACAAATGCAGGCAGGCATCGACGACTTCGTTCAGGTTGTGCGGCGGGATGTTGGTCGCCATGCCGACGGCGATGCCGGCGCTGCCGTTGATCAGCAGGTTCGGCAGGCGCGTCGGCAGCACCAGCGGCTCTTGTTCGCTGCCGTCGTAGTTGGGCCCGAAATCGACCGTCTCCTTGTCGATGTCGGCCAGCATCTCGTGGGCGATCTTCGACAGGCGGATTTCGGTGTAGCGCATCGCCGCCGCGTTGTCGCCATCGACCGAGCCGAAATTGCCCTGGCCATCGACCAGCATGTGGCGCAACGAGAAGTCCTGCGCCATGCGCACGATCGTGTCGTACACCGCGGTGTCTCCATGCGGGTGGTACTTGCCGATCACGTCGCCGACGATGCGCGCGCTCTTCTTGTAGGGCCGGTTCCAGTCGTTGTTGAGTTCATGCATCGCGAACAGCACACGCCGATGAACCGGCTTCAAGCCGTCGCGCGCATCGGGCAGGGCGCGGCCGACGATCACGCTCATGGCGTAATCGAGGTACGACCTGCGCATCTCCTCTTCGAGGCTGATGGGCAGGGTTTCCTTGGCGAAGGAGGTCATGCAAAAAGCGGGGGAAGGCGGGTCGCGGGGCCCGCGATTTGGCGCCGGGCGAGGGCCAACGGCGTGAAGATCAGCGCGGGAAAGCGGCAATTCTATTCGGCGCGGCTTGTCGCTCTGACGCAACATTGAGGCTTCCGACCTTGCATGGCACGCCCAAAATGCAGTCGTCCGAAGAAGCTCTGGCACAATGAATTGATCGGCGGTGAGCGCTCGTCGAACCGGGTGTTTGCCAGGTTTTCTCGCTTCCGATTTGGACGTCCGCGCCGCCATTGCGGCTTTCCTCGAGAGGAGATTCAATGAAGAAACTGAACAAGGTGGCGATGCTGTTTGCGTCTGCTGCTCTCGCTGCGCCGATGGCAGCGTTGGCCGCTGCGCACACCGGCGCCGCTCCGAAGGTGCCGACCGCCGAAGAGTTGAAGGCGGCCAACGCTGCCGACAACTGGCGCAATGGCGATGGCACGCTGATCTGGAGAAACGGCACCAACGAACATTGCTGGCGCGATGGTTTCTGGACGCCGGCCACGGCGCATCCGTTCTGCGATGGCGCTGCCAAGCCGCCGCCGCCACCCCCGCCGCCGCCGCCCCCGCCGCCACCCCCGCCGCCGCCACCCCCGCCACCGCCGCCGCCTCCGCCGCCTCCGCCGGTTGCAGAGAAGGTGACGTTCGCAGCGGACGCGTTCTTCGACACCGGCAAATCGGTGTTGAAGCCCGAAGCGAAGGCGAAACTCGATGACCTGGTCAGCAAGACCTCGGGCATCAACCTCGAAGTGATCATCGCCGTCGGCCACACCGACAGCGACGGCTCCGACGCCTACAACCAGAAGCTGTCGGTGGCTCGCTCCGAAGCCGTCAAGTCCTACTTGACGAGCAAGGGCGTTGAGCGCAACCGCGTCTATACCGAAGGCAAGGGCGAGAAGCAGCCTGTGGCCGACAACAAGACCAAGGAAGGCAAGTCGAAGAATCGACGTGTCGAGATCGAGGTCGTCGGTACGCGCACCAAGAAATAATCCGGCGCGAACACGGCGCTTCGCTGAGATCAACAAGCCCCGCCTCGGCGGGGCTTGTCCGTTTTTGTTCTTAATATCCGCGCATGATCAACGCCGACCCGCAAGAGCTCGCCAAATTCAGCGAGCTGGCCCACCGCTGGTGGGATCCGAACAGCGAGTTCAAGCCGCTGCACCAGATCAACCCGTTGCGCCTGGAGTGGATCGAACGCACGGTCGGCGGCTTTGCCGGCAAGGCGGTGCTCGATGTCGGGTGCGGTGGCGGCATCCTGGCCGAGGCGGTGGCGCGACGAGGCGCGGCCAGCGTGCTCGGCATCGACCTGGCGACCAAGCCGCTGCGGGTGGCGCAGTTGCACGCGATCGAAGGGCAGGTGGACCACATCGACTACCGCGAGATCGCCGCCGAAGCGCTGGCCGACGAGCAGCCCGGCGCCTTCGACGTCGTGACCTGCATGGAAATGCTCGAGCATGTGCCGGTGCCGGCCTCCGTCGTGCGCGCCTGCGCTCGCCTGGTGCGACCCGGCGGCCATGTCTTTTTCTCGACGATCAACCGCAACGCCAAGTCGTTTCTGTTTGCGATCGTCGGCGCCGAGCATGTGTTGAAGCTGCTGCCCAAGGGCACGCACGAATACGCCAAGTTCATCCGCCCGAGCGAGTTGTCGCAAGCCTGCCGCGAAGCTGATCTGTCGGTGCAGCAGACGCGCGGTATGCAATACAACCCGCTGACCGAGCGCTATTGGTTGAACGACGACACCAGCGTGAACTACCTGTTCGCCTGCCAGCGGCCGCGATGACGGCGCGGCACACGCTGGTGCTGTTCGATCTCGACGGCACCCTGATCGACAGCGCGCCCGACCTCGCCGGCGCCGCCAACGCGATGCGTGTGGCGCGTGGCATGGAAGCCTTGTCGGTGGCAGCGCTGCGTCCGATGGTCGGCGCCGGCGCGCGCGGCATGGTGCGGCTGGCGTTCGGCGTGCATCCCGGCGAGGCCGGCTACGAGGACCTGCGCAGCGAGTTCCTCGATCGCTACGAGCATGTTTCGCTCGTCCACACCGCGGTCTTCGACAGCATGCATCCGGTGCTCGCGCAGCTCGATGCACGAGGGCGGCGCTGGGGCATCGTCACCAACAAGGCCGAGCGCTTCACGCACCGCATCGTCGAAGGGCTCGGTTTGAAGCAACGCGCCGCCGTCGTCGTGTGCGGCGACACCACGCCGCACAGCAAACCGCACCCGGCGCCCTTGCTCGAAGCGGCGCGCCGAGCCGGCGCGCAGGCAGGCGCTTGTGTGTACGTGGGCGACGACGCGCGCGACATCCAGGCCGGTCGCGCCGCGGGCATGGCGACGCTCGCTGCGGCCTGGGGCTACCTGGGGCAGGGCGAGCCGATCGAAGCCTGGGGAGCCGATGCCGTGCTCGCCGAACCCGCCGCGCTCTTGCATTGGCTGGGCGTGGCCTAAACTACAAGACTTGGGGCCGACCTGGTTTCGACGCGGGTTCGGATCCGGCGCAGGGCATGCCGAGCACCAGTTCGCTCGTAAATCCACTGGAAACAAAGTAACTGCGAACGATCAAACGTACGCACTCGCCGCTTAAAACCGGTGAGCCTCTCAACGGCAGGCCGATGGGCCGGGTTGAAGGTCGCAAGACCAACGACTGAGAGGTCATTCACATCGGCTGGCGTTGCATCGGGTCACTTGATGCAAGGCGAGATCAAGGTGACTGGCTCCGCGGGTAGCGTGCTGCTGCGCGATCCGAGGGGCGAGACACAAATCAGTCAGCTACGCATGTAGAACTGTCCGGTGAAGGTTTGCGGACGGGGGTTCGATTCCCCCCGGCTCCACCATTTGAAGATCTCATGGCGTCCAAGGACGTCCAGAGAAGTCCAAAAACCTCCTTGTGATTCAATCACTTGGAGGTTTCTTCTTGCCCGGATCGTCCAGTGGCGTCTCCTTGAATCTGAGCGCCAGCTGGGGTTACTTTGGGGGTAACAGGCTCAGTGCCGATTTGCAGTTACCCCCAGAGGCGTCATGCTCAGCGACACGCAGATTCGGTCGACCAAGCCCGCTGCGAAGGCTCTGCGCCTGTACGACGAGCGAGGCCTGTACCTTGAGGTCACGCCCAGCGGCGGACGTTGGTGGCGATTGAAGTACCGCCTTGAGGGCCGAGAGAAGCTGCTGTCGATGGGCACCTATCCCGACACGGGGCTGAAGGCCGCTCGCGAAAAGCGTGACCGCGCGCGCGAACTGCTTGCACAGGGCATCGACCCAAGTGACGCGCGGCGCGCCGAGAAGCAGAGCAGATCGCAAGAGGTCGTCAACAGCTTCGAGGCCGTCGCGCGCGAGTGGCACGCCACCGTCCACGTTGCCAAGGTGAGTGCTGGTCATGCCGCGCGAACGCTGATCCGGCTCGAGCAAGATGTGTTTCCCTTGGCTCGGAGGCCAAACGATCAGCGAGATCAAAGCACCGCAATTACTTCAAGCGATGCGGCGAATCGAGTCACGCGGCGCGATCGAGACGGCGCATCGTGCATTGCAGGCGTGCGGGCAAGTCTTTCGGTATGCGATTGCCACCGGTCGCGCGGAACGCGATCCCACGCCCGATCTACGCGGCGCCTTGAAACCGGTGCTGGTGCAGCACATGGCGGCGATCACCGATCCGCAGCGAGTTGGTGAACTGCTGCGTGCCATCGCGGACTACAAGGGCATGCCCATCACGCGTGCTGCGTTGCAACTTGCACCGTTGGTGTTCGTGCGACCTGGTGAACTGCGCAAGGCCGAGTGGAGCGAGTTCGATCTGGATGCACGACAGTGGCGGATTCCCGCGGCTCGAATGAAGCGCACGAAGCAGGAGAAACTGAGTGGCACAGCGCACGTCGTGCCCTTGTCTCGACAGGCCGCTGCTGTTCTCACTGACTTGTGGCCATTGACGGGTCACGGCCGCTTCGTCTTTCCGAGCCCGCGCACGGGTGAACGACCGATGAGTGACAACGGTGTGCTGTCTGCGTTGCGTCGCATGGGATTTCCCAAGGACGAGATGAGCGGACACGGTTTCAGAGCCATGGCCCGACACCCAAGCTGCGCCAGGGCAGCTACTTTCCCGAGTGCCTGGAGCCTCGGCGCACGGCCGAGGAGGCGCTGACGGCCGTGATTCAGGAGGCCTACGTCCAAAGCATCTCCACCCGCTCGGTGGACGACCTGGTCAAGGCGTTGGGCATGAGCGGCGTCTCCAAGCAGGCAGCTACGCGCCCAGCCGCGTGAACTCCCCTGCGGCCTGACACGCGTGGGAGCCTCCCGGTTGTGATGAGGCCGATCAGCGCTTGATCGACGCGCGATCCGAGAAGGCTTCCCCACGCCAGCACCCCGTGCAAACCCCGATGTGTGATTGATTGATTTATTTAAATTGCGATCTACCATGATCACATCAGACCCTCCCGTCGCGATCCGACACGATGTCTTCCAACGCCACCATCGCCGACATCGCCCGCCAAGCCGGCGTGGGCACGGCCACGGTGGACCGCGTGCTCAACCGCCGGCCAGGCGTCAATGCCGAGACGGTGCAGCGCGTGCTGCAGGTGGTGGCCACGCTCGGCGCGCCGCCGCAACGCGGGCGGCCGCGCATCGGCGAGAACTTTCGCTTTGCTTTCGTGCTGCCGGCCGACGCGGCACCGTTCAACGAGCTGGTCGATCGGCTGATCGCGCAGGCCGCCGGCGAGTTTCGCCATCAGCACATCACCGAGGTCACGCACCGCATCGACAGCAGCGACGCTTCTGCGTTCGCGGCGGAGTTGGCTCAGCTCGGTGAGTGCGACGGTGTGGCGGTGATGGCGCCGGACCTGCCGCCCGTCAAGCTGGCGATCAACGAGCTGGTGCGCACCGGCGTGCATGTGGTGACGCTGTTCTCCGACGTCGCCGGTTCGATGCGCGAGGCCCACATCGGCGCGGACAACCGCGCCGCTGGCCGCACGGCCGGGCTGCTGCTGGGGCGAATGGCCAACGGCGGCGGGCGCGACACGCTGCTGCTGAGTTCGCAGGCCACGCGCCTGTCGGGCCAGATCGAGCGCCGCATCGGCTTTGCGCAAGTCATCGAAGAGCGCTTCCCGAAGCTGAAGGTGCTGCGCACGCCCGACCTGCCGGCCAGCGACAGCGGCGCCTGCCGCGCGCTGCTGCGCTTCTTGCGCAGCGACGGCGTCGATACGGCCAAGCTCGCCGGCATCTACAACGTCGGCTCGGGCAGCGCCGGCGTGGTGCGCGCGTTGGAAAGCCTGGGCCTCGCCAACAACGTCAGCGCCGTCGCGCACGACTTCACCGATGAACACCGTGCGCTGCTCAGCGCCGACGGCCTGGCGTATGTGCTGCACCAGGACATCCACTACTGCATCTCGGCGGCGGCGCGCGTGTTGCGCGCGCTGTGCGAGAACATGCGCGGGGCACTCAACGTGGTGCAACCGCGCGTCGAAATCTTGACGGCCGAAAACCTGCACTGAAGAGCGGCGGTCGGATGTGTGCCTGTGAAGACTGATCAACCGTAGGAGCCAATCGATGAAATCATTGCTGACCAAGCTGCCTGGCGTCGCTGCCCTGGCCGCTGCCACCGTCCTCAGCCTGGGCAGCAGCGCTGCCTTCGCGCAGGACAAGACCATCACGCTGTGCTGGGCCGCCTGGGACCCGGCCAACGCGCTGGTGGAGTTGTCGAAAGACTTCACCGCCAAGAGCGGCGTGAAGATGAAGTTCGAGTTCGTGCCCTGGCCGAACTTTGCCGATCGCATGCTCAATGAGTTGAACTCCAAGGGCAAGCTGTGCGATCTGATCATCGGCGACAGCCAGTGGATCGGCGGCTCGGCCGAGAGCGGCCACTACGTGAAGCTGAACGACTTCTTTGCCAAGGAAGGCATCAAGATCAGCGACTTCGCGCCCGCAACCGTCACCGGCTATGCCGAATGGCCGAAGGGCACGCCGAACTACTGGGCGCTGCCGGCGATGGGCGATGCGCTCGGCTGGACCTACCGCAAGGACTGGTTCTCCAAGCCCGAGCTGCAAGCCGAGTTCAAGAAGAAGCACAACCGCGACCTCGCCGCGCCGAAAACCTGGACCGAGTTCAAGCAGGTCGCCGAGTTCTTCTCCGGCCGCCAGATCGACGGCAAGAAGGTCTATGGCACCTACTTGTTCACCGAGCGCGGTTCCGAAGGCATCACGATGGGTGTGAGCAACGTGCTCTACCCGATGGGCTTCAAGTACCAGGACCCGAAGAAGTCGTATTCGATGGAAGGCTTCGTCAACGGGCCCGATGCCGTCAAGGGCCTCGAGTTCTACAAGTCGCTCTACAAATGCTGCACGCCGCCGGGCCTGACCAACTCGTACATGGGCGAGGGGCTCGATGCGTTCAAGAGCGGCCAGGTGGCAATGATGATGAACTGGTTCGCCTTCTTCCCCGGCCTGTACAAAGACCCGAACGTCGGCGGCGAGAAGATCGGCTTCTTCGTGAATCCATCTGACAAGGGCAAGGGCTCGCAGCTCGGCGGCCAGGGCATCTCGGTGGTGGCGTATTCGCCCAATCGCAACGAGGCGCTGGCCTACATCAAGTGGTTCGCGTCGCTCGACGTGCAGAAGAAGTGGTGGGCGCTCGGCGGCTACTCGTGCCACAAGGGCGTGTTGAACGATCCGGGCTTCAAGAAGAGCGCGCCGTTTGCCGCCGAGTTTTTGGACGCGATGGACCAGGTGGTCGATTTCTGGGCCGAGCCGAGCTATGCGCAGTTGTTGCTGGCCGAGCAGAAGCGCGTGCATGACTACGTCGTGGCCGACAAGGGCACGGCGAAGGAGGCGCTCGACGGCATGGTGGCCGACTGGAAGAAGGTGTTCAAGGAAGACGGGAAGGTGAAGTGAGCCCATCGCTGGCAGCACGGGCCGTTCAGGCCACGCCGGCACCGCTCGTGCGGCGCATGCGTGGCCTGTCCGACCGCGCGATCGCGTGGCTGTTCATCGCGCCGACGATGCTGCTGCTGCTGGCGATCAACATCTTTCCGTTGATCTGGACGGTGCGGCTGTCGTTCACCAACTTCCGCGCCAACCGGCCCAACGCCGAGGTGTCCGGCATCGGCATCGACCATTACGTGTCGATCCTCACCGACCCCGACGTCTGGGGTCCGATGCAGGCCACCGCGCATTTCTTGTTCTGGACGATCACGCTGCAGACGCTGATCGGCTTCGCGCTCGCGTACCTCATCGACCGCAAGTTCCGCGGCCATGGGTTCTGGACGACGCTGATCCTGATTCCGATGATGTTGTCGCCGGCCGTCGTGGGCAACTTCTGGGCCTTTCTGTACCAGCCGCAGATCGGCCTGTTCAACTACGTCGTGAGCTTCTTCACCGGCATCCCGCCGTCGAGCTTCGAGATGCTCGGCTCGGTAAAGCTCGCGCCGTGGGCGATCGTCATCGTCGATACCTGGATGTGGACGCCCTACGTGATGCTGATCTGCCTGGCCGGTTTGCGCAGCATCCCCGACTACATCTACGAAGCCGCCGAAGTCGATCGCGCGTCGCCCTGGCGCCAGTTCTGGAGCATCACGCTGCCGATGGTGCTGCCCTTCGTCATGCTCGCCGTGCTGTTCCGCGGCATCGAGAACTTCAAGATGTTCGACCTGGTCAACCTGCTGACCAACGGCGGGCCGGGCTCGACGACCGAGGTCGTCTCGATCACGCTGAAGCGCGAGGCTTTTGAAAAATGGCGCACGGGGTATTCGTCGGCGCTGGCGATCATCCTCTTCGTCGCCGTGTTCGGCCTCGCGAACATCTATGTCAAGGCGCTCAACGCGGTGAAGAACAGATGAAAGGTATCTCCACTGCCCACTCGGTGGTCGAACCTACTGCGACCTCCAAGCGCGTGGCCATGGTCGTTGTCGTGCTCTACGCGCTGATCACTTTGGTGCCGCTCGTCTGGATTCTGCTCACCAGCATCAAAAGCCCTCCGGACTCGATCAGCTACCCGCCTAAAGTTGTTTTCGAGCCGTCGATCGAGGGCTACTGCAATCTCTTCACGACGCGCTCGCGGCAAACGGAGGAGTACATCAAGAGTCTGCCGCCGGCCGACAACGCCTGCGAGCGCAGCGCGCGCGCCAACAGCATGGTGGTGGTCAGCCGTTCCAACTACCTGCCGCGTTTTGCCAACTCGCTGATCATCGCGGTGGGCTCGACGATCCTTTCGGTCGGGCTCGGCGTGATGGCGGCTTATGCCTTCTCGCGCTTTCCGGTGCCGGGCAAGGACGATCTGATGTTCTTCATCCTGTCCACGCGCATGATGCCGCCGATCGCGGTGGCGATTCCGATCTACCTGATGTACCGCGAGCTCGGCCTGTCGGACACGCGGCTGGGCATGATCCTGCTCTACAGCGCCGTCAACGTGTCGCTGGCGGTGTGGCTGTTGAAAGGCTTCATCGACGAGATCCCGCGCGAGTACGAAGAAGCGGCGATGGTCGATGGCTACACGCGCCTGCAGGCGTTCCGCAAGGTCGTGCTGCCACAGGCCACGACCGGCATCGTCGCCACCGCGATCTTCTGTTTGATTTTCGCCTGGAACGAGTACGCGTTCGCGGTGCTGCTGACCAGCGGTGAAGCGCAGACGGCGCCGCCGTTCATCCCGATCATCATCGGCGAGGGTGGACAGGATTGGCCGGCCGTCGCCGCTGGCACGATGCTCTTCCTGGTCCCGATCCTCGTCTTCACCGTGTTGCTGCGCAAACACCTGCTGCGCGGCATCACCTTCGGAGCCGTGCGCAAGTGAACACCAAGTCCTGGCCGAAGTGGCTGCGCCGCGGCCCGATGGAGATGGCGGCCTGCATCGTCATCGCGCTCGGCATCTTCATGATGCTGCAACCGTTCGCGCTGATCCTCTTCACCTGGTCGTTCGTCACCACGCTCGCCGGCGTCGTGATGTTCACGATCGTCAGCAAGTTTCCTCAATAGCACCATGGCTGAAATCCGCGTCCAGAACCTGCACAAGGCCTTTGCCGACTTCGTCGCCGTGAAGGACTCGAGCTTCACCGTGCGCGACGGCGAGTTCTTCTGCCTGCTCGGGCCCTCGGGCTGCGGCAAGACGACGACGCTGCGCATGATCGCGGGTCTGGAGCTTCCGACCTCGGGCGAGATTTTTCTCGGCAACGAAGACGTCACCTTCAAGCGTGCCTCGCACCGCGACATCGCCTTCGTCTTCCAGCTTTTCGCGCTCTACCCGCACTTGAACGTGCGCAAGAACATCGCCTTTCCGCTCGTCTCGCAAGGCGTTTCGCGCGCCGAGATCGCGACCAAAGTGGCCGAGGCGGCACGCGTGCTGCGCATCGAGCACCTGCTCGACAAGCCTGTTTCAGGCTTGTCGAGCGGCGACCGCCAGCGTGTCGCGCTCGGCCGCGCCATCGTGCGCCACCCGCTGGCGTTCATGATGGACGAGCCGCTTGGCGCGCTCGACTCCGAGTTCCGCGAGCTGATGTGCCAGGAGCTGCGTGCGCTGCACGACCGCATCCATGCGACGACGGTCTATGTCACGCATGACCAGTTGGAAGCGATGGCGATGGCCGACACGATCGCGATCATGAACCAGGGCGTGATCGAACAGCTCGGCCCGCCGCAAGAGGTGTACAACCGGCCGGCGAGTGTCTTCGTCGCCGACTTCATCGGCTCGCCGGCGATGAACTTCCTGCCCGCGGACGGCGGCTACGTCAGCGGCGCCGATCACGTGCGCATCGGCGACGCGGTACTGCCGATTCCCGCGCTGCGCGAAGACACGCCCGCCGCATCGTCGCTGCTGTTCGGCGTGCGGCCCGAGCATGTGCGCTTGTCGCCGGCATCGAAGCTGCGCGCCGAAGTGCTCGGCACCGAGTACCTCGGCACGAGCCAGATCGTCACCTGCGCCACCGCGCAGGGCGCGACGCTGCGCGCCAAGCTCGGCGTCGATGTGCCGGCGCAGCGCGGCGACCACGTCGGGCTGGCCTTCGACGCCGCGCAGGTGTCGCTGTTCGACAAAGCCTCGGGCCGCGCGCTGCGCACGGCCCGCACCGACACGCTGGCCACGGCGCGCACGCTGCGCCACACCACCGTCCGGGAGCGGCTCATGGCTGAACTGGCGCTGCGGGGGTTGACCAAGCGCTTCGGCGACGTGACGGCGGTGCGCGAACTGAACCTCGAGATCGCCAGCGGCGAGTTCATCGTCCTGCTCGGCCCGAGCGGCGCGGGCAAGACGACGACGCTGCGTCTGGTGGCCGGCCTGGAGCACGCCGATGCCGGCCAGGTGCACATCGGTGGTCTCGATGTCACGCGCACCGCGCCGGCACTGCGCGACGTGACCTTCGTTTTTCAGCAGTACTCGCTCTACCCGCACTTGAACGTCTTCGACAACCTGGCGTTTCCGCTGCGCTCGCCGATGCGCCGCATCGCCGAAGACGAGGTCACACGCAAGGTCACCGAGGTGGCGCGCCTGCTGCGCATCGAAGACAAGCTTCTAAACCCCGCGACCAAGCTCTCCGGCGGCCAGATGCAGCGCGTGGCGATCGGCCGCGCGCTGGTGCGCGATCCTGCGGTGACGCTGATGGACGAGCCGCTGTCTTCCCTCGACGCCAGGCTGCGCAACGACCTGCGGCTGGAGCTGAAGCGCATCCAGCAAGACCTCGGCGCGACGATGCTCTACGTCACGCACGACCAGACCGAAGCGATGACGCTGGCCAATCGCATCGGCGTGCTGGAGCGCGGTGCGCTGGTGCAGGTCGGCACGCCGCAGCAGATTTATCGCGAGCCGGTGAACGCTTATGTCGCTGCGCGGCTGGGCTCGCCGCGCATCAACCTGCTTCCGCGCTCCGTGATCGGTGAGTTGAAGGCACCGAGTGCGGCGGCCACGATCGGCGTGCGGCCCGATGCGACGCGCCTGACGTGGGCCAACGGTCACGACGACGGCCACGTCAAGGCCCAGGTACGCCGCATCGAGCATCTGGGCGACCAGATCAACGTGCACATCGCGTTGGGCGAGCACGAGCTGATCACGCTGTGCAACGACGCCACGGGCCTCGAGCCCGGCCGGGCCGTGTCGGTGGAATTCACCGCGCCGCTGTTCTTCGATGCCGCCGGACAGCGCATCACCGCATGAACCAGGGAGCCCGCATGGAACTGAAGAAGATCATCGAAGCCGCGACGACAGACGCTGGTTGATCACGTCGAGGAGCTGACCGCGCTCGATGCCGCCATCGGCGACGGCGACCATGGCCTGAACATGAAGCGCGGCGCGCAGGCCATCCAGGCCAAGCGCGACGCGCTGCGGCGAGTCGCTCAACGACGCGCTGAAGACGATGGGCATGACCTGCATGTCCACCGTCGGCGGCTCGTCGGGCCCGGTCTTCGGCACGCTGATGGTGACGCTCGGCAAGGAGCTGCCGCCGCAACCCAGGCGTCCGACGTGGCGCGTGCGCTGGCCGCGGGCATCGCGGCGCTGTCCCGGCTGGGCAAAGTCGAGGTCGGCCAGAAGACGCTGCTCGACGTGCTCGACCCGGTGCAGAAGGTGCTCGCCGACGGCGGTGACGACATGGTCGCACGCGTGCGCCAGTGCGCGCACGACAGCGCCGCGGCCACCGCGCAGATGGACGCGATCAAGGGCCGCGCGTCGTTCCTCGGCGACCGCGCGCTCGGCCATGTGGACCCCGGCTCGCGCTCGATGGCCTTGATCATCGACGCGGTCTGCGACTCTCTTCTGAAGAAACACGATGAAAAAACTCATCAACGACATCGACAGGGTGCTGACCGAAAGCCTCGACGGCTTTGCCGCCGCGCATGCCGACATCGTCTCTTCCGGCCGGAGCACAAATTCGTCCGCCGCAAGAAGATCAAGCCCGGCAAGGTGGCGCTGATCTCCGGCGGCGGCTCGGGGCATGAGCCCATGCATGGCGGTTTCGTGGGCCACGGCATGCTCGACGCGGCCTGCCCCGGCCAGGTCTTCTCGGCGCCGACGCCGGACCAGATGCTGGCTGCGCCGAGGCCGTGGACGGCGGCGCGGGCGTCCTGTTCATCGTCAACAATTACAGGGCGACATGATGAACTTCCAGATGGCCGCGAGATGTTGACGGCAAGAACGCGACGGTGATCGTCAACGACGACGTGGCGGTCGAGAACTCGACCTACACCACAGGCCGCGGCGGCGTCGCGGGAACCCTGATCGTCGAGAAGATCGTTGGCGCCGCCGCGGAGCAGGCGACGATCTCGCGGCAATCAAGGCGCTCGGCGAGCGGGCAACAGCGCCACCGCTCGATGGGCGTGGCGCTCACGTCATGCACCGTGCCTGCTGCCGGCAAGCCGACGTTCCAGATCGGCGCCGACGAGATGGAGATGGGCGTCGGCATCCACGGCGAGCCGGGGCGGCGGCGCGTCAAGCTCGGCAGCGCCGACGAGATCGCGATCCTGAAAGACCTGTCGCTCAAGGGGGGGGCTCGTCAACGGCTTCGGCGGCACGCCGCTGCTCTCAGCTCTACCTGATGGTCAACGCCGCGCACAAGGTGCTGGCCGCTGCGGGCGTGAAGGTGGTGCGGCACCTCACCGGCCCCTTCGTCACCTCGCTCGAGATGGCCGGCTGCTCGATCACCGTCAGTGCGCTCGACGACGCGTCGCTCGCGCTGTGG
>CAWFJZ010000006.1:0-104068 GCA_963816315.1 uncultured beta proteobacterium
CTGCGCCTGCTGGAGCGCGTGCAGCTGCCGCGCGCGCGCGAGCGCCTCGATGCCTACCCGCATGAACTCTCCGGCGGCCAGCGCCAGCGGGTGGTGATTGCGATCGCACTCGCGTGTGGACCCGACCTGCTGATTGCCGACGAGCCGACGACCGCGCTCGACGCGACGATCCAGCGCGAGGTGCTCGACCTGCTCGACGAGCTCCGGCGAGACAGTGGCATGGCGCTCTTGCTCATCAGCCACAACCTCGACGTGATGGCGGCGCGCGTCGAGCGCATCGCGGTGATGTACTGCGGCCAGATCGTCGAGAGCGGGCCGACGCGCGAGGTCTTCGAGCAGCGCGCGCACCCTTACACGCGCGGCCTGTTCGCGGCGCGGCCGGCGCTGGGCCTGGCGCGCGGCACGCGGCTGCAGACGATCCGCGGCCGCGTGCCCGCGTTGCACGAGATGCCGGCGGGCTGCGCGTTTGCTGAGCGTTGCGACTTCGCGGTCGATGCCTGCCGTGCAGCGCTGCCGAGCGAGCAGGCAGTGAGCGGCTCTCACGGCGTGCGCTGCATCCGTTGGCGCGAAGCCGCAGCATGAGCGCGCTGCTGCAGGTCACGGGCTGGGCAAGCGCTACACACTGCCGCGCGCCCATCCATTGTCGCCGGCAGGCACGATGCCCGCGCTGGACGGCGTGAGCTTCACGCTGCGAGCCGCCGACGCTGGGCGTCGTCGGCGAATCGGGTTCCGGCAAGAGCACGCTGGCGCGGCTGGTGATGGCGCTCGAAGCGCCATCGTCCGGCAGGTGCTGTTCGAAGGCCGCGACCTGCATCGACACAGCCGCGGCGAGTTGCGCGCCGCGCGGCGCCACTTCCAGATGGTGTTCCAGGACCCGTCGGCTCGCTCGATCCGCGCATGACCGTCTGGCGAACCGTGGCCGAGCCGCTGGAGCAACTCGAACACCTGCGCGAACCGAGCGCCGCGAGCGCGCGGCAGCGATGCTCGACGCGGTCGGCCTGAACGCCGCCACCGACCTCGACAAGTTCCCGCACGAGTTCAGCGGCGGCCAGCGCCAGCGCATCGCCATCGCGCGCGCGCTGGTCACGCAGCCCAAGCTGATCGTCGCCGACGAGCCGGTGTCGGCGCTCGACGTCAGCGTGCAGGCCCAGGTGCTCAACCTGATGCAGGACTTGCAGGAACGGTTCAGCCTGGCCTACCTGTTCATCAGCCACGACCTCGCGGTGGTCGACCTGGTGTGCGACGAGCTGATCGTGCTGCAGCAGGGCGTGTCGTCGAGCGCGGGCCCACCGACCAGGTGCTCAATGCGCCGCAGCAGCCGTACACGCGGCGGCTGATCGACGCCGTGCCTCGCCCGATGTGGCAGCATCCGCGCTGAATCAGGAGGAGGTCACCATGACGCTCACCCGCCGCACCCTCATCGCGCTGGCCGCCGCTGTCGCGTTCGGCGGCGCCCACGCCCAACCCATCAACAAGAGCCGCGTCACGCTGGCGATGGTGCTCGAGCCCACGGGCCTGGACCCGACCATCGCGCCGGCCGCGGCCATCGGCGAGATCGTGCACTACAACGTGCTCGAAGGCCTGACCAAGATCAACGTCGACGGCAGCGTGACGCCGCTGCTGGCCGAGAGCTGGAGCATGGACCCCGACGGCAAGAGCTACACCTTCCGGCTGAAGAAGGGCGTCAAGTTCCACGACGGCGAAGCCTTCGATGCGGCCGACGTGAAGTTCAGCTTCGAGCGCGCGAAGGACGACAAGAGCACCAACAAGGCCAAGAAGGCGGTGTTCGACAACATCCGCCGCATCGACGCGCCCGACGCGCACACGGTGATCCTGACGCTGGACAACGCCGACCCGAACTTCCTGTTCCGCATGGGCGAGAACACCGCCGTGATCCTGGACCCGAAGAGTGCCGCCGGCGCGGCGACCAAGCCCGTCGGCACCGGGCCCTTCATGTTCGACGACTGGAAGAAGGGCACTTCGGTGACGCTGAAAAAGTGGCCGGGGTTTCGCGATGCCAAGGCGGTCAAGCTCGAGCGCGTGGCTTCCGCTTCATCAACGACCCGGCCGCGCGCGTGGCCGCGCTGCTGGCCGGCGACATCGACGGCGTGCCGCGCCTCGACGCGCCGCAGGCGGTCAAGCAGTTGCAGGGCGACAAGCGCTTCACGGTGGCCATCGGCGACACCGCCGGCAAGGGCATCGTGGCGATCAACAACAAGAAGAAGCCGTTCGACGACGTGCGCGTGCGGCGCGCGATCATGCATGCGATCGACCGCAAGGCCTTCATCGACGGCGTGCTCGAAGGCCTGGGCAAGCCGATCGGCAGCCACTTCGCGCCCACCGATGCGGGCTACCTCGATCTGACGGCCACCACGCCGTATGACCCGGAGAAGGCCAAGGCACTGCTCAAGGAGGCCGGCGTCGCGACCCCACTGGCCGTCACGCTGACGCTGCCGCCGCCGCAGTACGCGAGGAAGGGCGGCGAGGTGATCGCGGCGCAGCTGGCCAAGGTGGGCATCGTCGCGAAGATCGAGAACGTCGAATGGGCGCAGTGGCTCGGCGGCGCCTTCAAGGGCAACTTCGACCTCACGATCATCAACCACGTCGAGCCGCTGGACTACATGCAGTACGCCAACACCGCGTACTACTGGGGTTACGACAGCAAGGACTTCCGCGAGCTGACGGCGAAGTTCGCCGCCACCGGCAACACGAAGGAGCGCGCCAAGCTGTTCGCCGACATCCAGAGGAAGATCGCCGCCGACCAGGTCAACGCATTCATCTTCAACCCGGCGCAGGTGGCGGTGGCGCGCAAGGGCTTGAAGGGGCTGTGGTCGAGTTCGCCGATCTTCGCCAACGACATGGCTCCGCGGTGAGTTGGCAATGAGCGCGCGAGACGATCGAGCAGTTGTACGACAGCTTTCGCGACGCTCGACGCGAAGGCGATGGCTGCCTGCTACGCCGAGGACGCCTACTTCGACGACGAGGCGTTCTCGCTGCGCGGCCGCAAGCAGATCGGCGGCATGTGGTCGATGCTGTTCGACGCCATCAAGAAGCAGGGCCGCAAGGACTGGAAGCTCGAGGTGCGCGACATCACCGCGACGAGCGCGCATTGGGAGCCGACCTACCGCTTCTCGGCCACGGGCCGGCTGGTGCACAACATCATCGACGCCGAATTCGAGTTCGACTCGCACGGCCTGATCAAGCGCCACCGCGACCGCTTCAGCTTCTGGCGCTGGTCGCGGCAGGCTCTCGGCGTGCCCGGCGTGTTGCTCGGCTGGTCCGGCTTTTTGCGCGGCAAGGTCCGGCGCACCGCGGGGCGGCAGTTGGAGAAGTACCTGAAGACGTACGCGCTGCCCGAGCGGCGCGCCGGATGACGCCCGCGTGACCGCGCTCCACGACCGCAGCGCCGTCGAGCTGCTCGCGCTCTACGCACGCCGCGAAGCCTCGCCGGTCGAAGTGTTGAACGACCTGCTCGCCCACATCGAACACTGCGAGCCGAAGATCGCAGCGTTGTGGGCACTGGACGCTGAAGGCGCAAGCGCTGCCGCGCGCGACAGTGAGGCGCGCTGGCAGCGCGGCGAGGCGCTGCCGCTCGACGGCGTGCCGGTGACGGTCAAGGACAACATCGCCACGCGCGGCGTGCCGGTGCCGCTGGCTGTGCGGCAACCTTGCTCGTGCCCGCCGCGGCCGACGCACCGCCGGCGGCGCGCTTGCGCGAGGCCGGCGCGGTGATCGTCGCCAAGACGACGATGCCCGACCTCGGCATGTTGTCGTCGGGCCTGTCGAGCTTTCACGCGCTGACGCGCAACCCGTGGGACCTGTCGCAGAACCCCGGCGGCAGCAGCGCCGGCGCCGCGGCCGCGTGCGCCGCGGGCTACGGCCCGCTGCACCTCGGCACCGACATCGGAGGATCGATCCGGTTGCCGGCGGGCTGGTGCGGCATCGTCGGCTTCAAGCCGAGCCTGGGCCGCATCCCGATCCATCCGCCGTACGCCGGCCGCGTGGCCGGGCCGATGACGCGCACGGTGGCCGACGCCGCGCTGGCGATGCGCGTGCTCGCGCAACCCGATGCGCGCGACACGATGAGCCTGCCGCAGCAGCACATCGCGTGGCACGAGCTCGACGCCGATGTGCGCGGCTTGAAGATCGGCCTCTGGCTCGACGCCGGCTGGGGCATGGCGCCCGACGCCGAAGTGCGCGCGGCGACCCTGGCCGCCGCGCGCGCCTTCGAGCAGGCCGGCGCGATCGTCGAGACGCTTCCGCCGTTCACCACGCGCGCGATGATCGACGGCCTCGACGCCTTCTGGCGCATGCGCGCGTGGCAGGACATCGCTGCCTGGCCGCGTGAGCGGCAACGCAAGGTGCTGCCCTACATCTTTCAGTGGGCTGAAGGCGCCGCAGCGCTCACAGCGGAGCAGGTGTTTCGCGGCCACGGCCAGATGGCCGCGATCCGCGATGCGACGGTCGCGGCGACACAGCGCTTCGACGTCGTGCTCTCGCCGGTGAGCCCCGTCGTGAGCTTCCCCGCCGAGTTCGCCAGCCCGTTGAATGATCCGTCGCGGCCGTTCGAGCACATCGCCTTCACGCTGCCGTTCAACATGAGCGAGCAGCCGGCGTGTCGTTGAACGCCGGCTACAGCGCCGGCGGTTTTCCGATCGGCGTGCAGCTCGCCGGCCGCCGTCACGACGACCTCGGCGTGCTGCGCATCGCGCGCGCGTTCGAGCAACTGCGCGGCCCGCAGCGCGCCTGGCCGACGCTGTAGCGGCTGGCGCTACATTCCGCGCATGAAACAGCCCCTTGCTCACTTCGTTCGCGTCCCCCGAGGGGAGCGTCAATGCCTTGGGGCGGCCCGGCGGAACTGACATGCCGACATTCGACGACCGTGGCCTGCCCACGGGCAGCACGCACGAAGCCGCGCGCCACGCGGTGGAGTCGGCGCTGTGGCGGATGATGGCCTTCTACGACACGCCGATCGCCGATCTCGATGCCGCAAGCGCGTTCGATCCGGCATGGCCGCTGCCGCACGCGATGAAGGCCGGCTTCCTGTTCTCGCTGACCGAGCCGAACCTCGTCGGTGAAGCCTCGCAGCACCTGGCTGCGGCGCGCGAGCTGATCACCGCAACAACACCCGCACGCGAGCGCGCCCATGTCGAGGCGCTGCAGCTCGTGCAAGAGGGCCGCTGGGGCGCGGCCTGCCGGGCCTGGGACCCGCTGCTGATCGACCACCCGCGCGATGCGCTGGCCTTGCAATGGGCGCAGCTCTGGGACTTCTACCGCGGCGATGCGCCGTCGCTGCGCGCGCGGCCGGCGCGGGCGTTGCCGGAGTGGGACGAAGACGATCCGCTGTATGCGCATGTGCTCGGGCTGTGGGCCTTCGGCCTCGAAGAAAACCATTGCCTCGACGCGGCCGAAGAAGCCGGCCGCCGCGCGCTGGCGATCGACCCGCGCGCGCCGTGGGCGGTGCACGCCGTGGCGCATGTGATGGACATGCAGGGCCGCTTCGACGACGGCGCCGCGTGGTTGCGCCACCACCAGCCGGCGTGGGCCGAAGGCAACGGCATGGCCGCGCACCTGTGGTGGCACACCGCGTTGTTCCGCGTCGAAGGCCTGGACGTCGCCGGCACGCTGCGTGTGCTCGACGGTCATCTCTGCGGCGAGCATTTGCAGATCGGACTGCAGCGTGTCGATGCGGCGTCGCTGCTGTGGCGATTGCACCTGCTCGGCGCCGACGTGGCCGAGCGTTGCCGCGCGCTCGGCGCCGCGTGGTGCACAGCCGATCAGCACACGCCCGGCCACTATGCTTTCAACGACGTGCACGCGCTGATGGCCCTCTTGGCCGGCGGCGACGTGGCGCGCGCCGAGCACCACATCGCGCGCTGCGCCGAACGCGCGATGAGCAGCGACGACGCCAAGCGCGACAACCACGTCATGGCGCGCGAGGTCGGCCTGCCGCTGGCGCGCGGCCTCGCGGCGTTCAGCAGAGGCGAGTTCGACGCCGCCGCCGACCAGCTCTATGCCGTGCGCCTGCAGGCCCAGCGCTTCGGCGGCAGCCATGCGCAGCGCGACGTCATCGACCAGACCTTGCTCGCCGCGTGCGCACGCGGCACCGGCCGCAAGGCCCTCGGCCGCGCGCTGCTCAACGAACGCGTTCTCGCCAAACCGATGACGCCGCTGACGCGGCATTGGAGCGAGGCGATGGGGGAGGCGACGGCGAGGGTGAGCGTGTGAATGCAGAAGAAAAGCGAGAGCAACGCCTGAAGCTGCTCGACGACCACATCGGCCAGCACCTGCGCCAGAGCGAACAAAGCGGCGAGCTGCAAGCCGCGCCGAGCTACGGCAAGCCGCTCGGTCTTCGGCGACGGCTATGACGAAACCCCCGCCGAGCTGCGCATGGGCATGAAGATCCTGAAGGACGCCGGCGTCGTGCCGCCGGAAGTCGAAGCGATGCGCGAAGCGGCGGCGCTCGAAGAACGCCTCAACGCATGCGCCGACGAAGCCGAGCGGCGCACATTGCAGCAGCAGCTGTCCGACAAGCGGCAGGCGATTGCGCTGCGTCTCGAAAAGCTCGCCGCCAGCCGCACCTGGTAGCCGCCAACTGCGAGTTGACTACGGCCGCACCTCGTACACGAGGTTGAAGGGCGTTTCCGTGGCGCGTCGAAAACGCCCGAAGCCGCCTTGACTGGCGACC
The DNA here is from genome assembly GCA_963816315.1 of uncultured beta proteobacterium. Taxonomy (GTDB): domain Bacteria; phylum Pseudomonadota; class Gammaproteobacteria; order Burkholderiales; family Burkholderiaceae_C; genus CADEEN01. The sequence goes on from CAWFJZ010000006.1 coordinate 6,689, forward strand.
TGCCGCAGCCGCACCTCGCCGGCCTGCGCGCCCAGGCACAGGCCCACCTCCTGCGCACGCGAGGCCGGCGTGCAGATGAAGGTCGATGCCGAGTAGAAGATGCGGCCCACCGGGTTCAGGTTGTCTTCGAGACGGTCGTTGGCAAAGGGCTCGACGATCAGCCAGTGGCCGTCCTTGTGCAGCGCTTCGCGCACGTGGGTTGCGGCGCCGACCGGGTCGCCCATGTCGTGCAGGCAGTCGAACATCGTCACCAGGTCGTAGCCGCGCCCGGGGAAGCCCTTGGCGCTGGCGACTTCGAAGCGCACGCGCGCGGCCAGGCCGGTGCGCTCGGCGGCCTGCGTCGCCTGCTCGACCGACGGCGCGTGGTAGTCGAAGCCGACGAAGGTCGAGCGCGGGAACGCTGCGGCCATGATCAGCGTCGAGGCGCCATGGCCGCAGCCGACATCGGCCACCGTGGCGCCGGCGGTGAGCTTGTCGTGCAGGCCGTCGCAGGCCGGTATCCACTGCGACACCAGGTTGGCCGCATAACCCGGCCGGAAGAAACGCTCGGTGCCGTGGAACAGCGCGCTGTCGTGTTCATGCCAGCCCAGGCCGAGGCCGGTGCGAAAGGCACTGATCATCTTCGGGATCGCCTTGAACTGCGCCACGGCGATCTCGAACGCGCCCGGGATGAAAGCCGGGCCGCCCTCGACCGTGAGCGCGAAGGCCTGCTCGTCGCTGAGACTGAAGCGTTCGCTCTTCGGGTCGTACTCGACGTAGCCGCTGGCGGCCTGCGCCGACAGCCATTCGCGCACATAGCGTGCATCGGTTTCGGTGCGCTGGGCCAGCGCTTCGGCCGTCAGCGGCGCGTCGGCCAGCGCCTTGTACAGGCCGAGCGTGTCGCCGACGACGATGGTGGCGGCGTGCATCACCGCGCCGAGGTCGTGCACGAAGTTGCCCATGAACGCGTTCAGGCGCGTCTCGTCGACCGCCAGCGTGCGTTGGGAAGGGGCTAGCGTTGCGCTCATCGTCTGCTCCTGGGTTGAACCTGTGCAGGTTCTAGGCGCAACGGCGACGGTGCGAAATGCTCAATCCTGCGTACGGTCAGGTTTCACGAGGCCAGCGCGCGCATCACCGCCGCGGTGCGCGTCTCGACACCCAGCTTGCAGTACACGCGCTGCAGGTGCTTGTGCACCGTGCGCGGGCTGATGGCCAGGATTTGCGCGATGTCGCGGTCGGTCTTGCCCGCTGCCACCCACGACAGCACGTTGTGCTCGCGGGCCGTGACGGGCAGCGTGCTCGGCAGCGTGGCGTTCTCGGCGCGCGCACGCGCCAGCACGCCGGTGCGATGAAACAGCCGCGCCAGCGGGCGGCGCAATTGGTCGAGCAGCGCCACCTCGCGGTCGCTGAAATCGCGACCGCGGCGGTTGAGCACGAAGCCCACCAACCAGCCGTCGCCCACATGCAGCGGCAGCGCCACGGCATGGTCGATGCCGATCGCGCGGTAGTACTCGTGATACAGCGCGCTGTGGCGGAAGGTGCGCCACGGCACCGAGTCACTGATGCGATGCGTGCGCGTGCCGCCGTCGAAGCCGTGGTGGCGCACCAGCGGATGCTCGCGCAGGTGGCGGTCGAAGCTCGCCATCGCATCGGCGCCGAGCGCCGCCGTGGCGGTGATCCGGCGGTGGCCGCTGGCGAGATCGCAGATCGACAGCGTGGTCAGCTCCGAGGCCACCAGCGCCGGCAGGCGCTCGATGCCGCAGCGCGCAAAGCCGTCGGCGTCGTCGATCGCATCGGCGGCATCGGCGATGAAATCGAGCACGGCGCCGAAGATCAGGGCAGGGCAGCACATGACTTCAAACTTACCTACAGGTCGGTAACTTGTCAACCAGTAGGTAAGTCCCTAGAATCGCATGCCATGACCCGAGCAGCCGCCGTCACCCCCGCCGAACCCGACACCGCGCAGCGCATCCTCGATATCGCTTCGCGGCTGGTGCAGACGCGCGGCTTCAACGGCTTCAGCTACGCCCACATCGCCGCCGAGCTGGGCGTCACCAAGGCCAGCCTGCACTACCACTACCCGAGCAAGGCCGAGCTCGGCAAGCGCCTGATCGAGCGCTACGAACAGGAATTCGCCGCCGCGTTGGAGCACATCGAGGCCGAGACGGACGACGCCTTCCTGCGCCTGCAACGCTACGCCCGCATCTACGCCGGCGTGCTGGGCAAGGAGCAGATGTGCCTGTGCGGCATGCTGGCGGCCGAGCATGGGACGCTGCCGGCACCGATGCGGCGCACGCTGCAGCACTACTTCGACCTCAACGAAGCCTGGCTGGCCAAGGTGCTCGACGGCGGCCGCCGGCGCGGGCAGCTGCGCTTCGACGGCCCGCCGCGCGAAGTGGCGGCGCTGCTGGTCGGCGCGCTCGAAGGCGCGATGATGATGGCGCGCTCGTACGGCGATCCGCGCCGCTTCGCCACGGCCGCCGAGCGGCTGCTGGCCGACATGCGCACGGACGTAGCGCCGGCCCGCAAGGCGGCGCGGCGATAGGCGCCACAGGCCCTCGCCCCGCGTACGCATTCCTGCCCATCGCGCTGCCGCCCTCGGGCGCTTACAACTGCTGCACGCCCCGCCCACTTCCCAGCGGGGCGCAGGAGTCCACCATGACGATCGATCCCTCCCGCAGGCAGGCGCTGGCCTTCGCACTGGGCGCAGCCGCCACCGCACACACTGCGCCCGCCGTCGCTCAAGGCGCGAGCCTCGATGGCCGCCGCTTCGACGGCGTGTTCATCGAACGCGGCAAGACCTCCGGCGACGCCGACACGCTGACCTTCCAGGGCGGGCGCTTCCGCTCCAGCGCCTGCGACCGCTACGGCTATTCGGACGCGCCCTACCAGGCCAGCGCGGCCGGCGACGCGATCGCTTTCCAGGCCGAGACCGTCAGCCCGAAGTACGGCAAGCTGAGTTGGCGCGGTGCGGTCCGCGGCGACAAACTCGATGCCACCGCGACCATGCTGCGCGAAGGCAAGCCGCCGGTCGAGAACTGGGTCGTCGCCGGAGCGCCGCGATGACGCCGCTCGACGCGTCGCAGGTCACGTGCATGCTGCCGGTCAAGGACATGGAGCGCGCACGCCGCTTCTACGAGCAGCAGCTCGGTCTGGTGCCGCAGGGCCTGAAGCCGGACGGCAAGTTCATCTACCGCTGCGGGGGCACCGAGCTGGCGCTGTTCCCCAAGCCCGACGGCACGCAGGCCACGCACACGGCGGTCAGCTTCAAGGTCGAGCACATCGGCGCCACCGTCGGCGAGCTGGAGCGGCGCGGCGTGCGCTTTGCCGACTACGACCTGCCCGGCCTGAAGACGGTCGAACATGTGTGCGTGCTCGGCGCCGAGAAGGCGGCCTGGTTCGAGGACCCGGAAGGCAACATCCTGTGCCTGCACGAGGACCTGGACTGAGTCAGAACCAGGGCTGCGACAACTGCTCGGCGGCGAGCACGCGTTGCGTCGCCGGCCGAGCCAGCACGCGCAGCAGGAACGGCGCGATGTGCGGCAGCGTGCGCGCCGGCCGCTGCATGCCGCGCGTCCAGCGGCAGAGCAGGAAGGCGTAAGGGTCGAGTGCGGTGAAGTGCTCGCCCAGCAGCCACGGCCCGCCGTGCGACGCGAGTTGCGCGTCGATCTGATCGACGAGGCCTTCGATCTTCTTCTCGATCGCTGCCTTCAGCTCGGCGACACCGCTGGCATTGCCGGGTGCGAGATAGCGCTCGGTGTAAAAGTAGATCTGGAACTGCGGCACCAGCGAGGCGGCGAACCACACCAGCCACTTGTAGAAGTGCGCGCGCTCGGCGGTGCCGAGGTCGGGCGCGAGCCCTGCGGCGCGGTGCGTGTCCACCAGGTACAGCACGATTGCCGCGGCCTCGTACAACACGAGATCGCCGTCGACCAGCACCGGGATCAGGCCGTTCGGGTTCATCTTCAAGTACTCGGGCGACTTGTGCGCGTTGTTGGCGCGATCGACCAGCTTCAACTCGAACGGCACACCGAGCTCTTCGAGCACCAGGTGCGGCGTCATGCTGGCGTTGCCGGGGAAGTAGTGGAGTTGGATCATGATGAATCTGCCACAAACGTGAGCCGATAGGCATTTCGAGCGCACAGCGTCACAGATGCAAAGTACTCGAGTGCGCCAGTCAACCAGATCATGCGTGGCTCAATCTCGACATGAAAGTCTGGGTTGCTACTTGGGACATTGGGGGACTGGCGAGGTACGTGGGTCTTTGAGGGCATACACGTAGTACGAGCGATCAACGGACATGGCTGGTCAGGGCCGTCGCCCCTTGTCTTGCTGTAGTGATGAACGATAGCGCAGTGGCGCGTCCGCGCTTTGCGACGTGCGAGACTGCCAACGTGGAAGAAAGCAAACGCCGCGGCATCCACCTCGAATACCGCTTCACCCCCGACGAGCAATCGCGCCAGCGCGGCGCCGAGCTGGCCAATCCGCTGGTCGATCTGCTGCGCACGCTGCGCGACACCGGATCGATCAGCGCGGCGGCGCGGGCGATGGGCAGTTCGTACCGCCACACCTGGGGCGCGTTGAAGCAGTGGGAGGACACGCTCGGCGCGCCGCTGGTGGTCTGGATGAAGGGCCAGAACGCGCGGCTGACGCCGCTGGCCGAGCGGCTGTTGTGGGCCGAGACGCGCGCGCGCACTCGGCTCGCGCCGCACATCGAAGCGCTGCGCAACGAGTTGGAGCGCGTGCTCGCGCTGGCCTTCGACGCGCAGCACGAAGTGATCACGCTGTACGCCAGCCATGATCTGGCGCTGCCGCTGCTGCGTGACCGCGCCGATGTGCAAGCGCTGCACATCGACTTGCGCTTTGCCGGCAGCAGCGACGCGCTGCACGCGCTGGCGCAGGGCCGCTGCGACGTGGCCGGTTTTCACGTCCCGGTGCTGGCTGAGCAGAACAAGGCGCCGACGTTCGCGCGCGCGTTGAAGGCGCTGTTGAGACCGGGGCAGCACAAGCTGATCGCGAGCCACCGCCGCACACAGGGCCTGATGGCTGCGCACGGCAACCCGCACGAGGTGCTGGGCCTGGCGGACCTGACGCGACCGAAGCTGCGCTTCGTCAACCGACAGCCCGGCTCGGGCACGCGCCTGCTCACCGAGCACCTGCTGCACGAGGCCGGCATCGACGCCGATCGCATCGCCGGCTTTCACGGGCCGTGCGAAGACACGCATGTGGCCGTGGCCGCGGCGGTGGCCAGCGGTGCGGCCGATGTCGGCGTCGGCATCGAAGCGGCAGCGGCGCCATTCGGGCTGCACTTCGTGCCGCTGGCCGAGGAGGACTACTTCCTCGTCTGCCTGAAGGCGTGGCTCGACGGCAGCGCGGTGCAGCGCCTGCGCGCGCTGCTGGCCGATGCGGCCTGGCGCGATGCGCTCGAAGGCCTGCCCGGTTGCGCGCCGCATGCGCAGGCCGGCGAGGTGCTCGCGCTGACGAAGGCGCTGCCGTGGTGGCACTACCGTGTGCCCAAGCCAGGCTTGCGCGGCGGCTGAAGCCGCGGCCCGAGACCCCTAGTTCAACCGTCTTCGCCGCGCCCAACTCCTCACATTGAAGGATGCGTCGCGGTCGGCTGCGGTAGAGAGTCGATGCGCCATGACGTCACCGTTCACCGGCGGTGCGTGGCCAGGCCGATTCATGCGGCAGCACCCGGTCGAAAACTCAGGAGGTGATATGGCGCCCAGACTTTCACTCATCGGCACATCGCTTGTACTGCTGCTGCTTGCCGCGATGGCAGGCCGCGCCGACGCACAGGTTCCGCCTCACACGCCGGGAACGGTCTGCGTGGCCAACAGCCAAGCGCTGTGGTGCTGGGCCGCCGCCCCAGGCACGGTGGGGGCCCCTTGCGCTTGCCAAACCCCGTATGGGCCCGTCGCCGGAACGCTCAGGTGACGCGATGGATGCGCCTCATCGAGACAGCACCGATCCCCTGTTCGACATCGAAGCACTGCGCAGCGACCTGCGCCTGGCGGCCAACTACGCAGCGCGAGTCGGCCTGATCAAGGACGACTCGGACCTCTACAAGGCACTGCGGGATGCCGAAAAAGCGCTGTCCGACGAACGCACGCCGGACGGCGCCTACCTTGCGCTGGCGCTGAGCCGGGTCTGCGACGCGGTTGCGCCGGTCACCTTGGCCGACCTCAAGTCCGGCATCTTCTACCCGCAGTGTCCGGATGCGGTCAAGAAACTCGGCAGGTACAAGGGCGTTCTCGGCCCGCTCGCGATTGCGACGATGGTGTCGATCGGCTCGTTCACGGTCGTCTTGCAGGAAGAGAAGTCGCTGCTGCTGGCGATCGAGCAGATTCCGGCCACCGACATGGGGCAGCAACTGACGGCGCTGCGAAAGTTCGCGCAATCGAATCAGCACCGGCAGGAAGATCCGATGTACCGCGACGAGTTCATGCGCCGCATGGCGGAGCACAAGCGCATCGTCAATGGCCTCGATCTGCACAGCAAGCGGCTGCAGCTTGCGGCCATGCGTCCGATGCTGTTTCCTTTCGCCTTGCCCGCGGTCACCGTCTTCGACGCCCAGGCGGCTGCCGAGGCGCCGGCATCCGGCACGACGCTGCCGCCCGCAACGGGCGACGGCGAACTGTGCAAGGAGGCCGCCGACGGCGGTGTCGAGATGCCGCAGGGCAGCGACCACCTGCCGCTGTGGATTCGAAGGGAAATCCGCGAGGCGGCGGCCGATTTCTGCTTTCGGCTCAAGGTCTTTTCCGCCGACGGCTCGGTGCCCGGCTGGCATGCCAGTAAACCGCGGCACGAGGAACTGCCTACCGTCCGGCGCAATGTCGAAGTCGGCGTCGGCTGGGTGCTGCCCTTCTTGTTCGGCCTCCTCGGCACGCTCATCTTTCTGCTGCGCACCATCGGCGACCAGCGGCGCAGGCCGATGCTGCCCACCGATGTCCTCGTTCGCACCGCGCTGGGCAGTTTGGGCGGCATCGTGATGGGTTGGTTCTTCGCATCGAGTTCACCGACGCTGCAGGGCAGTCTCGGAACGGTGTCCTTGCCGCTGGCGATTGCCTTTCTCACGGGCTATGGCATCGACATCCTTTTCAGGCTGCTCGATCGTCTGAGCAGGATGCTCGACAGTCCACCGCCGGAGCCGAAGGCTCGGACCACCGCACAGGCATGAACCGCGCGTCAGCGCACCTGCTTCACAGTCTCCTTGCAGTCCTTCGAGGCGCTCTCGCGCCGGAACAGATCGGCCAGCGTCTTGCCGGGCTCGTCGCGGAAGCGCTCGTCGAGCAGATCGAGCCGTGCGATGCGATCGACGCGAAAGCTGCGGAAGTCGCTGCGCAGTTCGCACCACGCGGCGAGTGTCCACGTCGCGCTCCAGTAAAAACAGCCCAGCGGGCGCAGCACGCGCTGGTTCGTGGGTCGCTCGTTCAAGTCCAGGTAGTCGATGCGCAACTTGCGTCGCGCGTCGGCCGCCTGGCGCAGCACTTCGAGGCGGGCGCGCGTCGTCGTGTCGATGCCGGCATCGGGCGCATACACCGCCAGGCTCTCGGCCGCGGCGCGCACGCCGGCCGGCAGCACGGCGATCACCTTGGCCAGCGCGTTTTCGGCGCCGGCCGCCAGGCCCGGGTCGAGTCGCGGCTGCGCCAGCCGCACCGCGGCCACCAGGGCTTTGGCTTCATCGTGCGTGAACATCAGCGGCGGCAGGTCGAAGCCGGCGCGCATGCGGTAGCCGACGCCCGCTTCACCCTCGATCGGCACGCCTTGCGCTTGCAGATCGGCGATGTCGCGATAGACCGTGCGCAGCGACACGGCGAGCCGCCCGGCCAGCCATTCGCCGGTGGACAAGCGCCGCCCGCGCACCAGCTGCACGATCTGAAAGAGGCGGTCGGCACGGCGCATCGCGTCGCGTTGGCGGCTACTCGCCGTCCCAGTAATCCACCGGCGCGTCGCTGCGCGTGAGGAGCATGAACTCGCCGGCCCAGACGCCGATCTTCTTCGAGTCGGGGTACTCGCAGATGTCCGGGTCGAGGTTGGAACTCATCGACAAATAGTGCAGCGGCTCAGCGCCGGTGTTGATGAGCTGGTGCGCGCTCTCGGGCCCACCGATCGGGCAGCCGATCACGTCACCCGGCTTGACCGCGTGGCGCGACTCGCCCAGGCGCAGTTCACCTTGGCCGGAGACGATGAAGAACAGCTCGTCGTTGCAGCGGTGGCTGTGAAACGGGTAGGCCGTCTTGCCCGGCGCGACGCGCGTGACGTTGATGCCGAGCGTGGTCAGGCCCAGGCGCTCGGTCAGCGGCGCGCGCTCGACATGAAACTTTTCCGCTGCGGCGCCGGTGGGCTGCCAGGCTTCGGGGCGCTGCTCCATGGCCAGGCCGTGGATCGAAACGACGGGTGTGGTCGAGATCATCAGACGACTCCTTCTTGGCTGCGATGTCCGTGGCGCGATGTTGCACCGCGGCTGCTGACAGCGCCATGTCAGCAGCGCCCGAGCCTGCGCCGATCGGACTTCAGCCGCTTTGGGCCAACGCCAACGCCCGCTCCATCTGCTGCGTCGATGCCGGTGGCGATATCGACGGCGGCGACATCGACCTTCACATCCGGCTCGATGCCGGCATCGGGCGCCGGCTGCAGCGGGAAGGTGCCGATCAGCGGCAGATCGAACTCGATGCCGCTGGCCGGCAGACGCACGAAGAAGAACGCGCCGCCGTTGATGCCGCGCTGGTTGCCGCCGGTGGCCTCGCCGACGAGCTTGCCGACGCGCGTGCTCTTCACGCGCTGCGCGAAGCTGAACGTTGCCGAACTGTTGGCGGCATCGGTGAGCACGACCAGCGGCTTGTCGATGCGTGTGCCCTTGGGTTTCACGGTCGTGTCCGACGCCGGCAGCGCGAAGAAGCGGTCGTCGAAGCGCTTGGCCTTGTCGCCCCAATTGCGCAACGACTCGTCCCAGGTGTCGAGCACCTTGTTCAGGTGCGGCGGCGCTTTCTGGTAGCGCACGAGGCGGCGCAGCGGCAGCGCGCTGTCGGCCTTCAGAAAACGTTCGAGGATCGTGTTGCCGCAATCGAGCCCGCCTTCGTTGCCGCGCACATCGACGACGAGCCCCTTGGCCGCGTCGTCACTCGCCAAGGCATCGAGCTTCTCGTTGAGCCAGGCCTGCCAATCCCACTTGCTGTTGTGGAGCGCCCAGCCCGGCATCGTCAGCACCGCCACGCCGTGATCGGTGATGCGCCAGTCCCACAACGGCGCATCGTCGGCCACCTGCGGCAGTTGCGCATGGCGCTCGGCGGTGGCGAGCGCCGGCACTTCGACCACCGAGATCTTGCCGTCGGGCGTTTTCACGTCGAGCCTGAACACGCCGCCCGGCGGCTCGCCGTAAACCAGGCCGTGGAAGACGTCGAAGAACTCGTACTTGGATAGGGCGCGCAGGTTCAGCAGGTTGCGCCGCTTGGCGTCGTTGTTGCCGTCGGCGCGGGTGTAGGGCAGCAGCGCGGCCAGCATCGTGCGCACCGGCACGCCGTTGATCGCGCCGATCTGTGTGCCCCTTGGCAACGATGAGGGAAACTTGTCCTGCTCGCTGGTGACGAACATGCCCTCGCCGACCCAGCGCATCGAGAACGGCAACCGCGAGCGCTTGTCGAACAGCGCCTGCTGCACCTCTTTCTTCTGGTTGAAGAAGTTCGCATACGAGTGGCCGCACTTCAACATCGCCAGAAAGCGCGACAGCACGAGGAAGCGTTGCGTCAAGTCGGGCGCGCCGGCAAAGCTGCGCTTGAGCGAGGTCATCGTCGCGTCGATCTGGATCTGCGCGTTGTAGCGCAGCAGGCCGGGGTGCAGCGTGGACAGCGTCTCGGCGATCAGATCGACATCACCCGCGAGCTCGGCGATGGCTGCCGCCGAGGCCGCGCTCATCGGCGGTGGTGGCGGCGGCTTTTTCGCCGCGCCCTGCGCCTGCGCCACCAGCGGACTCGCCGCGAAAAGACTCAACGCTTGTCTGCGCTGCATCGAACAACTCCATGACAGACCTGACTCTCGCAGGACTATAGCCACGCCCCCACAATGCACCGATGCCGTCGCAAAAGCCTGTTCGAGCGAGTGCCTTCAAAGGCAACAAGGCTGCGCTGCCGAGCAAGCCGTGTGAGGTCTGCCGCCGGCCGATGAGCTGGCGCCGCGCCTGGGCGAAAAACTGGGACGCGGTGCGCTACTGCTCCGAGGCCTGCCGCAAGAAGAAAGCCTGAGATGCGCCACCTCGTCATCGTGCTCGGCGACCAGCTCGACCTCGGCGCTGCGGCCTTCGACGGCTTCGACGCCGCGCACGACGCGGTGTGGATGGCCGAGGCGGCGGAAGAATCGACGCATGTCTGGTCGAGCCAACCGCGCATCGCGATCTTTCTGTCGGCGATGCGGCACTTTGCGCAGGCGCTGCGCGATGCGGGGCGGCCGCTGCACTACCAGCGCTTGGACGAGGGGCCGGCCACGCTGGCCGCAGCGCTGCAAGCGGCGATCGCGCAACACCAACCCGACGCGCTCTTGATGACCGCACCCGGCGATGCGCGCGTGCTCGCCTCGTTGCGCGCCGTGGCCAAACAAGCCGGCCTCGTGTCTCGAGATCAGAGAAGACCGCCACTTCTTCTCCGCCGTGCACGAGTTCGCCGCGCATGCCAAGGGCCGCAAGCAGTTGCGCATGGAGTACTTCTACCGCGAGATGCGGCGCCAGCATGCGGTGCTGATGAACGGCGACGAACCCGAAGGCGGGCAGTGGAACTTCGATGCCGACAACCGCGAGTCGTTCGGCAAGAGCGGGCCGGGCGCCGTGCCCGAGCGCGCGCGCTTCGAGCCCGACGCGATCACGCGCGAGGTGATCGCGCTGGTGCGGCAGCGCTTTGCCGAGCACGCCGGCTCGCTCGACAGTTTTGCCTGGGCCGTGACGCGCGAGCAGGCGCTGCACGCGCTGCAAGAATTCATCGACGCGCGGCTCGAACACTTCGGCCGCTGGCAGGATGCGCTGTGGCCGCGCCAGGCGTGGTTGTGGCACTCGCACCTGTCGGCGGCGCTGAACCTGAAGCTGCTGACGGCGCGCGAGGTCGTCGCTGCGGCGCAAGCGGCGTATCGCGCCGGCCGCGTGCCGCTGCAAAGCGCCGAAGGGTTCGTCCGCCAGATCCTCGGCTGGCGCGAGTACGTGCGCGGCATCTACTGGACGCAGATGCCGGCGTATGTCGAACGCAATGCGTTGGGTGCGCAGGAGCCGCTGCCGTCGTTCTACTGGAACGGCCAGACCGACATGGCCTGCATGGCCGACGCGATCGGCCAGACGCTCGAACACGGCTACGCGCACCACATCCAGCGCTTGATGGTCACCGGCTTGTATGCGCTGCTGCACGGCGTGCAGCCGAAGCAGGTGCACGAGTGGTACCTGGCGGTCTATGTCGATGCGGTGGAGTGGGTGGAACTGCCGAACACGCTGGGCATGAGCCAGGCGGGTGACGGTGGGCTGATGGCGAGCAAGCCCTACATCGCCAGCGGCAAGTACATCGAGCGCCAGAGCGGCGGCAGCTTGTGTGCGGGCTGCCGCTACAAACCGGGCGAGCGCGTCGGCGAACGGGCTTGTCCGTTCACGACGCTGTACTGGGATTTTCTGGCGCGCCACGAGACGATGCTCGCCAGGAATCCGCGCACGGTGATGCAGGTGAGGAACCTCGCGCGCGTGCCGGCCGAAGAGCGCGTGCGCATCAGCGAACGTGCTGCTGCGATCCGGCGCGGGGAGGTGGGACATGTGGGCTGACGAAAGATGTCCGTTCGGGCTGAGCTTGTCGAAGCCCTTGCGGGCACTTCGACAAGCTCAGTGCGAACGGGCGTTTGTTGGGTAGGGGCATGACACAACACGTCTTCCCACCCACACCGCAAGCCGCATTGCAAACCCTGCGCGCCGTGCGTCCGAGCGAGTACGCGCGCACGCGCAACCACATCGGCGGCGCCGTCACGCACCTCTCGCCTTACCTCACGCATGGCCTGCTGCGGATGTCCGACGTGATGGCGGCGCTGGCGCTGCGGCGTGAACACAAGTTGGTGTTCGAGTTCGGCTGGCGCGAGTTCTTCCACCACGCATGGCGGCACGACGGCAATGCGATCTTCTCGTCGCTGCACGACGGCCCGCTGCCCGAGCAGGCGTACACGCGCGACCTGCCGGCCGACATCCGCGAAGGCCGCACCGGCGTGCCCGCCATCGACCAGGCCGTGCGCACGCTCTACGCCACCGGCTACGTGCACAACCACGCCCGCATGTGGCTTGCGTCGTACATCGTGCACCTGCGCAAGGTGCATTGGCGCGCCGGCGCCGACTGGCTCTATGCGCATCTGCTCGACGGTGACCTGGCGAGCAACCATCTGAGCTGGCAATGGGTCGCCGGCACCGGCAGCCACAAGCCGTACCTGTTCAACGCCGACAACGTGCTGCGTTATGCGGACGCGCCGTGGCACAGCGCAGGCACGGTGATCGATGCGGGCTACGACGCGCTCGATCGGATCGCGCATTCAACGCGCGCTTTGGCCGCCGAGCCGGGGGAGCACGAAGCGGTGATCGAGCCGCCGCTGTTCGAGGCGCCGCTTGACGATCTCGGCTTCACGGCGCCCGATGCGGCAGCGGTCAAGGGCCGTGATGTCTGGGTCGTGCATCCGTGGTCGCTGGCCGATGCACCCGAAGGCACAACGCCCGTTGCCGTGGCGGACGCCGCGTTCCACCGCGCGTGGCCGTGGAGCGAGCGCCGCTGGCGTTTTGCCGGCACGCGCATGGCCACGCTCGCAGCGCAGCGCTGGATCGGTGAGCGCGACGCGTTGCACGCCGCACTCGCGGCTGCGAAGACCGTGCGCGGTCTTCACAACCTGCACCTCGGCGCCACGTTCGACGCGTTCGGCCTCGCGCCGATGCCGCGTGCCTTCACCGACCCGCCCACACGCTGCCGATCGTTCTCGGCCTTCTGGAACAAACAACCCGATCAACCCGATCCTCAATCAAAGCTCTTCGCATGAACCAACCCATTGCCCTCGTCACCGGCGCCCGCGGCGGCATCGGCCGCGCCCTGTGCGCGCAACTGCAAGCCCAAAGCTGGCGCGTCGCCGCGGTCGGCCGCGACGCCGCACCGATGCACGACGTGCCGGCCGACGCGCGCGTCAGCGCCGACACCACCACACCCGAAGGCGCCGCGGCTGCCATCGCTGCCTGCAAAGAAGCCTTCGGTGCAGCGCCGACCGCGCTCGCGCATTGCGTCGGCAGCACGCTGATCGCGCCGCTGCACCGCACCAGCGCCGATGCCTACCGCGACGTGATGCGCATCAACCTCGACAGCGCAGTCTTCATGCTCGGCGCCTGGGTCGAGGCATTGCGCGTGGCGTCGTTGCCCGGTGCGGCCGTGTTCGCGAGCAGCGTCGTCGCGCGCATCGGCGTCGCCAACCACGAAGCCATCGCCGCGGCCAAAGGCGGCGTCGAAGCGCTGGCCCGCAGCGCCGCGGCCACCTACGCGCCGCTCGGCCTGCGCATCAACGTCGTCGCCCCCGGCATGACCGACACGCCGATGATCGCCGGCATGTTGAAAGTGCCGGCGATGCGCGAAGGCGCCGGCAAGCAGTACCCGCTCGGCGGCGTGCAATCGGCTGACAGCGTGGCGGCGGTGATGGCGTGGTTGTTGTCGGACGCCGCGTCACGCATCACGGGGCAGGTGATCCCGGTCGATGGCGGCTTCACGAGCGTGCGGCCCCTAGTGAAGTGAAATCAGGCCGTTGACACGTGTAGCCCAGGAGCTACATTAGCGCCGTGCGAGTAGAGAAGACCGACGAGTACGCCGAGTGGCTCGATGCGCTCAAGGATCTGGCCGGTCGGGCGCGGGTGCTCGTTCGTGTCGAAAGGCTGATCGGCGGCAATCCTGGTCAACATAGAAACCTGACGGATGGTGTCTGCGAGTTGAAGATCGACTTCGGCCCGGGGTACCGCGTGTACTACTCGCAGCGCGGAACGCGGCTGTTGCTCCTGCTGGCTGGAGGCGACAAATCCAGTCAGGCGAAAGACATTCAGGTGGCCATCAAACTGGCCAAGAACTTCAAGGAAGACTCAAAGGAGTAGTGCGCCATGCCCCGTGCTGCAAGCAAGACGAAGAAGACTCGGACAACGACTTACGACGTTGCGGAGCATCTGCGCACGCCGCAGGAAACGGCGGCGTACCTCGACGCCTGGCTCGACGAAGCGCCGGACGATGCCGCGGGCATCGCCAAGGCGCTCGGCGACATTGCTCGCGCCAAAGGCATGAGCCAGGTGGCCAAGGACGCCGGTCTCAGCCGCGAAAGCCTCTATCGGGCGCTCAGCGCCGGCGGGAACCCCAGCTTTGCCACCGTGCTGAAGGTTGCGCGCGCGCTCGGTGTCAAGCTGCATGCGCAGGCGGCGTAGTCATGTCAATCGCACCCATCGACCTGCATCGCAAGCTCACGTTGTTCAACGACCATTGGTCACCGCGCACCGTGGCCGAGTACAACGGCCACGATGTCATGGTGGTCAAGGTGCAGGGCGAGTTCCAGTGGCACTCGCACGCCGACACGGACGACTTCTTTCTGGTGCTCGAAGGCGAGCTGCAGATCGACCTGCCCGACGGCACCGTCACCCTCGGGCCGGGCCAGATGTTCATCGTGCCCAAAGGCATCGCGCACCGGCCGCGCGCGGTGGGCGAGGCGCACCTGCTGTTGATCGAGCCCACCGGCACGCCCAACAGCGGCGATGTGCAAACGGCGGCGCCGCGCCGCGTGATCTGAGAAGGGCGAGACGACCGCGATGGAACTCGTGCCCGTGGGCGACGACGTCACCACCGCCGCGGCGCGCCAGCTGATCGGCGAGTACCTGTCGTGGGTGGCCGGCGTGGCCGCCGAGCGCCACGGTCTGGCCTTCGACATCGACGCGATGCTCGCATCGGACCTCGGCGACCGCGCCAAGTTCTACCCGCCGAGCGGGCGCTTCTACCTGCTGCGCGATCGCGCTCGCTGGGTCGGCGTCGGCGCGCTCAAGCGGCTCGACGACACCGCCGCGGAGATCCAGCGCATGTTCGTGCGGCCGCCGTGGCGCGGCACGGGCGCGGGGCGCCTGCTGCTCGAACGGCTGCTCGACGACGCGCGCGCTTGGCTGCAGCGACGTGCGGCTGGAGAGCCTGAAGAGCCTGGCGCCGGCGCACGCGCTGTATCGCTCGGCCGGCTTTGTCGAGGTGCCGCCTTACGACGACAACAGCATGCGCGACTACCAGACCGATGCGGCGCGCGACGCCTATCTCGCCGGCGCGGTGTTCATGGCGCTGCGGCTGCGGCGGTAGGGGCGCATTTCAGTGGCTCTATGGCCATGCGCGTGTCGTAGCAGATGGGCTGCGGGCGACTGCAATCGCTACCAGGCAAACCGATCGACGGCCTTCAACGGCGGCTGATACCGCTTTTGCGACGGTCGATTCGGCGCGTCGAATGTTCGTGATGTGCGCGCAGTGAGCGATCAGGCGTGAGACCTGTTCGTCGCAAGGCAACGGCGTGAGTTAGCGGGTAACCGATCACACGGGGAAACGCAGGCCTGTTCTTCAAGCCAAGGAGGCAGGTGCAAACGTGGATCAACAACCAAGAGCTCAACGCCAGATCGTTTCACCTGCGCGGTGTAGCGAAGACTGTTGCTGAAGCTTGGATACTTCTTGTACAGCTCCCGAGTCTCTGGGGTGCTGTCGTACGTCACCATCCAAGATGCCTTGAGTTTCGCGACCGCCTTGGCCAGCGCGCTGTGGTTCTCCACCGTAAACCACGCCTTGTAAAGCTCGGGCCCACGAACGTAGTACGGCGGGTCAATGTTGATCAGCGTGTGGACCACCGGCTTGCGATTGAAGCCCTTTAGAAACTCCAGCCCATCAAGGTTGGTCACGCTTATTTGCTCGGCGTGCTCCGCCAGCCGCTCGATCTTTTTGGTGAGGTTCGCCTTGTGGAACCGACAGTCGATAGGGTAGTTGCCCTTCTGCTCAAACCCGCCGATCACCCCTCCATTGATGATCCCCGAGCGGTTCGTTCGATTGAGAAAAAACGTGGAAAAGCCGAGCCTCAGCAGGTCCCCGTCATTTGCCTCCTGCACCGCTTTCTGCCGCCGCCATTCCGCCAGTGTTACCGGAGTTCTGGAGATCAACTGACATAGCCGCTCGGGCTTGTGCACGACGGCCCACCAGAATGCGTGAATGGCTGGATCCAGATCATTGATGTGCACCCTGGACACGTATCCGTCGAGTAGCAGCGAACACGCGATGCCGGCCCCGCCTGCGAACGGCTCCGCATATTCACCGTAGAACAGACCGTTGTGCCGCAGGACGTTGAGAACGAGTGGGGCGAGTTGGGTCTTGCCGCCGGGGTATCGCAGTGGGGTGTTGGTGACCGGCATCTCTATCAGCTCCGGTCCAGCATGTGCCGCAGGCCGCCTGCCATGTTGTCCCAGTAGCGGTTCAGCTCTACTCGCGTGGGCGTGATGCTGCCATGCACTGACGCGCCCAGACTTTCAGGCGAGTAGGCGCTGTCGCGTTCCTTGGCCATGATGCGCAACGCCTTGAGTTCTGTGGCGGGCACACCAGCAGCTTGCTGCAGATGATTCGCTGCGTCCTCAAGGAGTTCGTGCAGATCGCGCTTCTTCTGCAGCTTGTGCTTCTTGCAATATGCACGGGTAGTCAGCTCGATGAACGCCCTCAGCAAGTAGGCCGCGGAAAACGAGAACTCCTCTGCGTCAACATTCTTTAGTTCATCGTAGATCCGCTTGTGCACAACGTTGCCGATGTGGCACTGGAAATCTGGCGGGATGATTCGCGACCTCTTGTCCGGGCTTCGGTTGTCCCGCTGCTGCTTCTTTGCCGGTTGTCCAGGCGGCGGATCCATCTTGCCGGAATCGGGGTGCAGTCGCGAGTCGGCAGAAGCGCGGGTGGTGGGCGAGAAGCCGTGTGTAATCAGCGACTCAGCATACTTCTTGCGGTCTGCCGCGTTCGTCCGCGAGTGGACGTTGCTTCCCGCAGCGCGTGCATCTAAAAGAAACCTGCTGATGGCCTTATCAAACTGATCTTGCGGCGCGTTTGTTCTCAACTCCTTTGTGGAGGACAAACCGATCGCGTGTCGCAGTACCGGATTCGAGAGGAAGCGCGTTAGCGTCGTCTGTTTGATCTGTGCTCTGTCGATGCTGCTGATCAGGCCGCGATGCTGCGCGTATTCGAGCAGCTCCTGGGCCAGGACGTTGGGATTGTCGCGTTGGCCCTCGGATGAATTGAACCGAGTGATCTGATTGCTCTTCCAGCGCCGCGTCCCCGCGCCTTCGAGTTCTCCTTCATGCCGAACGCGCAGCCAATGGCGGGAGTCAACGCGTGTGTTGAAGACTGCCACGTTGACTGTCTTGACGGGCGCGGGCATGCTCTTCTTTAGCTCCCGAAAGGCTTTGCGCGCCGGTTCCGTCGGGGCCTTCTCCGGGTCCGCCAGCAGCTTCAATGCGCAAACACGACGGTTTCCCTCTACGGCAATGAAGGTGCCTGGTACGGTGGGGTGTTCAACAACACCCAGCCGATCCAGAGGATTGATGCCCTCGGCCGCGATGTCCTCGGCCAACTTGCGGATGTTCTCTTTCCTGAAGAGGTACGCGATGATTTCAGGCTCGTTGTCGATGGGGTCGTGCCGCGGATTCGTGTTGTCCAAGTAGATCGAACGAATCAGGATCGACCGAAAGCTGTGCCCCATTGCTCCCCTTCGCGTTGTACAAATCAACGCCGCCGAACGCGGTCGGTACGGGCGTTGATGACGTTCGGGGCGCAATTGTGGAGTAAGAACACCCTCGGGTCATCTCAAGCCGGAATCCGTGCGCAGTCGTGGCACCCATGGCGACCGAACGGAGGCATCCCGGATGGCCCGCTTCATGTCGCAGTTCGGGTTCTGGTCGCGAGATTGAACGAACGCACTGCATTGCTGTCGTCCAGGTCCGTTGGCCTAAGGTCAGCAACGGGTCGCACTCGGTAGTCCTGTGCAAAGGCTTGAACGATCCCCGTGTGAGTACAGGGAACGCTCGCGCGCCGGCGCTCAGGGCTCCCTATGCCCCCATTGCCGACACCAAATCATGCGGTCACATCGTTCCCTGACAGTCAAACTCGAAGCGCGTGGTGCGCGGGAGTTTGCCTATCGCGCTTCAGCGCGGCAGCACGATCGCATCACCCGGCGCAAAGGCCACGTGCAGCAGCGCGCCCGCGGCAGGAGCGGCGATGTCGGCATCGGCGAACAGCAGCAACTCGCCCCACGGCGTGTCGACGAGCACTTCGAGATGGCTGCCCAGGTAGTCGGCGCGCTTGCAGGTGCCGCTGAGCGCGGCCTCGTCAGGCGATGACGCCAGGCGCAAACGGTGCGGGCGCAGCGCCAGCGTGGCGGTGCCGGGATTCATGCCTTGTGCGATCACCGGCACCGACACGCCGGCCGCGGCAAAGCGCAAGCGGCCATCGCCGTCGCGCAGCAGTTCGCCATCGACCAGGTTCGCGTCGCCGATGAAGTCGGCCATGAAGCGCCCCGCCGGCTCGCGGTAGAGCTGGTGCGGCGTGCCTTGTTGCGCGATGCGTCCGTCGTCCATGACGATGATGCGGTCGCTGACCGCGAGCGCTTCGCTCTGGTCGTGCGTCACGTAGAGCACGGTCAGCGACAGCGACTGCTGCAGCTCGCGGATCTCTTGCCGCACGCGGCGGCGCAGCTTGGCGTCGAGGTTGGAGAGCGGCTCGTCGAACAGCAGCACCGCGGGTTCGAGCACGAGTGATCGCGCCACCGCGACGCGCTGCTGCTGGCCGCCGGAGAGTTCGGAGGGCAGGCGATTTTCCAGGCCCGACAGGCCGAGCATCTTCAGCTTGTCGGCCGCCATCGCCTCGGCTTCGGCGCGCGTCTTCTTCATCGACTGCGGGCCGTAGCTGACGTTGTCGAGCACGTTCATGTGCGGGAAGAGGGCGTAGCTCTGGAAGACCATGCTGACGTCGCGCTCGGCTGCAGACAGCTTCGTCACGTCGGCACCGCCGATCAGCACGCGGCCGCTCGACGTGGCCTCCAGCCCCGCCACCATGCGCAGCGTCGTCGTCTTGCCGCAGCCCGAGGGGCCGAGCAGCGTCACCAGCGTTGCCGGCTCGATCGTGAACGAGACGTTGTCCACCGCGGTGACGTTGCCGTAGCGCTTGCTGACGCCCTCGAAGACCACGCCGCCGCTTTTCTTGTCGTAGTTCATGAGGAGCCTGTGACGAGAGGGCGGCGGCCGATCTTCACGCTGCCGGTGAAGCGCTGCACCAGCAGCAGCACGGTCAGCATGAAGACGATCAGCACGGTGGAGTACGCGATCGCCAGCGGGTACTCGCCGGCTTCGACGCGGCCGATGATGTACACGGTGGCCAGGTTGTACTTGGCGGTGGCCAGGAAGATCACGGCGCTCACCGCGGTCATCGCATGCGTGAAGGAAAAGATCAGCGTGGCGACGATGGCCGGCTTCAACAGCGGCAGCACGACTTTGGTCAGCGTGCGCCAGGTCGATGCGCGCAGCGTCGATGAGGCTTCATCGAGCGCTCTTGTCGATCTGCGCCAGCGCCGCGATGCCGGCGCGCACGCCCACCGGCATGTTGCGGAAGACGAAGCACAGGATCAGGATCGCCAGTCCGCCCGTCAGCTCGATCGGCGGCACGTTGAAGGCGACGATGTAGGCCACGCCGATCACCGTGCCCGGCACCGCAAACGCCACCATCGTCAGGAACTCGAAGGCGCGCCGGCCGGCGAACTGCTGGCGCGTGATGACGTAGGCGGCGAGCAGGCCGACGATCGCGGTCAGCGGCGCGGCGATCGCCGCCACTTCGATGGTGGTGAAGAAAGCTGTTCCACGCCGAGCCGACGAAGGCCGGCCCGCCGTCGCGCCACTCGATCGCAAAGCCGTCCTTGAAGTGCGCGATCACCGGCGTCATGTCGCCGCGGCCGATGTCCTTGACGAAGCCGCCGACGAGGATCACGGCATAGCAGGCCAGCGTGAAGACGATCCAGGCCATCGCAAAACCGACGCAGGCGCGGCGCAAGCCATCCGGCAACTGCGCCGGCAGCCCCGAGTCGCCCTTGCCGCTGACGCTGACATAACTCGCCTTGCCGAGCCAGCGCTGCTGCAGCCAGAAGGCGACGAGCGTGAAGGCCAGCAGCACGGTGGCCAGCGCGGCAGCGCGGCCGGGCTCGTGCTGCGCGCCGGCCACGGCGAAGAAGATCTTGGTCGACAGCACCTCGTAGTTGCCGGCGAGCACGACCGGGTTGCCGAAGTCGGCCAGGCTTTCGACGAAGCCGAGCAGGAAGCGAGTTCGCCAGCGCCGGCCGCAGCAGCGGCCAGGTCACGGTGCGGAACACGCGCGCCCGCGACGCGCGCAAGGTCTGCGCCGCTTCTTCGAGCGACGGGCTCACCGCGGCGAGCGCGCCGCTGAGGATCATGAAAGCGATCGGCGTGAAGCTCAGCAACTGCGCCAGCGTGACGCCGGTGAGGCCGTAGATCCAGCGCGTGCGCGGCAGGTCGAACAGCGTGTTCAGCCAACTCGTGATCAACCCCGTGCGGCCGAACAGCACGACGAGCGCGAGCGCGATGACAAACGGCGGCGTGACGATCGGCAGCACCGCCATCACGCGGTACAGGCCCGAGAAGCGCTGCCCGCCACGCTGTGCACGCCAGCGCCATCACGAGGCCGATGATCGTCGTGCCGAAGCCGACGATCGTCGCCAGCATCACCGAGTTGATCGCCACGCCGCAGGTCGTGCCGCCGCCCAGGCACGACACGCTCCAGATGTCGGGCGCCAGCAGCCGCTCCATCGCCACGCCCGGCGCGAAGCGGCCCTGGTTGTCGAGCACGGCGGCCAACAACGACTTGCCGACCGGAAAGAAGATGAACAGCCCGAGCAGCGCCGCGATGACGACGACGATCGTCGCCACCGTGATGTCGCCGACGAAGAACCCGCTGCGCGCCAGCGCGCGCGCGAAGACGAAGACCAGCGCCAGCAGCGCCGCGTAGTGCAGCGCGCCGAACGCCGTGCCGCTGACGCCCTGCGCAAAACCCTGGCCGAGGAAGACCAGCACCGCGACGCCGCTGGCCGCAGCCAGCAGCGGCGCTGATGCCGCGCGCTGCAATCACTTCGGCAGTTTGGAGACTTCGTCGTCCCACTTCTTCAGCAAGCGCGTGCGCTCGGCCGACGAGCCGTACTTGGCGAAGTCGTAGTCGATGAGCTTGATGTCGCCGAGCTTGGGCGCCTGCGGCGGCACCGGCGCCTTCTTGTTCGACGGCACCTGGAAGCTCTTCGCGGCGCCGCCGATGGCCTGCGCTTCGGGCGAGAGCGCCCAGTCGTACCACTTGCGCGCGTTGGCCAGGTTCTTCGCGCCCTTGATGATGCTCATCGAGCCGATCTCGTAGCCGGTGCCTTCGCACGGCGAAACCACTTTCAGCGGCGCGCCGCCCACCGCCTGCGTCACCGCGTCATGCTGGAAGGTGATGCCGATCAGCGACTCACCGGTGGCGGCGGCGCGCGCCGGTGCCGCGCCGCTCTTCGTGTACTGATTGATGTTCTTGTGCATCGCCTTCATCAGATCGAAGGCCTTGGGCTCGCCGAGAAGCTGGACCAGCGTCGCCAGCATCGTGTACGCCGTGCCCGACGAGTTCGGGTTCGCCACCTGCACGTCGTCTTTGTAGATCGGTTTGGCCAGATCGGCCCAGCACTTCGGCTCGGGCAACTTGCGCTTGGCGAGCTCGGCGGTGTTGAAGCTGTAGCCGAGCGCGCCGGCGTAGATGCCGACAGTGCGGAACTTGGCCGCGCGCGCTTGCTTGACCGCCCAGTCCTGCAACTCGTCGAGCCTGGGCGAGACGTACGGGTCGGTCAGCGCTTCTTCGGCGGCCTGCAGTTGCGGGTCACCGGTGCCGCCCCACCACACATCGCCCTTCGGGTTCACGGCCTCGGCCTTGATCTGCGCGTAGATTTCGCCCGAGCTCTTGCGCGTCATCAGCACCTTGATGCCCGTCGCCTTTTCAAACGCGGCCGCCATCGGCCGGCACCACTCTTCCTGCACGCCGCAATAGAGCACGAGCTCGCCTTGCTGTGCGAATGAGGGCGCGCTCGTCGCAGTGAACAGGGCGGCGAGCAGCATGTTGTGGGCAACGGTCTTCATCGGTTCGTCTCCTGTGAAATCAACGCAAGGCGATGCCGGCCAACGCCGCCAGCGGCTCGGCGAGCGCGGCGTTGGTGGCCAGGATCGGGTTGCCTTCGAGCAGCCCGTTGCCGGCAAAAAAATCGTTGATGCATCCGCCGGCTTCGGCCACGAGCAGCAGACCCGCCGCGCAGTCCCAACTGTTGATGTGCAGCTCGGCATAGCCTTCGGTGCGCCCTGCGGCCACGTCGGCCAGGCCGAGCGCGCCCGAGCCGGCGCGGCGCACGGCGCAACCGGCGCCGAGCATGCGATCGAACAGCGCGATGTAGTCGGCCTGCGGCCGGCGCAGCGACCAGCCGCATTCGACCGTTGCGCCGCCGAGCGTGTCGATCGGGCTCACCGCGAAGCGCCGCGTCGCGCCGTTCTCGTCGAGCCATGCGCCGTGGCCGCGCGCCGCCCAGTACAGGCGGTCGTGGCTCGGGTCGTGCAGCGCGCCGACCGCGGGCGCGCCGTGGTGCAGCACGCCGATCGACACGCAGTAGTGCGCGATGCCGCGCGCGTAGTTCGCGGTGCCGTCGATCGGGTCGATGATCCAGACGAACTCGGCGCTCGCCACGTCGGCGCTCGCACCGTCTTCTTCGCCGAGTACGGCGTCGGCGGGGAAGCTGCGGTTGATGGCGTCGCGCACGAAGCGCTCGACCTCGCGGTCCATCGCGGTCACTTCGTCGTGCCGGCCCTTCGCCGGCAACAGCGCCGCGCGGCCGAACGCGCTGTGCGCCAGGCGGCCGGCGTCGGCGGCGAGGCGGCGGCAGAAGTCGAGGCGGGCGTTGCCGCTCATGGTCAGCGCATGCTAGGGCGCGCCAGCGATGAGCGTGAACCGGGGGAACCCGCGACGGATCAGCGTTTCGAGCGATCGCGTCGGCGTGTCGTCAAGCCGCTTCGAGCAGGAACTCGACCTTCACCGCCTCGTAGGGAAACTCGATCTGCCCCGACGCCGTGCGATCCAGAAGGCCTGCCGACAACAGCGCGGTGACGTCAGCGTGCACCGCCTTGACGTCACGGCCGACGCGCCGCGACGCTTCGCGAATCGACAACGGCCCGGCGCCGCACAGCGCCTTGAGCAGTTCCCACCGCTTCGCGGTCAGCACCCGCCACAGCAGTTCGGGTGTCGCGAACGAGATGCGGGCCGACCTCTGCGGCCGCCGTGACTTGGCGGCGGCCAAGGCATCGGCCATCGCCTCGCGCGGGTTGCGAACGTCAAGCGTCACGGTTTTCATCGAGGTATCTCCGAATGTCGCGCTCAAAGTCGGCGAAAAGTTTGTCCAACGAGGAAAAGCGGTAGCGCGCTTCTGCGGCGAGGGAGTGACGGTGATCGCCCTTGCCAGTCTCGTTGTCGTAGCGAATGACACACACCGCATCGACGACGAAAGCCAGACGGTACTTGTACGAATGCACCGAGCCGGGAAGGGGCTTCGGCACGTCCCACACCACGATCTCCGCAAAGGCCGCATCGTCGTACACGATTCGCGAGCGGGTGAGCAGGGTCGCTTTCAATGCGCGAACTATGGCATTCGCGGCACTGTGCTGTCAATCACTCCAACACCTTGAGCTTGTCGAAGCCCTGTGCGAGCGCTTCGACAAGCTCAGCCCGAACGGAGTGACGGCGCTCGCCTCACACCGCAACTGCGTTTTTTTCGGCGTGCGCCGCCACCCACGCGCCAAACGCATCGAAGGCCAGCGGCTTGGCGAAGTGGTAGCCCTGCGCGTCGTCGCAGCCGAGCGTGCGCAACTGCGCGAGGATCGACGCGTTCTCGACCCCTTCGGCCACCACCGACAGCCCGAGCGCGTGCGCCAGATCGACGGTGGAGCGCACGATCTTGGCGTCGCTGGCATCGCGCTCCATTGCCATGACGAAGCTCTTGTCGATCTTCAGTTCATGCACCGGCAGCCGCTTCAGGTAAGCGAGCGATGAATAGCCGGTGCCGAAGTCGTCGATCGACAGCTTGAAGCCGCGTTCGGCCAGGCGCTGCAGTGTCGCTTCGGCGCGCTCGGGATCGTCCATGATCGCGCTCTCGGTGATCTCCAGGCACAGCCGGGACGCGGTGGCGCCATGGCGCAGCAGCAGCGCGTCGAGCTTGTCGGGCAGTTCGGTGTCGAGCAGGTCGCGCGTTGAGAGGTTGATGGCCACGCGGGCCACGCCCATCGCGGCGAGCGCCGATTGCCGGCGTGCCACCTCGGCGAACATCCACAGCGTGAGCTGGCGGATGAAGCCGGTTTGTTCAGCGAACGGAATGAAGTCCATCGGCGGCACCAGGCCGCGTGTCGGGTGCTGCCAGCGCACCAACGCCTCGGCGCCGCACAGCGCGCCGCTGGCGACATCGACCTTCGGTTGCAGGAACAGCCGCAACTGGTTTTCTTCCACCGCCGTGCGCAGCTCGGTCAGCAGTGACAGGTTCTGCGCACTCGCGCTGTCGAGCGCGGCTTCGTACACCTGCGCGCCGGCGGTGCGGCGCTTGGCGGCGTACATCGCCACCTCGGCACGCGACAGCAGCGTGTCGCCGTCGGGGCCGTGCGCCGGCCACAGCGCGATGCCCAGCCCGGCGCTGAGGTCGATCGTGTGGTCGTCGAGTTGCAGCGGCCGCTCGAAGGCGGCGGTGATGCGCGCGGCCACGTCTCGTGCCAACGCCGCATCGGCCTGCGGCAGCAGCAAGGCGAACTCGTCGGCGGACAGGCGCGCGATCGTGTCGCCGTCGCGCACGACGCTGCGCAGCCGCTCGGCGACGCCTTGCAGCAGGCGGTCGCCCGACGCATAGCCGAGCACGTCGTTGACATGCTTGAAGCGATCGAGGTCGAGCATGATCACGGCCAGGTTGTTGCCCGCGCCGGCTTGCACCGCAGCCAGGACCGCATCGCGGAACTGCACGCGGTTGGGCAGGCCGGTCAGGCGGTCCCAGTAGGCGAGCTGGCGGATCTCCTGCTGTTGCGTGGCGATGTTCAGCCGCATGTGGTCGAAGGCCCGCGCCAGGTCGCCGACCTCGCCGCGCTCGGCCGTGTGCGCAATCGGCGCGTCGTACTCGCCGCGGCCCAGGCGCATGCTGGCCTGCACGAGCGCGCGCAGCGGGCGTGTCACATGGCCGGCGGTCCACGCACTGCCGATGCCGAACAGCGCCACGCCGAACAACGTCAGCAGCGCCAGCGTCCATTGCAGCGCGCGGTACGGCGACACGGCGTCGTCGATCGAGCCGGCGAGCAGCAACAACACGCGGCCCTGCGCGTTCTGCGACACCGCCACCGGGCGCAACAGGTACGGCGCGCCGCCGAGCGTGGTTTGCGCCAGCGCCGCGTCACTCCCCTGCGCGAGCGCAGGTTGTCCGCTTTTCGCATGGGCCAGCACATCGGCCGCGAGTGGCGTGGCCAGACTCGTTTGCAAAACACGCGCCGGCGCATCGTCGGCCAACGCCACCAGCACGCCGTGCAGGCCCGAGACGGCATGCAGGTCATCGATCGGCCCGCGGCCGAGCTCGAAGCCCATCGCCACCCACGCGATCAAGAGCGGCGCGCGCACCGGCACCATGACGAACTGATACGGCCGCTCGCCGACCATCGCCACCGCAGAACCTTGTTTGGCGAGTTGCGGCGCCAGTGTGCCGAGCACCGTGGTCGCGGCGCGCAGGGAAGGCTCGTCGCCGTGCGCGACGGTGCGCACCGCCAACTGCGTGTCGAGCAACGCGGTCAGGCCGGCATCGATGCGCGCGCCGTGGTTGTCGAGGGCCGAATGGATCGTGCCTTCGTCGCCGCTGCCGATGGCTTCGCGCAAGCCGAAGTCCGCCGCCAGCAGCGCCGCGCCTTGGCCGAGCTTAACGGCGCGCTGTTCGAGCAGGCGCGTCCAGATGCGCTCGCTGACGGCCAGCCGCTCGGCGAGCTGCGTGCGTGCATTGGCATCGACGCCGCCGCGAATGACGGCCAGGCCGATGACTTGCAGCGCGAGCAGCAGCAACAGCGACGGCACCACCATGCGCGTGGACAGGCGCCAGCCGCTCTGCAGCTTCATGATTTGATCGACGGCAGCACGACGATGGCGCGCGCACCACCGGCCTCCACCGTCAGCGCCTGTTCGATCGGCGCGGCGCCGACGGGCATCTCGGCATGCCAAGCGCGCAGCGTGTAGCGCCCCGGCGGCACCGACGCGGCGGCCCAACGCCCGGCGTCGTCGCTGCGGCCGAACCACGGCGTGGCGACGACGACGATCCACGCCGCCATCTGGTCGTGGATGTTGCAGCCGAGCACGGCGATGCCGGGCTGGTCGAACACCACCGGCGCCGCCGGCGTGCCGACATAGAGCTTGATCTCGAAGCGTTTCACCGGCGAGAACGAATAGACATGGTGGCGCACCGTGTCGAGGTTCGGGAAGGTCACTGCCGTGCCGACCGTGACCACGCTCACCGTTTGCACGAAGCGCCGCTCGGCCTGCGCCACTTCGATGCCCGCGAGCGGGCGCACCTGCTCGAGCGCTCGCGGCGAATCGAGGAAGACGACGGCGCCGCTGATCGGCTTGCCCGCCGCGTCGGTAACGCGGATGTCGAGCGGCGACGGCGCTGCGGTCGCGGCGCACGGCAGCAGCGACGCGCCGGCCCATGCGGCCAGCAGTTCGCGGCGGCCAAGCAGCAGCGCGGGTGCGGTCACGGCTCGATGGCCAGGCCGGACAGCGCCTGCCCATCGGCCACGCGGCCGAGCGCGGTGGCGCGGCCCGTGGCCAGATCGATCAGGTGCAAGCGCGTCACGCCGCGCTGCCGCAGCGCGGCCAAGGCGGTGTTGCCGACGTCGGCGATGTCGAACGCGGCGTCGTCCACTGCGCCGCTGCCGAGCGCGCCGACGGTGGCGAGCAGCCCGCTGTTCGGCGAGACCACGGGCTGCGCACCTTCCGCCGAACCCTGGCGCAGCAGCGTGCCGCGCGCGATGTCGAGGGCGAAGTTGGTGGTCAGCTTGCTGTCGTTTTTGTTGTACGTGTAGGCCGCCGCGCCAACGCGTGCCGGTGTGCCGGCGGCGGCGTCGCCTTCGGCATAACGAAGCGCAGCGTCTTCGGCGGCGAGCGCGCCGCTGTCCGGGTGCAGACGCAGGTTGCGCCCGCCGGCGGTGACGACGCGGATGCGGTCGGCCGCCGGGTTGAAGTCGAAGCCCAGCGCCTCGTCGCCGGCCGCGAGCGCGACGCCCGTGCCCACGGCGGCGAGCTTGCCGCTCGCAGGATCGAGCGTGTACAGCCGGCCGCGCGCTGACAGCGCGTAGAGCACGCCGCGCGCCACGCGAAAGTCGATGCCGGCCAGGCGGTCGCCGCCATCGAGCCCGCTCACGGCCACGCGCGAGAGCACACGCGACGGTTGGCCGGCGTTGAAGCGAATCAATTCGCCGCTCACCGTGGCAGCCAGCACGATCTCCTTGCGCGGCGGGCCTTCGGCCGGCGCCATCGAAGCACAGGCCGTGACGAGCAACGACGCTGCGAGCGCGGCGGCGCGCGAGGCGTGAGAAACAACAGGCATGGTCATGACGTGTGGCGTGAAGTGAAGAACAAATGCGGCGCTTGTCGCAGTGCGACGAGCCTCATGCAGATTACGTCGGCGCACGCGCGCGCTTGAGGCAACAGTTCACGCCGCGAGCGCGCGAGCGCAAGGGCCACCCGAAATGCGGCGCGAAAGACCGTGCGGCGTCGAAGCGCACGGTGTCGCAGTAGGATTGCATGCATGAGGTGTTTCGGGCTCGCAAATCCGCTGCGCTGGCTGCTGCTGCCGATGCTGCTCGCGGCCTGCGGCGGCGGTGGATCGTCTGACGCCGAAGCGCCGCCAACGAGCGGGCCGGGCCGGCTCGAATCGGTGGCGCAGATCAACCGCATCGCCGTGGCCGACATCAGCGCCGCGATCAATGCGCCGGGCAGCAAGACCGCGGGCCTCGTGCCGCGCTATGACGTCATCAACCAGCGCCTGACCTACCAGACGATCGACGCGCGCGGCAACACGGTCGTGGCCTCGGGGCTGGTCAGCGTGCCGGTCAAAGCGGCGGGCGCGACCAGCCCGGTGCTCAGCTACCAACACGGCACGATTGAAACGGATGCCGAGGCGCCGACCAACCGCGCCACCGCGGAGGAGCCCGCGGTCGTGCTGGCCTCGCTGGGCTACATCGTGGTCGCGGCGGACTACGTTGGCTACGGTGCGTCGAAGGGCACGCCGCACCCGTACCTGTTATCGGCGCCGACTGCGGCGGCCGTGCTCGACCTGCTGACCGCTGCAAAAACATGGCGCTCGAGAAACGGCGTGGCCGACAACGGCCAGCTCTTTCTGATCGGCTACTCCGAAGGCGGCTACGCCACCGTGGCCGCGCACCGCGCGTTGCAAGCCGCTGGCGGCGCGCCACTGGCGAGCCTCGTTGCCACGGCGCCGGGGGCCGGGCCGTACGACATCGGCGTCACGCTCGACGAGTTGCTGCGCCGCGTGCGCGAGGCCAACCCTGTTCTCGGCGCGCTGCTCAGCCCCGGACGGTTGAGCGGGCTGACGCCGTTCCAGCGCGCCGCGGTGCGTGAGCTGTTGTTGAAGGAGCTGCTGCCCGACGACGCCGATGTCTCCTTCGACGCCAGCGTGCTCGACAGCTACCTGGCCGACGACCGCGCGGCCATCGAGCGCCTGGGCAACGTGCACGATTGGGCGCCCGCCGTGCCGGTGCGCCTCTTCCACGGCCGCGACGATCAGACCGTGCCCTACGTCGTCTCCACGACCACGCTGGCGGCCATGCGCGCGCGCGGCGCCGGCGACGTGACCCTCACCGACTGCACCACCGTGCCGAGCGGCCACCTCGAGTGCGTGCCGGAGTACCTGTCGATCGCGCTGGCCGATTTTGCGAGACGCGCGCGCGATTTGTAGGCAGGCTCGAATGGTCGCCCACCGCGGCGCGGGCCGGCACTCAGCGCGGATCGAAGATGCTCGGCGCAAACCGCTCGCCGGCGAGCATGCGGGCGACGCGCGCGCTGCCGCAGAGCGAGGGCAGGAAGCCGACGCCGTTGCAGCCGAGGTTGTAGAGCAGCCGCGGATGGCGCGGATGGTGCGCCGATGACCCGGACCATCCCGGTCGATGTAGCGCCATCAGCCCGTGCCAGTGGAAGTCGTAGGGCAGGCCGGCCGGGCGTGACGGCTCGGCGAAGGCAGCGCACCTGGTCGTCCATGAGCGCCGAGCATGTCGCCGGGGAACGGCCCTTCGCGGGTCGTAGTGCTGCGGGTCGATGCGGTACTCCGGCCCACCCATGCAGGTCAGCGTCACGGTGCCGTCGGGCCGGTCGTAGGTGCGCCGCGTCACGTACACGTAGGGCGTCGTGCCGCCGATCGTCGGGTTGCGGATGTAGCTCATGGCCGACGGGCTGCGCAGGCGTTCCTCAACGAACGGCGACCATGAACCCGATCCGGCTGGCCACCTGCTGGTCCGGATGCAGCGGTGATCGCGCTGACCGGCGGCGTCCTCGATCGACATGGCCGAGGAAGCCGTTCGTGCACAGCACGACGTGCGCCGGCGGCACCGGTGGCCGCGGCATGGAGCGTCAACGCGGCCTCGCGCACCGCGACGCGCTCGACGTGCGTGCGGTCGGCGTAGCGCAAGCGCTCAGGGTAGATCCGCTCGAGGTGGCCGAGGACCTGCTGCACCAGCGTGCCGCTGTTGGCGCAGCCTTTGCGCTCCGAGAGCACGGCGCGGTAGCGGTCGTCCGTCGGTCTCCAACAGCTCGCGCACGTGCGGCTGCGGCACACCGTGTACAGCGCGGCGACTCGGCCGGGATCTCGCGCAGGAACTCGGCGTCTTCCGACACCACACAGCTCTCCAGGCGCAGCCCGCCCTGGCGCCGCAGCAGGTTGTTCTTCAGGTGAACCTGCAGGTGGTTGAGGCTGAACATGCCCATGTGGCCCGTGAAGCGTTCGACGCGCACGGTGGCCCCGGTCTCGGCGACCATGAGGTCGAGCAGGTCATGCGAGTCGTCGAACACGCGCTGGGCCTCGAGCGCCGGCAGGGCGCCGAACTCGCGCGCGATGGTCGTGCAGCGGGCGCTCGAAGTAGGTCGTCAGCTGCCCGGCGTTCCGCCCGGTCGCGCCGCGAGCGACGCGGTCGCGCTCGATCAGCATGACGCGCTTGGACGTCGACGCGCAGCGTGAAGAAGGCCGTCGCAACGCCGGCGATACCGGCGCCGACGATCGCGATGTCCGTGCCGGTGTCCTGCGAGAGCGGGCGCGGCGGACCGTCGGGCGCGAGCTGGGCGAGCCACGGCGAGCGGTTCGGCTGATCGCTGTACGAGCGCAGAGGGCGGCATGAGGCGGTGTTCTCTTGAGGCGCAGGGTAGAAACGAGTGTGCCTGCGCGGTTTTGACGGCGTCAAGAATCACTTTGCCAGCAGCGAGTGCCGCCAGCGTCATCTTCATGTCCGATTGCGCGTGCCGAAACGGCCAAAGGCGACTTGTCAGGGTGCTGCACTGCTTCAACCCCTGCGCAAGGCAACCCAAGCGACCCAAGACATGGCACCGACGGCAAACGCAATAGCGCCAACACGACAGAGCATTTGCCCACGTCCACTAGGCACTTCAAAGTTGACTTCGAGCGGCACTCTAGATCGGCATGTATCTCTCATTGACGCGCTCCACAGCCAACCGCTCGACAGGCCACAACTGCAAAAGCCTCTCCACCAATTCGCGAAGTTCCTCAAGTTCCGCGGTGTCTTGAATCTTTCCTTCCGAGCAGCAACCGCGGCTTGTTAGACGTGATGTGGATCTGAAATTCACCAGCGTTCGCATCTTCGGTGTGAACGTCAACAGCGAGCTTCACCCCAGATTGCTCGAACCAGGCGAAGCCAACCCCAGTCTTCTTGTTCCGACATGAGGTCGCCATAGCGTTCCCTCAACGCAGGAAGCAGTTGCTTCAGCACGACGTTTCCGCCGATGCAGCACTCGTTGATGTACTGCTGGCGGTCGACGACTTCGACACGCTTGACGAAGCTGAGGATGTACGGCATGTGCGGTCTGAGACCGGTCTAGACAGGATGGCTTCGTGAACTCGGTGTGGCCCGTCGCCTGCGACACCGTAGGTTGCGCGCACGATGCGCGCCGCGCTACACGCTTAGAGCGAAGGCAGCCCCGCGACGCAAAATTTTCTTGAGGTCTCCAAGCCCTCGCATATCGCATATCGGCATGAGCAACCGTCGCACGTCCTTCACGGGTGGCAACCACTGAACTCCGTCGCGTTCCCCGTGCGGCAACCGGTATGGTCAGCGCTGCGGCCGCAGAGGAATACGTGCGGCCTCTTGACAGAGAGAAGCCATATCAACGTTCGACATGAGCGGCGGCAAAAAAGCGAAGCCTTTTTGACGTCCGCTCGACTGGAGGGGTTAAGGGCTCAATGGCGCGCTTAGAGAATGGCTCCTTTCGAAGGTGATCGAACAACCTCGAGAAGAAGTCCTCATCCCTAGCTACTTCAATCAAGGCCTGCGACTTACTCAACGTAGACCACCGCTTCACAACCGTCAAGGCATCGGGGTCCCCAAGGTGGTAGACCAAGCTAGTCGAACTAAGGGCTTCTGTCTGAGTTCATTGGCAGTCGAATAGCTTCGAGCGTAAGGTCCTTGGTCTTGTTATCCGCCACCGGAATCAAGTCAAAGCAACGTTGCGATGCTCCTCGATCCATGTTTGAACTTAGTGTCAGCGACGAATCGGAGCAAGGCCCACGGGACACGCCTCAGCGACTCGACCAAAGCGCTGCCTCAGTAACGCCACCGCCAAGCAGACCTTGTCAACCCTGCCGATCTCGATCTCCAGCTACCTCGTCAAGGCTGGGGATCGAAATTTCTCCGCCGTTTCATCCGAGATAGCAAGTCGATCGAGCTTTCCGTCTTGCTTCTTTGTCGCGTCCTTGAGCGACTTTGCCGCGCGCGAGATTTCTCCAATCCGTGAGCTACTTCCTGCAAGAATGACAATCGATTTTGCCGGTCTGAAGCAGGCGTCCGCCGATGTTCAAGCTTCCCATCCGACAACAGCGGCAGTAGTCGAGCGTAGTTCTCCGGAGTCGAGTCGAATTCATCCAGGAACAGGATCGGCAGGCGATCGGCCACCTTGAAGTCCCTGACGCTGTCAACGGGTGCAGCGAGATCGTCGACGATCGCGGATAGACGACATGTTGAAGGGGACTCGCCTTGACGAGCTCATCCGCAAGGTGTTCGGCGATGCACTCGACGAAGTGGAGACTTTCCAGAGCCGGGGCAGCATGCAGAAGAGAGTTCGATGGGCGGCGCCTCGATCTATCCTTGGCGAAGGACCGTATCGATGCAAGAAGAGTACGGATATCAGCAAGGTGCTGCGCGTCCAAGGTGGCGTAGCCAGGGATTGCCCACGTGCTTAGTACGAACTGTTGAGAACGTCAGCGTCCTTGGCAGCAGCAGCGTCGGCTGGCTTGACTATGGCGTCTTGTATGTCTTTGTGCGCCTGTGCTCGCAAGCTTTCAAAGGTTGGTGCTGCTGGCTTCGGCTTGGCGGGCGATGACTTCTTGTTCGCCGGGTCGGGGAGCGGGGATTCGGACATGTGGGGTCTCCAGGTGTGGCTCTTGAGCCCGAACGCTCGACGTGAGCGGCGTCAAAAAGGCGAAGCCCTCTTAACGTCCGCTCGATGGAGGGGTTAGCCGTCATTCTTTGGAACGAACTTCCCCGACGCACGCGAGCCGTGCCGCTGCTTCACAGACTGCTTGCTCGCGGGACGGGCACGCGCCGGACTGAAACTTCAGGTTGTCTCGACTCAAATGTGCATGCATAAGCGCCGCGCGATTCGGTGATGAGTGGGCGCCAGCCAGAAGCTTCTATCTGCCTGATTGTCAAATCTGCCAAGACAGGCTCGTGAGCATACTCCGAACTGAGGTCAGCAAGAAGTCGACTCTCGGACAGCGGGGAAGAGCGGTAGTCATTGGCGTACTCAAACTCGCCTCCACACTCGCTGCAGACCAACATGCGGCAGCCGAACCGGTCTGTGAAGTTGGTCCAGCTCCGATGGTTGCATTCACCGAAGACCTTCTCGTTGACCAGTTGTTCGTCTGTCGATGCGGGTTCGACCGGAAGGACGCATGGGAAGTTGCCGGAGGTTAGAGAGTCATGGATGAGACGACGGATGTGATGACGGCTAACGTTCGACATGAGCGGCATACAACGGCGCGCGCGATGCTGCCGAAGCAGCACAAGGCCACCCGCCGTTGTATGTCCGCTCGATGGAGGGGTTAGCCGTCACGGTGTTCTTTGCTCCGACAGACAGCGCAGTGTTGGCGACCCCACGAGCTTGCTTTGCTGTGCATGCGACGAATGCTACCCACACAGACGCCGGCATGGGCCGTACTCGGCCGATGCCGGCCGTGGCGCAAGAACGAAGCAGCGCAGGCGCTGCGTACTCGCAGGGCCGGGGCGAACCGACGAGTACTGCCTCTGCTTGAAGTCTTGACCAGTTGCACAGACCGCCGTGCTCTTACGCGCGCATGCGCAACGGTGCGCTGGCCGCCGAAGGACGGACAGCCCGGCACGATGCTGGCCTTTGCTCTGGTCGTGCTTCAACGATTGGTGCGCCGGCCGCCGCAGGACGGATCGGCCCGGCACAGCGGCTGCGCAAGTTGAGCCTTCCGACGAACCCACTGGCTTCGAAGAACAGCGCATGCGCGAAGAACGGCTGTGCGCTTTGACACCAGTCTCGATCGTGAAGAATATGAGACTGCATGTGACGGCTAACTTGCTTGTGAACGGAAGAAAAAAACTGCCGCCTCTGGTCACATGTCTGCAACCGCGCAGCCGCGAAATGGCTACATTGGCGTCGATTAGTGGCGCAGCTCTGACTCGCGGGGATGACCAGGCTGAGAAAAGCAGTCATGCATCGAAGTCGGGCCCACGCGCAAGGCGGATCGCGCCGCGATGCAGCGAATCGCCCGGCACGTCGTTACCGCCCCGCGTGATGCGCAAGCGGCCTGCGTCACGCATCGTCTCGGCTACCTCGCGCACCTGCGGCATCATCGCGCGCCACGCGGCTTCATGGCCTTGCAACGCACGCGCAACTTCGGACGGACAGATCGACGAATCCGCAGCGCGTCGCGACAACTGGCGCACGATTTCTTGCGCGATGTCGCCGTCGGTCACGTGGCGATCGTCTGCCGCACCGCATGCTCCCAGTTCGCCATCAACTCGGCCGCGCGCTCGCGCGGCATCGTCGGCAGGAAGCGGCGCTCGACTTGCCATTGCGCGGCGAGTTCGTCGAGGTTCTTGTAGGTGCCGACCGCCAGGCCGGCGAGGTAGGCGGCGCCGAGGGCCGTGGTCTCGGTGACCTTCGGCCGCACGACGGGGATGCCGAGCAGGTCGGCCTGGAACTGCATCAGCAGGTTGTTGACGCAGGCGCCGCCATCGACGCGCAACTCTGCCACCGGCTGGGCATCCTTGGCCATCGCCTGCAACAACGCCGCGCTCTGAAACGCGATGCTCTCCAGCGCCGCGCGCGCGATGTGCGCCACCGTGCTGCCGCGCGACAGGCCGACGATCGCGCCGCGCGCATCGGCGTTCCAGTACGGTGCGCCGAGGCCGGTGAAGGCGGGCACGAAGATCACGCCGCCGGCGTCGGGCACGCTCTCGGCAAGGGACTGCACTTCGTTGCTGCCCTGGATCACTTTCAAGCCGTCGCGCAACCATTGCACGACGGCGCCGCCGATGAAGACGCTGCCTTCGAGCGCGTATTCCGGCGTCGATGTCGGTTGCGCCGCAGCGGTGGTGAGCAAGCCATTGGCGCTCGACTCGAAGCGCTCGCCGGTGTGCATCAGCATGAAGCAGCCGGTGCCGTAGGTGTTCTTCGCCAGCCCCGCCTTGAAACACGCTTGCCCGAACAGCGCGCTCTGCTGATCGCCGGCCACGCCCGCAATCGCAATCGGCGCGCCGAACAGCGCCGCATCGGTCTCGCCGAACACGTGCGACGACGGATGCACCTGCGGCAGCACGCTGTCCGGAATGTGCAGCGCCTTCAGCAGCTCGTGATCCCACGCGTTGTGGCGGATGTCGAACAGCATCGTGCGCGAGGCGTTGCTGACGTCGGTGGCATGCACGCGGCCGCCGGTGAGCTTCCACATCAGCCAGGTGTCGATCGTGCCGAACGCCAGTTCGCCTTGCGCGGCCAGCACATGCGCATTGGGCACATGGTCGAGCAGCCAGCGCAGTTTGGTGCCGGAGAAGTACGAGTCGATGCGCAGGCCGGTCGAGCGCTGCACCGCGGGCTCCAGGCCCTGCGCCTTCAACTGCTCGCAGAACGCCGCGGTGCGCCGGTCTTGCCAGACGATGGCGTTGGCGATCGGCTGGCCGGTCTTGCGGTTCCAGACCAACGTCGTCTCGCGCTGGTTGGTGATGCCGATGGCGGCGATGTCGGTGGCGTTCAACTGCGCCTTGAACAGCGCCTCCATCGCCACCGCCTGCTGCGTCGCCCAGATCTCGTTGGCGTCGTGCTCCACCCAGCCGGGCTGCGGAAAGATCTGCCGGAACTCGCGCTGCGCCATCGCCACGATGTGGCCGTCGCGGTGGAAGACGATGGCGCGCGAGCTCGACGTGCCTTGGTCCAGCGCCAGCAGGTGGTTCTTCATCGAGCAGCCTCGCAGGTGATCAGTTGCGCGCCGGCGTCGGACAGCAGCTTGGGAAACGGCGGCGGCGGCGCGGCTTCGGTGAACAGCATATCCACCTGCGCCAACTGGCCCACTTCCACCATCGCCGGCCGGTTGAACTTGCTGCTGTCGGCGGCCAGCCAGACCTGGCGCGCGTGTTCGATGATGGCGCGCGAGACTTTGACTTCGCGATAGTCGTAGTCGCGCAGCGTGCCGTCGGCCTCGATGCCGGAGATGCCGATCAACGCGATATCGACCTTGAACTGCGAGATGAAATCCACCGTCACCTCGCCGACGATGCCGCGGTCGCGCGCGCGCACCACGCCGCCGGCGACGATGACTTCGCAGTCCGGGTTGTCGGACAGGATCGCCGCCACGTTCAGGTTGTTGGTGATGATGCGCAGGCCCTTGTGCGTGAGCAGCTCGCGCGCGATGGCTTCGGTCGTCGTGCCGATGTTGATCGACAGCGAGCAGCCGTTGGGCACGGCCTGCGCCACCGCGCGCGCGATGCGGCTCTTCGCGCCGTCGTTGAGTTGCTGGCGCTGGCGGTAGGCGATGTTCTCCGTCGTCGAGCTCGGCACGCGCACGCCGCCGTGAAAGCGTGCCAGCAAACCGGCGTCGGCGAGCAGGCGCACGTCGCGGCGCACGGTTTGCAGCGTCACGCCGAAGCGCTCGGCCAGCGCCTCGACCGAGACCGTGCGCAGGCGGCGCACCTCTTCGACCAGCTCCAATTGGCGAGGGCTGTGATTCATTGCGTCGCGAATCTAAACGAACAAGTGCGAACGCAGGCTAGGGTTTCTTCTGCTCGTAAACGAAAGTCAAACGAACAGAATCGCTCGAAATTGGAAAACAACCTGGACGTGAACTCGCGCTCTTCCCAGCCCCCGCTGCCTTCGGCCGCCGTGCCCTCGGCGTGCGACGTGCTGGTGGTCGGCGGCGGCATCAACGGCGCCGGCATCGCGCGCGATCTGGCCGGCCGCGGCGCCTCGGTGCTGCTGGTGGAGAAGGACGATCTGGCGTCGCACACCTCGTCGTCATCGACCAAGTTGATTCACGGCGGCTTGCGTTATCTCGAGTACTACGAGTTCGCGCTCGTGCGCAAGGCGCTGGCCGAGCGCGAGCGCTTGCTGAAGAGCGCGCCGCACATCATGTGGCCGCTGCGCTTCGTCATGCCGCACGACCCCGGCATGCGGCCGGTGTGGATGATTCGCGCCGGGTTGTTCCTGTATGACCACCTCGCGCACCGCGAGCTGCTGCCGGCGTCGCACACGGTGAACCTGCGCGAGCATCCGGCCGGCGCGCCGCTGCACAAGCGTTTTCGCAAAGGCTTTGTCTATTCCGACGGCTGGGTCGATGACGCGCGCCTGGTGGTGTTGAACGCGATCGACGCGGCCGAGCATGGCGCCACGGTGATCACGCGCTGTGCGTGCGTCGATGCCGAGCGCAGCGGTGCGCAGTGGCAGGCAACGTTGCGCCGCGACGATGGCACGACGCACCGCGTGCAAGCGCGTGCGCTCGTCAACGCTGCCGGCCCGTGGGCGGCGCAGTTCCTGGCCGAGCATGCGCATGCGCCGCGCGCCCAGCATCTGCGCCTCGTCAAAGGCAGCCACATCGTCGTGCGCAAGCGCTTCGACCATGACCACGCCTACATTTTTCAGAACCCGGACAAGCGCATCATCTTCGTCATTCCGTACGAAGGCGAGTTCACGTTGATCGGCACGACGGATGTCG
The DNA here is from genome assembly GCA_963816315.1 of uncultured beta proteobacterium. Taxonomy (GTDB): domain Bacteria; phylum Pseudomonadota; class Gammaproteobacteria; order Burkholderiales; family Burkholderiaceae_C; genus CADEEN01. Next base: position 44,255 of record CAWFJZ010000006.1, read on the forward strand.
AGCACCACGGCGCGATCGGTGCTGCGCGCATCGACGCGAGCGAAGTCGCGTACCTGTGCGAGCAGGCCAGCCGCTACTTGGAGCGCGCGGTCGTGCCCGCCGATGTGGTGTGGTCGTACTCGGGCGTGCGGCCGTTGCTCGACGACGAGTCGGGTGACCCGTCGGCGGTGACGCGCGACTACTCGCTGGAGTTGGACACGTCACAGGCGCCGCTGCTCAACATCTGGGGCGGCAAGATCACGACGTTTCGCAAGCTCGCCGAAGAAGCGGCCGATCTGCTGGCCGCGCCGCTGGCCTTGCCGCGCGGCGCGTGGACCGAGAGCGCGCTGCTGCCCGGCGGTGACTTGAGCGCGTGGATCGGCGCGGCGAAGCGCCCCGATGAAGACTTCGAGCGCTTCGTGCATGCGGTGCTGGTGCGTCACCCGCAATTGCACCCGGCGCTGGCGCGCCGTCTCGCGCGTGCGTATGGCGGGCGCATCGACCAGGTGCTGGGTGAGCGCGGCGACGAAGTCGCCCCCGGCTTGTTCGAAGCCGAGCTGCACTACCTGCACGACCACGAATGGGCGCGCACCGCCGACGATGTGCTCTGGCGGCGCAGCAAGCTCGGCCTGCATCTGGAGGCGAAGCAACGCGCGGCGGTCGCGGCCTGGTGTGGCGCACACTGGGCGTCAACCGATCAGCCTGAAAAGAACGACATCACAACGGAGGCCGCATGGAACTGAGGCTGGAGCGCATCGGCCAGCGCGTCGGCGCGGCCACGCACCTCTACCCGATCGACCTGACGCTGGTGCCGCGCGCGGTGACGGTGCTGCTCGGCGCCACGCAGGCCGGCAAGACGACGCTGATGCGCGTCATGGCTGGCCTGGACGTGCCCACCGCCGGCCGCGTGCTCGCCGATGGCCGCGACGTCACCGGCATGCCGGTGCGCGAGCGCAACGTGGCGATGGTCTATCAGCAGTTCATCAACTACCCGTCGATGACGGTGGCCGACAACATCGCCTCGCCGCTGAAGCTGCGCGGCGAGAGCGGCATCGATGCGCGCGTCAACGAACTCGCGGCCAAGCTGCACATCGAGCCGTTCCTGAAGCGCCTGCCGGCCGAGCTGTCGGGCGGCCAGCAGCAGCGCGTCGCGCTCGCGCGGGCGCTGGCCAAGAAGGCGCCGCTGATGCTGCTCGACGAGCCGCTGGTGAACCTCGACTACAAGCTGCGCGAGGAGTTGCGCGACGAGTTGTCGGAGCTGTTCGCGATCGGCGAATCGACCGTCGTCTATGCCACCACCGAGCCCACCGAGGCCTTGCTGCTCGGCGGCCACACCGCGGTGATGGATGCCGGCGAGGTCTTGCAATACGGGCCGACGGCCGAAGTGTTCCATCGCCCGAAGTCGATCCGCGTCGCACGCGCCTTCAGCGACCCGCCGATGAACCTGATGGCCGCGCGCGCCGCGCCCGGCGGCGTGGTGCTCGAAGGCGGGCCGCCGCTTCTGGTGGCGCTGCCGGCGTCGGTGACACCCGGCACCGCGCTCACCGTCGGCATCCGTGCCGCCGCGCTGCGCGTCAAGCCGCGGCCGCAAGACGTGGCCTTGCCGGGCCGCGTCGATCTTGCCGAAATTTCCGGCTCCGACACCTTCGTGCACGTGCACACTGCTGTCGGCGAACTGGTGCTGCAACTCGGCGGCGTGCATGCGTTCACACTTGGCGAAGCGATCACGCTGCAGCTCGGCGCGGCGCAGTTCTATGTTTTTGACGGCAAGGGCGATCTGCTCGTCGCGCCGGACTCTGAATTGAAGCGAGCGACACACTGATGGCCCGCATCGAACTCGACCTCGCTCATGCCTACCGGCCGAACCCGCAGCGCGACGAAGACTACGCACTGCTGCCGCTGAAGATGACCTTCGACAACGGCGGCGCCTACGCGCTGCTGGGGCCTTCCGGCTGCGGCAAGACGACGTTGCTCAACATCGTCTCCGGCCTCGTCAAACCGTCGCGCGGCGGGCTCACGTTCGACGGCCGCGACGTCACGCAGCAAACGCCGCAGCAGCGCAACATCGCGCAGGTGTTCCAGTTCCCGGTGATCTACGACACGATGACGGTGGCGCAGAACCTCGCCTTCCCGCTGAAGAACCGCGGCGTGGCGGACGACAAGATCAAACAGCGCGTCGGCAAGATCGCCGAGATGCTCGAACTCTCCGGCCAGTTGAACCAGCGCGCCGCCGGCCTCGCCGCCGATGCCAAGCAGAAGATCTCGCTCGGCCGCGGCCTGGTGCGCGAAGACGTGAGCGCGGTGCTGTTCGACGAGCCGCTGACGGTGATCGACCCGCACCTGAAGTGGCAGTTGCGGCGCAAGTTGAAGCAGATCCACGCCGAGCTGAAGCTGACGCTGATCTACGTCACGCACGACCAGGTCGAGGCGCTGACCTTCGCGCAGCAGGTCGTCGTGATGACGCGCGGCCGCGCGGTGCAGATCGGCACCGCGTCGGAGCTGTTCGAGCGGCCGCGCCACACCTTCGTCGGCAACTTCATCGGCTCGCCGGGCATGAACTTTTTGCCGGCGAGCGTGGCGCCGGGTGCGCCCGCCGGTCGCGACGAAGCTCGGCGTGCGGCCGGAGTACGTGACGCTGGCCGAAGCCAATGCGCACGGCGCCGTGCCGGCCACGGTGACGCAGGCGCAGGACATCGGCACCTACTGGCTCCTGACCGCCACGCTCGGCGGCGGTGAGATCGTGCGTGCGCGCTTGCCGCTCGGTCAGTCGATCCCCGGCGTCGGCGAGCGCGTGTGGCTCGGCATCGTCGGCTCGCACACCTGCTACTACAAGGACGAGGAGTTGGTTGCGTGAGCACCTTGAAACCCGTCAACCAAAAAGCCTGGCTGCTGATCCTGCCCGGTGATCCTCTGCGTCGCCTTCTCGGCGATCCTGCCGCTGATGACCGTCGTCAACTACTCGGTGCAGGACATCATCAGCCCCGAGCGCCGCGTCTTCGTCGGCACCGAGTGGTTCAAGTCGGTGATGCGCGACGACGATCTGCAAGGCGCGCTCGGCCGGCAGATCGTGTTCTCGCTGGCGGTGCTGATCGTCGAAATCCCACTCGGCATCCTGCTCGCGCTGTCGATGCCGGCGACGGGCTGGAAAGCATCCGCCGTGCTGGTGATCGTCGCCATCTCGCTGCTGATCCCGTGGAACGTCGTCGGCACCATCTGGCAGATCTACGGCCGCACCGACATCGGCCTGATGGGCGCAGCGTTCGCCAAGTTGGGCTTCGACTACAGCTACACCGGCAACGCCACGCACGCGTGGCTGACGGTGCTGCTGATGGACGTGTGGCACTGGACGCCGCTGGTCGCGCTGCTGTGCTACGCCGGCCTGCGCGCGATCCCCGATGCGTACTACCAGGCCGCGAGCATCGACGGCGCATCCAAGTTCGCGGTCTTTCGCTACATCCAGCTGCCCAAGCTGCGCGGCGTGCTGATGATCGCGGTGCTGCTGCGCTTCATGGACAGCTTCATGATCTACACCGAGCCCTTCGTGCTCACCGGCGGCGGCCCCGGCAACGCGACGACATTCCTCTCGCAGTACCTGACGCAAAAGGCGGTCGGCCAGTTCGACCTCGGCCCCGCAGCGGCGTTCTCGCTGATCTACTTCCTCATCATCCTGCTGCTGTGCTTCATCCTCTACAACTGGATGCAGCGCGTCGGCACGGCGGACAAGGAGGCAAGGCCATGCCTGACCGTTTCCAGAAACGCAGCTTCTTCCTCGTCGCCTATCTCGTCTTCGCCATCCTGCCGGTGTACTGGATGGTCAACATGTCGTTCAAGACGAACGAGGAGATCCTCTCCACCTTCAGCCTGTGGCCGCGCGACTTCACGCTGGCGCACTACACGACGATCTTCACCGACGTGAGTCCTGGTACTCGGGCTACATCAACTCGCTGATCTACGTCGCCATCAACACGGTGATCTCGCTCGTCGTCGCGCTGCCGGCGGCCTATGCGTTCTCGCGCTACCGTTTTCTCGGCGACAAGCATGTCTTCTTCTGGCTGCTGACCAATCGCATGACGCCGCCGGCCGTCTTCCTGCTGCCGTTCTTCCAGCTCTACACGACGCTCGGCATGATGGACACGCACATCGCCGTCGCACTGGCGCACCTGCTGTTCAACGTGCCGCTGGCGGTGTGGATCCTCGAAGGCTTCATGAGCGGCATCCCGCGCGAGATCGACGAGACGGCCTACATCGACGGCTACACCTTCCCGCGCTTTTTCCTCACCATCTTCATCCCGCTGATCAAGGCCGGCGTCGGCGTCGCCGCGTTCTTCTGCTTCATGTTCAGCTGGGTCGAGCTGCTGATGGCGCGCACGCTGACCAGCGTCAACGCCAAGCCGATCGTCGCCACGATGACGCGCACCGTGTCGGCCTCGGGCATGGACTGGGGCGTGCTCGCCGCGGCCGGCGTGCTGACCATCGTGCCGGGCGCGATCGTGATTTGGTTCGTGCGCAACTACATCGCCAAAGGTTTTGCCATGGGGCGCGTTTAGGAGGGTGTGACCATGTTCGAGTGGATGGCCTGGACCCTTCCGGTCGCGGTGTTCTTCTCCTGCATCGTGCTGATGCTGGTCGGCATGACGGTCTGGGAGATCAAGGTGCCGACGGTGGAGCGCCGCGGCTTCCTGCCGATCGCCACGACGCGCGGCGACCGCCTGTTCATCGGCCTGCTTTCTGCGGCCTACGTGAACCTGGCGTTCGTGGCGGTGAGCGAAAAAATGGTGACGTGGTTCGGGCTCGAAACGGAGCCGTCGATCTGGTGGAGCTTCGGTTTGTCGATGGCGCTGCTCGCGCTGATCATGCGCAAAGGTTGAAAGACAGGACCGCCGGCTTCTCTTCCCAGCCGTCGGCCCCACTGCACAACGGGAAGCACTTGCAGGAGACGACAATGAAATTTCGATTGCATGGCATCGCGTTGGCGGCCGCCACGGCGCTGCTCGCGCCGTCGGCCTGGGCCGATGCGGCCGCGGCCAAGAAGTGGATCGATGCCGAGTTCCAACCCTCGACACTGACCAAGGAGCAGCAGACGGCGGAGATGAACTGGTTCATCGAGGCGGCGAAAAAACTGCAGGCCAAGGGCGTCAAGGAAATCTCGGTGGTGTCGGAGACGATCACGACGCACGAGTACGAGAGCAAGACGATGGCCAAGGCCTTCGAGGAGATCACCGGCATCAAGGTCAAGCACGACCTGATCCAGGAAGGCGACGTCGTCGAGAAGCTGCAGACGTCGATGCAGTCCGGCAAGTCGATCTACGACGGCTGGATCAGCGACAGCGACCTGATCGGCACGCACTACCGCTACGGCAAGATCATGAACCTGACCGACTACATGGCCGGCAAGGGCAAGGAGTGGACGAACCCGGGGCTCGACCTGAAAGACTTCATCGGCACCAGTTTCACCACCGGCCCCGACAAGAAGCTCTACCAGTTGCCCGACCAGCAGTTCGCCAACCTGTACTGGTTCCGCGCCGACCTGTTCGCGCAAGCCAGGACTTGAAAGACAAGTTCAAGGCCAAGTACGGCTATGACCTCGGCGTGCCGCTCAACTGGTCTGCTTACGAAGACATCGCCGACTTCTTCACCAACGACGTGAAGACGATCGACGGCAAGCCGATCTACGGCCACATGGACTACGGCAAGAAGGATCCGTCGCTCGGCTGGCGCTTCACCGACGCGTGGCTCAGCATGGCCGGCACGGCAGACATCGGCATCCCCAACGGCAAGCCGGTGGACGAGTGGGGCATCCGCTCCAGCGCCGACGGCTGCAACCCGCAAGGTGCATCCGTGTCGCGCGGCGGCGCCACCAACTCGCCGGCCGCGGTTTATGCGCTGACGAAGTACGTCGATTGGATGAAGAAGTACGCGCCGAAAGAAGCCACCGGCATGACCTTCGGCGAAGCCGGTCCGGTGCCCGCGCAAGGCCAGATCGCGCAGCAGATCTTCTGGTACACGGCCTTCACGGCCGACATGACGAAGAAGGGCCTGCCGGTCGTCAACGAAGACGGCACGCCGAAGTGGCGCATGGCGCCGGGACCGAACGGCCCGTACTGGAAGCAGGGCATGCAAAACGGCTATCAGGACGTCGGCTCGTGGACCTTCTTCGAGAAGCACGACGAAAACAAGACCGCCGCGGCCTGGCTGTACGCGCAGTTCATCACCTCGAAGACGACATCGCTGAAGAAGACCATCGTCGGCCTGACGCCGATCCGCGAAAGCGACATCCAGAGCAAGGCGATGACCGACTTGGCGCCGAAGTTGGGCGGCCTGGTCGAGTTCTACCGCAGCCCGGCGCGCGTGGCCTGGACGCCGACCGGCACCAACGTGCCCGACTATCCGAAGCTGGCGCAACTGTGGTGGAAGAACGTGGCCGTCGCGGTGACGGGCGAGAAGACGCCGCAGGCGGCGATGGACAACCTGGCCGAAGAGATGGACCAGGTGATGGGCCGCTTGGAGCGCGCCGGCATGGCGCGCTGCGCGCCGAAGTTGAACCCGAAGGGCGACCCGGCCAAGTACCTGAGCGACAAGGGCGCGCCGTGGGCCAAGCTGGCCAACGAGAAACCGAAGGGCGAAACGATCGCCTATGACACGCTGCTCAATGCGTGGAAGGCGGGCAAGGTGCGCTGACGCGCTGCTCGAACGACGGTCGCGACGCCGAAGCGGCCGCACGCGGTGGATTGCCGCGTGCGGCCGTTGTGCTTGGTGCGGCCGCGCCGCGCATGGCATGCTCGCCGGCAATGCGCTCATGGCCAGCTGTTCCATGAACCGCTTGCGCTTCTCGTCGTGCTGCGGCGCTGACCGCGCTGCGGGTGCTGCCGCGGGCGGCTCGTGCGATGCTGATTGGCACGCTGTTCGCGCTGGCCGCCGGCCTGATGTGGGGCCTGGTCTTCGTCGCGCCGCTGATGCTGCCCGACTACCCGGCGGCGCTGTTGTCGGTGTCGCGCTATCTCGCCTTCGGCCTGATCGCGCTGCCGCTGGCGTGGTTCGGCCGCGCGCGTTTGGCGCAATTGACGCGCGATGACTGGATCGAGGCGGGCAAGCTGTCGCTGGTCGGCAACCTGATCTATTACCTGTGCCTGGCCGCGGCGATCCAGCGCGCCGGCGGGCCGCTGCCGACGATGATCATCGGCACGCTGCCGGTGGTGATCGCGATCACGTCGAACCTGCGCGACCATGCGCGCGACGGCCGCCTGCCGTGGATGAAGTTGCTGCCGTCGCTGCTGCTGATCGCGCCGGCATCGCCTGCGTCAACCAGGTCGAGCTGCAACGCCTGGCGCGCCGACAGCCAACGCCGACCTCGGCCGCTACGCCACCGGCGCACTGCTCGCCGTGGCCGCAGTCGCTTGCTGGACCTGGTACCCGATCCGTAACGCCGACTGGATGCGCGCGCATCCGGATCGCTCGGCCACGCGCGTGGGCGACGGCACAGGGCATCGCCACGCTGCCGCTGTCGGCGCTCGGCTTCGCCGCGTTCTGGGCCTGGAGCGCGGCCGGCGGCAGCGCGGTTCGTGATGCCGTTCGGCCCGACGCCGCTGCTCTTCATCGGCCTGATGTTCTCGATCGGCCTGTTCGCGTCGTGGCTCGGCACGTTGTGCTGGAACGCGGCGAGCCAGCGCCTGCCGACGACAGTGGTCGGCCAGTTGATCGTTTTCGAAACCCTGGCGGCGCTGGCCTACGCCTTCGTGCTGCGGCGCGAAATGCCGGGCGCGGTGACGCTCGTCGGCGTGGCGTTGCTCGTCGGCGGCGTGCTGCTGGCACTGCGCGTGAAGTCCGTCGCAGTCCATTGACCGGCGGATACACGGCTTGCGCTTGCGCGTGCGGCGGCTGCATCTCGACACCTCTTCATCGGTAACCGCGGCGATGCGCGTGCATCGATCACAGCGCGTTTTTTCGCGCCTGACGAACATGCTTGCACACCGTTCAAGACGACGGGCGCATCAGCGAAGGGGAGAGGGAGATCACCATGTGGAACGACACTGCCACCGCGATCAAGGTGCTTGCCGGTTGTGTGCTCGGGGGTTGTTTTGCCGTTGCGCTGATCGTCACGACAGCGATCGGCTGAGTCTCAGGTCAGCGCATCGTCGAGCACTTCGACCCAATGCCGCACCGGTGTTGCGGTGCCGGTCTGAAGATGCTGGATGCAGCCGACGTTGGCCGAGACGATGGTCTGCGCTTCGAGCGGCGCCAGGTTGGCGAGCTTGCGGTCGCGCAGTTCGTAGGCGAGCTTGGGCTGCGTCACGCTGTAGGTGCCGGCCGAGCCGCAGCAGAGGTGGCTCTCGTTCGTCGCCACGCTGATGTCGAAGCCGAGTTCGCGCAATCCGCCTTCGACACCGCCGCGCAACTGCTGGCCATGCTGCAGCGTGCACGGCGGATGAAAGGCAAGTTTCCGTACTCGCTGAACGCAGCTTCGGCTTCAACGCCGGCACCAGCATCGGCAACAGCTCCGACAAGTCCTTCGTCAGCGCGCTGATGCGCTCGGCCTTCTCGGCATAGGCGCTGTCGTGCGCCAGGTGGTGCGCGTACTCCTTGACCGTGGCGCCGCAGCCCGAAGCGTTCATGACGATCGCCTCGACCGTGCCGGCGGAGGTGAGGCCCTGCACCAGCGGCCACCAGGCGTCGATGTTGCGCCGCATGTCGGCGAGGCCGCCTTCGGCGTCGTTCAGGTGCGTGCGGATCGCGCCGCAGCAGCCGGCGTCGTCGGCCACCAGCGTCTGGATGCCGGCGGCGTCGAGCACGCGCGCGGTGGCGGCGTTGATGTTGGGCATCATGGCCGGCTGCACGCAGCCCATCAGCATCAGCACCTTGCGCGTGTGGGCGCGCGTCGGCCATTGGTGCGCGCGCGCCGTGCCCTTGGCCGGCACCTTGTTCTTCAGCGATGCCGGCAGCAGCGGGCGCACCATCTGACCCAGCTTCATCGCCGGCGAAAACAGCGGCGAGGTCAGGCCTTCCTTGAGCGCAGTGCGCACGAGCCGCTCCATCAACGGCCGCTCGACCTTGGCCTCGACGACCTTGCGGCCGATATCGACCAAGTGCCCGTACTGCACGCCGCTCGGGCAGGTGCTCTCGCAGTTGCGGCAGGTCAGACAGCGGTCGAGATGCAACTGCGTCGCCCGTGTCGGCGCCGCACCTTCCAAGACCTGCTTGATCAGGTAGATGCGCCCGCGCGGCCCGTCGAGTTCGTCGCCGAGCAACTGGTACGTCGGGCAGGTGGCGGTGCAGAAGCCGCAGTGCACGCACTTGCGCAGGATCGCCTCGGCGGCATCGCCATCGGGCGTGCCTTTGTATTCGGGGGCGAGGTTGGTTTGCATTCAGGTATGCCGCCGGGCCGTCCCAAGGCAGACCTGCGCCCCCTCGGGGGGCCGCGAACGAAGTGAGCTTGGGGGCCGTCTCATCAGGTCAGTTCGTAGCTCAAGGCCCAGTAGTGCGTCCACTGCTGCCATTGCGTGTTGTGCGCATGGGGGCCGATCGCAACCAAGGCTTGCTCGCGCGTCGGGAAGTTCTTCAGCACCTCGTGCGTGCTGCCGTCGTCGAGCCGGCGCTGCTGGTAGGTGTTGCCGTCGTCGTCGGAGCGCGCGATCGGCGTGCTGCTGCCTTCGACGTACAGGTTGTCGATGAAGACGACGCGCGCGCCGGGTCGTAGCTTGGCGTGCAGCGCAGCGAGCCAAGGGCGGCAGTCGCGCCAGCGGCACATGCGACCACCAGAAGCCGGCGAAGGCGGCGTCGAATGCGCCGTCGATCTCACGCGGCGCATACGCATCGGCCAGCGCGAAGCGCACGCGCCGCTCGGGCAGCCGTTTGCGTTGGGCCATGGCGATCGTCTCGCTGTTCAGATCGGTGGCCAGCCAGCTCGCGCAATCGCGCGCACCGTGCAGCGTCCACCAACCAGTGCCGCAAGCGATCTCAAGCACATCGCGGTTCGCAAACCGGCTCGGCAACCAGGCCTCGATCGCGCGCAGATCGGCTTGCCGCTCCGGCTTGGCATAGACGCGTTCGTACTCGGCGGCGCGGCGCGCGTAGTAGGCCTGCATGCTTTCGACGATGTGCTCGCTCATCGCGGCGTCACAGGTCGGCATACAAGCGCCCGCGATTGAACACGCGGTCGGGGTCGAAGCTGTCGCGCAGACCGCGGTGGATTTTTTCCACCGCCGGTGTCAGCGGATGGAACGCGCCGGCGCTCTTGTCCCGGCCGCGGAACAGCGTCGCATGGCCGCCGCCTTTGACCGCCGCGTCGCGCACGAGCGCCGCACTCGCGTTCGTGCACAGCCAGCGTTGCGCACCGCCCCATTCGATCAACTGCTCGCCTTGCAGCGCGATCGGCGGCGCGGTGCTCGCCACCGAGAAGCGCCACAGCGCGGCGCCCTTGTCTTCGGCCTTGGCCGCCGTGGCGAAAAACTCGTCGCCATGGTCGCGCAGGCCGCGCCAGAACGCTGCGGCCAGCGGCGCATCGATGACGTCGCCGCCCAACTGCTTCTGTGCCGCTTCCACGGCCGCGCGCGCGCCCGACAAGCGCAGCACGAGCATGCCGCTCCACCACGCACTCGCCGCAATCGGCAGCGGTTCGCCGCCCCAGGCGTTCAGCCGCTTCAGCGCTTCAGGCTGATCGCACTCGAAGCGGATCGTCGCCGTGGCCACCGCGACCGGCAGCACTTTCAACGACACCTCGCAGATCACGCCGAGCGTGCCCATCGAGCCGGCCAGGGCACGGCTGACGTCGTAGCCGGCGACGTTCTTCATCACCTGGCCGCCGAAGGTCAGCACCTGGCCTTTGCCGTTGGCCAGCGTCGCGCCGAGCACATGGTCGCGCACGCCGCCGGCGCTGGCGCGCGCCGGCCCGGCGAGGCCCGCGGCGACCATGCCGCCGACCGTGCCGCGAGCGACATAACGCGGCGGCTCGAACGCCAAGTGTTGGCCTTTTTCGGCGAGCGTGGCTTCGAGATCTTCGAGCAGCGTGCCGGCGCGCACGGTGACGACGAGCTCGCTCGGCTCGTAATTGCTGATGCCCGCCAGCGGTTTCACGTCGAGCGGCTCGCCGTGCAGCACGTTGCCGTAGAAGTCCTTGGTGCCGCCGCCGACGATGCGCAGCGCGCTCTTGGCGGCGCGAGCGGTCTGGATTTGATCGACGAGACGGGCGAGTTGCGCTTCCACGTTCAGAAGCGCTCCAGTTCAGGGAAGGGCAGCAAACCCTTCTTCACATGCATCTTCCCGTACTCCGCGCAGCGTTGCAGCGTCGGGATCACCTTGCCCGGGTTGAGCGTGCCGGCGGCGTCGAAGGCGCGCTTGACGCCTTCCATCTGCGCGCGTTCTTCCGGGCTGAACTGCACGCACATCGAATTGAGTTTCTCGACGCCGACGCCATGCTCGCCGGTGACGGTGCCGCCCATCGCCACGCTCGTTTCCAGGATGTCGGCGCCGAAGAGTTCGCAGCGATGGAGTTGGTCGGGATCGTTGGCGTCGAACAGGATCAGCGGGTGCAGGTTGCCGTCGCCGGCATGGAAGACGTTGCAGCACTTGAGGCCGTACTTCTTTTCCATTTCGCCGATGGCGATCAGGATGTCGGCCAGCCGCTTGCGCGGGATCGTCGAGTCCATGCACATGTAGTCGGGGCTGATACGGCCGCTGGCCGGGAACGCGTTCTTGCGCCCGCTCCAGAACTTCAGGCGCTGCGCTTCGTCACGGCTGACCTCGATGCGCGTGGCGCCGCAGCGTTGCAGCACCGCTTCCATGCGCCCGATCTCTTCGGCCACTTCTTCCGGCGTGCCGTCGGACTCGCAGAGCAGGATCGCTTCGGCGTCGAGGTCGTAGCCGGCGTGGACAAAGTCTTCGACGGCGGCCGTCATCGGCTTGTCGAGCATCTCCAGGCCGGCCGGGATGATGCCGGCAGCAATGATCGACGCCACCGCGTCGCCGGCTTTGCGCACGTCGTCGAAGCTGGCCATGATGCAGCGCGCGAGTTGTGGTTTGGGCACGAGCTTGACCGTGACTTCGAGCATCACCGCGAGCATGCCTTCGCTGCCGACGACGAGCGGCAGCAGGTCGAGCCCCGGCGCGTCGAGGGCGTCGCTGCCGAACTCGACCGGCTCGCCTTCGACGGTGAAGCCGCGCACCTTCAACACGTTGTGCAGCGTCAGGCCGTACTTCAGGCAATGCACGCCGCCCGAGTTCTCGGCCACGTTGCCGCCGATCGTGCAGGCGATCTGGGAGGACGGATCGGGCGCGTAATACAGCCCGAGCGGCGCCGCCGCTTCGCTGATGGCGAGGTTCCTCACGCCGCATTGCACGACCGCCGTGCGCGAGGCCTTGTCGAGCTTGACGATCCGGTTGAACTTGGCCAGCGCCAGCGTCACGCCCATCGCATGCGGCATCGCGCCGCCCGACAGCCCGGTGCCGGCGCCGCGTGCGACGACAGGCACTTGCAGCGCATGACAGGCCTTCAACACCGCGGCCACCTGCGCTTCGGTCTCCGGCAAGGCCACCGCCAGCGGCAACTGGCGGTAGGCGGTCAGGCCGTCGCATTCATAGGGCACCGTGTCCTCGCCCTGCCACAACAGCGCGTGCGCCGGCAGCACGGCGGCCAGCGCAGCGACCACGGCTTGCTGGCGCGCCATGCGCTCGGTAGCGGCCAGGGGCAGGGGTGCATTCATAACCACAACACTTTACCGGGGCGGGGCCGACCACTCGCGCGTTGTGCTTGCGCACGGCTTTGCGTGCCGCGCAGCAATCCTTCAACTCTCGCCAGTGAAGACCGTCAGCACCCCGGTGTAGCCGTACAGATGCTGGTGCCCGATCTCGCCGCCGGCGAAGAACCCGGCCAGCGGCACGTCGCCCAGGGCATGGCGGATGATTTGCAGTTCGGCCGACGGCGCGCCGAAGTGCGGCCCGCCGCGGCCGGCGCAGCTCACGTACACGGCGCCGCGGATGCGCGAGGCGCCGTCGGTGGGTGCGGCCGGCGCCGACAGGGCGGCGGTGGCCAGCTCGGCCGGCTCCGGCGTCAGCTCCTCGCGGATTTCGGCGCAGATGCGCGTCAGGTCGCGCCGCGCGGCGGCCACGTCGCGGTGGCAGAACGCCAGCGTCATGCCCGGCTCCACCATGTCGGCCACCGCCACGCCGTTGCGCCCCGGGTCGAGGCCGACGAGGTGGCGCACGCGCACGTCGTCGCCGAAGGCGCGGTGGCGGGCCTGTGACGCTACCGTGGCATGCACCGGTATCGGCGCGCTCGGCGCGGCCAGGCCGACCAGGGTTTCGCGCAGCGCCAGCATCGCCTGGCGCGGCTCGTCCAGCGTCAGCCTCAGGTCTTCGAGCAGGCATTGCAGGGCCGGCTGGCCGTCGAGTTCGGTGACGACGTTGCGCTCGGCGCCGGTGATGCGCCGCCGCGGCCCGATCGGCTGGCAGCCCTGCGTGACGCGCGAGACGATGCCCACGTCGCGCGTGAAGGCCACGCCCGACAGGCCGCCTTCGTACACGCCCTCGGCGATCTGGCAACTGTGCGTGCGCGACGCCGCCACGCCGCCGAAGAGGTAGCCGCTCGAGGTGCGTGCCGACAGGTCGTCGAGCAGCTCGGCGAGATCGTGCTCGCGCGCGTCGGCGTGCACCAGCGCCGTGGCCGGCTCGATCTGGCCGAGCGGCCTGGCGCCGGAGAAGACGCGAAAGCGGCCCTGCGGCAGGTTGGAGAGCATCAACACCAGGGCAGGCTCGTCGAAGTACTCGACGCCGCTGGCGCAGACGCCGATGCCGACCGTGCCGGCCCAGGCCACGCCCGGCCAACGCGCGTGCAGCGCGTCGTACAAGGCCTGCGCCTGCGGCGCGTAGTGGTCGGTGAAATAGACCAGGCCGAGCGACGCTTCCTGGCCGCCGTGCTGGCGCTCGATCTGCGCCGCGGCCTGCGACAGCGCACCCTTCCAGTCCGGGTGCGTGGCGTGGCCGACGATGAAGCGCGGCATGTCTGGCCTTAGTACCCGGTTTCACAATTACGCCCACATGAAATCGCGCCTTTCGGCTCATGGCGTCGTTGCAAATCCTCGCGATGCCACGAGGCATCGCTGTGGTTTGCGCCTAGCCCTGAGCCGAAATGCATCAATTTCATTCGTGAGCGCAATTGTGAACCGGTACTTAGCGCGGCCCTCAGCGCCGAGCGCTGCGCTTGCGCGCGTTCGTTGCCGACGCCGACGCCGTCTTCGCGCCCTTGACGGCCGCCTTGGCCACCGCGCCGGCCACCTTGCCCGGCGCCTGCACCGCCTTCTTCAGCGTCTCTTCGGCGGCATCGAAACTCTGCTTGACCATGTTGCCGGCGAGCGTCTTGGCGGCGTCACCGGCGCTGTCCTTCATCGCCGTGGTGGCGAGCTGCGTGAACTGCTTGGTCAAAGCGCCCCACCATTGCATCGGATCGACCGCCGGCGTGGCGTTCTCGGCCGGCGACGCCCTGCGGCCGCCGCGCGGCGGCGCTTTCTTCGTCTCGGCGGCAAAAGCCGGCGGCGGCGGCACGTCGGGCTCGGCCACCAGCAGCGAATCGCGCAGCGCCGTCAGCGGCACGTTCATCGTCTTCAGCGTGGACAGCGTCATGCGCTGCACTTCGAGCGCCTGGATCGTCGCGGCCAGCATGCGGGCGTTCTGCTCGAGCCAGAACTGCACCGTGCGCAGCTCCTCGATGCGCTTTTCCAGCTCTTCCGGGTTCAGCGTCGGCGCCACCCACTGGCCGATCGACGGCAGCGCCTGCCCGGCGTTCTTGACCAGGCCCTGCAGGAAGTCGAAACCGGGGACCAGTTTGCTGAAGTTCTGCGATGCGTCGGCCATGCGTGTCTCCGGGTTGTTTTCGAGAGGCAGTGATCCTAACGAAAGTCCACCCGCTCGACATGTAAAACCGCGCGCTTCGAGCAACGCCGGCAGCGCCTGCGGCCCCGTCATGTGCAGCGCACCGACGGCCACCAACAGGCGCTGGCCTTCGCCGTGCAGCGCCTCGATGCGCTCGGCCATCGCCGGGTTGCGCTCGTCGTTGAGCGCGGCGAGCATCGCGCGGTCGTCGTCGGTCTTCACGCAGTCGCACCAGCGCTCGTAGCTCTCGATCTCCTGCAAGTCGCCGCGCTCCCAGGCCGCGGCCATGCGCCGCAGCACCTGGCGGCCGAGGCCGCTTTGCATCTGTTCGAGCAGCGAGGCCAGCGTGCGCTCGGCCTGCACCGGGTCGTTCGGGATGATCGCGGCCAACTGCCGCTCGGCCGTTTCGAGCGACACCGTGCGCAGCTTGCGCGCCCGCGCCGCGCCGGCGAGCACGAACTCCTGCCCGTACGCCACCTGCAAACCGTCGCGCGCCGCATCGACCATCGTCGCCGTCAGCGCCTGCATCAGCGGGTGCAGGCCGGCCAGCGCCTGCGCCGGCAGGCAGGCGCGCTGGAGCTCGCGCCGCAGTTGCTCGTCGAGCGCTGCCGGCAGCTTGGCGCTGCTGCCGGCGGCGCCCGCCGTGCGCAGGCTGCTTTGCACCGCGGGGTCGAGCGGGTCGAGCTCAAAGGCCACCGTCTGCGCGTCGGCCAGCGCGGCGCGCAGCTTGGCGCCGGGAAAGGCCCATTCGAGTTTGCCGACGTGGATGGTGCCGAAGAGGTGGTGCGTGCGGCCGTCCTTCGTCACGCGCCAGAGGAACCCGCGGTCTTTGGCTCGTGCCTGCGCGTCCTGCACCTGCTGCGGCGTCGGCGCCGTGGCCTGCGGCGGGCACGACGCCGCATCGCTCGTCTGCGCAGCGGCCGGCAGCGCGGCCAGCGCCAGCGCCGCCACCAGCGCCAGCCAGGTGGTTCTCATCATCGTGTCGCCTCCAACGTCAACACACCCTCGTGCTGCGACAAGCGCAGCTTCGAGATCACGTCCATGCCGAGCAGCGGCGCCTCCAGTCGCGGCAACACCGCCACGCGCAGGCGCTCGGCGACGACGCCGCCTTGCAGCGACACGTCGGCGCGGGCGATGCGGCCCTCGACCACACCGCCGGCGGTGGACGAACGCATGGCGCCTTCGAGCGCGAGGCCGGCCTGCTGCGCCAGCGCCAGCGGCAGCGCCGTGCTGGTGGCGCCGGTATCGACGAGAAAATCCACGGCAATGCCGTTGACCTGCCCCGGCCAGTGGAAGTGGCCATCGGGCGCGCGCTTCAACTCGATGCGCCCGCTGGCGGCATCGAACGAGAAACGCGAACGCTCGGCGCGCTGCTGCATTGCCTGCACGCCCAGGAACAGCGCAGTGCCGATGAGCAACCAGACGGTGGTGAGCTTGAGTGAAGGTGACATGACGCTACGATGCCATGAAACCCGCCGGCCCCACGATGCGCGCCCTCTTTCACCTCGCCTACCACGTGCACGATTTGCAGGCCGCGCGCGCCTTCTACGGCGGCGTGCTCGGCTGCGCCGAGGGCCGCAGCACGGACACCTGGGTCGATTTCGATTTCTTCGGCCACCAGATCTCGCTGCACCTCGGCGCGCCGTTTGCAACGACGAACACCGGCCGCGTCGGCGACACGCTGGTGCCGATGCCGCACCTGGGCCTGGTGCTGCAGGCCGACGATTGGCAGGCTCTCGCGCAACGCCTGCGCGATGCGCAAACGCTGTTTGTCATCGAGCCGCACCTGCGCTTCGCCGGCCAGCCCGGCGAGCAATGGACGATGTTCTTCCGCGACCCGAGCGGCAACCCGATCGAGGTCAAGGGGTTTGCGGAGTTGGACCGGGTGTACGAGCGCTGATCGTGCGCGGCCGTGTCAGCCGCGCCAGCCTTGCCACAAGGTCCAGGCCGCCGCGCCGAACAGCAACGCCCCGACCGCCTGGCCCAGGCGCTGCTGAGCGCGGGCATTGCTGCGCAACAGCGTGCGCACGCGGGCTGCTGCCAACGCCACTGCGCCATAGACCGCGGCTTGCGTGCCGGCGGTGATGGCTGCCAGCACGAGGGACTGCGTGATGACCGACCCGTGCTCGTGGCGCAGGAACTGCGGGAACACGGCGAGCATGAAGACATAGGCTTTGGGGTTGAGCAGGCAGGTCGCAACCGCGCGGCCGAAGACGGCGCTCAAGGGCCGCCACGCGGGTGCTGCGTTCACCTCGCCGAGCGCCGATGCGCCGCGCCACAGCGACGCGCCGATCCACGCGATATAGAGCGCGCCGACGACGAGCAAGGCGTTGAACAGGCGCGGCGCGGCGACAAGCAGCAGGCCGATGCCGAGCGCGCTCATCGCCACATGGATCAGTCCGCCGGCCACCAGCCCCGCCACTGCGGCCAGGCCGGCGCGGCGCCCATCGGCCAGCGCGCTGGCCATGACGAAAGCCATGTCCATGCCCGGCAGGATGACGATGCCGGCGACGAGGAGAAAGTACAGCCCGAAGTGGCTGGTCTGTGTCAGGTCGAGCATCGCGAGAAGTCAGCCTTCTGTCGTGGTGTTCATGCGCCGCATCGTGGCAAACATAAACTGACAAGGCCTGTCATGATTTGCCGATGAAAGCCGGCCGCCTGCTGTCGATCCTCATGCTCTTGCAGTCGCACGGCCGCATGACGGCCGGCGCGCTGGCCGGCGCGATGGAGGTCTCCGAGCGCACGATCCTGCGCGACATCGACCAGCTCTCGGCCGCCGGCGTGCCGCTGTGGGGCGAACGTGGCCGCGCCGGCGGATTCCAGTTGCGCGAAGGCTGGAGCACGCAGCTCACCGGCCTGACCGAGCCGGAGGCTAACGCGCTGCTGCTCGCCGGCCTGCCGAGCGCGGCCACCGACCTCGGGCTCGGTGCGCCGGCCGCCTCGGCGCGCTTGAAGATGGTGGCCAGCCTGCCGGCGCCGTGGCGCGAGCAGGCGGCGCGCGTCGGCGAGCGTCTGCACATCGACCCGATCGACTGGTACCGCGCACAGGACACGCCGCGTTTTCTGCGCGAAGCGGCCGACGCGGTGTGGCGTGGCCGGCGTGTGCAGGTGAGGTATCAAAGTTGGCGCGGCGCCTCGCAGCGCGAACTCGAACCGTTCGGCCTGGTGTTGAAGGCCGGCGCCTGGTACCTGGCGGCGCGCGAGGTCGGCCACGACGACATGCGCACCTACCGCCTGGCCAGCGTGGTCGATCTGGCCGTCGGCACGCGCGCTGTCAAACGGCCGCGCGGCTTCGACCTGGCACGCTGGTGGCGCGAGTCGTCGGTGCGTTTCGAGTCGGTGCTGCGGCGCTTGCAGGCGCGCGTGCGCATGACGGAGCGCGGCATGGGCTGGCTGGCGAATGCGCGCCTGCCCTATGTCGCAGCACCTGGCGCGGACGCCGGCGAAGTGCTGCTCGCGATCGAGTCCGTCGAGCACGGCGCGCGGCAATTGCTCGCCTTCGGCGCCGAAGTGGAAGTCATCGCGCCGCGCGCCTTGCGCAACGAGGTGCTGCGTCAGGCGCGCGCGCTGCTGGCGCGATACGCCGCAGCCGCACGCACAGCGCCGCGCGGGTGACGCGTCCGGCACCTCCGGCCGACGCCACACGGCCGGCTGCGGGGGTGCGCAGCGGGCGCTCTCGACCCCAAGCCCTCGACCAAGCCCTGAATTCCGAGAAATCGAGCGCAGGTTACGCAGCGGCTAGTAAGAGATAACGATAGCGCGCGGCGGACGAGCCAACACAATCGTGCCCTTCCTTGGGAACAGGCAAAAAAGCAAAAGCGTGCCCGTCGTTGGTTTGACCATAGTGGCCTCGTTGCTTTTTGCAACGATGGGCGTGTGCATCAAGTTCGCGTCGCTGTACTACGGCAGTGGCGAGATCGTGATGTACCGCGGCGTCGTCGGTGCGGTCACGATCGGCGCGATCAGCCGCTGGCGAGGCGAGTCGTTGCGAACCAGCGTGCCCTGGAAGCATGCCAGCCGCAGCGCCACCGGCGTCGCCGCATTGACGCTGTGGTTCCAGGCGATCGCGGTGCTGCCGCTGGCCACCGCGGTGACGATGAACTACACATCGTCGCTCTGGCTGGCGGCGATCCTGCTCGGCTCGACGCTGTGGATGTCGGGCCAACGCGTCGAGCCGCGGTTGTTGTGGACGGTGGTGGTCGGATTCGTCGGCGTGGTGCTCGTGCTGCGGCCGACGATGGCGTCGCAAGCGCTTTGGTATGGCGTGCTCGGCCTGGTGTCAGGCCTGCTGTCGGCATTGAGCTATTTGCAGGTGGCGGCACTCGGCCGTGCGGGCGAGCCCGAAACGCGCACCGTGTTCTATTTTTCAGTCGCCGGCGTGCTGGTCGGGGCGGCGATGAGCGCAGCCGGCGGGTGGCGCGCGCTGGCCTGGCCGGGGTTGGGATGGCTGCTCGCGGTGGGCGTGCTGTCCACCGTGGCGCAACTGATGCTGACGCGGGCCTACGCACGCGGCAGCGCGCTGGTCACGGCGAGTCTTCAATACCTGGGCATCGCCTTCTCGTTCATCTACGGCGTCGCGCTGTTCGGCGATGCGGTCAGTTGGCAAGCACTCCTCGGGATCGTCCTGATCGCCGGCGCCGGCATCCATGCCACGCAGATGAGGCGGGTGCCGCAAGGCACGCGCGACGCGCCACCCGCACACACAAAAAAGGAACTTTGATGTTGAATCTGGTCAAGCAAGACGCCATCGGCGCAGCCCACGTGGACGCCGACGAAAACATCGATCGCCAGGTCGAAGCCGTGGTCGAGAAGGCATGGAAAGACGGCACGGATGCCGTGGCACCGAGACTGCTGCGCGAGGCGCTGGACTACGTCATTTCATCCCTCGACGCCGGGCGTCTTCGCGTCGCCGAGCGCGAAGCGGTGGGTCGCTGGCGCATCCATCATTGGCTCAAGCGAGCCGTGCTGCTGTCTTACAGCCTGACCGACAGCAAGATGATGCGCGCCGGCGACATGTCTTACTTCGACAAGGTGGATTCCAAGTTCGCCGGTTTCGACGAGGGCGAGATGCGAGCCAGCGGCGTGCGCACCGTGCCGCCGGCGATGGTGCGCTACGGGGCCTACCTCGGCCGCCAGGTCGTCGTCCTGCCGAGCTTCGTCAACGTCGGGGCCTATATCGACGACGCGACGATGGTGGACAGCTGGGTCACCGTCGGCACCTGCGCCCAGATCGGCAAGCGCGTTCACCTGAGCGTGGGCGTGTGCATCGGCGGCGTGTTCGAGCCGGCCCAGGCCCTGCCGACGATCATCGAGGACAACTGCTTTATCGGCACGCACTCGTCGATCGTCGAAGGCGTGGTGGTGGAGGAGAACTCGGTCATCGCGACGGGCGTGCATCTGTCCCAAGGCACGAAGATCCTCGACCGGGCGACGGGCGTCGTCAGCTACGGGCGAGTGCCTGCGGGCTCGGTGGTGATCGCGGGCACGATGCCTGCCGCCTGCGGCACCTACAGCACCGCATGCGCCGTGATCGTCAAGAAGGTGGATGCAGCCACCCGCGCCAAGACCAGCATCAACGAGATGCTGCGCACTTAGCGCGCTCGAGCAAGCAGGAGCTAGACCTGCATCTGCAGCGATCGAACGCGCGCGATCGCTCGCTCCAGGTCCTTGGCATCGACCGGCTTGAACACATGGTCGTCCATGCCGGCTTCGACGTAGGCCTGGCGGTCCTCCACCATCGCGTTGGCGGTCACCGCAATGATCGGCACGTGGCAGGCGCTCGAGTCGAGCGCGCGGATGCGGCGCGCCGCGGACATGCCGTCCAGATCGGGCATCTGAATGTCCATCAGCACCAGGTCGTAGTGAACGCGGGCGACCTGGGCGACCGCCTCGTGACCGTTGTGCGCGATGTCGAAGCTGTGCCCCATCTGAGTCAGCATCGCACCGACGACGAGCTGGTTGACTTCGTTGTCCTCGGCGACGAGAACGTGCAGTCCCGCGCCGAGATCGCCGGCCGGGTCGAGCTGGGTGTCGGCCACCGGCGGCAAGGCGTGGCCGAGGCGCAGCGGTACCGTCACGGTGAAGGTGCTGCCGACGCCGGGTTGGGTGTGAACGTCGATGCGGCCGCCCATCAACTCGACAAGGCCGCGGCTGATGGCCAGGCCCAGGCCGCTGCCGCCGTACTTGCGGGTGATGCCGCTGTCGGCCTGCTGGAAGCGTTCGAACAAGGTGGGCAGCGCATCGGCGGCGATGCCGATGCCGGTGTCGGTGACCGAGGCGACGAGCTCGACAAAGCCGTCGTCGAGATCGCGGCAGCCAACGTTGACTCGCACCGAACCGCGTTCGGTGAACTTGACGGCGTTGCCGATCAGGTTGAACAAGACTTGCCGCAGTCGGCCCTCGTCGCCTTCGAGGGCCGGCGGCAGGCCGCGTTCGAAGGCCACCTCGAAGACCAACCCGGTCTCGCGCGCGCGCGTGGCCAGGGAGGTCGCCACGTCCTCGACCAGGCGTTGCGGATCGAAGTCGGCGATGACCAGGTCCACCCGGCCGGCATCGACTCGCGACAGGTCGAGGATGTCGTTGATCAGCGTCAGCAGCGCCTTGCCCGAGCTGCGGATCGTGCGCGCGTAGGTGCGCTGCTCGTCGCTGAGCTGGGTGCGAAGCAACAGGCTGTTCATGCCGAGCACGCCGTTGAGCGGCGTTCGGATCTCATGGCTCATCGCCGCGAGGAACTGCGACTTGGCGTGACTCGAGGCCTCGGCGGCGGCCTTGGCGCGGATCAGGTCGCGCTCGGCACGGTTGATGTCACGCATCACACCGACGATGCCGCCGTCGGGCGTGCTGCGCTCGACGACATGCACGATCTGCGAGTCGCCGATTTCCATGTCGAACGTCGCGTTGCCGCTGAGGTGCTGGGACAGCCGCAGTTCACGCCACGCCGTGCGCGCGGCGTCGTCCTCGACGTGGGGCATGATGGCCCGCGATGAGACATCGACGAGTGTCTCGAACGGCAAACCAACGCGGATCACGCCCGCGAGCCACGGGAACATCTCGAGGTAGCGCTCGTTCCAGACGACAACGTGGTCGTTGGCGTCGCAGAGCAGAAAGCCGTCGCCCATCGACGCCAGCGCGCGGTCGAGGATGCCCTTGGACAGCGCGACATCGCGCCGCGCGCGTGACATGCGCCGCAGTTGCCAATGAGCGCCGGTGCCGGCGGCGAAGAAGAGCGCGATGAAGGCGCCGGCCGCGCTCCAGGTGATCCGCCGATCGCGCCGCCAGTCGGCGAAGGCGGCGTCGCGCGAAATCGAGGCGGTGATGCGCAGCGCGCGGTACAACAAGGGCCGCGCGGCCATGATTGCCGGCTCTGGATCGAGGCGTCCAGGCGTGTCGAGCAGGGTGCCGTTCAGCGCTTGGGCCGGCAGGGGCCGCGCCAGGGGTTGGCCAAGCAGGGCTTCGCTCGGCGGCACGCTGAGCAGCAGTTGACCGTCGTCGCGTTCGAGCGTTGCCGCGAGCCCCGGGGTCTGCAATGACTGCAGCAGGATCGTGGCCACGATCGGCAGAGGCACTTCGGCCAGGGCGAGCGCGCGTTGATTCGGCGACAGCTGGAACGGCTTGGCCAGATAGAGCGAGCGCTCGGACGTTGACAACGAATACAGCGGTGCGCTGACCATCATCAGCGGCACCGGCTGCGCCAGCGCTTCGCGCACGAACGCCGGCGGCAACGGGGTGCCCAGCCGCGCGGAGCTCGGACGTGCGGCTGCGAGCACGTTGCCCTCGGCGTCGATGACGAGCAGGTCACGAACGACCAGGTGGCGTTTGACGACGCGGCCCAGGGCGCGTTCGGCGGCTTCGCGATCGAACACGCCGTCCGGAGAGACCAGCGCGCCGACGTCGGCCAGCAAGAGATCGGATTCGACCAGCGTGCGGTTCAGTGAGGCCTCGGCGCCGGTGACGAAACGCTCCACGCGCGATGCTGAAACCATCGTGGTCTCGAGTTCGCCGTGGTGCGTCAGCCAGGCGGCGGCCCCGGCCGCGCCGAGAGCGAGCAGGAAGACCACGCTCCAGATGGCGATGACCGTTCGGTACTGCATGGCGCGCGCGGCGTGTACTCGGCGTGCTCAGCGCACTGCGATGTCCGTGGTCTGACCGACGGTGCGCTTCCAGCTGTCGGCGCAGGTCGCGCCGCAGCGCTTGAGCAAGCCCGGCAGCACGGCCTTGACCAAGGCGTCATGCTGGCGAGCCGCATCCTCAGGGGTCGCACGAACCTCGGTCATGCGGCCGAGGCGCCCGCTGGTGCAGCTGGCGGCGCCGGTGTTGCAGGCAACGCCGGCGCTCGTCTCCGCTTCCGCTTCGGCCCAGATCGCATTTTCGAGCCTGGGCAGCTCGCGGCGCAGCACGTTCTGCAGATCCTTCGGCAGCGCGTCCCAGGCCGCGCCGTTGGCGACGAAGGCACCCAACCCCCAACCGAGCGGCGCGGTGTGGATGTGGCTCGTCACCTCGTACAGGCCGATGGTGTTGCCCGACATCGTGCCCGTGATGGCGCAGTCGATGTTGCCGTTGCGCAGGTTGGCGACGACCTCTGCGAACGCGGTCTGCACCGGGGTGCCGCCGAGCGAGGTCACCAGGTCGGATTGCGAGACGTTGGAGGTGCGCACCCGGCGTCCGGAGAGGTCGGAGAGGCTGCGCATCGGCTTGGCGCAGAAGGTGACTTGGGCCGGGTAGGCGTACAGCGCCAGCAGCTCGCTGCCGTAGCGCTCGCGCATCACCTTTTCGAGGTGCGGTCGGAACGCGCCGACGGTGCGGCGCAGCGTGGCCATGTTGGGGTTCAGGCCGGCGAGGTCCGGCATCGCCAGCTCGGGATCTTCGGCGGCGCTGAGGTTGAGCAGAACGGTGCCGAACGGCACGACGCCCAGGTGCACCAGGCGCAGCATCTCCTGCGCGCGGATGCCGGCGCGATCGAACGGCACGATCTCTGCGCTGGCGCGGCCACGGCTAAGGCGCGGCAGCTCGGTCGTCCAGAAGGGCTCTTCGTGGCGCGTGTACTGGTTCACGCTGGCCAGGCCGCCGACGATGCGCAAGTGCTGCGGCGCGGCGCTGTTTTGCGCCGGTGAGGCAGGGCCGGCGGCCGTGGCGCCGGCACACAGCAGGACGCTCGACGCGGCCAGCAGGCATTGCGCCCAGTCGGCGAAAGCGGTCGCGTTTGCAGGAGGAAGGCTTGCCGTTGGTCATGCTCGCTGAAAGAGGCGGAGGGACAACGCGACGATTTTGCGGGCAACAAGGCGGGCCCATCAGGCGAACAGCGGCTGCCTTTCACAGCTATTCGGGAACAAATGCGCAGCGTCGGCTGCAAGGAAAGGATCGACGCGCGACGGCAACGACCCAGCGCCGTCGCAAGCACCCGCAGGCGGGCTTGCCTTACGCCAAGCGGAACGGCATCTCCCGCAGCCGCTGCCCCGTCAGCTTCGCGATGGCATTCGCAAACGCCGGCGCCAGCGGCGGCACGCCGGGCTCGCCCATGCCCTTGGGCGGGTCGTTGCTGGGCACGATGTGCACGGCGATCTTCGGCGGCGCATCGGTGATGCGCGCCGGGATGAACTGGTGGAAGTTGCTCTGCTCGACGACGCCGTCCTTGAGCGTGATCGCGTGGCCGGGCAGTGTGGTGGCCAGCGCCATCATCACCGAGCCCTGCACTTGCGCTTCGACCGTGCGCGGGTTCACGCACAGGTTGCAGTGCACGCCGGCCGTGACCGCGGTCAGCACCGGCTTGCGCTCCTTGCCTTTGCCGACGATCTTGGCTTCGACGACGTACGCCACCACCGATTCGAAGCTCTCGTGCACGGCCACACCCCACGCCGTGCCGGCGGGCAACTTCTTCTTGCCGTAGCCGCTCTGCGCCACCGCGAGTTGCAGCGCGGCGCGGTGGCGCTTGCCCTTCTCACCGTCCATCAGCGCCATGCGGCTAGGCCACCGGATCCTGCTTCGTTGCGGTGGCGATCTCGTCGATCAGCGTCTCCATCACGAACGCGGTGTGCGTGCTGCCGACCGAGCGCCACCACAGCACCGGCACGTTGACCTGCGGGTGGTGCACGGTCAGCTTCATCGGCAAATCGTAGGGTTCGCGCATGCCTTCGGTGGTGGTGCCATCGACGCCGTTCTTGACCAGGAAGGCTTCAAACGGCGAGCCGACGAGGATGCTCTGGCTGACGATGCGGTGGTCCCAGGCCAGCACCCTGCCCTTGGCGTCGAAGCCGATCTCGGCGCGGTGTACGGTGAAGGGCCGGTAGTAGCCGGCCTTCATGTCGTCTTCGCGGCTCCACATCACTTTCACCGGCGCGCGCTGGTTGTTGGCGGCCAGCGCCTTGGCCACGGCTGCGGCCTCGCGCACCCACTCGCCCGTCGGCGTGGCGCGGCGGCCGAAGCCGCCGCCCGCCATCTGCACGACGATCTCCACCTGGTCGGGCTTCAGGCCAACGACGCTCGCCACCGCGCCGGCATCGACGCCGGGCATCTGCGACGCGGTGATGACGGTGCACTTGTCGGCCTGCAGATCGACCGTGCAGGCCAGCGGCTCCATCTGCGCGTGATTCAGGTAGGGGAAGATGAACTCGGCGGTCAGCCTCTTCGGCGCCTTGGCGAGGCCCGACACATCGGCCGCGAAGTGTTTGTCGGGCGCCTGCGTGCCCGGCTTGTTCGCCAGCGCCTTGTACTGCGCTAGCAACTGCGTCGAGTCGGCCTTGTCGGTCGCGTTCACGTCCCACTGCACCTTCAGCGCGTCGCGGCCCATCTTCGCCGGCCAATAACCGTCGGCGACGATGGCGATGCCCTGGCCGCCGCGGTCGAGCGTCACCGGCAGCACGGCCTTCACGCCCTTGACCTTCAACGCCTCGGCGCCGTCGAAGCTGATGACCTTGCCGTTGAACACCGGCGGCCGGACGATGACGGCGGTGAGCAGGCCGGGCAGCTTGACATCGACGCTGTACTGCTGCGTGCCCGTGCTCTTGGCGCGCGACACCTTCAGCCCCGTCGGCTTGCCGATGAGCTTGAAGTCCTTCGCATCCTTCAACACCACGCGCTCGGGGATCGGCTCCTTCATCGCCGCGTCGAACAGCTCGCCATAGGTGACGCTCTTGCCGCCGCCGCTGATCACGCCGTTGGCAACCGTGAGCTGCGTAGGTGGCACGCCGAGTTGCTTCGATGCCGCGGCGAGCAGCATCGCCTTCGTTCGCGCACCGAGTTCGCGGTACTGCGTGTAGCTGTTCTTCACCGAGTTCGAGCCGCCGGTCAGGTGCATGCCCATCGCCGGGTCGATGTAGTTGCCCTTCTGGTTGCCGAAGCCGGTCTTGACCTTGGCCCAATCGGCGTCGAGTTCTTCGGCGCAGATCATCGCCAGCGCGGTCTCGATGCCCTGGCCCATGTCCATGCGGTTGCAGAGCACGGTGGTCGTGCCGTCCTTGTCGATGGTGACGAAGGCGCTCGGTTGTTGAAACGCCTTCTGCCCCGGCGGCAGATCGGGCGCGTTCTGCGCGCGCGCTTTGGGCGTGGCCAGCGGCATGGAGGCCAGGCCGACGGCGCCACCGACGGTCATCGTGACGAAGCGGCGGCGGGTGAGTTCAGCGCTGTGGGTTTGAGATTGAGCGATCAGCTTTTCGAGGATCATCATGGTCTGTGCTCCTTCGTCAAGCCAGCGCCGCAGCGGCTTGTTTGATCGCCGCGCGGATGCGTGGGTAAGTGCCGCAGCGGCAGACGTTGCCGGCCATCGCGGCGTCGATCTGCGCATCGCTCGGCTTCTTGTTGGTCTTCAAGAGCGCGGTCGCACTCATGATCTGGCCGCTCTGGCAGTAGCCGCATTGCGCCACGTCCTGCGCCACCCAGGCCTCGGTGACGGCCTTGCCGACGTTGTCGCCGGCCAAGCCTTCGATGGTGGTGATGTTCGCGCCGGCGGCGGCCGAGATCGGCAGCGAGCAACTGCGCACCGCCTGGCCGTTCAGGTGCACGGTGCACGCACCGCATTGGGCCAGACCGCAACCGAACTTGGTGCCGGTCAAACCGAGGTTGTCACGCAGCGCCCAGAGAACGGGCGTGGTTGGATCGGCATCCACCGTGACCGGCTTGCCGTTAAGGGTGAAGGTGCTCATCGAAAACCTGCCTCTTGAATGGGTCGCGAAGCCGCGCTTGTAGCGCGAATCGATCGCCCTGCGGATCCAGCGGGGCATCGCTCAGTTCGCAAAAAGAAAAAGGGGACGCCCTGTCAGCGTCCCCTTTTCGCGCCGGGCCTAGGCCCGGGTCAGCGCATGTCTATGGGCGGCAGCTGTAGACCTGCACGTCATCGACGTACCAGCCGAAGGCACCGCCGCAGCCGTCGTTGCCGATGTCGAAGCGCAGCCGGATCTTGTCCTTCGGCTTCGCGTACGGGCTCCAGGTTGACGATCGAGCGCCCCCACGAGCCGTCGACGGAGCCGCCGTCCGCGCCCGTGAACGCGGGCTCGCCCGCCATCGGGTTGGTGTTGCCCTGGGCAGCGGTGAACGAGCGTCGCTGTTGTAGGGGTTGTAGATGAAGTCCGCGGCCTGGACCAGCTGCCACGGCCCGTCGTTGACGCTGATCTTCAGGTTGCCGCCGTCCAAGCCCGCCTCGGTCGCCACCCAGTGATCGAAGGTGAGCCCGCGGCGCGTCGACCGACGCAGGGATCGATGATCTGCGGGCTGACGAGCTGCAGCACACCCGACTCGTCTCCGCCCGGTGCGCAGGTGCCGCCCGTGAAGTCGATGCCGAACAACGCGCGGCCGGGCGGTTGTCGGGCAGGCCGGTCGCCACCTCCCAGTCGCGCGGCGTGAAGTCGGCCGTGACCGCCGTGTGGCTGACGGTCCAGCGGGCCGTCGTCGAGTTGCCGTTGTCGAAGTTGTCCATGAAGAAGGTTGCGTGACGCTGCCCCCGGCCTCGCACAGCGGCGGCGGGTTCTTGGCCAGCAGCGGCTGGAAGTTGCACTGGGTCGGCGGCGTCCGCAGCTCGACCGCGAGCGCGGCCTTGGCCACTTCGGCGCAGTCCGACGGCGCTGATCACCTGGCCCGACGGTGCGCCGGTCGAGCAGGTCGGCCAGGTTCGCGCCGATGAGGTCGGCGCAGGACTGCTCGAGCGCGTCCGCATGGTCGGCGAAGTCGCTGGCCGGGCCCTGGTAGACGCTCTGCGCCCGGAAGTAGATGTGGGCCGCCTTGGTCAGGCCGATGGCCGCGATGGTCTGGCCGTTGTAGCTGCCGCCATCGACCAGCAGCGCATAGGCATGGTTGGGCACGCCCGAGTTGCTGTGCACGCCGCCGCTGTCAGCCGGCTGTCGGACCGCAGGTGTACTGCGTGTCGGAGACCTTGCCCGGGTTGCCGTAGCAGGTCGGGTTCCACATGTCGCGGATGGCGCCGCCAAAGGCGGCGGACATCCTCGCCCATCAGCCAGCGCTACCGAGTTGTCGGTGCCGGTGCCGCCGCGCGGACAGCGACGCGTTGACCGTGCGCCAGCCTGGGCCTTGATCGCCGTGCCGTCGTTCTGCGAGACCGACAGCGACGGGATCGTGATCGGTGGGATCGACGCCCGCCATGTTGATGATCGCCGTGCCGCCGGCGTTGTTCGCCGATGATCACAGCCAATCGCGCCGTTCAACTGCGCGTTCTTCGCCTTGACCGCGAAGCCGCAGACGCCGCGGTCGATGAACGCGATCTTGCCGGCGACGGCGGCCGCGTTGACGAAAGGCGTCTCGCAGCCGTCCATCGGTCGCGGCACCGACCGCCATCGTTGACGAGCGACGACAGTCGCCGGTCAGGGCGAACGTGCGTCGGGCCCGAACGCCGCAGTGCCGGCAGCCTTGACCCCGGCGATCGCGGCCGGCGTGTTGATGGTGACCGTCGGGCGCCTTGCGGCGTGAACACCGTGCAGGCGTTCGCCGTGCGCGGCGCGTCCGGCGTGTCGCCGCCGCGGCCGTTGAGGCGGTCGACCGTCTCGCCCCAGATGTCGGAGTACGACTCGTTGAGCGCGCCCGGCTGCCACGGCGTAGATCAGGTTGTGAGGTGTACTGCGGTGTAGGCGTGGCCCCACTCGTGGGCGGTGACGTCGTCGGTGGTGGTGCCCGGGCAGAACGAGATGAAGATCCCGTTCCACGACGCGTTCGGACAGCCGTTGCCGCGATTGAAGATCGAGTCCATGGTCGCGCCGGCGCCGTCGAAGGAGTCGCGGCCGAAGGCGATCTAGAACAGGTCGTAGATCTCCCCCGAGGCCTGGATCATGTTGTCGGCTTCGGTGGTGGCGGTCGGGAAGGCGTCGCCTTCGACCCAGAACGGCGTTGCCGGGTAGTTGGGCCCCGGCGCCGTGGCGCCCGCGCCGTCGTAGGCGCGGCGGATCTTGCCGTCGTGGATGCCGGTGATCTGGTCGATGAACTTGCCGCGTGTGCGCGTCGACGTAGACGAACTCGCGCACGTCGACGCCGTCTGCCGACCTCGACCTGCCACGCCAGGTGGTTCGGCGCCGGCGACGCCCTTGGCCAGGCCCTCGCGGAAGACGAGCAGCGTCGGTCTCGGCCGCCGACGAGCTCGGCCGCGCTGCCCGAGGTCGGCCTCGCACCTTCGCCACCGCGGTCTTGCCCGCCTCCTCGGCGGAACGCGTCGGCGATTGGGGTCGACGAGCGATGCTCGGGCACGAAGGTGCCGTTGACGGCCGACGAGCTCGTCCGAGGCATCGAAGTGGGATCTGCAGCTCGCCCGCGAAGACCGGCACACCGCGATAGACCTGCTTGGTAGGTGATGTGCGTCCCGCCCTGCCGGTCCTTGGCGACGCGCGACCTCGCTCGAGTTCGCGCGGCGACGTTGGTGATGCCGAAGATGCTGCCGTAGGCTCGTCGAGGAACTCGGCCGCCCGGCTCTTCTTGGCGTCATCGCTCACCGCGCGCGCGGCCTGCTCGCTGAAGGCCGAGCTTCGCGCCGGGCGCCGCGCGGACGAAGCGAGCGGCGCCCGTGGCGTCGTGACGGTGACCTGGGCGTTGCCGCCACTGTCGGCGACGAGGCGGGCGATGCCTGCGGGATCGATGGGCTCACGCTTGCCCTTGCCGACACCTTGCGCGTGCGCCGACAGCACCACCGACAGCAAGATCGCCGGCACAAGCCAGTTTGTTCGGTTCATGAACGCTCCTTGAAAGGGAAGGGCTTCTGGCGCCGAGAAAAAGCACTCCCGACGCACCGTCGTTCGAGACTATGGCCGGGTATCTTGAAGCGCTACTGTCGTTAACACCGACCGCGTCGTGGTCGCGTTCGTCAGAGGGCGGTGCTGCGACTTGGGGTATATACCGGGCCAGTAGTCAATCGTTGCAGACGAGGTGGTCGATGAGATCCGCGATCGCAAAGGTCATCACATTTCTGCTGTGCACCGCGTGCAGCCTGGGCCCGCCCGCACAGCCCGCCAGCGTCGGCGTCAGCGAGCCCTTCAGTCTGAGGGTCGGCGAGTCCGCGCGGACCCATGATGGGGCACTGGTGATCGGGTTCGAAGGGGTGCCGGTTGACTCACGTTGCCCCAAGGGCGAGCGTTGCGTATGGGCAGGAGACGCCACCGTCCGGGTGTGGTTGCAGAAAGCCGGCGGCACGCGGGTGACGCGCGAACTGCACACGGCGTCGAGCGCCACCCGCGCGGACGTGGCGGAGTTTCAGCTGCGCGTGGTGCGCCTGGATCCTCCTGCCGTCAGCGGCAAGGCCATCGCCCAGAGCGACTACATCGCCACGCTCGCGCTCGGCGACGATGCGTCTGCGCCCGAGCGTTGAGGGACAGTGCGTCATGCCTTCGATGGCCAGGCGCTCGACGACCTTCAGCTCCTCGCCGACGAGTTCCGGGAGCGCCGATGTGATCTCGTCGCACGATGACGCGATCAAGCGGCAGACCCCGGTTCCGCGGGCAGCGACAACACGGCGATGGCGCCGCCGCCGTCGGCGTTGCGCAGTGTGATGCGGCCCTGGTGCAGCGCCGCGATCTCGCGCACGAAGGGCAGGCCCAGGCCAGTGCTCTTGCGCTGCGAGCCCGGGCGGGCAAGCGAATAGAACTTCTCGAAAACCTTCTGGTCGGCGTAGTCCGGAATGCCGGGGCCGTGGTCGCGCACGCTGACGTCTGCAAAGCGGCCACGTTGTGTGAGCGAGACGGCGACAGCGCCACCTTGCGGCGAAAAGTCGAGCGCGTTGTCGAGCAGGTTGCCGACGGCGCGTTGCAGCAGCAGCGCGTCGCCATCGACGCTCGCATCTTGCGCCGCGTCGAGCGTTACCGTGACGCCACGCGGCGCACCGCTGGCCTGTGCGCTGGCCACGCGCTCTTCGAGCAGCGCTCGCAAGGCGACGGGTTCGGTGCGCTCCAGCGAGCGCCGCGATTCGAGTGCGGCCAGCTCCATCATGCGATCGACCAGCTCCTGGATGCGCGCCGTCTCGCGCTCGATGTTGGCGACGAAACGTTCGCGGTCCGCTGGCGGCATCTCACGCTCGTGCAGCAGTTCCGCTGCGCCACGGATGGCCGACAGCGGGCTCTTCAACTCGTGCGTCAGCGTCTGCACATAGTCGGCGACGTAGTTGCGGCCCGACAGCGCATCGCGCATCTCGTCGTACGCCGCGCCGAGCGTGCCCAGCGCGCGCCGGCCCAGGCGCGGCAGCGAGAACGTGCGCTGCGCGCGCACATAACGCACGTAGTCGGCGATCAGCCCGAACGGCCGCACGAACCAGAACGACAGGATGGCGACGAGCAGCGCGACGGCCAACACCGAGGTCACGCCAACGAGCAGCGTCTTCTTGCGCGCCGCGGCGACGAACTGGCCGAAGCTCTCCGCCGGTTTGCCGACGCTGACCGCGCCGACGATCGCACCGTCGCGCTTCAGCGGCACGGCGACGTACATGACGGCGGTGCGCGCGTCGGTGTCCACGTCGGGCGTCGTCCGCGCGCCGTAGTGGCCGTCGAGCGCGAGCTTGACATCGCGCCACTGCGAGTGATCGGCGCCGGTCTCGCGGCCGAGCGAATCGAAGACGACGCGGCCGTGCGCATCGACGACCGTCATGCGCAGCTCGAAGCGTGTCTTCTCGAAGCCGAAGATGTTGGCGTTGAGCTCGCGCGAATAGAGGTCGCGGAACAGCGGCTCGAGCACGGCGACGTCGATCACCGGCTCGGCCGGCCCACCGACAATTCGGGCGCGCTCGACCCAGCGCTGCTCGATCTGCGCGGCCATCAGGTGCGCGGTCTCGACGAGCGACTCTTCGGCCGACTCGCGGTAGCGCGGGTCGATGTCGGCGAGCAGCCGCCACATCAGCCAGCCGACGCCGATCGCGTAGGCCAGCAGGATGGCGGCGAAGACGCGATTGCGTTTCGTCATGGAGCCCCCGGTCCGCCGGGTACGTCGGACCACCCCCCGGGGCCACGAAGTGGCCCGCTGCGCGAGCCATAGGGGTGCGAGCCGGCTTGGGAGCGGCCCGGCGCCCGGCTCGCGCTCATGCCGGCCGCGTGGCCGGCAAATCCTCCGCCAACGCGTAGCCCACGCCGCGGTGCGTGCGGATCGGCTCCAGCGACGGCGCGACCGTCTTTAACTTCGCGCGCAATGTCTTCACATGCGCATCGACCGTGCGGTCGAGGCTGTCGGTGTCGTCGTCCCAGACGAGCGACAACAGCCGTTCGCGCGTGAAGACGAAACCCGGCCGCCCGATCAGCGTCTTCAACAGGCCGAACTCGTAGCGCGACAGATCGAGCGCGCGGCCGTAGTAGTGGATCGTTCGCTTGCCTTCGTCGATCGCGAAGGCGGTTGACGGCGCGGTGGCGGCTGCGGTCGGCGCGGCGCTGCGCCGCAACACCGTGCGCACGCGCGCCACCAGTTCGCGCGGCGAGAACGGTTTGGTCACATAGTCGTCGGCGCCGAGTTCCAAGCCGACGACGCGGTCGATCTCGTCGGCGCGCGCCGTCAGGAACAGGATCGGCAGCGTCGGTTCGCGCGCGCGCAGGCGCTTGAAGACTTCGAAGCCGCTGATGTCGGGCAGGCCGATGTCGAGGATCACCAGCGCCGCGTCGTCGGCCTGCGTCAGTGCGGGCTCGCCGGCCGCGCACCAGCGCGGCTCGAAGCCTTCGGTGCGCAGCGCGTATTGCAGCGTGTCGGCGATGCCGGGTTCGTCTTCGACGATGAGGATGACGGGGCGCTGCGCCATGGTGTGCGTGGAAAAGCAGTCGATGATAGAGCCATGCTCGACGTGAATCAGGCGCTCGCCACGGCGTACCGCAAGCCGCCGCGCGCCGCTGCGGCGCCGCGCCGCGCGCTCGTCGTCGGCGCTGCCGGCGCGCTCGGTGCGGCCGTGCTCGAACAACTGCTGGCCACGCAGCGCTTCGAGCGTGTCGGCGCGTTGGTGGGGCAAGCGATGCAGCCGGCTGTTCACGGCTTTGCGCCGGTGCATGCCGACGAGCTGACGGCCTTCGCCGCCGATTGCGCGCTGATCGTCTTCGACCGCCGGCGCACCGCCAACGGCCGCGAGGTCGCGTTCGTCAGACCCGATCCGCAAGCCTTGCCGGCGCTGG
Source organism: uncultured beta proteobacterium (assembly GCA_963816315.1). Lineage (GTDB taxonomy): Bacteria > Pseudomonadota > Gammaproteobacteria > Burkholderiales > Burkholderiaceae_C > CADEEN01. The sequence goes on from CAWFJZ010000006.1 coordinate 77,641, forward strand.
CGCAGCAGTTGCACGGCGCCGGTGTGCGCCACCTCGTCGTCGTGGTGCCGCACACGCCGTCACTGTTGCCGATGGCGCTGCAGCAGGGCCTGGCTTCGCTCGACGAAGCCGCGGTGGCCGCACTCGGTTTCGAGCAACTGGCCTTCATGCGCATGGCGCAAAACGATCCTGCTGTCGATGGCCTCGATGCGCCACGCCGCCTGGCGCGCTGGATGCTGTCGCAACTGCATTGGATGATCCCGCAGCGCGAGCAGCCGGTGCGCGTGGACACAGTGGCCAAGGTCGCTGCCACGCTCGCCGTGCAACTGCAGGACGCGCCGCACGGCACGCGCGTGGTGCCGGCAGCGCTGCTGTGGCAGGCGGCTCAGCAGCGTGACGTGCAGACGCTCGTGGATGAATGGCTCGAGCTTCGCCCATCGCCGTAGCATCACAACGATGAGTCGCCCCTTCGCATTGCTGTCACTGGCCTGGATGCTGGCCTTGGCGGCGCACGCCCAGAACCCCTTCTACGAAGCGGCCCGCGCCAACGCACCGGTCGCCCAACCCGCGCCGGCCGCCGCTGCAACGATCGTGCGTGTCTTCTTCGACGCTTGCGTCGCCCACGAAGGCGACTCGATGAAGACCGTCGATTGGGCGATCAACCAGGGCTTCGAGCCCGACTTCGCGCGTGGCGGCGCGGCCGAGGCGCTGTTGCAAGGGCAGCCTGGGACCGTGCTGGCGCTGCCGGGCAGCGCCAGCACGGTGCTGCTGGCGATCGATCTCGACCGCCGTTGCACGGTCTGGGCCGAGCGCGGCGACGGCCCTGCCGTGCGCGCCGATTTCGTCAAGGCGATGAACGCCCTGGCCGTCAAGGGCGCGCGCGTTCAGCCGGCGCAGGAGCGCACGGTCGAGCGCGGCGGCGCATGGCGGATGCAGTTGCAGATGCGCTTGCGCCGCATCGGCGGCTCGCAAGATTTCGGTGTCGGCGCGGTGACCACGCTCACCGCGCAGCCGGCCGCGCAAGCGCTCAGCCTGGCGCCGATACCGTCACGGCTCGACGCGCCGGCCACCGACCCGATGGGCCTGCCGGCGCGCTGACCCTCGAGGCGCGCCGCCTATGATGGCCGCATGAATTTCGCGCCCCTGCAAAACGACACCTTCCTGCGCGCCTGCCGCCGCGAACCCACTTCACATACCCCCGTGTGGCTGATGCGCCAGGCCGGCCGCTACCTGCCCGAGTACTGCGCCACGCGCGCCAAGGCCGGCAGCTTCATGGGCCTGGCGACGAATGTGGACTACGCCACCGAGGTCACGCTGCAGCCGCTCGAACGCTATCCGCTCGACGCCGCGATCCTGTTTTCCGACATCCTGACCGTGCCCGACGCGATGGGTCTCGGTCTGTCGTTCGCGCAAGGCGAGGGCCCGCGTTTTGCCATGCCGGTGCGCGATGAAGCGGCCGTTGCCAAACTCGCCGTGCCCGATCTCGACAAGCTGCGCTACGTCTTCGATGCCGTCACGTCGATCCGCCGCGCGTTGAATGGCCGCGTGCCGCTGATCGGTTTTTCGGGCAGCCCGTGGACGCTCGCCTGCTACATGGTCGAAGGCGCGGGCAGCGACGATTACCGCCTCGTCAAGTCGATGCTGTATGCGCGGCCCGACTTGATGCACCGCATCCTGGCCATCAACGCCGACGCGGTCGCGGCGTACCTCAACGCGCAGATCGACGCCGGCGCGCAAGCGGTGATGGTTTTCGACAGTTGGGGCGGCGTGCTCGCCGACGGCGCGTTCCAGACCTTCAGCCTGGCCTACACGCAGCGTGTGCTCGACAAGTTGAAGCGCAGCGTGCCGGCGATCGTCTTCACCAAAGGCGGCGGCGCGTGGCTCGAAGCCATCGCGGCCAGCGGCGCCGATGTCGTCGGCGTCGATTGGACCGTGAACCTGCGCCGCGCCCGCGAACGTGTGCAGATGCGCGTCGCGCTGCAAGGCAACCTCGACCCGATGGTCTTGTTCGGCGGCGAGGCCGCGGTGCGCGCTGAAGCGCGGCGTGTGTTGGACGACTTCGGTGCCGGCCCGGGCCACATCTTCAACCTCGGCCACGGCATCAGCCAGCACACACCGCCCGAGGCAGTGACCGCGCTCGTCGATGAGGTGCATCGACATTCCCGGGCGCAACGCGCGGTTAAATGAGGCTGTGCATTAAGTCTTGGGTAAGTGAGCACTCAGGCTGACTTATCCCCACCGCGGGCCGAGCGAGAGCCCGGTGAAAAGACAGCCAGGCTGCGCCATCAGGTATTCCCCTATGCTGCTGCAAGTGCTTGATTTCATTGAGCTTGCCGGCCTGCTCCCGGTTCGGGCAGAACAAGGCCGGGCGTGGTGTATCAACGGCTTAGCGCGTCTGCGGGCAGCTTTTGCACAAAGTTGTCCACAGCATCGGTGGAAAGGTCGATTTGCCTTGTCGAATCATGGGCTTAGCGGCTTCTTGTGAAGCCGAACCGAGAAAGCGACGGTATCTCGATGCCATTGGAGGGCACGCTGGCCGTCGCCGTCGAGGCACCGCAGCATGCCGGGCTCGGGCCCACGCTCGACTATCGCTGCGAGCGCCCACTCTCGCCGGGAACGATGGTCAGGGTGCCTCTTGGAAAGCGCCAGGTGCCGGGCATCGTGTGGGAGCGCGCGCCGGGCGCAGCCCTCGATGCGGCGCAGATCAAACCGGTCGGCGACGTGTTGGATGCCATGCCGCCGTTGCCGGCTGTGTGGCGGCAACTCGTTGCTTTTGCGGCCGCCTACTACCAGCGCAGCGTCGGCGAGTTGGCACTCGCGGTGCTGCCGCCGGAGCTGCGCAAGTTGGATGCGGCACAGCTCGCGCGCCGCGTGGCGCGTTTCGCTGCGCCTGAGACAAAGCCGCACGAAGACGCCACCGCGCCGGCGCTCAACGCCACGCAGCAAGAGGCCGTGGAGGCGCTGGCCGGGTTGGCGCCGGGCACCACGCTGCTGCACGGCGTCACCGGCAGCGGCAAGACCGAGGTCTATTTGCAGGCCGCGGCGGCAGCCCTGGCGGCCGGCCGCCAGGTGCTGGTGCTGGTGCCCGAGATCAACCTGACGCCGCAGTTGGAAGCGCGCTTCGCGGCGCGATTTGCCGGGCACCGACTGGCCTCGTTGCACAGCGCGCTGACGCCGGCGCAGCGTTTGAAAAACTGGTTGTCAGCCCACCTCGGCCATGCCGACCTCGTGCTCGGTACGCGGTTGGCGGTGTTCGCGTCGATGCCGCGGCTGGGCCTAATCGTCGTCGATGAAGAACACGACCCGTCGTTCAAGCAGCAGGAAGGCGCGCGCTACTCGGCGCGCGACCTCTCGGTCTGGCGCGGCCACAACGAAGGCATCGCCGTGCTGCTCGGCTCGGCCACGCCGTCGCTCGAAACCTGGCAGCGCGCCGAGCAGGGTGCGTACCGGCGGCTCGCGCTGCCCGAGCGCATCGGCGGCGGCGCGCTGCCGCGCGTGCGCGTGATCGACATGGGCAGCTTGCCGCGCCACAAGGGCGAAGAGATCGTCATCTCGCCGCCATTGCTCGCCGCGTTGCAGCAGCGCTTGCTGCGCGGCGAGCAGAGCCTGGTCCTGCTCAACCGCCGCGGCTATGCGCCGGTGCTGCATTGCGGCGCCTGCGGCTGGAAAAGCGGCTGCCCGCATTGCAGCGCCTGGCGCGTCTTCCACAAGATCGACCGCACGCTGCGCTGCCACCACTGCGGCCTCGCCGAACGCGTGCCGCGCGCCTGCCCCGAATGCGGCAACCTCGACATCCACGGCATCGGGCGCGGCACCGAGCGGCTCGAAGAACATCTGGCCGCGCTGCTGCCCGGCGCGCGCATCGCCCGCATCGACGCCGACAGCACGCGCCTGAAGGGCTCGCTCGAAGAACAGCTTGCCGCCGTGCATGCCGGCGAGGTCGATGTGCTGGTGGGCACGCAGATGGTGGCCAAGGGACACGACTTCCGGCGCATGACGCTGGTGGCCGCGGTGAACCCGGACAGCGCGCTGTTCGCCAGCGACTTTCGTGCGGCAGAGCGCTTGTTCGCGCTGCTGATGCAGGCCGCGGGCCGCGCCGGCCGCGATGCGGCGCAAGGCGCGGCCAGCGAAATGTGGGTGCAGACCTGGCATCCGCGGCATCCGCTGTTCGCTGCGTTGGCCAGGCACGACTTCGCGTCTTTCGCGGCGAGTCAGTTGCGCGACCGTGAGGGCGCGGGCCTGCCGCCGTTTGCCAGCTTGCCCTGTTGCGCGCCGAAGCCAAGGATGCGGCGATGGCCGGCGCCTTCCTGCACGCTGCGGCGCAACTTGCGGCAACGTTGCCCGAAGCGGCCGGCGTCATGGTCTATCCGCCGGTGCCGCCGCCGATCTCGCGCGTGGCCGGCGTCGAGCGCATGCAGATGCTCGTCGAGTCGCGCTCGCGCGGCGCGCTGCAACGCTTCTTGTCGGTGTGGGTGCCGCAGCTCACGCCGCTCGGCAAAGAAAAAGCCCACCGTGTGTTGCGGTGGGCCGTGGATGTGGATCCGTTGGCGATCTAGGCCCACCCCCGAAGCGGCTTCGCCGCCTCCCCCTCAAGGGGGCGAGCCGGACACAAACAGTCCAGCGGACTGTTTGTGCCTGGCGAGGAGCGCGAGCACTGCGGCGCGCGGCCGGACGCCAGTGGCCCGGCAGTCCGGTTCCACGGCGTTCGCTTAGGAAGTCAGGTGCTTCTCAGTCGTCGTGCTTGCCTTTGCCGCGGCCAGACCTGCCGTGACATGGTCCTCGCCGCGCTCTGCGCATACACCGGCGGCCCCTTGCGCGATTCGACGTACCGCGCCTGCACCCACTCTTCGCGCACGAAGTACACCTGGCGGCCGCAGGCGTCGTAGCGGTGGCAATGCTTGCGCCACTTCTTGGCGTGGCCCGGCGGCACGTAGAGGTACATCGGCGGCTCGGCAACGATCACCGCGGGCTGCGCGATCACCACCGGCCGGCGGTAGATCACCGGCGGCGGCGGCGCATTGGTGCCGATCTCGATGCGGCCGTACACGCCCGGCTCGCGGATCGTCACGCCGACGCCGACATCGACGGCCGACCACGAAGAGGCAGAAGCGGCCAGCGCGAATGCTGCGAAGGCGAACTTGGATATCGACGTCATGTGAAGCTCCTCGAACAAGCGTGGGAACAACGCCAGTTTGCAGCGCCACGTTGACGCTGTGAGCCCGTGCGCCGCCGCAGCGCGCGCTCGCGTGAACTACGACCTCGGTGTTGCGATTGGTAGCACGCTGGTCAGCGCGCGCCGGCGCCGAACACCCACGCGGTGGCCGAAAACGTGATGAAGGCCAACGCCGTCGAGCTGAGGATGATGCGCGCAACGCGGCCGTTGTCGGCCCCATAGCGCTCGGCCAGCGGCGAGACGCTGCTCGCGCTCGGCAACGCCGCAGCGAGTGTGAGCACCATGATCTCGAAGGCGCCGATCGGCGCGCCGAGCCAGCGCGCCCCCGCGGCGAGCGCGAACACCAACAGCGGGTGCGCGAACAGCTTGATCGCCGCCACCGGCAAGTACAACGATGCCGGCGTGCGCGTGTGCGCATGCTGGGCGGCGCGCCACAGCACCGCGCCGATCGTGAACAGCGCGACCGGGCTGGCCGCATCGGCGAGCATGTTGACGATGGTGGCCGGCGGTCCACCGAGCTTCCAGCCGAGCAGCGAACAGACGCCGCCGAGCGCGATCGACCACGGCAGCGGGTTCGACAGCGCGCCCAGCAGCGCGCGCGTCAGCGCCGCACGCGTGCCTTCGCCTTTGGCGTCGTGCGCTTGCGCCAGCGCGATGCAGATCGAGCTGGTGATGAACAGATCGACCAACAACGCGCAGATCACCGGCCCGGCCGCCGCGGCGCCGAGCAGCGCCGTCAGCAGCGGCACGCCCATGAAGCCGGTGTTCGGAAACGCGGCGACGAGCGCGCCGAAGGCCGCGTCCTTCAACTGCACGCGCGCCGACAACGTGACCGCGATCGTGAAGGCGACGATGCCGAGCGACGCCAGCAGCGACACCACGAGCACCACCGGGTTCAACAACTGCCCGATCGGCGTGTTCATGCCGAAGCGAAACAGCAGCGCCGGCAGCGCGAAGAACAGGACGAAGGCGTTGAGACCAGGAATCGCAGACTCGGGCAACAAGCGCTTGTGTGCGGCGGCGTACCCCATCAGCACCAAGGCGAAGAACGGCAAGGTGACGGCGAAGATGGGCTGCATCGGTGCCGCGAAGTATCGCAGCGTGCTCTACCACATCGCCGTGCGAACAGCGCTGTCTATGATCCGCCGCCCATGTCCGATACGCTCAATTCGCGCCAGCTCGAAGCGGTGCACCATCTCGCATCGCCGTGCCTCGTGCTCGCCGGCGCCGGCTCGGGCAAGACGCGCGTCATCGTGCACAAGATCGCGCGGCTGCTGCAAAGCGGCCTGGAGCCGAAGCAGATCGCGGCGATCACCTTCACCAACAAGGCCGCGGCCGAGATGCGCGAGCGCGCCAAGGCGCTTGTCGGCGGGCGTGCGGCGAAGTCGCTCGTCGTCAGCACGTTTCACTCGCTCGGCGTGCGCCTGCTGCGTGCCGACGGTGAGCGCATCGGCCTCAAGCCCAACTTCTCCATCCTGGACAGCGACGACGTGCTCGCTGTGCTGCGCGACGCCGGCGGCACCACCGACGCCAAGCTGGCGCGGCGCTGGCAGTGGGCGATCAGCCTGTGGAAGAACCAGGGGCTCGACGCGGGCGCGGCCGAAGGCGCGGCGGAGAACGACGACGAGCGCGTGGCCGCACGCGTGATGAAGCGCTACGAAGAACGCTTGTCCGCTTATCAGGCGGTGGACTTCGACGACCTGATCGGCCTGCCTCTGAAACTCTTGCAGCGCGACGACGAGGCGCGCGCCAAGTGGCGAGCGACGTTCGAACATGTGCTCGTCGATGAGTACCAGGACACGAACTCGGTGCAGTACGAGTTGTTGAAGACGCTGGTTGGTGAGCGCGGCCTGTTCACCGCCGTCGGCGACGACGACCAGAGCATCTACGGCTGGCGCGGCGCGACGATCGACAACCTCAAACGCTTGCCCGAGGACTATCCGAAGCTGAAGGTGATCGCGCTGGAGCAGAACTACCGTTCCACCGGCGCCATCCTCGCTGCCGCGAACGCCGTGATTGCTGCCAACCCGAAAATCTTCGAGAAGAAATTATGGAGCGAGTTCGGCCAGGGTGATCCGGTGCGCGTGTTGGAGTGCGACGGCGAAGAGCATGAAGCTGAGCGCGCGGTGGCGCTGGTTCAAAGCAAGCGAAGCGAAGGTGGTCAAGTCAAGTTCAGCGACTTCGCTGTGCTCTACCGCGCCAACCACCAGGCGCGCGTCTTCGAGCAGAAGCTGCGCGCAGCGCAGATCCCGTACAAGGTTTCCGGCGGACAGAGTTTTTTCGACCGCGCCGAGATCAAGGACCTGTGCGCCTGGTTGCGCCTGCTCGTCAACAACGACGACGATCCTGCGTTCCTGCGCGCCGTGACCACGCCCAAGCGCGGCATCGGCCACGCCACGCTGGCTTCGCTCGGCGAGTTCGCGTCGAAGAGGAAGGTCAGCCTGTTCGAAGCGCTGTTCGCGCCATCGCTCGGCGCCGCCGTGACCGCCAAAGCGCGCGACGGCTTGCACGAGTTCGGCCGCGGCATCAACGACCTCGAGCACCGTGCGCGGCAGACGGTCGGCGGCGAAGCCGCGCGTGTGTTCCTGATGGGCTGGATGAAAGACATCGGCTACGAGCAGCACCTCTACGACGGCGAAGACAGCGAGAAACTCGCCGCCGCGCGCTGGACCAACGTGCTCGACTTCATCGACTGGATCGTGCGCCGCTGCGGCGGCGAAAAAGCGCTCGAAGCCGGCGACGTTGCCGAGGAGCCGCAGAGCGTGCTCGACGTGGCGCAGACCATCAGCATCATCATCAGCCTGGCCGAGCGCGGCGATGATCAGGACGTGGTGACGCTATCGACGCTGCACGCCGCCAAAGGGCTGGAATGGCCGCATGTTTTTCTCGCCGGCATCAACGAAGGCCTGCTGCCGTTCAAGAGCGAAGCCGAAGACATGACCGCCGAGCGCCTGCAGGAAGAGCGGCGCCTGATGTACGTCGGCATCACACGCGCGCGCACGACGCTGGCGGTGAGCACCTTGAAGCGCCGCAAGCGCGGTCGTGAACTGGTGGCCGGTCTGCCCAGCCGCTTCATCGCCGAGATGAAGCTCGACGAGCAGAAAACGAAAGAAGACCCGCGCGAGAAGTTGAGGCGTATCCGCGCCGAGCTGGCCGCGAAAGTGCTCGCCGGCAGTCCAATGAATCACTGACAGCGGACGCCAATCACATCTTCTCGACCCACCAGCGGCGACGCGCGTGCAGCTACGTCCGGTTGCTTGTGCGTATCCGACATTCCTCACGGCGTCGTGTGAATGCGTGTGTTGCATGCGCGCATGACGCGACGAATGCCGCTGACAATTTCGTGCTTGTTGCTGCGGCTTCTTCGCCGTGCTGTTCACCAAGGAATGATCGATATGTTCTGTGATGTGCATCGAAACAGCTACGCGCTCGCCGCGATGTGGCTTGCCGCTTCTTTGGCCGCACCGGCGCATGCCCAAGACAGTTGGGTCGTTGGCCAGTCGGCGCCGCTGTCCGGCGGCAACGCGGCCATGGGCCGCGACGTGCGCGACGGCGCGCTGGCTTACTTCAAGTCGGTCAATGCGCGCGGCGGCGTGGCCGGCAAGCCGATCGAGCTGGTGACGCTCGACGATGCCAACGATCGCAAGACCGCGGGCGCGAACGCGACCCAGTTGCTCGGCGAGAAGAAGGCCGTGGCGCTGTTCGGTTTTGCGTCGGCCACGTTGAGCCTGGACGCGATGCCGCAGGCCGACAAGGCCGGGACGCTGTTCTTCGCGCCGCTGTCGGGCGCCGACCCGGTACGCAAGGCGCCGCCGGTGGTGTTCACGATGCGCGCTTCCTACGGCGAAGAGATGGAGAAGATCCTCGCCTTCTGGACGGGCCTGGGCATGAAAAAGGTCGTCGTCGTGCACTACGACGACGAGGTCGGCAAGCAGAACTTCGCCGTCGTCGCGGCCTACCTGGCCAAGCACAGCGGTACGCCGCCGGCCGCGCTGTCGTTGAAGCGCAATCAGGCCGTCGAAGAAGCGCACATCGATCAGCTGCGCGAGCACAAGCCCGACGTCGTCATCAACACCACGCTGTCGGGTGCGGCGGCTGAGATCAGCAAGCGCCTGGCCAAGCGCGGCGCTTTCGTGCCGACGTTCGAGCCTGTCCTTCGTCGGCGCGCAGCAGTACATCGATGCCGCCGGCATTTCCGCTGCCGGCGTGTCGATCGCGCAGGTCGTGCCCAACCCGAGTTCGAACCTGCCGGTGGTGCGCGAGTGCGCCAAGGCGTTGGTCGATGCCGGCTTCACGCAGCCGATGAACAGCACGCACCTCGAAGCCTGCATCTCGGCCAAGGTGCTGACTGAGGCGATGCGGCGTTCGAAGAAGCCGGCGGACGCAGCGGCGCTGCTGGCCTCGATGCAATCGCTCGGCAGCTTCGACACCGGCGGCTTCACCGTCAACTACAGCGCCAGCCGCCATCACGGCAGCAGCTATGTCGAACTGGGCATGGTCTCGCGCGAAGGCAAACTCAAGAGCTAGTAGTACCCCAAGCTCGCTGCGCTCGCGTCCCCCGAGGGGATTCGGGCCGCTTGGGAGCGGCCCGGCGCTGGCCCGAGTCACATGCCCTTGAACAGCCCAAGGTAGCTGCGGCTGACCTCGAGTTGTTCCTTGTGGCCTTTCACAGAGACGATCTGCCGGCCGCGGAAGTCGCGCGTCACGCTGGCGATCGCCTTGACGTTGATCAATGTCGAGCGGTGGATTTGCCAGAACTGTTGCGGGTCGAGCTCGTCGATCAGCTCCTTGATCGGTTTTCGGATCAGCGCTTCGACCGTCGCCGTCTGCACGCGTGTGTACTTCTCGTCGCTGATGAAGAACAGCACGTCGTCAACCGGGATCATCTGGATCGCTGAGCCGACGCTGGCTTGAATCCATTGCAGGCGCTGCGGGGTGCCGTTGGGCGCGTCTTCATCGCCTGTGGTGCTGTGCTTCAATCGGCAGCCTGACGAGCCTCGCGACGCCAGCCTTGGCAGCTCTGCGGTGCAGGCGAAGACGGAACAAGATATGGACCCTGTGGTTGCCCCGCTTTTTTCAGCGGTGTTGCTCACGATGAGTGCTGTTGGCTTGACCAACGGCACTGGCAAGGCCGCGGAGACGATCAGCGGCATCCTGGGCAATTTAGCTGCGTCCGGTCTGGAAGTGGGCTCACTCAAGCTGTTGGAGCGCATCTCCGACGAGTCGATCGATCCAGTCTCTGGCCTGCCGCGAAACCACCACATTCAGCGTGCAAGTGCCGACGCGTTACGTGGCGCGGCGATCGCCTCTTGCTGGAAACGGCGGGTCGTATTGAGCCTCGCAAGCCGTGGATCGATGCTCTCGCGCAGTTCGTTCGCGAGCGCCGCTTTGGACGGGAACCCCTGATTCGCGCGTTCGAACGACCTGATCTATCTTCGGTCAACGCTCTACGCGCGGCCATTGCCGACGATGCGTTCGTCCGATGGCACGACAAGCTGCGGTTCACCGATAGCGAAATTCGCAGCTGCTTCGAAGGGGGATCTTGCAGCTTGCGCAACGTTCTGCCAGAGCGCTTTGCGGCCTGGGTGCGCGATTCGCTCCGATCGGAGGACGTTCCAGCGTGCCTGTTCGATCTGTTGCGCGACGGCTGGGACAGTGGCGGCGCCGTGACGCGCTTCGAGGACATCTATTGCTTGTACTTCCGCGAGTTCCTGACGAGCCGGCCAGAAGTGTTCAGCATTTTCTTGGCAGAGACCACGACATCCGTGGCAGAGGTGGTCTCGCGGATCGATGAGAGCCTGCACAGCCACGTCGCTATGGCCAATCACTTGCGGAGGGCAGTCAAACGCTTCTAGCCCAGGTTCGTGAGGGCCAGCGGGAGCTTGCCGGGTCATTCGAAGATATCGTCGTTTTGCTCGGGGTTCTTCGCGGGGAACAGCGTACAGGCAACGACAGGGCCAAAGCCGCAATTGAGGAGTTGTCTGCGTATGTTCAGCGGGTGGAGGCTGCATTCCGCGGCCTTGAGTCGCGGCTCTTCGGGCTGCCGCTGATCCGCCCTGCTGCGGCGCCACCGCCGCGCTCGAGCGGCGATGATCTTTGGATCATTCGTGCCAAGCACCGAGCGCTGGAGTTGGTAGGGCGCGACGAGATCATGGCTTCGCTGTGGGACTGGCTGCACAGGCCCACCGCGGCTTCTGTGCGGCTGCTGGTCGGCCCGGCGGGCGCCGGAAAAACACGGTTGGGCTACGAGCTGATTTGGCGCGTAGCGGCTGAATATGGTGATGCGTGGCATGCCGGCCGAATCGAGAGTTCCGATCTGCGCAGATTGGCCGATCGCGCCAGCCCAACAGATTGGCAGTGGGATCGCCCGACACTCGTAGTGGTGGACTACGCACGTGCTGCGACGGACGGTTTGCAGACGTTGCTGAAGGAGCTAGCTCGCCGCGCTGATCAACCAGGCCTTCAAAAAATTCGTGTGTTGCTGCTGGAGCGCATACAGAGTGCCACTGCGGACTGGATTGATGACCTGAAACGGATTGAGTCTGACGACGGCGGGCGTGCAGCTCAGGAATTGTTTGATCCTCCCGATGCCGTGCCGTTGCCCCCGCTCGACCAAGCGGAGATGCGACGAGGTTTGATGGCAGCAGCCCTGCGCGCACTGGCGTCGCCTGGTACATGGTTGGAGTTACCGCCCTCGGGGGCGTCTTTAGCTTTTGACGCCATGCTTGCGAGGTCCGAGTGGGCAGAACCTCTCGTGCCTGTTATGGCGGCACTTGTGGCCTATCGAGCTGGTGATGTCATGCGTGCGACTTCGTTGAGTCGCACGGACCTTGCTGATCTGCTTGCTCGACAAGAGCAAAGTCGCTTGTTGAGCTTTGCGGCGTTGAGCCGCAACGAAGCCAAAGCCGACCTATTGCTGCACGTCGCCGCAATGTCTGTGCTTTGCGGGGGCCTGTCGGTGCACGACGCAGTGCTGACGGTGGAACGCGAAGCGTCAGCCCTGCATCGGAACTGGCCTGACGGCGCGCGCGACCTGGTTCGTTTACTGAACAGCGCTTGGACTGGCGGCGACGCAGGGATCGCGAGGCTTGAGCCAGACTTAATCGCGGAAGCATTTGTCCTCGGAGTATTGGTGCGCGACGGCATTTCGCCCGAGGAAGCCACCGGTTCTGTCGTACGCGCAGTGGAGGGCAATGAACCTGCGGTCGCCGACCTCGTGCTCCGCGCATTTCACAACTTTCAGGGAGATCATCGACGTGCCGAGATGCTTGCTCAATGGACCAATGCATTGGTTGAGCGTGGTCTGGCGAGCAGGCAACCTGCGCTGGTCGCGGCCCTTGACGATGCGATGCCCGTCGCCACCGTCGCCTTGCGTACGCAAGCGCGGCGCGTCACTCAAGCGCGGTACGACGCTATACCTGACTTGAGTTGGCATGACCTGAACTTCGTTGCGGAGCGCGCGCGCTTGACGCACAACCTCGCAAATCGCACTGCTCAGCTCGGCGATCACGAAAGGGCTGTCGCACTTGCGGAGGAGGCAGTCAGCATCTGTCGCGGGTTGGCTTCGCGTAGCCCGGATGCCTTCCAGCCCAATTTGGCAGCGGCACTACATGGTCTCGCCGATCGCTACGCCGACATCGGTCGCTTAGATGAGGCGGTTGCGTCGGCTCGAGAAGCACTGGCTATCTACCGCGAGTTGGCAGTACGCGCTCCAGAAGCGTTTCGGCGGAACTTGGCAAGCTCGTTAGGCAGTCTTGGAATGAAGCTGACTGAGCTTGGCCAACACGATGACGCATTGTTGCTGGCAGAAGAGGCCACTGCGATCAACCGTGATCTTGCGAGACACAGTCCGGCTATGTCTAGGCGCGAGCTCGCGGCGTCGCTGGGTAATTTGTCGAATTGCTACGACGAGGTCAATAGACTCGACGAAGCGCTCGCGACGGCGGAAGAGACGACGGAGATCTTTCGTGATCTCGCCTCGCAAAACGACGATGCCTTCAAACATGAACTCGCATTGGCACTTAGCAACCTATCGAATCGCTACGCCAAGGTAGGCCTGCCCGCCAAGGGCATTGCCCCGGCACGGGAGGCGACGACGATCTGTCGTCAGTCTGGCATTGCGCCATCCAGCTGCCTCCTCCCGAACTTGGCGGCCACCCTGAACAACTTGGCCAGCCGCTGCGACGAGTTGGGTTGACCGTCGGAGGCGTTAGCGACGGCAGAAGAGTGCGTTGCGGTAGTTCGTGACTTGGTCTCGGGGCGTCCCGACACGTTTAGACCCAAGCTCGCAATGGTGCTGAACAATCTAGCCAAGCGCTATGGCAGTTTGGCGCATTGGCAAAAGGCTTTGGCGGCTGGCGAGGAGTCGGTAGCAATCCGCCGCGACTTGGCGAAGAACAATCCGAAAGCACATCTACCTGGATTGGCTCACTCGTTGACGACCCTTGTCAGTTGCTACCAAGCGCTTGACCGGGGGCAAGAGGCGATCGCTGCGGCTGAAGAACTGAATGCCATAGTCCGCGCCTCCGCTCAAGTACCCAGTGCAGGAAACGCTCTGTGATGCAGTTGAGGTGCGGCAGCGCGACGATTGGTGTCTGCAGCCTTTGTCCGCTCACATGCCCTTGAACAGCCCGAGGTAGCTGCGGCTGACCTCGAGTTGTTCCTTGTGGCCTTTGACTGAGACGATCTGCCGGCCGCGGAAGTCGCGCGTCACGCCGGCGATCGCCTTGACGTTGATCAATGTCGAGCGGTGGATCTGCCAGAACTGTTGCGGGTCGAGCTCGTCGATCAGCTCCTTGATCGGCTTTCGGATCAGCGCTTCGACCGTCGCCGTCTGCACGCGTGTGTACTTCTCGTCGCTGATGAAGAACAGCACCTCGTCCACCGGGATCATCTGGATCGCCGAGCCGACGCTGGCTTGAATGAACTGCAGGCGTTGCGGCATGCCCGACGGGTTCATCTTCGCGCTCAGCTGTTGCAGCAGTTGCTGCAGCGGTGCGCCGTCTGATGCAGCCTCATCGGCATGGCGCAGCGCCAGGCGTTTCTTGATGCGCTCCACCGTTACCGCGAGCCGTTCGCGTTCGGCCGGCTTCAACACATAGTCGGCCACGCCCTGCTCGAAGGCTTCGACGGCGTACTGGTCGTAGGCGGTGATGAAGACGATCTCGGGCAGCAGCTCGTCGTCGGCGACGTCCATCTGTGCGATCTGCTTGGCGGCTTCGACGCCGGTCAGCCCCGGCATGCGGATGTCGAGAAAAACGATGTCGGGCCGGTGCTCGCAACCAGCGCCACGGCCTCGGCGCCGTTCTTCGCTTCGGCGACGAGCTGTAGCTCGGGCCAGGCCTCGGCCAGTCGCGCGCGAAGCTGTTCGCGCATCAGTCGCTCGTCGTCGGCGAGCACGGCACGGGGGGCGGCGGCAGTCATGCCGAGATTGTCGTCGCCTTGCGGCGGCCCTTCCACAGCCAGCGCCCCAGCAGAACGAAGGGCCACAGCAGCAGCGCAATGAGCAGCAGCGACAGCGCGAGCCCCAAGCCGCCGAGCGCCGCCGGCACCACCAGCGCCAGCACGGCGAACACCGGCACCACGAAGACGATCGCCAGCGACGCGATCAGCACGCCCAGCAGCGCCCCCAACCACTGGCCGGCATGGCTGAACACCGGCAGCACGAAGTGCTGGCCATCGACCGTGATCACCGTGCCCGGCGGCAGCACCTCGGTCAGCAGCCAGGCGACGAACGCGCCGACCACGAGCGATACCAGCAGCGTTGCCCAGAAGACGATCCACAGCGCCGTGCGCAGCCACGGCGTCATGCGCTGGCTCCGGGCGTGACGGTGCGGTAGGGCACGGCGATCGTCACCACCGTGCCGCTGGGCTTGTTCTCGGAGACGGTGACGTTCGCTTCGCGGCCGTACAGCAGTTGCAGCCGCTCGCGGATGTTGGCCAGGCCGACACCGGTGCCGGCGGTCGCCGCCCTGCCGAAACCGAGGCCGGTGTCGGCGACGACGATGTTCAACTTGCCGTGCACGATCTCGGCCTTGATCAGGATCTCGCCGCCCTCGGGCTTGGGCTCCAGGCCATGCTTGATCGCGTTTTCGACCAGGCTCTGCATCATCATCGGCGGGAATTCGGCGGACAGCAGCCCGTCGGGCACTTCGATTCGCGTCGTCAACCGCTCTTCCATGCGCACCTTGAGGATCTCGAGGTACGGCTTGATCACCGCCATCTCGCGCGACAGGTCGCGCGGCGCACCGTGGTTGGCTTCGCGCATCGTCGGCATGGACGCGCGCAGCAGTGCGATCAGGTTCTTCTGCATCGTCGATGCGCGCGGCGGGTCGGTCTCGATCAGGTGATCGATCGAGGCCAGCGTGTTGAACAGGAAGTGCGGCTCCACCTGGGCCTGCATCGCCGCCATGCGCGCCTCGACGACCTGGCGCTTCAACTGTTCGCTCTCGGCCACTTCGGTGGCCTGCGCCGCTTCGGCCTGGGCACGCAGTTGGCGCTTGTAGCTGGCCTTGAGGATGGCCGAGCCGATGATCCACAGGAACGCCAGTTCGGGCAGCGCTTCGCCGAAGCTGGTGCGGGTGATGCGCGTGCGCAGGTTGCCGCCTTGCAGCTCCTCGATCGCGCGCTCGGCGTCGCGCACCGCCTCCTCGGCGTCGCGCTTGGCCTCCTCGGCATCGGCCTTGGCGCCTTCGATGGCCTCGCGGATGTCGTCGCGCGCCTGTTCGATCGCACGCTTGACCTCGTCGCTGGTGCCCGGCGGGATGACGATGCTGATGCTCTTGTCTTCGATCGTGCGCAGCCGGCCCTGTGCGTCCTGGGCGGCTTTGGCTGCCGACGCGGCGGCAACGGCCGCCGACGCCGCCGCCGGCGCGGTGCGCGGCGTGATGCGCACGCCATGCTCGCCGATCGAGATCTCGACCGACTCCTTGTCGCCGGCTTTGGGCCGTTCGATCTTGATCAGCGCCTCCTTCTTGGCGCCGGGTGCGCTCGGCGGCTCGGGGGCTTTCGGCGGTTTGGGCGGCGCAATCACCACCTTGTTCGGCAGCGTCTCGACCCTCTCTGAAATCGTCCAGGTGAAGGGCGGGATGTTCTGCAAGATGCCGCTGGCGATCAGCAGCAGCAACGACAACAGGAAGAAGCGCTTCCAGCTGATCGTCACCAGCCAGTTGGCATAGACGTGAAAAGCGCGCACCAGCGGCGCAAAGCGTTCGCCCCAGGTGGGCTTGGTGAAGGTGGTGGCGGGCATGGACGATGGGTCGGGTGAGTGCAGCCACTCTACCCACCGCCATGTCGTTGCGCGCGGCCAAAGCGACTGCCCGCCGCCGCGGGCCGATAGCCTGCAGCAGCGCCGGACGGTCTGCTAGGGCCTGTTGACGCTATCGGAGCGCTCTCGCCGGGCCGCCGCAGGCCCTAGACGAAGCCAAGGTTGCGCGCCGAGCCGAAGTTGCGCAGGTTCGGCAGCACCGCATCGAGCCCGGCAGCGTCGGCGCCGAACCAGGCCAGCAGCGTCGCCGCGTACTGATCGACCGAGGTCGATGGAATCCAGCGGCCCTGTTGCTCCCACGTTTGCTCGCCAACGTCGTCCGGCCCGCCGAGGGCCAGCGTCGGGTAGGTGCCGTAGGTGCGGCCACCGCGCACCGCGCCGCCGAGCACGAGGTGGTGGTTGCCCCAGGCGTGGTCGGTGCCGCTGCTGCTGTTGGGCTTGAAGGTGCGGCCGAAATCGCTTTGCGTGAACAGCGTCACCGAGTCGGCCAGGCCGATGCCTTTCATCGCGTTGTGGAAGCAGGCCATGGCGTCGCCGAGCGACTGCAGCAGCCGCGCATGTTCGCCGTCCTGCGCCGTGCTGGCGATCTGGTTGCCGTGCGTGTCGAAGCCGCCCTGCTGGGCAAAGAAGATCTGGCGCTCGCCTTGCACCGTGGCGCGGGCGTCGATCAGCTTGGCGGTCTGGTAGAGCTGGCGGCCCAGGGGCGTGGTGACGCGACCGCCGGAGGTGATCGGCGCGAACGCAGCGTCGATCGCCGCCGACGAGCCGGCCTCGCCCGGTGCGCGCTTGACCAGTGCGCCCAGGCGCTCCGAGATCGAAAACGCGTCGCGCTGCTGGGCCTGGAACGCGGTGGCCAGCGTCACGTCGGCGCTTTGCGCGTACAGCGCGTCGATGGCGTCCTTGCGCGCGCGCATCGGCGCCCACGTCAGATCGTTCGGCTGCAGGGTGTAGGCGCCGAAGGTCTCGCCGGGCTCGGGCAGCACCAGCGGCCCCGCCGACGACGACAGGCCGAAGCGCCCGTTGCCGCCGAGCGAGATCACCGGGTTGGTGGTCGCCAGGCGCTGCGCCGCGCGGCCGCCCCAGCCGGTTCGGGCCTGCGCGTCGGTGGTGCCGCTTTCCCACAGCAGTTGCTGGTCGGAGTGCGAGAACAGGTTCTCCGGCACCATCACCGAGCCGGCGCCGGCGCTGCGGTACTCGGCCTTGGTCAGCGGCGCGTAGAGCGGGCCGACGTTGAACAGCGGCGCCAGCTTGCCCTCGGCCCACAGCGGCGTCAGTGCGGCCAGCGACGGGTGCAGGCCGAAGTCGCTGCCCGCGAGCGACAGCAACGAGCCGCGCGGCAATGCCAGCGCGCCGCGCACGCCGCTGTACTGGCCGTGGCGCGTGGCATCGGTCGGCACGATGGTGTTGGTGCCGTCGTTGCCGCCGTAAAGAAAGACGCAGACCAGAGCCTTGTAGTCGGCGGCGCGCGCGGTGCGCATCGGCGCCAGCGCGGCCAGGCCGCCGAGGCCGGCAAGACCCAGCGAGCTCCCGAGCGCGCTGGCGCGGCGCAAAAAGTTGCGGCGTTGTAGGGCGGCGGCGACGGGGTGCTGTCGAGGATTCTTGTTCATCGTTGTGTCCTTGTCCGGTCAGCGTTGAATCTGGTAGTTCGGCGAGCCGAAGATCAAATAGGCCGCGGTGTGCACGCGCCGCACCTGCCAGTTGCCCGCGTCGCTCGAAGCGTTGAAGGCCTCGACGGCGCGGATCACGGCGGCGCGCTGCGTGGCCGGCAGCGGCGCGCCGAGCGCCAGGTTCGATAGCCGATCGACGAGCTTGGTCGCATCGGGCGCATCGCCGAGAAAGGCATCGATCTTCAGCCGCGTGCCGACGCCATTCGGAATGCCCGCGGCCGGGGCGGAGCCGCCCCAGTCGAACAGGTACACGAGGTAGTTCAAGCGGGCCAGGGCGGTGTTGGCGTTGTGGATGCCGAAGGCCGGGCCGACCAGCGAGGTGCCGGGCACGGGGTAGTCCGGCGCATAGAAGTTGAACACCGACGGCGCGCGGAAGATGTGCTGGCGCATCGTGTCGCCCCACCACCATGACAGCGCGTCGCCGTCGGTGCTGCCGTTGAAGGCGCGCAGCACGGCGCTGAAATGCTGCGCCGGGTCGCGCAGCCGGCCGGCGTTGGCCGACGCCAGGTTGTCGCCGCGCGCTTCCGCATCGAGCAGCACGGCGGCGACGGTGGCGGCCAGGTCGCCGCGCTGGCCGGCGCCGAAGGTGCGTCCGGCGCTGCTGTAGCTGCCGCTGGCGAACGCCGCTGCGACGCGCTGCACGTAGCCCGGCGACGGGTTGGAGGAGACCAGGAACTGGATCAACTGTTTGCCGACGAAGGGCGCGGCATTGGGATGGTTGATCAGGCTGTCGAGCACGCGCTCCAACGACTCGGCGGCGTTGGTGTTGGCCGACTTGCTGATGCCCGAGAGCAATTGGCGCGCGCTGCCGTCGTGACGTGCCGGCAACGGCGTCATGTCGCCGCCGTAGTACTGGCAGTTGGTGCCCTGCGGGTAGCAGCCCCAGGTGGTGCGGCCGCCGGCGGGGTAAGTCCAGCCGGTGAGGGCGAAGGCGTAGTTGCGCACCATCTCGTTGTTGTAGGCGGCCACGCAGTTGCCGCCGCGCAGCGAGCCGTCCGCGTTCAACTCGCAGGTGCCGATCGAGAACAGTTGCAGCAGTTCGCGCGCGAAGTTTTCGTTCGGCGCCGCCTTGTCGTTGTTGGCGTTGTTGAGGAAGTCGCCCATCACCGGCGACAGCGCGACTTTCTTCAACACGTTGCGGTAGTTGCCGAAGGCGTTGTCGAGCAGCATGTTCTGGTAGTTGCGGTGGCCGTAGGTGCCGCTGACTTCGAGGCCGCTGACCACCGTGATCTGCTGCAGCGCGAAGGCCACGCGCTGGCGCAACTGGTCGGACTGCGTGACCGCGTTGCGGTAGAAGTCCCAGACCATCGGCGTCGTCGAGAACCAGTCGCGATAGCACGATGGGCCGGCGTACGGCGCGCGGTCGCAGAAGGGCACGGCCTGCGCGTCGGTGTGCACGGCGTCGCCGCCGCCGCTGGTGTAGCGCGAGCCGCTGGCGCCGATCTGCGCTTGCACCCAAGCCGCCGCGCCTTGCGATCGCATCTCGCCGAGCAGCGCTTCGGTGGCGCCGAACGTGGCCTGGTCGGCCAGGCGCACGGCGTCGCGCTGCGTCATCTGGCCGGCGGGCGCAGGTGCAGGGGTCGGTGCCGGTGCGGGCGCTGGTGACGGTGCCGGCGAAGGAGTGGGCGCGGGTGTCGGAGCGGGTGCCGGTGAAGGGGCCGGTGCCGGTGAAGGCGCAGGTGTCGGTGCCGCCGTGTTTTCATACGCGCACGACTTCAGCACGCCGACGAGTGGGTCGCCCCAGAACGTCGTTGCCGCAGCCGATCGATCCGGTGACCGGCTTGTAGAGGTAGGTCGTGTTGGCGCCGTAGCGCACCTGGCGCGCGCTCGGCACGGCGCAAGTGCCGCCTTCGCTGGCGCAGGTGACCCACGACGCCGTGGGCGCCGGAGCCGGTGCGGGCGGCGTCGGCGCGGGCGCGGGTGTCGGCGTCGGTGTAGGTGTCGGTGTAGGTGCAGGTGCAGGTGCAGGTGCAGCCACGCCGTCATAGGCGCAGGCCTTGACGACGCCGAACAGCGGATCGCCCCAGACGCCGTTGTCGCAGGCGATCCCGCCGGTCACCGTTTTGTAGGCATAGGTGCCGTTGGCGCCGTAGCGCACGTTGCGCGTGCCCGGCACGGTGCAGAAGCCGTTTTCACCGGCGCAGTTGACCCATGCCGCACTCGGCGCGGGTGCAGGCGCCGGCGCGGGTGGTGACGGCGCGGGTGGTGAGGGTGCTGGTGGTGACGGTGCGGGCGACGGCGCCGGCAGGCCGGTGCTCTGCGAGTAAGCACAGGTCTTGGGCACGCCGAACAGCGGGTCGTCCCATTGGCCGTTGCCGCAGCCGATGGCGCCGGTGATCGTCTTGTATATCCAGGTGCCGTTGGCGCCGTAGCGCACGACGCTGGTGCCGGGCACGCTGCAGATGTCGCCTTCGGAGCCGCAGGGCACCCAGGTCTCCACAGCCAGCGCCTGCTCGCGGGTGGTCGCGGCGCCTTTGACTGCCGTGCCGGCCGTGCCCTGGCTTCGTTCGCTCGCCGATGCATCGTTGTTGTCGGCCGCGCCGCCGCAGGCGGCGAGCACTGCGGCCACCCCAAACGTCAGCGTCAGCGCAGCCAGGCGCTGATTGCGATCGTCACCCTGTGTCGTTGGAGAAGAGGAGCGGCCGGTCCGCGGTGCGCGAAGAGCTGAAGACTCGTGCGAAGGGTGCATGACAGGCCGACTCCTTGTTGTTGGGGTCGCATCCTGCGCACTTGACAGACAGCGGTGTCACGAAACCTTGCCCTCGTCGCCTTACCCTAACTTGGCGATACAGCTGAGGCGGAACGAGATCGTGACGCGTGAACTTTGTCACGCTTGCGGCGGTGGCGTGAAGCCCGGCGCGCTCGTTTAATGCGTGCGCCGTGAAATCCGTGGCACTGTTTTCAGGCGCCGATGAGGCCGCTGGCCGTGGCCAGGGCGAGCAGTGCCACCAGCACCGCAGCCGCCAGGCGCAGCAGCGGCAGGCGGTCCATCTGCTGCACGTCGGCACGCATCCAGCGCAGTTGCAGGTGCAGGCGACGCCACCAGTGCGGCGCGTGCGCTGCGTCAGCGATGAAGGTGCGATGTGTCATGGGCAGACTATCGGCGAGGGGCGGTGTCTCGTCATTCCCTCTGAAGGGGGTGTGTCATCGATTCGCGACGCGCACGCCCTCGAGGCGCAGTGCACCTGCAGCAGCGAGCTCGTGCACCAGTTGTTCGCACCACGCCGCCGCGCTGCCGGCGGGCTGCTGAAGGCGCTGCCAAAGGCGCTGGATCAAGGGCACCGCCGACCACCAGGCGAGCAGATCGGGCAGGTCTTGCTGCTGCTCTTCGAGCAGGTGGTACTTGAGCAGCACCTTGGCGCCGTAACGCGCGTGACGCCGCGGCTCGGCGACGAAGGCAGCCCATCGCGAGCGTGCACGCTGCAACGCGCCGGCCACATCGACGAACGGCGCACCGTGGCCGGGGATGACGATGCGCGGCGCCAGGCGCTCGATCTGGTCCAGCACCGCGGCCACGTCGTCGAAGGCCTGCTCGCCGTCGAGCTCGGGGAAGACGACGCCGAAGCCGTTTTCCCACAGCGCGTCGGCGCTGACGAGCACGCCGTCCTGCGCATCGAACAGGATCAGCGAATGCGGGTCGTGGCCCGGCGCGGCCAGCGCCTGCCAGGTGCGCGGCCCCACCGCGAGCGATTCGCCGGGGCGCAGCAGCGCGTCGTATGCGAAGCGTTCGATGCGCTGGCCGGTAGCGCGGTACGACAGCGCCTCTTCGTCCCAGCGCGCGATGGCGTCGGCCTGCCCGGGTGGGATGACGATGCGCGCGCCGAACGCGCGCTGCACTGCCGCGTTGCCGCCGCAATGATCGGAATGCAGGTGCGTGTTGACCAGCGTCGTCAACGCTTCCCCGGGGCGCAGCGCGTTGCGCACCAGCGCCACCGTCTGTTCGGCGTGCAGGCAGTGGCTGCTGTCGATCAGCGTTGTGCTGTCGCCGGCGTGCAGCAGCACGTTGTTCGACGACAGCCAGCCGCGCTCGAAGACGCTGACGCCTTCGAGCGCGAAGGGTGTCACTTGTACAGCGTCTGCGGCAGCCACAACCCGATCTGCGGCCAGATGTAGAGCAGCGCCAGCGCCAATACCTGGATGCCCATGAACGGCATCATGCCGGCGAAGATCTGGTTCAGCGTCACATGCTTGGGCGACACGCCCTTCAAGTAGAACGCCGCCATCGCCACCGGTGGCGACAGGAACGCGGTCTGCAGGTTCAGCGCCACCAGCAGGCCGAAGAACAGCGGATCGACGCCGAACTTGGGCAGCAGCGGGATGAAGATCGGCATGAAGATGACGATGATCTCGGTCCACTCCAGCGGCCAGCCGAGGATGAAGATGATGAACTGGCTGAGCAGCATGAACTGCAACGTGGTCAGGCCGAGCGACAGCACCCAGCGCTCGATCAGGTCTTGCCCGCCCAGCAGCGCGAAGGACGCCGAAAAGATCGACGAGCCGACGAACAGCCAGCACACCATGGCGCTGGTCTTGGCGGTGAGGAACGAGGACTCCTTGACGATGCCGCCGAGGTCGGCCAGCGTTTTGCCCACGGCATTGCCGCTCTTGGCCTGCTTGGCCGCGACGTAGCGATAAGCGCCGGCGAGCAGCAGGCCGCCGAACGCGCCGACGGCGGCGGCTTCGGTCGGCGTGGCCAGGCCGAAGACGATCGAGCCGAGCACGGCGATGATCATCACGGCCAGCGGGAAGAACGAGGCCAGCAGCATCTTGAAGATCTCCAGCCGCTGCCAGCTCATCAGCCAGTTGACCAGCACCAGACCGGCCATGCCCAGGCCGAAGACGATCCAGTACCAGGTCGGGGCCGCAATCCGCTCGACAGCGCTCACCGCTGCAGGCGCGGCCGTTGGCGCCACGCTCGCGCCGCTGCTGGCCTGCGGCGGGGCCGCGGCGGCTGACGCCGGGCCGGCCTCGGCGGGTGGCTCCTTGAGCTCAGTGCCTTCTTTCGGCGGTTCCTGCAGCCCGCCCTCCTCCTTCGGCGGCTCCTGCAGTCCCGAGGACTCCACGGCCTTGTCGTCGTCGGCAACCGACGAGCCACCCGACTGCACCAGGCCGGTGGTATCGACCGCGGCTGTGGGCGCGGTCGCGGAGCCGTACATCACCAGCAGCAGCGCGGCGATGGAAATCGCGGGCAGCAGGGAAACGAACAATTGCGTCGCCACCTGGCGCTTGGGCAGGGCGGAGTTGCCGAGGGCGCCGAACAGCCCCGTCAGCGCATTGCCGCCGCGCGCGCTCAAGGTCTGCGACAGCGGCGGCAGCGGCACCTGCCGTTCGCTTTCGGCCAGCGGCGGCGCCATGTGCGGCTTCCACTTGGCGACGATGATCACGTAGCCGACGTACAGGGCGGCGAGCATGATCCCGGGAAAGAACGCGCCGGCATAGAGCTTGACGACCGAGACGCCCGCGGTGGCGCCATAGACGATCAGCAGCACCGACGGCGGAATCAGGATGCCCAGGCAGCCGCCCGCGGTGATGGCGCCGGCGGCGAGCTTGATGTTGTAGCCGGCGCGCAGCATCGCCGGCAGCGCCAGCAGCCCCATCAGCGTGACCACCGCGCCGACGATGCCGGTGGCGGTGGCGAAAATCGCGCAGGTGACGATGGTGGCCACGGCCAGCGCGCCGGGCACGCGCGCCAGCGACAGGTGCAGGCTCTTGAACAGCTTCTCGATCAGGTTGGCGCGCTCGACCAGGTAGCCCATGAAGACGAACAGCGGGATCGCGATCAGCACGTCGTTGGACATCACCGAGTAGGCGCGCTGCACCATCAGGTCGAGGATCTGCTGGTTGGCCAGCGCCGGGTTGACGCTGCGGTAGGCGATCCAGCCGAAGAACACGCCCATGCCCATCAGCGTGAACGCGGTCGGGAAGCCGAGCATGATCGCCACCACGATCAGCCCGAGCATCAGCAGGCCGAGGGCGCCGAGGTCGTCGTGGCTCAGGTTGCCGTCGAAGAAGCCGGCCCAGGGCGTGAAGATCAGCACCGCGGTGAGGATGATCGCCATCAAGGCGAAGCCGAACCAGAGTTCCTTGCGAATCTTCATTTCGTGCTCCCGTCGGGTGGTTGGGGCACGACGAACTGGTCGAGCTTGGCGATGTCTTCGTCTTTCACGTGGACCATTTCCTTCAGCTTGTCGACGTCGACCTCCTCCACGTCTTGCTCGCGCGAGGGCCACTGCCCCTGCTGGATGCAGATCACGCAGCGGATGATCTCGACGATGCCCTGCAGCAGCAGGAACGCGCCGGCCAGCGGCAGCATCGTCTTGAACGGATAGATCGGCGGGCCGCTCGCGGTGATGCTGGAATGCTCGTTGACGGCCCAGGACTCGGCGGCGAAGTAGTAGCCGGCGTAGGTCAGCGCGAACACGCCGGGGATGAAGAACAGGACGAACAGGATCAGGTCGATCGTCGCCTGCGTGCGCGGCTCGAAAAAGCCGTACAGCACGTCGCCGCGCACATGGCCGGCCTTGGCCAGCGTGTAGGCGCCGGCCATCATGAACAGCGTGCCGTACAGGATGATCATGACGTCGAAGGCCCAGGCATGCGGCTCGTCCAGCGCGTAGCGCGAGAACACTTCCCAGGTGATCATCAGCGTCAGCGCGACGATCAGCCAGGAGAACGCCTGGCCGACGAAGGTGCTGATCTTGTCGATGGTGAGAAGCAATTTCTGCATGGTGCGGCCTGCTCAAGAAGAATCGGCCACCCGGAACGGGCCCGGATGGCCGACAGACGGTGCGAAGGGAATCAGGCCTTCTTCGGCTCGGCCTTCTTGGCGCCGAAGAAGTGGTTCACCGCCATGCGACGGCTGATGTTGGTGTCCTGGTCCCACTTCACCGCGCGCTCGGCGAAGGCCTTTTGCGACGCGACGATTTCCTTGAACAGCGGGTTCTCGGCCGACTTCTTTTCCACGATCGCGGACCACAGCGTGAGCTGCTCCTGCAGCAGCGCGTCGGGGGTCTTGTAGAACTTGACCTTGTCCTTGGTCTGCAGCTCGATGTAGTCCTTCGAATAGCGGTCGATCGCCTTCCAGGACATGTCGGCCGACGCGGCTTCGACGGCATTGGCGATGATCGCCTTCATCTTCGCCGGCAGCCCGTCGTACTTGGGCTTGTTGAACGTGATCTCGAAGGTCTCGGCGCTCTGGTGATAGCTCTGCAGCATGCAGACCTTGGACACGTCGGGGAAGCCGAGCAGGCGGTCGGAGGTGGCGTTGTTGAACTCGGCGCCGTCGAGCAGGCCGCGGTCCATGGCCGGCACGATCTCGCCGCCGGGCAGCGCGTTGACGGCCGCGCCCATCGCGGTGAACAAGTCGATCGCCAGGCCGTTGGTGCGGAACTTGAGGCCCTTGAAATCCGCCGTCTTGGTGATCGGCTTCTTGAACCAGCCCAGCGGCTGGGTGGCCATCGGGCCGTACAGGAACGAGACCACGTTGCCGCCGATGGAAGCGTAGAGCTTGGTCAGCAGTTCCTGGCCGCCGCCGTACTTGTGCCAGGCCAGCAGCATGTTGGCGTCCATGCCGAAGGCCGGGCCGGAATTCCACAGCGCCAGCGCGTTCTGCTTGCCGTAGTTGTAGCCGAGCACGCCATGGCCGCCGTCGAGCGTGCCCTTCGACACCGCGTCGAGCAGGCCGAAGGCCGGCACCACCGAGCCGGCCGGCAGGACTTCGATCTTCAGCTCGCCGCCGGTCATGTCGTTGACCTTCTTGGCGAAGTCGGTCGCGTACTCGTGGAAGATGTCTTTGCTCGGCCAGGTGCTCTGGAAGCGCAGGCTGGTGACGGCCGGCGTCTGCGCGAGGGCCGGCGCGGCCAGCGCGGTGCTGCCGACGGCGGCCGCGGTGGCCGACTTGAGGAACTTGCGGCGGCGGGGGGCTTGTTCGGGAAGGGTCATGGTGTCTCCAGCGTAGTGATCAACGTCAGGGGAATGCACTGCGCAATCCCTACTTTGGCAGGGATTGCGCTCGCCAGCCATCGGGACTTTCGCTTGCGTCGTCACGGGCGCGGGCAGGGCGAGCAGCCTGCCGCCGGCGATCAGCATCAACGCCCAGCGCGGTTTCATGCGCTGCTCATCCGGCCACGCGCGCGCTCATCTCGCGCGCCAACGCGCGAAAGTCCGCCGACAACGGTCCGTGCGCGGCGATCCGACGCCAGAACGCCTGCGCCACGGGCCGCGCCGGGCTTTGCAGATCGATCGGCTCGGGCGTGAAGGGCAGCCAGTCGAACGCGCCGGTGGCCACGTCGGGCCGCCAGCGCATCGGCAGCATGTCGTACACCGGCGCGAGCGTGAAGCGGC
>CAWFJZ010000007.1:0-37331 GCA_963816315.1 uncultured beta proteobacterium
GTCGCCGATCACCAGCACCAGGCCGGCCTCGAGGCGGCGCGTGATGGCTTCGATCTCGCGGGCGAAGCGTGCCATCAAGTCCTTGTCGATCGAGCCCGACACATCGACGATGACCACCAGCCGCGGCACCGTCTTGACGCCGCTGAAACCAGGCTCCCAAGGCATGCGCCGCTGCGGACCCGCGCGGCCTTGATTCGCCAGATACGAGCGCGACGGACGCGACCACGACACCGCCGCGCGCGGCGTCAGGCAGCGCGCGAGTTGCGTGCGCAGCACCTGCTCCCACGGCGTGCGGCTGCGCGGCAGGTCGGCGACGAGTGTGCGCAGCATCGAGAACGCGCCGTCGCCGGCGTGGGCGCGCACCAGGCGCTCGCTCCACTCGCGTGCGGCCTGCGCATCGGCTTGCGGCGCGTGCTGCGCATCGGCGCCGGGCTGCAGGTCAGCCGCGGTCATTGCGCCGAGCGCGCGCACGGCCGCGGAGCGTGGTCCGTCTTCGCGCGGGCTGCCCGATCCGGCGGCGTCGGCGTTGGTCATTGCGCGGTCCTGGCCTTGCGCATTGCGCCGGCCGTTCTGCGGCGGTAGCCGGCGGTCGTCGATCGCTCGGTAGAGCTGTTCAACGTCCCATTCGAGCAAGGACTTTTCGACGTTCGCGAAGACACCGAGCGCGCTCTCCAACAGTTTGTCCAACCGCACCGCGGTCTTCGGCAGTCGCAGCCAGCTCAGGTGGTCGAGCGTGCTGTTGACGATGGCGTCGGCGCAGGTGTTGAAGAGCTTGAGATCGACGTCGCCGAGCAGGCGTTGCAGATCGACGTACCGCTGCGGGTGGCGCAGCGCGATGTGCAGCACCTCGTGCGCCACCAGGCCCACCTGTTCATCGAGCGGCTGCTGCTCGAAGCGCTTGGCGTAGAACAGCGTGTTGCCGTCGGTGGAGACCGGCGCCGTGTCGCCATCGTCATCGGCCGGCAGATCGTGATGCCGCACCCACAGGGCCAGGCCACCGGTGGACGGCGCGAACTCGACCATGCGCTGCACCGCGCGCAGGCCGCGGTGCTCGTGCACGTTCATGCGCCTTGCGCCTCGCGGCGGCGTTCGCTGTAGCGGCGATAGGATGCGCTGTCGATCACCGTGGCTTCGAGCCCGCCTTCGAGCGCGCGCTGCATCAGCAGCTCCATCGCCAGCGTCTGCGCCTCGCGCAGCGGCAACGCGGCATCGGTGCGTGTGTCGGGCAACTGCTCGACGATTTCGAGCGCCCGCGCCAGCGCCGTGCTGTCGCTGCTGGCCGCAAGCAGGCCATAGACCATGCCGTACAGGCCATCGAGCGTGCGCGGCAGCAGCGCGGCGGTTTCGTCGCCGGGCTTGGCGGCGAGCAGCCGCATCACATTGACGGCGGCCTGCAGTTCGCGCAGCACGCCGAAGAACTCGGCCGCGTTGGCCGCGCCGATGCGGCCCTGCACGAACGCGCGTTGCGCGGTCTCGGACAAGCCCGACTTGAGCACGTTGGAGATGTCTTCCCAGCCGCGCGGGCTGGCGCCGACGAGGTGATCGGCGGCGAGTTGCGCCTGCGTGTCGTCGAGCTTGTCCGGCCGCACTTTCAAGTACGCCATGACCTCGGGCGCGAAGTTCGATGCGATCGCGTGCGCCAGGAACGCATCGATCGTCGTCTGCACGTTGAAATGGAACATGCGGTCGGCCAGGGCCGTGCCCATGTCGTGGCTGACCGCGCCGTGAAAGCTGGCGTTGCCGGCCGCGATGACCTGCCAGCCGTCGGGCAGCGCGTAGTGGCCGACGCGGCGGTCCAAGATCAGCGAGTAGGCGGAGATCTGCAGGCGCTGGTCGGCGGCGGTGAGCTCGTCGAGGAAGAGGATGCCGGCCGGCTGCTCCGGCCCGGGCAGAAACTCGGGCGGGAACCACACGGTCTTGCCCTGCACGTCGTCGGCATAGATCGCGCCGCGGATGTCCACCGGCTCGATCGTCGTCAGCCGCAGATCGACCAGCGGCACGCCGAAGTGCGCCGCCACCTGGCGCACGACCGACGACTTGCCGACGCCGCGCGGCCCCCACAACATGCTCGCGCGGCGGCGCAGCGTGGCGTCGGCGTACTGCTCGATCAGCGCGGCCTTGGCCGCAGCGATCGACAGCGGCGGGATGTTCATCGGGTTGCCGTGCATCGACTAGCTTTCTGAAAGTTCAAGCAACGGCCACGCCGATGCATCCAGGCGCCGCGGCCACGGCGGGATCTCGAAGCGCGGCAGCTCCTGCATCGAAAACGCCAACGCCAGCAGCAGCGTGGGAATGTTGAACAGCATCATGCGCAGCGGCGAAAAATCATCGAGCGCGGCGCGCGGCAGCATCGACGCGCCAGCGATCATGCCCAGCGCCGTCAACAACGGAATGCCGCGCCGAAGGGCTGCGCCCCAGCGCGCTTTGGCATGCCGCTGATGAAACGCGGCGGGCGGCTGCGACAGCGTGGCCACCAGGTGCTGCACCGTGCGCGCCAGCTTGGCTTCGGCACTCGTGCTGCGCCGCGGCTCCTTGCCGCGCAGCCGCACCTTGCCGGTCCAGGTGTCTTTTCGCGCGCGCAGCGGCGACCAGTCCCAGCCGATCACCGCGAGCAGGTCTTCGGGCAGCGTAACGGCCGCCGCCGCGGGCGCGGCCAGTTCGAACTCCGCTGCCATGCCCTTGGTGCGCGGCACTCGCGTGTGCAGTGTGTAGCCGCCGAACTGCAACGTCGCCTCGTTGAGGATCAGCCTCGCGCCATCGAGCCGAAAACTCAAACCCGTACGTGAACCGGCATCGAGGTTGAACTGCCGTTGCGGCGCGACGGCCTCGATGCGTTGCAGCAGCTCACCCGCATCGCGGCCCTCGGCCACCAGGCTGGCCTGCAGTTCGCCGCCGTCGAGTTGCAGGCGACGTGTGAGGACGAAGTGGTCGTCGTACGGGTTCTCGAGTTCGAGCGTCTCGCGCAACGACGGCGGGCCGTCGTGATCGATCGCCTCGAAGGCGATGCGTCGCTCCTGCCGGTTGCTCGCGCCCAGGTCCACATGGCGCCCGCGCCGCGTGAACGGCGGGATGAGACCGATGATCTGGTGGTGCGTCAGCGGCTGCATGGCAACTTCGCAGCGATCCTAATGCGTGCTTGGCCGCGCCCTTTCAGACTCGTAAGATGCTTCGACACTTTGTGTACAGGAGACAGCCATGGCACTGACACTGAAACAAGCCGCCGACACCATCCTCGACTACACGGTGCACCGCGCCGGCGGCGCGCCGGGCGTCGTGGCGATGGTCACCGACCGCAACGCCAACACCTACGAAGGCAGCGCCGGCAAGCGCGAGCTCGGCAAGGACACGGCGATGAGCCTGGACTCGGTGATGGCCATTTTCTCCACCACCAAGGCGATCACCGGCACCGCGGCGATACAGCTCGTCGAAGAAGGCAAGATCGCGCTGGCCGACGCCGCCAAAAAGTACGTGCCCGAGATTGCCGAGCTCCAGGTGCTCGACGGCTTCGACGCCGCCGGCCAGCCAAAGACGCGCGCACCGAAGCGCGACATCACCGTCAACGACCTGATGGTGCACACCAGCGGCCAGGGCTACGAGTTCTTCAGCGCCGACGATCTGAAGTTCCGCACCGCCAAAGGCATCCAGACCGTCGTCTCGTGCACCTTCGCCTCGATCCGCACCGTGCTGCTGCACGACCCCGGCGAGCGCTGGACCTACGGCCCCAACATCGACTGGCTCGGCCGCATCGTCGAGCAGCAGCGCGGCAAGCGGCTGGGCGAGGTCTTCGCCGAGCGCATCTTCGGCCCGCTCGGCATGAGCGACATCGCCTTCACGATGAACGACAGCATGCGCACCCGCCGCGCCGTCATTCACGATCGCGCGGCCGACGGCAAGCTGACCCCTTTGCCCGACCTGATGCTGCCGCAGCCGCCCGAGATGGACATGGGCGGCCACGGCTTGTACGCGAGTGTGGGCGAGTACATGAAGTTCATCCGCATGTTCTTGAACGACGGCGCCGGGCCGCACGGCCGCGTGCTCAAAGCCGAGACGGTGGAGGCGATGTCGAAGAACGGGCTGCCCGCGGGCGTGGCCAGCGGCGGCTGGCCAACGTCGATCCCGTCGCTGACCAACGCCGGCGAGTTCGACCCCGGCGTGAGGAAGACCTGGGCCTACACCTTCCAGCGCAACGAGGAGCCGACGGCCAGCGGCCGGCCCGCGGGCTCGCTGATGTGGGCCGGTCTGGGCAACCTCTTCTACTGGATCGACCGCAAGAACGGTCTCGGCGGTTTCTGGGGCTCGCAGATCCTGCCCTTCCAGGACATCGCGTCGTACCCGGGTTTTGTCGATTTCGAAACCGCCGTCTATCGCCAGCGCTGAGGCGGCGATGCTGCGGCAGGGTGGTTGAGGGGCCGCGCATCGGTGCAGCCCGCACGGCCGCGCGGTACCGCCCGCAGATACCCCGCACTCGCCCCTGGACGGCTGCCGGCGGCGCCGCGACGATGGCCCCAGCTTCATGTGGAGCTGCCACCAGTGAGTCATTTTCGAATGGGTGTTGTTGTCGTGACTTCGAGCCTCGGTGCGATCGCCGGCTCGGTCGTGCTCGCCGACTTCGTGTCGGGTGTGGTCCATTGGGGCGAGGACACCTACGCGCGCTTCAAGCCGCGGCGCAAGGTGCGCGTCATCAACCTGATCGCGCGCGACAACGAAGTCCACCACCGCCGGCCGCGCGACTTTCTCAAGCGCACGTGGTGGCAAAGCTCATGGGATCTGCTGTTGATCGGCGCCGTGATCCTCGCCCTGGCGCATGCGCTCGGCCATTTGAGCGTGGCCGTGCTGCTGTTCGTCGTGCTCTCGGTCAACGCCAACCAGATGCACAAGTGGGCGCACCGCAATCCGCGCGAGAACCCGGCTGTCGTCTCATGGCTGCAACGCATGCATCTGCTGCAAAGCCCGCGCCACCACGGCAAGCACCACGGCGGCAACAAGGACTCGCATTACTGCGTCGTCACCAACTTTTTGAACCCGCTGCTCGAAGAGGTGAGTTTTTGGCGCCGGCTGGAGCGCTTTGTCGCGCGCATCACCGGGCGTGCGCCGAAGCCGACTTACGGCATCCGGGCCTGAGCGTGCTGATCAGGCCGTGCCGTGCTTGGTGTCGAAGGCGATGCCGATCTGCTGCAGCAGCGGCGTCGGCAACTGGCCGCCGGCGCAGACGATGACGGCGTCGTTGCGCAGCGTCTTCGTGCCGGCCTGGGTCTTCAGATGGACCGCATCGCCGTCGATGGATTCGACCGTCGATTCGAGCTCGACCTGCAAGCGCCCGCTGCGTTGCGCGTCAGCGAGCGCCAGGCCGTTCTTCTGCTTGACGCGCGAGAAGGCCGCGCTGCGGTAGGACAACGTGACCTGCGTGCCGGGCTGCTCGGCCAGGGCAATGGCCGCTTCGAGCGCGCTGTCACCGCCGCCGACAACGAGCACGGCCTGGCCGTCGTACTGGGCCGGATCGATCAGGCGATAGACCACCTTGGGCGATTCCTCGCCCGGCACGTCGAGTTTTCGTGGCGTGCCGCGCCGGCCCAGCGCGAGCAGCACGCTGCGCGTGCGGTAGCTGTGGCGGCTGGTGCGCACGACGAAGCCGTCGCCGGCGGCATCGATGCCCTGCATGCATTCGCGAAACGCAATCTGCAAGCCGGTCTTTTGCACCACGCCTTGCCAGAACTCGAGCAGCTTTTCCTTCTGCACTTCGCCGAAGCGTACCTTGCCGACCAGCGCAAGCCTCACCGGCGCCGTCATTGCGATCTTGTTACGCGGGTAGTGGAAGACCGCGCCGCCGAGCGAGTCTTCCTGCTCGATCAGCTTGTAGCGCAGCTTGTGTTCGATCGACGACAGGCCCGCCGACAGGCCAGCCGGCCCGCAGCCGACGATGACCACGTCGTACTCATGCGCGCCGCGCGCGCGCTTCCGGATCACATCGATGGCCTGTCGTCCCTGCTCAGCCGCCTTGCGGATCAGGCCCATGCCGCCGAGCTCGCCGGCGATGAACAGGCCCGGCACGTTGGACTCGAACTGCGGCGTGACGTTGGGGATGTCCACACCGCGCTTCTCGGTGCCGAAGACGAGTTGGATCGCATCGACCGGGCAGGCCGCGAAGCAGGCGCCATGGCCGATGCACGACGCCGCGTTGACCAGCACCGCCTTGCCACCGACGATGCCGATCGCGTCCTCCGGGCAGGCCGTGACGCACGAACTCGAACCGAGGCAGCGCAGCGGGTCGATCACCGGGTGCAGCGACGGCGGCTCGGCCAAACCGGCTTCCTGCGACTGCTGCAACTGCTGCGCGTGCTCGCGGCCGATGCGCCGCTGCCGGCGCACATAGAGCCACCAGACCACGGCCAGCGCGATCGCGTAGAGAACCAGGTATTGCATGCGCGGCGTTTGCGGCCCGACGCTCAGGGCGTTGCCACCACGTCGGCGATCTGGATCGCCAGCCCCGTCGCGCCCGGCGCCACCGGCTGAGAAAAACCTTGCAGATCGCCCGGCTGCGGCGTCGCCTCGCCGCGCGCGCTGATGCGCGCACCGACGATCACACGCGGCGCCGACGATAGCTTGGCCGTCGGCGTCATCGCCATGCTGTCGTCGAGCGTGAACGCGAGCGGCAGGTCCTTGACCTGCTTGCGCATGATCGCCAGCGGCATGCGCGGCCCTTCGGCCGCGCGCGCGAAGACGAACAGCGTGTCGTCGGGCCGCGCCTTCGCGGCCAGCGCCGGCGCCATCGTCACCGTGCCGGTGATCGACGCGCCGGCCGGCGGCGGCGGGGTGGCCGCGGCCGGCAGCGGCGCTGGATTCGCTGCCGGCGACGCTGCGGCCACGGAGGACCCGCCGGCGCGCTTGCGTGCTTCGTCGATGCCGCCCTGCACCTGCTGCACCATCTGATTGTTCGGTGCCAACTCGACCATCTTTTCCCAGTGCTGCAGAGCCACCTTGTAGTCCTGCTGGTTGAAGGCGTGCGTGCCCGCCAGGAACAGGGCCTTGAGGTTGGCCGGATCGATCTTCAGTGCCTGCTCGACCAGCCGGCTGGGCTCGCCGTCGAGGTTGCGGCCGTTGACCACCGCCAGCGCGTCGGCATAGTCGGCCAGCAGCACCGCGTCATCGCCGCGCAAGGCCACCGCTTGTTTGAACGCCGGCACCGCCTGCGCATGGCGGCCGAGCACCGCATGCGAGCGGCCGAGCATGGCCCAGCCGACGGCGTCCTGCGGGTTGTCCTTCAGCCGCGCTTCGAGCTTGCCGACCATGGCCTCGATCTGTTCGAGCGTCACCGAGTGGTCGTTGCCGCCGGCTGGCGCGGCCGCCGTAGCGAGTTCGCTGTTCAGCGCGTGCGGCGTGCCGAGCCAGGCATATCCGGCCACGGCGACGGCACACACAAAACCCGCCACGCCGAACAGCAGACCCTTGGCTGCCGCCGGCGGCGCGGTGGCGGCCGGCGTGTTGACCACGGCATCGACGATGCGCCGCTCGAGTGCCTGGCGGGCCTCGTCATACTGCGCCTGGCCGAGCGCGCCCGATTGTTTCGACGCCGCGAGTTGTTCGAGCTGCCGGCGCAACGCCGTCACGGCCGCCGTGTCGACGGCGGTGCCACCGCCTCGCCGCCACAACGGGCGCGTCAGCAGCGCCAAGGTCAGCAGCGCCAGCAGCGCGCCGATCACCAGGAAAAGGGTCATCGCGTCAGGTCTCCGGCAGCGGGCTCGTCGGCCATCAGGCCTTCGTCGTCATCGGGTTCGAACTGATCGGCGGCGAGTTTCGAGCGTCGCCGCAGCACCAGCGCCAGCGCGCCCAGGCCGAGCACGAGCAGCGCCGCGGGCCCCGCCCACAGCAGCGCGGTCGTGGCTTTAAACGGCGGTCGGTAGAGCACGAAGTCGCCGTAGCGTTCGGTCATGAACGTCAACACCTGCGCGTCGCTGGCGCCATTGCGCAATTGCTCGCGCACCTGGTTGCGCAGGTCTTCGGCCAGGCCCGAATGCGAATCGGCGATCGTCTGGTTCTGGCACACGAGGCAGCGCAGCTCGGCAGCGATGCTCAACATGCGCGCTTCGAGCGCGGGGTCGGTCGCCACCGGCGTGGCCTCTTTGGCGACGGCACTCGCGCAAGCCACGCACAACAGCAGCGCGATCAGCCTAGCCATCGGCATCTTTCAGCTCCTTGAGCAAGGGCAGGATGCGCTTCTGGATCACTTCCGGCGTCACGGCGCCGATCTGCTTGAAGCGGATCACGCCCTGCCTGTCGATGATGAAGGTCTCCGGCGCGCCATAGACGCCGAACTCGATGCCGATGCGGCCGTCGCCGTCCCACAGCGAGGCGTCATACGGGTTGCCGAAATTGGCCAGCCATTTCAGACCGTCTTCTCGCTTGTCTTTGTAGTTCAGGCCGATCATCGGCATCTGCTTGGTGCGCGCGAAGTCCAGCAGGTGTGGATGTTCGTCGCGGCAGGCCGCGCACCAGGAGGCCCAGACGTTGAGCATCCAGACCTTGCCGAGCATGTCCTCGCGGCGGATCGTCTTGGCCGGGTCGTCGAGGCGCGTCAGCTCAAAGGCCGGCGCGGGCTTGCCGATCAGCGGCGACGGCACTTCGCGCGGGTCGAGCTTCAGGCCGCGGGCCAGAAAGCCCACCAGCACGACGAACACCGCCAGCGGAATGATGAAGCGCAGGCTCTTCATGAAGCGACGCTCGCGCTGGGCAGGCCGATGCGCTCGCGGCTCGTTGCGCGGTAGCGCCGGTCGGTCGCGGCCAGGCCGCCGCCGAGCGCCATCAGCAGGCAGCCGCCCCAGATCCAGTCGATGAAGGGTTTGAAGTACACGCGCACCACCCAGGCGTTGTTGTTGCCTACCGGCTCGCCGAGCGAGACATAGAGGTCGCGCGTGAAGCCGGTGTTGATCGCGGCCTCGGTCATCGGGTTCTGCTGCACGCGGTACAGGCGCTTCTCGGGCAGCATGCGCGCCACGGGCTTGCCGCCCTTCGTGACTTCGACGAGGCCTTGTGCGGCGGTGTAGTTCGGCCCTTCGAGGTCACGCACGCCGCGGTAGGTGAAGACATAGCCCGCCACTTCGACGGTGTCACCGATCTCCATCTTCACGTCGCGTTCGATGCCGTAGGTGTTGACCATGCTGACGCCGAAAGCAAATGCGGCGATGCCCAGGTGCGCCATCCACATGCCCCACATCGTGCGC
The DNA here is from genome assembly GCA_963816315.1 of uncultured beta proteobacterium. Classification (GTDB taxonomy): domain Bacteria; phylum Pseudomonadota; class Gammaproteobacteria; order Burkholderiales; family Burkholderiaceae_C; genus CADEEN01. The sequence continues at coordinate 9,216 of CAWFJZ010000007.1, forward strand.
GGCACGAGGCCCAAGCGCGCCCACAGGTTCGACGCCGCCACGCTCGCCGGCCGCACGCGCTCGATCAGATCGGTGGCCACCGCGAAGACGATCCACCAGGCCATCAGGAAACCGAGTGTGGCCATCACCGAGATGCGTCCCGCCAGCCAGCCGGTGAGCAAGGCCATGACGACGGTCAGCACGGCCGCCCAACGCAGGCGCTTGGCGAGGCTCGGCAACTCGGCAGACTTCCAACGGGCCAGCGGGCCAATGCCCATCAGGAACACCAGCGGCGTCATGATCGGCACGAAGACCGTGTCAAAGTACGGTGGGCCGACCGAGATCTTGCCCATGCCGAGCGCATCGAGCGCCAGCGGGTAGAGCGTGCCGAGCAGCACGGTGCCCATGGCGACGACGAGCATGACGTTGTTGCCGAGCAGCATCGTCTCGCGCGAGACCAGCTCGAAGCGCGCGCCGAGCCCGACCTGCGGCGCCCGCCACGCGTACAGCGCCAGCGAGCCGCCGATGACGACGACGAGAAAGGCGAGGATGAACAGGCCGCGCGACGGGTCGGTGGCAAACGCATGCACCGAAGACAGCACGCCCGAGCGGACGAGGAAGGTGCCGAGCAGCGACAGCGAAAACGCCATGATCGCCAGCAGCACCGTCCACGACTTGAAGGCGCCGCGTTTCTCGGTGACGGCCAATGAATGGATCAGCGCGGTGCCGACAAGCCACGGCATGAACGACGCGTTCTCCACCGGGTCCCAGAACCACCAGCCGCCCCAGCCGAGTTCGTAATACGCCCACCAGCTGCCGAGCGCAATGCCGACGGTGAGGAACATCCACGCGGCCGTGGTCCAGGGCCGTGTCCAGCGTGCCCAGGTCGAGTCGAGGTTGCCGCCGATCAGCGCCGCGATCGCGAACGCAAACGCCACCGAGAAGCCGACGTAGCCCATGTAGAGCATGGGCGGGTGGATCACCATGCCCGGGTCTTGCAGCAGCGGGTTCAAGTCACGCCCGTCGGCCGCGGCTGGCAGCAGGCGCTCGAACGGGTTCGACGTGATCAGCATGAAGAGCAGGAAGCCGACACTGATCAGGCCCATCACGGCCAGGATGCGCGAGATCACCGGCGTTGGCAGGTGGCGGCTGAACGTGGCGACCGCGAGCGTCCAGATGTTCAGCATCAACAGCCACAGCAGCAACGAGCCTTCATGGCCGCCCCAGACGCCGGCGATGCGGTATTGCAGCGGCAGCGCCGAGTTGCTGTTCTCGGCGACGTAGAGCACCGAGAAGTCGTTGCGGATGAACGAGGCCATCAGGCAGGCGAAGGCGATCATGACGAGCAGGCACTGCGTCTGCGCCGCCGGCCGTGCCAGCGCCATCCAGTCGCTGCGTGCGCGCGCGGCGCCGGCGATCGGCAGGCTGCCCTGCACCAGCGCCACGGCCAGGGCCAGCAGCAGCGCGAACTGACCGAGTTCGGGGATCATCGTGCGGCTCCTGGTGAGACGGTGTTGGCGATCTTTTCGTTGGTCTGCTTCGCGCGCTTCAAAGCCTCTGCCGCTTCGGGCGGCATGTAGTTCTCGTCGTGCTTGGCCAGCACCTCGCGCGCGACGAAGACGCCGTCGCCCTGCAACTGGCCTTGGGCGACGACGCCTTTGCCCTCCTTGAACAGGTCGGGCAGGATGCCGACGTACTTGACGTTGATGGTCTGCGCGGTGTCGGTGACGGCGAACTCGACCTCGGTGCCGTTGCGCTTGACGCTGCCTTCCTTGACCATGCCGCCCAGGCGGAAGGTTTTGGCGGTGGGCGCTTCCTTGGCCATCACCTGCGAGGGCGAGAAGAAGAACACCAGATTGCTGTTGAAGGCGTTCAACACCAGGCCCGCGGCCAAGGCGACGCTGGCAACGATGCCGCCGATCCAGGCCAGACGTTTGTGACGCGGTTTCATCGGCTCAATGCTCCAAGGTGTTGGCACCGCGGCGCGCACGCTGCAGATGACGCCGCACCAGCCACGGCTCGATCAGCAGGACCAGCGCGGTCACGCCATACGAGCCCCAAACGTACAGCCCATAGCCCTTCATGGACAGGAACTCCGACAGACTGCCCCAGTTCATAGCATTTCCTTTCGCGCCCAGTCGGCGTCGGCATCGCGCTCCAGCGCCAGAGCTTGCGCGCGGGTGAACACCGTGGCAAACGCATAGGCCCAGAAAGCGAAGGTCATGATCAGCATCGCCAGCAGCATCGTTTGCGCCATTTTCGGTGCGCTGGTCAGACTGATCGTCGCTCCCTGGTGCAGCGTATTCCACCAGCGCACCGAGAAGTAAATGATCGGCACATTGATCGAACCGACGATGGCCAGCAGCGCGCCGGCCTTGTCGCCACGTCGCAAATCATCAATCGAAGTGACCAGCGCAATGAATCCCAGATACAAAAACAGCAGGATAAGTTCCGAGGTCAGCCGCGCATCCCACACCCACCACGTACCCCAGGTGGGTTTGCCCCAGAAGGCGCCGGTCCACAGCGCGATGAAGGTGAACATCGCGCCCGTCGGTGCGATGGCGCGGGCGAGCGTCGAGGCCATGCGCGCGCCCAGCATCCAGCCGACCGCTGCCCAGAAGGCCATCGCCAGGTACAGCACCATCGACATCCAGGCCGCGGGCACGTGGATGAAGATGATGCGGTACGACTCGCTCTGCGTGGCATCGGTCGGCGCGACGAAAAAGCCGATGTACAGGCCGGCGATGGACAAGGCGATGGCAAGCGTCCACAGCCAAGGATTGACGGCGCGGGCCAGCGCGTAAAAACGCGAGGGCGCGGAGAAGGTCAACCAGGTCAGCGGTGGTTTGCTCATGCGGGTCACTCTAATGCGATGCGCAGCGCGAACGACGTTGCCACCGGCGCGCACAGCACGGTGAAGATCAGCAGCGCGCCGAGCAACGAAAAGTGCCCCTGCGCCGACAGGCCGGCGTCGATCGCGCTGACCGCGCCGGCGCCGAAGATCAGCGCGGGAATCGACAGCGGCACGATCAACAGGATCAGCAGCACACCGGCGCTGCGCAGGCCGAGTGTGAGGGCAGCGCCTAAGCCGCCGAGCAACGACAGGATCGGCGTGCCGAGCAGTAGCGAGGCGATCAGCGCCGCGATCGCCTCGCTGCTCATGCCCAGCAACAGGCCGATCAGCGGCGCGGTCAGCACCAGCGGCGCGCCGGTCACGGTCCAGTGCGCGGTGGCTTTGGCGGCGGCGATCAGGCTGCCGGAGTGGCCCGACAGCATCATCTGCTCGAGCGAACCGTCGGCCTGGTCGCCGGCGTAGAGGTTGGCCACCGAGAGCATCGAGGCCAGCAGCGCGCAGACCCAGACGATGCCGGCGGCGATCTGGCGCAGCATCTGCGGCTCGGGGCCGACGCCGATCGGGAACAGGCTGATCGCAACGACGAAGAAGACCACCGGCAGCAGCGCTTCGACACGGCGGCGCGAGGCCACGCGCACGTCGCGGCTGTAGATGGCGAGGGCGGCGCTGGACATCTCAGTGGCTCCGCTGCGCTGTGCGCGAGGCACGACGCGTGAAGCGGGCTTCGGCTTGCGGCCCTTTGGTGATTCGTTCGAGCGTCCGCAAACAACCGTTCGGGCTGAGCCTGTCGAAGCCCCTTGCGCCACCGTTCGGGCTGAGCCGGTCGAAGCCTTCGTGCCTCACTCCAAAGGCTTAGACCGGCTCAGCCTGGCCCTTCGCAAGCTCAGGGCGAACGGGGGGAGCGGAGCGCACAAGGGGCTTGGCGAGCCGACGTTTCGCTCAAGGTCAGCAATGGGCCGATGGCAGACGGTGACGAGCGCGCGGGTTTCATTTCCAGGCAAACGGATCGAGGTCGAACACCGCCATCGGCGGCGCCGATGCACCCGCTGCCTGGTGGCTCGTCAACAGCACGCTGCCGCCGCGTGCCAGGTGTTCGCTGAGCAGCACGTTGACAGCTTCGATGCCGTCGCTGTCGAGCGCGTCATACGGTTCGTCGAGGATCCAGATCGAGGCCTCGCGCTCCAAGGCCAGCCGCGCCAGCGTGGCGCGTCGGCGCTGGCCTTGCGACAGCGTGCGCACCAGCGCGTCGCGCCGCGAGCCCATGCCGACACGGTCGAGCGCCGCGTGCAAGGCCGTGATGCTGTCGTCGCGGCCGTGAAGTTGCGCCAGAAAGCGCAACGACTCGGTGACGCTCAGATCGTCCTTCAACGCGCTCGCATGCGCGACATAGAGCAGGCGTTGCGCCATGGCCTGGGCCTTGCGCACCGGCACTCCGCCCCAGGTGATATGCCCCGACTCGGGCACCGCCAACCCAGCGGCCAGGCGCAGCAGACTCGTCTTGCCGCGCCCGTTGCGCCCGCGCAGCCACATCGCCCGGCCGGCGCCGACTTCGAAGTTCACGCCGCCGAACAGCCGCCGGTTGCCGCGGCGACAAGCCAGATCGACAGCAGCCAGCGTGGGCAATTCCCCGGTGTCAGAACGAGTAGCGGGCACCGAGGGAGTAGTTGGCACGGTTGGACGATTCTTTGGTCGTGATGGTCAATGTCGGATCGGTCGCGTCTGCCGTCACGCGCGAAGACTTGCCCAGTTCATAGGTCAGGCTCGACTCCACCGCCCAGCGCTCCCAGCCGCGGTAAGTGACGCGCAGTCCCGGTGTCCAGCGCTGGTTGGTGCTGCCCTCGGGGCTGCGATCGCGGTAGTACTGTAACGAGGGTTCGAGTTGCCACACGTCCGCGGCCACGGATGAGTTGTTGTACGACATCAAAAAGCCCTTCAGGTTCGGGCTGGTGATGCCGGTGGCCGAGAAGACATGCGTGTCGCGCTGCGAGTACAGGTTCAGGCCGATCAACTGGCCGCTCGCGCTGTAGATGTTGCCGGTGGCCGGGCGCCCGTTCTCGAAGCCGACCACCTCAGGCACCGCGGGAATGGCGCCGGTGTTGGTGAGCTGCGCGCTGGCGCCGACTTGCCAGGTCTTGTCGAGCGGCCGCGTGACGCCGAGTTGCGCCTGCGTGATGAAGGGCGTCGTGCGCTTGATCTGGTCGCGCAGCGCCTGCAGCGTCGTCGTCGCCAGCTTGTCGGCGATGCGTGCGTAGAGCACACCGGGGTTGGTGGGGTCTTCGAAGGTCAGCGAGTTGCCCAGCGCCAGCATCGTCAGCGCGCGCCGGTCGTACAGGGCGTTGAACACGGTGTTGTCTTCCATGACCAAGGTGCCCTGCACCGTGGCGATGTTCAGGCCCTTGATCAGCGTGTCGTAGTCGAACTGCGAGAACACGGAAGCACCGTCCTTGAAGTAGCGCATGTCCAGACCGATCGCGCGGCGGTCGATCTCGCTGTCGATGTTCTGCTGGATGACGTAAACAGCAGCGCCGAAGTTCGGCAGCAGCGCGTCGGCGTCGAGTGAGGCGCCATAGAACTTGCGCTTGGACTCGAAGAACTTGTCGGTCGGCCGGCCGGCCACCGCGGCGAGTTTCAACTTGGGGCGCAGCAGCACGTTGGCCGAGACGCCGTCGAAGCGCCCCATCACGCCGCCGCCGGTCGGCGACTGGCGGCCCAGGCGCACGCCGTAGCCGCCGGTGAGCGACTTGTAGTCCACGTACAGCGACGACAAGCGGTTCTTGCTCTTGTCGCTGCGCTCGAGGTCGGCGCTGTAGGCGTCGCGGAAGACGAAGCGCATGTCGCTGTCGGCATCGCGGCGGCGCCAGGTGAGATCGACATCGCTGAACCACTGCCGCGACTTGTCGCCGGAGAGCAGCGGGTCGCCGGCCACCTGCGGCACGCCGGCGACCGGCGAATCCTTGAAGTCCTGGCTGCGGATCTGGCCGTTGCCGCCGAAGTAAGACGTTGAGGCCGAGCCGGTGGTGGTGATCTCGACAGCCGGCTTGGTCTGGCCTTGCGCCGTGGTCGCCACCGCCGCCGGCAGCGCGGCCAGTTCGCGTTTCACGCGCTCGCTGCCTTCGCCTTGCGGATAAAGCTGCAAGTAGGTCTCGAACTCGATGCGCGCCCGCGCCACGTCGCCCGTGCGCGCACGGGCCACGCCAGCCATCTCCTGCGCCGCGCGCGTGTTGCGGTTGGGCGGCAGGTTGAGCAGCTCGTTCAGTGCCGCCGTGGCGGCGACGAAATTCTGCTGCGCCATCGCCGCTTGCGCGGTGGCGAACAAGGCATCCGACTGGGCATCGACTTCGGTTGCTGTCGGCACTGGTGGCGTGGCTGCCGCGGTGGCCGGTGCGGTCGGTGGCGGCGCCGCCGGCTCGGGCGTCGGCGACGGCGCTGGCTGCGGCACAGGCACCGGCACCGGCGTGGGCGCGGGGCTCGGCGTGGGCGCCGGGGCCGGCGGCGCTGCAGGGGCGGCTGCGACCGCAGCGCCAACAGGCTGCCCAATCGCCGCGCTGGCCAGGATCGAGGCTTGCGGAAATCCGCTCAGTTGACGCAGCACGGCTTCGGCTTGCGTGCGGTTGGTGAAATGACCGACCAGGACTTCATAGCGCTTCTGGCCATCGACCCAACGTTCGCTGGTGAACACGTCGTAGTTCTGCAGGCCACGCGGTATCGCCGCGGCCGTCGCGGCGTTCGGGTCGGTGGATGACTGCAGCACGATGACGAAGCGGCGTTCGGCTTGCGGCAGGTTGGCCGGTGTGATCTCCGTCGGTGCAGCGGCGGCAGGCGCCGCGGGGCGGCGCACCGGCGCGGCCTGCGCGGCCGACACGCCGCCGGCGGCGCCCACGAACACGATCTCGATGCTGCGATTGCCCTGGCCGGCGCGCACTTCGAGGCGCGTGCTGTCGGCCGTGCGCAGAATGATCTTGCGGTTGCGCTCGCCGCGATCGGACTCGTCGGCCAGCGTCAGGCGCGGCAGGCCTTGCCGGGCATCGATCGTCATGGCCTGGCTGGCGCGCAATTCGGCGTTGGTGGTGGTGGTCAGGGCGTAGAAGATCAGCGTCTGGTCGCCCGAGCGTGTCGAGAACGAGCGCTGGAACTGGATCTCGGTGGCGAAGCGCAGTTGCAGCACGGCGTTGTTGCCCTCGCGGCGCACGTCGAACTGGTCGATCGTTTGCGCCTGCACGCCGGTGCAGGCGGCGGCCAGGAGGGTGACGGAAATCGTGGTGCGAAAGAGGTGATTCATAGGCGCGGTGTTTTTTGTGATGGCGCAGGCAGCGGCTACCAGCTGCGGTAAGGCGTGCCTCGGTTGCCGAGCGGGCGGTGGCAGCCCGACTGCGAACAGTCGGTGACGCCGGTCGATTTCTGGTGCGTCAGCGACTTCTTCTCCATGTTGCCGAGGAAGGCTTGGCCGCTGGTGTGGCAGCCCTTGCACCAGCCGGCGCCGTTGCCCTGGCTGTTGTTGTGGTTCATCGTCACCGAGGTCCACACGGCGGTGCCGGTGTGGCAGGCGTTGCAGTCCATCGCCGCGCCGTTGAGCAACTGCACCTCGGGGATGTGGTTCGTCGGTTTGGCCAGCGCGCCCTGCGTGCCCTGCGACACATAACTGCCGTTGTGGCAGGACTTGCAGGCGCCGGCGGTGACGACGCTGTGGTTCATCGTCGTCGCGGTGGCGAAGCTGGCCTGCGACTTGTGGCAGGAGTCGCAGCGCGCCGCGCCGGCCGGGATCGGGATGTGCGTCGCTGTCTTGCCCTTGGCCGTGCTGCCGTTGTGGCAGGTGTCGCAGGTGCCGGTGCCGACCGCGTTGGCGGGAGAGTGCGCGAAGGTCACCGTGGCCCAGCTCGCGGTGCTCTTGTGGCAGCTCTCGCAATTGCCGGTGACGCCGGCGTGCGTGGGCGTGTTCGGTTTGCCGACGGCGCTGAGATAGGCGCCGGTGTGGCAACTGAAGCAGCCGCTGCTGATGCTGTAGTTCGCATGCAGGCGGCCGTTGGTCCAGGTGGTGAAGCTGCCCTTGTGGCAACTGTCGCAATTGGCTGCGGCGGTCAACGCGACGGTCTGGTACGGGATGTGGTTCGCCGGCCGGCCGTCGGCGGGTGGGTAGCCGCCGGTGTGGCAGCTTGCGCATTGCGCGGTGACGGCGACCTGCGTGTGGTTCCATTTCGTCGGCGTCCACAACGCCGGGCTGACGTTGTGGCACGTCAGGCAATTGGCCGCGGTCGGCATGTGGTTGCCCGGCTTGCCGGTGGCCGTTGAGCCGTTGTGGCAGGTGGCGCAGGTGGTGGCGGCCGTGAAGGTGCTGTGATCGGTCTTTGCCCCGGCCCAGGTGGCCGTGCTCTTGTGGCAGCTCTCGCAATTGCCGGTGACGCTGGCGTGCGTGGCGTTGTTGGGCTTGCCGACGGCGCTCAGGTACGCGCCGCTGTGGCAACTGACGCAGCCGGTGGCCAGGCTGTAGTTGCTGTGCAGACGGCCGTTGGCCCAGGTCGTGAAGCCGCCCTTGTGGCAACTGTCGCAATTGGCCGCGGCGGTGAGCGCGACCGACTGGTACGGGATGTGATTGGCCGGTCGTCCGTCGGCGGGCGGATAGCCGCCGCTGTGGCAGGTGGCGCACTGCGCGGTGACGGTGACCTGTGTGTGGTTCCACTTCGTCGGCGTCCACAGGGCAGGGCTGACGTTGTGGCAGGCCAAACAGTTGGCCGTGGTCGGCATGTGGTTGGCCGGCTTGGCGGTGCCCGCGGTGCCGTTGTGGCAGCTCGCGCAATTGGTCGCGGCGGTGAATGCGCTGTGATCGGTCTTCGCGCCGGCCCAGCTCGCGGTGCTCTTGTGGCAGCTCTCGCAGTTGCCGGTCACCGAGGCATGCGTGGCGTTGTTGGGTTTGCCGACGGCGCTCAGGTAGGCGCCGCTGTGGCAACTGACGCAGCCGCTGCTGATGGCGTAGTTCGTGTGCAGCCGGCCGTTGGCCCAGCTCGTGAAGCTGCCCTTGTGACAACTGTCGCAATTGGCCGCGGCCGTCAGCGCCACGCTCTGGTACGGAATGTGATTGCCCGGCTTGCCGTCGGCCGGCGGGTAGCCGCCGGTATGACAGGTCGCGCACTGCGCGGCCACGGCGACTTGCGTGTGTGTCCACTTGGTCGGCTTCCAGCCGGCCGGGCTGACGCTGTGGCAGGCGAAGCAACTCGTGGCGCCGGTGGGCATGTGCGCGGCCGGCTTGGCTGTTGCCGTGGTGCCGTTGTGGCAGCTCGCGCAATTGGTGGCGGCGGTGAATGTGCTGTGGTCCACCTTGGCGCCCGACCAGCCGCTCGTGTTGTGGCAGGCCTCGCAGTTGGTGACGCCGTTGTGCACGGGCGTGTTGGGTTTGCCGACGGCGTTCATGAAGGCGCCGGTGTGGCAACTGGCGCAACTGCCGGCCACTGCGAAGTTGGCATGCACGCGGCCGTTGGCCCATGAGCTGAAGCTGCCCTTGTGGCAGGCGTCGCAATTGGCCGCGGCCATCGCACCTACCGACGCGTAGGGCACGTGGTTGGCGGGCCTGCCGTCGGCCGGCGGGTAGCCGCCCGTGTGGCAGCTCGCGCATTGGCTGCTGGTGACCATCTGCGTGTGGGTCCAGGCCGTTGGCCGCCAGATGCTGAAGCTCTTGTGGCAGTCGTCGCACGACTGGCTGGCATTGGTCGGCATGTGCGCGGCCGACTTGCCGGTTGCGCGGCCCGCGCCGTGGCAGGTGGCGCAGGTGCCGACGACCACGCCGCTGTGGTCGAAGTTGGCGGCGGGGCTCCACGCCGTGGTGCGGTGGCAGCTGTCGCACGAGGCATTGGTCTGGATGTGATTGGACGGCTTGCCCGCACTGAGCGTGCCGTTGTGGCAGCTCTGGCACGAGCCCGGCGCGACGCCGGCATGGTTGAACTTGGCGCCGGCAAAGGTCTTGGTCGTGTGGCAGGTCTCGCAGGCCTGCTGCGTCGGGACGTGCTGCTGCGGCATGACGACGTTGCCGCGCGCGAAGCGCTTGCCGGAAAGGTGGCACGACGCGCAGTCGCGCGGTGTGCCTTTGAGCACGCCGTTCTGATGGCAGGACTCGCAACGGATATCGACGTGCTTGCCGGTGAGGGCAAAGCCGGTCTTCAGGTGATCGAAGTCCTTCTGGTTCGCGCCTTGCGCCAGCGCGGGTTGCGTCATCAGCGCTATCAACAGCCAGAGCAGCGCCGCCAGCGCGACGCGGGCGCGGCACGCGAACTTCTGCAAGCCGATGGACGTGTTCATTGGGGCCGCCTTGGTTCTGCGCTGACGCGGTTGCGGATGCGCTTCCAGTTCTCGGTCACGTGGCACTGCTCGCAGACAGCGCCGAACGCGCCGTCATGCGTGTCGTCGCGGCGGTGGCAGGCGATGCAGGTGGTGCCGACCTCGGCAGAGGCCTTGCCGGTGGGCGCCGGCTGCTTGTGGCAGCTCTCGCAAACCAGCTTGGCGTGCGCGCCGTCGAGCGCGTATTTCGCGCGGCCCGAGTGGTCGTAGTCCCAGAGGCCCCAGGCGCGCGCGTTGTGGCAGCTCTCGCAGGCGATGCCGAACTTCAGCTTGTGCTTGTCGTCCTTCTTGTGGCAACTGAAGCAGTCACGCGCCGCGTCCTTGTAGCGCGGCGTGACGTGGCAGTCGGCGCACTTGACGGCGCCATGCTTGCCGACGAGCGCGAAGCGCGTCTTGCGGTGGTCGAAGCCGCTGACCTTCCAGTCGCGGTCGCCGTGGCAGCTCTCGCACTTGGTGCCTTGCTGGCCTTCGTGCTTGTCGTCTTTCTTGTGGCAGGCGTAGCACTCCATCGGCGTGTCGCGGTAGTGCTTTTGATCGACGTGACAGGCCTTGCAGGGCACGGCCTTGGCGGCGTGCGCGTTGCGCAAGGGGAACTTCGTCTTGTCGTGCTCGAAGCCTGTGCTTTTCCAGTCGCGCTCGATGTGGCACGACTCGCACTTCGTGCCGAGCGTGGCCTCGTGCTTGTCGTCCTTCTTGTGGCAGCCGATGCAGTCCTTCGGCGCTTCCTTGTAATTCGTGCTCTTGTGGCAGGCGTCGCACTTCGTGTCGTTGTGCTTGCCGAGCAGCGGGAACTTGGTCCTGTTGTGGTCGAACTTGGCCTTTTCCTTCCAGCCGCTCTCGGTGTGGCAGGCCGCGCAGTCGCGGCCCAAGCTGCCCTTGTGGCCCTTCAGTCCTTCGTCGTCTCGTCTGTGGCAATCGACGCACGCCGTGCCGACCTTGTCCTTGTAGAGGTTGCCGGTGTGGCAGTCGGCGCACTTGGTGCTGCGGTGTTTGCCGCGCAAGGCGTATTTGGTGTCGCTGTCGTGGTGGAAGGTCGATGGCTTCCAGGCCTTGGCGCCGTGGCAACTGTCGCAGCGCTCGCCGTACAGGCCCTTGTGGCCCTTGGCGCCGTCGTCGTCTCGTCTGTGGCATCCTATGCAGGTCCGCGGCGCGTCCTTGTAGTCGGCGCCCCTCTTGTGGCAGGCGTCGCACTTGGCGTCGGCGTGTTTGTCCAGCAACGCGAAGCGCGTCTTGCCGTGGTCGAACTTGGCGTCCTTCCAGTCGATTTCGGTGTGGCAGTCGGCGCACTTCGCGCCCAGTGAGCCCTTGTGCACGTCGTCCTTGCGGTGGCAGGCGTTGCAATCGGAGGCCGCCTGCCAGTACTTTTTCTTCGGCTCGTGGCACTTCTCGCATTCGACCTTGGCGTGCTTGCCGCGCAGCAGGTAGTCGGTGAGCGTGTGGTCGAACTTCGTCTTGTCGAGCTCGACGATGCGCGCCGCGCGGCCCTTGTGGTCGGTGTGGCAACTGCGGCACTGCTGCGTCTTCAGCCGGCCGTGGTAGCCGCTGCGCTCACGCATGTCCTGCCCCACTTCCTTGTGGCAATCCATGCACAGGCGATCCTGCGCCGCGCGGTCGAAGCGAACATGGCACTTCGAACACTCTTCTTCCCACTTCGCGTGGCCTTGAATCACGTCGCCCGGGCGGATCACCGATTCGATCGTCTGCGCCACTGCGGGTGCGCCGACACCCGCTGCCGCGAGCAGGATTGCCCCAAGCCACAGTCGAAGGAGTTGGGGCCACGGCGTCAATCCAACCTCAATAGGCGTGAACGGCGATCACGTGCACGATGGCGCTGATGATCAGCAGGTAAACGAAAGGCAAGTGCGCCAGATGCCAGAGCGCGAACAGGCGCTCGTAGGCGCTGTACTGGGCAACGCGCACCACCGCGTCGAGGTAGCGATCCGCCAGGCGCAGCGCGCGGCGTTCGCGGCGTTGCAGGTCGTCCGGGGTCCACGCTTGCTCGGTGGACATCTGGCGCAAGCGACTTCGCAACTCGGCGGCGCAAAGCAAATAGGCGATGGTCTGCTGCAGCGGCAACACCGTGACCTGGCGCAGATGCGTCAGCCAGCCCGGGCTGGCGCGCAGCTCGTGCTGCTCGAAGGCCAGCAGGCGGGCCTTGACTTCGGGCGAAAAGTCGAGCTTCGAGCGCGCATCGCTCTCCACCATGCCGGCGCGCTCGCGCAACTCGACCAGCGACATGCGCTCGCCGTTCAGGCCGCGGTTGACGCGCACATGGATGAAGCGGCCGACGACGCCGCTGGCGACGACGATGACCATGCTGTAGAGCGCCACGCCGGCATTGAGCGAGCCGATGTGAAAGCCCGAGTGCACGAGGATCAGCCAGGGCCCGCCGATGCCGAGAAATAGATGCACCGAGAACCACCACTTGACCTTGCCCAGGCCCTGCATGAAGCGCACGTACTTGCGCAGCGGGTAGCTGAACAGCGCCAGCATCATCGAGCCGCCGGCCACGGCGATCCAGTAGCTCAGATCGTCGTTGGGCTTGAACAGCTTGAGTTGCGTGATCTGCCACGCCGCGGCCACCAGCAAGGTGAGCAGTGCATACAGCAGCACGTCGCCGCGCCCCGGGTGGCCGTCACGGCGCTCGTGCGTCGGGTTTGCCGGGGCGGGCGGTGTTGTGCTCTGCGCAGCGCCTGCGCCGCGCGGCTGCTTGTGTGGCGTCGGCGGCGCTTGCTCTGGAGCGATGTCGATCGTGTCGGAAGTCAGCATGTCAGCGATGTGGGCTGACGAGCCAGCCTCGAAGGCGAATCCGCAGCCAGCGGCGGGGCCGCTGGCGTCCGTCAATCAGTGAACCGTGGATCCAAATGTCGTTGTCGAACATGCCGAACAGCCGTTAGGTTCAGCCGCGTTGCTGACTTGCCAACACGCGCAGGCAACAACGAACCTGGCTGCATCTTAGTGAAATGTGTTGATTGCACACGTCAATTCTGGCCGGTATTCCGGTCAGGGTCGTTGCGACTTGTGTCGAGTGGCGGCGCATCAAAGAGCCAGGGCGGCGCCGCAGGCAGCGCTTCGCGGAGCGGCCTGAGGCGTGGGCAGCGCCGCCCACTTCAATGATTCAGTGGACTAGCGCTCGACGTGAATTTCGCTGGCTTCGACGCGCGTGCCGTCGGCCGACAGCGTGCCCTTGACCTCGACCTGGCGTCCAACCCGGATGTCGGCGGCCGTGCTGCTGTCGAACCGCGTTGCCGCGCTCCAGACCACACGCACGCCGCGCACGACGAACTGCTGCGCCGGTGTATCGACCGATTCGATGCTGCCGTGGAGCTCCACCTCGCCGCCGTCGCCTTCGCCTTTGACCTCGACGCTCGCAGCCACCAGCACACCGCCGCGGGCGCTGCCCTTGACCTCGACTTTGGCGCCGAGCACCAGGCCTGCATTGCCGTTCGGGAAGGTGGCTGCGCCGGCATCGACGGCCAGGCCGTTGACTTCGAAGCGCGCCACCGACGTGAACGCGCTGACGCGGCCTTCGATCTCGACCCGCTCGCGGTCGGGCAGCATCACGGCGTTGACGTTCAGCGCCGTGGCACGCCAGACGCCGCCGGCGGACGGCGCATTCGACAGCGTGATGCGCAAGGCAGTGCCGGGCGCCAGCGCGGTGGCCGGATCCGTCGGTGCCACGCCGCTCCAGTCGATCACCGCCGCGCCGATCGTCAGCGTGCGCGCGGCGATGGATAAACTGCCGACCACGCCGCGCAGCTTGAAAGCGCCGCCGGCCGCGCGCCGCTCGACACGCGTGGCGACATAGCGGTTGCTCGCACGGTCCAGGCTCGCAGAAACCTCGACGGCATCACCCACCGACAGCGCGGCCAAGCCGCTGGCCAGCGCGTCGTCGAAAGCGGTCGAGGCGACGATAGCGACGCGTTGGCCCAGTACCGTCAGCTCGGCGGCGGCGGCGTCGATGGCCTCGACCGGACCGACGATCTCGCTGCGCAAGCGCACGCTCGACGCCACCGCCGACGGCGCGCCGGTCGTCGAAGGCGTGATCTGCGAAGCCATCACTTCGGCCTGCATGCCCAGGCGCAGCGCGGTGCGCGACAGCATCGTGCCGTCGTCGGCCTCGATGGCCGCGTTCGATTCGTCGTAGCGCACGCCGCCGACGATGATCGAGCCGAAGCCGGTGATCGGGCCATAGGCGAGCGTGGGCGGCGCCGTGCCGGTGCCGGTGCCGCCGCTTTCAACGCCGCCGCAGCCACCCAGCAGGCTGAACGCGGCAAGCATCAGTTCACGTCGGCGAAAGCCCTCGGCGGATGGAAGCGTTGTCATGTCAGGTCTCCTTGTCCTTGTCCTTGTCAGCGTCGATGCGCTCGTCATAGGCGTACAGGCCGACGCGCATGCGCCGATCGGCGCGTTTTCTTCGGCTCTTGCCGTCGGCCTGACTGTCGGCCTTGACCAGCGCTTCGAGCTCCGGCACCAGCGCGGCCATCAACGAGCGCCATTGCACGTTGACGAGTTTCTTGGCGATGTCGATCGACGCTTCGCTCAGTTCATCGGCATAGACCGCCTGCTCGAAGTGAAGGCGCTCGTCTTGCAGCACGTTGGCCACGCTGGCCGACAAGTGGTCGCCGACGTTGTGGCCGAGAAAGGCCAGCATGCGTGACTCATCGTCGCGCGGCACGAAGCCTTGCCGTTGCAGGTGCACCAGGTCGGTCTCGACATCGTGCCGCGCCAAGCCCAGGCGGCACAGCTCCTCGAGCAGCGTGCGCGAGTGCATGTCGCGCGTGATCGACTGCGCGAGCGCGTCGAAACTGGGCGCCGCGCCCTGGCGGCGCAGCGGCTTGGGCTGGCCGCGCCGGTCACGCAGCCTGGGGTCACCGAGCCAGGCCGTGAAAATCTGTATCGCCGGCGAGGGCTTGCGAGCTGCTGCCACAGGCATGTCTTCGACCAGGCGCGTGACCTCGCGCCGCGTCAAGCCGGTGGCCGCGGCGATGCTGCTGACCGTCGGCTTGCCCGGGGCACCGTTGGCGCGCTGCGCCGCTTTGACATAGGCCTGCCTCAGCACTTCCTGCGAGATGGTGAAAGGCAGGCCCTTGGCGACGGCCAGGCGCGCTGCCGGTTCGAGCACCCGGGCCAGAGCCTCCAGGAGCGCGCGATCGGACGAAGTTTCGGGACGTCGGGTGGCCAAACTGACCTCGCAATGCAAGCGTTGATTCTATCTGTGCAGTTAACCCATATGAGCGCGATCGCTTGTTACTCATCCGTACCGGGAGCTCCTGCTCCGGGCGCAGCCTTCGCTTCGAGTGCGCCCGGGCCTGGAAGTCCCGCCGAGGCAACGGCGTCGGCGTAATCAACACTTGACACTTCAAAGCGTAAGGTAGAGATTACACACAGCCGGTACCGGGTGGTGCCAGCTCTGGTGGACTGTCACATTGAAATGGGAGTCGAAGGACGTGCGAGACGGGGTGCGATGCAAGGCGCGAAGCACAGCGATGCCCACAGGCATCGCGAGCATTCGCAACGCCGCAGCGTGCCTCGTATCGCGCGGACGGCGACTGCCGATTTCAGTGTGACAGTCCACCTGGGTACCCGCGTGCGGGTTGCGCACGAAGTTGGAACTCCCCACGAGGAGGACACATGGCAGACAGAACATCGGACCCCAACAAGGTGTGGCCCACCGGATTGACCGAAGCAGAGTCGGAAGAGATCCACCGCCACTTGATTCAAGGCACACAGATCTTCGGCTTCATCGCCGTGCTCGCGCATCTGTTCGCCTACATCTATTCACCCTGGCTGAAGTGAATACGGAGGGCACAACATGATCTACGGAAAAATCTGGTGCGTGGTCAAGCCGTCGGTCGGCATCCCACTGTTCCTCTCCGCGGTGGCGATCAGCTCGTTCGCCGTTCACCTGACGCTGCTCAACACGGCGCCGTGGCTGAAGAACTACTACGTCGGCGGCACGGGCAAATCGGCAGCCGCCGAAGCGCCCGCCACGACGGCGGCGGCGCCACCCTCGACGCTGGTCGCAGCGGCGCCCAAGTAGTCGCCGGCCGCGTGGCGCGGGCCGGTTCGCGCGCGCGTCGGAAGCCGTGGCTTCCGGTTCGCGCGTGAGCTTGCCGGCAACGCGCAATGGGATCTGTCTTGACCGTCTCCACACGCCCTGTCTCACGCGGCCTGTCGCGGGGCCTCGTCGTGCGCTGGGCGCAACTCGGTCCGCGCTTCCTGCCGTTCGCCGATGCAGCGACGCCGGACCTGCCGCTGTCGCGCCTGCTGCGCCTGTCGCTGTTCCAGGTCTCGGTGGGCATGGCGCTGGTGCTGCTCGTCGGCACGTTGAACCGCGTCATGATCGTCGAGCTGAACGTGCCCGCGGCGCTGGTCGCGGTGATGGTGGCGTTGCCGGTGCTGTATGCGCCGCTGCGCGCACTGATCGGTTTTCGCTCCGACACGCATCGCAGCGCGCTCGGCTGGCGGCGCGTGCCGTTCATCTGGATGGGCACGCTGATCCAGTTCGGCGGCTTCGCCGTGATGCCGTTTGCACTGCTGGTGTTGTCCGGCGGCGGGCAGTCTCAGCAATGGCCGGCGTGGATCGGCCCGCTCGGTGCGGGCTTCAGCTTCCTCGTCGTCGGCGCCGGGCTGCACACCACGCAGACTGCCGGCCTGGCGCTGGCCACCGACCTCGCCAGCGTTGAATCGCAGCCGCGCGTCGTCGGCCTGATGTACGTGATGCTGCTGGCCGGCACGATGGCCAGCGCCTTTGTTTTCGGCGCGATGCTGCAGGAGTTCAGCCCCGCCCGCCTGGTGCAGGTGCTGCAGGCCGCAGCCGTGGCCACGCTCGTGCTCAACACCGTCGCGCTGTGGAAGCAGGAGGCGCGGCGTCCGCAGCGCGCGCCCGCCGGCGCGCAGCCACGGCCCGATTTTTCGCAAGCGTGGCGCGGCTATGTCGCCGGCGAGGGCACGCGGCGCCGCCTCGTCGCCATCGCGCTGGGCACGCTGGCCTTCGGCATGCAGGACGTGCTGCTCGAACCGTTCGGCGGCCAGGTGCTCGGCATGGGTGTCGGCGCCACCACATGGCTCACCGCGACGCTGGCCGCGGGCACGCTGGCCGGCTTTTGCATCGCCTCGGCGGTGTTGTCACGCGGCGCCGATCCGGCTCGCATGGCATTGGCCGGCGCGGCGCTCGGCGTGCCGGCGTTTGCAGCCGTCATTGCCGTCAGCCTCGTGCCGTCGCTGGCGCTGTTCGTGCTCGGTGTGTTCTTCATCGGCCTCGGTGTCGGCCTGTTCGGCCACGGCACGCTGACGCTGACGATGAACCGCGCGCCGAAGGAGCAGACGGGTCTGGCGCTCGGCGCCTGGGGCGCGGTGCAGGCCACCGCCGCGGGGGCCGGCGTGGCCCTCGGCGGCATCGGCCGCGACGTGGTGCAGGCGCTGGCCGCGCGCGGCGTCTTCGGCGATGCTCTGGCGACGCCGGCCACCGGCTATGCTTTTGTCTATGCCGTCGAAATCGTGCTGCTGCTGGCGACCGTTGGCGCGATGACGGCGCTGTTGCGCCACGAGGCCCGGCAACCAGCGGCACGGCGGCATTCCCAACAACCGGCACCAATGGAGCAAGCCTTGAAGGTCTATCACATCATTTTCATCATCTGGACCATCGTCTTCGTGTTCTGGCTGGTCCGCCAATTCGCGGGCTACAACAAGAAGAAGATCTACAAGAACGTGCGTTAGTTAGGGCTGATTCGCGCCGGTCAGCCAATCGACCAGGCCGCTGATCAGCAGCGAGCACATTGCCGCGCCGTTGACGGCCGCCACCACGCCCATGAACGGCCCGCCCAGTTGCTGGCCGAACAGGAAGCTGTACCAGACGACGACGAGCGTCGCCGCGAGGTTGATCGCCACGCCGATCTGACGCAGCGTGTGCACGGTGTTGTGCGCCATCATCATGATTCGGAACTCCTGTTCTGCTTTGCGTCTTCACGCTTCTTGCGCTCGCGAGCCAGATCCCTGAACTGCCACCACGCAAACGCCACCGCACCACCGAAGACGAGCACGACCTCGACGACGATCAGCGGCAGGTGATCCATCACACGCCCAGACCTCGCAGCCGGTGCCCCTGGCGCTCGAACAGATCGACGATGCGCAGCGTGCGCTGATAGAACGTGCGCGCCGGCAGCTCGCTCGTTGCGGCGGCATCGACCAGAAAGCGCACGGCCGGCAGCGGCTCGCTGGCGGCGCCGGCGGCGATCGGGTGGCCGGGCGAGCGCAGCACGGCGCCGCAGGCGCGCATCAACAGTGCGAGTTTGCGGCCGGTGCCGACGACGGTACGGCGGTGCACCGAATCGAGCCCTGCCGCTTCGAGCGCGTGGCCGATTTCGGCATAGACGAGGCGCGCCGCTTGAATGGCCGGGCGGCAATCGCGCGGCAGGTCGCAGACACCGCATTCGCCGCGTGCGTAGAGGCGCTCGGCTTCGGCAAGCAGGCGCGCAATCACGCGCGCCACGCGCTCGTCGAACTGTGGATCGGTGAGCCACGCCTTCGGGTCCAGGCCCGCCTCGCGCATCCACGCCAGCGGCAAGTACAAGCGGCCGTTGCGCGCGTCTTCACCGACATCGCGTGCGATGTTGGTGAGTTGCATCGCCACGCCGAGTTCGCTCGCGCGCGCCAGCGAGCGTGCGTCGCGCGTTTCCATGACCAGGGCCATCATCGCGCCCACGGTGCCGGCCACGCGCGCGGCGTAGTCGTGCAGGTCGGCGATCGTTTCGTAGCGCCGGCCCTGGGCGTCCCAGGCAAAGCCTTCGAGCAGCGCGTCGATCAGCAGGCGCGGCAATTGCGCGTCGGCAACGACGGCGGCCAGAGCGCGGTCGGCCACGTCGGCGCGCGGCGTGCCGGCATACACCGCATCGAGCCGCGCCTGCAGATCGGCCAACGCGCGCGCCGGCTCGTCGCTGTTGTCGATCGCGTCGTCGGCCACGCGGCAGAACGCATAGAGCGCCGTGGCCGGTGCGCGCACGCGTTGCGGCAACGCCAGCGATGACAGGTAGAACGACTTCGAGCCGCCGCGCATCAGCTCGCGGCAGGCCTGGGCATCGATCGGGTTCATGCGCGGGCTTTCACGAAAGACGACAACGGCGGCAGCACCGACTCCAGCGCCTTGGCCGACATCAGCACACCGGGAATGCCCGCGCCGGGGTGCGTACCGGCGCCGACCATGAACAGTCCCGGCAGATCCTCGCTGCGGTTGTGCGGGCGGAACCAAGCGCTTTGCAGCAACAGCGGCTCCAGGCCGAAGGCCGCGCCCTTGTGCGACAGCAGCCGATCCTGAAAGTCGAGCGGCGTCATGACGCGCGAGACGGTGATGTGTTTGGCCAGGCCCGGCAGCAGCGTGCTTTCCAGCCGGTGCTCGATCGCCTGGCGGTACGACGCCGCCTGCGTGCGCCAGTCGGTGCCGCTGTCGAGGTGCGGCACGGGCGACAGCGCGTAGAACGCGTCGCAACCCGCCGGCGCCATCGACGGATCGCTCGCGCTCGGCCGGTGCAGGTAGAGGCTGAAGTCGTCCGCCAGGTGGTGGCGCTTGAAGATGTCGTTGAGCAGCCCTTCGTAGCGTGGGCCGAGCACCATCGTGTGGTGCGGCACCTCGGCGTACTGGCGGTCGGTGCCGAAGTACCAGACGAACAGGCTCATCGAGTAGCGCGCCCGGTCGAGCTTGCGATCGCTCCAGACCTTGCGCTGCTCGGGCGCGACGAGGTTGCGGTACGTCCACGCGGTGTCGGCATTGCTGACGACGATGTCGGCGTCGATGCGCTCGCCGCCCACCAGTTCGACGCCGCTGGCGCGGCCGTTCGTCGTGACGATGCGTTGCACCTGCGTGTTGCATCGCACCGTGACGCCGAGTTGCGCCAGCAGGTTGACCAGCCCCGTCACCAGCGACCCTGTGCCGCCCATCGCCCAGTGCACGCCGAAGCGGCGTTCGAGCATGTTGATCAGGCTGTAGGTGCAGGTCACGGCCGACGGGTTGCCGCCGATCAGCAGCGGATGGAACGAAAAGACGATGCGCAGCTTCGGGTCGCGGAGATGCGAATTCACCATGCCGCGGATCGAGCGCCACGAGCGCATGCGCACCAGCGCCGGAATCGCCGACACGAGATCGCGCAGCGAGTCGAAGGCCGTGGCGCCGAGCTCCTCGAAGCCGATGCGGTAGCAGCGCTCGGCCTCGGCCATGAAGCGCTCGTAGCCGGCGAGGTCGTTGGGAGCGAAGCGCGCGACTTCGCGGCGCATGTGATCGGCGTCGCCGTTGTAGTCGAAGTGCGTGCCGTCGTCGAAGCGGATGCGGTAGAACGGATCGAGCGGCTTCAACGTCACGTCGTCGGCGAGCTTGCGGCCGGCCAGCGCCCACAGCTCTTCGAAGAGGTGCGGCACGGTGACGATGGTCGGCCCGGCGTCGAAGGTGTAGCCGGCTTCGCGGTGCACGTAGGCACGGCCGCCGGGCGCGTCGAGTTTTTCCAGCACCTGCACGCGCCAGCCTTTGCAGGCCAGCCGCACCGCGGCGGCGAGACCGCCGAAGCCGGCGCCGATGACGATCGCGGTCGGTGCGCCGTCGCGCGCGAGAAGCAGTTCGGGGCTGTCGGGTTTCATGGTGCGGGCGTGGCCGGTCGCAAAGCCCAGCGCCACAACAACGTGGGTGGCAACGGGGTGACCAGCAAGACATGTTCGATCAGCGCCAGCACCAGCATCGAGGCCACGAGCAGCAGGCCGGTGCGCGCGGCGCCGGAGGCGTCGATGGCCGAGGCGATCATCACCACTGCGACGACGGTGCCGGCAAGCACCGACAACGGCAGCAGTGCGTTGATCTTGCGGCGGCGGAAGTAGCTGGCGAGGTACAACAGGTGCGGCGGCAGGAATTCTTCGCCGCGGTTGCGCACGCCGAGGAACAAGTTGAACTTGGCCGACAGGCGCATCACCCACAGCAGCGCGAAGGTCCAGGTCGCCACTTGGTTGGCGCCGTCCCAGGTCAGCGCCGCGATGGCGATGCCCATGCCGATGATCGCCAGCTCATGCCAGAGGATCGTCTGCACGGCTTCGTTGAAACGCGTCGGTCCGTGCAGCGGCGCGCTGCACGCGTCCTTGCGCGGGCCTGTGAGCCAGCCAGTCAAAAACGCCAGCTCATGCCAGCCCCAGACCAGCACCGCGCAGGTAAACGCGGCATAGGCGCCGGCGACGCTGGCGTTGTTGGCGCTCTTGGCGATGCAGACCAGCGCGCCGATGGCGAGCGTCGTCGAGATAGCGAGGCTCCAACGAAAGGTGCTGCGCGGCATGCCGTCGAGCAGCATGACGACGCCGGTGCCCAGCCACCAGACGGCGATGGCGAAGAGGGGGGGCAGGGCGTAGTCCATCAACCGCTTTTCACCATGCCGGCGCGACGCGCATCTGCACCGGCAGGTCATGCCGATGCACCGGATGCAGGTACAACTTCGCAAACGTCGTCACCCCGACCAGCGCCCAACCGGCGCGCTTGACGAGGCCAACGACACCACCCTGCGCCTTGGCGCGCGTGATGCTGTCGCTGGCTTCGAGCAAACGGCGCAGGCCGGCGCGGAATTTTTCGTTGTTGGTGTCGAGCGAGATCGGGAACACCTGCTTCGAAATCTCGGTCGTGATGTCGAATACCGTGTAGTCGTACTGATCCGGGTCGATGCCCATCGCCACGTGCAGCATCGGCCGCGTGTGGTCGCGCACGAACATCGTCGCGTACACGGCGAGCAGGAAGAAGCGCACCCACAGCAGATTGGCGCCGGAAAGCAGCTTTGGATTCGCGCGCATGATCAGCGCGAACGATTCACCGTGGCGGAACTCGTCGTTGCACCAGCGCAGGAACCATTTGAAGATCGGGTGGAAGCGCTTGTCCGGGTGCCGCTCCAGCTGGCGGAAGATCGTGATGTAGCGCGCATAGCCGATCTTCTCGGAGAGATAGGTCGCGTAGAAGACGTACTTCGGCTTGAAGAAGGTGTACTTCTTGGTCGATTTCAGGTTCGCCAGATCGACGCCGAGGCCGTAGTCGCGCAAAGAAGCGTTGATGAAGTTGGCGTGGCGCGATTCGTCGCGCGTCATGTAGGTCATCAACTGCTTGATGTCCGGGTTGCTGACGTTCTTGCGGATCTCGTTATAGAGCACGCAGCCCGAGTACTCGCTGGTGATCGAGCTGACGAGGAAGTCGAGGAACTCCTGCTGCAGCTCGGGCGGGAGTTCTTTGATCTCGTCCTTGAAGGTGGCGTCGCGCTGGAAATGGTCGTGGTTGTTGTCGCCTTCGTACTCGGCGAGCATCGCGTCCCATTCCTTGCGCACCGGGTTCATGTCGAGGCGGTCCATCGCCGCGAAGTCGGTGGTGTAGAAGCGCGGGCTGATCAGCGTTTCGCTTTTGGCGGCGCGCATCACGTCGTCTTTACTTTCGATCGCGTGGGTTGTCATGGTCTTGCTCCTTGAGGCAACCAACGCGCGAAGACCGCGGCGTTGGTCGGGCCGAAAGATTCGAGGTCGATGCGCGAGCCGGTGACGGGATCGGCGAGCGTCAGCCGGCCGTCGGCGCGCGAGATCAATTGCAGCGGGGCGTCGCTGACCAGGCCGCGCAGCTTGCGCTCGCGCACCACCGCGCGCAGCGTGCCGCGCAAGAAGCCCTGTTCGCCGTGCACGGTGTCGAGCGTGGCGCCGCTGGCCGCATCGACGATGGCAATGCCGCCTTCCGCCTGATCCTTGAAGTGCAGCGCGCGTTGGGCGACGGTTTGCGCGTCCTGCTGGCGTCCGTCGAAGCCCGACCAGCGCGCAACGCCGACGCCGCCGAGCGTCAGCGCGATCACCACGCCGGCCGCGACCAGCGCGATGCGCGGGAAGACGGCTGGGGTGGCGGCGGCTTGCATGGTGCTGTCTTACTGCGCGACGAGCTGCGGGCGCACGACACGGGACGGGCTCGCGGCGGGCTCACGCTTGGGCGACGCCGCCACGCCATTGACCTCGCTCCACGCCGTGGCCAGCAGCGTTGCCACCGCCGGCGCGTCGGCCAGCGCGCGCAGCATCGGCTGCGTCTTGGCCACGCGCCACGGCCGCACATGCGGCCACAGGTGCAGCCAGGCGATGTGGGTGCCTCGCTCCAGCGTCAGCGCGATGTCCTGGCAGCCGCTGCCGGCGTCAAGTGCAGGTCGGCGCTTTCGATGCGCGACAGCGGCAGGTTGTAGGTCACGGTGAGCACGATGCCGATGCGCATGACGATGCGCTTGTTGGTCAGCGTGTAGGCGGTGGTGCGCGCGCTCCACCGGCCGAGCAGCAGCAAGAGGCCGAGGCCGAGCGCGAAAAACGGCGCCAGCCAGGCCAGTGAGGTGAACGCCGCGCCGATGTCTTGCGTGTCGGCCATCACGCTCGTGAAGCGCCACGCCATCATCAGCGCGAAATAGGCGGCGACCTTGTTGACGTGGAAGACGCGCCGCGCCAGCACCTTCCAGTCGGGCGCGCCTTGCCAGAGGATGCGTTCACCGTCAGGCAGCGCCTCGGGCAACCCGTACTGCGCTTCGAACTCGTGTTCACGCGCGATGACGACCCCTCGGCCGGCGGCTACACCGGCCGATCCCCCGAGGGGATGCGGGCTCTTCTTGGGAGCGGCCCGGCGTGCGGCCCGCGATCTGCGGCTTCATGACCATCTCCTACACCATCGATTCCGCGCGGCTCGGATCCGCATACAGCGTGCCCGCGCCGTAGTACGCCGTGATGCGCTCTTCTTCGAGCAGCGTCACGCGGTCGGTGGCGCGTGTGGCCGGCACGTTGGCGAACTGATGGGCGTAGAGCGCATCGACCGTGACGCCGCCGCGGGCGACGCTGGCAAACGGCATCGGCACGAGCACGCGGCGCCCGCCGGCGATCTCGGCTTCGAGATAGCGGAAGTTCATCTCGCCGCGATCGATCCACAGGTCGCGGATCGTGCCGGCGTTGTCGCCGTTGGCGTCGAGCAGCGCCAGGCCGCGCGGGTCGGTGTCGCGTGCGCTGACGCCGAACTCGGGCGCCATCGACAGCGGCACGATCTTCGGCTCGCCGTGGTGGTCGAGGTCGGCCTCGTCGGGGCGCACCGCAGACCACGAGCCGGGGCCGACGCCGGCCAGCAGCGGATCGCCCGTCGGCTCGAGCGGCGAGGGCGCCGTCTTGTACACGCGCTGGGCATTGAGCGCTTGCGCCGGTTCTTCCTCGCGCGGGATCAGGATTTCCTGGCCGTTGTCGAGCAGAAACGTCTTCGGCGACGGCGCCGGCGGCCAGCCTTCGATCCAGCCGTCACCGTCGCTGACCATCGGATAACCCTCGCGGTGGCCTTCGCGGATCAGGTAATAGATGAGGCCGGCGAAGAAAATCCAGAACAGATAGAGCACGAGCTGTGCAACATCGACGTATTGGGTGATGGCTCCTTTGCCCATGGCGGTGGCTCCTTGTGTTTAGCCAGGAAATTCGGCGAGGCCGAAATGCTTCGGTGACCTTGTGTGCTGCGCCGATGAGCCACGCCGCACCAGCGGCCCAAGCACGATCAGCGTCGCAAACAACATCGCGAGTTCGAGGTGATAGACAGCCGCGTAGCCAGTGGCCGGCGATTGCAGCGCTTCGCCGAGCCAGCCGGCGGTGGCGGCGTGCGAGACGACATCGCGCAACGCGCCGCCGAGGGCAACCGCCGCGCCGGCGCACGTGGCTTGCACGGCGCCCCAGGCGCCCAACACCAAACCATTCATGCCGTGGCCTTCGAGGCCCATCGCGGCGCTGAGCGTGCCCACCGCGAAGAAGCCGCCGCCGAAGCCGATCAATGTCGCACCGATGCGAAACAGGTTCGGCGCATCGACCGGCTCGGCAAAGATCACGGCGGAAAAGCCGGCCAGGCCGAACAGCACGCCGACCGCCGCCACGCGCTGCGGGTCGCCGCCGCGCGCCAACGTGCGCGCCGCGAGTGCAAACGCCAGCAGTGCGCCACCGGCCATCAACGCGGTGAGCTGCGTCGTCGCGCCGACGCCGAGGTGCATGATCTCGCCGCCGTAGGGCTCGAGGATCACGTCCTGCATGTTGAACGCCGCGGTGCCGAGGCCGACGGCGAACAGAAAGCGTTTGACCTGCGGCTGCGAGGCGAAGCGCTGCCAGTGCAGGCGGAAACGCTCCTTGGCCGGCTGTTGCTTGGCGCGCAGGCTGTTGCGCGGCTCCTGCTTCCACATCGCGACGGCGTTGAGCAGCACGCTGGCGATGGCCGTGCCTTGCACCACCTGTACAAGGCGCGTGTGCGAGTAGTCGGCCAGCAGCACGCCGAAGACGAGGCTCGAGCCGACCATGCCGGCGAGCAGCATCACGTACAGCAGAGCGACGACGCGTGGGCGTGTGGCTTCGGGCGCGAGGTCGCTGGCGAGAGCCAGGCCCGCGGTCTGCGTGGTTTGCAGCCCCGCGCCGGCGAGCACGAAGGCCAGCGCCGCCGCGGCGTGGCCGGCGACGAGCTGGATCGTCGTCTCGCCGGACAGCAGGATCAGCGCGAACGGCATGATCGCCAGGCCGCCGAACAGCGCCAGCGTGCCGAACCAGACGAAGGGCACGCGCTTCCAGCCGAGAAAACTGCGGTGCTGATCCGACTTGAAGCCGATCAGCGCCCGGAACGGCGCGGCCACCAGCGGCAGCGCCACCATCAGCGCCACCAGCCACGCGCCGACACCGAGCTCGACGATCATCACGCGGTTCAGGGTGCCGACCATCAGCGCGGTCGCCATGCCGACCACGACCTGGAACAACGACAGCCGTAGCAGGCGCAACAGCGGCAGCTCTGCCGACGCGGCATCGGCAAACGGCAACCAGCGCTCAGGCACGCGCCGCCAGTCGATGCTGGGCATCAGGCCGCGGCGGGTGATGAGGCTCATGCCCTCTTCAACTCGAACGCCTGCGACATGTAAAAGCCGCTGGCAATGCGCTCGGTGCGCTCGGGCCTCCACAGTGCCAGGCCATCGTCAGTGGCCAGCATGTGACGCAGCGCGCTCTCGGCCACCGGCTCGATCGCGGGCGCGCGGTCGCCGCGCGGGAAGAGGCGGCCGACGGTGTGCATCGCGCGCAGCAGCGGGCTGCTCGGCGCGAAGGTGAACAGCAGCGAGCGCGTGGTGCGCCGCGACCAGCCTTGCAGCACGCGCACGGCGTCGGCCGCGTCGTAGTGGATCAGCGAGTCCATCGCCACGACGTGATCGAACTCGCCGAGCGCTTCGGCCGTCATGTCGCCGCTCTTGAAATCGATGTGGCCGCCGTTGTCGAACACGTCGAGGTGCTGGGCGATGCGGCGCACGGCCACATCGACGAGCGACGGCGAGAGGTCGATCGCCACCACGTTGGCGCCGCGCTGCGCCGCCGCCATCGCCAACGCGCCCGTGCCGCAGCCGGCGTCGAGGATGCGCACCCCGTGCAGGTCTTGCGGCAGCCAGTCGAGCAGCGTCTCGCGCATGCGGTCGCGGCCGGCGCGCACCGTGGCGCGGATGCGGCCGACCGGCGCGGTCGAGGTGAGTTGCTCCCAGGCCTGCATCGCAGTGCGATCGAAGTAGGTCTCGATCTGGCCGCGGCGGGTTTCGAAGTCGGTTTGCATGGTGCGTGCTCTGTTCAATCAAACCCGAGCAGGTCGAAGATGTCGCGGTCTTTCATCGGCACCGCATTCAGCGGCTCGCTGCCCAGCCACAGCGCCGCGGCCAGGCGCATGTATTCCTTCTGCACCGCTTCGAGTTCGGGCGAGGGCTCCATCTCGAACAGCGTGCTCTTCTTCAGGCGGCTGCGGCGGATGACGTCGAGGTCGGGGAAATGCGCCGCCAGCTTCAGGCCGATCTTGTCGTTGTACTTGTCGATCTGGTCGGTGTCCTTGCTGCGGTTGGCGATCACGCCACCAGGCGCACGTTGTAGTTCTTGGCCTTCGCGCCGATCGCCTGCACGATGCGGTTCATCGCGAAGATCGAATCGAAGTCGTTGGCAGTGACGATCAGCGCCCGGTCGGCGTGCTGCAAGCGGCGCGGCAAACCGCCGCAGACAACGTCGCCCAACACGTCGAAGATCACCACGTCGGTGTCTTCAGCAGGTGGTGTTCCTTCAACAGCTTGACCGTCTGGCCGACAACGTAGCCGCCGCAGCCGGTGCCGCCGGAGGTCCGCCAGCCTCGACGCACATGACGCCGTTGTAGCCGGGAACACGAAGTCTTCGACGCGCAACTCTTCGGGGTGGAAGTCCACCGACTCCAGCACGTCGATGACCGTCGGCAGCATCTTCTTCGTCAGCGTGAACGTGCTCGTCGTGTTCGGGTCGCAGCCGATCTGCAGACCCGCTTGCCCATTTTCCAGAACGCAGCCGAGAGGTTCGATGACGTCGTGCTCTTGCCGATGCCCCCTTGCCGTAGATCGCAAAGACCTTGGCGCGTGCCGATCTTCAGGTTCGGGTCGAGCTGCGCTTGCACGCTGCCCTCGCCGTAGAGCTCGGGCTACCTTGCCAGGGCCGCGGGCCGCGGCGGATCTCGTCGGGAGAAATCAGTGGCTGTGTTCCATCGCACGGCTGCCTTCTCTAGTAAATACGCCTCGAGCCGGTCTTCGGTTCTTCGCCGGCGCGTTGCAGCGCGGCGAGGGTGGCTGTGCGTCGGGCTGCCAGTACTGGCGTTCGCCGCGCTTCGAGCAGGCGGTTGGCCACACGCGCCGATGCGGTCGGGTTCAGCTTCGGCCAGGCGCTCGCGCATCGCCGGGTGGAGCATGAAGGTCTCCGTCAGTTGCTGATAGACCCAGGGCTGCACCTGCCCTGTCGTCGCCGACCAGCCCATCGTGTTGGTGATGTGCGTTTCGATCTGGCGCACGCCCTCGTAGCCATGTTCGGAGCGTCGCTTCGAGTACGACTTCGGGTTCAGCACCCGCGTGCGCGCTTCGAGCGCGACCTGCTCGCGCAGCGAGCGCACGGCGCCGTCACCC
>CAWFJZ010000008.1:0-190659 GCA_963816315.1 uncultured beta proteobacterium
GACAAGGTCACCATGATGGCGCCGAGCGGCCCAGGTCACGCCCGGCCGGCGTGGTGCCGCGGCTGAAGCAGTTCACGCTGGCCGGCACCTTCGACAGCCGGGCACTACGAAGACGACAGCGCCTGCGCGCTGGTGCATGTCGACGACGCGGCCGGCCTGTTCGCGCGGCGAAGGCCCGACCGGCGTGCAGTTGCGAGCTGGCCGACTGTGCAGCTGCGGGCGCGCCGTCGCCGACCGACCAGCCGCGATGCCGCGAGAAGTCAGCGTGCGCGACTGGACGCGCACCAACCGCAACTGGTTCGACGCGGTGCAGATCGAGAAGCGGCTGATGTTCATCATCCTCACGCTGATCGTCGCGGTGGCCGCGTTCAATCTCGTGTCCACGCTGGTGATGATGGTCACCGACAAGCGCCCCGACATCGCCATCCTGCGCACGCTGGGCGCCAGCCCGCGCACGATCATGGGGATCTTCGTGGTGCAGGGCGCGTGGCGGCGTCATCGGCACCCTGACCGGCGTCGCGCCGGGCCTGTTGATGGCGTTCAATATCGACGTGATCGTGCCGGCGATCGAGCGGCTGCTGGACACCAGCTTTCTGCCGGCGAGCATCTACGTCATCAGCCGCATGCCGAGCCAGCCGCTGTGGAGCGACATCGCTGCCGGTCACGCTGATCTCACTGGCGCTGGCGTTTGTTGCAACGATCTACCCGAGCTGGCGCGCAGTCGCGTCAACCCGGCCGAGGCACTGCGCTATGAGTAACCGCGCTCGGCCGATGCCGCGGCCCTGTCCAAGCCCTTCCACCAGGTGACGATGTCGAAGTGCTGCGCGGCGTCGATCTCGCGGTGCACGCAGGGGAAACCTGGCCATCGTCGGCGCCTCGGGTTCCGGGAAAGAGCACGCTGTTGCACCTGCTCGGCGGCCTCGATGCGCCGAGCGCGGGCAGCGTCACGCTCTCCGGGCGTGATTTCATGCTCGATGACCGCGGCCGAGCAGGGCATGTGGCGCAACCGGCACCTCGGCTTCGTCTACAGTTCCACCACCTGCTGCCCGAGTTCAGCGCGCTGGACAACGTGGCGATGCCGCTGCGCATCCGCCGCGACTCGTTGCAAGCCTCGCGCGACGTGGCCGCAGCGATGCTGACCAAGGTCGGCCTGGCGGCGCGCATCAAGCACCGGCCGTCCGAACTCTCCGGCGGCGAGCGCCAGCGCGTGGCGATCGCGCGCGCACTGGTCACGCAGCCGGCCTGCGTGCTCGCCGACGAGCCCACCGGCAACCTCGACCGCGAAACGGCCGACGGCGTGTTTCGCTTGATGCTCGATCTGGCGCGCGAGCACGGCACGGCGTTCGTGCTCGTCAGTCACGACGAGCAGCTCGCGGCTCGCTGCGACCGCATGCTGCGGCTGGTCAAAGGCGTACTGACTTGAGCCCTGCAGGCGAGGCTCGCGCGCAGCGTCCCTGATGTTTTCCTGATGCCTCGCGTGCTACGGTGACTGTCATGTCGCCTCGCACGCCGTTCGCTCTGCTCGCCGCGCGGCGCCGCGGTGCTTACGCGCTGCTCG
The DNA here is from genome assembly GCA_963816315.1 of uncultured beta proteobacterium. Classification (GTDB taxonomy): domain Bacteria; phylum Pseudomonadota; class Gammaproteobacteria; order Burkholderiales; family Burkholderiaceae_C; genus CADEEN01. Next base: position 1,559 of record CAWFJZ010000008.1, read on the forward strand.
TCTGGACTGCGGCTTGGGCATTGATGCTGGCACTCGACCACACGCTCGACCTCGCCAACTTGGCCTTGCTGCTCGTGCTGGCCTCGGCCATTGCCGGGACTGTGGTTGCGGCCGGCCGCTTCGGCGCTGGCTTGCGCTGCTGCCGTGCTGGCTTTCAACTGGACCTTCGTGCCGCCGCGCGGCACCTTCAGCGTCGATCTGCGCCAGCATGTCTGGCTGCTCGCCACGATGCTCGGCGTCGGCTGGATCGTTGCCGCGCTGGTCGCGCGCCAGCGTGCCTTGGCGCAAAGCGAGCAGCGCGCCGCGGCGCAATCGCGGCAGTTGCGCGCCATGGGCGATGCACTGCGCGACAGCGACGAGCCGCAGGCGCGCGGTCCGGCGCTGCAAGAAGCGCTGGCAGCACTCAGCGCCGAGCCGGTGTCGCTGCTGATGCTGCGCGACGCGATGCCGGCACGCGACGATGCACAAGCCGCGACGTGGCTCGGTGCGCCCGACGCAGATGTCAGCGCGGGTCTGTGGCTGGCCACGCGCCAAGCCGCCGCGCTCGGCCCCGGCACCGGCCGTCACGAAGACCAGCCGCGGTGGTACCTGCCGCTGCGCGCGCGCGGCGCCGCGTATGGCGCAGCGCAACTGCCTGCAAGCCGCGACGATCACAGCGCCGGCGAGATGCGTGCCCATGCCCAAGCCCTGTGCGACCAGATGGGCCTGGCGCTCGAACGCACGCAGGCCTTGCGCGCCGCGGCGCAGGCGCGCGAGCAGGCGCAAGCGCAGCAGGTGCGCAACGCGCTGCTGGCGGCGATCGCGCATGACCACCGCACGCCGCTGGCGACGATCCTCGGCGCGGCCTCGTCGCTGATCGAGCAGGACGCGCGGCTGTCCGCCCCGCAGCGGCAGCGCCTGGCGGCGTCGATCGTCGAAGAGGCCGACCGGCTGGCGCGCCTGACCGACAACACCCTGCAACTGGCGCGGCTGGACACCCCCGGCCTCGCCTTGGCGCTCGATTGGGAGTCGGCCGAAGAGCTGGTCGGCACGGCGGTCGCGCGTGTGCGCCGCCACGACCCGCAGCGCCGCGTGCGCTCGCGTGTCGAGCCTGACCTGCCGCTGCTGCGCTGCGACGCGCTGCTGATGGTGCAGCTACTCGTCAACCTGCTCGACAACGCGTTGAAGTACGGCGCGCCCGATGCGCCGGTCGAGCTGCTGGTGCGGCGCGCCGGCGACGAGATGATGTTCGCCGTGCGCGACCGCGGGCCCGGCGTGCCGCCGGCATTGCGCGAGCGCATCTTCGACGTCTTCCAGCGCGGCCAACCGAACGACCCGGAGCACAGCGGCTCAGGTGTCGGCCTGGCGCTGTGCCGCGCCGTTGCGCGCGTGCACGGCGGCCGCCTGACGCTGCGCGCACGCCACCACGGCGGCTCGAGCTTCGAGTGCTTTGTGCCGTTGGGCACCGCGCCGCCTGGTCAAGAGACTGCACCGTGAACGGCACCGTGTTGCTGGTCGAAGACGACCGCGAGCTGCGGGCCACGCTGCGCGAAGCGCTCGAAGTCGAGGGCTACCGCGTGATCGCGTCGGCGAGCCTGGCCGACGCGCGTGCCGTGCTCGCTCACGCGGCGCCGGCGCCGGGCATCGACCTCGTGCTGCTCGACCTCGGACTGCCCGACGGCGACGGCGAGTCGCTGCTGACGGCGCTGCGCCGCGAGCACAACACCCCGGTGGTCGTGATCTCGGCGCGCGAAGGCGACGGCAGCAAGATCCGCCTGCTCGACAGCGGCGCCGACGACTATCTGGTCAAGCCGTTTTCGATCGGCGAGTTGCTGGCCCGTCTGCGCGTGGCGCTGCGACACCGCGGCCGCGTGGTTGCCGCCGCGGTGACGCACTACGAACACGACGGTTTGTCGGTTGACGTGGCCGCGCACCGCGTCAGTCTGCACGGTGCCGACGTGCACCTGACGCCGACCGAGTTCAAGTTGCTGGCGCGCCTGTTGCGCAACGCCGGCCAGGTGGTCACGCACCGCCAGTTGCTGGCCGACGTTCGGGGGGCCGACTTCACCGAGCACACGCATTACCTGCGCCTGTACATGGCGCAACTGCGGGCCAAGCTCGAAGCGAAGCCGGCCGAGCCGCAGCGCCTGCTCACCGAGCCGGGTGTCGGCTACCGTCTCGTCGAAGCCGACTGAACGACGGTCCTTATGCGTTCCTGATGCGGCGCCTGCCACGCTGCAGGCATCGCAACACCGGGATGCCAACGCATGTCCGCCACCCTCACTGCCGCCGCACCCGAACAGGGCACGCCGCGCCGCAATGGCCTGGCCGCCCTCACGCTCGGCGCCATCGGCGTCGTCTATGGCGACATCGGCACCAGCCCGCTGTACACGATCAAGGAAGTTTTCGCGCCGGCCACTGGCGTGCCGCTCGATCACGTGCATCTCATCGGCGCCGTGTCGGCGATCTTCTGGGCGCTGATGCTCGTCGTCACGCTGAAGTACGTCGTGCTGGTCCTGCGTGCCGACAATCGCGGCGAGGGCGGTGCGCTGGCGCTGGCGGCACTCGCCGCCGGTGCGGTGCGCGATCGTCCGCGCACGCGCACGGCGATGCTGATGCTCGGCGTGGCCGGTGCCGCGCTGTTTTATGGCGACAGCGTGCTCACGCCGGCGATCTCCGTGCTCGGTGCGATCGAAGGCCTGCAGGTCATCGCACCGGGCTTGCAGCCCTACGTGGTGCCGGCGTCCGCCGTCATCCTGGTGCTGCTGTTCACGGTGCAGCGCTTCGGCACGGCGCGCGTCGGCGCGCTGTTCGGGCCGGTCATCGTGCTCTGGTTCGCCACGCTCGCCGTCACCGGCGTGATGCAGATCGTGCAAGAGCCCAGCATCCTGGCCGCGCTGAACCCGCTGCACGCCTGGCAATTCCTCTCCGAGCGCGGCGTCGGCGTGCTGCTCGCCGTCGGTGCGATCGTGCTGGCGATCACCGGCGCCGAGGCGCTGTATGCCGACATGGGGCACTTCGGCCGCGCGCCGATCCGCCTGGCCTGGCTCGGCCTGGTCTTTCCGGCGCTGGCGCTCAACTACATGGGTCAGGGCGCGCTGCTGATGCGCGAGCCGGCCGCGCTCGAAAACCCGTTCTACCGTTTGTTCCCCGAGAGCTGGTTGATCGCCGCGCTGGTGATCGCCACGCTGGCGGCGATCATCGCCTCGCAGGCCGTGATCTCCGGCGCCTACTCGGTGACGCGCCAGGCCATGCAGCTCGGCTTCCTGCCGCGCCTGGCGGTGCGCTTCACGTCGGCGCGCGAGGCCGGGCAGATCTACATGCCCGCCGTTAACGCGGTGCTGCTCGTCGGCGTCATCGGCGCGGTGTTCGCGTTCGGCAGCTCCTCGGCGCTGGCCGGCGCTTACGGTTTGTCGGTGACGCTGACGATGCTGATCACGACGCTGCTGACCTGGTTCGTCATCCGCCACGCCTGGCGTTTGCCGTTGGCCTTGGCGATCGGCGCCACCGGCTGTTTCCTCGCCGTGGACTTGCTGCTCGTCGCCGGCAGCGCGGCCAAGCTGTTCGACGGCGGCTGGATCACGCTCGCCCTCGGCGCGCTGGTGATCCTGTTGATGACGACATGGGCGCGAGGACGCGCGCTGCTGCTTGCGGCCATCCGCAGCGACGGGCTCGAGCTCGAAGCCTTCGTGCGCAACCTGCGGGCCCACACCACGCCGCGTGCCGCGCGCACGGCGGTTTACGCCGTGGCCGACCCGGGCACGGTGCCGCAGGCGCTGCTGCACAACTTGAAGCACAACCAGGTGCTGCACGAGCGCAACGTCATCCTGACGGTGGAGTTTGCGGACCGGCCGTGGGTCGATGACGCCGAACGCGTCCATGTCGAAGATCTGGGCGCGGGGTTCTGGCGCCTGCGCGCGCGATTCGGCTTCATGGAAGCGCCCGACGTGCCGCGCGCGCTGGCGCTGGCCGCCGCGCACGGCCTGGTGGCGCCGGTATTCGAGACCAGCTACTTCCTCAGCCGCGAAACCGTGGTGCCGGCCACCGGCAACGGCGGCATGGCGCGCTGGCGCGAGCAACTGTTCGCGGCCATGAGCCGCGGCTCATCGGGGATCGCCAGCTTCTTCCGCCTGCCCGACAACGCCGTGGTCGAGCTCGGGACGCGGGTTCAGATCTGAGCCTTGGTGTTCAGGACCGTTCGCACGCGCCGAGGCCAAAGCGCGTGCGGATCACCCCCGGCCCGTTGGGCGAGGCGACGAGCCGCCCGCCGAGCGCGCCGGTGGTCGCCAACATCGCTGCGTTGCCGGGCTGCACGTCGCCGAGCAGGCGCGTGATGCCGTGGCGTGCGGCATGGCGCGCCAGTCGTTGCATCAGCGTGCGGCCGAGGCCGGCGCCTTGCCAGGCGTCGGCCACCGCGATCGCGAACTCGGCTTCGTCGCGGCTCAGGTCGGCGGTCGGGCCACGCACGTAGCGCGCGTCGGCGACGATGGTGGCCTCGTCGTCGTCGCCGGTCGCTTCGGCGACGATGGCCACATGCGCGTCGTGATCGACGTTCGGTCATCGCGCGCAGCAGCGATGGCGGCAGCTCGCGCAGGCCGACGTGAAAGCGCCGCTGCCGCGAGCCGGCCGAGAGCGCGCGCACGAAGTCCTGCTCGGCGGCGGCGTCGAAGGCCAGCACCGGCCGCACCACGACCTCGCGGCCATCGGCCAGGCGCAGGCGGTCGATCAGCACGCTCGGGAAGCGCCACACGGGCGTGGCAGGCGGGTCTGCCAAGGCCACGGCGGCGTTCACGAATGCGCTCCTGCGGGCTGGTGGAGCAGTCGTTGCCACGCCGCTTGCAGGTGGTCACGCCAGCCTGCGGGGCGCAGCACGACGGCGCGCGCCGGCGCATGAAGGGCTTGCACGAGGACATGCGCGCCGGGCGGCAGCGCGACACCCTGACCGCGTTCGATGAAGAGGTCGTCGGGTTCGCCATCGACGGTCAGCCAGAGGCTGCCGTCGGTGACGTGGAGTTGCGTCGCGCCGCGCAGCGTGGCGAAGCGGTCGCGGTCGAGGGTCAGGCTTTCGGGTCGGTTCATGGGATGCTCCAGTCGGCCCGCTGTCGCATGCTTTGGAGTCATGGTGCAATGGCAGCGGGTGAACGTCATACTGCTCTTGCGAGCCCCGGGGCTCAAACGATCTTTCGGAACCTCTCGCATTCCCTGAACGCATGCAAAACAAGCCCCTGGACCGCCTGCCGCCGCTCGACCTGCTGGCTGCCTTCGAGGCCGCGGCGCGCCACCTCTCGTTCACCAAGGCCGCCGCCGAGCGCTTCCTCACGCAGTCGGCGGTGAGCCGCCAGATGCGCGCCCTCGAGGACGAGTTGGGTGTGGCGCTGTTCCGTCGCCAGCACCGCGCGCTGGCCTTGACGCCGCAAGGCGCACGCCTGTTCGCCGTCTGCATCGCCGTGCTGGCGCAACTGCGTGGCACCGTGCGCGAGCTGCGCGCGCCGACGCAGCGCGAGGTGCTGGCGCTGACGACGACGCCGGGCCTGGCCTCGTTCTGGTTGATCCCGCGCCTGCCCGGCTTCACGCGCGCGCACCCCGGCATCGACGTGCGGTTGGACGCGACCTTCGAAATGCGCGACCTGTCGCGTGAAGGCTTCGACCTGGCGATCCGCTACGCGCGCGCCGACCAGGTGGCCGGCCAGGCGCTGTTCGGCGAGAAGGTGCTGCCGGTGTGCAGCCCGAAGCTGCTGCGCCATCTGCCGCTGGCCAGGCCGCAGGACCTGGCGGCGCACACGCTGCTGCAGATGGAGCCGAGCATCAGCGGCGGCATGCCCGTCGAGTGGGAGCCGTGGCTGCAGGCGATGGGCCTGGCGCACCTCGAACCCGCCGCGCGGCTGTCGATGTCGGGCTACAACGAAGTCGTCGCCGCCGCGGTGGCCGGGCAGGGGGTGGCGCTGGGCCGGCGGCCGCTGGTGGACGAGTTGCTGCGCGAAGGCCGCCTCGTCGCACCGCTGGCCAAGACGGTCGCCACGCCGCGCAGCTACATCCTCGTCGTCGATCCGGCCGCGCGCGCGCGGCCGGCGGTGCGCGCGCTCGAAGCCTGGCTGTTGGAGCAGGCGGCGCAGGAACGGGCGGCCAGCAAAACAGCGGCGCGCGCCACTACACTGCGGCCCCCGCCCCGCAAGTCCTCTCGACGTCCAACCCGATGAGTGAACGCAAACCCGTGACGCTGCACCGCCTGCGTGAGATGCACGCGGCCGGCGAGAAAATCGCGATGATGACCTGCTACGACGCGGCGTTCGCGCAGTTGCTCGACGCGGCTGGCGTGGACATCGTGCTTGTCGGCGACTCGCTGGGCATGGTGCTGCAAGGCCAGGCGAGCACCGTGCCGGTGACGTTGGACGAGATGGCGTACCACACACGCTGTGTCGCCCGCGGCAACCGCGGCGCCTGGCTGCTCGGCGACCTGCCGTTCGGCAGCTACCACGAAAGTCCGGCGCAGGCCTTTGCCAGCGCGAGTGCCTTGATGCGCGCCGGCGCACACATGGTCAAGCTTGAGTGCGGCGCCTGGACGGCGCCGACGGTGCGCTTTCTCGCCTCCCGCGGCATCTCGGTCTGCGCGCACCTCGGCTTCACGCCGCAGACGGTCAACGCGCTCGGCGGCTACCGCGTGCAGGGCCGCGACGAGGCCGGTGCGCAGCGCTTGCGCGACGACGCGCGGGCGATGGTCGAGGCCGGTGCGCAAATGCTGCTCTTCGAGATGGTGCCGGCTGCGTTGGCGCGCGAGATCACGTCGTCGTCTTCGGTGCCGGTGATCGGCATCGGCGCCGGTGTCGGTGTCAGCGGCCAGGTGCTGGTGCTGCACGACCTGCTCGACATCACGCCCGGCCGCCGGCCGCGCTTCGTGCGCAACTTCATGCAGGGCGCAGCCTCGGTGCAAGAGGCCGTGCAGCACTATGTCAGCGAGGTCAAGGCCGGCACGTTTCCAGACGACGCGCTGCACAGCTATTGAAATGGAACCCGCGGTCATGTCGGCGTCAGGTTTCGGCCCGAAGGCGAAGTTCAACGCCCGCAAAGATCCGTTCGGGCTGAGCCTGTCGAAGCCTTCGTGCCTCATGCCAAAGGCTTCGACAGGCTCAGCCTGGCCCTTCGACAAGCTCAGGGCGAACGGGGGCGGAGAGCATGTCAATGCGAACGGGAGCGGCGACCTGACCGTCGTCAACAGCCGCTCAGGGCCGAAAGCCGAACCCCGTTTCATGCGTTGATGGACCCCTGAAATGCAGCTCATCCACGACATCGCCTCCCTTCGCGCCACGCTCGCCCCATCGCCGCGGCCGGTGCTCGTGCCGACGATGGGCAACCTGCACGAAGGCCACCTCGCGCTGGTGCGCCAGGCCAAGGCGGTCGCACCGCCGGGCGCGCCGGTGGCGGCGAGCATCTTCGTCAACCGCCTGCAGTTCCTGCCGCACGAAGACTTCGACCGTTACCCGCGCACGCTCGAATCCGACTGCGCCATGTTGAAGGCTGCCGGCTGCAACGTCGTCTTCGCGCCCGACGAGGCCGCGCTGTACCCCGAGCCGCAGACGTTCAAGGTGACGCCGCCGGCCGAGCTCGGCGACATCCTCGAAGGCCAGTTTCGCCCCGGCTTCTTCACGGGGGTGTGCACCGTGGTCGCCAAGCTGTTCAACATCGTGCAGCCGGCCGCAGCCGTGTTCGGCAAGAAGGACTACCAGCAGTTGATGGTCATCCGCCGCATGGTCGCGCAGATGGCGCTGCCGATCGACATCGTCGCTGGTGAAACGGTGCGCAGCGCCGAAGGACTGGCGCTGTCGTCGCGCAACGGCTACCTGAGCGAGGCAGAGCGCAGCGAAGCGCTGCGCCTGTCACGCACGCTGCGCGCGCTGGCCGATGCGTGGCAGCAAGGCCAGCGCGACGTGTCTGCACTCGAAGCCGGCGCGATGCGCGAGCTGGCCGATCACGGCTGGCAGCCCGACTACGTGGCGCTGCGCCGTCAGAGAGATTTGGGCGCAGCGGCTGCCGGCGAGCCGTTGGTGGCGCTGGCCGCAGCCAAGTTGGGCCGCACGCGGTTGATCGACAACGTCGAGATCGGCTGATCGCGGTCGAGCCGGCGCACGGCGACGGCGCCGATGACCCAGCACAACCAGGCCGACCACATCGTGTGGCTCGGAAAGTGCGCACCGCGCGCCAGTTGTGCCCAACCGAACAACAGGCCTACCGCCAACGTCGCCGCCAGCATCGCCAGCGCCGCGCGCGGGCGCGTGCGCCGCCACTGAAAGTACAGCGGCAGGAAGGCAAAGGCGGCCACCGCATGCCCCGACGGAAAGCAGTGCCCGGGGCCGCCGTCGCTGACGCCGAGCATCCAGTGCGGCACGAAGTCGAACTTGCCGCCGAAGTCGTCGATGTCCCAGGGGCAGCTCGTGCCGCTGAAGCGCTTCAACGCCGGCACTGCGACCAGGCACAGCACGATCACGCCCGCCCAGGCCAGGCGCAGCCGGCGCGCCATCGCTTGCACATTGCCGAACAGCGCCCAGCCGACGACCGCTGCCAGCACCAGTCCGCAGGCGACGCGGCCGCCGTTGTGCACCACGCGCGAAAAGAACCAGTGCTCGCGCAGCGCAAAGCCGTGCACGTCGGCGTACACGCCGGCCAGCACGAGGTCCCAGCCGCTCGTTTCCCAGCACAGCAGCAAGGCCAGCGCGGCCAGCGTGATCAGCAGGTCGCTGCGCGGCATCGTCTCTTCGTCGAAGGGCATGGCGCGCGACGCGTGCTTGGAATGTTCGATCGGGCTCATGGCAGGGTGCGGCAGTCGTGGGTGACGTCGAGCTCCGGCGCGTAGAGCGAGGTCTTCACGTCGAGCAGCGCCAGCAGGCTGTGGAACAGGTGGTCGTGCGCCGCCGGCTGGCGGGCGCGCGCGCGCAGGCACTCGGTGTCGAGGCCGGCGCTGCGGCCGAAGCCGGCGGACCACCACATCAGCATCGGCACCTGCGTCTGCTCGCGCGGCGCGATCACGTACGGCACGCCGTGCAGGAACAGGTTCTTCTCGCCGAGCGACTCGCCGTGGTCGGAGACGAACAGCAGCGCCGAGTCCACGTCTTTGCCATGCGCGGCCAGCGTGCCGATCAGCGTCGCCAGCACATGGTCGGTGTAGAGCAGCGCGTTGTCGTAGGCGTTGACGATCTCGTCTTTCGTGCAGCGGCCGAGATCGTCGTGGCGGCACACCGGCGTGAAGCGCTCGAAGGCCGGCGGGTAGCGGCGGTAGTACGACGGCCCGTGGTTGCCGAGCATGTGCAGCACCAGCAGTTGCGTTCCGTGGCGGCCGTGCAGTCCGCTCAGGCGCTCATCGAGGCCGCGCAGCAGCCCTTCGTCGAGGCAGCGGTCGCCGTCGCACAGCCCGGGCGCCAGCGCGGCGTTGACGCTGTCGTGCGGCAGGCCTTCGCAGACGCCCTTGCAGCCGCTCTGGTTGTCGCGCCAATGCACGGCCACGCCCGCGCGCGCGGCCACGTGCAGCAGCGACTCGCTGCCGCGGATGCGCGCCTCGTCGTAGTTGCGCCGGCCGACGGGGGCGAACATGCACGGCAGCGAGACCTCGGTGCTGGTGCCGCAGGCCGTGACGTCGCTGAAGTTGATGACCGGCCCTTGCGCCGAAGGCGCAATCAGCGCGGGCCGCGCCGAAGGCGCAATCAGCGTGGCTTGCGCCGAGGGCGCAGTCTGCGCCAGTTGCGCCAGTTGCGGCGTCGTCTGCCGTGCGTAGCCGGACAGGCCCCAGTTGTCGGCGCGTGCGGTTTCGCCGACCACCATGACGACCAGGCGCGGCTTGCTGCGCGTGGCCCAGCCCGGCCCCGGCGCCGCGTCCAGACCGATCGCCTGCCGCGGCTGCACCGCGCCGCGGGCCTCGGCCGCGAGCACGTTGCCGAGCGACCAGAGCGTGTTCAGCGGCGTCACCAGGTAGCGCATCTCCTTGTGGTTGCGCGACATCGCCGCCAGCGGCTGGAACTGCCACATCAAAGCCAGCGCCAGCACGCCGGCCGCACCGGCCAGCAGCAGCGCGCGGGCGCGCAGGCGCTGGCCCCACGGCCGCACCTTCAGGCGCGTGAACAACAACAGCGCCAACGGCAGCGCGGCGTAGAGCAGCAGGTCCAGCGCCAGGCTCCACGTCATCAGCTCGCGCGTTTCGGCCGGATCGGTGTGCAGCGTGTTGCGCACCATCGACGGGTCGATGACGACGCCGTAGGCCTGCATGTAGTGCATCGCCAGGGCGCCGACGAGCGTCAGCAGCGCCAGCAGCGGCTTGATCGTGTGGCGTGTGCCGACGAGACCGAGCAGCAGCGCCTGCAGCGCCATCAACATCAGCGCCAGCGCGCCGACGAAGGCCGCGTTGTGCAGCGCATCGGGCGCTTGCGCGCGCAATGCCGCTGAGAAGAACGGCCGGTTCAGCGCCAGGGCCCAGAACACGCTGGCGACGAGGATCAGCCGTTCGGTGGTGATCGACGGACGGGTGGGCAGCCGCGTCGCGCGCGCAAGGGAGTCTTCGGACATGGGCGCGGTATTAGGCTGCGGGCACCTGAAGCGCGCCTGAAGCCGGCCCCGAGCCGGGCCGGTCGCAGTGCTACCGTTCGTGACCATGCGTTTGCTGCTGCTCGAAGACGATCCGACGCTGGGCGACGGCCTGCGCGACTTCCTGCGCGCCGATGGCCACCGCGTCGATTGGTGCGCCTGCCTGGCCGACACCGCGGCGCTGCGCGACGAACCGTACGACGCCTGGCTGGTCGATTGGCAACTGCCCGACGGCTCCGGCGTCGATTGGCTGCTGGCGCGCCGCGCCCGCGGCGATGCCACGCCGGCGTTGTTGCTGACCGCGCGCGACCGCGTCAGCGACCGCATCGCCGGCCTCGACGCCGGCGCCGACGACTACCTCGTCAAACCGTTCGCGCCGGAGGAGCTGGCCGCGCGGCTGCGCGCCGTCAGCCGGCGCAGCGGCGCCGGTGCGGCGCAGGCGCGCAAGGTCTTCGGCGAGGTGACGGTGGATCTGGCGGCGCGCACGGCCAGCGTCGCCGACGCTCGCATCGAGCTGACGGCGCGCGAGTGGACGCTGCTCGAAGCGATGGTGCTGCGCGCCGGCCGCATCGTGCCCAAGGCCGAGCTGGAAAAACTCGTGCTCGGCTTCGACAGCGTCGTCACCAGCAACGCGCTCGAAGTCCACATCTCGGCGCTGCGGCGCAAGCTCGGCCGCGAGCTGATCGAGACCGTGCGCGGGCTCGGCTATCGGGTCGAGGACAAGCTGACATGACGCGGGCTGAGCGCTGGGCCGCTCCCGAGCCGGCCCGCATCCCAAGGGCCACGAAGGGCCCCTGCGGGTCCATGGGGATCGGCTGCGGTACTCCGCGGCCGAGGGGTCGTCATGACCTCCATCAGAGGCCGGCTCGCCAACGCGCTCTTGTTCTGGTCGCTGATGTGGAGCGTCGGGGTGACGCTCGCGGTGGGCCTGTCGGCGCGGCACGAGGTCGATGAGCTGCTCGACGAAACGCTGCAATCGACGGCTGCCGTGCTCGGTCAGGCCCTGGCCCCGTCTGTGGGTGCCGCGGCGCCGTCGGAGATGGCGTCGCAGGGCGATGCCCAGTTCGCGTGGCAACTGGTCGCCGCCGACGGGCTGGTGCTGCGCCGTTCCAGCAACGCGCCGCCAACGTCGCTGCAGCGCGCCGCCACGGCCGGCTTCAGCAGCACCGCCGACTGGCGCGTTCATGGCAGCGCGCTGCCCAGCGCCGACGGCAACAACGGCCGCATGCTGTACGTCGCGCACCAACTCGCCGAGCGCCACGAAGCCGAGTTCGAAGTCTTCGTCAGTGCCGGATTGGCGGCCTTGTCGATCGGCCTGCTCGGCCACCTGTGGCTGCGCGCGCGCGTGCGCCAGGAGTTGTTGCCGCTCGAGAATCTGAGCCAGCGCCTGGCGCACGTCAACCCGCTGGATCCGGCGCGGGCCCTGGGCAGCGCCGAGCGCGCCGAGCTGGTGCCGGTGCACAACGCGATCGATCAACTGGGCCAGCGGCTGGCCGAGCGCGTGGCCCAGGAGCGCCGCGTCGCGGCGCACGCCGCGCACGCATTGCGCACGCCGCTGGCCGGCATGGACGCGCAGCTCGCGGTGGCGCTGCGCGAGAGCACGCCCGAAGCGCAGCCGCGGCTGCAACGCGTGCGCGAAGCGTCGGTGCGCCTGCAACGCGTGGTGCGCTCGTTGATCGACCTGTTTCGCCTGGGCGCCGAAGTGCAGCGCCGGCGTGTCGATGTCAACGCGCTGCTGGCCCATCTGCCGGTGGCGGGGCTCGAGGTGGTGGCGGCCGAACCGCTTCACGTCGATGCCGATCCCGACCTGCTCGCCGCCGCGCTGATGAACCTGCTCGACAACTCGCAGCGCCACGGCGCGCGGCGCGCGACCTTGACCGTGCCCGCCCCCGGCCGACTGCTGTTGCGCGACGACGGCCGCGGCGCCGAGCTGTCGCGGCTGGCGCTGCTGCGCGCCGCGCTGGTGACGCAGAACTACGAGGGCCGCACCGGTCTGGGCCTGATGCTGGCCGACCTGGTGGCGCGCGCTCATGGCGGGCATGTGCGCTTGCCGGACGTGGAGGCCGGCGGCTCGGGCTTCGCCGTCGAACTCGTGCTGTCACCTGCCAGTCCACTGAATCACTGAAATTGGATCGGTGCTGTCCGCGCGATACAGGCGCGCGGCGGCGTTGCAAATGCTCGCAATGCCTTCAGGCATTGCTGTGCTTTGCGCCTTGCATCGCATCCCGTCTCGCACGTCCCTCACCGTCCATTTCAATGATTCAGCGGACTCGATGCCCCCGCAGCCCGGGAAGGCCACCGCGCCTGCGGGGTTGTGTGACGCAATGCCCATGCGCACGATGGCATCCAACCGATGCGCAGGAGCGTTCACATGGCCACCCCCAACCTTCCCGGAACCAATCCGTCCCGGCCGCCGATGAGCTTGGAAGACAGCGTGATCGCACTGGCGCGCCTGAACGAGCAGATGCAGCAACTCAACGCGAAGCTCGAGTACCTGCGTCTGCTGTTGAAGCTCGGCGTGAGGTGACTCGCCGATGTTCAAGGCACCAGCGCCAGGAACAGGAACGACGCGAAGATCACCAGGTGCACGGCGCCTTGCATCAGGTTCGTGCGTCCTGAGGCGAGGGTGATCGCACCGACGACGAAGGTCAGCGCCAGCAGCGCCATGTCTTTGGCTTCGAGGCCGAGCACCAGCGGCAGATCGAGCCACACCGAGGCCGCGACGACGGCCGGCACCGTCAGGCCGATGCTGGCCAGCGCCGAGCCGATCGCCAGGTTCAGGCTCGTCTGCAAGCGGTTGGCGCGCGCTGCGCGCACGGCCGCCCAGGTCTCGGGCAGCAGCACCAGCAAAGCGATGGCGATGCCGACCACGGCCTGCGGCGCGCCGATGGCGGCGACGGCGGCTTCGATCGACGGCGAGAGCTGCTTGGCCAGGCCGACCACCGCCGCCAACGCCGCCAGCAGCAGACCGAAGCTCGCCGCACTGCGCGCGCGCGACGGCGGCGCGGCATGCGTGGCCTCGTCGTCGGCAGCGCCGGGCGGCAGAAAGTAGTCGCGGTGGCGCACGGTCTGCACGAAGACGAACACCGCCCACAATACCAGCGACGTGGCGCCGGCAAAGACGAGTTGCGACACCGTGTAGGTGCCTTCGCGCGAGCTGGTGGTGAAGGTCGGCAGCACCAGCGACAGCGTGGCCAATGACACCAGCGCGGCCAGGCCGGGCCCCGTGCCCTCGATGCGAAACGATTGCTCGCGGTGTCGCAAGGCGCCGACCAGCAGGCACAGGCCGACGACACCATTGCAGATGATCATCACCGCGGCGTAGATCGTGTCGCGCGGCAGTGTGGCGGCCGCAGCGCCGCCGCTGGCCATCATCGACAGGATCAACGAGACCTCGATCACCGTCACCGCCACCGCCAGCACCAGCGTGCCGAACGGCTCGCCGGTGCGGTGCGCGACGACCTCGGCGTGATGCACGGCAGCCAGCACGGCGACGATCAGCGCCACGGCCGCGATCGACAGCACCAGCGGACCCGACGGCGCCAGCCACGCCGCGGCGAGCACCGCCAGGGCGGCCGGTGGCGCTGCGTCGGGCCAGCGTGAGGCCATGCTCAACCGCCGGGCACGAAGGGCTTGCCCAGCGACGCCGGCATGTTGGCCTTGATCCAGGCCGCGTTGCTCGAGATCAGCACCAGCACGACGATCGTCGCCACATACGGCAGCGCGACCAGCGCCTGGCTCGGCACCTCGACGCCCGCGCCCTGCAGGTGAAACTGCAGCATCGTCACGCCGCCGAAGAGATAGGCGCCGAGCAGCACGCGCAACGGCCGCCAGGTGGCGAAGGTGGTGAGCGCGAGCGCGATCCAGCCGCGCCCGGCGACCATGCCTTCGACCCACAGCGGCGTATAGACGGTGGACAGGTACGCACCGGCCACACCGCACAGCGCACCGCCGGCCACGACCGCGGCCAGGCGAATCCGCCGCACCGGGTAGCCGAGCGCATGCGCCGACTCGGGCGACTCGCCGACCGCGCGCAGCACGAGGCCGCTGCGGCTCTTGTTCAGCCACCACATCAGAACTACCGTCAGCACGATCGCCACCCACACCATCGGATGTTGCTTGAACAGCGCCGGGCCGATGAAGGGGATGTCGGACAGCAGCGGCACGTCGTACTGCGCGCGCTCGCTCAAGCGCTCGCGCGTGTACGGCTGGCCGATGAAGGCCGAGAAGCCGACACCGAACAGACTCAGTGCGAGGCCGGTGGCGTACTGGTTGGTGTTGAGCCAGATGACGAGCAGCCCGAACGCCGCGGCGAGCAATGCACCGGCCAGCGCCCCGGCGGCGAACGCAACGAGGTCGCTGCCCGAGTGCACCGCCGCGGCATAACCGACGACCGCGGCGACCAGCATCATGCCTTCGGCGCCGAGGTTGACGATGCCGGCGCGCTCGTTGATCAACAGGCCGAGCGCGGCGATGGCGAGCACGGTGCCGGCGTTGAGCGTGGCGGCGATGAGCAGCGCGATCTCGTTCATGCCGCGGCCGCCTTTCGCATCGAGGCCCAGCGCACGCGGTAGATGGATCAGCGTGTCCGCCGCGAGCAGCGAGAACAGCAGCAAGCCCTGGAACACACCGGTGATCGACTTCGGCAGTTGCATGCGCGACTGCGCCAGCTCGCCGCCGATGTAGAACATGCTCATCAGCACGGCCGAGAAGACGATGCCCACCGGATGCAGCCGGCCGACGAAGGCGACGATGATGGCCGCAAAGCCGTAGCCCACCGGCACGTAGGGCGTGAGTTGGCCGAGCGGCCCCGTGGCTTCGAGCGCGCCGGCCAGACCGGCCAGGCCGCCCGACGTGAGCAGCGCCGTCCACAGCGCCGTGCGCGACGAGAAGCCGGCGTAGCGCGCGGCCAACGGCGCTTGCCCGCCGACCAACGCCTGGAAACCGCGGAACAAGCGGAACAGGAACAGCGTCATGCCGGCCACGGCGACGAGCGCCATGGGCAGACCGATGTTGACGCGCAGGCCGTCGAACAAGCGCGGCACTCTCGTCGGATTGGCAAACGTCACCGTCTGCGGAAAGTTGTAGCCCGCCGGATCTTTCCACGGTCCATAGACGAGGTAGGCCAGCACCATCTCGGCGACATAGACGAGCATGAGGCTGACGAGGATTTCGTTGGCGTTGAAGCGGTCGCGCAACAACGCAGTGATCGCCGCCCACAACATGCCGCCGACCACGCCGGCGACGAGGATGACGACGACGATCGCCTGCGGCGACTGCGGCGTCGCCTGCATCGCCACGCCACCGGCGAAGACCGCGCCGAGGATGTACTGCCCTTCGGCGCCGATGTTCCAGACGTTGGCGCGAAAGCACAGCGCGAGACCGAGCGCGATCAGCAGCAACGGCGTCGCCTTGACGCCGATCTCGCTCCACGCATAGGCGCTCTTGATCGGCTCCCAGAAGAACATGGCCAGGCCCAGCAGCGGATCCTTGCCGAGCAGCACGAACAGCAGCACGCCGATGGCCACGGTGGCGGCGATGGCGATCAGCGGCGAGGCCAGCACGAACAGGCGCGACGGCGCCGCGCGTGGCTCAAGCCGAAGCATGCCGGTGCTCCTGGCTGTCCTCGGCATCGAACAGGCCGGCCATCCATTGCCCGATCCGCTCTACCGTGGCTTCGCGTGCGGCCACGGCAGGCGACAGTCGGCCACGCGCGATCACCACCAGCCGGTCGGCGAGCTCGAACAACTCGTCGAGCTCTTCGCTGACGACGAGCACCGCGCAGCCCGCATCGCGCAGCGCCAGCAGTTCGGCACGAATCTGCGCTGCCGCGCCCACGTCCACGCCCCAGGTCGGTTGCGCGACGATCAACACCCGCGGCTGCGCATCGATCTCGCGGCCGACGATGAACTTCTGCAGGTTGCCGCCGGACAGGCTGCTCGCCGCGGCCACCGGCCCTGCGGCCTTGACCTTGAAGCGCTCGATCAGGCGCGTCGCCAGATCGCGCGCCGCGCCACCGTCGATCCAGCCGAGCGCGCGGATCGGCTCGCGGCGCGTCAGCAGCGTGTTGGCGGCCAGCGACTGCGCCGGCACCGCGCCGCGGCCCAGGCGCTCTTCGGGCACGAAGTGCAGGCCGAGCGCGCGCCGCGCGCGTGGCCCGGCGCGCGAGATGTCGGCGCCGAACAGGCGCACGCTGTCGGCCGCTGCGCGGCGGTCTTCGCCCGACAACACCGCGAGCAGCTCCTGCTGGCCGTTGCCCGAGACGCCGGCCACACCGAGCACTTCGCCGGCGCGCAGCGTCAGCGACACGTCTTGCAGCGCCACGCCGTAAGCGCCGGCCGCTGCGAGCGAGAGCTGACGCACCGCCAGCGCGATCTCGCCCGGCGTGCCGGCACGGTGCACGAGCTGCGGCGGCTCGGCGCCTATCATCAGCCGCGACAGCGTGGCGTTCGACTCTTCGCGCGGATCGACCACGCCGACGACGCGGCCGCCGCGCATCACCGTGCAGCGCTGGCAGAGCTCGCGGATCTCGTCCAACTTGTGGCTGATGTAGAGGATCGAGCAACCCTCGCCGGCCAGTTGGCGCAGCGTCACGAACAGCGTCTGCACCGCCTGCGGCGTCAGCACCGAGGTCGGCTCGTCGAGGATCAGGATCTTCGGCTGCGCGAGCAGCGCGCGGATGATCTCGACGCGCTGCCGCTCGCCGACGGACAGGCTGTGCACAGGGCGCGCCGGGTCGATCTGCAAACCGTACTCGCCGGCTTTGCTGTCGATGCGCTGCGTAACTTGCGCGAGTGATTCCCCGCTCGACAAACCGAGCCACACGTTCTCGGCCACCGTCAGCGTGTCGAACAAACTGAAGTGCTGGAACACCATCGCGATGCCGTGCGCCTTGGCCTCTTGCGGGTTGCGGATCGGCACCGCCGCGCCGTCGATCTCGATCGTGCCGGCGTCGGGCTGCACGGCGCCGAAAGCGATCTTCATCAGCGTGCTTTTGCCGGCGCCGTTTTCTCCGAGCACGGCGTGGATTTCACCGGGCTGCACGGCCAGCGTGACGTCGTCATTGGCCACCACCGCGGGGTAGCGCTTGGTGATGTTGGCGAGCCGAAGGCGCGGCGTGCTCATGATGATGACGATGAGAAGCGTTGCTGGCCGGCAACCCAGGTGGCGACGAGGTTGCGCTCGTCGGACAACATCATCCACGCGAACACACGCTCGTGCAGCGAGCGCGCGGCGGCGTCGCGCGTTTGCGCGACCGCGCCGCACGACCATTGCCACAGCGCGAGGTCGGCAGTGCAGCCGACATCGAACGAGCCGATCTCGTGCTCCAGCGACAGCGCCCGTGCGGCGCCGCGTGTGGCCGCATGCAGCGCCTGCCACGCCGGCAGCCGCGTCTGCTGCAATGCCTGCACCTGCACCGCGGCGGCGAACGTGCGCTGCATCGACAAACTGGTGCCGCCGCCGACATCGCTGGCCATCGTCACCGCGACGCCGGCCTCGGCCAGCGCGCGCCACGGCATCAGGCCCGAGCCGAGGAAGAGATTCGAGGTCGGGCAATGCGCCACGGCGGCGCGCTCGCGGGCGAGCAGCGTGTGGTCCTGCGCATCGAGCCAGATGCCGTGCGCCAGCATCGACCGCGCGCCGACGAGGCCGTGGCGCACATAGACATCGAGATAACTGCGTGCATCGGGGAAGAGCTGCCGCACCCACTCGATCTCGGCGTGGTTCTCGGCGACATGCGTCTGCAGGTACAGGCCATCGTGGCGCTGCAGCAGGCGGCCGGCCATCGCTAGTTGCGCGTCGGTGGACGTCGGCGCAAAGCGCACCGTTGCGGCATAGGCCAGGCGACCGGTGCCATGCCAGCGCGCGATCAGCGCTTCGCTGTCGCGCTCGGACTGATCGACGTTGACCGTCAACTCGGGCGGCGCGTTGCGGTCCATCAGGCATTGGCCGGCGATGACGCGCATGCCGCGCTGCTGCGCCGCGGCGAAGAGGGCGTCGGCGCTGGCCTTGTGCACCGTGGGGAAGACCATCGCGCTCGTCGTGCCGTGGGCGAGCAGGGCATCGAGAAAACGCGCGGCACTCGCCTCACACACCGACGCATCGGCATAACGCGCTTCGGCGGGGAAGGTGTAGCTGGTGAGCCACTCCAGCAGTTCGGCGCCGTAGCTGGCCACGACCTCGAGCTGCGGCATGTGCACATGCGTGTCGATGAAGCCCGGCGTGAGCAGGCAGCCGCGGTGATCGTGTTGCGTCCACGTGCGGTCCGGAGCCTCAGCCTGTGCGCCGGCGATGCGCCCATGTTCGTCGATCAGCAGCCAGTGATCGGCGCGAAAGCGCAGGCCCGGCGCGTCGTCGGCCGCGCTCCAACCGGGGTCGGCGCTGAAGTCGAGCAGGTCGGCGAGCAGGGCATGACGGGTCATCTCGCGCCAGTGTAGGGGCGCGGCGGCGCGCGATCTAAGCTCTGCGCCCCGCCCTCTTCAGGAGCCGCGCCGTGCGACACCGCAGCGCCTTGCCGATGGTCCTCGTTGCGGCCGCATTGGCCGTTGCGACGCTGGTCGTACAGGCGCGCCGCGTCGGTGGTGCGCGCGCGCAGGCCATCGACATGATCGTCATCCACTCCACGGGCGGCCCGACTTGCGACGCCGCTACCGGCAAGCCGATCTGGGTGCGCGCCGGCACGCTCGAAGACAACCTGCGCCAGATCGAAGCGCACCCCGTGCTCGGCATCCACTACATGATCGACCGCGACGGCAGCGTGCGCGCCAGCGTGCCCGAAGCGCAACTGGCGCATCACGTGTACAGCGTCAGCGGCCGTTCGATCGCCATCGAACTCATCAACGATGGCGACGGCCGCGACCCGTTTGCACAGGCGCAACTGACGGCCTTAGTGGAGTTGCTGCGCGACATCACACAGCGCCGCGGCATCCAGCGCGAGGGCATCAAGCGCCATTCCGATCTCGATCACGCGCGGCTGCCGTGCGACCGAACGCAGCGGCGCAAGGTCGATCCCGGTGCGGCGTACCCGCACGAGGCGGTGCTTGATCGGGTGTTTCCCGTGCGTTGACGGCGCTCAGCGTTTGGTGGACAGCAGCGGCTTCACGCCCGCAGCGAAATCAGCCGCCGTCAACCGCCGCCGCGCCCGGTCGTCGATGGCCAACGGCGCGACCTCGCGCAGCGACGCATGGCAACGCCGCACCAGATCCTGGTAAGTCAGCGTGCCGTCGTGCTTCCAGGCGATCTCCTGCGCGCTGAGTTCGCGGATCACCTTGCCTGGCACGCCGGCGACGAGCATCCGCGGCGGCACCTTCATGCCGGCTCGCACGAAAGCGCTGGCGGCAACGATGGCCTGCTCGCCGATCTCGGCCTCGTCCATCACCACCGCGTTCATGCCGATCAGCGCGCCGCGGCGCACGACGCAGCCGTGCAGCACCGCGCCGTGGCCGATATGGCCGTCGGCCTCGACGACGGTGTCGGCGCCGGGAAAACCGTGCAGCGTGCAGTTGTCCTGCACGTTGCTGCCGGTCTCGAGGACGAGGCGGCCGAAGTCGCCGCGCAAGCTGGCGCAGGGGCCGACATAGACGCCCGGCCCGACCCAGACGTCGCCGATCAGCACCGCGGCCGGGTGCACATGCGCGCTCGGGTCCACCACGGGCACGAGACCGTCGATCGAGTAGCAGGGCATGGCGGTTTGCGCTTGACGAAGATCGGGGCCGCCATCGTATGATCGACCGACCGGTCGGTCAATCAATGGATCTCGCTAAATGTCGGATGACAACTCGACGCTGCTCTGCGCCACTCATGGCGCCGTGCGCGTGCTCACGCTCAACCGCCCCGCGGCGCTGAACAGCTTCACGGCCGAGATTTACGAGACCTTGCCGCGGTTGCTCGACGACGCGGCCGGCGATGCGTCGGTGCGCGCGGTGATCATCACCGGCGCCGGCCGCGGTTTCTGCGCCGGGCAGGACCTGAACGACCCGGCGATGCTCGGCACCGGCGACGTCGGCGCCGGCATCGAGCGGTTCATCCGCCCGCTGGCGATGCGTGTGCGCACGATGCCGATTCCGGTGATCGCCGCGGTCAACGGCGTGGCCGCCGGCGCCGGCGCGAACTTTGCGCTGTGCTGCGACTTCGTCGTCGCAGCGCGCAGCGCGAACTTCGTGCAGGCCTTCATCAAGATCGGGTTGATCCCCGATTGCGGCGGCACCTGGCTGCTGCCGCGCCTGGTCGGCCGTGCACGCGCGCTCGGCCTGGCGATGACGGGCGACAAGCTGCCGGCCGAAGAAGCCGAGCGCATCGGCCTGATCTGGCGCTGTGTCGATGATGCGGCGCTGATGGACGAGGCGCTGGCGCTGGCCAACAAGCTCGCCGCGCTGCCGTCGCGCGCGCTGGCCGAGACGCGGCGCGCCCTCGACAGCGCGCTGGCGTTGGAGTTCGTCGATGCCATCACCCACGAGGCCAACACGCAGCGCGAGCTGGCGCGCGCGCACGACAGCGCGGAAGGCGTGGCGGCGTTTCTGGCCAAACGCGCGCCGGTGTTCAAGGACCGTTGACGATGGGCGCACAACGAATTGCCGAAGCTGCGCGCGACGCAATGTGGGCCAACGACCGGGCCTGCAAGGCGCTCGGCATGAAGGTCACTGCCGTCGGCCCCGGCACGGCCACGCTGACGATGGCGGTGCGCGAAGACATGTTGAATGGCCACGACCTGTGCCACGGCGGGCTGATCGCCACGCTGGCCGACAGCGCGTTTGCCTATGCCTGCAATGCCTACAACGAGGTCACCGTGGCCAGCGGCTTCGACATTCACCTGATGAGCGGCGCGCGTCTGGGCGACGTGCTGACCGCGTCGGCCACCGAGTTGAGCAAGGGTGGGCGCACGGGGGTGTACGACATCGTCGTCACCAACCAGCGCGACGAGCAGATCGCCGGCTTTCGCGGCCGCTCGTACACGATGAAGGGCAAGCCGCTGGTCGAGGGCTTGCCGGTGGGCAAACCAGCATGAAGAAGCACCCCGAGCCCGGCGAGCTGGAACCGATCGAGCGTGCCAGCCGCGACGAGTTGCAGGCCTTGCAGTTGCAGCGCTTGCAGTGGACGTTGAAGCACGCTTACGACAACGTGCCGCACTACAGAAAAGCGTTCGATGCCAAGGGCGTGCATCCGGCGGACTGCAAGACGCTCGCCGACTTGTCGAAGTTCCCGCTGACCACCAAGGCCGACCTGCGCGCCAACTACCCGTTCGGCATGTTCGCCGTGCCGCGGCAGCAGGTCGTGCGCGTGCATGCGTCGTCGGGCACGACCGGCAAGCCGACGGTGGTGGGCTACACGCAGCGTGACATCGACACCTGGGCCGATCTCGTCGCGCGCTCGATCCGCGCTTCGGGAGGACGCGCCGGCGACATCGTGCATGTGGCCTACGGCTACGGCCTGTTCACCGGCGGCCTCGGTGCGCACTACGGGGCCGAGCGCCTCGGCTGCACGGTGATCCCGATGTCCGGCGGCCAGACCGAGAAGCAGGTGCAGCTGATCCGCGATTTCGAGCCCGACATCATCATGGTCACGCCGAGCTACATGCAGGTGATCATCGAAGAGTTCGAGCGCCAGGGGATCGATCCGAAGTCGATGAGCGTCAAGGTCGGCATCTTCGGCGCCGAGCCGTGGACCGAGGCGATGCGGCACGACATCGAGGTGCGTGCCGGCATCGATGCGGTGGACATCTACGGCTTGAGTGAAGTCATGGGGCCGGGCGTGGCGAATGAATGCATCGAGACCAAGGACGGACCGGTGATCTGGGAAGACCATTTCTATCCGGAGATCATCGATCCGGAGACCGGCGAGGCCTTGCCCGAAGGCAGCGAAGGCGAGCTCGTCTTCACGACGCTGACGAAAGAAGCGCTGCCCGTCATCCGCTACCGCACGCGCGACCTGACGCGCCTGTTGCCGCCGACCGCGCGCAGCATGCGCCGCATGGGCAAGATCGTCGGTCGCAGCGACGACATGCTGATCATCCGCGGCGTCAACGTGTTTCCGACGCAGATCGAGGAGCTGGTGTTGCAGCACGGCCAGCTCGGCGGCCAGTACCAGCTCGTCGTCACGCGCCAGGGCGCGCTCGACGAATTGCAGGTGCTGTGCGAGCTGCTGCCCGCGCATGCGCAGGGCGATCGTGTGGCCGTGTCGAACACGCTGCGTGAGCGCATCAAGACCTTGATCGGCGTCAGTGCCACGGTGAGCGTGGGTGCGCCAGACTCGATCGAACGCACGCTGGTCGGCAAGGCGCGGCGCGTGATCGACAAAAGACCCAAGTCTTAAGGAGCACACATGTACACCCAAGCGATGGACACGATGCCGAAGGAAGAACGCTCTGCGCTCGAAGACGCCGCATTGCAGCAGCGATTCGACGCGCGCATCGACGCCGGCGATTTCATCGAAGCCAAAGACTGGATGCCCGAGCATTACCGCAAGACGCTCGTGCGCCAGATCAGCCAGCATGCGCACAGCGAGATCGTCGGCATGCTGCCCGAAGGCAACTGGATCACGCGTGCGCCGACGTTGAAGCGCAAGGCGATCCTGCTGGCGAAGGTGCAGGACGAAGGCGGGCACGGTCTGTACCTGTATGCCGCGGCCGAGACGCTCGGCACCTCGCGCGATCAACTGCTCGAAGCGCTGCACTCAGGCAAGGCCAAGTACAGCTCGATCTTCAACTATCCGACGCTCGAGTTGGGCCGACATCGGCGTCGTCGGCTGGCTGGTCGATGGCGCGGCGATCATGAACCAGGTGCCGCTGTGCCGCTGCTCGTACGCGCCGTATGCGCGCGCGATGGTGCGCATCTGCCGCGAAGAGAGCTTCCATCAACGGCAGGGCTACGAGTCGCTGCTGACGATGATGACCAAGGGCACGGCGGCGCAGAAAGACATGGTGCAGGACGCCGTCAACCGCTGGTGGTGGCCGAGCCTGATGATGTTCGGCCCGCCGGACGGCGAGAGCACGCACAGCGAACAGTCGATGCGCTGGGGCATCAAGCGCAACAGCAACGACGAGTTGAGACAGAAGTTCGTCGATGCCTGCGTCGATCAGGCCAAGGTGCTCGGCGTGACGCTGCCGGACCCGGACCTGAAGTGGAACGAGGCGCGCGGTCAGCATGACTTCGGCGCGATCGATTGGAGCGAGTTCTGGCGCGTCGTCGGCGGTGACGGGCCGTGCAACCGCGAGCGCTTGTCTGCTCGCGTCGATGCGTGGGAAGAGGGCGCGTGGGTGCGCGAGGCGGCGCTGGCTCACGAACGCAAACGCGCGATGAAGGAGAAGGCGGCATGAGCAACGCAACACAGGAATGGCCCTTGTGGGAAGTCTTCGTCCGCAGCAAGGCCGGCCTCGACCACAAGCATTGCGGCAGCCTGCACGCACCGGATTCGAAGGCCGCGATCCAGCTCGCACGCGACGTGTACACGCGCCGGCAAGAAGGCACCAGCATCTGGGTCGTGAAGAGCGAGCAGATCGTTGCCAGCGACCCGGCCGACAAGGACATGTACTTCGATCCGATGGCCGACAAGGTCTATCGCCATCCGACGTTCTACGAGTTGCCCGAGTCCGTGAACCACATGTGATGAAGCAGCACACGTACATCCTTCGGCTCGCAGACACCTGCCTGATCTGGTCGCACCGCCTGTCGGAATGGTGCGGCCATGCGCCGGTGCTCGAAGAAGACATCGCGCTGGCCAACACCGCGCTCGACCTTTTAGGTCAGGCACGCGCGTTGCTGTCGCATGTGGGCGACGAGGACCGGCTGGCGTACCTGCGCGAGGAGCGTGAGTTCCTCAACGTGACGCTGGCCGAATTGCCGAATGGCGACTTCGCGTTCACGACCTTGCGCAACTTCGTGCTCTCGTCCTGGGCGCTGCTGATGTGGCAACGTCTGGCCACGTCGAGCGACGAGCAGCTCTCGGCCATTGCCGGCAAGGCGGTGAAAGAAGCGCGTTACCACCGCGAGCATGCCGCCGACTGGGTCGTGCGGCTCGGTGACGGCACGGACGAATCCACACGCCGCATGGTCACCGCACTCGAGCGCCTTTGGCCGTACTGTGCCGAGTTGTTCGACGCGGACGAGACCGATCGTGAAGCCTCTGCCGGTGGCGTCGGACCCGCATGGAGCGCGCTCGAAGAAGCATGGCGCGCCGATGTTTCCGCGGTACTCGACGAAGCCAACATGGCCTTGCCTGCCGACAGCGCCTTCCGCAGCGACGGCAAGCGCGGCCGGCACAGCGAGCACATGGGGCGGCTGCTCGCCGAGATGCAATACCTGCACCGCGCGTTTCCCGGAGGCGTGTGGTGAGCAGTGCGATCGTTGCCTCGCGCACGGAAGCCGCGTGGCGCGCGCTCGCCGACGTGCTCGACCCCGAGGTACCTGTGCTGTCCGTCCTCGACCTCGGCATCGTGCGCGACGTCATCGAAGCCGGCGACGGCGCGCTCGAAGTGACGCTGACGCCGACCTACAGCGGCTGCCCGGCAACAGAAGCGATCGAAGCCGCGGTGCTCGCCGCGTTGCAGCCGCTCGGTCCCGTGCGCATCAAGACGCGTTGGGCGCCGGCATGGACGACGGACTGGATCAGCGACGAAGGCAAGCGCAAGCTGCGCGAGTACGGCATCGCGCCGCCGGGACACCTCGTCGGCGAATCGAAGATTCACGTCGTGCGCCGTGTGCCGTGCCCGCGCTGCCACAGTGCGCGCACCGAGCGCTTGTCGGCCTTCGGCGCGACGGCGTGCAAGGCGCTGTACCGCTGCCTCGATTGCCGCGAACCGTTCGAGCACTTCAAGCCCTTATGAAGCCCCCTCGCTCACTTCGTTCGCTGCCCCCCGAGGGGGCGCATCACGCCCTTCGGGCGGCCGGGCGGGCGCTATGACTGCTTCAGCTCTCTTCCACCCCCTGCGCGTGCGCCGCATCGAGCCCGACACCGAAGAAGCGGTGATCGTCTCCTTCGACGTGCCGCCCGATCTGCGCGATGTCTTCTCGTTCAACCAGGGCCAGTACCTGACGCTGCGCACCGAGGTCGATGGCGCCGACCTGCGGCGCTCGTACTCGATCTGCGCCGGCATCGACGACGGCGAGTTGCGCGTCGCCGTGCGCAAGGTGGCCGGCGGCGTGTTCTCGAACTGGATCAACCAGCGGCTGCAGCCCGGCGACGCGGTGCAAGTGATGCCGCCGCAGGGGCGCTTCTTCGTGCCGCTCGACCCGTCAGCTCAGCGCCACTACCTCGGCGTGGCGGGAGGCAGCGGCATCACACCGATCCTGTCGATCATGAAGACGGTGCTCGGCCGCGAACCGCTCGCGCGCTTCACGCTCATTTACGCCAACCGCGCCGCCAAATCGACGATGTTCAAGGAAGAGCTCGAAGACCTGAAGAACCGCTACATGGCGCGGCTGTCGATGCACCATGTGTTCAGCGGCGAAGACACCGAACTGCCGTTGAACTCGGGCGTGATGAACCGCGACAAGCTCGGTGAGTTCATGGTCAAGCTGGTCGATGCGCCGCGCATCGACCACGTCTTCGTCTGCGGCCCGTACCAGATGAACGATGAGGCCGAGGCGGCGCTGCTGGCGGCCGGCGTCGGCGAGGAGCGCATCCACATCGAACGCTTCGGCGTCGCGCCGACAGCCGCGCAAGCAGGCCAGGCCGCCGGCGCCGTCGAGCATGAAGCCAAACCCGGCGATGCCGAGCGCTCGCGCATCGTCATCATTCGCGACGGCCTGAAGCGCGAGTTCGATTTCTCGAAGGACGACCCGAGCATCCTCGATGCCGCCTCTACGGCCGGCCTCGAAGTGCCGTTTTCGTGCACGTCGGGCGTTTGCGGCACCTGCCGCGCCAAGCTGGTCGAAGGCCAGGTGCGCATGACGCGCAACTTCGCGCTCGACAAGGCCGAGGTGGCGGCGGGCTTCGTGCTGACATGCCAGGCGCACCCGCTGACCGAGCGCGTGGTCCTTTCGTTCGACGACCGCTGATGCCGAGAACTCGCGCTTCAACGTATGAAGATCAGCGCGCACTGATTCTGGCCTGCGCCGCCGAGTTGTTTGCGCGAAAAGGCTTCTCCGCGGCGACGATGAACGACGTCGCCGCCGCCAGCGCCGTCAGCAAGGCCACGCTCTATCACTACTACCGCGACAAGCGCTCGCTGCTGGCGCAGATTGCGCTCGCGCATGTGCAGCGGCTCGAAGCGCTGGTGTTGGAAGTGAAGTCGCAGCGCCTCGCGCCGGCGCAAGAACTGCAGGCGCTGATCGAAAACTTCATGGCCGCCTATGCCGGCGCGCAGCACGAGCACCGCGTGTTGACCGAGGACGTGAAGTTCCTCGATGAAGAAGAACGCAGCGACGTTGAAGCCGCGCAGCGTCGCGTGGTGGCCGCTTTCGCCCACACCATCGGCCGCGTGCGCGTGGATCTCAAAGCGCAGGCCACACCGCTGGCGATGCTGCTCTTCGGCATGATCAACTGGACCTTCACCTGGCTCAAACCCGGTGGGGCGATGACCCATGCCGAGCTCGCGCCGATGGTCGTGCAACTGTTTCTCGGCGGCCTGCCTGCGGTCAAGACAAAAGCCGTCGCTCGCCGACGGCTCGAAAGCATCCCAACATGAACGAGGCTCTGGCTTCTGCGCCATTCACCAGTGACCGCATCGAATGGATCCGGCTCTCGCTCGTCTTCCTGCCGCTGGCCAAGCCGATCTCCGACGCCAAGGTGCTCACCGGCCGCCAGAAACCGCTGACCGAGATTGCGTTCCTGTTTGCCGAGATCGAAACGCAGGGCGGCCACAGCGGCGTCGGCTTCTCGTACAGCAAGCGCGCCGGCGGGCCGGGTCAGTACGAGCATGCCAAGGAGCTGGCCGACAACCTGATCGGCGAAGACCCGAACGACATCGCGCGGCTGTGGGACAAGCTGTGTTGGGCCGGCGCATCGGTGGGCCGCAGCGGCATGGCGACGCAGGCCATTGCGGCCTTCGACATTGCGCTGTGGGACCTGAAGGCTAGGCGCGCGAAGTTGCCGCTGGCCAAGCTGCTCGGTGCGCAGCGCGACAGCGTGCTCTGCTACAACACGTCAGGCGGCTTCCTCTCGTCGCCGCTGCCCGAGGTGCTGAAGAACGTCGAGATCAATCTCGAGCGTGGCGTGCAGGGCGTCAAGCTCAAGGTCGGCCAGCCCGACCCGATGATCGATTACCAGCGCGTCAAGGCCGTGCACGAGCTCTTGGCGGGCCGCATGCACCTGATGGTCGATGCCAACCAGCAGTGGGACCGTGTCACCGCGCAGCGCTTCGGCAAGCTCGTCGAGCCGCTGAACCTGACGTGGATCGAAGAGCCGCTCGATGCCTACGATGCCGAAGGCCACGCCACGCTGGCGGCGATGCTCGACACGCCGATCGCCAGCGGCGAGATGCTGACCAGTGTGGCCGAGCACTGCGAGCTGATCCGCCACAAGAGCGTGGACTTCATCCAGCCCGACGCGCCGCGCGTCGGCGGCATCACGCAGATGCTGAAGATCATGGCGCTGGCGGAGCACGCGCGGCTGCGCATGGCGCCGCACTTTGCGATGGAGATTCACCTGCACCTGAGTGCGAGTTACGCGCATGAGCCGTGGGTCGAGCACTTCGAGTGGCTGGAGCCGCTGTTCAACGAGCGCTTGACGATCAAGGACGGCCGCATGCAGGTGCCGAACCGGCATGGCCTGGGCTTTTCGCTGAGCGAGCAGGCGCGGCGCTGGACGGCGCAGACGGCGGAGTTCGGCAAGCGGCCTTGAACGCAATTCACCAGCGCAGCAGCGCTGCCCGCCTCAGCGCGTCCCACCGCGTGGCCCGTTGCGTGCGACGTGCCATATCTGCAGCACCTGCACCTCGTCGCCATGCACGCGATAGGTGACGAGATAGTTGCGGTGCACCACCAGTTCGCGCGTGTCGGCCAGAGCGCCCGTGCGGCCGAGCAGCGGAAATGCGGCGAGGCGCTGGACGCTCGTGCGCACGGCAGCAGCGAACTCGACGGCTGCCAGCGGCTTGTCGGCGGCAATGCGCCGAGCGATGCGATCGAGATCGGCCAGTGCCCTGCGCGACCAGCGCAGGCGCAAGGCCGATGCCCTCACCGGCCGCGGCGAGGGGCGTCCTTCGCCTTGGCTGGCGCTTTGCGTACCGCGGCACGGGCGGGGGGTGTCTTGGCGTGGCGCGCGAACACGGCATCGACCTCGGCGTCGGTGGCGAACTCGCCGGCATCGGCGGCGCGGATCGCGGCCTGCAAGTCTTCGATCTGCGGCACCCGCCAGGCGAGGTATTCGCCCACTGCTTCCATCACCACATGGCTCTTGTTGCGTCCGGTGAGCCGGGCATAGCTTTCCATGCGCTCTTTCATGTCGAGCGGCAAGCGCAGGCTGACCTGCCCGTCCTTGACGGCGTTTTGCATGGCGGTGGCTCCGGAGTCGAGTTGCGTTGCAGTGTAGTGCATTGCAATACAACCTCGGACGCGCCCCGGCTACTGCAGCCTGTCATCCAGCGCGCCAAGGTCGGCGGCGCTGAAGTCCACCGGCACCGAAGGCGCCGTCTCTCCGCGCCCCGGCCCATGCTCGCTCGGCCGCGCAATGTGCGCCGTGCGCAAGCCGGCGCGGGCCGCGGCGTCGAGGTCCGACGAATGCGCGGCCACCATCAGCACCTCTTGCGGCGCGCAGTCGAAGGCGTCGCACGCGGCGCGATAAACCTCAGGCCTTGGGTTTGTAGTCGCGCGCGATCTCGGCGCCGAGGATGGCGTCCCAGTGCCAGCCGTTGCGCCGCGCCAGATCGGTCATCAGCGAGATGTTGCCGTTGGAGCAGGGCGCGAGCAGGAACCGCTCGCGCAACAGCGCAAGTGCGGGGGTCACGTCGGGCCAGGCGTCGAGGCGGTGCCAGGCCAGGTTGAGCTGCACGCGCGTCGCCTCGTCGGCGTCGTGGCCGAAACGATCGAGAACGATGTCGAGGTTGCGCCGGTGCAGCACGTCGAGCTTGCAGAAGGGCATGCGGCCGGCGCGAACCTCTTCCATCGCCGGCTGGTACTCGTCGCGCCAGGCGTCGGCGAGCGCGTCGGCTTCTTCGGTATTCACGCGCAGGTGCGCACGCAGCTCGCGCGCCACGCCGCTGCGCCAATCGACGAGGGTGCCGAAGACGTCGAAGATCAGCGCGCGCATGTTCATCGCCCGTGGCTTTTGCGCCAGGCCTCGAACGCCGCCTTGTTGGCCTCCTCGGTCGGCGGGTAAAGGCCGAGGATCGATTGGCCGGCCAGCACGCGCTCCTGCACGAAGTCTTCGAACGCGGTCATCTCGGTGGCTTCGTCAGCGAGTTCGTCGGCCAGGTGCGCCGGCAGCACGACCGCGCCTTCGGCGTCGCCGACGATCACGTCGCCCGGGAACACCGGCGCGTCGCCGCAGCCGATCGGCACGTTGATGTCGATTGCCTGGTGCAGCGTCAGGTTGGTCGGCGCGCTCGGGCGCGCGTGGTAGGCGGGCATCGAGAGTTTGGCGATGTCCGGGCTGTCGCGGAAACCGCCGTCGGTGACGACGCCGGCCACGCCGCGCTTCATCAGCCGTGTGACCAGGATGCCGCCGGCCGACGCGGCGCGCGCGTCTTTGCGGCTGTCGATCACCAGCACCGCGCCGGGCGGGCAGTCTTCGACCGCCTTGCGTTGCGGATGGTCGCGGTTCTTGAAGACGTTGATGGTGTTCAGGTCCTCGCGCGCCGGCATGTAGCGCAGCGTGAAGGCCTCGCCGACCATGTTCGGCAGCGCGGGGTTCAGCGGCAGCACGCCCTGGATGAACTGCCGCGCGAGGCCGCGCTTGAAGAGTGCGGTGCACAGCGTGGCGGTGCTGACTTTCATCAGCTTGTCGCGGGTCGTTGCTTTCATCGTCTCTCCTCGGGAAGTTCGACGGCGTGCTCGCGCGCGCAGTCGGCGAGCGCGCGCCATGTGGCGTCTTCGTAAGCGACGCCGTTTTCGCGCGCGCCGGCCAAGCTGCGCGCTGCCGCGTCGCCCGGCATGCGCACCGGCCGCGCGGCATCGATCGGCTTGTTGGCGCGGCAGCGCGCAGCGAAATGGTCCATCTGCTGCGCGAACGCCTCGCGGCCGGCGAACAGCGCCGGGTCGATGACCTGGACGAAGGTGTTGCCGCCCCAGCGCTTGGGCGCATCGAGACGGCCATGGCCCGCGAGCCCCTGCGACAGCGCTTCCACCATCAGCGCCAGGCCGAAGCCCTTGTGGCCGTGATCGAGGCCGCCGATCAGTTGCAGCGAGCCGCGCGGTGTGCTGTGTTCGAGCACGCGTGCGTCGGTGGTCGGACGGCCTTCGTGATCGAGCAGCCAGGGCGCGTCGAATGGCTTGCCCTCGGCGACTTTCTGCCGCGTCATCAACGTCGTCGTGATCGAGGCGCAGATGTCCACCAGCACCGGGTTCGGCGAGCCGGGGTAGCCGATGGCGAACGGGTCGGGCGTGAACAGCGCTTCGCAGCCGCCGTAAGGCGCGACGCGCGCGCCGGCGGGGTCCGAGTTGAAGATCATCGCGACAAAGCCCTGGTCCACCGCACGCAGGCACAGCGCGGCCAGGCAGCCGATGTGGTGGCTGCGGCGGATCGTCACCGCGGCGATGCCTTGCTCGGCCGCGCGCGGCAGCGCCCAGTCGATCGCGCGCGCCACCATCCACTGGCCGGGCAGGTAGCCGCCGTCCCACAGCGCGACGACGCCGCGTTGGCTCACCACATCGGGTTCGCCGCGCACGGTCATCGTGCCCTTGGCGATCTCGGCCAGGTACAGCGGCAGCATCGCCAGGCCATGCGTGCGCCGGCCGAGCGCGTCGGTGAGCACGAGCAGCTGGGCCATCGTCGTGGCTTTGTCGGCGTCCATGCCGGCGGCGATGAACAGCGACGCGGCGAACGCTTCGAGCCGCGCCATCGCCTCCCTCCCCTTGCAAGGGGGAGGGTTGGGGTGAGGGTCCTGCATCGTCACACCGAGACCCCCATCCCGGTCTTCTCCTTGCAGGAGGAAGGAGGAAGACCGACCTACACATTGCCTTCCAGCTGCGAGCCCGCGCGCGCGATCAGCTCGCTCCAGCGCTTGGCTTCCTTGGCGAGAAAGTCGCTCGTCTCCTTCGGCGTCGAGGTCATGACTTCGGCGCCAGCCGCGGCGAGCTTGGCGCGCAGCTCGGGCGCGCGGATCACGGCCACCAGCGCGGCAGCGAGCTTCTCGGCGTTGGCCTTGTTCATCGACGACGGGATCGCGATGCCCTGGTAAGTGCCGCTCTCGAAGTCCTTGACGCCTTGCTCGGCGATCGTCGGCGCGTCGGGCAGCAGCGCCATGCGCGTGCGCTTGGAGATGCCGAGCAGCTTCAGCCGCCCGCCCTGCACCAGCGGCAGCGTCGCCAGCATGCCGTTCAAGACGAGCTGCGTGTTGCCGGCGGCCACGTCGCCGATGCTCTGCGCGCCGCCGCGGAACGGCACGTGAACGAACTTCATGCCGGTGGCCAGCGCGATCTCCACCGCGCCGAGGTGATTGGCCGAGCCGATGCCCGACGAGGCGATGTTGATCGGCGTCTTCTTCGACAGCTCGGCGAGCTCGCGCACGTTGTTGGCGGCGATCGACGGGTGCGTGCACAACAAGTGCGGCGAGTAGGCGAGCATCGTCGCGCCGGCCAGTTGCGCCGGCTTGTAGGGCAGGGCCTTGTCCATCACGCCGTTGATCGCCAGCGAACTCATGTCCGACAGCAGCAGGCTGTGTTCGTCGTTGCTCTGCGCCACGGCTGCGGCACCGACGGCGCCGTTGGCGCCGGTCTTGTTCTCGACGATGACGTTGGTCTTGAGCATCTCGCCCAGCGGCTGCGTGATCAGGCGCGCGATCACGTCCGACGTGCCGCCGGGCGGGAAGGGCACGATGATCTTCAGCGGCTTGTCGGGCCAGGCGGCGGCAGGCCGTTAACGCGGGCGCGGCGATCAACGCGGCGCTCGATTGCAGGAAGAGGCGGCGGTGGTTCATGCGCTGGTTCATGGTGATGTCTCTTTCATAGTAGATGACGGGCTCGGGCACCGCGGCGCCGAAGCTCGTTTCGAGAAAATCGAAGTCGCAGCCTTCGTTGGCCTGCAGGATATGGCGCGAGAACATCCAGCCGTAGCCGCGTTCGTACCGCGCCGGCGGCGGCGACCAGGCGGCTTTGCGGCGCGCGAGTTCTTCATTGCTCACGTCGAGGTGGATCGTGCGCGCCGGCACATCGACGCTGATCGTGTCGCCGCTTTGCACCAGCGCCAGCGGGCCGCCGACCGCCGCCTCCGGCGAGCAGTGCAGCAGGCAGCCGCCGTAGCTGGTGCCGCTCATGCGCGCGTCAGACAGACGCAGCATGTCTTTCACGCCGAGCTTGAGCAGCTTGGTCGGGATCGGCAGCATGCCCCACTCGGGCATGCCGGCGCCTTTGGGGCCGGCGTTGCGCAGGACGAGGATGTGGTCGCCGGTGACGTCGAGGTCCGGGTCATCGACGGCGCGCTTCAACGACGGGTAGTCGTCGAAGACGAGCGCGCGGCCGGTGTGTTGGAGCAGGTGCGGCGCGCAGGCGCTGGGCTTGATGACGACGCCGTCGGGGGCGAGGTTGCCGCGCAGCACGGCCAGCGCGCCCTCGGCGTAGATCGGGTTCGACAGCGGCCGGATCACGTCGTCGTTGAAGACCTCGGCGCCGGCGATGTTGTCGCCGATGGTCTTGCCGTTGACGGTGCGCGCGCTGGTCTGCAGATGGCCTTCGATGCGCTTCAACAGCGCCGGCAGTCCGCCGGCGTAGAAGAAGTCTTCCATCAAGTAGCGGTCGCCGCTCGGCCGGATGTTGGCGATCACCGGCACCTTGCGGCTGGCGGCATCGAAGTCGTCCAACGTCACCGCGTGGCCGGCGCGGCGACTCATCGCGATCAGGTGAATGATGGCGTTGGTCGAGCAGCCCATCGCCATCGCACAGGCGATGCCGTTGTCGAAGTTGGCGCGCGTCAGCAGCTTGGCTGGCGTCAGGTCTTCCTCGACCATGGCGACGATGCGACGGCCGCATTCGGCGCTCATGCGGATGTGGTTGGCGTCGGCCGCAGGAATCGAGGAGGCGCCGGGCAGCGTCAGGCCGACGGCTTCGGCGATGCCCATCATCGTCGCCGCGGTGCCCATCGTCATGCACGTGCCATGGCTGCGCGCGATGCCGGCTTCCATTTCGAGCCACGCGTCGTCGGACAAGCGGCCGGCTCGGCGCTCGTCCCAATACTTGAAGGCGTCGCTGCCCGAGCCCAGCACCTCGCCGCGCCAGTTGCCGCGCAGCATTGGCCCGGCGGGCAGGTAGATGAACGGCAGGCCCATCGACAGCGCGCCCATCGCGAGGCCGGGCGTGGTCTTGTCGCAGCCGCCCATCAGCACCGCACCATCGACCGGGTGCGAGCGCAGCAGCTCTTCGGTTTCCATGGCGAGGAAGTTGCGATAGAGCATCGTCGTCGGCTTGACCAGTGACTCACTCAAGCTGATCGCAGGTAGCTCGAGCGGAAAGCCGCCGGCTTGCAGCACCCCTCGCTTCACGTCATCGACGCGCTGCTTGAAGTGCGAGTGGCACTGGTTGGCGTCGCTCCAGGTGTTGACGATCGCGATCACCGGCTTGCCGACCCAGTCTTCATGCGCGTAGCCCATCTGCAGCACGCGCGAGCGGTGGCCGAAGGAGCGGAAGTCGTCGGGCGCGAACCAGCGCGCGCTGCGGAGTTGGGTTGCGGTCGTTTTCATTCGTAGTCGAGATGGTCGCCACGCCCTTTGTAGTCGAACTGCGCCGGCTCACCAATGGGGATGTCCTTGGCGGCAGGCCGCGTAGTCATGCGGATCGTTCGAGAGCCGCGGCGTTTGGGCGTAGAGTGATGGTCAGAGGGTGTCCTTGTGTAGCATGACTCCTATTCCAGAAGACCTAGTCACCGTGGTGGTGCCCGCGTACAACGCCGCCGCAACCATCGGCGAGACGCTGCAGAGCATTGCTGCGCAAACGCATGGGTTGCTCGAGATCATTGTTGTTGACGATGGGTCAGCCGATTCCACGGCTCAGATCGTTCAACGGCACATGCGTACCGACTCCAGAATTCGCGTTGATTCGGCAGCCGACAAACAGAGGCGTGGCCGCGGCGCGGAACACCGCCATCGCGGCCGGCAAGGGCGACCTCATAGCGCCCATCGATGCTGATGACCTGTGGCATCCGCTGAAGATCGAGAAGCAGGTTGCGGCCATGCGTCGAGGTGGCCGCAAGTTGGGTTTGGTCTACACGTGGTCGGCGCTCCTCGACGGGCAGAGCCGGGTGACGGCGTTTGCGGGGCAGTACTTCCATGAAGGCGACGTGTTGACGACCCTGTGTGCGTTCAACATGGTCGGCAACGGAAGCAGCCCGCTCATGCGTGTCGAGGCCGTACGGCAAGTCGGTGGATACGATTCGTCGTTGGTGGGTCTCAAAGCCCAAGGCTGTGAAGACTGGGCGCTGTACTTGGCGATTGCCGAGCACTTCGAGTTTGCAGTCGTGCCGGAGTACCTGACCGGGTACCGCCGTTTGCCGATGAGCATGTCGAGCGACTTTGGTCAGATGTGGCGCTCGTTCAGCCTGATTGAAGAAAAGGCGCGCGTGCGTCGACCGGATCTTGGAATTCATCTGCGCGAGGGCCTAGCCAACATGTGCCACACCAGCTACCGGCAAGCAAAAGCTGCGGGAAGCGATCGTGAAGCAAGAGCCCTTTTGCGGCGCCTGATTTTCAAGATGCCGTATTACGCGCTGAAAATCTTTATCTACAGGCCGCTGCGACAAGCCATCCGCCAGCGGGTCACGGCGCAGCATGAATCAGCGATCGCGGGGACTGGAGTGAGGTATCCGCCAGCTTGGCCGCCGACCGAAGGTGCCTGAAACGCCCCAAAGTCCGCCGGGTGACCTGCTCTACGTGACCGGCTCGCTTGGCGGTGACGCGCGAGTCGTTGGGCGGCGCCGCTGTCTGGGCGTTTGATCTTGATCCACGACCGTTGAAGGCCTCCCCGGACGGGCCAGCCGCTACGATACGCGCGGCCAGAATTTGCAAAGAGGAGGGATTGACCCATGAAGATCACGATCATCGGCACCGGCTATGTCGGTCTCGTCACCGGCGCCTGCCTGGCCGAAATGGGCAACCACGTGCTGTGCCTGGACATCGACGACAACAAAGTGCGCCTGCTCGAATCAGGCGTGATGCCGATTCACGAGGAGGGCTTGCAGGAAGTGGCGCAGCGCAACGCCGCGGCGGGCCGGCTGCAGTACACGACTGATCTTGCTCGCGCCGTGGCCCATGGCACGCTGCTGTTCATTGCGGTGGGCACGCCCCCCGGCGAGGACGGCTCGGCCGATCTTCAGTACGTGCTGGCCGCTGCGCACGACATCGGCCGCCTGATGACCGACTACAAAGTGGTGATCGACAAGAGCACCGTGCCCGTGGGCACCGGCGACAAGGTGCGGGCAGTGATCGCGGAGGAGCTGCAGCGGCGCGACGTGCGTGTGGATTTCGCGGTGGTCTCGAACCCCGAGTTCCTCAAGGAAGGCGCGGCGGTGGCGGACTTCATGCGACCCGACCGCGTGGTCATCGGCGCCGACGACGAGCGCGCCATCCTGTTGATGCGCGCGCTGTACGCACCGTTCGTTCGCAACCGCGACCGCGTGCTGATAATGGACGTGCGCAGCGCTGAGTTCGCCAAGTACGCCGCCAACTCGATGCTGGCCACGCGCATCAGCTTCATGAATGAACTCTCTCGCGTCGCCGAGCGCGTGGGCGCCGACATCGAGCATGTGCGCCTGGGCATCGGCTCCGATCCGCGCATCGGGTCACAGTTTCTCTATCCCGGCATCGGCTATGGCGGCTCTTGCTTTCCGAAGGACTTGAAGGCGCTGGTGCGCTCGGCATCCGAGGCCGGTGTGACGCTGCAATTGCTGTCTGCGGTTGAGGCCGTCAACGAACAGCAGAAACTGGTGCTGGTTGACAAAGTGGTCCAGCGCATGGGCGCTGACCTTTCAGGCAAGACCTTTGCACTGTGGGGCTTGGCTTTCAAGCCCAAGACCGACGACATGCGCGAAGCGCCATCGCTGACGCTCGTGCGCGAGCTGTCGCGCCGGGGTGCGCATGTTCGCGCCTACGACCCGGTGGCCGGCATTGAGGCCCAGCGCTTGCTCTGTGACGTGAGCGGCTTCTCCATCGCCGAGACGGCCTCGGACACCCTGCGCGGCGCCGACGCGCTGCTGATCGCGACCGAGTGGAAGGAATTCCGGACGCCCGACTTCGAGTCGATGGGCACTGCGCTGAAGACGCGGCTGGTGTTTGACGGACGCAACCTCTACGAGCCTGCGCTGATGGCGAGCTTTGGTTTCGAGTACCACTCGATCGGCCGGCCCGTCTCGCGGCCTGCCGTTTCCTAGGCTGCCGTCAGGCACTGTCGCAAGGTGCCGACGGCTGGCGTCGGGAACGAGGCGCGCGGTCTGTGACTTTGCTCACGAACTGAAGGCGGCGTGTTCGGCGCCGATCGCAGCAATTCGGTAGTCATTTCCTCCATTTGTAAGCGCCGTGGCCTCACGGCTGTGATTGTTGCGCTGCGGTGGTGCGCCACCGCACAGACGGGGCGAGCCGCGACACCCGGCACCCCGGAAACCCGCTTGGTTGCTGGCGATGCGGCCGACCTGCGTCGCCAGGCGGGGCCTTTGCGGCGCCCGAACCCCCCAGAATTAGGGGGGCAAAGTGGAACAGGAAGGTGTTTCCCCAGTTGCGGACTGTCGCAGACCCCTGGCGCCGCTCCTATAAGGTCCATTCCCAAGGAAGCATCAGCGCCACCAAGTGGGATGTGCAGGCCACCTCAGCAAGGGGTGAGTTGGCACTCCTCCTTTCAGCGCAGTGGGTCCCGGCCATCAACAGACAGCGACAAAGCTGCGTGACGGCTCCAAAAACAGCGGTCCAAGTTTCAGCTTGTCAGAACGTCACATACCCCTTGAGGGGCAATGGGTCGAATGGACAAGTGTGACCAGGACCAAAGATTGAACGTCGATTGGGAATCCATAAATGAACAATGCCAAGGCAAATTGGCGCCAACTCAAGCAGCTATGGCCAGTGGCCGTGGCCGTGCTGGCAGCCTGTGGCGGCGCAAGCGAAAACGCCGATGACGTCGCGACAGCACAAGCAGACAATGTGGGCGTGACGCAGCAGATGGAAGCTGCCGAACGGCGCCGGTGGGCTCCGGCTCCCACCCCTGCCCCGTCACCGTCACCGTCACCGTCACCGTCACCGTCACCGTCACCGTCACCGTCACCCACTGAGTTGTGCCCCTGCGCGATCTGGCCGACAACCGCTGTGCCGGCGCAAGCTGCGGCGGCGGTGGATACGGCATCCGTGAACTTGGGCGTGAAATTCGCCAGCGATGTCAGCGGCTACGTGACCGGCGTCAAGTTCTACAAGGGCGCCGGAAACAGCGGTACCCACGTCGGCTCGCTCTGGTCCAGCTCGGGGCAGTTGCTGGCCCAGGGCAACTTCATCGGCGAGACAGCAACCGGCTGGCAGACGGTGACCTTCGCGACGCCAGTGCCGATCACAGCCGGAGCGACCTATACCGCATCCTACGTCGCCCCTGTGGGCCGGTACGCATTCGATCTTGGCTACTTCAACCAGCCCCATATGGCTGCGCCGCTGCGGGCCGATGCCGGTGTCTACACGTACAGCGCGTCGAGTTCGTTCCCAAGCTCGCAGTGGAACGCCACCAACTACTGGGTAGACGTTGTGTTCACCACGACTCCGACTCCGACTCCGACTCCGACTCCGACTCCGACTCCGACTCCGACTCCGACTCCGACTCCGACTCCGACTCCGACTCCGACTCCGACTCCGACTCCGACTCCGACTCCGGCCCCGGCCCCGGCCCCGGCCCCGGCCAGCGCGACATTGACCTGGGCCGCTCCCGTGAGTTCCGATGCCACCACTTACCGTGTTTACTACGGGTCTGCGTCCCGCACTTACGCCCAAGCACTTGGCAGCGGTGTGGGCGTGGGGAGTGCCACCGCCTACACAGCCGGTAACCTCTCACGGGGCCGGACCTATTATTTTTCAGTGACTGCAGTTGATTCATCGGGCAACGAGAGTGCGTTCTCGACCGAAGTCAGCAAACAGATTCCCTAGTTTCCGCACCTTGATGCTTGGAGCAAAAGATGAAAGCCTTCTTTCGAACCTCTATCTTGTTTTTTTTCGTCGCGCTGTTCGGTGCGCCCATGTTGGCGCAAGCCCAGACTTGCACGCAAACACTCAACCCGGGCGCCAACGTGGCTTCGGCGGTGAGTTCAGCTTCGAACGGAAGTGTGATCTGTCTGAATTCGGGCAGCTACGGTTCTGTCAACTTCACCAACATCAGGCGCAGCGACTTCGTGACCGTGCGATCCGCGTCCGGCCAGGGTGCCAGGATGAGCATCGGTGAGGTCTACAACTCGAGCTTCATTCGTTTCGACAGCCTGACCTTCGATTCCGTTTCCGTTCGAGAGTGCAGCACCGACGTTCAATTCACGAACTCGACATGGACCGCCGGCGGCGGCGGATTGGGTTTCATCTACGCAGCGGCGTGCTCTCAGTCTGACATGCGGCTGGTTGTCAACGGCGCAACATTCGCATCGGTCGGCCGGGGAGGATATGAAGGTCGATTGAGCGTGCGGGGTGTCCGTGGCCTGACGATCAAGAACAGCTTGTTCAGCGGCCAGCCCTCCAACTCGGCCGACGCTTCGGACGGAGTGATGCTCGTCGGCGGTTCGACCAACGTTACGATCGGTCCGGGCAATGTGTTCCGCGACATCATTCAGGCGCAGTGTGGATCCGTTCACTGTGATGCGATCCAGATGTACGGCAACGGCTCGGGCACTGTCGTCACCGGAAACTATTTTGTGAACAACTCGGTGCATATCGGCAACTACGACGGTGGCAGCCCGAACATGAAGGTGACCAACAATATATTCGACAAGGGGCAGAGCGGGCAGAACCTGCAGATCGGAGGCGTTCAGGGCATGCTGATGGAACACAACACGTTCCGTGGCGTCGTCCTTGGCATTGGCACCAAGTCCGACAACCAGCAGCACTCGGGTTGGGTCGTGCAGAACAACATCTTCGACGCTGCCAGCTTTGCCGCTACGGGCGATCAGACGGGTTGCGGTTCCGACTGCGTCATGCGCAACAATCTGAAGACCAACGGCGGCTCCACCAACCCTGCCGGCACGAACAGCCTCTCAGGGACCGTCATCTACGCAAGCTCGCCGTCGCTGACGAATTGGGCTGGCTGGCAACTTGCCGCAGGTTCCGCTGGAAAGGCCGCGGGAACGGACGGCAAGGACGTTGGTGTCGTGTTGGGGACATCGGGATCTCAACCAGACACCACGCCGCCGTCTGCGCCTATTAACCTTACCGTCCGATAACGAAGTGCGAGTCCCCGGTTCGCTGGTTCGGGTTCGCTACGACGAGCGGACTGGCACGGGCTGCGGGTCGGAGTGTGATGGATGCAGGTCCGGCTGCGGCAGTTGCCGGGCCCGCATGGCACAGATGGCGGCGAGCGGCAAGTAGAAGAAAACAACGGGCTGGTCGAACAGAGAGGTGGACACGAAATTGACCGCGTGTCCGAAAACCAAGGCGCCGAGCACCCAGGCGACGAAGGGCAGATCCGCGTCGTTCTCGCGCTCCGCCAGCGCTCGGCCCGCGCTTGCGAACGCGGCCACGAGGATGAGGATGAACAGCAGCATCAATGGCAGGCCGCCGAGGACACCCATTGCCAGGTAGTGGTTCACGATGTCGGTGTGTCTTTCGTTGGCATAGATGCCCGAGGCCATCCAATGCCGGGTGTAGTCCGTTCCAGCCAGCCACCACTCGTCGAGGTGTTCGATAGATGAGCGTATGAGCTGCGCCCGGAAGTAGCCTTGGCTGCCCCCGGTGATGTCGATGCGCGCGACGAGAAAGTACACCGGGTCCTTCATGACGGCCGCAAGCCCGAGCAAGGCCGCTAGAGCCGTGAGCCGCACCAGATTCATGTGCCAGCGCAGCGGCCAGAACATCAGCCCCAGGGCAATGAACAGCGTCATCAGAATGGGGCTACTGGACGTGGCGGCGAACACCATGCCGAGGGAACCCAGCAGACCCGCGATTGCCGCGGGCTTGCTTTGTCGCCACACGCAGATCGCGACAGCAACGCAGGTCGCACCGACGGTTCCGGCAGAAATTGGATGCTCGAACGGACCGGTCGCCCTCACGTGCCCGTCCCGCACCAGGGAGAACTCGAAAGCGCCCAGAAGGCCGAACGGGTTTCGACCAGTGGCCTTTTCGAACAGCATCAGCGCGCCAACCGGCACCACGACCCAGCACACGAACCGGAATGCCGTCATCACGTCTTCCGATGTGCCGAGAAACACGCGCAGGAGGACGTAGCAGCCCACTTCACCCCAGGCGATGCCCAAGCGATAGACCCACGCGTCGGAAGTATGGAACGCGCTGGTGCCGACGAGCAGCAATGCCCACGAGAGCACGAGCTTATCGAGCCACGTCATACCTCCCGCCAGCCCTTCGCCCTTTGCAAGCACGCGAATGAAACCTATGAAGACAAGAATGCGAAGGACCGTGAAACTGCCGCCCGCGATCTCGATCTCTTGAGCACGTGGTATGCACAGCGCAGCGAGCAGTATTGGCAGCGCCGCAAGACGCTTGGGCAACGCGAGCAGCAGTAAGCCGGCGATCATGGTGAACGAGGCGCCGACGCTGTTCAATTTCCGCCCTCGCTCGTCTACGGATGTCTGACAGGACCGAGCCGGTCGCTCACAGCGCTCTTCGCGCAGTGGCTGGCGTCACGTCGCGCTGACGCAATTTCTTTGAGAGTAGACGCCGGCCGTACCGGCGGGCGGGCTCCTCGATCAAGGCAAAGGTAGCCGCGCTCGTCGCGATGACGATTGCTACCTGCAATGCAACCAGTGCGTCGCCGATCCAAGGACTCATCGAGTCCGCGGCTCGAGCCAGGTCGAGGTGAAACACGCGCTTCAGGACGATCGAAAAGACCAGCCAGATGAAGATGTGCACCATGTAGATTGAGTATGAGATGCGTCCTAGAAACTGAACTGGACGCGACAACAGGATCCGCGAGACCGGCCCGCGGTCGAGGTGAAACACCGCAACCGTCATCACCAGTGCGGCGACGGTGACGAGGAGCATTCCGGGATACGCCTCTGTGAGGCCCCGCTGCGACGGGGCCGGCGCCAATGACATCGCCAACACCAGAACTGAAATGACGAGCAGTTCGCTGGCTCCCACGACGAAGTCAGATTGCCTCGCGTAGCGCCTCCCCAACGATCCAGAGGCCATCCTGAAGATCAGCATTCCGAAAAGAAAACCTGACAAGCAGCGGGTCAGCGCAAGCTCCGACACGACGTCGAGCGTGCCAGTCGTCGCGACGATGAAAGCGAAGCCCGCCGCTCCAGCGATGGCGCCGATCACGAAGAAACCTCTCGTGCGATGCAAGCCGGACCATGTAACGATCGCAAACAACATGTAGGCAGCGAACTCACAACTGATGCTCCAGCTCACGCTGTTCCAGGTCATTCCGTTGGTGATTCCGAGGCCTTGCAGCATGAACAGGTTGGTGACGAGTGCGCCGACGGTGTTGTTGCCGGTAAACGGGGCCTGCTCGCCCGGCGCGATCGCGCCCGACCATACAGCGGCGAACTTCACACACTCAAACAGCACGAACGCCGACAGCATCGCGATGTGAAGTGGGTAGACGCGGAAAAACCGAAGCCAGAGGAACTCGCTCGCTCCGCGCCTATCGCCGATGCGGCGCGAGTAAGCCGAGGAGATGACGAACCCCGACAGGATGAAGAACAGATCTACCGCCAGGTAGCCGTGCCTGACAAAGGAGTTGTGAGTGAGGTGGTTCGGAAGCTCGACGTGGTACAGCACAACCAGAAGCGCGGCTATCCCGCGCAAGCCATCCAGTGCGAGATAACGTCGATCGCCTGCGTTCATGTGTCAGCTCTGATCGTCACGTGCTCAACCCGCGAAATCATGGCATCACCGCGGTGCACACCGGGCACAGAGTCAACGCGCGCGGCGTCGCCGAATGTTTCCGGCGCAGCGCAGCAGCGCGGGTGGCATCCATTGCCGAAGGTGCTGCCCAAAGCGCGAAACGAATGCCTCGCGCCGAATCTCCTTGTCGTCACTGGGGCGCGCGCGGTAGATCGTCAACGTGTTGGAAACCTCGTCGTAGATGGCGCGAGAGGCGGTGTAGTAGTACAGCGCGATAGAGCGGCGGCGCACGTCCTCGGGGACGGCAAGAGGGTCGGGATGTCCGTGGAACGAATCAGCATCGGTATTGAAGATGACGCAGCGGTTGAAGATCGGTGCCACCGCCTTGACGCTGGCGGTCATCTTGCGATCCCACAACTCGAGGAACCCACCCCACTCGTCCTGCCAGCACTCGTTGAGGTAGACGAGGACATTCATCCTTCGGTGCAAGTGCAGCTGTTCGTTGATGCGGAAGTCGGCATGGATGCCGAGTCTGCCGCCGCGCGTCGTTTCGTGGTAACCGCCGCCCACGAAATGGGGGTCGGGCAATAGGCCCTGGATGGTCGACAGGCCCTCCAGAAATCCCAGCATGGGGCGGGCGTTGAAGAAGTAAAAAATCTGCCGCGCTGTGGCGTCGCACTCGTCGGGCAGGATCTGCCGCTTGTGCAGGCCGGCGTAGCCTGTCTCGAACACGCGATCAGAGCGC
Source organism: uncultured beta proteobacterium (assembly GCA_963816315.1). Classification (GTDB taxonomy): domain Bacteria; phylum Pseudomonadota; class Gammaproteobacteria; order Burkholderiales; family Burkholderiaceae_C; genus CADEEN01. The sequence continues at coordinate 44,887 of CAWFJZ010000008.1, forward strand.
AGCGCCCCCTGCGGGAAGTGCCGGAGTGCGAGCCGTGCCAATGGCTCGGGCAGGAAGTTGTCGAGCACGATGTGAGGGAAGGGCTCCGCGAAGCAATAGTCGCCCGAGAGCGACTCGCCGATGCTGCGCGCTGCGGCATAGTCCAAGTGCAGTCCATTGGACACATCGATGGGCAGCACGGGACCGGGGTCCGCTATCGCACTCGTCACGGGCAGCCGATTCGTTTCGCTGACAACAGGAACTGCTTGCATGCCTTTTACCTCGGGCTCAGGGTAGTAGGTCCGGAGCTGCATCATCGCTCAGCTTCGTCGTCAGCGGCTCCCACGACTTGGGGGTGCTGACCTTGCGGCATGCGCCTGCGGCCCAGTGGCCGTCGGGTCACGGCGCCCTGGGCAACAGCGTCCGCTGGGGAGGCGGGTCCTTCGGCCGCAACGCTGGGAACCAGCGATCCCGCAGGCGCAGGGCAGGCTGCTCTACCAGTTTAGCCAGTGCCCAGCCGCCGAGCACGATTCCCGCGCACAGCAGGATCCTGTGCACGAACCACGGCCCCGTTGCCGTCCTGTCCAGCGCAAGGGGTTCCAACAGTTTTTCGGCCATGATTCCCAGCAGGGTCACGTGCCAGAGATATATCGAGTATGAGTGAACGCCGATCCAAGCGAGCAGTCGGACAGGCCATCGCAGCACTGCGAAGGCATGGCCAAACTCTCCCGCGCTCAGATGGATCGCGCCCGTCAGAATCAACCCGGCGCCAATCGATAACGTTGGCAGGACGCTGTGCCAATTCAAGAGCAGCGCGGACCCGGCTGCTATGGCCAGCCAGCGAGCGCCGCGTAGTCGCGCGAATTGGTGGGGCGAGTACTCCTTCAACGCGCGCAGCCCTACGCCCATCGCCAGCTCGTCGAGACGCAGATGGGTTGCCATCGATGGGCTGAGCGACGAGAAGTTCGGATCACCCATTTTCCACGACACGTAGCGGACGCCAGTAAACACCAGCGGGCTGGCCAATCCCACGAACAGAAGATCACGCGTACGACCTGTGGCGACCAGAACGATCATCAACAGGGGCAGCATCAGATAGAAATGCTCCTCGACTGCAAGAGACCACGTGTGCGCTGCCGGATTCGAGCCGATGTAGTTCTGCAAGAAGACGAAGTTCGGCAGCAACTTGTCCAGCATGCTTGCGAAGGTGGCGCCCGGCGCCTGTCCTGAAAGTGCCGCCTTCAGTGTCGGCATGGCGATCAAGTAAACGAGAAAGACGAAGTACGCCGGGTAGAGCTTGAATCCCCGGCGGATCAGAAACCGCCTGATGTCAAAGGCGCTCGTCCTGCGGTGCTCGTCGAGCATGAGGCCACCGATCAAGTATCCCGACAGCAGGAAGAACAGCGGAACACCAAGCGCACCGTGGTCATGCCACGACTGAGCCAGCCATCCGGCTAGGCCGGTGAAGTTATCGACACGCTGGTGGGCGCCGATGGTCAGCAGTACCGCTATGCCCCGCAGTACGTCCAGGGACACACTGCGCCCGAGCGGATCCCGCCCCTGTGGTTCTCTCATAAGCGCTGCGTGGCTCAAAAATGGACAGAGTCGGAGGGTGAAAAGAACCATGTACCTGATTCAGGTCAGCGGACGGCCATCAGTCGATTCTGCGCGGCGATGAGTGACGTGCCCGTCCGACGCAACTGGATGCCTGATAGTTGTTGGCGATCTGATAGGCCCTGAATCCGTGCTGCGTAAACAGTGCCAGAACATCGTCGAACGTCCTTCCTTGAGAAAGCAGCAGCTTGCGGGCGATCTCCACCGTGATCTCCAGGGTCGCCGCGCGCCTGGGGCAGCCACGTTGCCATCTCAGAAAGCACCCGCCACTCCGCACCCTCGACATTGGTCAGCTGTTCCTGCGAATCCCAAGGGGCCAAGTTGACGGTCCGCACGTTCGTGCGGCCGATCCTTGCCAGGTTCTCAACCAGGCGCTGATAGGTCTGTGGCAGGGCCTCGATCGACACAACCCGCCCGGTCGGCCCGACCAGGCTGGACGCCAAAGTGGTGTAGTAACCCACGTTTGCGTCGACGTTAACGAACGTGTCACCCGGCGAAAGTCGGCGGGTGATCCATTGCGTGATGACCGGTTCCCAAACACCAAAGTAGTAGATGTGCTTGCCTACGATGCTTGTTGCGTCAACCAAGAGAACTGCGCCCGCGCGGGTGCTGGCGACGACCTCGGATTCCAAAGCCCACAGGTGATCGGCCACAGCGCGATACAGGGTCAAATTTCCGAAAGACCAAGGCGCAAAGCGTGTGTAGGCTCTTACGGGCGCCACCAGACACGCGCGAAGCAGCGCGCGCAGAGGTGCTGGTGCACTCGAGAGCCATTGCCTGATCGTCGCTCTGGCGGTCATGATGGTCATCTTTGTGGGTCAGGCCATCGAACCGGCAGAGAGCTTGGCATGGTTCAGACCGTGCCCCGGCCCTTCGCGCGACAGACCGGTCGCGTGCGCAGCAATCGCCTCGCGGTAGATGTCCAGCAGGACCGCGCCGGCAGCCGTCCAAGTGATTTTCGGTGCGAGCTGCAGGCCACGCTCTCGCAGCGAGGTCAGCAGGCGGCGATCACGGTGTACCTGCCCGATGTGCTCGGCCAGCGATCTCACATCGCCGACGGTGTGGACGAGTGCGTTGTCCAGGTGTCGGCACAAGTCGGTGCACGCGTCGGACACGAGCGGGACGCATCCGCTGCCCATCGCCTCCGTGCAAACCAGGCCAAAGCCTTCTTCGATGCTGGGTAACAACAGGATATCGCTCTGCCGCATCAACTCCGGAACATCTTTGCGGTGACCAAGGACGTGCACGCTGGGATGGGAGAGCATCGAGGCCAGCTTGTCCTGATACGCCGGCAGGAACTCGCCGGCGATCATGAACTTGCCGTCGCGATGCGCCGGCGAGGCGAGCCAAGCCTCGAGTGCGAGGTGCACACCCTTGCGAACGGCGCAGACTCCCACGAACAAGGCGGTCAGCCCGGCCGAGGGCGGCCGCGGTGACAGCGGCGGAAAATACGTGCGCTCGTCGTAGCCGTAGATGTGCCGGGCGAGCTTGCCTTTGTCAACGCCCTGCTCGATGAAGGTCTTGACCACGAAGTCCGACGGGCAGAGCAGGCGGAACGACTGTTCGTACTCGGCTTCCTCCAGACGTAGCACCTCCTCGTCGTAGGCATGCTCGTGGCCGCTGGGCAAGGCAACGCCGATGCGCTCGCCTTCGGCCTTGACGCACTCGTAGGCAAAGCGTGTGTGCGCGTTGGGGCGCTCCATCACGGTCGGGATGCCCAGTCGGCGCGCCACCGCCAGCGTGCGCAGCGCACCCTGCGGCCACACATGCACGATGTCGATTGAGTCGGCCATCGCCTCCAGCCGGCGCGCGACGATGCGGTCGTGCAGCGCGAATGCGCGCGACTTGCCGACCAGGCGGAACGGCAGCGACAGGCCGCCTGCCGACAGCGTAGGCATAACCGAGGCCCGCGGCGGCGCCGTCCGCTTCATCGAGGCCGCCATCACCGTCACGTCGACGCCGGCGGCGGAGAGCCCGTTCACCTGCTGCCAGGCGGTGTAGCAGATGCGGTCGGCGCCTAGCCGGTGCGGGAAGCTGTAGAGGACGCGCAGGGGAGGGTCGAGTGGCTTCATGACAGGTGCGAAGGCTGGTCGCAATAGGTCGAGAACGTGCGCGTGTCGGCCGCGCGCGCGACGGGTGAGGGCGCGCGGCCGAGCCACGCGTTGATGAGAGCGCTCATGTCGCGCCGGCGCAACTCGGCGTCGAAGCGGGTGATGGTCGCGCACGAGGTGTAGATCGGCAGGTAGGCGCGCCACTTGCGCTTGACGTAGCGGTACGCGGCGTAGAACTGCGGCGGCAGCGAGACCAGTTGGTTGGTGTTGTGGATGCAAAAGGCGGGGATCGCGAAGTTGGTCAGGCCGCGGCTGCGCGCCTGCATGCACAGGTTGAACACCGTACATGTGGAAGTGCGGCATCGCCTCGTCGAAGCGAAGACCCGACGACTTGCGCACGATGAGGACGATCTCGTCGAGCGTCTCCACTTCCTCGGGCACCTCAAGCCGCTTACCGTGGAAGCCGAGCGCGGTGGCGTACATTCGCCCGATGCCGCCCGCGGCGCCGGCGCGCGAGCCGAAGGTGCCGAGCACGCCCCACGCGATTTTGCGTTGCTCCAGCCAGTCGATCGCCGTGCGGACGCGGTCGAACCAGCCCTCCGGCAGGTACATGTCCTGATGCAGGAACACGACGATGTCGTGTTGCGCGCGGTCGAGCGCCTGATTGAAGGCCAGCGCGGCAGCTGAGAAGCCTTCCTGGATCAGCAGTTGGTGCTCGCCGGCTTGGGCCATTGCCGGCGAGGACTGCAGGTTGGCCGCCAGCACATGGCGATCGTTGACCGCCGCAACTATCGTCAATCCTGGTTCAATCATGTCGCGAACTCCTCATGTTCGATTTTTGAGACCCGTTGCATCGCTGTCGGGCACGGCGATGCCTTTTGACACTTTGAGCGGCTGGCTCCCGTTCAGACAGGCTCGCATCGAGTGCAGCAATTGAGGTCCCTGGGTTTCCACGACGTGGGCATTCAGGAGCCTGCGCTGCGCCTCGCGGCCCAAACGGGCGCGCAACTGGCTCGAGCCGGACAATTCAGCCAACTGCGCCGCAAAGGCGGCGCAGTCGCCGTAACGCACCATGATTCCTGCACCGCCGGCAACAAATTCGTTGCTGCCCCCCGTGGACTCGAAGCACACGATCGGCAACGCGTGATCCGCTGCCTCGAGCATGACCAAAGGAAACGGATCCTCGCGCGAAGTGAGCGCGAAGACATCGAACGCGCAGAAGTAATCCGCCACCTCTGAAGTGGACGCCACTCTCTTGCACACCGCGTCAAGGCCCAGCTTGCGGACTTCGCAATCGAACTCGAGCGCCTGCCGTCCCTCACTGTCGCCACCGACCCACAAGAAACGCGCCTTGGCAGCCCCGAGATCGAAAACAAGAGCACGGGCCGCCTGCAGGAACAGATCGCTTCCCTTGCGCCACTCCGGCACACCGCAGGCGCCGATCACCAAGGCATCGTCCGGCCACTGAAGGCGCGACAGCACGGCAGTTCGCTTGCCCGATCGGTCCCGCGCAGCGGCGACGGGCCGGATGAATCCGTGGGCGACATCAATCTTGTCGTGAGGTACCGAGTAGTGATGCACCAGCGTTCGATGCACTTGGCGCGATACGGCGACAAAGCGGGTCGCAACGCGCAGCGCGACTTGGGCAGTCTCGCCGGACAGCGTAGAAAGAAGCGCGTAGTCGAGTTCATGAATGTGCCAAAGCACAGCGTCGGCCCGCTTAGCCAGAAGGGGCAGCGCAGATGCCATTGCGCTTGTGTTGACGTAGATCAGGTCGAAGCGACCGCGCGGCAAGCCCAGGTGCAAGAGGACGTTGTCCATAGTCCGCCGAGCGCCGCGCTTGGCCGTGCCGATGAGTGTGTCAAGCAGCGTCGTAGGGCTTCGGCAGACGGTGGTGGGTGCGACAGCACGGAAGTCATCGAGCAAAGGACCGGTGCCGTTGACCATCACCCTGATGTCCCAATCAACTTGCGTACGCAGCCACCTTATGAACTCCAACAAAAGGATGCTCGCGCCGTTGCGCGACGCCGAGTGGACGACAAACAGAACCCGTGTCCGCTCTCGACTATGGACGCCGATGCTCATGGCGCAGTGCCCCGCGAAGCCACGGCGACGACGCCCAGGCCTTCTTCGTATGCACGAACCAGTTCCCCCGCGGAGTACTCCCACGCAAGCGAGGAGGTAACGCGGTCTCGACCGACGCTGCCCAAGTGCTCACGCAGTGGCGCATCATCCAGAAGGCGGCAGACCTCGCCTGCAAAACAGGGCACATCGTCGTTGGCGACGTAGATCACCGCCTTCCCGCCCGAGACACGCGTCTCCGGCAAGTCAAAGGCCACGGTTGCCTTGCCCAGAGCCATGTACTCCATCAGCTTATTCATGGTCGAAAGGTCGTTCAGCGGCCCCGATGGATCGGGCTGGACGCACAGGGCGGTCGCGGACAGATGGGAGCGAGCCTCCCGTTCGGCCAGTTGGCCCGTGAAGAGCACGAAGGCTTCGATGTCCAGGTCACATGCCATGGTGCGCAAACCCGGCATCGCATCACCGTCACCGATGATCACCGCAAGGAAGTCGCGACGTTTGAGGATGAACACCATGTGGTGGATCGCGCGCAACCAGCGGTCCACACCGTCCTGTGGGCCGATGGTGCCGATGTAGCCGATGAGGTAGGGCGCCCGTTCGACCAAGCCCGGCGGCGGCGGCAGTGGCCTGTAGGAAAGAGGCGGTCCGTTGCGGACGACAAATACCTTCTCGGCTGGCATGCATCCAACGTCGATCGCGCGCCTGCGGTAAGACTCGTTGGTGGAGATCACAACGTCCGCCACTGCGAACGAGCAACGTTCCATCCAGCGCAGGCACTTGTAGATGAGATTGCGTTTCGGCTGGGAAAAACGCGAGAGGTAAACCTCCGGTGCGAGGTCGTGGTGGTCGAAGACATAGCGCTTGCCGAACAGCTTGAAAACCGCGCCGATCACGAACAGGGTGTCTGGCGGATTGGCGGCATGCACTACGTCCACGCCCCGGCGCAGGGCGACCCATATCGAAAGCAGCAGCATCGCCAAAGTTGCGAAGCCGAACTCCATCGCATATCCGAGCACACCATTGCCGCTCGGTGGATGCGGAAATCGGTACACGTCCACGCCATCCAGGCGCTCGCGCCACGGCTCGTGGCCTTCGCGAGGGCAGATAACGCTGACCTCGTAACCGTGGTCGCGCAGCACGTGGGCCTCACGGCGCACGCGGAAGTCGCGGGGGAACCCGTTGTTCTCGACAAGCAGCAGAGCACGGATGGCACTCATGAGCAACGGCACCCTTCAATCAGACCAGCAGGCGATCGCGCGCCTCGGTCAGCAGGCGCCTGAGGACCAGGCTGGAACGCGTGCGCCGCATGGGTGGAGCAGCTATTGCGGCCGCGTCGTCCAAGCGGCGTTGCAGGTGAAGGTTGAACGTCCCCGCACTGCCGGAGGCCGGACTTACGCTGCGTACCCAATCGTCGGGACTGTCTTCGATGCAGATGTCAGTGACGCCGGCCGGCAATACAACCGAAACGTGGTTGCTCAGAGGCTGGACCAGCAGCCTGCTGCCTTCGCGTCGGCTGCGGTAGTTCAGACGCGAGATCTCGCCAAGGGTAGTCCAGTGGACGCGGCCCAGTCCGTTGATGGCGCGCGCCGCCCCACGCAGCAGGTCGAGCCCGTGCCGCAAGTCCTGGTGATGACCCCGCAGGATCAGTGGCTTGCCAAGATAAGCCGCCAAGCGAAGCGATGCCGGCGAACTCCATGCGAACGCCCAGCGCGGCAGCACCGTGCAACCGCGAACGTTCTCAGAAGGCGCGACCCCAAGTTGGCGCGTCCAGGCCTGTCCTTGGTTGTGGGCTTTGAGCGAACCGGCAGAGATGCACGCGGCATCGAAGCCATGTCGAGGCAACAGTTCCAGCATGCTGGATGAGCAAGCACCATGCGGCGGCACCATGACACGGCAGACACTGAGCCCGGAAGTGTCCTCTAGGCGCCGGATGCGCTCAAGCGCTTGGCGAAGCAGCATGGCACCTGCTTGCGAACCGCGCACTCGCGCAAGCTCCTCCTTGCCGTGGTCGTTGCCGTGCACCAGCAACGACAAGCGCCGCGAATGCCCGCGAAAGATTTCGGCGCTGGCGCGATGGGTAAACCACGCATCGAGCGGGATCGTCGCGAACGCAACGTGATAGTTCTCCCGCGCGGCATCCTCAGCGATTTGACGATAGTCGGCGAACCCGTATCGTGGCCAGTGCAGGTTCGGGTCGTCGATGATGTAGCTCGCACGAAGCGCGGGGCGCTCGAACTGACGATCTCCGGCTACCCGTGTCAGGAAGTGCAGCAGCGGCACCCAGTCGAGGATACCGTCGCCGTCAGCCCGGCCCACGACTGCATCCAGAGCCGCGGCGGGCTCCGGCGGCAAAGCTGTCCGATAGGTACATTGGATGCCGGAGTTCGCGACGCACCAGACGACACCCTGCTCCAACGTCGCCAACGCGCGTTCGCCGGGTTGCAGGATCAAAGGCTCAAAATGAGTCGGCAAGCGCAGGTGCAGGTGTTGGCCGCGGAACGGCCACGGTACTTCAGGATCCATGGCAAAGTGGACCTGCCTTTCGCTGCGATCGATATCCGCCGCAACGGCACTCGGCGTCGGATAGAGGAGCTGCCAGCGAGTATCGTCGGCCGATAGGTGGGTGCCTATCCATGCTTCGGCTTCGCCTAAAGTGTCTTGTAGGGAAAAGGCCGTCAGGCGCGCGCAGCACTCGAGCATCCCCACGAGGCTGCTGGCGCGTAGCGTCGGAGACAATGCCAAGCCAAGGCAGCTTTCGCTCATAGCGTTTGCGTCCGCAGGGGCGTCAGCTCGGTGCCGAACACCAGCCATCGCAAGCAGGCCAAGTCCTCGTCCAGCTTGCCCTGCGCTTCGGCAGACTGACCGAACCCAATCGCACGCTTGGCGCCGCGCATGGCGAATCGAAGCCCATGATGCAGCAGGAGCAGGAAGAAGCAAATGGCTTGCCCACCGCGGCCGTGATGCTTGCGCCAATAACGCAACGTGGCACGGAGAATTTCGATGCTGAATCGCAGCGGTGCCTTGGACGTGCTCCCGCCACCGAAGTGGGTGGCAGTCGCATGTGGTAGGAAGGCGATTGCCCAACCGGCGTTGGCGAAACGCTTGCACCAATCGATGTCCTCGCCATAGAAAAAGTACGACTCATCGAGGCCACCCACCTCGTCGACCGCGCTGCGGCGGGCAATGCAGAAGCAGCCGCTGAGTACCTCAGGCTGGTGCGGTTGCTCGTGCCTGGATGCAGGCACTTCGTAGCCTCCGAAGACGCTCGAAGACGGCAGCAGACGGTCCAGTGCCATCGCCCGGCACAGGGTGTTCCAACCGCCCGGCAGCTTGCGACAGGTGCGCTGCAGATGGCCGTCGCCGCCGATAACCCGAGGTCCGACCAAGCCCACGCGAGGATGATTCTCAAGATGGCCGACCAGTGCTTCGAGGCAACCAGGGTGCACTAGCGCATCGGAGTTCACGAGCGCGAACCATCGGCCCGTTGCCTGGGTCATCGCAAGGTTGTTGGCCTGCGCAAAGCCCAGGTTGGCGCCGGCGCGGATGAGCTTGCATTGGGGGAACGAACGCTCGACCAATTCCGCAGAGCCATCGGCCGATGCGTTGTCAACGACGATGACCTCGCTCACGCATGCGGGAGCTGCGTCAGCAATGGACTTCAGGCACATTTCCAGGTAGTGCCGCGCGTTCCAACTGACGATGATCACCGACACGTCACAGCCCATCACGCTGCTCCTCCTGACGCAATTTGCTGCGAAGCGACAACGGCGCCTGCTGAGGTTTCTTTGGCTTGCCCTGCCTTGCGGCTTGGAGCGCCGGCAGCAACACCGCTGCTGCCATCAGGAAAGCCAGCTCGATTGGATTCACGCAGCGGCCTCCTGGATCATCGAAGGAGACACGCCGCTGGCCCCACGGCAGAACTGCTGGTACCAGTACTCCAGGATGAGCAGGCTGAAGACCTCCTTAGGACAGCCGGGTGCCTGCTCGTTGCTCTGAAGGATCTGCTCGATGGCGCTGCGGCTGAACAGCGTGCGGCAGAACGAGGACTCCGCCATGACGGTGTCGTGGATCTGCGCCTTCATCTCGTTGCGCATCCAGCGCGCGTAAGGCACCGGGAAGCCTGCCTTCTTTCGTTCGAGGATCGGCGCCGGAACGATCGGCGCCAGCGCTTTCTTGAGGACGCGCTTGAGCTGCCAACCACAGACCTTGTGCTGTTGCGGCAGGCCCGCGGCGAACTCCAGAATCTGATGGTCGAGCAGCGGAACGCGCAGTTCGATCGACGTGGCCATCGTCATCTTGTCCGCCTTCACCAGCAGGTCATCCGGCAGCCAGCTCTTGGTGTCAACGTACAGAAGGCGGTTCAGCAGTGTTTGATCCTGAACGCGCGCCAGCAGGCGGCGCGTGGGTTCGTCCGAGTGCACGTCCTGCAGCCGCGATGCGAGGCTCTCGCTGTAGAGCACGGACTTGAGCCGGTTGAATGGCGTGCTCGGCGTGGCCGTACGGCTGAAGTAGTAGTCGTTCGTTGCCAGCGAGGCAAGATCGCCATAGTGCAGCGCGCGCTGCCAACCCGCGCGTTGCAGCGTTCGAAACCCTGTCTTGAGCAGCCCGCGTGCAGGGCCGAACCCAGTCTTCAATGCTTCGAGCGCGAGCAGGTTGCGGTAGTCCTGGTAGCCGGCGAAGGCCTCATCGCCGCCCTCTCCTGAAAGCAGCACCTTGACGCCCGTATCGCGCGCCAGTTTGGAGACGAAGTACAGCGCGATCGCGGGCGGCTCGCAGACTGGCTCCTCCATGTGCCACACGTAGCGCGGCAGGAAGTTGCTGAAGTCGGCGGCCGAAATGGTCGTTTCGTGGTGGTGCGTTCCGAACGTCTCGGCTGCGAGTCGAGCGTAAGGCCGCTCGTCCGTAATATCCTTACCGTCGAAGCCGATCGTGAAGCTGTGCAGCGGCTCCGTGGCGCAGCGCGATGCGAGGCCAAGGACGCCGGAAGAGTCGACGCCACCGCTAAGCAACACGCCCACCGGTACATCGCTGATCAGATGACTACGCACCGAACGCTCGAGCAGGCTTCGCAGCGCCTGCGCCGAGTCGTTCAGACTCGGCTGACGCCCGGCTGCCTGGTCAAACGTCAGGTCCCAGTACGGCGTGATCTTGACCTTTCCGTTCTGCACGGTCAGGTAGTTGCCGGGTTCGAGCTTGCGAATGCCGTCGATCAGTGTCCGGTCGCCGGGCAGGTAGTAGTACGTGAGGAAGCGATCGATGCTCGCCCAGTCGATGCTGCGAGGAACCGACGGGTCCACGAGTATCGACTTGATCTCCGAGCCGAAGACGATGCTGCGCCCGGTGTCGGCGTAGTACAGCGGCTTGATGCCGACCCGATCGCGCGCCAGGAGCAGGCGCTGTCGGCGTTCGTCCCAGAGAGCAAAAGCGAACATTCCCTGGAACTTCTCGACGCAGCGGTCCCCCAGTTCCTCGTACAGGTGCACGATCACCTCGGTGTCGCTGTTCGATCGAAAGACGTGGCCTCGAGCCAGCAGGTCAGCGCGCAACTCCACGTAGTTGTAAATTTCACCGTTGAACACTACCCACACGGACGCGTCTTCGTTGCACATGGGTTGATCGCCCGTGCTCAGATCGATGATCGCCAGCCGTCTGTGGCCCAGGCCCACCGGGCCGGACAGATGGACGCCCTCGCCGTCGGGCCCACGGTGCTCGATCACACGCATCATCTGCCGCAGCAGGTTCGGATCGACACTCGCTTGTCGATCGAAGTGGAGCTTGCCGGTGATGCCACACATGATGCTCTGTCGCCTTTCTCGCGCTCAACCGTAGATGCTGGGACGCAGCAGCATGCGACGTAGCTGCTGATTGCGCAGGTAACGCACTGCATCGCCGTCCGCGAGCACGGGCGTGCGCTTCAGATAGCAGGAGAGGTATCCGGCCATCAAGCCGATGCTTTCCAGCCCCCTGGTCTGTAGGCGCAACCGCTTCATGCACTTCGCGAGCATGAAAACAGGGTGGTAGCCGGTCATGTAGTTGGCCCTACCGTTCTTGAATGAATTGGACCAGGTGCCGTCGGCGCCGCCGGTGGGCTTGTGCTGCATCACGGCAAGGTCGGCAAAGGTTTGTGTGCGCCAGCCCTGGAGGTTGGCGCGGACTTCGTCCAGCGTGTCCCAGCCCGGGGCACGGATCAGCGGCGAGATCTGCTGCCAGCAGGCGCGGCGGTAGACCTTGGTGGCGCCACGCACGTGGAACGGTGGATCGCCAACCGAGTTGACCACGGTCTCGTTGTCGCGCTCGCCGTAGACCGTGCCGCCACCGATGCCCAGCTGCGGTTCCGCATCGAAACGAGCCAGGCAGCGCTCGAAGTAGTCGGGCGCGAAAGACAGGTCGGCATCCAGCTTGACGAGAAAGTCCCAGTACAGATCCGACAGCCGTTCGTAGCCGGCGTAAAAAGCCTCGACCACGCCGCCACCGTTGGCCCGGTGCCCGCGGTCGGGTCTATGGACCACGCACACCCAGTCATGCCGCGCCGCGAAATCGTCGAGGAGCTGGGACGTTCCATCGGTCGATCCGTCATCGACGATGACCCATCTCAAGGGCAGGCAGGTCTGGCCCGACAGTGAAGCCAGCGTATGCCGGACGTGGTCGACCTCGTCTCTCACGGGTGTGATGACGACATAGCCAGGTTTCATGCGCTCTCCTCGAAGGCTGCCTTGGGCGTCGCGAGCCGGCTTTCAACCGGCGCATTGGATGTCTGCTTGGCACTGGCAGCGCCCGCCCGCCACAAGAATCTGCGATCGCGAAGGTAGATGGCCGCCGTGCGCAAGCCGTCGAAAACTCTCTCGCGCCGGGTGGGTGGGTCTGCGACTGCCGCGGCACACAGTGCATTCAAGTGATCACACACGCGCTCCAGCGAGAAGTGCTCGCGCACGAACCGCAGTCCGAGAGCGGCGCTGGCCGACCGCCGGTGTACATCAGCAACGAATTGCTCGATGGCAGCGACGAGGCGATCGGATCCGGGAGAGCCTTGGCCGACGCCGAACAGGCCTCGCTCGTAGAAGCCAGCCAGCGTGGCCTCGGTGAAGGGCGCGGCGAAACCTTGCTCGCCGACCACGATCACGGGCTTCTCGAATGCCATGCCCTTGAGCGCGGAACTACCCATGCCGATCACGATGTCCGCAGCCGCATACGCTGGCCTCGGGTCCAGCATCGCGCCGGCAAGCAGGACGGCGCGGCGTCCCAGCCTTTCGTTGAGCGCATCGGCGCGCTGCTGCAACTCCTCGCGCGCAGCACCATCGCCGACGATCAGCAGCCGCAGCTGGTCCAGACTGCTCAACCTGTCAATAGCCTCGATGGCGTGGCCCAGGCTTTCCAACTTCATCGAAGGATCCAGGCGCGACACGATGGCCAGAACAAAGTCGCCTTCTTGAAAGCCGAAGCGGGCGCGGCTGACCGCAACGTCAACGGCACGCGGCGCATTCAGGCGGGTATCGATCGGTGGCAACAGCGTGTCCACGCGCCGCCGGCCGCCGGCGCGCGCGGCGGCGGCAAGCTCAGGCGTACCGAAAGTGCTCGGCAGGGACTTGGGAAGCAGGTGATTGATCTTCATCTGCATGTCGGTCATCAACATGGGCACCGCCATCGGCAAGTGAACAGCGTAGTACGCATCTACGAGTGCCCATGTTTCCCAGACGTACACCAGATCCGCACGTTCCCTTCGCACTGCAGCTCGCAGGGCGCGCATGCGTTGCGGGCAAGGATGCACTCTGGCAGCGGGAGACTCAATCAGCCGCAGACCCTTCGCCTTGGCCTGGGCAACCATCGGTCCTGCGGGAGCAAACAGCACGACATCGTGGCCATGGCGATCGCGCAACAGCTCAGCCAGCTCGATAGCGTTGACGACTGCTCCACCCAGAGCCATTTCGTGCAGGAACACCAGGATCTTCATCGCGACCTAGTTCGAAGAGTTGTCATCGCGGCGCGGACTGTTTGCCTGATTTTGGGCTGGCGGACGCAGCCAGGACCCTACGGACCGCAACATCTCGAACAACCGCAGCAGCTTCTTTGGCGCGCCCGCGGGCGCGGTCAGCGCGGCCAGCGTGCGAACAGAGTGCACGGTACTCACGCACAGTGCGGCCACTCCGACGCAATACGCTGCCCACGCCGGTAGAAACGTTGTGCTGGCGCCGGTGATCGCGCACAGCAGGACGAGGAGGCCGGAAGCTCGCACATAGTCGCGCGACGGCCGATAGCCGGTAAGTGAGTTCACCAGCGGCAGGACGATCGCAGCATGGCAGGCGTAGGACGCGCAAAACGCCAGACCGGCGCCCATGAGGCCGAATTCTTTGATGCAAAGCCACGAGAGCACGACGTTGAGCACCGCCCAGGTCAGGTCAACCGCCATGAGCAATGCCTGCTTGTTCTTCGCGATCAGGATGAACCCCATCGGCCAAGTCATCACCTTGAGCGCCATTCCCATGCACACCCATCTCAGGGTGTCGGCCGCCTGCAAGAAACTCGAGCTGTAGAAGAGCGAGACGAGGACGGGCGCGAAGACCAATGTGCCGATGACGCCTGGGCCTGCGATCAGGATGCCGATCTGGCTCTGTTCCCTCACCAGCTGATTGCAAGCATCGTTGTCCTGCGCCACCGAAACCAGTCTGGGGTAGTAGTCGGTGCTCATCGCCTGAAGGATGAAGCCGGCGTACATGCCACCGATACCCCAGGCTGCTTGAAACAATCCCGCGCTTTCCAGGCCTTCGAGTCTGAGCAGGATGGCCCGAACGGCAAAGCTGGCGCCAACCAGAACCAGACTGCTGAACATGAACGCCATTCCAAGTCGCAGCAGTTGACCTGCAGCGGCACGAGCCGTCGGCCAGTTCAACAGAAGTGGCAGCGAGATGCAGGCGCTTGCTGAATCGCCAAGACAGGAGAGCCGAGATCAGCGCGATCGAAACCAGCGCCAGCGCAACTCCCTGCTCTCGCAGAAAATAGATCAGCGCCACCGACGTGATCGCACCCAGGATGGAACCGAGAATGCCCAGCCTCGCCAGATCGTCGATACGCCGGCAGCCCTGAAGCAAGGCGCCATTGCCATCAGCAACGAGCGCAAAGAACAGCGCCGAGGCAAGGATGGCGACGGCCGTGCTGTGCTGCGCATTGCCGAACGTCATGACGGCGACTTGGTCCGACAGCAAAAACAGAGCGCATGCGCCGATGATCCCCAGCAAGAAAGTGAGTCGGCGCAACACAAGTGCCACGCTGTTCACCGTTTGGGTGTCGCCGCGGGCCCTGGCATCCGCGATTTGCCGCACGCCGCTGCGCGTCACTCCAGCGTCAGCGACGGCGCGGCTCAGATCGAGCAACAACGTCAGCGTGCCCATCAAACCCACTCCGGCCGGCCCCAGGAGCAGGGCCAGGACCTTTGTCCTGACGATGCCGATAGCGACGTTGACGAGCGTCGCTCCGCCCATGACGGCTGACGACTTGAGAATATGTCGATAGGACGCCTGAGTTTCCGAGGCCCGGCTTGCTCCCGGCTCCGAGTCTTGATGCATCGCCTGCGCGCCGGACCCGGCAATAGACATGAATCGCCTCGCCAACGTCAAGCAGCGCAAGCGCGGCGCAGCGCTGACACCACCGCGATCTGTTCGGAAGCCGACATCTGCGGATACAACGGCAGCAGCATGCACGTGTCCTGAGCTTGCTCCGAATGAGGGAGAGCGTGAGCTTGGCGGGCGTTCACGTACGCTGCCTCGCGGTGGCTGCACATCACGCCCCGACGGGTGCTGACGCCGGCATCCAGCATGGATTGCATGACGCTGCGTTGATCGAGACCCGGGGCGAGGCGAACACAATAACTCTGCCAGTTTGAGCGGCCATACGCAGGCTCGACCGGCGCTGCGGCCATGGGAGCCTCCAACAGGAGCTCGCGGTATCGCGATGCCAGCTCGCGGCGCCGTCTCACAGTGTCGTGCAATCGCTTCAACTGCTCCCGCCCGACCGCGGCCTGGATGTCTGTCATCCGGTAGTTGTAGCCTACGCCGTCATAGTGCTCAAATATCACTTGCGCCGAGCCGTGGCGTACCGTGTCAGGCACGCTCATGGCGTGTTGGCGAAGCAAGCGGAACTGCTTGTCCCAGTCTTCGTGACGGGTAGTGAGCATGCCTCCGTCACCCGTACTGACGATCTTGCGCGGGTGGAAGGAGAAGCAAGCCACGTCGCCGTGCGGGCGACCAATGCGCTCCCAGCCATCTCCCCACAGGATCTCGCTGCCGATCGCGCAGGCAGCATCTTCGATCAAAGGCAGCCTGTGGCGATGGGCAATTGCAGCGAGCTCGCGCAGATCGCAGGGCATACCCATCTGGTGCACACAAAGAATCGCTTTCGTCCGAGGCGTCACGGCTGCCTCGACCAACGAAGCATCAATGTTGAAGGTGACAGGGTCGATGTCAACGAAGACAGGCGTGGCGCCACAGTACCGAATGCTGTTGGCTGTAGCGATAAACGAGTGGCTCGCGGTAACGACCTCATCGCCGGCCTGGACCCCAGCGACTTGCAACGCCAGATGCAGTGCAGTTGTGCAGTTGGAGACTGCGCATGCGTGCGGCGCGCCGACGTACTCGGCGAACTCGCGCTCAAAGGCGGCCACTTCCGGCCCCTGGGAGGTCCAGCCGCTCAGGATCACGCGGCGTGCCGCTTCGGCTTCGGGTTCACCCATCACGGGCTTGGCAATCGGGATCATGCATGCACCATCGTCGATTCCCGGCTCTCCTGCCACCACCCAACCAAGCGGCTGAGCCCCTGTTCCAGGCCCGTGGTGGCCTTGAAGCCGAGCAGTCTTTCGGCCTTTTCAGTGCTGGCCAGGCGGCGTGGCACCGGATTGATGCTGCGTTCGGGGCCGTGCACCGGTGTCAGATCTGAACCCATGACCTTTGCCAGCGCGGCAGCCAATTCACTCAGCGACGTTTCGCTGCCGCTGGCGATGTTGAAGACTTCGTCGGCGACCTCACTCTGCAATGCGAGCACGTTGGCGCGCGCGATGTCGTCGATGAAGATGAAGTCCATCGTCTGCTGACCGTCGCCGAAGATCAGTGGCGCTTCGCCTGCGGCGATGCGCTCCATCCAGCGGATCAACACTTCCGTGTACTTGCCGTGGATGTCCATGCGCGGACCATAGACGTTGAAGTAACGCAGCGCCACGTAGGGCAGGGCGTACATCGAGTGGTAGGAACGCAAAAGGCCCTCGAGCATGACCTTGCTGGCGCCGTACCAGGTCTGATTGCCGTAAGGGTGATGGTCTTCACGCGTCGGAAACTGCTCGGCCAAGCCGTAGATGGAGGCGGAGGAGGCGGCCACGACTTTCTTCACACCAGCGTGATGCGCTGCATCGATGACATTGAAGCTGCCGTCGCACATGACCTGCATGGCTTCACGCGGGTCGGCCGCGCAGGCGGTGATGCGCAGCGCAGCCATGTGCATCACCGCGTCCATACCCTCCGTGGCGCGACGCACAACGTCTGCGTCACGGATGTCGCCGCGCACAAGTTGCACGCGCGGATCCTTGAGTGCCGCCTCGATGTTGGCCAGGCTGCCGCGTGCCAGGTTGTCGAGGATGACAATTTTTTCGGGCTGGTGCTCGCGCAACAGCAGGTCGATCGTCGTCGAGCCGATCAGGCCGCAGCCACCGGTGACGAGCATACGTGCGCCGTCGATTTGCATGTTTTGTGTTCCCTGGAATCCGTTGGTTCGACCGAAACTGCTACACCGCCGCCGCCGCCGCCGCGGCAGCAGCGGGGGGGGGGGGGGGGGAGCCCTACTGTGCGCCTTTGCAGGTAAGCACGACAAGGACGGTGCGCAGCAGGATGCGCAGATCGAAACCCAGCGAGCAGTGCTGCAGGTAGCGCAGGTCCATGCGCACCATGTCGTCGAACGAGACACGGCTGCGTCCTTCGACTTGCCAGATTCCCGTCAACCCGGGCTTGAATTCAAACACGCGCCGACGGTGCCAGGCCTGGTATTTCTCTGCTTCGTAGGGCACCGGCGGGCGCGGGCCGACGAGGCTCATGTCGCCGATCAGCACGTTGTAGAACTGCGGCAGTTCGTCGATGCTGGTCTTGCGGATGAACCGGCCGATCTTGGTGACCCGTGGATCGGACTTCAACTTGAACTGGTTGAACTGGTCGCCGGGGGCGGGATTGCCGGAAGCGGGCGCCCTGCCATTGATGAGCTTGGCAACGAACTCGCGATGAACGCTGTCGTCCATGTCCGCACGCATTGAACGGAACTTGTACATGATGAAGGGCGCGCCGCCCTGGCCCACCCGCGTTTGGCGAAAGATCGCCGCCCCGGGCGACGTCAACTTGATGAGCAGTACGACGACCAGCATCACCGGCGACAACAAAACCAGCGCCACCAAAGCGCCCAGCACGTCCAGCGCACGCTTCGTGGGGTAGCCATGGGAGCGAACCGGCGATGGCTCTGCGGCGTCTGCCGCGTGGCGCGACCGCGGTGTCCCCAGTCGCTCGGCGATCAGCCGGTCGAACGCGGCATCGGGATAGGTGGCGCCCACGGCCTGCGTGCCTCTTCCTTCGCGACTCAGCGCCACCTTGTCGAGGAAGCTGCGCAGCCCTGCCTCGCCGGTGTCGGGCAGCAGCACCGCGATGCACTGGTCGTCAGTGGCCGTGACGTAGTCGGTTTCGCGCACCATCGTCAGCACGTAGTCAACCATGCGCTGCAAGGTGTTGCCGCCATTGGCATGTACGGTCAGCACCGTCAGCGACAGCGCGGAGTGCGATCGGTCGGTGCGGCGTTTCTCTCGCTGCACCATGCGCAGGAACTCGGCGCGCGAGAGCAAACCGTCGGGTTGTGCGTCGTTGTCCGCCTGCGGTGCGTGCCAACCCTGCGGGTGCGCGATCGATTGCGCAGGTTCATGCAAGGCATGGTCAACGCCCACGGGGGCGTCCACGGCGTGCAGCGCAACGCCGCGCGGCAACCCTGCCACAGGGGCAGCGCCTTCGGTGCTTGCGTACTTTGTCGTCACCTTCATTGGGTCCATCGCCTTCGCATTGACCACACCGCTGAATCTGGAGGGCAGTCTAAGAAGACTAGTGGTGCGCCAGAACCCCCGAACAGGGGGTAAACGAGGCCAAACAACGCCTGAGATTAGGGATAGGTCGGCCCGATGATCGCCACCGACACTTCAGCAGGCGCCAAGTTCTGTCCCGGGCGCTGTTGTGAACAACCTAATCGATGATGGAGGGCCTGTATGCCGGTGACCGATGTTCAGCTTGGGAGCGATGTCAAGATTTTCCATACTTCGTTGGTCAATCTCTACGGCTGTCGCATCGGTGACAACACAAAGATCGGGTCCTTCGTCGAAATCCAGAAAAACGCGCGCATCGGCGCACGCTGCAAGATTTCTTCTCACTCGTTCGTCTGCGAGGGCGTGGTCATCGACGACGAGGTTTTCATCGGCCATGGCGTCATGTTTATCAATGACCGCTATCCGCAGGCCGCCAACATCGATGGCAGCCTGCAGACTGATGCCGACTGGGCGGTGGAGCCGACGCGCGTCAAGCGGCGTGCATCCATCGGCTCAAACGCCACTGTTCTGTGCGGCGTCAGCATCGGCGAAGGCGCACTCGTCGGCGCTGGCGCGGTGGTCACGCGCGACGTGCCGGATTTCGCGATCGTCGCCGGCGTGCCGGCGCGTGTGGTCGGCGACACGCGTGTGCGCGAGGCCGCGTCGAGCGGCTGGGCCGCTGTAGGTTGATTCATCAAACCGTCATCAGGGAGGTTCAAGAGATGGTCAGAATTGGTGTGGTGGGCTATGGCTACTGGGGCCCCAACTTGGTTCGCAACTTTGCGGAGACGCCGGGCGCGGAGATCGCGGCCGTGGCGGACTTGGATACGAACAAGCTAGCGACGGTGAAGCGGCGCTTCCCTGCGGTGCACACGACGACGAATTTCAACGATCTGCTGCACGACCCGTCGATCGACGCCGTGGCCATCGCCACCCCGGTCAACACTCACTACGAGCTCGCGATGGCCGCGCTCAAGGCGGGCAAGCATGTCTGGGTCGAAAAGCCGATGACCGAGACGTTCGAGCAGGCGCAGCGCCTGGTCGAGGAGGCTGAGCGTCGCGGCAAGGTGCTGCACGTCGATCACACCTTCATCTACACCGGTGCAGTGCAGAAGATGGCTGAGATCATCAAGGCCGACGAGCTCGGCAAGATTTATTACTACGATTCCATCCGGGTCAACCTGGGCCTGTTCCAGCGCGACGTGAGCGTGATCTCCGATCTGGCGGTACATGACTTCTCGATCCTCGATCACCTGTTCGGCGAGCAGCCGGCAGCAGTCACCGCCAGCGGCATGAACCACTTCCCGGGCACGCCCGAGAACCTGGCTTACGTGACGCTGTACTACGACTCGGGGATGATCGCCCACGCCAATGTCAGCTGGCTGGCGCCGGTGAAAGTTCGGCAGATCCTCGTCGGCGGCAGCAAGAAAATGGTCACGTACGACGACCTCGAGCCGAGCGAGAAGATCAAGATCTACGACAAGGGCGTGAGCTTCACCGACGACCCGGAGAAGATCCAGGAAATGCGCGTCGGCTACCGCACCGGCGACATGTGGGCACCCAAGCTCGCGGTCACCGAGGCGCTGCGCGTCGAGGGCGATCAGTTCGTCGATTGCATCCGCCACAGCAAGAAGTCGCTCACCGACGGCCAGTTGGGCCTGCGCGTGGTGCAGCTCATCGAGGCGGCCAGCGAGTCGATGCGCAACAAGGGCAAGACGGTTTATCTGAAGAGCGGGAGCTGAATTCGTGATTCCATTCGTCGATCTGAAAGCGCAATACCAAAGCATCAAACAGGAGGTCAACGGCGCCATCCAGGGCGTGTTGGACAGCTGCCAATTCACGCTCGGCAGCGAGGTCGTAGCGTTCGAGAAAGAGTTCGCCGAGTACAGCGGCTCGGTTCACGGCATGGGCGTCAACACCGGCACCAGTGCCCTGCATCTGGCGCTGCTGGCCGCGGGGGTGGGCAAGGGTGATGAGGTCATCACCGTGCCGTTCACCTTCGTGGCCACCGTCTCGGCCGTCAACTACACCGGCGCCAAAGCCGTCTTCGTCGACATCGATCCGGTGACATTCACGATGGACCCGGCGCAAGTTGAGGCCGCCATCACGCCGCGTACCAAGGCCATCATCCCGGTGCACCTGTATGGCCAGACGGCCGACATGGACCCGATCATGGCCGTCGCGAAGAAGCACGGCCTGGTCGTCATCGAAGATGCCTGCCAGGCGCATGGCGCGGAGTACAAGGGCAAGCGCGCCGGCAGCATCGGCGACATGGGCTGCTTCAGCTTCTATCCGGGCAAGAACCTGGGTGCGGCCGGCGAGGGTGGCATGGTCGTCACCGCCAACCCGGAGTTCGCCCGCACCGTGCGCATGCTGCGCGACTGGGGCGCGGAGAAGAAGTACCACCATGTGCTCAAGGGATATAACTTCCGCCTCGAGGGCATCCAGGGTGCGGTCTTGCGCGTCAAGCTGCGCCACTTGGAGAAGTGGACCGAAGCGCGTCGCGCCGCGGCCAAGCGCTACGACCAGTTGCTCGTCGGCAGTGGCGTCGGCCTGCCCAAGCAGATGGACTACGCGCGCCACGTCTATCACATCTATGCCGTGCGCACGACCGCGCGTGCGGCGATGCAGGAGGCGCTGAACGCGCAGGGCGTTCAGACCGGCATTCACTATCCGTTCCCGGTGCATCTGCTGCCGGCGTTCGCAGACCTTGGCTACCAGGCCGGCCAATTCCCGAATTCCGAGCGCGCGGCCAACGAGGTGCTGTCGTTGCCGATGTTCCCCGAACTGACCGAGGAGCAGGGTGTCGTGGTCTCACGGGCGGTGCGCGAGGCCGCAAAGAGCGTGAGCCTGGCTGCCGATCCCGTGATGGCCACCTGAAGGGCCGGCGTCTGCAATGACCGAACGCCTGGTTATCCTCGGCACGGGCGGCAATGCCTATGACGTGCTCGACACGGTTGACGCCATCAACCGCATCGGCCCGGCCTGGAACGTCGTCGGCTTCCTGACCGACAACGCGCGCCCGGGCGCCGAGTACCTGGGTTTGCCGGTGCTCGGCGCGCTGGCGGACGCAACGTCACATGAGGCTTGCTGGTTCGTCTCTGCGATCTGGAACGACCGCGTGTTCAAGACCCTGCACGACGTGCTGGCGACCACGCGGCTGCCGATGGCGCGCTTCGCTACCCTGGTGCACCCAGGTGCTGCCGTGTCGAGGCGGGCCCGCCTGGGCCGCGACGTCATCGTCCATCACGGCGCCTCGATTGCCGGCAACGTGACCCTCGCCGATCATGTCTGGATCGGCCCAGGCAGCATCGTCGGCCATGGCACGGCGATCGCCGCCTGCTCGACGCTTGCGCCGGGCGTCGTGCTCAGCGGCGGAGTGCATGTCGAGCGCAATTGCTATGTTGGCAGCGGCGCGCTGGTGCGCCCGGATGTGCGCTTGGGCGAGTCTGCGCTGGTGGGTATGGGCGCTGTCGTGGTCGCCGACGTGGCCGCTGGCACCACGGTGATGGGTAATCCCGCGGCGGCACGGTCCGGCGAGCGCGCCGCCGGGCCGAATTGATCTTTCATTCTCAAATCGATCCCAACCTAGTCACAGCATGAGCACCACCCGACCTAAGGCCAATGGCCTGCTCGACAGTTTGCAGCCCTACCGCTACCAGTGGCCCGCCTCGCCGTTCATCGACGACGCCACGTGGCGGGCCGATGATCAGCATGAGTACCTGCTGCGAGAACTGCCGGAAAGCGAGGAGGACATGCGACGCGACAGCCGCTGGCCGGCCCTGTTCCCGGCACCGATGTGCATCGTCACCACCGGCGACGGCCACGTCGGCGCGATGGAGCGCGAGGTCGGTGCGTCGATCGTCAACCGCTTCCCTTATGTGGTGGCCATCAGCCTGTGCCGCCAGTCGCTGTCGTCGCGCCATCACGAGCGCGCCAACTTCATGCGCCTGCTCGAACGCACCGGCGCGGCGTGCCTGCAGTTCCTGGCGCCCGGGCCGGAACTGAATGCCGCGCTCGACGCGATCTGCGCCGTGCCCGACGAGCGCGTCACCGAGCGCATCGCGCGCTCGGGACTGCGCACTCGGCGCTGCGAAACCAATGGTGCACCGGTGCTCGAAGCGGCTTACCTGGCCTATGAAGCCAAGCTCGTCAAACCGCAGAAAGACTTCGACGGCCAGCCGATCTACGGCTCGCCGTGGATCAACGTCGGTTCGCACCGCGTCTATTTCCTCGAGATAAACGCCATTCAGCTACGCGAAGACATCGCCACTGGGCGGAGCCAGATTCACTGGCGCGCGCTGCCGGTCTGGAGCCCGCAGGAGCGGCCGCAAGCAGCCAATGCCGGCAATGTTGCGGCAGCGGCCGCGCAAGCCCGTTATTCCAAGCCCTACAACCCCAACTACGCCTTTCCCGCGGCAAGCACGATCGCCTTCGAGTTCGACGCCTTGCGCCATGGCATGGCGATCAAGCATTTGCCGCCCTTGCCCGAGGATCAGGTCGAGGTTGACAACGATCGCGCCCGCTGGCCGTGTTTCTTCCCATCGAGTTGCGGCCTGATCACGACCTGGGGCGACGATGGTCAGCCCAACCTCATGCCTTGCGGCTCGACCACGGTGATCAGCCGCCACCCCTTCATCATTGCGCCCTGCGTGTCCTACGCGCGCATCAACGAGCGCTACGCAGCCCGACATTCGCTCGGCATCCTGCGTGCCACCAAGCGCTTCGGCTGCAGCGTGCCCTACATCGACGATGTCGTCATCAACGGCATGAAGTACGCCGGCAACAACTCGATGGCCGATGATCCGCGCAAGGTCGCCAACAGCGGCCTGAGTGTCGGCCCCTCGGAGTACGGCCCGGTGATCAAGGAGGCACCAATCCACTTCGACTGCGAGGTCGTCGGTGAGGTGCTGTTGGGCACGCACGTCATGTTCCTCGGCGAAGTCAAGCGCATCCACGTGCGTGCCGACGTGTCACCAGCCAGCCCGCTCGAATGGTGCCCTTGGCCAGGTCTGGCGAGTGCCGCGTGAGGGCGTCGTTTTGGGTGGGTTTCGAGCGCTGCTTCGGACCCCCGCATTCGGGGGTGTTGGGAGTGTGTTCCGCGCAAGCTAGGGATGGGATCGACCGCTGCGTGAAGCAAGATCGCTCCATACGACGCAAAACGATCGAGGTTTGCGAATTCGAGACGGCGTTGGATGACGCTGCGCTCTGGCAGATGAGTGAGGTCGCAGGATGATCGCTTCGGGCACAAAGTCTTCGCGTCGCGCACGCACGGCGACGGCATGCGCCATTGGATTGCTGGCGGTGGCCTGCGGCGGCGGCGAGGACGGCGCAACCCATTCCTCCGCCACCGCCGCCGCGCCTGTGCGTGACGCCGCCGCGGCGCTGGCGGCACCGCGCGCAGCGATCGGCCGCCTGCCGCGCGGGCGCGCCTGGCAGGGCATCACGGCGGTCGATGTCGCTGCCGACGGCAGCGTGGCCACGGCCTTCAGTGACGGCAGTGTTCGCCTGGAGACGGCCAACAGTCGGGCGACGCTGACCAGCGGCGCCGGTGCGGCAGCCACTGCGGTTGCGTTCAGCGCAGATGGCAAACAACTGGTGAGCGTCGGTCGCGACAGCGTCGCCAACGTCTGGAGCGTTGCCACCGGCGCGCGCCTGTTCAGCTTGCAGGGCCACGAACACGCAGTGCGCACCGTTGCCGTCAGCGCCGACGGCGCGTTCATCGCCAGCGCCGGCGAGGAGACTCGCGTCCTGGTATGGAACGCGGCGAGCGGCAAGCTGGCCAAGGTGCTGAACGCTCACGGCAGTTTCGTCAACAGCGTGGCGTTCAGTGCGGATGGCAAGTCGCTGGCTTCCGGCGATGCTGCTGGCGCCGTGTTGCTGTGGAACCTGGCCAGCGGCGCGGTACGTCACCGCCTGGCTGGGCACACCGATGAAGTCAACAGCCTGGCATTCAGTCCCGATGGACGCGCGCTGGCCACGGCCGGAGAAGACCGACGCGTGGTGCTGTGGAATGTCGATAGCGGCCAAAGGGTGCAGGCGTTGGACGGCCATGCGGCTGCGGTGCGCACTGTGGCGTTCAGCCGCGATGGTCGGTGGCTGGCCAGCGCCGGCGAAGACGCCAAGGTGCTGGTCTGGGACGCCGCGACGCTCGCGCTCGCCAAAACCTTGGCCGGCTCGGCCACGTCCGTCAACGCATTGGTGTTCGATGCCAAGCGCAGGCAGGACCTATTTGCCGCCGACGAAGGCGGCCGCGTTGTGCGCTGGGATGTCGCGACCGGAGTATCCCGATAGGGACGCCCGTGGTCATGCAACGCGCAAAAAGCACATGAAGGTTAGTACAAATGAAGCGCATTGACGGTGTAAACGCGGGTCGCATCCGCGCCCTCAAAGGGTTGCTCGGCTTATTCGCGCTTTTGGTCATTGCATTGATGATCACGGCGCCGCGCTGGGCCGGTGCCGTGCTCAATCCGCCGCCGGGCGGGCCGATCCTGGTCGTGACCTCGAGCAGCGCGCCGTTTTCCGAGTACTACACCGAGATCCTGCGCAACGAGGGCCTGAACGAATTCGCGGTCGCGGACCTGTCCACGCTCAGTGCGGCCTCACTGGCCGGGCACGACGTCGTCGTTCTCGGCAAGACGGCGCTGACTGCGGCGCAGGTGACGATGCTCTCCAATTGGGTCCATGGCGGCGGCCACTTGATCGCCATGTCGCCCGACGCCCAACTTGCGTCCCTGCTCGGCCTGACGCCGACGGGCACCACGCTGGCTGACGGTTACCTGCTGATCGACACCTCGACCAGCCCCGGCGCGGGCTTGGTCGGGCAAACGATTCAGTTCCACGGCAGCGCCGATCGCTACACCTCCAGCGGCGCCACCAGCGTCGCCACTCTGTACAGCAACGCCAGCACGGCGACGGTCAATCCCGCGGTGAGCACGCGCGCCGTCGGCGGCGGCACGGCATCGGCCTTCACCTACGACTTGGCCACTTCCGTCGTGATAGACGCGCCAGGGCAACCCGAAGTGGGCAACGCAAGAGCGCGACGGCCTCGCGCCGGTGCGGCCGAACGACAAGTTCTTCGGCAACGCAGCCGCTGATCCTCAGCCCAACTGGATCGATCTGACGAAGGTGGCCATTCCGCAGGCCGACGAACAGCAGCGCCTGCTCGCCAACCTGATCTTGCACGTGAACCAGGCGAAGAAACCGCTGCCGCGTTTCTGGTACTTCCCGCATGGCAAGAAGGCGGTCGTCATCATGACTGGCGACGACCATGCCAACGGCGGTACGGCGGGGCGCTTCGAGGAGTTCAAGGCGAGCAGCCCGGCCGGTTGTTCGGTCGCCGATTGGGAATGCGTGCGCGGCACGTCGTACATCTACACCCAGACTCCTTTGACGGCGGCGCAAGCCGGTGCCTACACGGCCGAAGGTTTCGAGGTCGGGCTGCACATCGATCCCGGTTGTACCAACTTCGACGCCACGTCGCTGCAGGCGACCTATGTCAGCCAACTCGCCGAATGGAACGCCAAGTACGGAAGCCTCGCCGCGCCGAACACGCAGCGCCACCACTGCGCCGTTTGGAGCGACTGGAGCACGGCCGCGCAGACGCAACTCGCCCATGGCATGCGGCTCGATATGTCGTACTCGTTCTGGTCGCCAGCCTGGGTGGCCAACAGCCCGGGGCTGTTGACCGGCTCGGCAATGCCGATGCGCTTCAGCGCATTGAACGGCAGCTTGATCAACGTCTATCAGGCGCCGACGCAGATGAGCGATGACGCGGGGCAGAGCTATCCATTCACGATCAACACATTGCTCGACCGTGCCCTCGGCGTGGAAGGCTATTTCGGGGCATACGCGATCAACGCCAGCACCGACCTTGCCGCATCGGCGGAAGCCACGTCCGTAGTTTCAGCAGCGCGCGCGCGGGGTGTGCCGGTGGTGTCGGCGCGCCAGATGCTGACCTGGCTCGACGCGCGCAATTCCTCGTCATTCGGCTCGCTGGTTTGGAATGGCACGGCGCTGAGTTTCAACCTGACTGCGGGTTCGGGCGCCAGCGGGCTGCAGGCCATGTTGCCGCTGCGCTTCGGTACCAAGCGGTTGCAACTGCTCACCCGCGGTGACAGCGGGCATGCGTTCACGGTCCAGACGGTCAAGGGCGTGGACTATGTGGTCTTCGCCGCTACCGGCGGTGCCTACGTGGCGTCGTACCAAGACCCCGCCAGCACGCCGCCGCCCGTCAAATCGACAGGGCCTGCCGGCGGTGTGGCCAGCCTAGTCGTCGGCGGCCCAGTCACTAATGCGGTTATCAGTGGCTGGGATAGTGGAGTGACGCCGGCGAATCCGTCGATCAACGAAACGTTGCCAGTGGAGTTGGGTGTCAAGTTCCGCCCTTCCGTCGACGGCGTCGTGACCGGCGTGCGCTTCTACAAGGGCGCCGGCAACACCGGCACACACATCGGCAACCTGTGGACCGCAAGCGGCCAACAACTCGCCACGGCCACCTTCAGCGGCGAGACCGCAACCGGCTGGCAGCAAGTCAACTTCGCCTCGCCAGTGGCAGTAACGGCCAACACCGTCTATGTCGTGTCGTACTTTGCGCCCAACGGCGGCTATGCGTATGACAGCTTCTACTTCTCGACCAGCGGCGTCGTCAATGGGCCGGTGGAACTGCTTCAGAACGGCGTCAGCGGGGGCAACGGTGTCTACAGCTACGCCGCGGCAAGCAACTTCCCCGCGCAGAGCTTCCAGGCCACCAACTATTGGGTCGACGTCGTGTTCGACACCACCGGGCCGACCGACACGACGCCGCCCACGGTCATCAGCACCGTGCCGACCAGCGGTGCGACCGGCATCGACCGGACGTTGCCCGTGCGCGCAGTTTTCAACGAGCCCATCAACCCGGTGACGGTCAGCGGCGCCGCATTCGAGTTGCGCGATGCCGCCAATGCGCTGGTCCCCGCCAACGTCACTTACGACGTGGCAACCCGCACTGCGACGCTGACGCCGAGCAGCTCGCTGGCCGCGTCGAGTGCGTTCACCGCCTCGCTGCGCGGTGGCACCACCGACCCGCGAATCAAGGATCTGGCAGGCAATGCGCTGGCTGCGACCGTGTCGTGGTCGTTCACGACGAATGGCAGCACATCGGGCTGTCCGTGCAGCGCCTTCCCCGCCAATGCCACACCGGGTACACCGTCGTTCCCCGAGGCCCTGCCTGTCGAGTTGGGGGTCAAGTTCCGCACCGACGTCAGTGGTTTCATCACCGGCATTCGCTTCTACAAGGGAGTCGGCAACACCGGGACCCACAGTGGCCGCCTCTGGACCAGCGGCGGTGCGCTGCTGGCCACGGCCACCTTCAGCAACGAAACACCCACGGGCTGGCAGCAGGTCAACTTCGGCGCGCCGGTCGCGGTAGCCGCCAACACGGTGTACGTGGCGTCGTACTTTGCGCCGAACGGCGGTTTTGCCGCCGACGTCGGCTACTTCGCCAACGCCGG
The DNA here is from genome assembly GCA_963816315.1 of uncultured beta proteobacterium. Lineage (GTDB taxonomy): Bacteria > Pseudomonadota > Gammaproteobacteria > Burkholderiales > Burkholderiaceae_C > CADEEN01. Next base: position 73,188 of record CAWFJZ010000008.1, read on the forward strand.
TGTTAACAACGGTCCGCTGCATCTTCTGCAGAACGGCGTCAGCGGCGGCAACGGCGTCTTCACCTACGGGGCCGTGAGCAGCTTCCCGACGCAGAGCGTCGCGTCAAGCAACTACTGGGTCGATGTGGCGTTCACAACCGAGGCGCCAGTCGATAACGTGCCGCCGTCGGTGGCCTCGACCACACCGGCCAACGCAGCCACCGGCGTTGGGATCACCTCGGCGATCCGGGCTGTCTTTAACGAGCCTCTGAATGCAGCCACAGTGAGCGGCGCCACCTTCGAGTTGCGCAACGCTGCCAACTCCCTGGTCGCCGCGACGGTGAGCTACGACGTTGCGTCGCGCACTGCCACGCTGGCGCCAAATGCCGCGCTGGCACTGTCAGGCACCTTCACCGCCACGCTGCGCGGCGGAAGCACTGATCCCCGCATCAAGGATCTGGCAGGCAATGCCCTGGCAACCAACGTCACGTGGTCGTTCACGACCGAAGCCACCAGCGCGTGCGCGGTGCCGGCCAATCCGATCGTGGCGGAGAACTGCCTTCCCGGCGACCCGTCGAGCGAGTGGGATGTCGTGGGCGCCGGTGACTCCACGATCCAAGGCTATGCCACGCAGATCAGCGTCAATCGTGGCAGCACGGTGAACTTCAAGGTTGACACCAGCGCAAGCGCGTATCGCTTCGATATCTACCGTATCGGCTACTACGGTGGCGCGGGCGCACGCAAGGTGGCCACCGTGTCGCCCTCGGCGACGCTGCCGCAGAACCAACCGGCTTGCCTGAACGATGCCGTGACTGGACTTGTCGATTGCGGCAACTGGGGTGTTTCCGGCTCCTGGGCCATCCCGGCGAACGCCGCTTCCGGCGTGTATGTGGCCAAGCTGGTTCGGCTCGATACCAGTGGCGCCAGCCACATCGTCTTCGTCGTGCGCAATGATGCAAGCACTTCGAACTTGCTGTTCAAGACGTTCTGACACCACCTGGCAGGCCTACAACGACTACGGCGGCAACAGCCTGTATGTGGGTTCGCCGGCGGGGCGTGCGTACAAGGTCAGCTACAACCGCCCGTTTGCCACGCGCGGCAATCAATACAGCCGCGCCTACTTCTTCGGCCCCGACTACCCGATGGTGCGCTGGCTCGAGGCCAACGGCTACGACATGAGCTACATGGCAGGCGTCGATGTCGAGCGCACACCGGCACTGGTGCTCAATCACCGCGTGCTGCTGTCGGTGGGCCATGATGAGTACTGGTCGGCAGGGCAGCGCGCGAGCGTCGAAGCGGCGCGCGATGCAGGTGTGCACCTCGCTTACTTCAGCGGCAACCAGACGTTCTGGAAGACACGCTGGGAGAACAGCATCGACGGTGCGGCCACACCCTACCGCACGCTGGTGACTTACAAGGAAACTCACGCCAACGCCAAAATTGATCCGACACCGACGTGGACTGGCACATGGCGCGACCCGCGCTTCAGTCCCCCGGCGGACGGCAATCGTCCGGAGAACGACGTCAGCGGTTTGATCTTCAAGGGCAACTGCTGCAGCCCGTTGGTTGACAGCATCAGGGTACCGGCCGAGTACGGCAACCTGCGCTTCTGGCGCAACACCAGCGTGGCCACGCAGTCGCCGGGCCAGGTGGCGACGATGGTTGCGGGCACGTTAGGCTACGAGTGGGACGAGGACGCGGACAACGGCTTCCGGCCGGCGGGGCTGATCCGCATGTCCTCGACCACCACCACGCCCACCACCACGGCCTGGCCGCTGCTCCTGGACTACGGCTCGACGTTCGGTCCCGGCACCGCCACGCACAACATCGTCATGCACAAGCGGCCCAACGGCGCGCTGGTGTTCGCCGCCGGAACGATTCGCTGGTCGTGGGGTCTGGATGCCAACCACGACGACGATACGGCGACTCCGGGGTGGAGTACCACGCCCGACGTGCGCCTGCAACAGGCCACAGTCAACGTATTCGCCGACATGAACGCGCAACCAGGTTCGCTGCAGCCCGGCCTCGTGACCGCGACCGCCTCGACCGACGGCACTGCAGCTTCGTCGGTGATCACCTCACCGGCAGCCGGCGCAAACGTGGCAGTGAATGTGCCGCTCACGATCACCGGCACCGCCACCGACACCGGCGGCGGTGTCGTCGGCGCCATCGAAGTTTCGGTCGACGGTGCGACCTGGCACCCGGCCACGGGTCGCAACGCCTGGTCATACACCTGGACGCCCACGGCCAATGGCTCAGCCACGATCCGCAGCCGCGCGGTTGACGACAGCGGCAACATTCAGGCCACGCCGACCAGCAGATCTGTGACTGTCGGCACCGGTAGTGACACCACGCCGCCGACCATCAGCGCTCGCTCGCCCGCGAGCGGCGCCACCGGGGTCTCGCAGACCGGCAATGTCACCGTGACCTTCAACGAGGCCATGGACGCGGCGACGATCGGCTCGGCGACGTTCGAGTTGCGCGACGCTGCCAATGCATTGGTCGCGGCGGTCGTGAGCTACGACGCGGCCACCCGCGTGGCCACCCTCAACCCGACGCCGACGCTGGCCGCGCAGGCGGTGTACACGGCCACCGTGCGCGGCGGCGGCACCGGCGTCAAGGACGCTGCCGGCAATCCGCTGGCGGCCGACTCGCCATGGAGCTTCACCACCGGCGGCGACACCACGCCGCCGACCATCAGCGCCCGCTCGCCCGCGAGCGGCGCCACCGGGGTCTCGCAGACCGGCAATGTCACCGTGACCTTCAACGAGGCCATGGGCGCGGCGACGATCGGCTCGGCGACGTTCGAGTTGCGCGACGCTGCCAATGCATTGGTCGCGGCGGTCGTGAGCTACGACGCGGCCACCCGCGTGGCCACCCTCAACCCGACGCCGACGCTGGCCGCGCAGGCGGTGTACACGGCCACCGTGCGCGGCGGCGGCACCGGCGTCAAGGACGCTGCCGGCAATCCGCTGGCGGCCGACTCGCCATGGAGCTTCACCACCGGTGGCGATGCCACCCCGCCGACAATCAGTGCGCGCTCGCCGGCGGTCGGCGCCACGGGCGTCAGCCGCACCGCGAACGTCACCGTGACCTTCAACGAGGCGATGACTGCGTTGACGATCAGCGCCACCACCTTCGAGTTGCGCGATGCGGCCAACGCCCTCGTTGCCGCTGCGGTCAGCTACAACGCGACGACACGCGTGGCGACGCTGAACCCGACGCCCACCCTGGCCGCGTTGACGGTTCTACTCGGTCACCGTGCGCGGCGGCGCGGCCGGTGTCAAGGATGCTGCCGGCAATGCGCTGGCGGCCGACGCCAACTGGTCGTTCACGACGGTGACTGACACCACGCCGCCCACGGTGTCTTCAATCACACCGGGCAGTGGCGCTACGGGCGTCTCGCGCAGTGGCAACATCACTGCCACCTTCAACGAGGACATGAACCCGGCAACGATCAACACAACCACGTTCGAATTGCGCGGCCCAGGCAATGTGCTGGTACCTGCTGTCGTCACGTACAACACGAGCAACCAGCGGGCGACGCTGAATCCGAACGCCAATCTTGCTGCGTTCACCATCTATACCGCGACAGTGCGCGGGGGCGCGACGGATCCTCGTGTGAAGGACGGTGCGGGCAATGCGCTGGCGACGAGCCGCGTCTGGACCTTCAGGACACAATGAACAATCAGATCGATATTCGCGCTCATGCTGCGTCCGTGATCGAGCGCGGCTACACCATCATCCCGGCGCAAGTTGACAGGGAGCAGATCGCGGCCCTGAGTGCCGCCGCCGACCGCGCGCTCGACAAGGTGTCGCAGCTCATGGCAGCAGGCGTCCGGCCGGCGCACACCGAGTTCAACCCGCATGTGCGCTCGACGCGTTGCTTCTACACCTGGGACGCGTCGAGCCGCGGCTTGCTCGGGCATCCGACAGTGCATGCCTTGGGCAAGGCCGTTCTGAACCAGGCAAGGCTCTGGGAGATGTCGGTCCTGGAAGCGTTGCCGATGCCCAAGGATGCCGAACTCGGGCCCTTTGACTGGCACCGCGACTTTTCTGCGGTGGCAGCGGATGGCCTGCAACAGGCCTATCTGTGGATCTTCATCTGCCTGACCGATGTCACGGCGGACAACGGCGCCACCTGGGTGGTCCCGGGGAGCCACCGCGACCCATCGCTGGTAGCGCCCGCGGCCGACGCCAGCCCGCAGGCAACGCACTCCAAGGCTGTGCAACTGACGGCGCGCGCCGGCGACATCATTGCCATGAACCCCGTGATGCTGCACCGCGTTGGAGAAAACCGCACCGCTACCGGACGACGGTTGGCCCTGGTCGGGTTGTGCCGCAGCGATCGCAAGCCCCTGCTCAATCACTGGTCGATTGCCGGGGCCGACGTGCGCCAATGCCTGCCGGAACCGGCGCGGGCGTTGCTCCACACCACGGACCGAACGCTCGACAAAACCTGGGACGTGTTGCCCGACGGCTGGGTGGTTCCACCAACGGCGCGCATTGAGCGCAAACTGCGCCGACTGATTCACACTGGTACTGCCGCACTCGCCGGACCGAGGCGCGTGTGGCGACGGTTAACTGGCAACGCCAACTCGCAATGATGATGGAAAAAGTCGTAGCTGTCGTTGGTTTGGGTTACGTGGGCCTGCCCCTGGTGGTCGAGTTCGGCAAACAGCTTCGAACGATCGGCTTTGACATCGACGCGCAGAAGGTCGCGTGTTGCAGTGCCGGCACCGACCCGTCGCGCGAGATCCCTGACGAAGACATGAGCAGCGCCGCTCTAGCTGAATACAGCGCCGACCCGGCCTGCCTGCGCCAAGCCGACTATGTCCTCGTTGCCGTGCCGACACCCGTGGATGGCGCGCGCATCCCCGACCTCGGACCGCTAAAGGGCGCCAGTCGCATGATCGGCGAGAACTTGAAGCCGGGAGCCACCATCGTCTTCGAGTCGACGGTGTATCCGGGCGCAACGGAAGAGGCCTGTATTCCGGTAATCGAGAAAGCTTCCGGCCTCAAGTGGAGGAAGGACTTCTTTGTCGGCTACAGCCCCGAGCGCATCAACCCTGGTGACCGCGAGCACATGCTGACCAATGTCGTCAAGGTTGTCTCCGGCGACACGCCGGACACGCTTGAGCGCGTCGCCAAGCTCTACGAGCGCGTCGTCAAGCCTGGCGTCTTCCGTTGCAGCAGCATTAAGGCGGCCGAAGCCTGCAAGGTCATCGAGAACACCCAGCGCGACCTGAACATCGCGCTGATGAACGAGCTGGCGATCATCTTTGATCTGGTCGGGCTGGATACCAGTGAGGTGCTGCAAGCTGCCGGCACTAAGTGGAACTTCCTCAAGTTCAAGCCGGGGCTGGTCGGTGGGCACTGCATCGGCGTCGATCCGTACTACCTGACGCACAAGGCCGAAATGCTCGGCTACCACCCGGAGGTCATCACCGCCGGGCGTCGCACGAATGACGGCATGGGCAAATACATCGCCGAGCAGACCATCAAGCAGATGATCGCGAGCGGCAGCTACATCAAGGGCGCACGCGTCAACGTTCTCGGTCTGACCTTTAAGGAAAACTGCGCCGACTTGCGCAACAGCAAGGTCGGCGACGTGATCCGCGAGTTACGCAGCTATGGCGTCGATGTCTGGGTTCACGACCCACACGCCGATCCGGTCGAGGCCCAGCATGAGTACGGCGTTTCACTGGTGCAGTGGAGCGACTTGCCGCGGGCCGATGCGTTGGTGCTGGCCGTGTCGCATGCCGATTTCCTCAGCCTGGGCGTGGACGAGTTGTCGCGCAAGCTGATCCGGGGCGGCTGCGTGATTGACGTCAAATCCGGTTTCGCACCGGGACCCTTGCGCGCTGCGGGGTTCAACGTCTGGCGTCTATAGCCGTCAAGTCCGTACGCCCGCGACGGTTGAACGGGGTTGGGAAGCCATCCCATGTTTGAGCGCTCCATTTTGTCGCCGAGTTGCTGAATAATGAACTGGCAAATCCCGCCGAGCGGGGGAGTGATTGAATGACACCGAGACAAGTTCTGGCCGTACTCGCCGTTCGCTGGCCCTGGGCGCTCGCAGTGCTCGTTCTGTGCGTTGCGGCGACGGCCGCTGTCAGCATGACGATGCTCAAGCGCTACACGGCTGCGGCCAGTGTGATGCTCGACGCGCGCTCGCCCGACCAGGTGGCAGGAGGTGCCCCCAACTCTTCGTTGCCCGGCGGCTACATGGCCACGCAGATGGATCTGATTGCCAGCGAGCGCGTTGGGCGCGCCGTGATCCGTGCACTTGCGCTAGACAAAGACGCCGCACTGCAAGCAGCCTGGCAAAAGGCCGGCAATGGCAAAGGCGACTTTGAAGCTTGGTTGTCCGAAGCGCTGCAGCAAGGCCTGTCGGTAAAGCCAGCGGCGGTGTCTAACGTGGTCGCGGTCGCCTACACATCCGATGACGCTGCCTTTTCGGCCGAGATGGCCAACGCCTACGTCAAAGCCTATATCAACACTTCGCTGGAGTTGCGCATGGAGCGCGTCCGCCAGTACGGCAGCTTTTTTGATGCGCGCGCCAAGGAGTTGCGGGCCGACCTTGAGCGCGCGCAGGAAAAGCTCTCGGCGTACCAGCAGCAAAACGGCCTGCTCGTCGGCGATGAGAAACTCAACCTCGAAGCGACGCGGCTGGTCGAATTGGGTGCACAGTTGCTGGCGGCACAAACCGCGAATGCGGACGTCACTGGAAGGGTCACGCAGGCCGGACGGCAGACCGACCAGTTGCAGGAGGTGTGGCAGAACCCGGCTGTCGCGTCGCTGGGTGCAGAGGTCACTCGCGAAGAGGTGCGGCTTGGTGAGATGACCTCGCGGCTCGGCGAGAGCCATCCGCAGCGGATCGAGCAGGAAGTGCGGTTGTCGGAGTTGAGGGCTCGCCTCGAGGCAGAGAAGGGGCGTGCCGCGAGGAACGTGAGTTTTGGCAACAGTGCAACCCGGGCGCGCGTCGCGCAGATCTCTGCCTCTCTCGAAGCCCAGCGTGCCAAGGTGTTGCGCATGCAGTCGCAGCGCGAGCAGTCGGTGGCATTGCAGCGCGAGTTCGATAGCGCGCAGCGTGCCTTTGACGCCATGCAGCAGCGCGTCCACCTGGCCAGCGTCGAGAGCCAGAACACCTACACCAACTTGTCCGTGTTGAAGCACGCCACCGTGCCCATGGCGCCTTCATCGCCCAACCTGCTGAAGAATATTGGTGGCAGCGTCGCGCTGGGTGCGCTGTTGGGACTTGGCTTGGTGCTGGGCCGTGAGCAGCTAGACCGCCGCCTGCGCACGGTCGATGACGTGAGCGAGCTCAAGCAAACCTTTCTCGTGTCCCTACCGGTGTCTGCCCATGCAAGCCGTGCGTTGCCGGACACGTCACGGACCAAGTTGATGAAACAGCGGGTGTTGACGGGTTTGCCGCGCCCGACCCAACAGACCACCTGACACAAGGATCCCCATCGTGCGCATGTTGTCCTCCTTTGCTCAAACGGCCTACCGCGCTGGCGGCGGCACGGCGCCGACGCAGGAGGCGTCCAATGCGCAGGTGCTCGAGCGCCGCATCGGTGACCTGATGCGCGTGCCTTGCCAGTTGACCGACAAGCAGGTCGAGTGGATCTTGAACTATCAGCGCGAGAACGATCTGCGCTTCGGTGAGTCAGCCATCGAGCTTGGCTTGGCGCGCCGGGAAGACGTGCTGTGGGCGCTGTCGCAGCAGTTCCACTATCCGTATGCCATCGATGAAAAGCAGGTCAACCCCGAACTGGTCATTGCAGCCAGCCCGTTCAGCGACGAAGCCGAGGCCTTCCGCGAGTTGCGCAGCCAGTTGCTGATGGGCGTCATGGCGCCCGACCAAACGCGCCGCGCGCTAGCCGTCGTTAGCCCCGACGTTGGCGACGGCAAGACGTACCTGGCCAGCAACATCGCCGCGGCGTTCAGCCAGCTCGGCGGGCCGACTTTGTTCATCGATGCCGACATGCGCTCGCCGCGTTCGCAAGATGTTTTCGGCATCAAGCTCAATCGGTCGGGCCTGACGGCCATGCTCAGCGGGCGGGCCGAAGAAGGATTGATCCAGCGCTCGTCACAGTTGCCGAGTCTGTTCGTGCTGCCGGTGGGCGCGATTCCGCCGAACCCGCTCGAACTTATCCAGCGGCCGGCGTTTGCACAGCTCATCCAGGAAATGGTCGGCAAGTTCGATCACGTGGTCGTCGATACGCCGGCATCGACGCATGGCGCCGACGCGCGCGCCATCGCTGCACTGTGCGGCGCCGTGCTGGTCGTCGGCCGCCGCGGCCGCAGCCGCATGAAGTCCATGAACGGCCTGATCTCCGCACTGTCGAAAAGCCAGGCAAAGCTGGCCGGCGTAGTGATGAACGAATACTGAGGGCGGCTCCCATCCTCGAACGCTCCGCCTGGAGCGTTTTCCTTGCCAACATACTTGACACATCAAGTGTTCAGACTTAAATTGATTCCATGAACATCGTCTGCATCGGCGGCGGCCCCGCCGGCCTGTACTTCGGCCTGCTGATGAAGAAGCTCAAGGCCGCGCACCGGGTGCGCGTGGTCGAGCGCAACAAGCCTTACGACACGTTCGGCTGGGGCGTGGTTTTCTCCGACGCGACGATGGACAACATGCGGCGCTGCGACGCCGAAACGTCCGACGAGATCAGCCAGGCCTTCAACCACTGGGACGACATCGAGCTGCTGTTCAAGGGCCGGCGCATCCGCTCGGGCGGCCACGGCTTTGTCGGCATCGGGCGCAAGAAGCTGCTTAACATCCTGCAGGCGCGCTGCGAACGGCTCGGCGTCGAGCTCGTTTTCGAAACCGAAGCAGGCTCCGACGAAGACTATCCGGACGCCGACCTGATCATCGCCAGCGACGGCATCAACTCGCGCATCCGCGGCAAGTACGCCGACGTCTTCAAGCCCGACATCGTCGTGCGGCCGAACCGCTTCATCTGGCTTGGCACGAACAAGCTCTACGACGCCTTCACTTTCGACTTCCAGCGAACCGAGCATGGCTGGTTTCAGGCCCACATCTACAAGTTCGACGACAGCACGACGACCTTCATCGTCGAATGCCCCGAGTCGGTGTGGCTCGCGCATGGCCTGGACAAGGCGGACCAGGAGCAGTCGATCGCGTTCTGCGAGAAGGTCTTTGCCGACAACCTGCAAGGCGCGCGGCTGATGACCAACGCTCGCCACCTGCGCGGATCGGCGTGGCTGAACTTTCAGCGTGTGGTCTGCGAGCAATGGTGGCTGAAGAACCCGCGCGGCAGCCATGTCGTGCTGATGGGCGACGCGGTGCACACGGCGCACTTCGCAATCGGCTCGGGGACGAAGCTGGCGATCGAGGACGCGATCGAGCTGGCTCGCCTGTTCGAGCAGCACGGCGACGACGCCTCGCACATTCCCGAAGTGCTGGTGCAATACCAGGCCGCACGCCGCATCGAAACGCTGCGCATCCAGAACGCGGCGTGGAATGCGATGGAGTGGTTCGAGGTCTGCGGCACGCGCTACTGCGACCAGCTGGAGCCCGAGCAGTTCATGTACTCGATGCTGACGCGCAGCCAGCGCATCAGCCACGAGAACCTTCGCTTGCGCGACAAGGCGTGGCTCGAGGGCTACGAGCGTTGGCTGGCAGCGCGAACGCCACTGCAGCACGAGGCAGCGGTGCCGCCGATGTTCACGCCGTACACCGCTCGCTCGATCACGCTGAAGAACCGCGTCGTCGTCTCGCCGATGGCGCAGTACTCCGCTGTCGAGGGCATCCCCGGCGACTATCATCTCGTGCATCTCGGTGCGCGGGCGATGGGCGGCGCGGGCCTGGTATTTGCCGAGATGACCTGCACCAGCGCCGATGCGCGCATCACACCCGGCTGCCCTGGCTTGTGGAACGACGAGCAGATGTTGGCGTGGAAGCGGATCGTCGATTGGGTGCATGCGAACAGCGACGCGAAGATCGCGATGCAGATCGGCCACGCTGGCCCGAAGGGCTCGACCAACGCACCGTGGGACGGGCTGGGCGCCGACCAGCCGCTGCCGACGAACAACTGGCCCTTGGTTGCCGCGTCGGCAAAGCCCTACCTGGCAGGCGGCGCGGTGCCGCACGCGATGACACGCGCCGACATGGAGGGCATCCAGGCCGACTTCGTGGCTGCAGCCAAGCGTGCGGCGCAAGCCGGCTTTGACTGGCTCGAACTGCATTGCGCGCATGGCTATCTGCTGTCGGCCTTCATCTCGCCGCTGACGAATCGGCGCAGTGACGGCTACGGCGGTGCGCTCGACAACCGACTGCGCTGGCCGGTCGAAGTTTTCACCGCGATGCGCGAAGCGTGGCCGCAGCACCTGCCGATGTCGGTGCGCATCTCGGCGCACGATTGGGTCGAAGGCGGCATCACGCCGAGCGATGCCGTGCAGATCGCACGTGCGTTCAAGGCCGCCGGCGCCGACATGATCGACTGCTCGTCGGGTCAGGTCAGCCCGCAGCAGAAGCCGACCTACGGTCGCATGTACCAGACGCCGTTCGCCGATCGCATTCGCCAGGAAGCGGGCATTGCGACGATCGCGGTGGGCGCGATCAGTGAGGCCGATCACGTCAACTCGATCATCGCGGCGGGGCGGGCGGACCTCTGCGCAGTCGCGCGCCCGCATTTGGCCAACCCGGCGTGGACGCTGACCGAAGCGGCGCGCATCGGCTTCGCCGAAGTGGCGTGGCCGAAGCAGTACACGGCCGGCAAGACTCAGCTCGAAGCTGCGTTCGCGCGCAAAAGCACATGACCAAAACCGCGCGCAACTTTAAGCTCGTGCACGCGCTCGGCGACAAGGCCATCGGCCGCGAAGCCCGCTCCGTCGCCGACGATCACGCAGCGGTGCGCCTGTGGCTGCGCCTGCTTTCGTGCAGTACGCAGATCGAACGCGAGATCCGCGCGCGCTTGCGGCAGAAGTTCGATACGACGCTGCCGCGCTTCGACTACCTGGCGCAACTCGAACGCCATCCGGACGGTCTGCGCATGACCGCGCTGTCGAGTTACCTGATGGTCACCGGCGGCAACGTCACCGGCGTGACCGATCAGCTCGTCGCCGAAGGCCTCGTCGAGCGCAGCAACGACGCCGAGGACCGCCGCGCGCTGATCGTCAAGCTCACACCGGCCGGGCGCAAGCAGTTCCTGCGCATGGCGCAGGCGCACGAAGCCTGGCTCGTCGAGATGCTCGACGGCTTCGACGCGGCACAGAAAGACGCGCTTTACGAATCACTCGGCCACTTGCGCGTGCACCTGGCCCGTCAGGAGGAACGATGAAGACCAGAGTCGATCCGGCGCTCGTCGCCGGCAACTGCAAGGCGCTGGCGGCGTACCGCGCCACACACTTCGCGTGGGCGTGCGACGGCGGCGTCGCCACGATCACGCTCAACCGCCCCGAGCGCAAGAACCCGCTGACCTTCGAGTCCTACGCCGAACTGCGGGACCTGTTCCGCGCATTGAAGTGTGCGAGCGACGTGCATGCGGTGGTGATCCACGGCGCCGGCAACAACTTCTGCTCCGGCGGCGACGTGCACGAGATCATCGGCCCGCTGGTGCAGCTCCAAGCACCCGAGTTGCTGATGTTCACGCGCATGACGGGCGACCTCGTGCTCGCGATGCGCGCTTGCCCGCAGCCGATCGTCGCCGCGGTCGATGGCGTGTGCGCCGGCGCCGGCGCCATCGTGGCGATGGCCAGCGACGTGCGCCTGGGTACCGTGCGCAGCAAGACCGCGTTCCTCTTCAACCGCGTCGGCCTGGCCGGCTGCGACATGGGCGCCTGCGCGATCCTGCCGCGCTTGATCGGCCAGGGCCGTGCGAGCGAGCTGCTGTTCACCGGCCGCGTGCTCGGCGGCGAAGAAGGCGAGCGCTGGGGTTTCTTCAACCGCCTCGTCGATCCCGCCGCGCTGCTCGAACAAGCGCAGTCGCTGGCGCGTGATCTCGCCGCCGGCCCGACGTTTGCCAACGGCATCACGAAGATGATGCTGCATCAGGAGTGGGCGATGACGATCGAGCAGGCCATCGAAGCCGAAGCGCAGGCGCAGGCGCTGTGCATGCTGACCGAAGACTTCAGGCGCGCGTACGCCGCCTTCGCCGCCAAACAGAAACCCGTGTTCGAAGGCAATTGACGTGGACGCGCTCGACTGGCCGTTCTTCGAGCTGCGCCACCGCACGCTGGCGCGAGAACTCGATGCCTGGGCGGTGAAGAACATCGCGCAGGAACATGCTGCCGATGTCGATGCAGCTTGCCGTGCGCTCGTCAAGTCGCTCGGCGTCGGCGGTTGGCTGACGCACGCTGTCGGCGACAACATCGACACGCGCGCGATCTGCCTGATCCGCGAAACCCTGGCGCGGCACAGCGGGCTTGCGGACTTCGCGTTTGCGATGCAGGGCCTGGGCTCCGGCGCGATCGGCTTGGCCGGCAGCGACGCGCAGAAGGCACGCTGGCTGCCACGCGTCGCCAGCGGCGACGCGATCGCAGCGTTTGCGTTGTCGGAACCCGACGCAGGCTCCGACGTGGCCGCCTTGGCTTGTGAAGCACGCGCCGACGGCGACGCGTACGTGCTGAACGGCGAAAAGACCTGGATCTCCAACGGTGGCATCGCCGACTTCTACGTCGTCTTCGCACGCACCGCAGACAAGGGCTCGCGCGGCATCAGCGCTTTCATCGTCGATGCCGACACACGCGGCTTCGAGATTGTCGAGCGCATCGATGTCATTGCGCCGCACCCGCTGGCCCGGCTGCGCTTCGACAACTGCCGCGTGCCGAACACGCAGCGCATCGGCGGCGAAGGCGAGGGCTTCAAGCTGGCGATGCGCACGCTCGACGTTTTTCGCACGTCGGTTGCCGCTGCCGCGCTCGGCTTCGCGCGCCGTGCGATGGACGAAGCCTTGCAGCGCGCGACCACACGCAAGATGTTCAACGGCGTGCTCGCTGACTTCCAGCTAACGCAAGCCAAACTAGCGCAAATGGCGACCACGATCGACAGCGCTGCGCTGCTGACCTACCGCGCCGCCTGGCAGCGCGACCAAGGCCACACCGTCACGCGCGAAGCGGCGATGGCCAAGATGGTTGCCACCGAAGGCGCGCAGCAGGTCATCGATGCTGCCGTCCAGATGTTCGGCGGCCTGGGCGTCGTCAGCGAGATGCCGGTCGAACGCCTGTACCGCGAGATCCGTGCGCTGCGCATCTACGAGGGCGCGACCGAAGTGCAGCAGCTCATCATCGCGCGCGAACTGCTGAAGGAGCATGCGGCGTCATCGTGAGCAGCGCACACATCGACACCTTCGCCCGCGACCACCTGCCGCCGGCCGATCAGCAGCCGGAGTTCCTGTTCGAGCTGCCCGAGTTGCAGTTCCCTGCGCAGCTCAACTGCGCTACCGAGCTGCTCGACGCACCGATCGCACAAGGCCGCGGCGACCGCACTTGCATTCGCGCGCCCGGCCTGACGTGGACATGGCGCGACCTGCAAGACCGTGCCGACCGCATCGCCCACGTGCTCGTGCAGGACATGGGCGTCGTGCCCGGCAACCGCGTGCTGCTGCGCGCGCCGAACAACCCGATGCTCGCAGCTTGTTGGTTCGCCGTGATGAAGGCCGGCGCGATCGCGGTGGCGACGATGCCGCTGCTGCGCGCCAAGGAGTTGAAGGCGATCATCGACATCGGCCGGGTCACGCATGCCTTGTGCGACGCGTCGCTGGCCGCCGAGTTGCAGCAGGCGTCTTCGTCGCTGGACCTGCGCCTGTTCAATACGGGCGGCCAGGGCAGCCTCGAAGCGGCGATGCAACTGCACGATGCGCCGTTCGCCAACAGCGACACCGCCGCCGACGACACCTGCCTCTTCGCTTTCACCTCGGGCACCACCGGCGTGCCCAAGGCGACGATGCATTTCCACCGCGACGTGATCGCGGCCTGCCGCTGCTGGCCGCCGCACGTGCTGCGCGCCAACGAAGACGACATGTTCATCGGCAGCCCGCCGCTGGCCTTCACCTTCGGCCTCGGCGGCCTGCTGCTGTTTCCGATGTCGGTCGGCGCATCGACCGTGCTGCTCGAAAAGGCGCCGCCGCCGCAACTGCTCGAAGGCATCCGCGACTTCGGCGCCACCGTGCTCTTCACTGCGCCGACCTCGTACCGCGCGCTCGCGGCGCATGGCGATGAATTGCGCAGCACGCGCTTGCGCAAGTGCGTCTCCGCCGGCGAGGCGTTGCCCGCGGCCACACGCGCGCTGTGGAAAGACGCCACCGGCATCGAGCTCATCGACGGCATCGGCGCCACCGAGTTGCTGCACATCTTCATCTCTGCCGACGAAGCGCACGCACGCCCCGGCGCCACCGGCGTGGCCGTGCCCGGCTACCGCGCCGAAGTCGTCGATGACGACGGCAAGCCCGTGCCTGCGGGCACCGTAGGCCAGTTGCGCGTCAAAGGCCCGACGGGCTGCCGCTACCTCGCCGATGCGCGGCAGAAGAACTACGTCAAGCACGGCTGGAACTACACCGGCGACGCATATTGGGTCGATGCCGACGGCTACTTTCACTACCACGCCCGCACCGACGACATGATCATCTCGGCCGGCTACAACATCGCGGGCCCCGAGGTCGAAGACGCGCTGATGCAGCACCCGGCGGTGGCCGAGTGCGGCGTCGATCGGCGCCGCCGATGCCGAGCGCGGCCAGATCGTCAAGGCCTATGTCGTCCTGCGCGCCGGTCACGCCGCCGATGAAACGATGGCCGAGACGCTGCAAGACTTCGTCAAGCAAACCATCGCGCCCTACAAGTACCCGCGCGCCGTCGTCTTCACCGACAAGCTGCCGCGCACGCAAACCGGAAAGCTGCAGCGCTTCATGCTGCATCGACTCACATGAAACAAGCACTGCTCCCAGAAGGCTGGCCGCGGCCGAAGGGCTACGCCAACGGCGTCGCCGCCAGCGGCAAACAATTCTTCGTCGCCGGCATGATCGGCTGGGACGCGCAAGGCGTCTTCCACAGCGACGATTTCGCCGCGCAGTCGCGGCAGGCGCTGGCCAACATCGTCGCCGTGCTCCACGCCGGCGGCGCCAAGCCGCAGCACATCACGCGCATGACCTGGTATGTGACCAGCAAGCGCGAGTACCTCGCGGCGTTGCCGGCCGTCGGCGCTGCGTTCCGCGAGCTGATCGGCGATTACGATATCGCGATGACCGCGGTGCAGGTGGCGGCGTTGATCGAAGACCGGGCGAAGGTGGAGATCGAAGTCACGGCCGTGGTGCCGGACTGACGCCAACGAAAAAGCCCGGCGAGATGCCGGGCCCTTGGAGCCTTTGGTGCCGGAAAGAGGAGTCGAACCCCCGACCTTCGCATTACGAATGCGCTGCTCTACCAACTGAGCTATTCCGGCACGACAACGAGGCGCGGATTATAGACACCGCCCGTTGGGCAGCCGCCTCCACGCATGACGCTGCGAACAGCTTGCGGCACACTGAGCCGATGAAGCTCGTCGATACCGCCGCCGATACGCCGCAGATCACGCGCCGTCTGGCGCTGCTGACGCCGCTGTTTGCCCTGGTCGCCTGCGGCGGCGGCGGCGGCGGCGGCGGCGCGGCGCCCGATGTGCCGCCGCCACCGCCGCCGGGCCCGCCCGTGGTGCCGGTCGATGGACCGGCCTGGTTCGGCTTTGCGCGCAACGCGCAGCACACGGCGCAGGGCGAGATCGCCACGCAGGCGTTGACGACGATCTGGTGGAGCACGCCGGTGGATCTGGCGCCGCCGTACAGCGCCAACGGCGCGCTGCTGGTGCACTACGGCTCGCCGCTGATCACGCGCCACAACACCGTGCTGCTGGCGGTGAGGACCGGCGCCGACAACGCCTTTCGCGTCGAGGCCCGCATCGGCGCCACCGGCGCGCTGCTGTGGTCGCAGGACACGAGCTACCGCCTGCCGCCGCACGACTGGGTGCCGAGCGTGAACCCGGTGCTCACGCCCGATGCGCGCGTGTTGCTGCCGGCGTCGGGCGGGCGCGTGCAGGAGCGCGCGAGCGCCGACGCGGCCGGCGGCGCGCTGCGCACGCTCGTCTTCTTCGGCCAGGCCGCGTACGACGCCGCACCCGCAAGTTACGACGCCAGCGTCTTCATCAACACGCCGCTGACCTGCGACAGCGCCGGCAATGTCTTCTTCGGCTTCACCGTCACCGGGAGCAACCCGGCGGGTCTCACCGGTGGCATCGCCCGCCTGGGCGCCGACGGCAGCGCGCGTTGGGTGGCGGCGGCCAGCGTCGCCGGCGACGCGGCGATGGTCAAGACGGCCACCAACTGCGCGCCGGCGTTGGCCAACGACGAACGCACGCTCTACGTCGTCGTCAACAGCCTGCCGGCGTCAGGCGCGCGCGCCTCGGGCCGCCTGCTCGCGCTCGATGCCGTCACGCTGGCGGCGCGTGCGAGCGCGGCCTTGATCGATCCGCTCTCCGGCAGCGCGGCCTGGGTCAACGACAACGCATCGTCGTCGCCGACCGTCGGGCCCGACGGCGATGTCTTCATCGGCGTGCTGGAGGCCAACCCGCCGTCGCACAACTTCCGCGGCTGGCTGCTGCACTTCGATGCAACGCTGGCGCAAGCCAAGACGCCCGGCGGCTTCGGCTGGGACAACACGGCGTCGATCGTGCCGCGCGAGATGGTGCCGCAGTACGCCGGCACGTCGGGCTACCTGCTGGCGCTCAAGTACAACAGCTACGGCGGCATCGGCACGGGGGACGGCCAACACCGCGTGGCCATCGTCGATCCGAACGCGACGCAGACCGATCGGTTTTCCAGCGCGCTGGTGATGCGCGAGGTCATCACCGTGCTCGGCCCGACGCCGAGCAGCGAGTACCCGGGCGGCGTCGAGGAGTGGTGCATCAACACCGCCGCAGTCGATCCGCAGACGGCTTCGGTGCTGATGAACAGCGAAGACGGTTATCTCTACCGCTGGCATCTGCCGAGCAACACGCTGTCGCAGCGCATCCGCCTGAACAACGGCTACGCGCAGTCGTACACGCCGACGGCGATCGGGCCCGACGGCCGCGTCTATGCGGTCAACAACGCGCGGCTGTTTTCGATCGGGCGGTGAGCCCTTGCGCAATGATGTGCGCATGCGCCGCCGCGCCTGCTTGTGGAGTTTGATGATGGTCACAACACCGTCGTTGCGGGCTGACGCGTCGAGCGTGGACCTCGCGTCTTACTACGAGCACCACATGGCCTTGCGCCACGGCGTGGCCTACGGCTGGGTTGGGCGCGAGGCGCCGCGTGCGTTGCGCCGCGGCGTGACGCAAGTGGGGGTCGGCAAGAGCGTGTTCTTCGCGCTGCTCGCCGATGGCAGCCTGGTCAGCTGGACCGACAACGCCGACGCAGCGCGCACGCTGATGCCGGGCGTGGTGCGCTTTGCCGCCGGCGACTCGGGCTGGTTTGCGATCGATCGCGCGGGCGTGCTGTGGTACGGCCAAGGCAGCGCGGCGCCGACGCGTGTGGCCGGCGCTGTCGCCGATGCCTGCATCGGCGACAGTGCCGACTACTACGTCACGCGCGACGGCACGCTGTTCGTCAAGGGCCTGGCGCACCGCGGCCAGTACGGCGACGGCAAGCTCGTCGCCACGCCCAGCTTCGTCGCCACGGCGGGCGATGTGGTCGCGGTGCGCGCGCACACCGGCCACGCCATTCACCTCAAGCGCGATGGCAGCGTGTTGGGCACCGGCGGCAATCGCTTCGGTCCGCTGTCTCACCACGGCCTGGGCGACAAGGCCGACCGCTGGGGCCTGATCTTCAGCGGTGCGCAAGCCATCGCCACCGGCTCGCGGCACTCGCTGGCGATCCGCGCCGGCGGCAGCCTGTGGGCCTGGGGCGAGGGCTTTGCGATCGAACCGGCCAAGGTGATGGAGCGCGTGAGCGCGGTCGCCGCCGGCGACACGGCGACGATCGCCCTCACCGTCGAGGGGGCACTGTGGCAATGGGACGGTGGCGGCCCACCGCGCCGCCTGGCCTGGCCCTGACGAGGGCCCTCACCATCAGGCGTGCGTCACCCACGCCGCATGTTCCGGCCCGTCTAGGTGGGGCAGCGTGTTGAACGTGATCAGGTTGAAGCGCTTGGGCGTCATGCGCAGCTCGCAGACCGCGCTGTTGCGCAGGTGCAGGTTGAGTTCGATCACGCCTTCGGGCTGCAAGCCGAGCACATGGCCGACGGCCATCGAGATCGGGCCGCCGCTGGAGACGACCAGCGCCGTGCCGTCGGCATGGCGCTCGCGCACCTGCGTCAGCGCCTCGTCGATGCCGGCGACGAAGGCGGCGTAGCGCGGCATGCCCGCGGGCCGCGTCTGGCCCTGCATCCAGCGCGACAGGCCGTCGCGCAGCATCTGGAAATGCACCTTGGCCTCGGCCGCGGTGCCCACCGCGGGCAGCGGCCCGCTGTGCACCGTGCGGATCAGCGCATGGCTGTCGTACTCGTTCAATTCGCTGCGCGCCTGCACGGCATGCGCAACGCCGAGGCCACTCTCGATCGCAGCCAGCGATTGCGCGTGGCGCTTCAACGTGCCGGTGAGCACGGCGTCGAAGCGCAGGCCATGCGAGCGGAACCACGACCCGAGGCGCTCGCATTGACGGCGGCCGAGATCGCTCAACTGGTCGTAGTCGGCGGCGCCGAACGAGGCCTGGCCGTGGCGCACGAGATAGAGCTTGCCCATGTCAACGCCGCCCGGCCGCCCGAAGGCGTTGACGCGCCCCCCCGGGGGGCCGCGAACGAAGTGAGCTCAGGGGCAGATGCATCAACCGGATTGTGCGGGCAACGCTGCAAAATGGCGCGACTGCACAGGAGCCATCATGACCCATCGCATCCTCATCGCCCAAGGCGGCGGCCCGACCGCCGTCATCAACCAGTCGCTCGTCGGTGCGGTGCTTGCCGCACGCGGCCTGCCGGGTGTCGAGCGCGTCTATGGCGCGCGCCATGGCGTGCGCGGCATCGTCAATGAAGACTTCATCGACCTGACGATGGAGACCACGGCGCATCTCGAGCGCGTGGCCGCGACGCCGGCCTCCGCGCTCGGCTCGACGCGCGACAAGCCCGACCTCGCCTACTGCAAGAACATCCTCGAAGTGCTGAAGGCGCATGCCATCAGCCACTTCTTCTACATTGGTGGCAACGACTCGTCGGACACGGTGCGCATCGTCGTCGAAGAGGCGAAGAAAGCCGGGCATGCGTTGGCCGCGGTGCACATCCCGAAGACAATCGACAACGACCTGATGGGCAACGATCACACGCCCGGCTTTCCTTCCGCCGCACGCTTCGTCGTGCAGGCCTTTGCCGGCGCCAATCTCGACAACGCGGCGCTGCCGGGCGTGTATGTCGCGGTGGTGATGGGCCGGCACGCCGGTTTTCTCACCGCCGCTGCGGCGCTGGCGCGCACGGCGAGCGACGACGGGCCGCACCTGGTCTATCTGCCCGAGCGCGTGTTCGAGATCGACAAATTCCTCACCGACGTGAAGGCCGTGTACGACAAGCACGGCCGCTGCGTCGTTGCCGTCAGCGAAGGCATCCACGATGCATCGGGCGACGCCATCGCCGCCAAGCTGTCGGCGAACGTCGAGCGCGACGCGCATGGCAACGTGCAGCTTTCCGGCACCGGCGCGCTGGCCGACCTGCTGTGCGACGAGATCAAGTCCAAGCTCGGCATCAAGCGAGTACGCGGCGACACGTTCGGCTACCTGCAGCGCAGTTTTCTCGGCTGCGTCAGCGATGTCGATGCGCGCGAGGCGCGCGACGTGGGCGAGCGCGCGGTGCAGTACGCGCTGCGGCAAGGCCAGGTCGGCTCGGTGGCGATCCGCCGCATCGGCAACTACGCCGCCGAATACGCGCTGCAACCGCTCGAAGCCGTGGCCGCGAAGACGCGGGTGATGGACAACGCCTTCATCAACGCCGCCGGCAACGACGTCACGCCGGCCTTCTTCGACTACCTGAGGCCGCTGCTCGGCAGCGATCTGCCGCAGGCGCACCGGCTGCGCGGCGCGGCGGTACAGAAGGTCTTGAAGATCGGCTGAGAGGCGGCGACGGATCGGTTCGCTGCGCTGCACAGGCGTGCCGCAGCCCTGCAGCGTTTGACATCAAGCGCCGGGGCACGTCCGTTCGACGGAAGGGTCAGGCCGGTGGTGGGTTGCGCGGGATGCGTGGTAATGCTTCGTTCATCTGCACCCATGGTTGTGCGGAGTCGCACCAGATGTTGACCTGTGGCTGGATCCACGAGGTGTCGTCCAATGTTCCGGCCTTGATCCAGTCCATCGTCGGCATCGCGGCGACTTCCGAGAATATGGGAGACCCGCACTTGGCGCAGAATTTGCGCAACACGGGCAGGCCGCTTTCTCCGACGTCTTGGTATGTGTCCGGCTGCGCCCCGTCCATGACGAGGGCGCCCTTTGGTACGGCGACGAGGATTGAGAACGCCGTGCCCGTTTGGCGCTGGCAGTTCTTGCAGTTGCAGATCGCGGTCATGACTGGCGCAGCATCCGATCTGTAGCGGACTGCTCCGCAAAGGCACCGGCCTTGAATATTTGGCATGGCTATCTCCATAAAAAAGGTTGGCAGCGCCGAAAGAGCCTCCTTTCTCGTGGCGTGAGCGGCTTCGGCTGGCACGGCTCACGGCCCAGACAAGATGGCTTCGTGAACTCGGGTGGCCCATGAGTGCGACTGGGCAGGTTGCGCGCGCGAGGCGTGCCGAGCTACACCGATGCACCTCGGGCGAGGTATCGAAGCCCTTCCTTCGATACCTCAGGACTGGTCGGACCTCGGGGCGAACGGTTTGGGACGCGCATCACGTCGGCGTGCCGCCCCGCGTCTCCACGTACACCGCATACAGCGACGTGCTGCCGGCCATGAACAGCCGGTTGCGCTTGCTGCCGCCGAAGCAGACGTTGGCGATGATCTCCGGCATGCGGATCCAGCCGATGCGCTTGCCGTCCGGGGCAAAGACATGCACGCCGTCGAAGCCGTCGCCCGCCCAGCCCATGCCGGCCCAGACGTTGCCGTCTTCGTCGCAGCGGATGCCGTCGGCAAAGCCGGTCTTGCCGTTGAACGTCATCTCGGCGAAGACCTTGGCGTTGCGCAGCTTCTTGCCATCGACGTCATAGACCCAGATCACGCTCTTGGCATTCGGGTAGTGCGAGATGCCGGTGTCGGCGATGTAGCACTTCTTGTAGTCGGGCGAGAAGCACAGGCCGTTCGGCTTGAACGGCTCGTCGGCGACTTTTTCGATCTGGCCCGGCGCGTCGATGCGATAGACCGCTTCCTTCTGGATCGGCTGCGGGCTGCTCGCGCTCGAGGGCAGGCGGTTGCCCTCGTACTCCATCAGGCTGCCGTAGCCCGGGTCGGTGAAGAACATCCAGCCGTCGGGATGCACCATGCCGTCGTTGGGCGCATTCAACTCCTTGCCGCCGGCCTTGTCGGCGAGCACGGTGATCTTGCCGCTGTGCTCGTAGCGGATGACGTTGCGTGTGCCGTGGCAGAAGGCGATCTGCCGGCCCTGGTTGTCGAAGGTGTTGCCATTCGAGTTGCCCGACGGAAAGCGAAAGCGCCGGCCGACATGGCCGTCTTCTTCGCTCCAGCGCAGGCACTCGTTGTTCGGGATGTCGCTCCACACCAGGAAGCGCCCCGAGCCGTTCCACGCCGGGCCTTCGGCCCACATCGTGCCGCTGTGCAGGCGCACGATCGGCGTGTTGCCGAGCTTGTACTTGAAGCGCGGGTCGAGCGAGATGACGTCGGGCTCGGGGTAGCGCACCGGCGGCGCGCCGGGCGCATAGCGGTCCACCGCCTGCGCGAACGCGCTGCCGGTGGTGCTGGCGGCAAAGGCGGCCAGGCCGGCGTGGCGCAGCAGCGTGCGGCGCTGCTTGAGTTTCCGAGACGCGTCGTCGGGTTCGGTGGCCGTGAGGTCCACCAAGCGCAGGGCCTGGGCGTGTTCCATCGTCTGTCTCCGCTGTGTTGTTCGAGGGCTGGCGAGTGTGCGCGCCGCCCGCGCAAACTTCAAGCGGTGACGGCTCAACCCACGGCGACGCGCGGCTCGGCGGCAGGCCGGCCGCCGTACGTGGCGCGCGCCCACAGCGCTTCGAGCGGGCCGCGCTCGTGGCGCTTGCCCCACCACAGGCTCCACGGCACCAGCACGGCAAAGTAGATCGCGAACGACAACAACAGCCCCAGCGCCGGCCCGACCTTCAGCCACAGCCCGAAGCCCCAGCCGTTGAACAGCGTGATGCAGATCGCCGTCTCCAGCAGGTAGTTGGTCAGCGGCATGCGCCCGGCGGCGGCCAGCGGCGCCAGCCAACGCTGCCACTTCGCGTGCTGCGCCAACTGCACGATGACGAGCACGTAGCAGATCATCAGCGCCAGCCGCGACAGGCTGAAGCAGACGCTGCCCAGCACCTTGATCGGCGACGGGCCGGGCGCGCGGTTGATCTCGAAGATGAGCGTGAACGCAGCGCCGCAGACCAGCCCGATCGCCAGCGCCCACCACGCGAGGCGGCGTATCTGCGGCAGCAGCTCGGGAATGCGCTGCACCCAGCGGCGGCGACCGGCGAGCACGCCGATCAGCAGCGTCAGGGCCATCATCACGTACCAGCCGAACATGCCCCACAGGCTGATCGGGTCGCCGTAGGAGTAGGCCATCACGCGCGCGTTCTCGAGCACCGTGTCGGCAAAACTGCCGTGGCCGTAAGCCGCGTTGTTGCTGGTCTCGAAGGCCTGTGCCACGCGCACGCGTTCGGCCACGATGTCCTTGGTGATGACCATCACCCGCAGCGCACCCGACAGCGCCGGATAGACGAGGCAGGCGGCGATCAGCGCGACGATGCCGCGGTCGCTGACGCGGCGCAGCCCGAGCACCAGCACCAGGCCGAGCACGGCATAGACATGCAGCACGTCGCCGGTCCAGAAGACGACGGCATGGACTGCGCCGAGCACCACCAGCACGAGCAGCCGGCGCAGGTACAGGCGCGTCGCGTGGGCCGGATCGCGCTGTTCCATGCGCGCAAACTGGATCGTGAAGCCGATGCCGAAGAGCAGGCTGAACATGCTGTTGAACTTGCCCGAGAACAGCATGTCGCGCAGTTGCTCGGCGCGCTGATCGAGCAGCGACGTCCACAGGTGCGAGCCGTCGGCCTCGGCGAACATCGAGCTGCTGAAGCCGGGCATGTTCATGATCAGGATGCCGAGCAGCGCGAAGCCGCGCAGGATGTCGAGCACCGGCAGGCGCTCGGCGGCGGGCAGGGGGCGCAGATCAGCGGCACTCATGGACCAGCAGCTTGCTCGCAGATGCCTGCGCCGTGAAGGCTTCGCCTAGGGATGGCGCGGCGCCTGTCCCTAAAAGTGATGACGGTTCGTGTTGCCGCGATCCCTTTTCAGGTGGCGCTGCCGAATCGCTCGGCAGACCGGGCCTTGGCCTTGGCAGCCTCGATCTCGCGGTTGCGCGGCTCGGCGGATGTGACCAGGGACGCGATGAGCTCGCGCGCGGACGCGGCAACGTGCTCCACCGCGCGATCGAACGCCGCCTGGTTGGCCTTCGACGGCACATTGAAGCCGCTCAACTTGCGCACGAATTGCAGCGAGGCATCGCGAATCTCCAACTCGGTGGCCGGAGGTTCGAAGTTGAACAGCGTTCGGATGTTGCGGCACATGCAAATCTCCGCGTGTAGATGGTGGCCTCTACGCGGCGTCGCGGTGGTACGCCGTCACCCGCTCGACCTCGTTCTTCGAGCCCAGCACCACGGCCACACGCTGGTGCAGTTTGCCCGGCATCAGATCCATGATGCGCTGCTCGCCGTTGGTCGCCGCGCCGCCGGCCTGCTCGACCAGAAACGCCATCGGGTTGGCTTCGTACATCAGGCGCAGCTTGCCGGGTTTGTCGGGTTCGCGCGCGTCCCACGGGTAGAGGAACACACCGCCGCGCGAGAGGATGCGGTGCACGTCGGCGACCATGCTGCCGACCCAGCGCATGTTGAAGTCCTTGCCGCGTGAGCCTGTCGTGCCCGCGAGGCACTCGTCGATATAGCGCTTCATCGGCGGCGCCCAGTGGCGCAGGTTGCTCATGTTGACGGCGAACTCCTGCGTGTCGTCGGGGATGCGCAGGTTCTCTTCCGTCAGCACCCACGAGCCCATCTCGCGGTCGAGCGTGAACACGGTGACGCCGTTGCCGACGGTCAGCACGAGCGTGGTCTGCGGGCCATAGACGCAGTAGCCGGCCGCGGCCTGGAACTTGCCGGGTTGCAGGAAGTCGTCTTCGCTGACGCCATGCTGGTGGCCGACCTTGCGCAGCACCGAGAAGATGGTGCCGATGCTGACGTTGACGTCGATGTTGGACGAGCCGTCGAGCGGATCGAACAGCAGCAGGTATTCGCCCTGCGGCCAGCGGTTCGGCACGGCGTGGATGCCGTCCATCTCTTCGCTGGCCATCGCCGCCAGGTGGCCGCCCCATTCGTTGGCTTCGATCAGCACCTCGTTGCTGATGACGTCGAGTTTTTTCTGCACCTCGCCTTGCACGTTCTCGGTGTGCGCGGTGCCGAGCACGTCGCCGAGCGCGCCCTTGTTGACCGAGATGGCGATGGCCTTGCAGGCGCGGGCGACGATCTCGATCAACAGCCGCAACTGGCCGGGGATGCGGCCGTGCTCGCGCTGTTGCTCGACGAGGTATTGGGTGAGGCTGATGCGTTTCATTTCATGGCGCCTGGCGCCCGAAGCCACTGGGCGCCCCCTCGGGGGCTGGGCGTGCGACGTGGGGGTTGCATCCGCTTTCCTTGAGCGCGCGCTCGACGATCTCGCGCACGCCCGCCGACAAGTCCTTCTTCTCCGCCACACGCACGATCGCTTCGCGCGCGGCGCTGCGGTACGGCTCGGCAAGGTGCATCCAGCGGTCCATCGCGCGCGCAATGCGCGCGGCCAGCGAGCTGTTGAAGCCGTCGATCTCGCGCACGGCATCGGCCCACAGCACGTAGCCTGCCGCATCGGTGCGGTGAAAGGCGGCCGGGTTCTGCGTGCAGAAGACCTGGATCAGGCTGCGCGCGCGGTTCGGGTTGGTGAAGGTGTAGTCGGCGTGTTGCAGCAACTGCTTCACGCGCGCGAAGGCGCGGCCGTCGGCGCGTTCGGGCATCTGCGCTTGCAGCGCGAACCACTTGTCGATGACCAGCGCTTCGTGCTTGAAGCGGTCGTGGAAGTGGTCGAGCGCGCGCTCGGCGAGCTCGGCGTGCGACTCGGTCAATGCAGCCAGCGCACCGAGGCGCTCGGTCATGTTGCCGGCGTCCTTGACGCGCTGGTAGGCGCGGCCGGGCCACGTGGCGTCGCCGGTTTTCATGGCATCGAGGCAGAGCATGCACAGCGCCAGGTTGGCCAAGGCGCGCTGGCCGGCGGCTTGCGGGTCGGGGCTGTACGCGCCCTTGACCTGGTGCGCGTCGAAGGCCCAGGCCCAGTCGTTGCGCAACTCGCGCGCCAGTTGCGCCAGCATCACCTCGCGCACCGCATGCACGCGCTGCGGGTTGACGCTGGCCAGCTGTTCGGCGAGCAGGTTCTCGTCGGGCAGCGTCAGCACCAGCGCCTTGAACGCGGCGTCGAGTTGCGGATGCCGCAGCACGCTGCGCATGGCGTCGATGAACGGCTCGTCGAGCAGCGGCTCGCGATCGCCCTTGATCGCGCCGAGCAAGCGGTTCAGCGCCAGGCGCTGCCCGCACTCCCAGCGGTTGAACGGGTCGCTGTCGTGCTGCAGCAGCACCAGCAGGTCGCCGTCGGACAGCGGCTCGGTCAGGATCACCGGCGCCGAGAAGCCGCGCAGCAGCGAGGGCACCGGCTCGGCATCGACGTTGACGAAGGTGTAGAAGTTGCGCGCCTCGTCGAGCACCAGCACGCGCTCCGGCGCGTCGAACGCCGGCTCGTCTTCGAGCTGCACCGGCAACGCGCGGCCGTCGCGGCCGATCAGGCCCAGCGTCATCGGAATCACCTGCGGCAGCTTGCCGTCGCCCAACTGCTGCTCGAAGCCGAGCGTGTAGGTGCGGGTGTGCGCGTCCCAGCGGCCGCGCGCGGCGACGCGCGGCGTGCCCGACTGCGAGTACCAGCGCTTGAAGGCGTCGAGCCTTGTGGTCAAGGCGCTGGCGGGGTTGGCGTCGGCGATCGCTTGCGCGAAGTCGTCGCAGGTCACGGCCTGGCCGTCGTGGCGCTGGAAGTACAGGTCCATGCCGCGGCGAAAACCCTCGCGGCCGACCAGCGTGGCCATCATGCGCACGACCTCGGCGCCTTTTTCATAGACGGTGGGGGTGTAGAAGTTGTCGATCTCGACATACGCGTCGGGCCGCACCGGGTGCGCCATCGAGCCGGCGTCTTCGGGGAACTGCATCGCGCGCAGGCGCTTCACGTCGCCGATGCGGTTGACGGCGCGGGCGCTGTCGGAGCCCGCCATGTCCATCGAGAACTCCTGATCGCGATAGACCGTCAGGCCTTCTTTCAGCGAGAGCTGGAACCAGTCGCGGCAGGTGATGCGGTTGCCGGTCCAGTTGTGGAAGTACTCGTGGCCGACCACGGCTTCGATGCCGTGGTAGTCGCGTGTCGGTGGCGGTGGCGGGGCTGGCCAGCACGTACTGCGTGTTGAAGATGTTCAGGCCCTTGTTCTCCATCGCGCCCATGTTGAAGTCGCCGACGGCAACGATCATGAAGCGCTCCAGATCGAGCGGCAGGCCGAAGCGGTGCTCGTCCCAGACGATCGAGGCGACCAGCGACGCCATCGCATGCTCGGTCTTGTCGATGTCGTCGCGGTGGGTGTAGATCTCGAGCAGATGGTCCTTGCCCGAGCGTGTCTTGATCTGCTGGCGGCGCACCGAGAGCTTGCCGGCGACGAGCGCGAACAGGTAGCTCGGCTTCGGAAACGGGTCGTGCCATTTGGCGAAGTGGCGGCCGTTGTCCAGCGTGCCTTCTTCGACCAGGTTGCCGTTGGACAGCAGCACCGGGTACTTGCTCTTGTCGGCGCGCAGCGTCACCGTGAACACCGCCATCACGTCCGGCCGGTCGAGGAAGTAGGTGATGCGGCGAAACCCTTCGGCTTCGCACTGCGTGAACAGGCCCGAGCCCGAGGCGTACAGGCCCGAGAGCTGCTTGTTCTTGTCGGGCGCGCAGGTGGTGCGCAGCTCGAGCGTGAACGTGTCGGCCTCGGGCGGGTTGTCGATGATCAGCTCGCCGCTCGCCGCCGTGGCGAAAAGTCACGCTCTGCCCGTCGGCCATCACGCGCAGCAGCGTGATGCCGTCGCCGTGCAGCACCAGCGGGGCCCGCGCGACTTTGGCATTGCGCTCGACGGCGAGCTTGCTGCCGACGATCGTCTTGGCGCCGTCGAGGTCGAAGGTCAGGTCGGCCTTGCGAATCCAGAACGGCGGTTCGGCGTAGTCCTCGCGGCGGATCAGGGGCGCAGTGCCTTCACGCATCAGCATCAACATGGTTGTTGTTCTCCATCAGCTTCGTGAACCAGGCCGCTTGTGGCAGCCCGGCGTAGTGGAGGGTCGCAGCGAGTACGTGCGGCCCTGCGAGTTCTTCAGCCGTATGGCCGGTGCACACCGCCACCGCGCGCATGCCGGCGCGGCGCGCGGCTTCGATGCCGAGCGGCGCGTCTTCGAAGACGATGCAGTGTTCGGGCGCCACGTTCAGGCGCCGCGCCACTTCGAGAAAGATCGCCGGCTCGGGCTTGCCGGGCAGGCCCTCGTCGCCACCGACGATGGCGTGCGGCGCGTCGGGCAGCGCGAGGTGTTCGAGCGCGAAGGCGATGTTGTGCGCGTCACCGGCGGTGCCGACGCCGATCTTGAATCCCAGCGCGCGCGCGTGCGCCGCAAAGGCGCGAAAGCCGCTCACTTCGCGAAACGCCGGTGGCGCGAACGCCTTGCGGTACAGCGCTTCTTTCTGCCGCACGAGCGTCAACGACTCTTCATGCCCGATCGGCCGCCCGAACAGCTCCTGCATGCACTCGGCACCGGTGCGGCCGCTCGTGCGCCGCATGATTTCGTCGATGCTCATGCCGATGCCGTGCAGCGCCGCAAAGTCGATCCACGACGTGCGGTGGAACGGCATCGAGTCGATCATCGTGCCGTCCATGTCGAAGATCAGCGCTTCGGTTCTCATACGCCCTGTTTGAGCGAAGCCTGGATGAACACATCGAGATCACCGTCCAGCACCTTCTGCGTGTTGCTGATCTCGACGTTGGTGCGCAAGTCCTTGATGCGGCTGTTGTCGAGCACGTAGCTGCGGATCTGGTGGCCCCAGCCGACATCGGTCTTGCTGTCTTCCAACTTCTGCTGCGCCACGCGCTGCTTCTGCATCTCATGCTCGTACAGGCGCGAGCGCAGCATCTGCCAGGCTTCGTCGCGGTTGCGGTGTTGCGAGCGGTCGTTCTGGCACTGCACGACGATGTTGGTCGGGATGTGCGTCAGGCGCACGGCCGAGTCGGTCTTGTTGATGTGCTGGCCGCCGGCGCCGCTGGCGCGAAAGGTATCGACGCGCACGTCGGCCGGGTTGATTTCGATCTCGATCGAGTCATCGACTTCCGGATAGACGAACAGCGAGGCGAACGACGTGTGCCGGCCGCCCGACGAATCGAACGGGCTCTTCCTCACCAGGCGGTGCACGCCGGTCTCGGTGCGCAAATGGCCGAAGGCGTAGTCGCCCTCGACCTTGATCGTCGCCGAGCGGATGCCGGCGACGTCGCCTTCGGTCTCTTCCATGACCTCGGTCTTGAAGCCTTTGCGCTCGCAGTACTTCAGGTACTGGCGCAGCAGCATCGCGGCCCAGTCGCAGGCTTCGGTGCCGCCGGCGCCGGCCTGGATGTCGATGAAGCAGTTCAGCGGATCGGCCGGGTTGTTGAACATGCGGCGGAACTCGAGCTGCGCCACCGTCTCGCCGAGCTGGGCGGCTTCGGCCTCGATCGTCGCCAGCGCCGGCAGGTCGTCGTCGGCCTTCGACATCTCGAACAACTCGCTGTTGTCCGACAGGTTGCTCGCCAAATGGTCGATCGTTGCGACCACGGTCTCCAGCAACTTCTTCTCGCGCCCGAGTTCCTGCGCGCGCTTCGGTTCGTTCCAGACGTTCGGGTTCTCGAGCGCGGCGTTGACCTCGTTCAGGCGCAGTGATTTGCGCTCGTAGTCAAAGATACCCCCGAAGCGCTTCGGTGCGCTCTGCGAGGTCGGCGAGCAACGCGCCGATCTGATTGATGCGTTCGATGTCCATAGAGCCAACCCGAATTTTTCGAAGGCGCGGATTGTCTCACGCAGGTCACTTTTGAGGGTTAGTCCCGTGGGGGTTTGCCAGCGACGGTAAGCGTTTGTCAGAAAGCCGTAAGCGCTGGCGAACGACAGTACAGCCCATGGCACTCGGCATGAGTGCGCGTTCGTCATTTGCAATGCTGGCCTTCCTGAATCTGCGTGCAACTCGTGCTGTACATCCCGCTGCTGGCGCTGGCCGGGCAGGGTGCGCTGTATGTGTTGGCCGGACCGAAGCGCGACAGCAATTTCTTCTACCGCTTGCTGCAGTTGCTGTCCAAGCCGTTCACCGTGGTCGTGCGCAAGCTGACACCGAAGCTGGTGGCCGACACGCATGTGCCGATCGTCACTTTCTTCCTTGTGCTGATCATCTACTTCGTCGTCACCTTCGAGCGCATCGACCTGTGCATGCGCATCGGCCTGGAGCATTGCCGATGAACCTCGCCTACCAGTGGTGCAAGGTCAGCGCGATGGCGTGGCTCGTCATCGGTCGGCCGAAGCAGGCCGAGGCCGTGTTCGACGAGATGCTGCGCCGTTGGCCGGGCGATGCTTATGCGTTGTCGAGCCGCTCGCATGTGCGCGCGCAGGCCGGCCGTCGCGACGAGGCCATCGCCGACCAGCAGGCGCTGATCGCGGCGCATCCGGATCGCAGCGCCGCCGACTGGTTCAACCTGGCCTACCTGTTCGAAGAGGCCGGCCGCCTGGCCGAGGCCGAGCCGGCGTTTCGCCGCGCGCTAGATCTCGACGCCAAGCTCGACCGCGCGTGGTACGGCCTCGGCCTGGTGCTGATCCGCCTGCAACGCCCTGACGAAGCGGTGGCGGCGCTGAAGCAGAACACCAAATTGCAGCCGATGAGCCCTTACGGCTGGTACCAGTTGGCGCGTGTGCATTTCGATCGCCGCGAGCCGGAAGAAGCCAGAAAGATCATTCGCCACCTCAAAGGCTTCGAGCCCAAGGTGGCGGCGCAACTGGAGCGGGAAACCGGCCTGGTGGCGTGAGCGGCGTTCTGAGTGAGTGAACGAGTGAGAGGGCCGGGCTGATCCCGGAAGCAAAAACTGTTGGAGGCAAGACGATGAGACAGATCTCGGAGAACCACCGCCAGTACTGGAACAAGAATTTGCGCATCACCGCAATCCTCTTGGCCATCTGGTTCGTGGTGACATTCGTCGTGGGCTACTACGCCCGCGACCTCAACTTCACCTTCTTCGGCTGGCCGTTCAGCGTCTGGATGGGCGGGCAGGGCGCGTTGATCGTGTACTGCGTGATCATCTGGTACTACGCCCGCTACATGAACAAGCTCGACATCGAGCACAACGTCCACGAGGAGGACTGACATGGCCGGCATGTTCGAACACGGCGCCAAGATCGACACGGCGTCCACTGCAACTTTCAAGTCCCAGCTCAACAAGGTGTACGGCTGGTACACCGGCGGCTTCCTGGCCTTCATCCTGGTTCTGGCGGTGCTGGAACAGATGGGCCTGCCGAAGAACTGGATCGGTTTCATCTTCCTGCTCGCCACGGTGGGCCTGTATGCCGGCATCGGCATCATGAGCCGCACCACCGATGCCGCCGAGTACTACGTCGCCGGGCGGCGCGTGCCGGCGCTGTACAACGGCATGGCCACCGGCGCCGACTGGATGAGCGCGGCGTCGTTCATCGGCATGGCCGGCACGGTCTATCTCTCGGGCTACGGCGGTCTGGCCTTCATCATGGGCTGGACGGGCGGCTACTGCCTGGTGGCGCTGTTCCTGGCGCCGTACATGCGCAAGTTCGGCCAGTTCACGATCCCCGACTTTCTCGGCGCCCGCTTCGAAGGCAACCTGCCGCGCTTCATCGGCATCGTCGGCGCGATCCTGTGCTCGTTCACCTATGTCGTGGCGCAGATCTACGGCGTCGGCCTGATCACGACGCGCCTCACCGGCTTTGCCTTCGAGGTCGGCATCTTCGTCGGCCTGGGCGGCATCCTGGTGTGTTCGTTCCTGGGCGGCATGCGCGCCGTCACGTGGACGCAGGTCGCGCAGTACATCATCCTGATCGTGGCCTACATGGTTCCGGTGGTGTGGCTGTCGATCAAGCAGACCGGCGTGCCGATCCCGCAGGCGATCTACGGCTACCAGTTGGCCAAGATCACCGAGCGCGAGAAGCAGTTGATGGCCGATCCGAAGGAGCAGCAGGTCATCAACATCTTCAAGGAGCGCGCGGCCGCGGCCGATGCCAAGTTGAAGGATGTGCCGGCTGCGATGGCCGCCGATCTGGCGGCGGCGCAGAAGAAGGTCGACGACCTGAAGGCGGCCAACGGCCCGGTGGGCGACCTGCAAGCCGCCGAGCGCGCGCTGGCGGCGTTGCCGAAGAGTCTGGAGGATGCGAAGAAGGCCTACACGGCCGCCAAGACCGGCAGCGCCGCGCGCGCGGCGCCGCTGGCCGGCATGCCGCCGCATGCGCAGCAGTTCGCGGGCAACCCGGACGGCGACGACAAGGCCAAGGCCGCCTTCGACACCTCGCGCCGCAACTTCCTGGCGCTGATCTTCTGCCTGATGGTGGGCACGGCCGCGCTGCCGCACATCCTGATGCGCTACTACACCACGCCGTCGGTGAAGGAAGCGCGCGACTCGGTGACGTGGAGCCTGTTCTTCATCTTCCTGCTCTACTTCACGGCGCCGGCGCTGGCGGTGCTGGTCAAGTACGAGGTCTTCAACGTGCTCGTCGGCACGCCGTTCGACAAGCTGCCGGCGTGGATCAACAACTGGGCCAAGGTCGATCCGGCGTTGCTGTCGGTTGCCGACATCAACGGCGACGGCATCTTCCAGTTGGGCGAAATGCGCATCAGCGGCGACATCATCGTGCTGGCGACGCCGGAAATCGGTGGCCTGCCGTATGTCGTCTCGGGCATGGTGGCGGCGGGTGGCCTCGCGGCGGCTCTCTCCACGGCCGACGGCCTGCTGCTGACGATCGCCAACGCGCTCTCGCACGACCTGTACTACAAGATGATCGACCCGAACGCGCCGACGGCGCGCCGTGTCGCCATCTCGAAGGCCTTGCTCGTCGTCGTGGCGTTGGCCGCAGCCGGTGTCGCAGCGCAGAAGCCGGCGGACATCCTGTTCCTGGTCTCGGCGGCGTTCTCGTTCGCGGCAGCGACGTTCTTCCCGCCGCTGGTGCTCGGCATCTTCTGGAAGCGCGCCAACAAGTGGGGCGCCTCGCTGGGCATGATCGCCGGCCTGGGCACGACGTTCTACTACATGGCGACGACCCAGCCGTGGCTGCGCAGCGTCTTCGGCGTGACTTCGCCGGTCGAGCTGTGGTGGGGCATCTCGCCGATCTCGGCCGGCGTGTTCGGCGTGCCGGTGGGCCTGGCGGTGATCCTCATCGTCAGCCTGCTCACGCCGGCGCCGAGCCGCGAGACGCAGGAGCTCGTCGAGCATGTGCGTTATCCGGACCTGAAGCTGGGCAAAGCCTGATCCCGGCCAAGACCGCAAGCAACCAAGGGCCCCGCAAGGGGCCCTTGTTCTTTATGCTGGGCGGCATGAACGCATCGCCTTCGTCGTCGCCGAAGCGCCAGCCTTCCGGCCTGCACATCGCGCTGGCCGACCGCATCGCGTTGCTCGATACGGCGCAATGGCAGGCGGCGACGAGCGGCGCATCGTGGTTCTTCAGCCGCGACTACCTGACGATGTTGGAAGGCGTGCTGCCCGCGGCAATCGAGCCGCGCTACGCGCTCATCGGCAACGCGGCCGGGCCGGTCGCTGCCGTGGTGCTGCAATGGGCGCGGCTCGAAGGCCGCAACCTGCTTCCGCGCGCCGCAGCGAACGGCGCTGGCGGCGACGACGAAGACGACGCGAGCCCGCTGCGCCGACTCTTCGGCGCCGTGGCAAAGCGCGGCGCCGATGCGCTGGCCAGCCAGGTGCGCGAGCGCGTGCTGGTCTGCGGCAACCTGCTGACCTACGGCCAGCATGCGGTATCGCTCGCGCCGGGCGCCGACGCCACACTGGCCTGGAGCGGCGTGGCCGAAGCGATCTACCGCCTGCGCCGCGCCGAAAAACTCGCCGGCCAGGCGGGCTTCGTCGTCGTCAAGGATTTGCCCGCCGGCGGCGGGGACGGCGTGGCGCTGCTGTCACGCGTCGGCTACCGCGAGGCCGACACCGAGCCGAACATGGTGCTGGCGCTCGACGCGACATGGAAGACGCACGGCGACTACCTGGCCAGGCTGGCGTCGAAGTACCGCGGCAACGTCAAGAACCGCGTGCTGGCGCCGATCGAAGCCGCAGGCTTTGCGGTGCGCCGCTTCGAGCCCGATGCCGCGCAGGGCGCGCGCATGCACGCGCTGTACCTGCAAGTGCACGAGCGCGCCGCGTTGCGGCCGTTCACGCTGCATGCCGGCTACTTCAGCGCGCTGGCGTGCGCGGCCGGTGAGCGCCTGCGTTGCAGCGGCATCTTCGGCGGCGGCGACACTGCTGCTCGGCTTCATCTGCACGTTGGACGATGGCGTGCAGGCGCTGGCCTACCACATCGGCTTCGACCGCGACGGCGGCGAAGACGCAGCCGCTGTACCTGCGGCTGCTGCACGCCAGCATCGACGACGCGATCGCCATGGGCGCGCGCGAACTCTCGTTCGGCCGCACCGCGCTCGAACCGAAGTCGCGCCTCGGCGCCACCGCGCGGCCGACCGCCGTCTGGGTGCGCCACCGGCAACCGATGATGAACCGGCTCGTGCAGCCGCTGCTGGGTCTGGCGCATCCGGACGAAGCGCCCGACGTGCATCCGTTCAAGACAACATGACGACCCCTCAGCTCACTTCGTTCGCCATCCCCCGAGGGGAAGGCGGCCTGCTTGGGGCGGCCCGGCGCAGGCCATGACACCTTCACCCAGCCTCATCGCCAACCTGCGCGCCGAGCTGATGCGTTTTGCGCCGTTCGCGCAGATGGCCGCTGCGCATGTCGATCGCTTCGTGGCCGAGTGCACGCAGTGCTATTTCGAGCCCGGCGAGGTGGTGCTCGAAGCGTCGCATGGACCCGTGACGCACCTGCTGTTCATGCGTCGTGGCAGCGTCAGCGGGCGGCGTGGCGCGGATGAAGACCGCGCTGCTTTCGAGGTCGAGGCCGGCGACCTGTTCCCGATCGGCGCCGTGATGGCCGAGCGCGCCGTCAGCAGCACCTACACCGCGAAGGCCGACACCTTTTGCCTCGCGCTGCCGGCGGCGCGCGTGCACAGCCTGGCCGGCGAGAGCGCGCCGTTCGCCGATTTTCTCAATCGCCGCGTGCAGCAGTGGCTCGATCTGTCGCGGCGCGCGCTGCAGGTGGCCTATGCCTCGCAGTCGCTGGCCGAACAGTCGCTCGAAACGCCGCTCGGTGACTTGCTGCGCCGCGCCGTCGTCACCGTCTCGCCTGCCACACCGTTGAGCCAGGCCTTGCAGGCGATGCACGGCAAGCGCATCGGCTCGGTGCTGGTGGCCGACGACGACAGCGGCGCGGCGCTCGGCATCCTGACGCGCCACGACGTGCTCGGCCGCATCACGCTGCCCGGCCTGGCGCTGGCCACACCGATCAGCGCGGTGATGAGCCAGCCGCTGCACAGCCTGACCACGCGCCACACGGCCCAGGACGCGGCGCTGCTGATGTCGCGCCACGGCATCCGCCACGTGCCGGTGGCCGATGACAGCGGGCGCGTTGTCGGCATCCTCTCCGAGCGCGACCTGTTTGCGTTGCAGCGCCTGTCGTTGAAGCAGGTCAGCAGCGCCATCCGCGCCGCCGCCGATGTGCCGACGCTGCAGCAGGTGGCCGCGGACATCCGCCGCTTCGCACGCAATCTGCTCGGCCAGGGCGTGCAGGCAAGACAACTGACCGAACTCATCAGCCACTTGAACGACGTGCTGACCGAGCGTCTGGTGACGCTGATCGCAGGGCAGCACCAGATCGACCTGGCGCGCGTCTGCTGGCTGGCCTTCGGCAGCGAAGGCCGCAGCGAACAGACGATCGCCACCGACCAGGACAACGGCATCGTCTTCGCGAGCGACGACGCGGCGCGCGAACGGCCTGCGCTGCTCGCCTTTGCGCGCAACGTCAACGAAGCACTCGACGCCTGCGGCTACCCGCTGTGCCAGGGCAACGTGATGGCGAGCAACCCCGAGTGCTGCCTGACGCAAGCCGAATGGCTGGCGCGTTTCGCGAGCTGGATCGACCACGGCGCGCCCGAAGACCTGCTCGCCGCCAACATCTACTTCGACGCGCGACCGCTGGCCGGCGCGGCGGCGCTGGCGCAGCCGATGCGCGAGCTCGTCAGCGCGCGGGCCGGGCGCAATGCCCGCTTCATGAAACAGATGGCCGACAACGCCTTGCGCAACGGCCCGGCGCTGACCTGGACCGGCGCCATCGACACCCACCCGCAAGGCGATCAGCAGGTCATCGACCTGAAGCTGCACGGCACGGCGATCTATGTCGATGCGGCGCGGCTGTTCGCACTGGCGCACGGCATTGCAGCCACCGGCACCCGCGCGCGCTTCGAAGCGGCCGCGCGCGCGATGCGCGTGCCGGCACAAGAGGCCGAGGCCTGGACCGAGGGCTTCGAGATCCTGCAGACGATGCGACTGCAGGTGCAGCTCGCCGCGGCCAGCCGCGAAGCCGTGGACGCCAGCGACGGCAATCCGAACCTGATCGACGTCGGCGCGTTGAACGACATCGACCGCCGGGTGCTCAAAGAAAGCCTGCGCGTGGCGCGGCGCTTGCAGCAACGCATCGAGATGGACTACGCACGGTGAGCCCCCAAGCTCGCTTTGCTCGCTGCCCCCCGAGGGGGCGCCGCTCCCTTCGGGCGGCCGGGCGGTCGCGGTGAGCCTGTGGTCGCGCCTGTTCGGCGCCGACGCCGCACAGACCATCGACGAGCGCCGATGGGTCGTGCTCGACGTCGAGACCACGGGCCTGGACATGCACCACGACGTGCTGCTGGCGATCGCCGCGGTGGCCGTGACATTCGACGGCGCGGCCGCGCCGCGCACCGCGCCCCACATCGATCTCAGCGACAGCTTCGAAGCCGTGCTGCACCACGACAGCGCCAGCGCCGACAAGGACAACATCCTCGTCCACGGCATCGGCGTCGGCGCGCAGCGCGCGGGCGCGCCGCCGCGCGAGGTGCTGGCCGCGTTCGAGCGCTGGGTGGGGCGTTCGCCGCTGCTCGCGTTTCACGCCGGCTTCGACCGGACGATGATCGAGCGGGCGATGCAGGCCGCACTGCATCGGACGTTGAACAACCCCTGGCTCGATCTCGAGCCGGTGGTGGCTGCGCTGCATCCCGGCCTGGGCGCGCACGCGCTCGACGATTGGCTCGATCACTTCGGCATCGCGTGCGCCGTGCGCCATCAGGCTGCTGCCGACACGCTGGCCACGGCCGAGTTGCTGCTGCGCCTGTGGCCCGCCGCGCGGCGCCAGCGCTGCGCCACGTTGGCCGGCCTGTCTGCGCTGGCCCGGCAGCAGCGCTGGCTCAGCGTGTGAGAAAAGCGCCCAGGCGCTCGGCGAGCCGCTCGGGTTGGTCGTGATGCAGCATGTGCCCGCAATCGTCCAACGTCACGCGATGCACGTCATTCACCACCGCCAGACGCGACTCGAATTCGGCGCGCGGATAACGGTCGCCCCACCACTTGGTCATGTCGGTGTTCGCGCCTTCGACCCAGAGCAGCGGCGCGGCGATCGCCTGCCAGGTCGCCAGCACTTCATCGACGCGGTAGAGCACCGGGTTGGCACGCTTGTGCGCCGGGTCGGCGCGCAGGTGCCAGCGGCCGTCGTCACGCAACTCGCCCCACTGCGTGGCCAGCCACGCCGCTTTGTCGGCGGCCAGACGCGGGTTGTTTTTCATCAGCCGCGCGGCCACGGCCGGCGCGTCGGCGTAGGGCGCGAGGTATTGCGGCGTCTTCAACTCGTCGAGCCACTGCGCGAGGCGCTTGCCCGCCTGCTGCGGCTTCGTCGCCGGCATGCCGAAGCCTTCGAGGTTGATCAGCTTGCCCACACGCTCGGGCCGCACGCCGGCATAGCCCATGCAAACGTTGCCGCCCATGCTGTGGCCGAGCAGGTCGAACGGCACGCCGGGCGAGAGCGCGTCGCCGATCGCGTCGAGATCGCCGAGGTAGTCGGGGAACCAGTAGCTGTCGGTGCCCTCGGGCATCGTGCTGCCGCCGAAGCCGCGCCAGTCGGGTGCAACGATGCAGCGCGCCTCGCCTTCCTGCGCCGCCAGCGCATCGACGACGAACTGGAACGACGCGCCGATGTCCATCCAGCCATGCGTCATCAGCAGCAACGGCTGCGCGGCAGTCGTTGAAGCGAGGTCGCCCCAGATGAGGCAGTGATAGTCGATGCCGCGCACGCGAACGCGCCGCGATAGGGCCTCGCGCAGTGGCCGATAGACGCTGTATTCGCTCATGGCGCGATTAAGCCACGCAGGCAGAATCGATGCATGAAGCAAGCTCACACCCTTCGCGCTGCCGAGCCGCGCGACGTGCCGGCGATCGTCGGTCTGATCCGCGAGCTGGCCGAGTTCGAGAAGCTCTCGCACTTGTGCCGGGTCAGCGCCGAGTCGCTGGCGCCGCATCTGTTCGGCGACAAGCCCGTCGCCGAATGTGTCGTCGGCGAAGCGGGTGGGCAGCCCGTCGCCTTCGCCCTCTTCTTCACCAACTTCTCGACCTTCCTCGCCAAGCCCGGCCTGTACCTCGAAGACCTGTACGTGCAGCCCGCGCAGCGCGGCACGGGCTTGGGCAAGGCGCTGCTCGAACACCTCGGCCGCCTCGCCGCAGAGCGTGGCTGCGGCCGCTTCGAGTGGAGCGTGCTCGACTGGAACGAGCGCGCGATCCGCTTCTACGAGGGCATGGGCGCGACGGTGATGCCCGACTGGCGCATCTGCCGCATCAGCGGCGAGCGGTTGGCGGCGTTTGCGAAGTGATGATGAAGCGTGTTGTGCTCGCCTGCGCGTTCGCGGCCGGCGCCGCGTGCGCGGCGGTCGATGTGGACGCGTTGTGGAACTACAGCGATCCCGCTGCGAGCGAAGCGCGCTTTCGCGAGGCCTTGACCAAAGCCCAGGGCGACGATGCGCTCGTCTTGCGCACGCAGATCGCACGAACGCTCGGCCTGCGCCAGCGTCATGAAGAGGCGCATCGAGAGCTCGATGCCGTCGAGACCGCGGCGCGCGATGCCGGTGCGGCCGTGCACGTGCGCATTGCGCTCGAGCGCGGCCGCGTGCTGCGCTCGTCGGGCAAGCCGGCCGAAGGCAAGCCGCTGTTCGTGCGTGCCTTCGAGACGGCCGATGCCAACAAACTCGAACGCCTGGCCGCCGATGCGCTGCACATGATCGCGCTGGTGGAGCCGCAGCAGGACGAGCGCATCGCCTGGAACCGGCGCACGATCGACTACGCGCGCAAGGCGAGCGATCCGCGCGCACAAGGCTGGCAGGCGGCGGCGCACAACAACATCGGCAGCGATCTGCGCGAGGCCGGTCGTCTCGACGACAGCCTCGCCGCCTTTCGCGATGCACTCGCCGCTTACGAACGCAAGGGCCGCGCCGACGAGGTTCGCATCGCGCGCTGGCAGATCGCCAACGTGCTGCGTTTGAAGGGCCAACGCGACGAGGCGCTGGCGATGCAGCTCGCGCTCGAACGCGATGCCGCTGCGGCCGGCGCTCCCGATCCGTACGTGTACGACGAACTCGCGCTGTTGCGCCGCGCGGCGGGCGATGAGACGTTGGCGCTCGAAGCCGAAGCGCGTGCTGCGCAACTGCGCAAGCAGTAGCCGTTCAGCGCCGCAGCGCCGCCCACACGACCACCGCCGCGCAGGCCAGCCAGGCGTACGCGATCAGCAGCAGCGGGCCGAGGTGCGTGTAGAGCACGTGGTCGCTCTCGTGCCATGAGATCGCTTCGACCAGCAGCAGCGCGATCAAGACCAGCGTTGCCACCACCGCTGCACCGGCGCGGCGGCGCGCGCGCCAGGCGAGCAGCGCCAGCACCGCGAGCGCGAGCAACAGCGCCGCCTGCAACCAGACGCGCGACTCGTACAGACCGAGCGCGCTCAGCCCAGCGTTGACGGCGTCGTGCAGCCGGTGCCGCGTGTTGAGCAGGATGTCGAGCCACAACGCGGCATGCGCCGCGGCCAATGCGGCCCAGCCGCTGCTGTGCTTGCGCCGCGCCGCCCACGCGCAGGCCGCGGTGGACGCCGCAAACGCCAGCAGGCCGGCGAGCTGCGTCGGGTTGGTCTCGAAGGGCAGCATCGATCACATCCTCGCTGACAATGAAAGCGAACGGGAGGGTACATGCAGCCTGCGCTGTGGCTTGGATTGGCGCTGTTGTCGGGTGGCGCGTTGATCGCATTCAAGTGGCTGCCGCCGCGCACGGCGGCCTTGGCCGTGTTCTTCGGCGGCTGGTTGTTCGCGCCGGTCGGCGTCTTTCCCGCGGGCTCGTCGCAGGCGGGGCAGAGCGGGCATCCGTTCTGGATTCTCGGCAGCGCGTTGCCGTCGGACATGTTGCTGCACAAGGCCTGGGTCGTGCCCTGTGCGGTGCTGCTCGGTGCGCTCGTGTTCGACCGTGCATCGCTGCGCCGCTTTCGCCCGTCGTGGTTCGACGCACCGGTGCTGCTCTGGTGCGCGTGGCCGCTCCTGCAGTCGCTGCTGTTCGTCGGCCAGCCGCGACCCGAAGGGGCCGTGGCATCGCTGTATCTCGCCGGCACCTGGGGCTTGACGTGGTCCATCGGCCGCGTGTACTGCGCGGGGGCGCAGGGTCTGCTGGCGCTGGCGCGCGCACTGGCGCTGTCGGCAGTGGCCTGCCTGCCGTTTGCGTTGGCCGAAGGGCTGGGCGGAGCTCAGACCTACGGCTGGTTCTTCGAGGCGCATCCGTTTCGCCACGACGGCAACGAGCGCTACCTCGGCTGGCGCCCGCTCGGCTTTTTCGAGAACGGCAATCAGTACGGCTTGTGGATCAGCCTGTGCGCACTCGTCGCCGCATGGCTGGCGTGGTCGCGCGGCGCGACCGACCGGCGCTGGCGCGCCGCGGCGTGGGCGGCCGCTGCGATGGCCTTGGCCGCGCAATCGATCGGCGGCCTCTTGCTCGCCGCGCTCGGTGGCGCGGTGTTGTGGTTGTCGTCGCGTCTGCGTCCGCGTTGGATGGCCACGGCCGCGCTCGCCGCGGCGTTGCTCGTCAGCGCGGTGTACGTCTCCGGCGTCGTGCCGGTGGCCCGCATCGCCAACGACACCGCGCTCGGCCGCGCGGCGGTCGGTACGATCAAATCGGTCGGCCGCGGCTCGTTCACCTGGCGCATTGCGCAGGACCAGCGCGCGCTGCCGCTGGCGATGGCGCAGCCGCTGGCCGGCACGGGGCAGTGGGACTGGTGGCGCGAGCAGCCATCGCGGCCGTGGGGGCTGGCGATGCTCTTGCTCGGCCAGTTCGGCTTGATCGGTGTGGCACTGTCGGTCAGCGTGCTGCTGTTGCCGGCCGCGCGCACCGCCTGGACCGCGCCGCGTGGCGATCCGCGCGCGCCGCAGGCCTTGCCCTGGCTGCTCGCCGTCGTGGTCTTGCTGTCGATGCTCGATGCGGTGTTGAATTCGTTCGTCTTCTTTCCCGCGGTGATGATCGCTGCGGCCCTATCGACGACGGACGCGACCGATGCGCACTGATGGCTACGCCGATCTCTACCGGCACTTCCGCTGGCATGTGCCGCGCGAGGTCAACTGGTTCGAGCTCTGTTGCGCGCGCTGGGCGCGGCAGACGCCGCGCGCCGTGGCCATCGTCGCCGAGAGCGAGCAGGGCGTCGTCGTGACGTATCGCTATGCCGAGCTGCACGACGCTGCACTGCGTTGTGCCGCTGCGCTGTCCGCGCTCGGCGTGG
Organism: uncultured beta proteobacterium; assembly: GCA_963816315.1. GTDB lineage: Bacteria > Pseudomonadota > Gammaproteobacteria > Burkholderiales > Burkholderiaceae_C > CADEEN01. Next base: position 114,290 of record CAWFJZ010000008.1, read on the forward strand.
CGCGCGGCGACCGTGTGGCCATCGTCATGCCGCAGCGCTTCGAGACCGCGGTGGCGCAGATGGCGACGAGTGCGCTCGGCGCGGTGGCGATGCCGCTGTCGATGCTGTTCGGGCCGGAGGCGCTGCAGTACCGGCTCGTTGACAGCCAGGCGAAAGTCGCCATCGTCGATGAGAGCGCGATCGATGCGCTGCTCGTTGCAGCTACGACATGCCCGGCGCTCGAACACATCGTCGCCGTCGGTGCATCGGCCGGGCGCGGCAGCGTCGATTGGGACGCCGCGTTGCGCGCACCTCACGCGCCGATCATGCCCGCCGCGACGCTCGCCGACGACCCGGCCGTGCTGATCTACACCAGCGGCACCACCGGCCCGCCCAAGGGCGCGCTGATGCCGCAGCGCGCCTTGATCGGCAATCTCACCGGATTCGTGTGCAGCCAGAACTGGTATCCGCACCGCGCCGGCCGCTTCTGGTCGCCCGCCGACTGGGCCTGGACGGGTGGTCTGATGGATGCACTTTTACCAACGCTCTACTTCGGCGGCAGCATCGTCGGCTTCAACGGCCGCTTCGCGCCCGAGCGTGCTTTCGAGTTGATGGTCAAGCACGGCGTGACGCACAGTTTTCTCTTTCCGACGGCGCTCAAGGCGATGATGAAAGCCGTGCCGCACGGCGACAAGAGTCTGAAGCTGCAAGCCATCATGAGCGCCGGCGAAGCGGTTGGCGACGCCGTCTTCGCGTACTGCGAACACGCGCTCGGCGTCACCGTCAACGAGATGTTCGGCCAGACCGAGATCAACTACATCGTCGGCAACTGCGGCCGCAGCGTCGATGCCCACGGCCGCGAGCACGCCGGCTGGCCGGCGCGCGCCGGCAGCATGGGACGCGCCTATCCGGGGCACCGCATCGCCGTCATCGACGACGCCGGCCGCGAGTTGCCCGCGGGCGAGGCCGGCGACGTCGCCGTGCACCGGCGCGACATCCATGGCCATCTCGATCCCGTGTTCTTCCTCGGCTACTGGCAGCGCGACGATGCGACGCGCGCCAAGTTCAGCGGCGACCCCGACAAGTCGTGGTGCCGCACCGGCGACACCGCCGTGCAGGACAAAGACGGCTACCTCTGGTACCAGGGCCGCAGCGACGACATGTTCAAGGCAGCGGGTTACCGCATCGGGCCGAGCGAGGTCGAGAACTGCCTGGTCAAACATCCGGCGGTGGCCAACGCCGCGGTGGTGCCCAAACCCGACGCCGACCGCGGCGCGGTGGTCAAGGCCTATGTCGTGCTCGCCGCCGGCTTCGTCGGCGATGCTGCGCTTGATCGAACAATTGCAGCAGCATGTGCGCGGCCGCCTCGCGCCTTACGAGTACCCGAAGGAGATCGAGTTCATCGACGCGCTGCCGATGACGACGACGGGCAAGGTGCAGCGGCGCGTGCTGCGCTTGCGCGAAGAAGACCGCTTCAACACGAAGGCTTGACGATCTTCGGCGTCGGGCTGTGGTTCTGGTTCCACGGGTTGGTCTGCGCGTCGCGCGAGACATGGACTTCGATGCACTCGCCGTTCTGGCGAAGGCGGGTCTTGGTGTCGTCCATGCGCTCTTCCGTCATCGCGCTGCTGCCGGCCACCGCGGCCACGCGCGATTCGATGCTGGCGCGCGGCGTGTTCGCGCGCGCGATCGTTCCGCATCTGGTCTTTCATCGTTCGCTGCGTTGGAGCGGCCTCGGCGCGTGGCAGCCACAGGTCGAGTGCGCGCGCTGTCACGGCGCGACGAAGCGGCCGGCTCGGCTGCGGCGGGCAGCGTGATGGCTCGCGGCGCCACGGGTGCGGCCGTATCGGGCCGCGGCGGCGAAGGCCGCATGAGCGTGGCGGGGCTGCGCGGCGCGGCCGGTGCGCGCACGGGCTGCACCTCCGGCTCTGGTGGCCTTGCCTCGATCAGCCGCAACAGCGTGACGTTGCGCGGATCGGCCGCAGCGCGCTCGCGCGGCGCCGGCGCGGCGGCAAAGCGCCACGCCCACAACAGCGCCACATGCATCAGCAGCACCAGCACAACAACGGGCCCGCGCTCGGTCCAGCGCATGTTCATGCGCCGATACTGCCATGCCGCCGTCGCGCTCGTCCGCTGAATCATTGAAATGGGCGGCGAGGCACGCGCGAGACGGGATGCGATGCAAGGCGCAAAGCACAGCGATGCCTGTAGGCATCGCGAGCATTTGCAACGCCGCAGCGCGCCCGTATCGCGTGGGCAGCGCCGATCCGATTTCAGTGATTCAGTGGACTACCGCCTGCGCCCGACGCGCGAGCGCCGCCAGTCGCGCACGCGCTCATCGACGAAGCGCTCCACGGTCACCATCTCGCGCGGAAACTCGGCCAGCAACGCGCGCGGATCGAAGGTCTCGTCCCAATCGTCGTCCGGCACCGCGGCCACTTCGAGCACCCGCGCCACGCCTTCGTGAAACGGCCGCAAGCCCTGAGCCGCCACGCTGGCCACCGCCGCCGGCAGATGGAAGACGCGGCCCTGACGCGAGCGCAGCAGGTACATCGCGGCGACATCGCGGTTGCTGATGTTGTCGGGCCCGCCGATGTCGAGCGTGCGGTTGACGAGTGTGTCGTCGCGCAGCGCCGTCACCGCCAGCGGCACCACGTCGCGCACCGAGACGAAGTTGCGACGCTTGCGCCCGGGGCCGACGATCACCGTGAAGCCGCGGTCGAGCAGCGGCTTGCCGAGCAACTGATGCACATGCTGCTCCATGAAAGCGGCAGGGCGCAGGATGGTGTACGGGATGTGGCTGCTGCGCAGCCCCTCCTCGATCTCGTACTTGGTGCGGAAAAAGTCGATCGGATGGTCCTCGCGTGCGCCGAGCGTGGACGTATAGACAAAGCGCGGCACGCCGGTCGTCAGCGTCGCGGCGATCAGCGCGCTGTGGCCGACATGATCGACCTGCGCGCTGCGCAGGGGGCCGCGGCCGAAGAAAGAGTGCGCACAGGCAAAGACGCGCATCGCGCCTTTGCAGGCCCGCTCGAGCGAAGCCGGATCGGTGAGGTCGCCTTGCATCAACTCGGCGCCGGCCTGCTGCAGCTCGGTCACGCGCTGCGGATGGCGCGTTCGCTCGCGCACCAGCACGCGCACTCGCTGTCCCTCCTTGAGCAGCGCCAGCGCGGTGGCGCTGCCGAGCAAACCCGTGGCGCCTACGATCAGAATCGTCACGCGGTACCCTCCAGCCTCACCTCAGCCTCCCTGCCTTCAGGCTGATGCTACCTTTTGAAACAACCCCCCGACAGCATGAAAACCAGCATAGAAACCATCGCCCTCGGCCCGCTGCAGATCACGCCGGTCTGCCTGGGCACGATGACTTTCGGCGAACAGGTGGACGAGTCCGGCGCGTTCGCCATCCTCGACCGCGCCGTCGAACGCGGTGTCACCTTCATCGACACCGCGGAGATGTATTCGGTGCCGCCCAAGGCCGAGACCTACGGCGCCACCGAAACCATCCTCGGCCGCTGGTTCGCGCAGCGTCCGGGCATGCGGCAGAAGGTGGTGCTGGCAAGCAAGGTCTCCGGTCCGGCGCGCGGCATGAACTGGGTGCGCGGCGGCAAGCCCGATGTGACGCCGGGCGACATCCACGAGGCCTGCCACGAAAGCCTGCGCCGCCTGCAGACCGATGTCATCGACCTCTACCAGATTCACTGGCCGAACCGCAACGTGCCGCTGTTCGCGTCGATGTATTTCGATCCAACGAAAGACCAGCCGCAGACCTCGATCCACGATCAGCTCGAAGCGCTGGGCAAGCTGATCCAGGCCGGCAAGGTGCGCGCCATCGGCCTGTCCAACGAAACGCCGTGGGGTCTGACGGAGTTCATCCGCGTGGCCGAGCAGCATGGCCTGCCGCGCGTGGTCTCGGTGCAGAACCCGTACTGCTTGAGCAACCGCGTCGTCGATAACGGTCTCGACGAAGCGATGCACCGCAGCGGCGTCGGCCTGCTCGCTTACTCGCCGTTGGCCTTCGGTGCGCTGACGGGCAAGTACGACGAACGCGGTTTCGACGACGCCACCAGCCGCGGCCGCATCGCCGTCTTCGAGCGCTTTCGCACGCAGCGCTGGGGGCGGCCAGAGTCGCTCGCGGCCGCGCGGCGCTACAACGCGCTGGCGCGTGCACACGGCCTCACGCCGACGCAGATGGCGCTGGCTTTTTGCTACGGCAACTGGCGCGTCGCCAGCACGATCGTCGGCGTGACCAGCGTCGCGCAGCTCGACGAGTGCCTCGATGCGTGGGGCACGACGTTGTCGCCGGAGTTGCTGGCGCAGATCGACAAGGTGCGCTGGGAGATTCGCGATCCGGCGCAGTAGAGTGGTCGTGACTGAGGATCATCGGACTCGCACGACAACGCCTGAACGGAACGCGCAGCATGTCAGAGCCGCCAGACTCTTCGCCATCAAGAGCGCGGTGGGAGCCCGCTGCTTCTGTCGGTCAGGGTATCGCCGTGCTGGTTACGGGTTGCGGTCGCAAGACGCCCACGACAGGCTTCATTGCTTTTGGCGTCGTGCCAGTTCTCGTCGGTCTGTCGCTGGCGTGGCTCTCCTCGTCATGGTACCGGCGCGCTATGCGGCTGGTTTCGGCTGGCCAGCGATCGATGCGACTTCAAGCTGGTCTTCAAGTCGGACGTCGGATTCGACGGCGCTGATGCGCAGGTCAGCGCTGTCGGCAAGTCGCCGGCCAGTCGCTCGGTGTGGCCGTTGCTCGCGCCACGCCGGGGACCATGTCGTGCTGGACAGGCGCGAGCGCTCGACTGTTCATCGAGCCCTTGCCTCGCGTCAGATGGCATATCGACGCGAAGGGGCGACGGTCGTGGTGCATGACCGCATCAAGTGGCCGCATGCGGTTTGGGTCAGCATGATGGTCGAATCAGGCCTTCGGCATCAAGCCAGCGCACCCACCGCCCATGCGGATGCGCCTCGGCCAGCACGCGACGCTCGCCGCCGGGCCACAGCGTCAACGTCAGCAGCATGCGCGCGTCGTTGTCCGGCGGCTCGAAGGCCAGCCACGCCAGCGGCGCTTGCCGCGTGGCATGCGAGCCGGTGGCTTCGATCAAACCGCGCAGGCCGTTGCGTGTCGGTTCCGGCATGTACTGCCACATCACCGAGTGGTAGAGCACGGTCGCGCAGCCGCGGCGCTGCGTGGCCAGCGCGTCTTGCGCCCAGGTCAGCGCGTCGGCCGCTTCGACGCGCACCTGCAGGCGCTGCGCGAGCGCGATCGCGCAGCGCAGGCGTTCGAGGCGCTCGCGCTGGTCGGGCCAGACGTAGGACATCAAACGCAGCGCGGCGCCGTCGGCTCGCAGGTCGATCGGCGAGACATCACAGCCGGCGTGACTCGCCACTTCGATGCGCTCGGGCAACACGGGTGGCGGCGCGCCTTGCCAGTCGGTGCGGATCAGCACCTCGCTGTCCGCATCGCCCCAGGCCACGTCGCCGAGCGCGTAGCGGTAGTGGTGCCAGAGTTGGTTCAGGCCCGCGCTGGCGCCGATCTCGAACGTGGCCAGCGGCAGGCCGGTGATCTGCGCCACGGCCGCGAAGCCCGGCAGCAGCACGGCGCTGCGGCCGATCTCGTTGGTCTGCGGCGCCACGGCCAGGTACTCGGCGAGCACGTCGCGGTGGTCCACCATCGCGTTGGCGACCGCGCGCGCGATGTCCCCCGGTGCTTGCTGCGGCGGATAGAGCGCCGCCAGTTCGAACGTCACGCCCAGACAACGCCAGTGCATGCAACGCCCCGGCCACGCGCAGTGGCACCGCGTCGGCGCCGGCGTCGCCGTGCCATTCGGGCAGCAACTCCGCCAGCGCGCCGCCACGTTCGCGGTCGGCCCACGCCGCGTCGAGCACACGCGCGGTGAAAGGCGAGCCGTTGTCGGCGCACCAGGCGATCTGGCGCGACCAGGCTTGGGCGAGCGTCAGGCTCATGGCAGCATTCGAACATGGCGAGAAAGACACTACATGCGGGAGAGACACCGGCGACGCAATGGCTGCGCGCGCACGGCGTCGCCTTCACCGAGCACCTGTACGACTACGTCGAACATGGCGGCACGGCCGAGTCGGCGCAACAGCTCGGCGTCGATGAGCACGCCGTCATCAAGACGCTGGTGATGCAGGACGAGCGCGCGCAACCCCTTGTCGTGCTGATGCATGGCGACAGGCAGGTCAGCACGAAGAACCTGGCGCGCGCGCTCGGTGTGAAGAGTGTCGAGCCGTGCAAGCCCGAGGTCGCGCAGCGCCACAGCGGCTACCTGATCGGCGGCACGTCGCCGTTCGGCTTCAAACGCGCCGGCGTGCCGGTGGTGTTCGAGGCCAGCATCCTCGACTTGCCGCGCATCTGCATCAACGGCGGGCGGCGCGGTTTTCTGGTCGGCATCGAGCCGCGGGTTTTGACCGAGGTGCTCGGCGCCAAACCCGTTGCCTGCGCGCTGTAGGGGCGCCATCGCAGTGAACGCGCTCTAAACTTCTAGGATGAAACAACCCCCACGTCGCTTCGCTCCTGCCCCCCGAGGGGGCGGTCAGTGGCTTCGGGCGGCCGGGCGCCCCTGACATGGACTTGCTGCCTTCCGCGCTGATGGTGCTTGCCGGCTACCTGGTCGGCTCGCTGTCGTTCGCCGTCATCGTCAGCCGCGCCATGGGCCTGGCCGATCCGCGCAGCTACGGCTCGGGCAACCCGGGTGCGACCAATGTGCTGCGCACGGGCAACAAGGCCGCCGCGATGGCGACGTTGGCGCTCGATGCGGCGAAAGGCTTCGTGCCGGTGTTCGCGGCGGTGCTGCTGGCCGAGCGCTTCGGCTGGGGCGACGGCACGATCGCACTCACCGGGCTGGCGGCGTTTCTCGGCCACCTCTGGCCGCTGTTCTTCAAGTTCGAAGGCGGCAAGGGCGTGGCCACCGCGGCTGGCGTGCTGTTCGGTTTCAACCCCTTGCTCGGCGTGGCCACCGTGGTCTCGTGGGGGTTGATCGCAGCGTTCTTCCGCTACTCGTCGCTGGCCTCGCTGGTGGCTGCCGTGTTCGCGTTGTTCTACCAGGTGTTGATCTGGGGCGGCGGCGTCTATGCGCTGGCGATTGCCGCGATGTGCGCGCTGCTCGTCTGGAGGCACCAGGGCAACATCAAAAAACTACTGGCCGGCACCGAGTCGAAGATCGGGCAGAAAGCGAAACCATCATGAGCGAAATCACACGCTTCGACGTCGGCGCGCGGCTGTCGGAAATGGCCGTGCACAACGGCGTCGTTCATCTTGCCGGGCAGGTGCCTGCTGACGCACGTCAGGACATGACCGGGCAGACGAAGCAGGTGCTGGCCGCGATCGACGCGCTGCTGGCGCGCGCCGGCAGCGACAAGTCGAAGATCCTGATGGCGCAGATCTTCATCGCCGACATGGCCGAGTTCGCGTCGATGAATGCGGTCTGGGATGCCTGGGTCGTGCCCGGCCACACACCGCCGCGGGCCACCGTGCAGGCCCGCCTGGGCAAGGCGGAGTGGAAGGTCGAGATCGTCGTCACCGCGGCGGTCTAGCGCCGCCGCGGCCGCTCACTGCGGCAGCCAGAGGCGCACGAAGCCGCTGGCCGCATCGGCCGCGTCGTAGCGGCCACGCTCGACGATCACGCTGCGCGGCTGGCCATCGATGGTGAAGCGGTAGGCCGCGAACTGCGCGCCGCTGGCCAGCATGGCGCTGAACTGCGCGGCGCTGTAGTTCACGTCGGAGGCGTTCGACGAGGCGTTGCCGCTGCTGTCGAACTCGAGGAACAGCGTGTCGGCGTCGGCGGCCGTGTTCTGGCCCTGGTTGCCGGTGCCCGACTGGTAGGCGCAATCGGAGAGCTTGAAAAAGCGCAGCCCGGCCAGCGCCGTGGCGCTGTTCAGCGCTTCGGCCGCGACGCCGCCTTCGGCCACGCTGGCAGCCACGGCGACATAGCGCGCGGCCGTGGTGCCGGGCGTGACGGCCGCGTCGCACAGCATCAGCACGCTGCCGGCGTAGCGGTTGACGACGCTGTAGTCCGGCGTCGTGATGACGAAGCCGTTGTTGCTGCGGTCCACCGTCAGCACGATGGCGCCTTGCGCGCCGAGCGGCAGCGTAGCGCCGCTGGCGGTGGGCGCGCTGACCTGGCCGGCGCCTGCGGGCGATGTGCCGTCGGCCTGGCCGGCGATGGTGTAGGTCAGCACCTTCAGCGGCGAGATCGTCGTCACCGCCGGCGCCGGCGCCGGTGTCGGTGCTGGCGCTCGGCGCGGGTGAGGCCACCGGCGCGGCAGCCGGCGCCGTGTCGGTGTCGTTGCCGCCGCAGGCGGCAAGTTGGGCGGCGGCGAACAGCGCTGCCAGAGCGGCGCTGCGAGAAGACAGTTTCGACATGATGAAGACACTCCCTGAAAACGACCTGTGGCGAAGCCCCGAGCGGCTCTGCCTTGTTGAGGCGGATTCTGGGAAGAGGGACTTGCGCGCACAGCCACCGCAGTCGGCGGCAGCCACTCGAACCTGGGGGGCGCGCAACGCGCCGCAGTGCGCTTGTCACCACGGGCGTGGGCTGCGCGCCACAGCGCGCTGTCACTCGTGAGGTTGGAGGCCCAACGCCGCCGGATCGCCGCGGCCGTGGCGCACGAGCACGGGTTCGGCGCCGGTCAGATCGATCACCGTCGTCGGCTGCATCGGGCACGCGCCGGCATCGACGACGGCTTGCAGCGTCTTCTGAAAGCGCGCACGAATCAGCTGCGGATCGTTCATCGGCTCGCGCTCGCCGGGCGCGATCAGCGTCGTGGCCAGCAGCGGCTGGCCGAACTCTTCGAGCAACGCTTGCGTGGTGCGGTGGTCGGGCACGCGCAGGCCGATCGTGCGCCGCTGCGGGTGGCTGACGCGGCGCGGCACTTCCTTGGTGGCTTGCAGAATGAAGGTGAACGGACCCGGCGTGGCGTGCTTGAGCAAACGGTACTGCTGGTTGTCCACGCGCGCGTAGCTGGCGAGCTCGGAGAGGTCGCGACAGAGCAGCGTCAGCAGGTGCTTGTCATCGACGCCGCGCAGCCGGCGCAACTGCTCGGCCGCATCCTTGTCGTCGAGATGGCAGACCAGGGCATAGCTCGAATCGGTGGGGATCGCCGCGATGCCGCCGTCGTGCAGGATCTGCGCGGCTTGCTTCAACAGCCGCGGTTGCGGGTTGTCGGGATGAACTTCGAAGATATTGAGACACGTCAGTCGGCGACGGTGTCTGCGGCCACGGCGCTCACCGGCCGGCGCTGCTGCGTCGCTTCGCGGATGTTGAGCCACGCCGACGCCGCGCCGCAGACGGCGATCACCGCCATGCCGACCCAGCCCCAGCCATCGGGCAAGACGCCGAAGACAAAGTAGCCGGCGATGGCTGCGACGGCGATCTGCGCGTACTGAAACGGCATCAGCGTCGAGGCCGGCGCTTTGCCCAGCGCCATGATCAGCAGCAGGTGGCCGGTGGTGCCGAGCGCGGCCACGGCGGCCAGCGCGCCGAGTTGCACCGCCGGCGCGGCGAGCAGCGTGTCGATCGGGTCGGCGACGATCGCCAGCAGGATCGGCGTGGCGATCGCCATGCCGGTGGCGCCGGTGTAGAAGTTGGTGGTGAACGGGTTTTCGTGCGGCGCGAAGCGGCTGGTGAGAATCTGGAAGGCGGCGTTCGACACGGCGGCTGCGAGCGGCAGCAGCGCCGCCCAACCGATGACGCCGCTGCCCGGCCGGATGATGATCAGCGCGCCGATGAAGCCGCCGGCCACCAGCAGCCAGCGCAGTCGCGACACGCGCTCGTGCAGCCAGACGCGCGCCAGCAGCGTGGCGGCAAGAGGCGTCAGCATGACGATGGCGGTGAACTCGGCCACCGGCATGCGGCGCAGCGCGGCAAAGGCCATCGACGACGAAAACGCGAGCAGCGCGCCGCGCGCGATCTGGAACATCGGGTTGGCACTGCGAAAGGTCTTGTCCGGCGACAGTGCGATCCACACCGACATCGCCAGCGCATGCAACGCATAGCGCATCCAGAGCACGATGGCGACGCTGAAGAAGGCGCCGATGTAGCGCACGGTGGTGTCCATCGCGGCGAAGCAACTCGCGGCAGCGACCACGAGAGCGATCCCCAGCAGGGGATGTTGGCGAGGCTCCGGACTCACGAAGGCCAGCTCACGCGCTCGGCCAGTACTTCCCAAACAGGCGTCAGTTTTCCGGGCAGCGCCGGCAACGCACCGAGGTCGGTGCGGCTCTCGCCCGGCGCATGAAAGTCGCTGCCGCGCGAGGCCAGCAGATCGAACTCGATCGCCACGTCGGCGTACTTCACGCACTCGGCCGCGCTGTGGCTGCCGGTCATGACTTCGACGCCGCGCCCGCCGTGCGCCTTGAACTCGCTGAACAACGCGTACTCTTCGGTCGGCGTGAAGCGGCTGTAGCGCGCCGGGTGCGCGATCACGGCCACGCCGCCGGCGCGCGAGATCCAGCCGACCGCTTCGCCGAGCTTGGCCCAGCGGTGCGGCACGAAGCCGGGCTTGCCGTCGGTGAGGTAGCGGCGAAAGACTTCGTTGGTGTCGTTGCAATGGCCGGCTTCGACGAGGAAGCGCGCGAAATGCGTGCGCGAGATCAGCTCCGGGTTGCCGACGTACTTCAGCGCGCCTTCGTAAGCGTCCTTGATGCCGACGTTGGCCAGACCTGCTGCCATCTCGCGCGCGCGCTCCTCGCGGCCACCGCGCGTGCGCGCCAGGCCGTCGCGCAGCTCGGCGTTCTGTTCGTCGAAGCCCAGGCCGACGATGTGCACCGTCTCGCCGGCAAAGCTGACGGAAATTTCGGTGCCGGTGAGGTAGGCCATGCCGTTGGCATGCGCCGCGGCGCGGGCGCGCTGCTGGCCGCCGATCTCGTCGTGATCGGTCAGCGCCCAGAGCTCGACGCCGTTGGCCGCGGCGCGCGCGGCGATGGCTTCGGGCTCGAGCGTGCCGTCGGAGACGGTCGAGTGGCAGTGCAGGTCGGCATTCGTCAGGTGCGTCAGGGTCTTCGAGGCAGGGGTGTTCACGCCGCGATTGTCCCACCCTGGCGCAATCCGGCCCGGGTTTGCGCGGGCTGCGACCCTGGCCGCGGCTGGCATATAACCTGCCGCATGAGATCGCATTGCACCGCAGGGCTGCTGGCCGTTCTGGCCGTAGCTATGGCCGGTCAAGCCGCCGCCCAATCCGAGACCCCTTCGCAGCAGACCATCATCGTCACCGGCTCCATCGCCGAGCGCAACGCGCAGGACGCGCCGTATGCGATCGGCAGCGTCGATGCGAGCACGTTGCGATCGAGCGGGCCGATGGTCAACTTGTCGGAGGCGATGGCGCGCGTGCCCGGCCTCGTCGTCGCCAACCGCAACAACTACGCGCAGGACTTGCAGATCAGCTCGCGCGGCTTCGGCGCACGCGCCGGCTTCGGCGTGCGCGGCGTGCGCCTGTACACCGACGGCATTCCGGCGTCGATGCCCGACGGCCAGGGCCAGGTCAGCCACTTCGATCTCGCCAACGCGCAGCGCGTGGAAGTCTTGCGCGGCCCGTTCTCGGTGCTCTACGGCAACAGCTCGGGCGGCGTCATCGCAGCGGTGAGTGCGCCCGTGCGTGCCGGGCAGTTCGAAACCGGCCTCGACCTCGGCCAGTTCGGCTTGCGGCAGTGGCGCATCACGGCGGCCGCGCCGCTCGGCGACGGCTTCGAAGCGCGCGTCGGCGCATCGGGCCTGGAGTGGGAGGGCTTCCGTCCGCAAAGCTCGGCCAGCAAGACTTCGGCGAATGCACGCCTGGCGTGGCAGGGCGAGCGCGACCGCGTGATCGTGCTGGCCAGCGTGCTCGACCAGCCGGCCGACGATCCGCTCGGCCTGACGCGCGCGCAGTTCGATGCCGACCCCTACCAGACGACGCCGCAGGCCGCGCAGTTCGACACCAGGAAGACGCTCGGCCAGCAGCAGGCGGGTGCGCGCTGGGCGCATCGCTTCGCCAACGCCGGCCCGCTGGCCGAGAGCGCGGTCATGGCGTATTTCGGCGAGCGCTCGGTGACGCAGTGGCTGGCGATTGCCGCGGCCACGCAAGGCAACCCGCGCCACGGCGGCGGCGTGATCGACTTCGATCGCAGCTACGACGGTGTCGATGCGCGGCTGACGTGGCGCTTCGGCGCGACTGACGACGATGGCGCTGGTCACCGGCGCGGCCATCGAGCGCCAGCGCGACGACCGGCGCGGCTTATCTCAACTACACCGGCACCGTGGCGTCGCCGACGTACGGCGTGATCGGCGCGCTGCGCCGCGACGAGAACAACAGCGCGACGACGCGCGATGTCTATGCGCAGGCCGAAGCTGCCGCTCGGCGAATCGTTTGCGTTGAGCGGCGGCGTGCGCACGGGCAAGGTCAAGCTCGACGCCGTCCGACAACTACCTGTCCAACGGCGACGACTCCGGACGGCGCGACTTCAGCTACACCAACCCGGTGCTCGGCGTGCGCTGGCAAGTCGCGCGCGGCTTGAACCTGCATGCCAGCGTCGCCCGCGGCTTCGAGTCGCCGACGCTCGGCGAACTGGCCTACCGCACCGACGGCAGCGGCGGCTTCAACACCGCGCTGCAACCGCAGAAGAGCCGGCAGGCCGAAGTCGGCGCGAAGTGGCGCGCGGCGGACGGCGCACTGGCGATCGACGCGGCGCTGTTCCGCGTCACGGTCGATGACGAGATCGGCGTCGCCACCAACGCCGGCGGCCGGCAGAGTTTCCAGAACGTCGGCCGCACGCTGCGCGAGGGCGCGGAAGTCTCGCTCGGCTGGCGCTTCACGCCGCAGTGGCGCACGCAGATGGCGCTGACGCTGCTCGACGCGACGTACCGCGACGGCTTCCTCGCCTGCGCCGGCATTCCGTGCACCGCGCCCAACGTGCCGATCCCATCCGGCAACCGCATCGCCGGCACGCAGCGCGGCCTGGCTTTTGCCGAACTGGCGTGGCAACCGCAGGCCAACACCGAGTTCGGTTTCGAAGTGCGCAAGGCCTCGCCGCTGATGGCCAACGACAGCAACACCGAAGCCGCGCCCGGCTACACGCTGCTGGCGCTGCGCGCCGTGCAACGCTACAAGCTGCCGGAAAACTTCCAGCTCGAGTTGTTGGCGCGGCTGGACAACGCCGCCGACAAGGCCTACGCCGGCAGCGTGATCGTCAACGATGCCAACGGCCGCTTCTATGAAACCGGCGCGCCACGGTCTTGGTTGCTGTCGATGCGGTTGAGCAAAGGCTTTTGAGATGAAGCTCGCGCTCATGTCGTCGGCCGCTGTCGGTCCATTGTGTGCGTTGGCGACCGTGCGGAAATGCGCTTGGCGGTGGCCGGTGCGCGAGCAAGGCGGCGGGCGGGGCGCAGTCGGGGCTCAGCCGGCGCTGGCCCTCGCTGCGCGAGGGTTCCCTGCGATGCTCGGTCTGAGGTCGCACCGCGAAACTCGCTGCACTCGCTGCGCTCGACCACTCGCGGTGAGTCAGTTCACGAAGCGGAGTAGAGCGCATGGCCGTGTGGCAACGGATCGTCGTCGTGCTGATGCTGGCCGCCAGCGCGAGCGCCGATGCCGGGGACCGGCCGTTCCTTGCCACCGACTCGGCCGCGGCCGACGAGGACGACGACAACGTCTGGTCTTGTAGGGCCAAAAAAAGCGGCCGCACATCCGTGCGGCCGCCTGCTCTTCGATCGACTTACTGCTTGGTGGCGGCGACCACGTCTTGTGCCTGCACGGCACGCAGGCCGGCATTGCGGATCTGCGCCAGTTGCTCGGCCGAGACGCGGCTCTTGCCGTCGTAGTTGCTGGTCACGCCCAGGCGCGTCGCCTCGACGGCTTCGGCATGCACCTGAGCGCGGCTGACGGTCGAGACGAACGGAGCTGCCGTTGGGTCTGCAGCGGTCTCGCCGCTGTAGGCGATGCGCTGGCGTGCATCGCGGGCTTCGATCGCGCCTTGGCGCACTTCGGCGCGGCTGACCGTGCTGCCGGTGGGCGCAGCAACCTGCGGCTCGGTCCACGACTCGGCGCTGACCAAAGGAGCGGCGGCGAGGATGGCCGCGGCGGCGGCGGATTGAAGGGCGATGACAGAGAAAGTGCGGATCATTTGAAACTCCATGCGGTTGACGGGTTGACTACGAAAGCAATTGGCTTGAAGTCTGCGGGTACTCAGAAGTCAGAACTGCGCGACGACCACAGGCGGACGCCGTCGTTATAGACCTGCTTCACGCCATCGACCGCCAGCGCCACGTGCATCGCCTGGCTCACGTCTGCGCCGGTGCGCGCCCATCCGCCGAGCGAGATGAAGCCGTCGCGGTTGACCACCGTGATGTCGGGCGACTTCTCGCCGACAGCCTGGGAGATCGCGGCTTTAACCTTGCTGGTCAGGCGGTCGCCGGTGACGGTCACCGTCTGCGTGCCGCCCAGGCGCGTCGCTTCGGCGGCTTCGGCATGCATTTGCGCGCTGACCAGGGGAGCGGCGGCGAGGACGGCTGCGGCCACGGCGGCTTGAAGGGCGATGGCGGTGAAAGTGCGGTTCATGAGGAACTCCATGCTGTTGACGGGTTGACCACGAAAGCAATCGGCTTCGGGTCTGCTGCCGGGCCTCAGTGCTCTGAGGCGCGACAACATGAAGCGAACTTTCGGCGCTGCGACCGCGCGCTGCCTTGCACCTGGATGACGAATTCGTAATCCAATACAAGCCTGATTTCTGTCAGCATTCCGCTCATGTATTCGCGACGGTCCACACCATGAAACTGCTCGTCGTCGAGGATGACAAGCGCCTGTCCGACTACCTCGTCAAGGGGCTCGGCGAGAACGGTCATGTCGTCGATGTGGCTGCCGACGGCATCGAAGGCCGCCGCTTGGCGCTGGGCGGCGAGTACGACCTGGTGCTGCTCGACGTGATGCTGCCCGGCGTCGATGGCTTTGGTGTCTTGAAGGCGCTGCGCAGCGCCAGCGGCGCAGCGGCGCACACGCCGGTGCTGATGCTGACCGCGCGCGACAAAGTGGAAGACCGCGTACGCGGTCTCGAAGACGGCGCCGACGACTACCTCGTCAAGCCGTTCGCGTTCTCCGAGCTGCTGGCGCGCATCGGCGCGCTGTCGCGCCGCGCGCCGACCAACGGCGCGACCGCGCAGGCCACGGTGGTGCAGGTCGCCGATCTCGAAGTCGATCTGGTCGCTCGCCGCGCCGTGCGCGCCGAGCAGCGATTGGATCTGACGGCCAAGGAGTTCGCGCTGCTCGCATTGCTGCTGCGCCGGCGCGGCCAGATCCTGTCGCGCACCACCATCGCCGAGCAGGTCTGGGACATGCACTTCGACAGCAGCACCAACGTCGTCGAGGTTGCGGTGCGGCGCCTGCGCGCCAAGATCGACGATGCGTTTCCCGTCAAGCTGCTGCACACCGAGCGCGGCATGGGCTATGTGCTGGAGGACCGGTCGTGAGCTCAGCCAGTTATTCGATCAGCGGCCGGCTGGCGCGCCGCGTGGCGCTGCTTGTCGGCGTGGCGCTGACGGTGATCGTGGCCCTGATCTACGCCACGACGGCGATGCTGATGGAGCACAAGCAGGCGGCCGAGCGGGCGCAGAAGATCGAGGTCATCGGTGTCGTCGCGCGCGATGCTGCGGCCGAGGGTGGCCCGGCGCAGGTGCAACGCAAGTTGGTCGCGACGGCGCAACGCCGCCCGGGCACGCGTCTCGAGGTGCGGTATGCCGACGGCCGCGTCTTCTATGCCGATCCCGACGAGCCGCCGCACAAGCTGGCCGAGCTCGAGCGCCGCGAAGCGTTTGCGATCGATCTGTCTTCCTTCGGTGGCGGGCGGTTGCAGGCCACGCTGGCCATCGACTGCGTGCACGACTCGCAGATGATGCGCAGCCTGGCCTGGTTCCTGTTCTTCGTGCCGCTGGTCGGTGGTGGCGTCGTCGGCGCCGGCACGGCGTGGCGCGTCAAGCGCGAGCTGCGGCCGCTGCAGCAACTGGCGCAGCAGACGCAGGGCATCTCGGCCGACCGGCTCGACCAGCGCCTGGCGCTGCCGGTGGCCGCGGCCGAGCTGCAACCGTGGATCGCGCAGTTCAACGCGCTGATGGACCGCCTGCAGGCGGCGATCGAGCAGCTCGATGCTTTCAATGCCGACGTCGCGCACGAGATGCGCACGCCGATCGCGGCGCTGATGGGCCACATCGAAGTCTCGCTGTCGCGCCAGCGGCCCGCGGGCGAGCTGCGCGAGACGATGGCGCTGTCGCTCGAAGAGCTGCAGAAGCTGTCGTCGCTGATCGACGACATGCTGTTCCTCTCACATGCCGATCGCGGCGCCCGTGCACGCCGCGGCGCGCCGCGCAGCCTGCGCGCGCTGGCCGAGCAGGTGCTCGAGTATCACGAGATCACGTTCGAAGACGCCGGCGTTGCCGTCGGCGTGACCGGCGACGCGCAGGCCGCGGTGGACGACGCGTTGATCCGCCGCGCGCTGTCGAACCTGCTCGCCAACGCGGCGCGCTATGCCGACAAGGGCTCGACGGTGCAGGTGCGCATCGAGCCGCAAGCGGGCCAGGACAGCGTGCGCATCGTCGTCGAAAACCGCGGTGCGCCGATCGAGCCGCAACTGTTGCCGCGCTTGTTCGACCGCTTCTTCCGTGCCGATCGCGCGCGCAGCGAATGCCAGCAGCATCATGGACTCGGCCTGGCAATAGTCGCCGCGGTGGCGCGCATGCACGGCGGGCGCACGCTGGCCGAGTCGGACAACGGCGTGACGCGCATCGGCTTCGAGCTGCGCTGCGAAGGCGGCGCGGGCGCGGCGCCTTCGGGCGGGCCCGCAACGCCCAGCAGCGAGCCGCGCGCGCTCGGCACGTCGCCGCGGCCGGCAGCGGCGACTTGAACTCGAAACGCTGACGGCGGCGCCGTCAGCGCTGTGCCCACGCCACCGCGAGTGCCGGCACATCGGCCGCCGTCAACGCTTGCTGCTGCGCCAGCGAATCTTCGAGCAGGCGCAACTGCGCCAGGCGGCGGCGCGTGCCCGGATGGGTCGCGCTGTCGTGCTGCATGCCTTGGCGTGTCAGCAGCGCAAACGCGTTGTCGATGCCGAAGCCCAAGGTGCGCACCAGTGCGTAGCCGTAGGCATCGGCTTCGTGTTCGTGGCGATGCGACAGCGTGTGCGCTTCCCGGCCCAGCGCTGCACTGACACGGTCGGTGGTCTCGGGCCGCACCTCGCCGGGGATGTGCGTGCGGTACAGGCCTTTCAGCGCGCTTGCATGCGACAGGCGCACATGACCGAGCTCATGCGCCAGCAGCAGCAGCCGCTCGCCTTCGGACAGATCGCCGACGGCCTGGCTGACGGCGATGCCGGCGCGGTCGAGCAGCGCTTCGGCGAAGAGATCGCCGCCCACCAGCACCAGCTCCACAGGGGGCGCGCTGGTGCCGGCCAAGGCCGCCAGACGCTGCAGGCTCTGCCGCACCCGCTGCGCGGCGGCGCTGTTCGCCTCGGCTGCGGGCCGCTGCGACAGGCGCATCATTTGCGAGCGCTCGAGCACCTGTTCGATGCTCTCGGCCGCCGTGGCGTGCATGCACGCCGCCATCAACACCATCCACCACCAGCGCATGATCGACCTCACTTGCCCGTGAGTTGCGAGTTCCGTGCCAGCCGTTCAGCCGGCGCTCGTTCGCAATGTGGGGGTTGCGGCGAAAGACGATGCGCCAATGAATCACGCCAACACGGGGTAATTCGGACCGTCGGTACGCGGCGCGGGGCGTGCGTGAATTCTGGCCTGTGGATGCGCAGGCTCTAGCATTCGCTCCGTGGCCAACGCCTCCTTCAGCCTGCGTCGCATCGCCGTTCCCGCCTTCGGCCCCTCGCTGTTGTTCGGCCTCGGCGAAGGCGCGATCCTGCCGGTCATTCCGCTGTCCGCGCGCGAACTCGGCGCGTCGGTGCCCGAAGCGGCGCTGATCGTGGCGTTGATCGGCGTCGGCTCGCTGGTCAGCAACATCCCGGCGTCGCTGATCACGATGCGCCGCGGCGAGCGCTGGGCCATCGTCGCGGCCGCCCTGTGGTGCGTGGTCGCCGTCGCGCTGTGCGCGTTGACACGCCATGCCGCAGTGTTTGCGCTCGGCAGTTTCATGATCGGCATGTCGCAGGCCGTGTTCAGCCTCGCGCGCCAAAGCTTGCTCACCGAAGCGGTGCCGGTGGAGTTCCGGGCGCGGGCGTTGTCCACGCTCGGCGGCGTGATGCGCATCGGCATGTTCATCGGCCCGTTTGCGTCGGCCGCGGCGATCCATCGTTTCGGCTTTGCCGGTGCGTACGGCGTGGCCATCGGCGCGCTGCTGCTGTCGGGCCTCGTTGCCGCGCGCATGCCCGACCTGCCAACGAGAGCGGCGCCGACCGATTCGACGGCGAGCGTGGCGATCGCATCGCCGACCGTGCTCTCGACGCTGCGCGATCACCGCCACGTCTTCGTCACGCTGGGCATCGGCGTGATGCTGGTCAGCGCCGTGCGCGCGACGCGGCAGGCGGTGATCCCGCTGTGGGGCGACCAGCTCGCGCTCGAAGCGTCGGTCACGTCGCTGATCTACGGCATCGCCGGCGGCATCGACATGCTGGTGTTCTATCCGGCGGGCAAGGTGATGGACAAGAAGGGCCGGCGTTGGGTGGCGGTGCCGTCGATGCTGATCATGGGCGCCGCGTTGCTGGCCACACCGTTCACGCACGGCGCTCTCACGCTGCTGCTGGCCGCCTGCGCCATCGGCTTCGGCAACGGCATCGGCTCGGGCATGTTGATGACGATCGGCGCCGATCATTCACCACGCGTCGGCCGCGCGCACTTCCTCGGCGTGTGGCGGCTGATGGCCGACATCGGCGCTTCGTGCGGCCCGGCGGCGCTGTCGTTGCTGGCAGCGACGTTGTCGCTCGGCGCCGGCATCGCGGCGCTGGGCTTGATCGCCTTCGCCGCGGCGGCGCAGCTCGCGTACTGGATTCCCCGTTCAGGTCACCATTGATTGCGCAGCTCGCGCAGCTTGACGAACACGGTCTTCGGATCGGGCTTGTCGGGCAAATCGGGAAAAGTCTCGCGCAGCGCCGCGATCACGCTCGGGCTCGTCAGGCGCAGGAAGGTGTTGATCTGCTTTTCTTCCCGCAGCGTCGTCACGCGCGCGCTCGCCGGGTCGTGCGCGGTGACGCTCGGCAACATCGCCTTCGCATCCGCGTTGTCGGGCTCGCGCGCGAGCGTGAAGCGCAGGTTGTTCTCGATGTAGTCGTGGCCCGGATAGACGCGTGTCTCGGCCGGCAGCTTGGCCAGTTGATCGACGAACGTGGTGTACAGGTCTTGCGCATTGCCGCCGTTGTGGCAGTTGCCGGCGCCGGCGTTGAACAGCGTGTCGCCGGAGAACAGCGCCGGCTGATCGGTGTGCGAGCGCAGGCAGATGTGGCACATCGTGTGGCCCGGCGTGTCCATGCATTCGAGCTCGACGGTCTTGCCGACCTTGATCACGTCGCCGGCCGCCACGCCGCGGTCCACGCCGGCGATGCGCGCGCCGGCGCGGTGGTGCGCGATCACCTTGGCCCCGGTCGCGGCGACGACGGCGGCGTTGCCGCCGGTGTGGTCGTGGTGCTCGTGCGTGTTCAGGATTTGCGTGATCTGCCAGCCCTTGTCTTTTGCAGCGGCCAGGCACTTGACGTGGTCCAGCGGATCGATCGCCAAGGCCTCGCCGCTCTCGGGGCAGGCGATGAGGTAGTTGTAGTTGCGGTAGGCGTTGCCGGTCCAGATGCGCTCGACGATCATCTCTACAGTCCCACGAGGTAATGCGCCAGGTTTTCGATGTCGGCGTCGTTCAACGTCGATGACACGCTCGTCATGTTGCCCGCATCGTTGGTGCGCCGCCGCGCCTTGAAGTCGGCGAGCTGCTTGACGATGTAGTCGTAGTTCTGCCCGGCCACACGGGGGATTTCGTTCTGGCCGAGAAAGCCGCCGAGGTGGCACATGGTGCACAGCGTCTCGTCGGACTTCTGCTTGCCGCGAGCGGCCTTGGCGGGATCGACCTTGAAGTTCTGGATCGGCGGTTTCTGCTGAGCGAACCAGTCGGACAGTTCGCGCAGCTCCTCGCGCGACAGGTCCTTGACCATCGGGCTCATCTGCGGGTCGCTGCGCCGGCCTTCCTGAAAGTCGCGCAGTTGCAGGTACAGGTAGCGCGAGGTCTGGCCGGCGAGGATCGGGTTGGCAGGGATCGTCGAACGGCCGGCTTCGCCGTGGCAGGCCGTGCAGACCGCGGCCTTGGCCGGGGCCTGCGTCATGACAGGGGTCACGGTCTGCGCGGCGGCGCTGTTGGTCAACAGCGCCGCCGCGCAACACGCTGCGGCCAGCGCTCCTTTGGCCATCAGGGCAAAGCGAACACGACGACGGAGTTGCCGCGCTTGAAGTCGAGCTGCGTGTTGCCGCCCGCCGCCACCGCGACGTACTGCTTCTTGCCGACGGTGTACGACACCGCCGGTGCATTGACGCCGGCGCCGGCTTGGTACTCCCAGAGCTTCTTGCCGGTGGTCGCGTCGAAGGCGCGGAAGTAGCCGTTGCCCTCGCCGTTGAAGACCAGGTTGCCGGCGGTGGCGAGCACGCCGCCGATCAGCGGCTGCTCGGTGTCGAACTTCCACGCCATCTTGCCGGTGTCGATGTTGACTGCCGCCAGGCGACCCCATTGCTTTTCACCCGGCACGACCTTGAAGGCGCCGCCCAACCACAACTTGCCGCCGGGGTACTTGGCTTCCTCGACGTGGTACGTCATCGGCTGGTGCAGATTGGCCGCGTAGGCCAGGCGCGTCTTCGGATTGACCGCCATCGGGCTCCACTCGACGCCGCCGTTGGCGCCGGGCAGCATGCGCTTGCCTTCCTTCGTCGGCAGCACCCACATGTTTTCCTGCGGCACCATCGCTTCGGAAAAGCGGATCAGCTCGCCGGTGGCGCGGTCATGCACATAGACGTGGCCGGTCTTGCCGCCGTGGATGGCCACCTTGCGCATGGCGCCGTCCTTGCCCTTGGCCTCGGTCAGGATCACCGGCGACACCGCGTCGAGGTCCCACACGTCGTGCGCGATGTACTGGTAGTGCCACTTGTAGTTGCCGGTGTTCAGGTCCACCGCGATGATCGAGTTGGTGTACAGGTTGTCGCCCGGGCGCTCGGCGCCGTAGAGGTCGGGGCTCGGGTTGCCGGCGACGAAGAAGGCGGTGTTGCTGTCCTTGTCCACCGCCGGCGCCATCCACACGCCGCCGCCGAGCGTCTTGAAGAAGTCGCCGCCCTTGTCAGCAAGCTGCTTCTTCTCGGCCGCGATGTCGCGCAGCATGTTGCGGTTGGTGGCATCGTTGACGGCCCACACGCCTTCATGGCCCTTCTCGGGGATGGTGTAGAAGGTCCAGAGCAGCTTGCCGTCATTGGCGTCGAAGGCCTTGACGAAACCGCGCACGCCGTACTCGCCGCCATTGGTGCCGATCAGCACCTTGCCGTTGACAGCCACCGGCGCCATCGTCTCGCTGTAGCCGAGTTCGGGGTCGGCGATCTGCGTCGCCCACAGCAGCTTGCCGGTCTTGGCATCGAGCGAGAGCAGCTTGGCGTCAAGCGTGCCCATGTAGAGCTTGTCGCCCATGATCGCCACGCCGCGGTTGTTGGGGCCGCAGCAATAGGTCGTCACCGGCCCCATCTTGTGCTTGTAGTGCCAGAACTCCTTGCCCGTCACCGCATCGACCGCATAGACATGGTTGTACGAGGTGGTCAGGTACATGATGCCGTCAACGACGATCGGCGCGGTTTCCATCGACTCCAGCACCTCGGTCTGGAAGGTGAACACCGGGCGCAGCTTGCCGACGTTCTTGCTGTTGATCTGCGCCGCCGGGTAGTAGCGCGTCTGCTCGTAGCTCATGTTCGAGTGCAAGAAGTTCGTGCCGTCCTTGCCGGCCGCATCGAGCTTGCCTTGCGACACCGAGATGTCTTTTGGCACCGGCGCGCCGGTGGCCGCGGCGCCGCCCTGGATTTCCTGTGCCATCGAGAGGCCGGTGGCCGCGGCCAAAGCCGCGGCCCATGCCAATGAACCCATGCGAGTCATGCGTGTCTCCTCGTTCGGTTGTGAGTCGTTGCGCGCTCCGTTCAGAACAGCGGCGCGTTCGAGGCAACGTGGAGGGCTCGGCACGAAGCAGTCAGGGACTGCGGAACTTCGGCTGGCGACGGTCGGGTCACGCGTTTCCTCGGTGGCGAGACTACGGCGCATCCTGTGAGATGGGAAGTCAAATATGTTCAGCCGATCCAAGGAGTTTCCCGATGCCCAAGCGGCTTCAGACCCTGCTGGCGATCGTCGTCGATCGCTGCCGGCCTTCACGGCAGCGCACATGCGCAGGCAGCGACCAACCCGAACCTCAACGCGCAGTTGCTGGTGGCGGCGCGGCAGAGCGATCTGCCTGCCCTCGAACGCGCGCTGACCCGCGGCGCGGCGCCGAACTCTCGCAACCGCCTGGGCAAGACGGCTTTGCTGATGGCCGCCGAGAAAGGCGATGCCGCGATGGCCGAGCGCATGGTGGCTGCCGGTGCCGACGTCAACCTGGCGTCGCTCGAAGGCGTGACGCCGCTGATGGCCGCGGCCTACGGCGGCCATGCCGCGATCGCCAGCATGTTGCTCGCCTCCGGGGCCCGCACGGAGCCGATCGACCGCATGAAAAAGCCCGCGGTGATCTACGCCGCGGGCCAGGGGCACGCCGACGTGCTCGCGCTGCTCCTCGACCGCGGCGTGCCCATCAACGCCGCCTACGAGCAGCAACTCACGGCGCTGATGTGGGCCGCCGGCCAGGGGCACGGCGAAGCGGTGAAGCTGTTGCTGTCACGCGGCGCGAAGACCGATCAGCGTGATGACCGTGGCCTGACCGCCGCAGAGATCGCGCGCCGAGCCGGGCACGCGCCGATCGCGGCTGCCATCGGCGCCGCGCGCTGAAGATTCGGAAGAACGCGGTTGCGCCGAGGCTCCTATGAATCAACGGCGCCTTGGCCTGCTTCAGCCGAGCTTGCCGAGCGTGCCGGTGGCTTCGGCCAGCAGGTAGTAGAAGGTGACGCGGCTCTTGCGCTTCTCGTCCTTCATCTTCTCGGCCACCGCGGCGATGCCCTTGTCGGCGGCAGCGGCGTCCAGGCCGAGCTTCTTGGCTGCGAAGCCGTTGCGCACCGTCGCTTTTTCCTTGTCGTCGCTGACGGAGACCAGCGACGAGTCGGCGTTGCGCAGCGCGATGCCGCAGTACTTGACGATCGACGCCACATGGGCCTCGCTGGCGTTGGGGGCGTACTTCTTGACGTCGGGCAGGTAGTCGCTCATCGAAAGTCTCCTTGTGCAGGGTGGGGGAGGAACGCGCAGCGCATGCTAAGCCTATTCGAACGCGGTCATGTCACAGGTGATTGCGTGCCTCAGCCACCCTTGTTCAAGCCGAGACGCTCGACGTTTTTCTTTTCAGCGGCAAAGGCCTCTTTCATCGCTCGCGCGTAGTCTGCGCTGCCGAGGTAATCGGGCTGCTGGTCGTACTTGTCGAGTTCGGCCACATGCTGCGGGTCGAACAGCGCCAGCTTGAAGGCGTCGTGCAGCGTGCGCACGATGGCCGGCGGCAGGCCCTTGGGCCCCGCCAGGCCGTACGGCGACGTCGCGGCGAGCGGGAAGCCGAGCTCGGTCAACGTCGGCGTCTGCGGCCAGCGCTTGCTGCGCTGCTCGCTGAAGACGGCGATCAGGTGCAGGCGGCCGTTCTCGACATGCGGCGCAAAGCCGCTCGAGTTGACGCCGACATCGACATGCCCCGACGCCACGGCGAGCATCTGCTCGGCCGTGCCCTTGTACGGCACGTGCACGTAGGTCAGGCCCTTGGCGGCCATCAACTGGTCCATCAGCAGGTGCGGCGTCGTGCCGACGCCGTTGGTGGCCACCGTCAGCGCGCTCGGGTGCGTGCGCGCGAAAGCGAACACATCGTCGAGCGTCTTGATGCCGTTGCCCGGGTGCGTCAGCAGGCCGAAGGTGACGCCGCTGAGTTGCAGGATCGGCGTCGTGTCGCGGATCGGGTCCCACAGCACCTTCTGTGTCCACGGCGCGCGCAACACCGGCTGCGGTATCTGCGCGATCGTGTAGCCGTCGGGCGCAGCGGTCTGCAGCACCGGCATCACCAGCGTGCCGCCGCCGCCGCTGCGGTTCTCGATCAGCACGCGCTGGCCGAGGTGGCGGCCGGCGATCTCGGCGAGCAGGCGCAGTGTGCCGTCGGTCGCGCCACCGGCCGGCCACGGCACCCAGAGCGTGATCGGCCGGCTCGGGAAGCTGTCTCCATGCTGCGTGCCGTTCTGCGCACGCGTGGTGGCACAGACCAGAGTCGGCAGCGCGGCGAGCGTGGCTGTGAAGTGGCGGCGTTTCATTGCCAGGCCACCAATTCCATCGTCAGCGTGTCGCCGGTGAGAAACGTCGCCTGCGCCGGTTCCTCGCGCACCAGGCGCACCAGGCCGACGCCGTCGCAGTACCACTCGGTGGTGGCCAGCGGCATGTCGCGCCAGCCGACCACCGAATCGGCATAGACGCGCACGGCAGCGCTGCCTTTGACGCGCAGGCAATTGTCGAAAGCGCCGGCGCGCGTCTGCACCTTCTCGCCGAGGGCTTGGATCGTGTAGGTCATGGTGATCGAGGGGTGCGTGTGGCGCAACTCGCGCGGGAATTCGGCGCGGCGCCGGAGCAGGTAGGCGGTGGTCGTGGCCTGCCAACTGCTGCCCGCCGCGAGCGGGGCTTTCAAGACGTAGCGGCGCTGGGCATCGACCTTGGGTTCGGCGTCGAGATCGCTCTTGCTGGCCACACGATAGATGCCCGTGTCGTCGCTGCGTAACCAATAGTCCACGCCGTCGTCGCTGCGGCGGCGCCAGGCCGCGCCGCCTTCGACGCGGTCGTCGCTGCCGTGCGTGGTCAGCACGAGGCCTTCGACGGGCGTCATGCGGGGCCCCCTCGCTTCGCAAGCTGACCAAACCCGCGCTGCGGGTCATAGCCCCAACACGCCAGCACGAAGGCCACCGCCAAGGTGCCGAGCACGACCCACGGCGCAATGCCCGGGTCCTTGCCGTAAAGCGCGAAGCGCATCCACTCCACCGCGTGCGTGAACGGGTTGACCTGCGCGATGCGCCAGACCCAGGTCGCGCCGGATTCTTCGAGCTTCCACAGCGGGTAGAGCGCGGTCGAGATGAAGTACATCGGGAAGATGACGAAGTTCATCGTGCCGGCGAAGTTCTCCAACTGCTTGATGTGCACCGACAGCAAGAGGCCGAGCGCGCCGAACATCAACGCTGCGGCGATGGCCGCCACGATCGCATGCGCGCCGGGCCACGGCACTTCGGTGCCGATCAATGCGGCGACGACGAGGAACGCCGCTGCCTGCAGGAACGACAGCACCGCGGTGGCGAGGAGCTTGCAGGCCAGCACCCACCAGCGCGGCAGCGGCGCGGTCAGCAGCAAGCGCATCAACCCCATCTCGCGGTCATAGACCATCGCCAGGCTCGACTGCATGCCGTTGAACAGCAGCACCATGCCGAGCAGGCCGGGCACGATGTACACGTCGTAGGGGATGTAGGTGTCGTAGGGTTCGACGATGGCGACGCCGAAGACGTTGCGGAAGCCTGCTGCGAAGACCGCGAGCCAGAGCAGCGGCCGCACCAATGCCGAGACGAGGCGGCCGTATTGGCGCGAGAACTTGAAGAGCTCGCGTGCGGTGATGGCGCTGAGGGCCTGAAGTGCGTGCTTCACGAACCACGAGCCTTGCAGAGCTTCTCCGGCGCATCCGCGCCGAGCGTGTCGAGCGCGTTCTTCGGATGCAGCACGCCCTCGGCCGGCGCTTGCCCGATCACGCCCTGGCCGTCGGTCAGCAGAAGCGGCTGGCGCAACTGGCCGTCCCAGGGGCGAAAGCTCATCGTCACGCCTTTGCTGCCGTCGAGCTCGTTGGCGGCCAGCGCTTTGGACCACGCCGCGTTCGGCCCGTTCGGCGCCGCGATGGCCGCAGCCGTCAGCGCGCGGCCGGCCATCCACGACGCGAAGTCGTGCGCCGTCATCGTGCGGTTGTTGGCCTTGGCGAAGCGGCGCACCACCTGCGGCGCGCCGAAGCGCTCGAACTGCGCGTGCCAGGCCAGCGCCGCGAGCCCCGCATCGCCGACGACGGGCCGCGGCAGCGACGTGCGGTAGGGCAGCGAGCGCGCGAACTCGCCGTCGCTGTCGATCACCCAGACCGCGTCGTACTGCAAGCCGCCGCCGGTGAGCAGCAGCGGATTGGCCAGATCGCGTTCGCGCGGGTCGGTAGAAATCTTGAACGGCTTGCTGGCCACGACCTTGATGCCGTAGCGCTTCATCGACGCTTGCGCGGTGGCCGCGCGCAGCGCATCGTCAGCGCCGGGGCCGGTGAGTACGAGCACGTTGCTCCACTTGCGCGCCACGAGCGATTGCGCCAGCGCGTCGCTTCGCATGCGCTCGCTGGGAAGCAGATGGAACAGGTTCGCGCGGCAATCTCTCTCGCGCAGCGCGTCGGCGGCGTTGCCGACGTTCAACACCGGCAGCTTCACCGCGTCGGCCACCGCGATCGTCGATGCGGCGTCGAGGTCGGTGACGAGCACGGCCGCGCCAGCTTTCTCGGCGGCAAGTGCCGCAGCGCGCGCGGCGTTGGCATCGGCTGCCGCTTTCACGTCGAGAGCGACCGCGGTCTTGCCCGCGTCGAGTTCGAATTTCGCTTCGTCGAGCGCAACCTTCAGACCCTGCTCGGCAGGGCCGCCGGGGTGGCCGAGGTAGGCGCGTTCGGTACGCGTGCGTTCGAGGCGCGGATCATCAGCCGGCTGGATCAGCGTGGCCTTGAGCGTGGCGGCGAGCAACGTGCCAGCCGGACACACCAACAGCGCCAGAAGAAGCGCAACGCGCCCGAGCGGCCGCGGCGGATCCGGCTCTGCCGGGCCGCTCGCGGCGCCCCCCTGGGGGGGAGGCGCCGCAGGCGCTTCGGGGGGGGGGCAAATCACTCGATCACCAACGCCTGGTAGGGCACGCGGCCCACCGCGATGGTCTTCAGCGCTTTCGCGGAAGCGACGTCGATCACCGTCATGTCGTCCGACAAGCCGTTGACGACATACAGCCGCGTCTCGGCCTTGTCGAGCGCGACGTTCCAGGCGCGCTTGCCGGCGAGCACCATCTGCGTGACCTTGCGCTGCGCGACATCGACGAAGGCGACATGGTTGGCGCGGCCCATGCCGACGAAGGCGCGCTTGCCGTCCTTCGTCATCGCGATGCCGACGGGCGTGATGTCCTGCGCGCGAGCGCCGGGCAGCGTGAACTTCATCGTGTGGATCAGCGTGTGGTCCTTGGTGGCGATGATGCTCACGCTGGCATCGAGCTCGTTGGTGACCCAGAGCTCGGCGCCGTCGGGCGTGATCCACATGCGGCGTGGCCGCTTGCCGACCTTGACGTTGTGCAGCACCTTGGCCGTGGCGACATCGACCACATGAACCATGTTGGCCACTTCCGACGTGACATACACCAGCTTGCCGTCAGGGCTGGTCTTCACACCTTCGGGCTCCTTGCCGATCGGCACCTGCTTGATCATCTTGCCGCTGGCGACATCGACGAAGCCGAGCGCGCCGTCGTCTTCATTGCTCACGTACAGCGTCTTACCGTCAGGCGAGAGGTCGAAGGCTTCCGGGTCGTCGCCGAGCGGCACGCGACGGACGCTCTTCTTCGTGGCCACGTCGATCAGGTCGGCCGCGTGCGACTCGGCGCAGGCCACGAGCACCTGCTTGCCGCCCGCCAGCAAATGCATGTGGCGCGGCCGCTTGCAGGTGGCCACGGTGCCTTGCACGGCGAGCGTGGCCGCATCGACGACGGTCAGCGCGTTGTCTTTTTCGCTCGAGACCCAGACCGTGGGCTGCGCCAGCGCTGCGCCCGTCAGACAAGACAGGCCAAACGAGAGTAGGGATTTCATGCTGCAGCTGACTCCTTGCGTGAAAGGGTGGTGCGTTGAATGAACCCGGCTTCGAGCGTGGCGCCGCCGAGCGCGGTGGTGACGTCCGCCGGCGTGCCGTCGGCAATGAGTCTTGCCTTGGTGCAGCACGAGCACGCGGTCGGCGGCGTGTGCTTCTTCGACCAGGTGCGTCGCCCACAGCACCGTGGTGTTGCGCGCGGCCACGTCGGCGCGCAGGGCGGCGAGCAGGTCGCGGCGCGACGCCGGGTCGAGGCCGACGCTGGCCTCGTCCATCAGCAGCACCGCGGGCCGGTGCAGCAGCGCACGCACGAGTTCGACCTTGCGCCGGTTGCCGCCGGAGAGTTCGCGCACGGCGCGCTTCGATCCTTGGCGATGCCGAGTGCGGTGCAGCCTTGTTCGATGCGCTCGTCGGCCGTGGCCCGCGACAGGCCGTGCAGCGCAGCGTGAAAGCGCAGGTTGCGCTCGACGGACAGGTCGAGGTCCAGCGACATCTGTTGAAAGACCACACCGAGTGCCGCGAGTGCGGCCACCGGTTGCTTGCGGATGGAATGACCGGCGATGAAGGCCTCGCCGCCGTCGGCTGCGAACAGGCCGGTGAGGATCTGGAACAGCGTCGATTTGCCGGCGCCGTTGGGGCCGAGCAGCGCAGCGAAACAGCGCGGCGCGATCGCCAGCGTCAAGTTGTCGAGCGCGGTGCGTGCGCCATAGCGCTTGGTCAGCGCTTGTATGTCTATCGACATCATGTTGGCCCCCAAGGGCCTTCGGCCCGTCCCCCCAAGGGGGAGCGCGCGCCTTCGGGCGGCCGCGCGGCGCGCATCACAACTCGAACTCCATCGCCCCTTGTGCGCACTCGATGCCGCAGGCGGCGAACAGCGAACGGTCGCTGCCGTTGGCGTCGAGCAGCAGCTTGCGCGGGCTGGGCACGCCGGCCAGACGACCCCGCCAGCGCGCGTTGTCGAGGTGCGGCGCGCGGTCGATGACCACGCAGTCGGCGTCCTTCATCCAGTCGAGCATCGAGTCGAACGCGGCCGAGTCGAGGCTCGCGCCGTGAACGACGAACAGCCGCGCGCGCGAGCGCTCGTCGCGCACCGCCAACGCGATGCGCTCGCCGGCGGCGGCGTCACCGGTCGTCAATGCGGTGAAGACCAGCGTCGGCAAACGTTCGACGGTGAAGTCGGCCGCGCGCTGCTCGCCGGCCACCGGGATCAGGTGCCACTGCACGCCGCAGAACTGCTGCAGCACCGGCAGCAGCGGCAGCGTCAGCGTGAGGTGTTCGAAGACGGCCGGCGTGGCGTAGAGATCGATCGGCGCGCCGTCGCGCAGATCGAGCAGGCCGCTGACCTGATCGCGCTGCATGCCGGTCAGCACGACCGCGGTGCCGTCATCGTCGCCTGTCGTCGTTCCGCGACCGGCATCGACGCGGCACCAGGCGCTTTCGTCGTTGCCGTGTCCGGGCGATAGCATCAGCGACGGCATGCGCCGTGCTTGATCGGCGCCAGCAGCAGCCACGGCGCCGTGCACGCGCAGCTTCATGCCGCAACCGCCTTCCACTCTCGCCGCGGAGGTATCTGTCTGTCGTTCGTCATCATGCGCATGCGAGACCCGGGTGCAAGACACGTGCCGCCGCAAGGGCGGGCGGCAGGCGCGCCTTTCGACGCATCTTGTGCCAGTGGGACGCCAATGCGCTCAAGACTGAAACAGGGAATACCCGCGGCGCTGCGCTGCATCGTGTGGTGCGTGGCGGCGTTGTTGCCGGGCGCGACGATCGCCTGCGGCGCCGATGCACCGCGTCTCGAAGCGTGGCCGGCATCCCCCGACGGTGGCCTGTGGTGGGTGCGCGGCGCGCGTGGCGATGCCGACGCGAGCAACCGCGGCGTCGTGTCGAACTTGCTGATCGTGCGCGACGGGCGGCGCGTCTGGGCCATCGGCAGCGGCCCGTCCGCGGCGTTCGGCCGCGCGCTGGGTTGCGTGGTGCGGCGCGAGACCGGCCACGCGATCACCGACGTCATCAGCGCAGCGACACAGCAGTTGGCAGTGATTGCCCGCAACGCAACGACGTTGATGGGCGAACAGGGCGAGCCTGCGCCTGTTGACGAGTTGAAGGCGCACATCGTCTATTGGAACGCGCTCGACGCCGAAGTTCACAACGCGCAATCACGCGGCGATGACGCGACCGCCGTGCCGACGACGCTGCCCGCCGTCGATGCATCGCGCACCATGGGCACGGCGCATGCGCTGAACTGGCAGCGCGCGTGGCGGCACGCCGAAGACGAGGCCTTCAAGCCCTGAACAACGGGCTTACGCCGGCGATGCCGTTCCACGCCAGCGCAGCTTGCGGTAGATCGTGTTGCGGCTGATGCCCAAACGCTTCGCGGCTTCGGAAATGTTGCCGCCGGCGGCGTCGAGTGCATGGCGGATGGCGTCGATCTCGATGTCGTCGAGCGAGCGGCCGGCCTGGGGGTCGGCGGGCGTGGGCAGTGGTTCTGCTTGCGCCGCCGTGGCGGCCGCCGGCGCGTCGGCGCGGCTCGGCGGCAGCGCGGCCGTTCGTGTGTCGAGCGCGCCGACCTCGTCGAGAAAATCATCCGGCAAGTGCTCGCGCCGGATCGCGCGCTCGCCGGCGGCCATCACGCAGGCCGTGCGCAAGACGTTGAACAACTGCCGCACGTTGCCCGGCCACGGGCAGCGCGCCAGCAGAGCCGCAACTTCCGGCGACAGGGTCAGGCTGCGCTGCGTTTCGCGCGCGACGATGCGCTCGGCCAGCGCTGCCAGATCGCTGCGCTCGCGCAGCGCCGGCAGCTTCACGGCCAGGCCGTTCAGGCGGTAGTACAGGTCTTCGCGGAAGGTCTGCGCGGCGATCATCTCGCGCAGGTTGCGGTGCGTCGCGCAGACGATCGCCACGTCCACCGCCACCGGCTTGTTGCTGCTGGCCGATCCCAGGGGCACCACCTGCCGCTCCTGCAGCACGCGCAGCAGATGCGCCTGCAAGGCGATCGGCATGTCGCCGATCTCGTCGAGAAACAGCGTGCCACCGTTGGCCTGCACGATCTTGCCGACCGCGCCCTTGCGCCGCGCGCCGGTGAAGGCGCCTTCTTCGTAGCCGAAGAGTTCGGACTCGATCAGCGTGTCGGGGATCGAGGCGCAGTTGACGGCGATGAACGGCTGCCGTGCGCGCTGCGACTCCTGGTGGATGGCGCGCGCCAGCAGCTCCTTGCCGGTGCCGGTTTCGCCGAGGATCAGGATCGGGATGTCGCGGTCGATGACGCGCCGCACCTTGGCGGCGATGGCGGCCATCTGCGTGTCGCCGGTGGTCAGCGCCGCCAGGCCGATCGGCTCGGCCGGCTGCGATGCGCGGCGCCGCGGCGCGCGCGCTGCGGCATCGAGGGCGGCGGTGCATCGCTCGCGCCGTCGCCGCCTGCGGTGCTGTGCCACGCCGGAAAGTTGAAGCGCGCCATGACATGCACCTGCCGGTTGTCGGCGGTGCGCGCGATCAGCGGCGTGGCCAGCGGCGAGCGGAAATGCTCGACCAGCGCGCCGACCGTGGTGCCGAGCAGGCTCGGCAGCGAATGCATGCGCACCGCGGCGCCGCTCATCGCCAACTGATCGAGCGCGCTGCGGTTCGCGCCGACGATCTTGCCGTCGGGCGTGACGGCGAGGATGCCTTCCATCAGCGTGCCGATGAACTCGGCGCGGTTGTGGAAGTGCAGCCGC
The DNA here is from genome assembly GCA_963816315.1 of uncultured beta proteobacterium. Lineage (GTDB taxonomy): Bacteria > Pseudomonadota > Gammaproteobacteria > Burkholderiales > Burkholderiaceae_C > CADEEN01. The sequence goes on from CAWFJZ010000008.1 coordinate 145,944, forward strand.
ATGACATGGCGGTAGTCGTCCGACAGCCAGTGGTTTTCGATCATGCGCGCGCTCATGCGCACCAGCGCCATCGTGTGCTGGTGGTAGCTGCGCTGGTCGCCGGTCACGTCGAGCACGCCGAGGATGTTGCCGCGCGGGTCGAGGATCGGCGCCGCCGAGCAGGTGAGGAAATGGTTGGCGTGCATGAAGTGCTCGTCGGCATGGACGAGCGTCGGCGTTTCGGCGACGAGCGCGGTGCCGATGGCGTTGGTGCCCTTGGCCTGCTCGCTCCAGTTCGACGCCCGGCGCCAGCGCGACCTTGCTCGCCCGCGACAGGAAATCGTCGTCGCCGATCGAATGGATGATGGTGCCGGTGGCGTCGCAGAGCACGACCATGCTCTGCGTCTGCACGATCTGCTCGAACAGCATCTCCATCACCGGCGCGGCATGCGCATGCAGGCGCAGGTTGCGCTCGCGCGAGATCGTCAGGTCGGCGCGGCCGAGCGGCGACAGGTCGGGTTGTTCGAAGCGCGACAGGCCGAGCGTGGCGCAGCGCTCGTGCGACTGGTCGATGGTGGTGACATGCTCGGTCGGCAGTTGCAGCGCCGCGGCGATCGGGCGGTAGGGCTCGTCGATGGCACGGCGCGAGCGCGCGGTATGGGGGCTCACGGTCACGGGTTTGTCTTCCTCGGTCTTCGGCGACCGTGTTGTCGTGTTCACGGCATGGGCGGGCGCCGCGGTCGCGCAGCTTGCGTCCAAAATCGCGACGGTACAAGCGGGTCCTGACCCGAGACTGTGTCAAGTCGCCACAGCCGCCGGTGGCACGCCGATTGCAGCCCGTGGAGCTGACGACAACCTGAAGCTGGAGACCGCCACCATGAAACTGACCTGTGCCGTACTCGCCGCGGCCTTAGTTGCTTCCTGCCTCGGCCTGGGCCCACGGCGACGTGACGCCGCAGGCCGTCGATACCAAGGAGCTGCCGGTGCTGGGCGCCCGACTGGCGCGCCGACAACCCGTACCGCACGGCGCCGGCGCACCCCAAGGCGGTGACGATCGGCAGCTCGGCCTACAACCAGAACTGCGCGCGCTGCCACGGCCTGGAGGCCATTTCCGGCGGCATCGCGCCCGACTTGCGCAAGCTCGACAACGACTGCGCGACGCAGAAAGACGCGGCCAAGCAGACGGCCTGCGTCAAGGAGATGGACGGATACTTCATCGGCAAAGTGCGCCGCGGCGTCTCGCGCAACGGCGCGGTCTATATGCCGCCGTTCGAAGGCGTCTTGCAGCAGGAGGCGGTGTGGGCGATCAAGAGTTACCTGGAGACGCGGCGCGAGAAGCCGTTGTGAGAGGACTATCGCGCCGCGCGGCGCTGCTGGCAACGCTGCCGCTGGCCGCGTTCGCGCAGACTGAAACGCCGGCGCTGGAGCGCATCCGCGCCCGCGGCCGGCTCGTCGTCGGCGTGTACCAGGACCTGCCGCCGTTTTCGGTGGGCGGCGAGGGCATCGACGTCGATCTGGCGCGCGCGTTGTCCAAGGCGCTCGGGCTCGAGTTGTCGCTGCTGCCGTTCACCGCCGGCGAGAACATGGACGACGACCTGCGCAACATGGTCTGGCGCGGCCACTACCTCGGTTTCGGCCCCGCCGACGTGCTGCTGCACGTGCCGGTGGATGCGCCGCTGATGCGCAACAACCCGCGCGTCAACATCTTGCGCCGTACTACCGCGAGCGCCTGGTGATGGCGCGCGATGTCAAGCGTGTGGCCAAAGGCGAGGCGCTGGCCGACTTTGCCGGCCAGAAGATCGCCGTGGCCGGGCAAAGCCTGGCCGGCTGGCGGATGATCGGCGCCGACGGCGGCGGCTGGCGCGAGCAGCTCGTCACCACCTGGAAAGACGGCGCCGCAGCGGCCAGAGCGCTGCAAGCCGGCGAGGTGGGCGCCGCGGCGGGGCAGTCGTCCGAAATCGAAAGCGTGCTCGCCGGCGATGCGCGCTTCGTCATCGAGCCGCTGCCGGTGCCGCGCATGCGCGACGGCTGGGTGATCGGCTGCGCGGTCAAGCGCGAATCGACCGATCTGGCGCAGGCGGTGCAGGGGCGATCAACACGCTGGCGACGAGCGGCGAGCTCGGGCGCATCTTTGCCAAGGCGAAGCTGAGCTGGCGCGCTCCATGAGCCGTCACGGCCGCTGTCGCATCGTGGAACAAGCCGACTAGGGTTAGGCCTAGGTAGGCGCGTGCATAGGCACTGCCGAAGATAGGCTCCACCGGACATAGGTGCCGCGCGATCGTGCGCGAGCTGAATGTCCCGGTCGTCACACGTCAGGAAGGGCGCTCATGCAGAAGACCTTGCACATCAACCCGGAGAAATGCACCGGCTGCCTCCAATGCGAAATGGCCTGTTCGTTCGAGAACTACGCCACCTACGCGCCGGCCAAATCGCGCATCAAGGTTTTCGACTTCCATCACACCGGCCGCAAGGTGCCCTACACCTGCACGCAGTGCGATGAAGCCTGGTGCCTGCACGCCTGCCCGGTCGAAGCGATCACGCTCGACGTCGTCACCGGCGCGAAGATCGTCAACGAGACCACCTGCGTCGGCTGCAAGGTCTGCACGATCAGCTGCCCGTTCGGCACGATCAACTACGTGCAGGAAACCGGCAAGGTGCAGAAGTGCGATCTGTGCGGCGGCGAGCCGGCGTGTGCCGATGCCTGCCCGACCGGCGCGATCACGTATGTCGATGCCAACTGGACGGGCCTCAACAAGATGCAGGCCTGGGCCGACAAGCTCGGCAACCAACCTTCAGCCTGAGGAGAACACCATGTCCTGGGCAGGAAAACTTCTTCGCGTCGATCTCACCGCGGGCACTTGCAAGAGCGAGCCGACCAACATGGACTGGGCGCGCGCGTACCTCGGCTCGCGCGGCCTGGCCACCAAGTACATCGTGCAGGAGGTCGATCCGAAGGTCGATCCTCTCTCGCCGGCCAACAAGATCATCTGGGCCACCGGCCCGCTGACCGGCACGATGGCTTCCACCGGCGGCCGCTACACGGTGGTCACCAAAGGCCCGCTCACCGGCGCGATTGCGTGCTCCAACTCCGGCGGCTACTGGGGCGCCGAGCTGAAGATGGCCGGCTGGGACATGGTGATCTTCGAAGGCAAGTCGCCGAAGCCGGTGTATCTGTTCATCGAGGACGACAAGGCCGAGTTGCGCGACGCGGCCCACCTGTGGGGCCAGAGCGTCTGGCATACCGAGGAGACGATCAAGAAGCAGCATCAAGACCCGCTGATCCGCGTGTCCTCGATCGGCCTCGCGGGCGAGAACCAAGTGCTGTTCGCCGCGGTGGTCAACGACCTGCACCGCGCGGCAGGCCGCTCCGGTGTCGGCGCGGTGATGGGCTCGAAGAACCTGAAGGCGATCGCCGTGCGCGGCACCAAGGGCGTCGGCAACATCGCCGACCCCAAGGAGTTCATGAAGGTCACGAAGGAGAAGAAGAAGATCCTCGCCGACAACGCGGTGACGGGGCAGGGCCTGCCGACCTATGGCACGCAGGTGCTGATGAACGTCATCAACGAGATCGGCGCGCTGCCGACGCGCAACCACAAGGACAGCCAGTTCGAAGGCGCGAAGGACATCTCAGCCGAAGCGATGGCCACGCCGCGGAAGAGTGATGGCAAGGCGCAGCTGGTGACCAACCAGGCCTGCTTCGGCTGCACCATCGCCTGCGGGCGCATCAGCAAGATCGACCAAAAGCATTTCTCGGTCGAGAACAAGCCGCAGTACTGGGGTGCCACCGGTGGTCTGGAGTACGAAGCCGCTTGGGCGCTCGGCGCGGCCAATGGCGTCAACGACATCGAAGCGCTGCAATACGCCAACACCATCTGCAACGAGCAGGGCATGGACCCGATCAGCTTCGGCGCGACGATCGGCGCAGTGATGGAGCTCTACGAGATGGGCGTGCTGAAGAAGGAGCAGATCGGCATCGAGTCGCCGTTCGGCTCGGCACGCGCGCTGTGCGAACTCGCCGACATGACGGCGGCAGGCACCGGCTTCGGCAAGGAGATCGGCCAGGGCAGCAAGCGCCTGTGCGCCAAGTATGGCCACCCGGAACTGAGCATGAGCGTCAAGGGCCAGGAGTTCCCGGCCTACGATGCGCGCGGCATCCAGGGCATGGGCCTGACCTATGCCACGAGCAACCGCGGCGCCTGCCATCTGCGCAGCTACACCGTGGCCTCGGAAGTGCTCGGCATCCCGGTCAAGACCGATCCGCTGACGGCAGAGGGCAAGCCCGAACTCGTGATCGCGTTCCAGGACGCGACGGCTGCATTCGACTCGGCCGGCATCTGCATCTTCACCAGCTTCGCCTGGGGCCTGGCCGACGTGGCGCCGCAAGTCGCCGCCGCCTGCGGCCCCGAGTTCACACTTGAGAACATGGCCAAGATCGGTGAGCGCATCTGGAACATGGAGCGCGAGTTCAACAACAAGGCCGGCTTCACCAACAAGGACGACAACCTGCCGCCACGGCTGTTGAACGAAGCCACGAAGACGGGCCCGGCGAAGGGCCTGGTCAGCAAGCTGCCCGAGATGCTGCCGAAGTACTACGCGGCGCGCGGCTGGAATGCGGACGGCACGCTGAAGCCCGAGACGCGGACGCGCCTCGGCCTGTAGTTCACTGAGCTCATGAACGAAGGCGGTTCTCGGACCGCCTTCTTCTTTTGGAGAACGACATGACAAGACATGTGATCCTCGGCGCCGGCCCGGCCGGTGTCATCGCCGCCGAAACCATCCGCAAGCACGCACCGGGCGACGAGATCGTGCTCGTCGGCGACGAGCCCGAAGCGCCGTACTCGCGCATGGCGATTCCCTATCTGCTGGCCGGCAACGTGGGCGAAGAGGGGACGCATCTGCGCCACGGCAAGGACCATTACGCGAAGCAGCGCATCGAGCTCAAGCGCGGCGTGCGCGCGAAGTCTGTCGATACGGCAAAGAAGTCTGTGGCGCTCGACGACGGCAGCACGCTGGCCTACGACCGCCTGCTGATCGCCACCGGCTCGTCGCCCGCGTCGCCGCCGATCCCCGGCATCGACAGCGAGGGCGTGCTGCATTGCTGGACGTTGAAGGACGCGCGCGCGATTGCGCAACGTGCGACCAAAGGCGCGCGCGTGCTGCAGATGGGCGCGGGCTTCATCGGCTGCATCATCATGGAGTCGCTGGCCGCGCGCGGCGTGCAGCTCACCGTCGTCGAGATGGGCGACCGCATGGTGCCGCGCATGATGGGCCCGACGGCGGGCGGCATGATCAAGGACTGGTGCGAAACGAAGGGCGTGCGCGTCTTCACCGGCACACGCGTCGATGCGATCGAGGCCGGCGCCACGCCGGCCGCCCCTGCGCACAGCGAAGGGTTGCTGACGCGTCTGGCGCACGCCGTTGGCCTGGGTCACCAGGAGGCACCGGCTGCGGCAACGCCGGCTGCGCCTTTGAAGGTGCGTCTGTCCAACGGCCAGACGCTTGAAGCCGACCTCGTCATCAGCGCCACCGGCGTCAAGCCCAACATCGGCTTCCTCGAAAACAGCGGCGTCAAGTGCTTGCTCGGCGTGCTCACCGACGAGCACCTGCAAACCAACGTGCCCGGCGTCTATGCGGCCGGCGATTGCGCCGAGGCCTTCGACAAGGTGAGCGGCAAGACCATCGTCAGCGCGATCCAACCGAACGCTGCCGAACAAGCGCGCGTCGCCGCGCTCAACATGGCTGGCCAGAAGACCGAGTTGCGCGGCGTGACGCAGATCAACGTGCTCGACACGCTGGGCCTGATCAGCGCCAGCTTCGGCGATTGGCAGGGCGCACCCGGCGGCGAACATGTCGAGCTCACCGACAGGGCCGCCGGCCGGCACCTGAGCCTGCAGTTCGGCGGCGACCGTCTCGTCGGCTGCAACAGCGTCGGCTGGACGGAACACGTCGGTGCGATGCGCGGCCTGGTCGAAGGCCAGGTCAAGCTCGGTGCCGATTGGAAGCAGCGCTTGTTGAAAGACCCGACGCAGTTGATGGCCGCGTACCTGGCCACGGCGCAGGCGCAGGAGCACAAGGCGTTGGTGAAGGCCTGAATCGGCAAGGCATCATCCGCGCATGCGCATCACCTTCAAGCTCTACGCCAGCCTGACACAACACCTGCCCGCCGAAGCGCGCCACAGCAACCGGGTCGAGCTCGACATTGCCGAAGGCACGCCGATCGCCAAGATCATCGAGCCCTTCGGCCTGCCGGAGAAGCTCGTGCACCTGGTGCTGGTCAACGGCGTCTATGTGCCGCCCGCGGAGCGCCTGTCGTTCACGCCGAAGGAAGGCGACGTGCTCGCCATCTGGCCGCCGATCGCGGGGGGATAGTGCAAGCGCACTATCCGTTCGTCTTCGAGCGCGACATGTGCTGCACGCCTGAGGAACTGCGCACATGGTTGCCGGGTGCCAGCAGGCATCGCGCGATCGAGTGGCGCGAAGGTGGGGCCGCTGTCGCGATCGACGGCGGCCATGCCGATCTGCGCTGGCGACCCCTCGAGCCGCGGCGCATTGCGCTCATCACCTTGCCGCGGCTGCACCTGCGAATCGAGGCCATCGGTATCGAAGAAGCCGCATGGCAGCGTTTCATGAAGCACTTCGATCTCTACACGCAGCGCGGCGGCGGGTAGGCGGCCGTCGCGAGCGAGCGCCCCGGTTACCACCAACCGTTCTGCTTCAAGACCATCTTCTTGTAGTAGTCGATGTTGGCGCGAATCGCGTAGATCGCTGCGGCACCATAACCGAGCGCATTGGCAAAGCGACCGAGGCCGGCAACTCCAACAGGAGGTGATCGGCAAGATCACCACCAGGCTCGCCGCAAAGAGGGCTAGCCCCTTCTTCCACATGCCTTTGACGGCATAGTAGATCGGGCCGAACAAGAAGGCGAAGAAGTTGAAGGTGATCTTCATCCGCTCCGAGGCGCTCAGCGTCTTGATGCCGGCCATCTTGACGCCACCGGCTTTTCCAGCAGATAGAACTTGGCCTTCCAGTTGTCGGAGACAGCCAGGCTCGAAATGTCGGCTGAGGTGTGTTGCGCGGCGATGTCTTCGACGGCGGCTTTCGGCGGCGCGTAGCGATTGGAGTCCATGGGCTTCGCTGCACGGAATCGCGCAGCTCAGAAAATGGGGACGGAGAAATCTAGCGTGGAAGAGTCGTGCTCAATGCCGCTGGCAGCCGCCAAGAGCGAACCATGCGTGAATTGCACCGCGCTGCCGTTGCGTTCGCGTCGGCAGGTGGCTGCGGGCAAGCGTGAGGCCTGCGGGGGTGCTGCACAATCGCGCGCTTGATTCTCTGATGGGCCGCAGGTGAACGAGATCTTTCAAAGTCTGGGCATCGAGTCGTGGAAGCCGGTGCTTGCCGCATTGCTGTTGCCTCCCGTGCCCTTGCTGCTGCTGGTGCTGGTGGGCGCGCGCCTGATCCTCTGGCAGCGCTTCATGGGCTGGATGCTGGTGCTGGTCTCGGTCATCCTGCTCTGGCTCAGCGGCTGCGCCGGGCTCGGCGACTGGATGTCGCGCGCATTGATGTCCGCGCCGCCGCCGCTGTCGGTGGACCGCCTGGCCGAGCTGAAAAAAGCGGCCGCTGCCGGCAAGCCGGGTGTCGTGGTGCTGATGCTCGGCGGCGGCCGCGAAGCGCTGGCCCCCGAGTACGGCGTGGCCAGCCTGTCCGACGCGTCGCTCGAGCGCTTGCGCTACGGCGTCTGGGTCAGCCGCGAGACCGGCGCGCCGATGATGTTCAGCGGTGGCCTCGGCCATGCGTCCGAGCCCGGTGTCGCCGAGGCCGACGTGGCCGCAGAGATCGCTCAGCGCGAGTTCATGCGGCCGCTGCGATGGGTGGAAACCAAGTCGCGAGACACGCTAGAGAATGCGCAGCTCAGCGGCGCATTGCTGCGCGACGTGGACGTGAAGCAGGTCGTGCTCGTCACCCACGGCTGGCACATGCCGCGCGCGCTGCGTGCGTTCAGGGACGCCGCGGCGCGCGAGAAGGCGCCGTGGGAGATCGTGCCGGCGCCGATGGGTTTGGGCCAGTCGGTGGAGCGGCCCCTATTGCGCTGGATTCCATCGTCCGAAGGAACGCAACTGGTTCGCGCGGTGCTGCGCGAAAAGTTCGCTCTCATGTTGGGCGCCTGAAAAAACAAACCCCTCCACGCCGAAGCGGGAGGGGTGGGTGGCTTTCGCCACCTTTCGGGGCTCAAGAGGTAAAGGGTCCTGGGCTCCTTGGACGCAGAGACTGCGCCACGGGTTGTGTCTGCATTGCAGACAATTGCATGGTGCGCCCGCGGTCACAGCGCCGCAACGCAATCTGCGCAATCGGGGAGACTGCACGCGATAGCCAATGCTGCCTTGACAGCGTGCTATGTCACGGGCGGTGTGCGCATCACATTGTCGAAAATCTTTTGCACCGCACTGCGCACGGCTTGTGGCATCTCGATCGGGCGGCCCCATTCGCGCTGCGTCTCGCCGGGCCACTTGTTGGTGGCGTCCAGGCCCATCTTGCCGCCCAGGCCGCTCGTCGGCGAGGCGAAGTCGAGGTAGTCGATCGGCGTCTGATCGACCAGTGTCGTGTCCCGCACCGGATCGACGCGCGTTGTGATCGCCCAGACAACATCTTTCCAGTCGCGGATGTTCACGTCGTCGTCGGTGACAACGATGAACTTTGTGTACATGAACTGACGCAGAAAGCTCCACAGGCCGAACATCACGCGCTTGGCATGGCCGGGGTAGGCTTTCTTGATCGAGATCACCGCCATGCGGTAGCTGCAACCCTCGGGCGGCAAATAGAAATCGGTGATCTCTGGAAACTGCTTTTGCAGCAGCGGCACGAAGACTTCGTTCAGCGCCTCGCCGAGTACCGCCGGCTCGTCGGGCGGCTTGCCCGTGTAGGTGGAGTGATAGATCGGGTCGCGCCGGTGGGTCAGGCGGTCGATGCGAAACACCGGGAACCAGTCCTGCTCGTTGTAGTAGCCGGTGTGGTCGCCGAACGGGCCTTCGAGCGCATGCAGGTAGCCGCCGCGTTCCATCGTCTTGACGCCGGCTTCGCTTTCGCCGCTGAAGCCAGGGCTCGCGGTCGGGATATGGCCGTCGAGGACGAATTCGGCGCTCGCCGGCGCCTGCAGCTTCATCGCGCCTTCGCCGACCGACGTGTCCACGACCTCCGTACGGCCGCCGCGCAGCAAGCCGGCGAATTGGTATTCGGACAGCGTGTCGGGCACCGGCGTTACTGCGCCGAGGATTGTTGCCGGATCGGCGCCGAGGGCAACGGCGAGCGGAAACGGCTGACCGGGGTTGGCGCGCGCAAAGTCGCGGAAGTCGAGCGCGCCGCCGCGATGCGCCAGCCAGCGCATGATGACTTCGCGCTTGCCGATGACCTGCTGGCGGTAGATGCCGAGGTTCTGCCGCGATCGTGGCTGTGCCACCGACTGCGGCCCGCGCGTGATCACCAGGCCCCAGGTGATCAATGGCCCTGCGTCGCCCGGCCAGCAGGTCTGGACTGGCAATTCGCCCAGCTGGACATCATTGCCTTCGCGCACGACCTCCTGGCACGGCGCCGAGCGCACGCGGTCCGGCTTCATGTCCCAAAGCGCTTTGACCATCGACATCAGGCGGCCCGCATCCTTGAAGCCCTTCGGCGGCTCGGGCTCCTTCAGCCGCGCCAGAACGTGACCGATCTCACGCAGCTCGGCCAGGCTGCCGGCGCCCATGCCGAGCGCCACCCGTCGAGTAGTACCGAACAAGTTCAGCAGCGCCGGAATTTTGTAACCCACTGGATTTGTAACCAGTAGTGAAGGTCCACCGGCGCGCAAGACCTGGTCAGCGAGTGCTGTCATCTCCAGGCGCGCCGACAGCGGCTCAGTCACCCGCACCAGCTCGCCTTGTCGCTCGAGCTGACCGATGAAGTCACGCAAGTCTTTGTACTTCATGCAGGTTTTGGTATTGCTTTCAGTTTCTAAAGACTTGACCGGTTATTTAGAGACTTCCTAGAATCTGGTTCGACCTAGAAATAAGGGTTAACCCGCGTTCGCAGGGCAAAACCAGAACGCGTCGCTGCCAGCCTCACCGCCCACCCGGGCCAAGCCGGCCGATTATGTCTGTCGATAAGCACGGCCCGCTGCTCGGTGGGTGGCGCGATCGGCAGCGTGAAAGGGACTCGATGACAGCGCTTCGAATCATTCAATCCGTGCGAACGTCGTGCGCCGTGTTTGCACGCGACGTCGGCAATGGGCTGCTGGAAGTCAGCCACAACGGCTTGGCTTTCGTCGGCTTGGCGGTAGTGGCCATCGTCGCCTTCTTCGGCAGTCAGCACGACATGCGCAAGGCGGTTGAAACGGTGGCGCTCGACTGGCTCAAGGAGCGGCACGAAGTCCGCGCAGAGAACGACGGCAACATGCTCGTCGCTCTGGCGGAGCCGGATGCCGTGGCCCGCGCCACCGCCGTGGATCCGGGCGAATTGCCGCGCCAGCAGGCGGCCGTGGCGAGCTGGCTGTCGCGCCGGTACAAGGTGGCGCCCGAACCGGTAAGCCGCATCGTTCAGGAGGCGTGGCAGCTCGGCGCGCGCGCCAAGCTCGACCCGACGCTGATCCTGGCCGTGCTCGCCGTCGAATCGAGCTTCAACCCGTTTGCGCAGAGCCATGTCGGCGCGCAAGGCCTGATGCAGGTCATGACGCGCATCCACGACGACAAGTACAGCGCCTTCGGCGGCAACCACGCCGCGTTCGACCCGCTGACCAACCTGCGCGTCGGTGTGCAGGTGCTCAAGAACTGCATTGCGCAGGCGGGCAGTGTCGAAGGCGGGCTCAAGTTCTATGTCGGCGCGGCCAACATGCCCGACGACGGCGGCTACGCGGCCAAGGTGCTCGGCGAGCAGTCGCATCTGAAGCAAATCGCCGCTGGAAAGAACGTGGCGGTGACGGTGCCGCAGACGGTTGCGCGACCCGCCGAGACGCCGGCCAAGGCCGCGCAGGAGCCGGCGCCCCAGGCCAAGGCCGGGCTGGCGACGCAGCCGGTGGTTCTTGCCGCGACAGCGCAACGCTAAACTCGGCACCCTGCGCGACTGGCGATAAAGGGCAGCCCGGGCACTCGAGCCCGCTGCCCGAGGTGGGCCACCACCGGGAAGCGCAGGCGGGGCTGGCGGCATTCGCCGGCCATCGTTTCCCGCCGTTCGCCTGGGCAGCCCTCCGTTCGACCGTGCTTCAACAGGGGCATGCGTCGCCCGTGAAGGCCCATCGTTTCGATGAGGACTGCCACCATGTTCGACAAAGCCCGCCACACCATCGCCGCCGTGGACCCCGATCTGTGGGCCGCGATGGAAGCCGAGAACCATCGCCAGGAAGAGCACATCGAGCTCATCGCCAGCGAGAACTACACCTCGCCCGCGGTGATGCAGGCGCAAGGCTCGCAGCTCACCAACAAGTACGCCGAGGGCTACCCGGGCCGTCGCTACTACGGTGGCTGCGAGAACGTCGATGTGGTCGAGCAACTCGCCATCGACCGCTGCAAGCAGCTCTTCGGCGCGAAGCACGCCAACGTGCAGGCCAACTCCGGTTCGCAGGCCAACCAGGCCGTGTTCTTCGGCCTCTTGCAGCCGGGTGACACGATCATGGGCATGAGCCTGGCCGAAGGCGGCCACCTGACGCATGGCATGCCGCTGAACATGAGCGGCAAGTGGTTCAAGGTGGTGAGCTACGGGCTCGATGCGAATGAAGTGATCGACTACGACGCGATGGAGCGCCTGGCGCACGAGACCAAGCCCAAGCTCATCATCGCCGGCGCTTCTGCGTACAGCCTCGCGATCGACTTCGAGCGCTTTGCCAAAGTGGCCAAGGCCATCGGCGCGATCTTCATGGTCGATATGGCGCACTACGCCGGCTTGATCGCCGCCGGCGTCTATCCGAACCCGGTGCCGCATGCCGACGTGGTGACGTCCACCACGCACAAGAGCCTGCGCGGCCCGCGCGGCGGCATCATCGTGATGAACGACGACGACATCGCGAAAAAGATCAACAGCGCGATCTTCCCCGGCATCCAAGGCGGGCCGCTGATGCACGTGATCGCCGGCAAGGCGGTGGCCTTCAAGGAAGCGCTCGAGCCGTCGTTCAAGGTCTATCAGCAGCAGGTGGTGGCCAACGCGCGCGTGCTCGCCGAGACGCTGATCGCGCGCGGCCTGCGCATCGTCTCCGGCCGCACCGAGAGCCACGTCATGCTGGTCGATCTGCGGCCCAAGGGCCTCACCGGCAAAGAAGCCGAAGCGCTGCTCGGCCGCGCGCACATGACGTGCAACAAGAACGGCATCCCGAACGACCCGCAAAAGCCGATGGTCACCAGCGGCATCCGCCTGGGCTCACCGGCGATGACGACGCGCGGCTTCAAGGAAGAGCAGGCGAAGCAGACCGCGCACCTGATCGCCGACGTGCTCGACGCGCCGACCGACGAGAAGGTGATCGATGCCGTGCGCGCGAAGGTGGCGGCGCTGACGCGCGACTTCCCCGTGTATCGCTGAGGTCGGGCCGACTTGCGCTGCCCCTTCTGCACCCACGAAGAAACGCAGGTCGTCGAGACGCGCGAGTCCGACGAAGGCGACGTCATCCGGCGCCGCCGCCGCTGCACGCATTGCGACAAGCGCTTCACCACCTACGAGCGGCCCGAGATCGCGCTGCCGCAGGTGGTGAAGAAAGACGGCGCGCGCGCCGAGTTCGACGAGGCCAAGATCCGCGGCTCGATGCTGCTGGCGCTGCGCAAGCGGCCGGTGAGCGTGGAGCAGGTCGATGCGGCGGTGGAGCGCATCAAGGACAAGCTGCTCACCGGCGGCGCGAAAGAGGTCGCGTCAACACGCCTCGGTGAACTCGTCATGCGTGAGTTGAAGCGCATCGACAAGGTGGCCTACGTGCGCTTCGCGTCGGTCTATCGCAGCTTCGAAGACGTGGACGAGTTCCGTCAGCTCATACGCGACATCTGAGCCGCGTGCAAGCACCTCCGGCGGGTGAACGGGTTTGTCCCGGCCCGTTTTCCCCCTTTAGGGGGAGCGATTTCGTAGTGCCCGATGCCTAGAGTTCCTTCCACACCAACCGGAGGAACTCGAGATGAACAGCAGCAAGACCCTGAGCAGCAAGCAGCGCGGCGTGACGATGATCGAGGCCTGCATCACGCTGGCCATCGCCGGCATCCTGGCCGGCAGCGCACTGCCTTCCTTCAAAGACTCGCTGGACAAGCGCAAGGTCGAAGGCATCTCGTCGGAGGTGGGAACCGACCTGCGCTACGCCCGCAGCGAAGCCGTGGCGCGCAACACCGGCGTGCGCGTGAGCTTCTATCAGGGTTGCTACGTCGTGCACACCGGCAGCCGCGCCGATTGCCAGTGCGACGGCCAGGGCCCGGCGGTCTGCACCGGCGACGCCGTGGCGCTGAAGACGGTCAACAGCGCCGAGGCGCGTGGCGTGCAAGTCGTCGCCAACGTGTCGTCGATGCGCTTCGACCCCATCAACGGCACCACGTCGCCGACCGGCACCGTCTGCACCGTGCCGGCCAACGGCCGCTCGGTGCACCACGTGGTCAGCCTCATGGGCCGCGTGCGCACCTGCTCGCCGGCTGCAGCCGGCGCGCCTTGCGCTCCCTGCTGAATCACGCGTCCCGCTGGCCTCAATCCGACTCGGTAAAGAACAGTTCGACGCTGGCCGTGGTCCACGTTGCGACGCCGGCACCGAAGAAGTCAGTGTCCTCGGTCCAGATCGAGCAATCGGCCGCGAGAGCGCATGCCAACACCGGCCAGTCTTCGCGGTCGCGCGGTCCGATGCGCGCCAACGCGCGGTCTTTGAACGGCAAGTACGACTCTACGGGCACAAGCACGATCACGCGCGCCAGGGTCTCCAACTTCTCGAGCGCCGCATGGATCGCCTCGGCCGACTTGGCGCGCTTGGCCAGGATCGTGGGTAGGTGCTCTCGCGCTTCATCGAAGGCGATGTCGGGCGCGAGGAAGGTCGCTTGCGCGGCGTGAGCGGCGAGCAGTTCCGGCACGCGGCTGCCGAGCACCGCCCGCACCAGGATGTTGGCGTCGAGGACGATGGCGCGAGCGGTCATGCGTTCAGCGCCGCTTGCGCCGTGGCGCCGCTCGGCGCGCGGCTTTGAAGTCCGCCACCAGCGCATCGACCTCGCCTTCGCTGAGAGGCATCACTGCTTTCAACCTGGCGCTGGCCTGCGCAAGCGCCAGCAAATCGGCCTGCAAAGCCCCAGGCGTCGGGATGAAGATGCCCACGGTCTGACCGTGACGCGTGACGGCCACGGGTTTGTCTGATGCGATGTACTCGGCCAGCCCTGCGCGGAATTCGCGTATGCCGACTTTTGTGGTTTCCATGGCCTGCTCCGTTCGGAGGATTCACTGATTAGCGTCATTGTGTCTCACTGTGTACACAACCGCAAGCGCTGTCAAAGTACATGCACCCAGCCAATCCGGCCTGCAAGCGCCCCGGAGGGTGAACGGGTTTGTCCCGGCCCGTTTTCCCCCTTTAGAGGGAGCGATTTCATGGTGCCCGCTGCCTAGAGTTCCTTCCACACCAACCGGAGGAACCCGAGATGAACAGCAGCAGCAAGACCCTGAACCAGCAGCGCGGCGTGACGATGATCGAGGCCTGCATCACGCTGGCCATCGCCGGCATCCTGGCCGGCAGCGCGCTGCCTTCCTTCAAGGAGTCGCTGGACAAGCGCAAGGTCGAAGGCTTCTCATCGGAAGTGGGAACCGACCTGCGCTACGCCCGCAGCGAGGCCGTGGCCCGCAACACCGGCGTGCGCGTGAGCTTCTATCAGGGCTGCTACGTCGTACACACCGGCAGCCGCGCCGATTGCCAGTGCGACGGCCAGGGCCCGGCGGTCTGCACCGGCGACGCCGTGGCGCTGAAGACCGTCAACAGCGCCGAGGCGCGCGGCGTGCAAGTCGTCGCCAACGTGTCGTCGATGCGCTTCGACCCGACCAACGGCACCACGTCGCCGACCGGCACCGTCTGCACCGTGCCGGCCAGCGGCCGCTCGGTGCACCATGTGGTCAGCCTCATGGGCCGCGTGCGCACCTGCTCGCCGGCCGCAGCTGGCGCGCCCTGCGCCCCCTGCTGATCGGGGGTTTGCACGCCAGCGGCGACGAACGGACGGCGCGGCGCGATTGGCGGCGGCGAGCCGGCGGTCGCGCGGATCGTGAAGAGTTTCACAATTGGCGCCATGGTTGCTGCAAAAGTTCACACACGCCCAGCGCGTCGAGCGATCAGCGGCTTCACGCTGATCGAGTTGATGATCGTGGTGGTGGTGATCGCCGTGCTGGCCGCTATTGCCTTGCCGTGCTTACCTCGAGTCCGTGCGCAAGAGCCGCCGTGCTGATGCGATCACCGAGTTGAACAAAGTGGCCCAGGCGCAGGAGCGATGGCGTGCCAACAATCCCAACTACAACAACGCGGACGTCAGTTCGGCAGCCACCGGCCTGCGGCTTGTCACGGGAACAACGGTGGCGTTGAACTACACCTTGGCCAGCGGCTACTACACGATCACCATCGGCAACGCCACGGCGTCTCCGACGACTTACCGGCCACGGCAACGGCAGTGGGCGCACAAGCGAGCGATGCGAAGTGCGCTGTCCCTCACGCTGACGATGACCAGCGGGAACGTTGCGTACTGGGCGGTCGAGCGTAGCCACGTGGCAGATCGGCAACCAGCCAACCAAGTGCTGGAGCCGCTGATGAAAGCACGCAACGCGCCAGCATGGCTTCACGCTCGTTGAGTTGATGACGGTGATCGTCATCGCCGGCGTCTTGGTGACGCTCGCGGTGCCCGCGTTTCGGGACATGCTCGAGCGCCGCCGTCTCGAAGGCCAAGCCAACGAGTTGGTGACCGATCTCGTCGTATGCCAAGAGCGAGGCCGTTCAACGCAACCGCGAGGTTCGGCTGACGACCGATCCCAGCGGAACAAGCTGCTACGTAGTCGCGGTGATGCCCGATCCGCCGGCGGGCACCTGCGACTGCACCGCCTCGCCGCGATGCACCGGTGGCCCGACGGAGTTGAAGACGGTCACCTTGACCGGCGGCGTCACTGTCACGACCAACAGGACGATCACGATTCGAACCGGTTCGTGGCGCCCGGCGCAATGCTGCCAGCATCTCGGTGCAGAACAGGTTGCGCGTACCTACACGGTGTCGGTCGCGGCCAACGGCCGCGTCACGCCGTTCAATGCCATGACGGGCGGGGGCAACGTGTGTTGCCACGACCAAACGTTTGCCAGTGCGTCACAACGCGGCTTGTCGATCATCGAGCTGATGGTCGGCGTGGCTATTGGCTTGTTCATCGTCGGTGGTGCGATCAAGCTGTTTGTCGATATGTTCAGCAACAACCGCCGTTGTTGCTGGAGGCGCGAGTCAACCAGGATCTCCGGGCTGCCGCGGACATCATTGCGCGCGACGTCCGGAGGGCCGGGTATTGGGCGGGCGCCTCGGCGGCCTTGTCAGGTGCGTCGCCAGCGCCAAATCCGTACGCCGATTACGGCTCCATCGGCGCCAACAGCATCGACTATGCCTACGACCGCGGGGCCGGCGCATCGGCGGCAGGCTTCAGTTTGTCCGGCAACCAGATTGTCATGACCGTTGGCGCTGCTTCGCAACCTCTGACCGATGCGGGCACTGTGCGGATCACCCGCTTCGAGATTGCCAACTCGGCCTCAGCCACACAGTGGTTCGATGTTGCGCAGAACTGCTCATGTATTTCGATCGCAGCAAGCGCTGCAGGCGGTGGGTGTACAGCGGCTGAGATGTTGGCATTCGCCGCTGGTTCCGCCAGCCGGCCGCAGGTTGGTTTGCGTTGGGTGGACATCGTCATCGAAGGCGAGTCAGCGACCATGCCTTCCGTTCGGCGGCAAGTGGTCGAGTCGGTTCGTCTGCGCAACGATCAGATCAGGGGCGCGTGCATACGCTGAATTCCATGAAAAACACAATCGTCTATCTGCCCAGTTCGACACGGCTCCGCCAACGTGGCGTTGCATCGCTGGTCGTTGCCTTGGTCCTGCTGCTTGGAGGGACGATCATTGCGTTCTTCGCCAACCGCGGCTTTATTTTCGAGCAGCGCACCTCGGCCAACCAGTACCGGGCCACAAAGGCCTTTGAACTGGCCGAAGCGGGGTCTGAATGGGCGTTGGGCAAGTTGAACGAGAACCTGATGTTGAACTCCGCTACGGCGTGCGCACCGGCCGCTGCTGCGTCGGGCGCGTCGAGTACGTTTCGCGAGAGATACGGAAACCCGCAGGCGAGCTGCTCGGCAGGCGTGGGCTGCTTTCAGCCGGCCGACACGGGCGTTGCCGGCTGTCGCATCAGCGCGGCGGGCACGTTCACCTGCGAGTGCCCTTCCGGCGCAGTGGCCGCCTGGAGCGCCAACCCCGAGGAAGGCCGTTTCGGCGTGCGCATAAAAAGTGGCGGTGATGCGAGCACGCTCGAAATCATCTCGCGCGGTTGCAGCAGCGGTACGGATGCTTGCGACCCCGATGCGGCGTCAACTGCTGATGCCACAGCGGTCGTTCGGGTACTGGCCAAGGTCGTTCCGGCTGTCCCATCGGGTCCCGCGGCCGCGCTGACCACAGGCGCCGCCACTGTCACCGGCGGGAACATGCATGTCGTCAACAACGACCAGGTGAGCAACGGCATCACGATCCACTCGGGCACCACGGTGAACTTGGGCGGGAGCACAAATGTGTACACGTTGCCCGGCACGCCGGCTCGTGCCTCGGTGCTCGACAACGACCCGTCGCTGGCTGATCTGAGCAACGCTGACCCGAGCGGCGACGCCTTCTTCGCCAACTACTTTGGACAGACGCTGACGAACTACAGAGACATTGATCCGGACGTCATTCGTCTTGGACCGAGTGTGGCGATTGCTGCGAACCGGTGTACCGATTGTTCCAGCCGGATCACCGAGATCCTCGCAGGCCCCGTGCGAGACCCGAAGTTTTACGTCCAAGGCAATGTCACGTTCAACGGTGGCACGATCGGGTCGCGCTCCAACCCGGTCATCATGGTCGTCAGCGGAGACATCGAGCTGCGCGGCAACATGACCGCCTACGGACTCTTCTATTCCGCGGGCGCCACCGCCTTAGAGAATTGGGATTGGTCGGGCTCAGGGGCGGCCACCATCTACGGCGCATTCGTTTCGCGCGGCAGATTCGACAACGCCAGCGGGAACATGCGTCTGATTTACGACCCGTCGCTTTGGAGCACCGCAGGTCAGCCCGTCGGGCGCCTCGTGCGTGTGCCGGGTTCCTGGCGCGACAAGGCCACCACTTTTTAAGGAGGGTGAGCCGTGCTGACTCATCGAAACACAATGCTCGTCGCGCGCCGTCAACATGGCTTTGCCTTGATCGAGGCGTTGATCGCGTTCCTCGTGGTGGCATTCGGCATGTTGGCGATCGCCTCGTTCCAGTACACGCTGTCTCGCTCCTCAGATGTCGCAAAGCAGCGCACCGAAGCCACCCGCATCGCGCAGCGGGAGATGGACCGACTGCGCTCTTTCGGCCAGCGTCAAAGTGACGGCAATGCGACTGACGCGCGCTACACGTACGTGGACAACGTGGTGTCCACCAGTGCTGCAGTGGACGCAACCACGCTGTTTTCCGGGCTGACGTTTGCAACCAACACGACCTACATGGTCGAGCGGCAGGTCCGCGACGCGAACGGTACGCTGATCACGGCTGCGACCAGCCCGACACTGACCAACAGCGAGGACCGTTCGCGTTCGATCAACGTGATCGTTTCGTGGACGGATCGCGCCGGCCAGGCTCGGAACGTCCGACTCGCAAGTTCAGTGTCCGACGGCGATCCCGGTGATCTTGGTACGCTGGCGGTACGTCGCCGCTTGGCGTCAACTTTGCGTCCCAAGAACCGCAACATCAATGTGCCGTACCCGGCTGTGAATGTTGCCAACTGCCTTTCAGCCAACGGGTGCAGCGCATTCGTGGTCCCGCCGAACAACGTCGCCTACGTCTTCGACAATGTGACCGGCAATGTGATTCAGAGCTGCACGTTGACGAGCTACCCGATTTCTGCGCTCGCCAGTAGCGGCGCGACCGCGACCGCGACCGTAGCGGGGCACCCGTTCACGAGCGGTAGCTGGATTAACGTTTCAGGCGTCACGCCGGCCGTGTACAACGGCAACGTGAGGCTTTCGGGTGTCACCGCAGACATCATTGGTCCCCCTGTCGTTCCCGCAACGCTTTCCTATCAACCTGCCAGCACTCCCGCGATCACGTCGGTGACGGGAGCTTCGGCCAGGTGGGCGCTGACCGAGGGTATCGACCTTGCCGCTCTCGCGGGCGTGACCTGCACCGACTACACGAGCAGTCCGCGCTATCTGGTGAGCGGGTATGTTCGGTTCTTCACCGGCAGCAGTCCGTCTGCCGACGATCTCATCAACCCGACCGGAACAACCGGAGAGACCTTCGACCTGCTGTCCTCCGGTCCGCTGACTATCGCCTCGATTGGTTCTTTGCCGCCTGTGAGTCAGACATGCACCGCGCAGCGGCAAATGGTGGTGGAGACCAACAATGTCCGGTCCGAAACCATTCAGACCTACTCACGAGCCGGTAACGTCGTGACGATCAGAACGCGTCGTAACCACAGCTATACGGCGGGGATGGTGGTTGCCATCACCGGGACGGCCAACTATCTGTTGCAAGGCAGATTCGAGATTGCATCCACGCCAAGCAACGACAGCTTCACGTATTTAGAAGTGGGCCCCAATGAGACGGACTCCACGGGCCGCGTCGAGTTGATCCAGCAACTCACGCTAGCCGCAACAGACGCCGTTCCGTCAGCCTACAACTCAACCGTTTCCAAGTTCGTAGCCTACACGTGCGTTGTCGAGCCGAGCACAACGGGAAGCCCGAGAGAGTGGTGGGGTCGGCTCGATCTGGTGCCAGAGACATCATCTACAGGTGGCCGCCGTCCTTGGGATACCGCAACCTACAGCGTTTGTCGCTATTCGGCCGACTACAACTCGAACGGACTGACCACCAACTCCGACCACCCGCGCAACTACCGCCGGGTGACGGGTGCATTGGACAGCCAGAACTTTGCGGTCATTCCCGCTGGAAGCACCTGTCCGACTGACACGGCTCCGACGTTTACGGGCAATCAAGCCGGCGATTTCCACAACACGAACACGGTGGCCCATCAGCCCACGGCTGCATTCAGCCCGTCCGAGCCCAACGACACGACCACGCCGATTTCGATGCAGTGACGGGGAATACATCGCATACGAGTGCGACAGCGCTCGGCGCCCTGTCTATCGGGCTCAGCGACCCTAACCCGAGGGTAGGTTGTCTGTTGGTCTCTGCAAGTGGCGCGGCTTTGGGATCTGGCCACACCCAACGCGCGGGCTCTGCCCACGCCGAAGTCATTGCGCTGCGCGCGGCCGGCACTCGTGCCCGCGGAGCCACCGCCTACGTCACCCTCGAACCCTGCTCGCACCACGGCCGCACGCCGCCCTGTTGCGACGCGTTGATCGAAGCCGGCGTTGCCAAGGTCGTCGTCGCCATTGAAGACCCGAACCCGCTGGTTGCGGGTCGTGGCATCGCGCGGTTGCGCGCGGCGGGTATCGAGGTCGAGGTCGTTGGCGGCGAGTGGGGTGCGGCCTCGCGTGAGCTCAACATCGGGTTCTTCTCGCGCATGCTGCGCGGCAAGCCGTGGGTGCGGATGAAGGTCGCGGCCTCGCTCGATGGCCGCACCGCGCTGGCCGACGGCACCAGCCAATGGATCACTGGCGAGGCGGCGCGCGCCGACGGCCACGCATGGCGGAAGCGCGCCGGTGCAGTCTTGACGGGCATCGGCACCGTGCGCGACGATGACCCACGGCTCGATGTGCGGTTGGTGTCCACCGAAGTTCAGCCGCTGCGAGTGGTCGTCGATTCGCGCTTGGAAATCAGCGCCGCGGCGCACGTGTTGCAGCCGCCGGGCAGGGCGCTGGTCTATACGACGAGCAGCGATGCAGCGCGTGTTGCTGCGCTGGCGTCGGATCACGTCGAGGTGGCGCCGCTGCCCGCCGATGCCAACGGCAAGACCGATCTCGCGGCGATGCTCGCCGACTTGGCGCGCCGCGGCGTCAACGAGTTGCATGTCGAGGCCGGCGAGAAGCTCAATGCGTCGCTGCTGCATGCGGGCTTGGTCGATGAGCTGCTGTTGTACGCCGCACCGCGGCTGATCGGCGAGGGCCGCGCCATCGCCGCCCTCGGCGCGCTCGGCAGCTTGGCCGAGAGCTTCGACTTCGAGTTCATCAACGTCGAACGAGTCGGCGCCGATCTGCGGCTGCGCTTGAGGCCGCCGGGGCGCGCCGCGTTCTAGCCTGACCCAAGGCTTCGACAGGCTCAGCCCGAACGGAGCTGAGCGAGCCGTGGGCGGCCACCTACAATTCGCGCCCTATGTCGATTTCCCCGATCCCCGAACTCGTCGCTGAACTCGCGGCTGGGCGCATGGTCGTGCTGGTCGATGAAGAGGACCGCGAGAACGAGGGTGATCTGGTGTTGGCGGCCGATCACGTCACGCCCGAGGCGATCAACTTCATGGCCCGCCATGGCCGCGGCCTGATCTGCCTGACGCTGACTCGCGAGCGCTGCGAGCGCCTGCGCCTGCAGAGCATGGCACGCAGCAATGGCACCAAGTTCGGCACCGCGTTCACCGTCTCGATCGAAGCCGCGCAGGGCGTCACCACCGGCATCTCGGCGGCCGACCGCGCGCGCACGGTGCAAGCCGCGGTGGCGCGCGAGGCGCGGGCCGAAGACATCGTGCAGCCGGGCCACATCTTTCCGATCCAGGCGCAGGACGGCGGCGTGCTGATGCGCGCCGGGCACACCGAAGCCGGATGCGACCTCTCAGCGATGGCCGGCCTGACGCCGTCCGCCGTGATCTGCGAGATCATGAAGGACGACGGCACGATGGCGCGGCTGCCGGACCTCGAAGTCTTCGCGCGCGAGCATGGCCTGAAGATCGGCACCATCGCCGCGCTGATCCAGCACCGCAGCCACAACGAAACGCTGATCGAGCCGCTGGGCACGCGCGAGTTGCGCACGCTGCAAGGCACCTTCCGCTGTACCGCGTTTCGCGACCGCATCGCCGGTGGTGTGCACCTCGGTCTGGCCGTCGGCCAGTGGGACGAGAGCGACGAGGTGCCGGTGCGCGTGCACGAACCGCTGTCGGTGATGGACTTGCTCGACGTGCACGGCAGCGCGCATTCGTGGCCGCTGCCGGTTGCACTGGCCGCGCTGCAGCAGCAGGGCCGCGGTGTGGCCGTGCTGCTCAACGCCGGCACCGATGCGCAGGTGCTCGTCGGCCACCTGGTGCCGGGCGCCGCGGCGCCGCGCATACCGGCGCGCAACATGGACTTGCGCACCTACGGCATCGGCGCGCAGATCCTGCGCCACCTCGGCGTGCACCGCATGAAGCTGCTCGGCCACCCGCGCCGCATGCCGAGCATGACCGGCTACGGTCTCGAGGTCACGGGTTGGGTCGCTCCACCAGCACAGGGATAACAACATGCAAGACGCCGACACCGGAACCGCGCCCCAGGAACTCGACGGCGAGGGCTTGCACATCGGCATCGTCCGCGCGCGTTTCAACGACGCGGTGACGAAGCAGCTGGAAGAAGCCTGCGTCGCCGAGCTCGCCGTGCTCGGCGTCGCGGCCAAGCACATCAAGCGCGTCAGCGTGCCCGGCGCGCTCGAAGTGCCGCTGGCCTTGAAGGTCATGGCCGACAGCGACGAGTTCGACGCGCTGGTTGCCATCGGTTGCGTGATCCGCGGTGAGACGTATCACTTCGAGCTCGTCGCCAACGAGAGCGGCGCCGGAGTGACGCGCGTCGCGCTCGACCACCAGGTGCCGGTTGCCAACGCGATCCTCACCGTGGACAACGAGGCGCAGGCTTTGGCGCGGGCCGAAGAGCAAAGGGCGCGATGCGGCGCGTGTCGCGGTCGAGATGGCGAATCTGCTCGAGGACATGTGAACGCGACTTCGACTCGAAAGCCCACGGCCGCGAAATCGCAGCGCCGCCGCGCGCGCGAGCTGGCGCTGCAGGGCCTGTACCAGTGGCTGATCGCCGGCGGCGACGCCGACGCGATCGACGCGCAACTGCGCGAGCACGAGGGCTATGCCAAGTGCGACAGCGTGCATTTCGATGCGCTGCTGCGCGGCTCGATCGAGCAGGCCGCGGTGCTCGATGCGGCGCTGGCCAAACATGTCGATCGCAAGACCACCGAGCTGTCGCCGGTCGAACACGGCGTGCTGATGATCGGCGCCTACGAACTCACGCATTGCCTGGACATTCCGTACAAGGTGGCGATCAACGAAGCGGTTGAACTCGCCAAGTCCTTCGGCGGCACCGACGGCCACAAGTACGTCAACGGCGTGCTCGACAAGGTCGCGGCCGATCTGCGGCCTGCCGAAGTGAAAGCCGCACGCGGCTGAGCGCGCGCGCATGATCAGAACGTCGTCGCGGCTCGACCACATCGAGCCTTTCTACGTCATGGAGTGCGCCAAGGCCGCCGACGAGATCGCGCGCGGCCCGCTGTGCGATCCGGCGCAGGGCGGCCGGCCGATGATCTACCTGAACATCGGCGAGCCCGATTTCACCGCCGCGCCGCTGGTCGTCGAAGCCGCAACCCGCTGCATGGCGCAGGGCCGCACGCAGTACACGCATGCCACGGGCCTGTCTGGGCTGCGCGAAGACATCGCGCGCTGGTACGCGCAGCGCTTCGGTCTGAGCATCGCGCCGAACGCATCGTCGTCACCGCGGGCGCGTCGGCGGCGCTGCAACTCATCACCGCGGCGCTGGTCGATCAGGGCGACGAGGTGCTGCTGCCCGACCCGAGCTACCCGTGCAACCGCCACTTCGTTGCCGCGGCCGGCGGCCGCGCGGTGCTGCTGCCGTCGGGGCCCGAGCAGCGCTATCAGCTCGACGCGCAAGCGGTGCGCAGCGCGTGGGGCGAACACACGCGCGGCGTGCTGCTGGCCTCGCCGTCCAACCCCACCGGCACGTCGATCGCGCGCAGCGAGATGCGCGCCATCGTCGAAGCCGTGCGCGAGCGCGGCGGCTTCACGCTGGTCGATGAGATCTACCTCGGCCTGTCGTACGACGAAGCCTTCGGCCACAGCGCGTTGGAACATGGCGACGACGTGATCGCCATCAACAGCTTCTCCAAATACTTCGGCATGACCGGCTGGCGCCTGGGCTGGCTGGTGCTGCCGCCGGCGCTCGTGCCCGCGGTCGAGAAGCTGGCGCAGAACCTCTACATCTGCGCCTCGTCGATCGCGCAGCACGGGCGCGCACGCGGCGCGTGCGTGCTTCGAGCCCGCGTCGCTGGCCGAGTACGAGCGCCGCCGCGCGGCCTTCCGCGAGCGCCGCGACTTCATCGTGCCGGCGTTGCAACGCCTCGGCCTGCCGGTGCCGGTGATGCCGGACGGCGCGTTCTATGCGTATGCCGACGTCAGCGCGCACGCCGCCAGCAGCTGGGACTTCTGTTTCGATCTGATGCGCCGCGCGCAGGTGGCGCTGACACCCGGCCGCGACTTCGGCCCCGCGGCCGGCGAGCGCCATCTGCGCCTGTCGTTTGCGAGTTCGATGCCGCAATTGCAGGAGGCGGCGCAACGCCTCGAGCAGGCCTTGCGCGCCGGCTGAACGCGCGCCGGGTGTGCGCTATTGCGCACGCCGTCGCATCAGCGGCAACAAAGCGTTAAGGCCGCGTCGAATACCGCGAGCGTGTGCGGTATTTCTGCCAGCGTCGTCGCGGTGCGGCCGATAAGCTGACCATCCGTCATGACGCCCACGCTGCCCGGACCCTTGTCCGCGATCCCCGCCGCTGCGCCTGCCCGGCTGAAGACGCCGGCAACGACGCCAGCTTCGCCGCCACGGTGGTCGAAGAACTCTTCGTCGAAGCCGAAGAGGGCGACAGCCTGCCGGCCGTGGACAGCAGCGACGACGCACTGCAGTTGCTGCCGACGCTGTCGCACGTCGGCCGCTACCTGCTCAAGCACCAGCTCGGCAGCGGCGGCCTCGGCGCGGTGTACGCCGCGCTCGATCCGCTGCTGTCGCGGCAGGTCGCGGTGAAGATGCTGCACGTCGCCGACCTCGACACGGCCGAGCGCGGCGTGCTCGAGTCGCAACTGCTCGCCGAAGCGCGCGCCGCCGCCGGCCTCGCGCACCCCAACATCGTGACGATGTACGACGCCGGCCTGGCGCCCGAGGGCGTGTACATCGCCATGGAGCGGCTGCAGGGCAAGGACGTGCGCCAGTTGCTGGCCGACGGCTGGCGGCCCGACGCGGTGCAGGCCGCGCGCATCGCCAAGCGCCTGGCCGACGCGCTGGCCTACGCGCATGGCAAGGGCGTCGTGCATTGCGACATCAAGCCGGCCAACATCTTCATGGTCGGCCGCACGCAGCCCAAGGTGCTCGACTTCGGCATCGCCCGCGTGACGCGCCGGCGCGGCCGCAGGCAGCGGCGGCTGATGCAGCGTCGACATCGACACCGGCTCGCTCGGCGCCGCGCCGGCCGAACTCGGCTCGCCGTACTACGTGTCGCCCGAGCAGTTGCGCGGCGAAGAACTCGATGCGCGCGCCGACGTCTACGGCGTCGGCGTGGTGATGTACGAAATGCTGACCGGCCAGCGCGCGTTTGCCGGCGCCAGCCTCGACGAGATCCGCCGCGCGGTGCAGGGCAGCGACGTGCCGGCGCGCACGTGGTCAACCCGAAGGTCGATCGCGCGCTGTCGGACATCGTCGCCCGCGCGATGGCGCGCAAGCCCGGCGACCGCTACCGCTCGGCGCGCCAGCTCTCGCGCGCGCTGCGCACCTGGATCAGCGAAGAGACCAACGGCCTGGTGCACAAGCCGCCGGCACGCGCCTGGCGCGCCTGGGGCGGTTGGGTGTGGGCGGCGGGCGGCACGCTGGCCATCGGCTTCATCGCCTTGGTGTGGCCGCTGACGCCGCATCGATCCGCGGCGCCGCAGGCGCTCGTTTCCGCACCGGTCGCCACGCCCCGTGCGACGACGAGCTCGTCATCGCGGCCGCGCCGCGCCGCGCCCGCGCCGACGGCCGAAGCCCCGATCAGCGAGGCGGCCGCGCCCGCAGCCGGTCGGCGGCCAAGCCGCGTGCCGAGGCCGCTCGCGTCATCAAGAAAGACAAGCCGCCTGCGAAGGAGAAGACCGCGCCCGTGGCCGCCGAGCCGGCGCCGGCAGCCGCGCCGGCGCCGGGCGTCGTGCAACTGGCGGTCACGCCCTGGGGCCAGGTCGAGGTCGATGGCCGCGCGGTCGGCACGACGCCGCCGCTGACGCGCCTGTCCTTGCCCGCGGGCTCGCACCAGATCGTCGTGCGCAACGGCGATTCGCCCGCCTTCACCGCCAGCGTCACCGTCAGCGAAGACAAGCCGGTGACGCTGCGCCACCGTTTCGAATGATCACGACGATGCACCCTTTGCTCCACCGCGCCGCCGCGGCCACATTGATCGCCCTGACCGCCGGCTGTGTGCAGCAAGGCCTCACCGACGTCATGCAGCGGCCCGCCGAGCGCGCGCTGTTGAACGGTCTGCGCGCCTACGATGACGGCCAGTACGCCGAAGCCGAGCGCGCCTTGCAGGAGGCCTTGAAGACCGGCCTGGCGAGCGCCAAGGACCGCGCCAACGCGCACAAGCACCTGGCCTTCGTCTACTGCACGAGCCAGCGCGCGCCGGCCTGCGAAGCGGCGTTTCGCGAGGCGCGCCACGCCGATCCGGAGTTCGCGCTGAGCCGCGCCGAAACCGGCCACCCGCAATGGGGGCCGGTGTACAAGAAGGTCGCGCGTCGGCGCGCCGAGCCAGCGTTCCGACCGTCGGCGGCGACATAATGCCCCGCCGCATGAGGTGAACGCCTTCGTTCGCACACGCCGTTCGTGTGTATTGGGAAGACACCGACGCCGGCGGCGTCGTCTTCTACGCCAACTACCTGAAGTTCTTCGAGCGCGCGCGCACCGAGTGGCTGCGTGCGGCCGGCTTCGGGCAGGAGCAGTTGCGCAGCGAACTCGGGCTGATGTTCGTCGTCAGCGAGACTGCGCGTGCGCTACCACCGCCCGGCGCGGCTCGACGACGAGCTGCGCATCACCGTCGCTGCCCGAGCCGCCGCGCCACGTCACGCTGACGCTGGCGCAAAGCGCCACGCGCGGCGAGACGCGCCTGGTGGACGGCCGCATCACGATTGCTTGCGTCGACGCAGGAACCTTGCGTCCGCGCCGCATTCCCAAACCCGTCATCGAGACCTTGTTTGCATGAACCAAGACATGTCCATCATTTCGCTGGTGCTGCACGCCAGCTTCGTCGTCCAGGTGGTGATGGCCGGGCTGATGATCGTCTCGCTGACCAGCTGGACGGTGATCTTCGGCAAGCTCATCGGCCTGAAGCAGGTGCGCGTCAAGCAACGACGAGTTCGAGCGCGAGTTCTGGGCCGGCCGCCACCTGGGCGAGCTCTACCAGGCCGCCAACAACAAGCCGGCCAACGGCAAGACGGCGCCGATGGAGCGCATCTTCGCGTCGGGCATGCGCGAGTTCTTCAAGCTGCGCGAGAAGAAGCTCGACTCTGGTGTGCAGCTCGACGGCGCGCGCCGCGCCATGCGGGCCAGCTTTCAGCGCGAGTTGGACGTGATCGAAAGCCACCTGAGCTTTCTCGGCTCGGTGGCTTCGGTGAGCCCGTACGTCGGCCTGTTCGGCACGGTGTGGGGAATCATGCATGCCTTCGTCGGCCTGTCGAACATGCAGCAGGTGACGCTGGCCACCGTGGCGCCCGGCATCGCCGAAGCGCTGGTGGCCACCGCGATCGGCCTGTTCGCCGCGATCCCGGCGGTGATCGCCTACAACCGCTTTGCGCGCGACATCGACCGCATCGCGATCCAGTTGGAAACCTTCATCGAAGAGTTCTCCAACATCCTGCAGCGCAACGCGGGAGCGACCTGACATGGCGCAACCGATGCGAAGCGGTGGATCGCGCAGGCGCCGCTCGATGAGCGAGATCAACATGGTGCCGTTCATCGACGTCATGCTGGTGCTGCTGATCATCTTCATGGTCACCGCGCCGCTGATCACCACCGGCGTGGTCGATCTGCCGAGCGTCGGCGCAGTCGAAGGCGCGGCCCACGTCGGTGATCGAGCTGGTGGTCGGCATCGACGAGCGGGTGAAGATCAAGGTCGATGGCCAGGCCGAGCCGCAGCCGGTGACGCTGCCGCAGATCGCTGCGCGCGTGAAGCAGGTGCAGCGCGATCGCAAAACACGCCGGTGGTGATCTCGGCCGAACGCAACGTCAAGTACGACGCCGTGGTCAAGGTGATGGACACGCTGCAGAAAGCGGGCGTGCAGCGCGTCGGCCTGTCGGTGAAGCAGGGCGCATGAACGCGCAGGCCTCCACCTTCGGCCAACGCCGTCCGCCGCAACCGGCCGGCATGGGCCGCGGCGCGATGATGGCGCTGCTGGTGCACGCGGGTTTGCTGATCGCGCTGGCCTTCGGCGTGAGCTGGCGATCGAGCGAGCCGGCCGGCAGCAGCGCCGAGTTGTGGGCCGCGGTGCCGCAGGTGGCGGCGCCGGCGGCCGTGGCGCCGCCACCGCCGCCGCCGATGCCCAAGCCGCAGCCGAAGCCCGAAGCCGAAGGTCGAAGCCGCCGCCGCCCAAGCCCGAGACGCGCGACGCCGACATCGCGATCGAGAAGGCGAAGGCGGCGGAGAAGGAAAAGCGCGAGGAGCAGGAGCGCGAGAAGCTGGAGCGCCAGAAGGCGGAGAAGCCGGAGCGCGAGAAGGCAGCCAAGCACGAACGCGACAAAGCCGAGAAGGAGAAGCGCGAGGCCGCCGCCGAGGCCGAGCGTGTGGCCAAGCTGCGCGAGGAAAATCTGAAGCGCATGCTGGGACAGGCCGGTGCCACCGGCGCGCCGCAATCCACCGGCACGGCGCAGCGCGATGCGGGGCCATCGGCCAGCTACGCCGGCAAGATCATCGCGCGCGTGCGGCCCAACATCGTGCTCACCGACAGCGTGCCGCCGACGCTGCGCGCCGAGGTCGAAGTGCGCGCCGCGCCCGACGGCACGATCACGCGCGGCGCCTCATCAAGTCCAGCGGCAACACCGACCTGGGACGACGCCGTGCTGCGCGCGATCGACCGCACGGAGACGCTGCCGAAGGACGACAACGGCACGCGTGCCGTCGTCGATCGTCATCGGCTTCACGCCGACTAGTCTTCGGCACGCGCCCCATCAGGTAGAACTCGTCGTTCGGCCGCAGCGACAGCAGGTTGGCCATGCGGTTCGACAGCCCGAACAGCGCCGTGATCGCGCCGATGTCCCAGATGTCTTCGTCGGTGAAGCCGTGCGCGCGCAGCGCGGCGAAGTCGGCCTCGACGATCTCGCCGCTGTCGTTGCAGACCTTCAACGCAAAGGCCAGCATCGCCCGCTGGCGCTCGCTGATGTCGGCCTTCAGATAGTTCGTCGCCACCTGGTCGGCGAGCAGCGGCGCCTTCGCATACACGCGCAGCAGCGCGCCGTGGGCAACGACGCAGTACAGGCAATCGTTGGCCGCCGAGGTGGCGACGATGATCATCTCGCGCTCGGCTTTCGTCAGCGTGCCGCTGTCCTTCAACAGCAGCGCGTCGTGCCAGGCGAAGAACGCGCGCGCTTCATCGGGGCGGTGCGCGAAGGCGAGGAAGACGTTGGGCACGAAGCCGGCCTTGGCCTGCACGTCGAGGATGCGTGCGCGCAGGTCTTCGGGCAGATCCTTGATCTCCGGCACGGGCCAACGCGAGATGGGTGTGCTCATGATCAACTCCGAAATTGCATCGCGTGCAGGCGTGCATACAAGCCGCCGGCCTTGCAGCAACTGCGCATGCGTGCCATGCTCGACGATGCGCCCCTGGTCCATCGCCACCACGCGGTCGGCATGTTCGA
Source organism: uncultured beta proteobacterium (assembly GCA_963816315.1). Classification (GTDB taxonomy): domain Bacteria; phylum Pseudomonadota; class Gammaproteobacteria; order Burkholderiales; family Burkholderiaceae_C; genus CADEEN01. Next base: position 175,893 of record CAWFJZ010000008.1, read on the forward strand.
TCGTCGACAGCCGGTGCGCGATGACGACCGTCGTGCGGCCCTGCATCAGCCGCTCCAGCGCGTCCTGCACCGCGCGCTCGCTCTCGCTGTCCAGCGCCGACGTGGCTTCGTCGAGGATCAGCACCGGCGCGTTCTTGTAGATCGCGCGCGCGATCGCCAGGCGCTGGCGCTGGCCGCCGGAGAGCTGGTTGCCGTTGTGGCCGATGGGGGTGTCGAGCGCCTGCGGCAGCGTCAGCACGAAGTCGAGCAGGTGCGCGCTGTGCAGCGCGGCGCGCACGCGGTCGGTGTCGATCGTCTCGCCGTCCTTGCCACCGAGCGCGACGTTGGCCGCCACCGTGTCGTTGAACAGCACCACGTCCTGGCTGACGAGCGCGAACTGGCGCCGCAGCGCGTCGATGCGCCACTCCGGCAGCGCCACGCCGTCGAGCGCACGCTGCCGCGCGTCGGCTCGAAGAAGCGCGGCAGCAGGTTGACGAGCGAACTCTTGCCGGCGCCCGACGGGCCGACCAGCGCGACGGTTTCACCGGCGGCGATCGACAGCGTCGACGTCGTCGAGCGCCGGCGGCGCATCGGCCTCGTCGCGGTAGGCGAGCGACACGCCGCGCAGCTCGATCGCGCCGCGCGCGCGGCCGCCTCGGGCTCGATGCGTGCCGCCGCGCTCTTCGGGCGCGAGCTCGATCAGATCGATGCCGCGCTCGAGCGCGCGGATGCCGCGCAGCAGCGGCGCCGTGCTGTCCGACAGGTGCTTCAGCGGCGACACCAGCATCAGCATCGCGGTCACGTAGGCCGTGAACTCGCCGACCGTCATCAGCGGCGCGCTGGCGCTCGGACTGGCCGCCTTGCCACAGCGCGGCCACGACCACCGCCGACATCGCCACCGCGGCGATCATCTGCGTCAGCGGCGAGCTGGTGGCCGCCGCGGTGGCCGACTTGATCATCAGCCGGCGCAGCAGGTGGCTGTGCTTGCGCGAAGCGCGCGCGCTGCGTGGCGCTGGCGCCGTGCAGGCGCACGATGCGCCAGGCCAGCACGTTTTCTTCGACCACATAGGCCAGCTCGTCGGTGGCCGCCTGGTGCGCGCGCGTGAGTTTGTCCAGCCGCCGCGAGACGATGCGCATCACCAGCGCCACCGCCGGCGCCAGCAGCACGATGAACAGCGTGAGCTGCCAGTTGCGCCACAGCAGCGAGGCGAAGAGGAAGACGATGGTCAGGCTGTCGCGAACGATGGTCAGCGGCGATGTTGCACCAGTTGCTGCGAGCCCGACTGCACTTCGTAGACCAGCATGTTGGTCAGCGAGCTGCTGTTGTGCTTCGCGTAGAGCGCCGGCGCGGCGTTCTGCAGGCGGCGCGAACATGGCTTCGCGCAGCGTCAGCACGCCGCGGTTGGCCGACCAGGCCAGCGAGTACTGGGCGACGAAGTGGGCCAGCCCGCGGATGGCGAACAGGCCGATGAAGGCCACCGGCACATGCCACAGCGGAAAGCTGCGCTGCGGGCCGAAGCCGTCGTCGAGCAGGCGCTTCAGCAGTTCGGGGATCAGCGGCTCGGTGGCCGCAGCCACCACGGCAGCGACGAACGCGGCCACGAAGCCCGCGCGCGCCGTGCGGAAGTAGGGCGCGATGCGCGACAGGCGTTGCAGCAGGGGTGTGGACATGCGTGGCTTGGGTGCGGCCATGTGCCCGCTGAAGCGCGGGTCACAGCCGGACGCATTATCGCGGCGGCCGTTGCAAAGGCTTTCACTCGCAGCATGCCTACAATCCGCGCGCATCGACACTGCACGCTGCTGACGCTTTGAGACCACGCACCACGACCCTTTCCCATCCCACACGACGCCATTGGTGCGTCGGCGTCGCCGCGTCCGTGGGCGCGTGGCCGGCAGCGGCGCAGTTCCGCGTCGAGATCAGCGGCGTCGGGCAAACGCAAATCCCGGTGGCGGTGGCGCGGTTCCGCGACGAGGACGGCGCCTCGCCGTCGCTCGGCGTCGTCAGCGCGATCGTGCGTGCCGACCTGGAGCGCAGCGGCGTCATCAAGCTCGTCGCCGCGCCCAACGTCATCGAAGAGACGGCGCAGCCGGCGCTGGCCGAGTGGCGCGGCCGCGGCGCCGATGCGCTGGCCGGTGGCTCGGTGTCGCGCCTGGCCGATGGCCGCCTGGACGTGCGCTACAAGCTCTGGGACGTGGTCAAGGACCAGGACCTCGGCGGCCAGAGCATCGCCGTGCCGCTGGCCGACACGCGCCTGGCCGCGCACCGCGTCGCCGACGCGATCTACGAAAAGGTCACCGGCGACAAGGGCGTGTTCTCGACGCGCATCGCCTACGTCACGCGCGCCGGCAACCGCTACGCGCTGCGCATCGCCGACGCCGACGGCGAAGGCGGGCAGGTGGCGCTTGAACAGCCCCGACCCGATCATCTCGCCGGCCTGGTCGCCGAGCGGCGCGCGAACTGGCCTACGTGTCGTTCGAGTCGCAGAAGGCGGTGGTCTGGATCCAGGACGTGTCAACTGGCGCGCGGCGCAAGGTCGCCGACTTTCGCGGCAGCAACAGCGCGCCGGCCTGGTCGCCCGACGGCAGCACGCTGGCGATGACGCTGTCGCGCGACGGCGGCTCGCAGATTTATGCGATGCCGCGCGACGGCGGCACACCGCGCCGCCTGACGCAAAGCAGCGCCATCGACACCGAAGCGGCGTGGGCGCCCGACGGCAAGGGCATCTACTTCGTCAGCGACCGCGGCGGCGGCCCGCAGGTCTATCGCATGGGCGCCAGCCGGCGGCGACGCGCAGCGCATCACCTTCAACGGCTCGTACAACATCAGCCCGGCGATCAGCCCCGACGGCAAGACGCTGGCCTTCATCACGCGCCTGGGCGGCGGCGCCTTCCGACTGCATGCGCTGGACCTCGCCAGCGGAACCGTCACCGCCCTGACCGACACCAACGACGACGAAAGCCCCAGCTTTGCGCCCAACGGCAAGCTCATCATCTATGCCTCGCGCTCGCAAGGGCGCGATGTGCTGATGACGACCACGCTCGACGGCCGCATCAAGGCCAAGTTGCTGTCCACCGGCGCCGATGTGCGCGAGCCGGTGTGGGGACCGTTCAACCGATAGGAGCTTCAGAAAATCATGATGATGCAAAAGACCAAGACCCTCGCTCTGTGTGTGGCTGCTGCGGCGCTGCTGATGGCCGGCTGCGCCTCCAAGGTGCCGCTGGCCGACAACAAGGGCGTGCCGATCGAAAGCCGCACCGGCACGGCGCCGGGCGCTGGTGCCGGCGGCGCGGGCACCGGGCAGTCGGCAGTGACCACGGTCAACGCCGGCGCCAGCACCGCGGGCACCAGCGCACCGCGCATCGTCTATTTCGACTTCGACAGCTACACCATCAAGGACGAGTACCGCGGCCTGATCGAAGCCAACGCCAAGGCGTTGGCCGCCGCGCGAAGGCCAAGCGCATGACGATCGAAGGCCACACCGACGAGCGCGGCGGGCGCGAGTACAACCTGGCGCTCGGCCAGAAGCGCGCCGAGACGGTGGCCCGCGCGATGGCGCTTGCTGGGTGTGAGCGCCGATCAGGTCGAGGCGGTGAGCTTCGGCAAGGAGCGGCCGGCGGCGCAGGGCAGCGATGAAGCGGCCTGGGCGAAGAACCGGCGCGCCGAGATCAAGGACAAGTGAGCGCGATGCGAACCGCCGCAACGTGTGCTGCTCGCGTTGGCCGCCGGTGCAGCGCAGGCGCAGCTGTTCCCCGACAACGAAGCGCGCAAGGCCATCCTCGAGCTGCGCGCCAGCGACGACAAGCTGCAAGCAAGAGATCGGCGCGCAGAACAAGGAACTCACCGAGCAGCTGGCGCAGATCAAGCGCAGCCTGCTCGAGCTGTCGAGCCAGCTCGACCTGGTGCGCGGCGAGCTGGCCAAGCAGCGCGGCGCCAACGAGCAACTGGCGCGCGACGTCGCCGAGCTGCAGCGCCGGCAGAAGGACATCGCGCAAGGCGTCGATGAACGCATGCGCAAGATCGAGCCGCAGAAGGTCTCGGTCGACGGCAAGGAGTTTCTCGCCGATGCCGAAGAAAAGCGCCTGTTCGACGAGGCCATGGCGATCGTGCGCGCCGGCGATTTCCCCGGTGCGGCGTCGGCGCTCAACAACTTCCTGCGCCGCTACCCGCAGAGCGGCTACGGCGACTCGGCGCGCTTCTGGCTCGGCAACGCGCTCTACGGCAAGCGCGAGTTGAAGGAGGCGATCACGATGTTCCGCACCTTCATCGCCAACGCGCCCGACCACGCGCGCGTGCCCGAGGCGATGCTGGCGATTGCGAACTCGCAGGCCGAGAGCAAGGACACCAAGAGCGCGCGGGCGACGCTGGGCGAGCTGCTGCGGAAGTACCCGCAGAGCGAAGCGGCGCAAGCCGGCAAGGAACGCTTGGCCGCGTTGAAGTAGGGCCACCATCCGTTCGCCCTGAGGTATCGAAGGGCCCGTGAACTGCGGCCAAGGGCTTCGATACCTCAGCGCGAACGGGATGGGCGGCTCCTACAATTTCGCCCCTATGCAAGACATCAACCTCGGGGCGATCGCCTCGCAAGTGCTGTGGGCCGCCTTCGCGCTCGCCGTCGCCTTCGGCGCGATCGCGCAGCGCACGCACTTCTGCACGATGGGCGCGGTGGCCGACATCGTCAACATCGGCGACTGGTCGCGCATGCGCATGTGGGGGCTGGCGATCGGCGTGGCGATGCTCGGCTTCAACACGATGGTCGCACTCGGCTGGGTCGATGCGGGCAAGAGCATCTACGCCGGGCCGCGCGCTGATCTGGCTGTCGCAATGCGGTCGGCGGCCTGCTGTTCGGCTTCGGCATGGTGCTGGCTTCGGGTTGCGGCAGCAAGACGCTGGTGCGCATCGGCGGCGGCAACCTGAAGTCGGTGGTCGTGTTTGCCGTGCTCGGCATCGCGGCGTTTGCGACGCTGAAGGGCATCACCGGCGTGGCCCGCGTGGCCACGGTCGACCGCGTCGCGTTCGACCTGGCGGGCGCGCAGGACCTGCCCTCGCTCGCCGCGCGCGCGTTCGGCGTCGCCAAGCCGTGGGCGGCGCATGTGCTCGGCGTGCTGCTCGGCGGCGGGCTGGTCGTGTGGGCGCTGGCGCGGCGCGAAGGCCGCTCGCGCGACGTGCTGCTGGGCGGCGTCGGCATCGGCGCGGTGATCGCCGCCATGTGGTGGGTCTCGGGGCGCCTGGGCTACGTGGCCGAAGACCCGAACACGCTGCAGGAAGCCTTCATCGGCACCAACTCGCAGCGCATGGAGTCGCTGTCGTTCGTCGCGCCGATCGCCTACTCGATCGACTGGCTGATCTTCTTCTCCGACAAGAGCAAGGTGCTGACGATCGGCATCGTCAGCATCGCTGGGCGTCATCGTCGGCTCGGCGCTGGTGGCGCTGGCCACGCGCACCTTCCGCTGGGAAGGTTTTGCCAACGCCGAAGACACCGGCAACCACCTCGTCGGCGCGGTGCTGATGGGCGTCGGCGGCGTCACCGCGATGGGCTGCACGGTGGGGCAGGGCTTGTCGGGCTTGTCCACGCTCGCGCTCGGCAGCTTCATCGCTTTGGCCGGCATCGTCTGCGGCGCGGTGCTCGCGTTGCGCTACCAGGTGTGGCGCCTGGAGCGCATGGCTTGAACGCCGATCTCGAACGCCGCTTCGGCGGCCTGCGCCGCCTGTACGGCGACGAAGGCTATGCGCGCCTGCGCGCCGCGCGCGTGGCCGTCGTCGGCGTCGGCGGCGTCGGCTCGTGGGCCGCGGAAGCGCTGGCGCGCTGCGGCGTCGCCGCGCTGACGCTGATCGACATGGACCATGTGGCCGAGTCCAACATCAACCGCCAGGTGCAGGCGCTGGGCGCCACGCTCGGCAAGGCCAAAGTGCAGGCGCTGGCCGAGCGCATCGCCGACATCCACCCCGGCTGCGACGTGCACGGCGTCGAGGAATTCGCCGCGGCCGACAACTGGCCCGCGTTGCTGCCGCATGCGGTCGATGCCGTGATCGATGCCTGCGACCAGGTGCGCGCCAAACAGGCGCTCGCTGCGTGGGCGCTGCAGGAACGAAGGCCTCGCCTTCGTCTGCGTCGGCGCCGCCGGCGGCAAGCAGTTGCCGCAGCAGGTGCAGGTCGATGACCTCGCGCTGGCCACCCACGACCCGCTGCTCGCCGCGCTGCGCCAGCGCTTGCGCAAGAGCGACGAGGCGCCGCGCACGGGCGCCATCGGCGTGCGCTGCGTGTTCTCGCGCGAGCCGGTGCGTTTGCCCGACGAAGCGGCGTGCGCCGCCGACGTCGAGGCCAACCTCAACTGCCACGGCTACGGATCCAGCGTGATGGTCACCGCCACGTTCGGCCTGGCCGCGGCGAGCGATGTGGTGCAGCAGCTTCTGGTGAGAACCCTCAACAAAGTCAGCCGCAGCCGTGCCCCTATAATTCCGCGCTCTGCCGGCGGGTTGTTAGCTCAGTCGGTAGAGCAGCGGACTTTTAATCCGTTGGTCGCAGGTTCGAGTCCTGCACAACCCACCAAACCTCGATTTTTCATCGAGCGGGTCCTTAGCTCAGTTGGTAGAGCAGCGGACTCTTAATCCGTTGGTCGAAGGTTCGAATCCTTCAGGGCCCACCAAATTCGGTTGTTTGCGCGGCGGCAGTCACTAACTTTCTTGCGGAACACTTCCGCAAACCGGCTGCCAGAAAATTCCCAAGTGACTGAAAATGCAGCGGTTCTCAGCGGACGCTGATTGCTGCTTGGCCATCACAACGGCTGGCTCGCGGCGGCTTCAGGCGGATGGTCTCGGCGCGTTGAAGCTCAAGGTCGGCGCGCCAACTCTCGTCGCCGGTCAGTTCGGCGATGTGATCCCAGTCGCTGTTGTTCGGATAGATCGTGACGAGGCCGCTGGTCGCGGTGCTGCCGCCCAGCGGCGCGCCACGCGGGTACAGCACGCCGTCGTCGGCGGCGACGAACTTGCCGTTGCGGCGCTGCGCGGCGTCGCCGCCGTAGTGGCGTACGAAGAAGTCCCAGCGCATGTCGCCGTCCTCGCTCGCGCGCGCCTGCATGATCGGCACGTCGCAGTAGGCGCACTGGTAGTCGCCGCCGGCCTCGGTAGCAGCACGCGAAAGCCCGCCTCGGCGAGGTTGGCCGCCAGCGGGGTGCCGCCGGCGCCGGAACTGACGACGATGAAGTCGAAACATTCTCGACTGTCGTGGGTGTCGATCGAATCGGGGGTCGTCACGCGCACCCTCTGCTCAGCTTTGCTGAGCCGCAACCAGAAACCATACAGCACCTCCGGGGGCGGACCGGCGAACAACCCGCCTCGCACGTCCCGCGTGCCAGGTGGCCCCCTTGCCCTCACCGCGGGCGCCGCTGCGCCGGGCAAGGTGAAGCTGTATTCGGCACCGCGCCGGCCAGAACATCACCGCGAAGGCGAGCGACCAGGTTGCGGGCAACGTCGCCTCCGCGCTTCAGAACCCAAACCCTCAATCCACCAGCCCGTGCCGTACCGCGTACTGGACCAGTTCCGCATTACTGCTGACCCCCAGCTTCTCGAGGATGTGGCTTCGATGCGAACCGATGGTCTTGACGCTGACGCACATTTGCACGCCGATTTCCGTGAGAGGAACGCCGCGGGCGATCTTCAGCATGACCTGCATCTCGCGGGGTGACAGGCTTTCATGTGTGGGTGCACCCCCCGGCCTGTCCGCACCGGCGGCGGCCACGAAGGCGGGCGTGACATACAGACCGCCACCTGCGACTTGACGCACTGCGAGCAGAAGCTCGGCAGGGCTAACATCCTTCTGCAGATAAGCGTTGGCACGCGATCGCAGCGCCAAGCGCGCGTATTGGGCCTCGGCGTACATGGTCAACATGATCACCGGCAGCCGCGGTCGCTCTGCGCGAATCGCGGCCAGGGTCTCGAGCCCGTTTCGTGCGCCCATGTTGATGTCCATCAGCACCACGTCGTAGTGATGCGCGCGGATCATGGCCAGCGCGCCGGCCCCGTCCGAGGCTTCGCCGGTGACGCGGATGTCGGGCTCGTCGGACATCAAGCGCGTGATGCCCGCGCGAAATATCGTGTGATCGTCAACGACGAGCAGTTCGATCATGGCGATTTCGCGGCAGTTTCGGCTGCAGTCCCGGCGGACAGCGGCAAGCGCAGCAGCAGCTCGGTGCCGCCCGCAGGTGCCGGCCGCACGTCGAGGGTGGCGCCGATTTCCCGGGCCCGCTCCGCCATGCTGAACAAGCCGATCGACCCGCTGCGCCTCGGAACGGCATCGATGCCGCAGCCGTCGTCGGCCAAACGAAGCGTGAATGCCTGCGCTGTCTCGTCCAGTGCCAGCTCGACGCGGCTTGCCCGGGCGTGCCGGGCCACGTTCGTCAGCCCTTCCTGGACGATCCGATAGACCTGCATCGCCGTCGCGGCGGGCACATGGGTAGCGTCACCAATGCCGCTGACTTCGACGGCGATGCGATGGCGTTCGCCGAAACGTTCCACGACCTGCTTGAGCGCAGTGTGCAGGCCCAGCAAGTCGAGGCTGATCGGACGCATCTCGTTGGAGATCGAGCGGGCGGTGTCGATCGTTTCCTGCATCAAGTTGACCAGGTCCGAGGCGATGCGGTTCAGTTCCTCCAGCTCCGGCGTGTGGGTGCGGCGCACGATGCGGGCCAGGTCGAACTTGGCCGAACTGAGCATGCCGCCGAGCACGTCGTGCACCTCGCGCGCCAAGCGCGCGCGCTCCACTTCGCGCGCGGTGTTGATGTGCCGCGTCAGTTCGCGCAACTGCTCGCGCGAGCGGCGCAACTCCTCTTGACGCTGCACGCGCTCGGTCACGTCCAGCGCCACGCCGGCCAGGGCCGGCCTGCCACGGCAGTCGACGCGCGACGCATGCAGTTCCAGATGCACGAGCCGGCCGTCCTTGCGCACACCTTTCGTGAAGTAGTGGATCGACGGCACCTCGCCGCTGATGCGGCGGCGGTAGTTCTCCATCACCTCATGGGCCGATTCCGGGGTCACGCAGTCGACCATCCGCCGGCCGATGAACTCGCTCCTTGCGTAGCCGAACATCGCCGCGAATCTGTCATTCGCGTACATGAAGCGTTCGTCCAGGACGACATAGACGCCCGCGAGCGACTGCTCGACGATGCCGCGAAACGGAACATCGTCAATGCTCAACTCCGGACCGCCGAGGGTCGGAGTGTCGGCCAATGAGTGGGCGGGCGGGTGCATGGAGAGCGGGCTCGGGAAGATCAAAGTCTAGGCCGGTTGCAAACCACCGGTGCGCACATCGCCGGCCGACAGTGTGGGCGCCGCCTCGCGCTCGGTAATTACCCGTACCGCGTCTCAGAAGACCGCACCTGTCGATCTGCGTCTGCGGTTCCTAGTATTCCTCCATCGCATTTCGGCGACATCTGGAGGACCACAGCGTGTATGCACAACTCGTCGACACCGGCGCGCAACGGCTGCGTGCGGTGGCGGAGCTATCACCGCAGGAGCGGGCCTTTCAGGATCGCATCGACGCGGGCGTGAAGATCGAGCCCAAGGACTGGATGCCCGAGGCCTATCGCAAGACGCTGGTCCGCCAGATCTCTCAACACGCGCACTCCGAGATCGTCGGTCAGCTGCCCGAGGGCAACTGGGTCACGCGGGCGCCCACGCTGCAACGCAAGGCCATTCTGCTGGCCAAGATCCAGGATGAAGCCGGGCACGGCCTGTACCTGTACAGCGCCGCGGAAACACTCGGCGTCTCGCGTGACGACCTGCTTGCCGCTTTGCATTCCGGCAAGGCCAAGTATTCGAGCATCTTCAACTACCCGACGATCAACTGGGCCGACATGGGTGCGATCGGCTGGCTGGTCGACGGCTCGGCGATCATCAACCAGATCCCGCTGTGCCGCTGCTCGTACGGGCCGTATGCGCGGGCCATGATCCGTGTCTGCAAGGAAGAGTCGTTCCATGCGCGCCAGGGCTACGACATCATGCTGGCGCTGTGCAAGGGATCGCCCGAGCAGAAGCAGATGGCGCAGGACGCGCTGAACCGCTGGTGGTGGCCGGCGCTGATGATGTTCGGCCCGTCGGATGCGGAGTCGATCAACAGCGCGCAGTCGGCGCAGTGGCGCATCAAGCTGCACAGCAACGACGAGTTGCGCCAGCGCATGGTTGACCAGACCGTGCCGCAGGCGGAGTACCTCGGCCTGACCGTCCCCGACCCGGACCTGCGCTGGAACGAGGACAGCGGCCACTACGAATTCGGCGAGATCGACTGGTCCGAGTTCCACAACGTGCTCAAGGGCAACGGCCCATGCAACCGCGAGCGGCTGCGCACCCGGGTCAAGGCCTACGAAGACGGGCAGTGGTTCCGCGACGCCCTGGTGGTGCACGCCGACAAGCATGCCGCAGTCCGGCCGGCCGCCGCCTGACACCCACCCGACGAGGAGAACGCGATGAGTAAGGAATGGCCCCTGTGGGAGGTCTTCATCCGCAGCCAGCACGGGCTGGCGCACAAGCACGTGGGCAGCCTGCACGCGCCCGATGCCGAGATGGCGGTGAACAACGCGCGTGATGTCTACACCCGGCGCAACGAGGGCGTGGGCATCTGGGTCGTGCGTGCCAGCGACATCACGTCGAGCAGCCCGGGCGACAAGGCGGCGTTGTTCGAACCGTCGAACAGCAAGGTCTACCGCCATCCCACCTTCTTCCCGATGCCGGAAGAAGTGAAGAACCTCTGAAGGTCGCGCCCATGCTCGACGACAAATTCGACTACTTGCTGCGACTGGGCGACAACGCCTTGGTGCTGAGCCAGCGCCTGACCGAATGGGTCGGCAAGGGACCGGCCCTCGAAGAAGACATGGCGCTGGCCAACACCGCGCTCGACCTGATCGGCCAGGCCCGGCTGTGGCTGTCCTATGCGGGCGAGGTCGAGGGCGTGGGCCGCACCGAGGATCAGCTTGCCTACCTGCGCGACGCGCACCAGTTTCGTAATCTGCTGATCGTCGAGCGGCCGAACGGTGGTTATGCCGACACGCTGATGCGGCAGTACCTGTTCGACAGCTGGCACCTGCTGCTGCTCGAGCAACTGACGCGCGCCTCGGACGAACGCATCGCTGCCATCGCCGAGAAAGCGAAGAAGGAAGTGACCTACCACCTGCGCCGCAGTGCCGATCTGGTGGTGCGGCTGGGCGACGGCAACGAGGAGAGCCACCGCCGCATGCAAGCGGCGCTGGACGAGCTGTGGATGTACACGGGCGAGATGTTCGAAGTCGACAGCGTCGACGAGATTCTCGAGTCCCACGGCATCGTGGGCAGCGTGAGCGGGCTGCGCGAGCCTTGGCTGGCACAGGTGAGCCGCACGCTGGCCGCTGCGACGCTGACGATGCCATCGCCCGACGCCTGGATGCAGAAGGGCGGCAAGCAGGGGCATCACAGCGAGCAGATGGGTTTTCTGCTGGCCGAGATGCAATTTCTGCAGCGCGCCTATCCGGGGCTGCAATGGTGATCTCCCAGCCAGGCGGCGGCAGCACTGTGCCCACCTCGAAGCAGCCCTCGCTCGACCAGGTCTGGGCCTGGCTCGGGGAGATCGAGGATCCCGAGATTCCGGTCATCTCGATCGTCGACCTGGGCATCGTGCGCGGGGTGCGGTGCAAGACCGATGCCGAAGGCGGCGAATGGGTGGTCACGATCACGCCCACCTATTCGGGCTGTCCCGCAACGCAGGTGATCGCGCGCAGCGTGATCGAACGGCTGGCGCAGCATGGGCTCACCCGCGTCCAACTCGAGACCCGCATCGCGCCGCCGTGGACCACGGATTGGATGAGCGAGGACGGCAAACGCAAGCTGCGCAACTACGGCATCGCGCCGCCGGTCGGACTGGCCGCGCAGCAGTCGATCTCGATCACCGACATCGGTCGCGGTGCCCGCCCAGCGCCCACCGCCGTGCCCGCGGGGCTGCAATGCCCGCAATGCGGATCGAGCGAGGTCAGCCTGACGAGCCAGTTCGGCTCCACGCCCTGCAAGGCGCTGTACCGCTGCAACAGCTGTCTCGAGCCTTTCGATCACTTCAAGTGCCATTGACGGGAAGCCACCGATGAGCAAGTTCTACCCGCTGACCATTGCCGAGGTTCGCCAGGAGACGCGCGACACCATCGTCGCGACCTTCGCGATACCCGCCGACCTGCGCGAACGCTTTGCTTTCACGCAGGGCCAGCACCTCACGCTGCGCGCGACGATCAACGGCGAGGACCTGCGCCGCTCGTATTCGATCTGCTCGGCGGTGCAGGACGCCGACCTGCGCGTGGCGATCAAGCGCACGCCCGGCGGCCAGTTCTCGACCTGGGCCAACGACACGCTCAAGCCCGGCGTCGGCATCGAGGTGATGCCGCCGATGGGGCACTTCAACCTGCCGCTGTCAGCCGACCACCACAAGCGCTACCTGGCGTTCGCCGCCGGCAGCGGCATCACGCCGATGCTGTCGATCATCAAGACCACGCTCGCCGCCGAGCCGCAGTCGGAGTTCACGCTGGTCTATGGCAACCGGGCCTCGGCCGCGGTGATCTTCCGTGAGGAACTGGCCGAACTGAAGGACATCTACCGCGAGCGGCTGAACATCGTCTACGTGATGAGCCGCGAGCAGCAGGACATCGAACTGTTCAACGGCCGCATCACGCGCGAGAAGTGCGATCAGCTGTTCGAGCACTGGATCGACGTGGCCGATCACGATGCGGCCTTCGTCTGCGGGCCGGAGGCGATGATGCACGCGGTGTCCGATGCGCTGCAGGCGCGCGGCATGGCCAAGGCCGACATCAAGATCGAGCTGTTCGCGGCCAGCATCCCGAAGCACCAGCATGTGGCGCACTCGCGCCCGCTGGTCGGCAAGCAGGAATGCGAGGTCACGCTGGTCATCGACGGCAGTCATCGCAGCTTCACGATGGACAAGGACCAGGAGTCGGTGCTCGACGCCGGCTTGAAGCAGGGCATCGACATCCGCTACTCGTGCAAGGGCGGCGTCTGCTCGACCTGCCGCTGCAAGGTGATCGAGGGCAAGGTCGAGATGGACGCCAACTATGCGCTCGAGGACTATGAAATCGCGCGCGGCTTCGTGCTCAGTTGCCAGGCCTTCCCGGTGACCGACCGGGTGGTGCTCGACTTCGACCAGGACAACTGAGGGCGCAGCGATGGACTACCAACACATCCTGTTCTCGGTCGCCGACGGCATCGCGCGGCTGACGCTCAACCGGCCGGCGCGGCTGAACAGCTTCATCGTCGCGATGCACGAGGAAGTGCGAGACGCGTTGACCCAAGTGGCAGCCGACCGCACCGTGCGCGTGCTGGTGCTCACCGGTGCCGGCCGCGCGTTCTGCGCCGGCCAGGATCTGGCCGACCGCAGCGTGGCGCCGGGCGCCGCGCCGCCCGACCTGGGCGAGTCTATCGAGCGCTGCTACGGCCCGCTGGTGCTGGCGCTGCGGCGCCTGCCGATCCCGGTGCTGTGCGCCGTCAACGGCGCGGCGGCGGGCGCCGGCGCCAACATCGCGCTGGCCTGCGACATCGTCATCGCGGCGCGATCGGCCAGCTTCCTCGAAGCGTTCTGCAAGCTGGGTCTGCTGCCCGACACCGGCGGCACCTACTTCCTGCCGCGCTTGCTGGGCCAGGCGCGCGCGACCGGTCTGGCGATGCTGGGCGACAAACTCAGTGCCGAGCAGGCGGCGGCCTGGGGCCTGATCTGGAAATGCGTCGACGACGATCAGCTGGTCGCCGAGACCGAGGCGCTGGCGCGCCACTTCGCCAGCGCGCCCACGTTGGGGCTGGCGCGTACCAAGCAGGCGCTGCAGGCGAGCGGCCTGAACACGCTCGAACAGCAACTCGACCTGGAGCGCGACGGCATGCGCGAACTCGGCCGCAGCGCCGACTACCGCGAAGGCGTGGCCGCGTTCATGGACAAGCGCGCGCCGCGCTTCGTCGGGGCCTGAGGCCATGGGACAGGCACTGTCCAAGGACGCCGTGGTCGCGGTGATCGGCGCCGGCGCCATGGGCGCGGGCATCGCGCAGATCGCCGCCCAGGCCGGGCACCCGGTGCGGCTGCTCGATGCGCAGCAGGGCGCCGCAGCAAAGGCCATCGAGCGCATCCGTTCGACCTTCGCCAAACTTGCCGAGAAGGGCAAGCTGACAGCCGAAGCCGCCGCGGCCGCCGGCGAGCGGCTCACCGCCGTGGAGTCGCATGGCGAACTGGCTGGGTCTGCGCTGGTCGTGGAAGCCATCGTCGAGCGGCTCGACGTCAAGCGGCAGTTGTTCGCGCAGCTCGAAGGCATCGTCGAGGCCGACTGCATCCTGGCGACGAATACCTCCTCGATCTCGGTCACGGCGATCGCGGCCGGGCTGCAGCACCCCGGCCGCGTCGTCGGCATGCACTTCTTCAACCCGGCGCCGCTGATGGCGCTGGTGGAGGTGGTCAGCGGCCTGGCGACCGACCCCGCCGTGGCCGCAACCACGCACGACACCGCGCTGGCCTGGGGCAAGAAGCCGGTGCACACGAAGTCGACGCCGGGCTTCATCGTCAACCGCGTGGCGCGGCCGTACTACGCCGAGGCGCTGCGGCTGCTGCACGAGCAGGCGGCCGACCCCGCGACGATCGACGCCGTGATGCGCGAGGCCGGCGGCTTCCGCATGGGGCCGTTCGAGCTGATGGACCTGATCGGCCACGACGTCAACTTCGCCGTCACGCGCTCGGTGTTCGAGGCTTACTTCGGCGATCCGCGCTTCACGCCGTCGCTGATCCAGCAGGAA
>CAWFJZ010000009.1:0-22089 GCA_963816315.1 uncultured beta proteobacterium
GGTCGCCGAACGCGTGGTGCGTGTTGATCACCTCGTTGACTTCGCGCTCGCTGTAGCGGCGCTTGCCGTCGAAGGCCATCCACAGGCACCACAGCGCGAGCACCTGCTCGGCGCGCTTGTTCGGCCAGCGCAGCAGACGGCCCTGCGCATCGAAGACGCGCAACGCCCGGTCGGCGGCCGGTGTGAGCGCGGGGTTCTTGGGGCCGTGCCAACGGTGCGCTGCAGGCACGGTGCGGGCCGCAGACTTTGCGGCCGCCTTCAAGGCCTGCACGTTGCGGTGACCCGCGGCGCGCGCCAGCAGGTTCAGCATTTCGACATGACCGGGCAGGCCGGCGCCGCTGTCGATTCGTTCGGCCAACTGCGTGCGCAGCGCTTTCGCAAAAGCCGAGAGATCCGCCGCCACGAGCGGCGTGCGTTCGCGTTCGGAAACGGGAGAAGTGGAAGAGGTGTTCATCGCGTCGATGCTCCATCGGTTCCGCGCTCGAATCCGCGTCGGTTGTTGAACCAACGGGTGCCGGGGGTTGCCCTTGCCAGCCGGGCGCGAAAGGGTGCACCGAGACTGAAGATTTCTGCTGGCAGGTTTAGCGCGAGAAGGCTCGCTGGCAACGACCTGGGTGAACTGCCGACCGAGTGCGAAGTTTAGCGGCCCTTGCGGCTAGACTTTTGCGCTTATCCCTAACTGCGCAGAGGTATCCGCCATGGCGATGGACGTTGTCGACTACGAGATCAAGGGCTCCGAGATGCAGTTCGTCGAGGTCGAGCTCGACCCGGGCGAAGCGGCCATCGGCGAGGCCGGCAGCATGATGTTCATGGAAGCCGGCATCGCCATGGACACCATCTTCGGCGACGGCTCGGCCAGCCAGGGCAGTGGCTTGTTCGGCAAGCTGCTCGGCGCGGGCAAGCGCCTGGTCACCGGCGAGTCGTTGTTCACCACGGTCTATACCAACAACGCGCGCGCCAAGCAGCGCGTGGCCTTTGCCGCGCCGTATCCCGGCAAGATCATGGCGATGGATCTGAAAGCATTGGGCGGCACGCTGATCTGCCAGAAAGACGCCTTCCTGTGCGCCGCGCGCGGCGTCTCGCTGGGCATCTTCCTGCAGAAAAAACTCGGCGTCGGTTTCTTCGGTGGCGAAGGCTTCATCATGCAGAAGTTGGAAGGCGACGGCCTGGCCTTCGTGCATGCCGGCGGCACCACCGTCAAGCGCGAGCTGCAAGCCGGCGAGACGCTGTTCATCGACACCGGCTGCGTGGTTGCGATGACGTCGAACGTCAACTTCGAGATCCAGTTCGTCGGCAAGATCAAGACGGCGCTGTTCGGCGGCGAAGGTTTGTTCTTCGCCAAGTGCACCGGCCCCGGCACGGTGTGGCTGCAATCGCTGCCGTTCTCGCGGCTGGCGTCGCGTGTGTTTGCGGCCGCGCCGCAGCGTGGCGGCTCGCGTGAAGAAGGTTCGGTGCTCGGCGGCGTGTTGGGCGGTGGTTTGCTCGGAGGGATTCTCGGCGGCGACGATGAGTAGTGCCCGGCGTGCGCTCTGCATCGCGTTCGCGTTGTTGGCCACCGCGGCGAACGCCGCGTCTTCGTCGCTGCATCTCGAAGAGTTGACCTGGCCCGAACTGCGTGATCGCGTCGCGGCGGGCACGACCGTCGTGCTCGTGCCGATCGGCGGCACCGAGCAGAACGGCGTGCACATGACGCTGGGCAAGCACAACGTGCGCGTGCGGTTGCTGGCCGAGCGCATCGCCAAACAACTCGGCAATGCGATCGTTGCGCCGGTGGTGGCGTATGTGCCCGAAGGCTCTATCGAGCCGCCCTCGGCGCACATGCGCTGGCCCGGCACGATCACGGTGTCTGAAGGCGCGTTCGAGGCCTCGCTCGAAAGTGCGGCGCGCAGCCTGCAACGTGCGGGCCTGAAGCATGTCGTGCTGCTCGGCGATCACGGCGGCTACCTGAAGAGCCTCGATCGCGTTGCCGCGCGCGTGCCCGGTGTGTTCTCGCCGCCCGAGTACTACCGCGCCTCGAGCGCAGGGCATGCAGCGGCCTTGCGCGCGCGCGGCTTCAGCGACGCGCAGATCGGCCGCCACGCGGGCCTCGCGGACACGTCGCTGATGCTCGCGCTCGACCCATCGCTCGTGCGCGCCGAACGCCTGGCCAAGAGCACGGGCGAGGGCGCCGACGGCGATGCCAGTCGTGCCGAAGCGGCGCTCGGCAAAGAGGCGGTCGAACGCATCGTCTCGGTCACCGTGGAGTCGATCCGTGCGCGCGCGGCGGCGCGCGAAGGCAAGCCACAATCCGCGGTGTCGAAGCCCTGATCCCTTGTTGGAGTGAATGCGATGAATCGAGTGATGACGTTCGGCCTGTGCGCGACCGCGCTGGCGGCCGTAGGCTGGGTGGCTGCGACACATGCGCAGGCGCCTGCCGCCGCGCCGGCGAGCGCGCCGGCTTCTGCAGCGGTGCCCGCGGCACCCGCGGTGGCCACCGTGCCCGGCATGCCGCCCGTGGTCGATGCGAAGAACCTCTACACCGAGCAGGGCGCGGGCAAGGTGCAGGCGGCCATCGCCGGCGATCTGCCGCGCGTCTATGTGCCCAACCTGCGCAGCGGCGATGTCTATGTGATTGATCCGGCGCAGATGAAGGTCGTCGATCGTTTCAAGGTCGGCATCGGCCCGCAGCACATCGTGCCGTCGTGGGATCTGAAGACGCTGTGGGTGACCAACAACGCCGAGCGCACCGACAAGGGCAGCCTGACGCCGATCGATCCGAGGACCGGCAAGCCGGGCAAGGCGATCAACGTCGATGACCCGTACAACATGTACTACACGCCGGACGGCAAGAGCGCGATCGTCGTCGCCGAGGCGCGCAAGCGCCTGGACTTCCGCGACCCGATCACGATGGCCGAGCAGTACCACATCGACGTTGCCGGCTGCCCCGGCATCAACCACGCCGACTTCTCGATCGACGGCAAGTACGCCGTCTTCACCTGCGAGTTTTCGGGCACGCTGGCCAAGATCGACCTGGCCAACCGCAAGGTGCTCGGCTATCTCAAGCTGTCGATGCCCGAGACGCGCTTCAAGACGGTGAAGCTCAAGCCCGGACAGATCTGGGAGCCCGGCGAGACCGAGTTGTGCACGGTGAAGAAGGGCATGCCGCAGGACATCCGCATCTCGCCGGACGGCAAGCGTTTCTACATCGCCGACATGCATGCCGATGGCTTGCACGTCGTTGATGGCGAGAGCTTCACCAAGGTCGGCTTCATCGCCACCGGCCTGGGCACGCATGGCCTGTACCCGAGCCGCGACGGCAAGAGTCTTTACGTCGCCAACCGCGGATCGCACCAGATCCACGGGCCGAAGAATGGCAACGGCAGCGTGTCGGTGATCGACTTCGCGACCGAGAAAGTCGTCGCACGCTGGGGCATCCCCGGCGGCGGCAGCCCGGACATGGGCAACATCAGCGCCGACGGCCGATATCTCTGGCTTGCGGCGCGCTACGACGACGTGGTCTATCGCTTCGACACGCAGAGCAACGGCGAGGTGCAGCAGATCAAGGTCGGCGCCGAGCCGCATGGGCTGACGGTGTGGCCGATTCCGGGTCGCTATTCGCTCGGTCACACGGGCAACATGAGGTGAGCTTGCGCTTCGGCCTCATCATCGTCGGCGACGAAATCCTCTCCGGCAAACGCAAGGACGCGCATCTGCCGAAAGTGATCGAGCTGCTGTCGGCGCGCGGCCTGATGCTGTCGTGGAGCCGCTATGTCGGCGACGACCGCGCGCTGATCACCGAAGCGCTGCAACACGCCTTCGCCAGCGGCGACATCGTCTTCTCCTGCGGCGGCATCGGCGCCACGCCCGACGACCACACGCGCCAATGCGCGGCTGCGGCGTTGCAATGCGAGCTCGTGCTGCATCCGCAAGCCAAGGAGCTGATCCAGCAGCGCATGCAGGACGTTGCGCGCGAACGCGGAGAAGCGTATGACCCCGATCGCCATGACAACGTGCACCGCTTGAACATGGGCGTGTTCCCGGCCGGAGCCGAGATCATCGCCAACCCGTTCAACAAGATCCCGGGCTTCTCGATCGGCGACGTGCACTTCGTGCCCGGCTTTCCGGTGATGGCGCACCCGATGATCGAGTCGCTGCTCGACACGCGCTACCGCACGCTCCATGGCACGCAGGTGCAAGCCGAACGGTCGGTGATCGTCTTCGGCGCGATGGAAGCGACGCTGACGCCGCTGATGGAAACCATCGAGCGCGAGCACGAGGGCGTGCGTGTGTTCAGCCTGCCCAGCGTCGATCACCCGCAGTACGGCCGCCACATCGAGCTCGGGGTCAAGGGCGCGCAGGCGGCGGTGGCCGTGGCGTACGCGAGGCTGCTTGCTGAATTGAGCGCGATGGGCGTTGCGCTCGGCCCTGAACTGGTGCGCTAGAGCGCACCAAACAAGCCCGCTCGAGCGCTTCACAATGGGGCATGCTGCAAATTGCAGAGAGAGCCTGTCGCCCGGCCCGCGCACCGGCCGCGGGCATGCTTTCTGCTAGATTCTTGCGCTTTCGTGCCCCCCATCCCAACCCAAAACCGACCCAGGAGAGAGCCTGATGGCCAGCAAGACCGTTGCCGACGTGATGAAGATGGTGAAGGAAAACGACATCAAGTTCGTCGATTTCCGTTTCACCGACACCCGCGGCAAGGAACAACACGTCACCGTGCCGACCTCGGCTTTCGATGAAGACAAGTTCTCCGCCGGCCACGCCTTCGACGGCTCGTCGATCGCTGGCTGGAAGGGCATCGAAGCCTCGGACATGCTGCTCATGCCCGACCCCAACACCGCCAACATCGACCCCTTCTTCGAAGAGCCCACGCTGCTGCTGACCTGCGACGTGCTCGAGCCGGGCGACGGCAAGCCCTACGAGCGCGACCCGCGCTCGCTGGCGCGCCGCGCCGAGGCTTATCTGAAGAGCAGCGGCATCGGCGACGCCGCGTACTTCGGCCCCGAGCCTGAGTTCTTCGTCTTCGACAGCGTGCGCTGGAACGTCGATATGTCGGGCAGCTTCTCGAAGATCGAGTCCGAAGAAGCGGCCTGGAACAGCGGCAAGGAATACGAACACGGCAACTCGGGCTACCGCCCGGGTGTGAAGGGCGGCTACTTCCCGGTGCCGCCGGTCGATAGCTTCCAGGACATGCGCTCCGAGATGTGCCTGCTGTTGGAGCAGCTCGGCATTCCGGTCGAAGTGCATCACCACGAAGTCGCGACCGCCGGCCAGATGGAGCTCGGCACCAAGTTCAGCACGCTGGTGCAGCGCGCCGACTGGTTGCAGCTACAGAAGTACGTGATCCACAACGTGGCCCACGCGTACGGCAAGACCGCGACCTTCATGCCCAAGCCGATCGTCGGCGACAACGGCAGCGGCATGCACGTGCACCAGAGCGTATTCAAGGACGGCAAGAATCTGTTCGCCGGCGACGGCTACGCCGGCTTGAGCGAGTTTGCGCTGTACTACATCGGCGGCATCATCAAACATGCGCGCGCGTTGAATGCGATCACCAACCCGGGCACCAACAGCTACAAGCGCCTGGTGCCGGGTTTCGAGGCGCCGGTGAAGCTGGCGTATTCGTCGAAGAACCGGTCGGCGTCGATCCGCATCCCGTACGTCGCCAACCCGAAGGGCCGCCGCATCGAGGCGCGTTTCCCTGATCCGCTGTGCAACCCGTACCTCGGCTTCTCGGCGCTGCTGATGGCGGGTCTCGACGGCGTGGAAAACAAGATCCACCCGGGCGAAGCGGCGACCAAAGACCTGTACCACCTGCCGCCGGAAGAAGACGCGAAGATCCCCACCGTCTGCCACAGCCTGGACCAGGCCTTGGACTACCTCGACAAGGGCCGCGCCTTCCTGACCAAGGGGGGCGTCTTCACCGATACCTACCTCGACGCCTACATCGAGTTGAAGATGCAGGAGGTGACGCGATTCCGCATGACCACGCATCCGGTCGAGTTCGACATGTACTACTCGTCGTGATCCGAGCAGGCGGTCACGGAAACACGGAAAAGCGAAGGGCGGCACGTGCCGCCCTTTTTCTTGCGTGCACCGGCCTGGGGGACAATGCGTTGCATGTCGATGCGCACCCTTGCCGCTGTCCTGCTTCTCGGCCCCTTGTCTTGCGCTTGGGCCCAGGGCGGCACGGTCTATCGCTGCCCCGGCCCGCCGGTGCTCTACACCAGCGAGATCTCCGACAAGGAAGCCAAGGAGCGCGGCTGCCGCACGATCGAGAACGCGCCGATCACCGTCGTCTCGCCGCCCAAGCGCGCGCCGGTGCAGGCGGCCGGCAACGGTGCGCCGCGCGGCGAGGGCACCAAGGTCGATGGCAAGGACCAGCGCGCGCGCGACAGCGATGCACGGGCCATCCTCGAAGCCGAGTTGAAGCGCGAAGAAGAAGCGCTGGCGGCCTTGCAGAAGGAATTCAACAACGGCGAACCCGACCGCCAGGGCGGCGAGCGCAACTACGCTCGCTACCAGGAGCGCGTCGAGGAGATGAAGAGCGCCATCGCGCGCAAGCAGGCCGACGTGGCCGCGCTGCGGCGCGAACTCGCCAAGCTGCCGGCCGCGCAGTAGCGCAGAAAGCAACGCGGCCGTGAGCGCAGGAGCGCTTGCTGCCCTCGACCTGTTGGCCACGCTGGTGGCCGTGGTCTCGCCTGAGGGGCGCGTGCTGCACGCCAATGCCAGCTTCGAGAACCTGCTCGGAGTGCCGCGCCGCGCGATGCTCGGCACCGTGCTCACCGACTGGCTGACCGATCCCGGCGCCGATGCACGAAACGCTGGTCGCGGTGTCCACCAACCGCATCGCGACCGGCCGCTTCGAAGCGGTGTTGAACCGCCCATCCGCGCATTCGGTGGCCCAGCCGGACCTGCTGCCGGTTCACGTCATCGTCAATCAGACCGAGAGCAGCGAGCGCGTGCTGGTCGAGATGATCGAGATCGAGCAGCAGACCAAACAAGACCGCGAGGAGCGCGCGGCCACGCAGGCCGAGGCCAACAAGGAGCTGGTGCGCAACCTCGCGCACGAGATCAAGAACCCGCTCGGCGGCATCCGCGGCGCGGCGCAGTTGCTGGAGATGGAGCTCGACGACAAGCGCGATCTCACCGAGTACACGCAGGTCATCATCGCCGAGGCCGACCGCTTGCAGGCGCTGGTCGATCGCCTGCTGGCGCCGCACCGCCATGCGCACGTGGTGGCGGATGTGAACATCCACGAGGTCTGCGAGCGCGTGCGCGCGCTGCTGGCGGCGGAGTACCCGCGCGGCATCGCCTTCAACCGCGACTACGACATCTCGATCCCCGAGTTCCGCGGCGACCGCGAGCAACTCATCCAGGCCACGCTGAACATCGCGCGCAACGCCTGCGAGGCCATGGCCGAGCGCATCGCCGCCGGCGACGCGGAGCTCGAATTGCGCACGCGCATCGCGCGCCAGGTCACCATCGGTAAGCAGCGCTGGCGACTGGCACTCGAATTGCATATCCAGGACAACGGGCCCGGCGTGCCCGAGTCGATCCGCGATCGCATCTTCTACCCGCTGGTGACGGGGCGCGAAGGCGGGTCGGGCCTGGGACTCACGCTGGCGCAGACATTCGTGCAGCAACACCAGGGTACGATCGAATGCGACAGCGCACCGGGGCGCACTGTGTTCACTGTGTTGATACCGCTGCCCTGAAAGTTCGCATGAAAGACATCTGGGTCGTTGACGACGATCAATCCATCCGCTTCGTGCTCGAACGCGCTTTGGCGCGCGAGCAGTTCGCGGTGCGCAGTTTCTCCAACGCGCGCGACGTGCTCGGCGCGCTGGCCGACGGCGAGCCGCAGGTGCTGGTCAGCGACATCCGCATGCCCGGCGGCTCGGGGCTCGATCTGCTGGCCAAGATCAAGGCGCAGCATCCGGGGCTGCCGGTGATCGTGATGACGGCCTACTCCGATCTCGACAGCGCCGTGTCGGCGTTTCAAGGCGGCGCGTTCGAGTACCTGGCCAAACCGTTCGACGTGCCGAAAGCGGTGGAGCTGATCCGCCGCGCCGTCGAAGAGAGCCTGCGCGAAGCGGTGGCGGTGGATCGCCTGGCCGAGACGCCGGAGATCCTCGGTCAGGCGCCGGCGATGCAGGACCTGTTCCGCGCCATCGGCCGCTTGTCGCAAAGCCAGGTCACGGTGCTCGTCACCGGCGAGAGCGGCAGCGGCAAGGAGCTCGTCGCGCAAGCGCTGCACAAACACAGCCCGCGCGCCAACGGCCCGTTCGTGGCCATCAACACCGCGGCGATTCCGAAAGACCTGCTCGAGAGCGAACTCTTCGGCCACGAGCGCGGCGCTTTCACCGGCGCGCAGACGATGCGTCGCGGCCGCTTCGAACAGGGCGAGGGCGGCACGCTGTTCCTCGACGAGATCGGCGACATGCCGTTCGATCTGCAAACGCGATCTGCTGCGCGTGCTGTCCGACGGCCAGTTCTACCGCGTCGGCGGCCATCAGCCGCTGAAGGCCAACGTGCGCGTGATCGCCGCCACGCACCAGAACCTGGAGCAGCGCGTGCGCGACGGCGCCTTCCGCGAAGACCTGTTCCACCGCTTGAACGTGATCCGCCTGCGCCTGCCGCCGCTGCGCGAGCGCCGCGACGACATCGCGCTGCTGACGCGGCAGTTCCTGCAGAAGAGCGCGAAGGAACTCGGCGTCGATGCGAAGCGCTTGTCGGATGCCGCGCAGGCGCGTATCACCGCCTTCGACTTCCCCGGCAACGTGCGCCAGTTGGAGAACCTGTGCCATTGGCTGACGGTGATGGCGCCGACGCAGGTCATCGAAGTCAAGGATTTGCCGCCGGAGTTGACGAGTGCCGAAGCGCCTGTTGCGGCCGAGGCGCCACCGATGCCACGCAGCGCGGCTGACCCCGCAGCGCCCATTGCCGCGGCGCCTCAAGCCGGCGGCGGCTGGCTTGCCGACCTGGAGCGCGAAGCCCGCGCGCTGCTCGACGCCGGCGCCCCCGAAGTGTGGGACACGCTGACCCGCCGCTTCGAAGCGCAGTTGATCGTCACTGCGCTGTCCACCACGCGCGGCCGCCGCATTGAAGCGGCCCAGCGCCTGGGCATCGGCCGCAACACGATCACGCGCAAGATTCAGGAGCTCGGTCTCGACGATTGACCGGCACAGGAAAACGCTGAGCAGCCGCACGCGCGGCGCCTCTAGAATTTCCGAAAGGGATTCGAGAGGAGGGCGCGATGCCGATTGCACTGGGGACGCTTCACATCTTGGTGGCGATCTTTTTCGCCGTGCACGCGGTGCGCAACGGCCGTGCCAACTACTGGCTGTTCGTGCTGCTCGGCTTTCCGTTTCTCGGCAGCGTGATCTACTTCTTCGCCGAGTACCTGCCCGAGATGCGCCACTCGCGCATCGGCCGCCAGGCGGTGAGCGCGGTCACGTCGATCGTCGATCCCGGCCGTGCGCTGCGCGAAGCGCGCGCCGATTTCGAACGTACGCCGAGCGCCGACCACCGCGCGCGCCTGGCCGATGCATTGCTCGAATCGGGCGACGCCAAAGAAGCGCTGGCGCATTACCGCGCCTGCGTCAGCGGCCACCATGCCAAGGACGCCAAGATGCGCCTCGGCTTGGCGCGTGCTGCCCTCGCCGCCGGCGAGCCGGCGAGCGCCGTGCAGACCTTGCATGCCTTGTTCGCCGACGAGCCCGAGCGTTACAACGGCGCGCCCGCATTGCTGCTCGCGCAAGCGCAGGCCGCGGCCGGCGACGAGAGCGCTGCGTTGGCGGCGTTCGACGAAGCGCTGGCGCGCCACAACAGCACCGAAACGCGCTGCGCCTACGGCCTGTACCTCGCCAAGCTCGGCCGCGAGACGCGGGCGCGCGAGTTGCTCGAAGGCGTGATGCGCGACGCCAAGCTGGTCGATGAGCATGCGCGCGTGCTCAACCGCGAATCGCTCGATCAGGCGCGGGCGGCGCTGCGCGCCATGGAATCGCGCAGGACTTGAAGCTCAGGCGTCGCCGAGCCGCAGCCACACCGGCGCGTGATCGCTCGGCCGCTCGTTCTTGCGCGGCAGCTTGTCGATCGCGCACTCGCGCACGCTGTCCGTCAGCGCCTGGCTGACGAGGATGATGTCGATGCGCAGCCCCTGGTTCTTGCGGAAGGCGAGGTTGCGGTAGTCCCACCACGACCATGATTTCGGCGGCTGCTCGAAGCAGCGGAACGCATCGACCAGGCCGAGCCCGCAGAGCTGCCTGAAGTGCTCGCGCTCTTCGGGCGTGCAATGGATCTGCCCGGCCCACGCAATCGGGTCATAGACATCGCGGTCCTCGGGCGCGATGTTGAAGTCGCCCATCAACACCAGTTTGGGATGCGCTGAGAGCTCCTCGCGCAGCCAGTCGCGCAAGCCGCGCAGCCACTGCATCTTGTATTCGAACTTGTCGCTGCCCGGCGCCTGGCCGTTGGGGAAGTAGCCGCCGACGATGCGCACGCCATCGACGGTGGCGGTGATGACGCGCGCCAACTCATCGGCAAAGCCCGGGATGTTGCGCACGACATCGGTGGCTTCACTCTTCGACAGCAGCGCGACGCCGTTGTAGGTCTTCTGGCCGAACCAGTGCACGCGATAGCCCGCGGCCTCGATCTCGGCGCGCGGAAACTTGTCGTCGGTGAGTTTGGTCTCCTGCAGCACCAGCACGTCGGGCTGGTGCGCGGCGAGCCAGTCGAGCACCTGCGGCAGGCGCACGGCGAGCGAGTTGACGTTCCAGGTGGCGAGTTTCATCGTCTGTCTGACCCTTCTGTTTGGCCGTCGTCTCGTGCGAACTCAGTCGGCGCACCTCAAAAGATGTGCCATCGTCGCACAGTCGCGCGCGAGCGCTGCGTGGCGCGCCGGCCTCGGCGCCGCCAATGCCGACGCCTTCCCTGCGGACCTGCACGCCGCGTTGCAGGACACAATCCGCTGCGCAAAAGGAGCCGATTTGTCCAAGCTGCAACTCTCCGTCGCCATCGGCGACTACGACCGCACACGCGCGCTGCAGGACGGGCGCGCGCCGATCGACGGCGTGGACCCGGTGTTCATGCTGCTCGAACCGGAGGAGATTTTCTTCCGCGCCTTCCGCCAGCAGGCTTTCGACATCACCGAGATGTCGTTCTCGAGCTTCTTGGTCAAGCACTCGCGCGGCGACAGCCCGTATGTCGCCGTGCCGGTGTTCCTGTCGCGTGCGTTCCGCCACACGGCGATCTACGTGCGGCGCGACCGTATCCGCAGCGGCGCTGACCTGAAGGGGCGGCGCATCGGACTGCCCGAGTACCAACTCACGGCCAACGTCTGGGCGCGGGCGCTGTTGCAGGATGACTTCGGCGTCCATCCGCGCGACGTGACCTGGGTGCGCGGCGGCATCGAGTCGCCGGGGCGCACAGAGAAGATCGCGCTCGATCTGCCGGCCGACGTGCGCATCGAGAACGCCGGCCCGAACGACACGATCTCTGCATTGCTGGCGCGCGGCGAGATCGACGCCATGATCGGCCCGCGTGCGCCGCTCGGTTTCGGCAGCGACCCGAACATCGGCTGGCTGTATGCCGACACGCAAGCCGCCGCGATCGACTACTACCGTCGCAGCGGCGTCTATCCAATCATGCATCTGCTCGGCGTTCGCCGCGAACTCGCCGCGGCGCACCCGTGGCTGCCGGTCGCCTTGTACAAAGCCTTCGAGCAGGCCAAGCAACTGAGCATGCGGCAACTCGCCGATCCTTCCGCGCCGAAGGTCTCGCTGCCGTTTCTCGAAGAGCATCTGCAGGCCGCGCGCGCCTTGCTCGGCGCCGACCCCTGGCCCTATGGCGTGGCCGCCAATCGGCCGACGCTCGAGGCCTTCTTGCGCCACCACCACGAGCAGGGGCTGTCGGCGCGGCGCGTCGCCATCGACGAGCTGTTCCACCCTTCGACTTACGAACTGGCGTCGATCTGATGGCGAGGCGCCGTCAGCGCCGGCGGTAAGTGACGAAGTCGTAGCGCGTGCCGTCGGCCGCGGTGCGCGGCTCGCGTGACGCTTCGACGAAGCGCGTGCGATCGAACGCGGGGAAGAAGGTGTCGGCATCGGCGAATGCGGCGTCGAGCTCGGTCAGCACCAGCTCGTCGGCGAGCGGCGCGGCAGCCGCGTACAGCTCGCCGCCGCCGATGACGAACACTCTGGCAGCGTCGGCCACGAGCATCAGTGCGCTTTCGAACGACGCCGCGCGCTCGGCTCCAACGGCCTGCCACTGCGCATTGCGCGTGACGACGATGTTGCGCCGCCCCGGCAGCGGCCGGAAGCGCTCGGGCACCGAGTCCCAGGTCTTGCGGCCCATGATCACCGGGCAGCCCATCGTGACGCGGCGAAAGTACTTCTGGTCTTCGCTCTCGTGCCACAACAAGCCGCCGCCGCGGCCGATGGCGCCGTTGCGGTCGAGTGCGGCAATGAGGGCCAGGGTGGTCATTGCCGCGTATTGTCGCTGCGCAGCGTCAGCGCCTGAACGCCGACACCGCGATGCCGGCAACGATCAGCGCAAACGCCAGCGCGTGGTACGGCTGCGGACGTTCGCCGAGCAGCGTCGCCGACAGCAGCGCCGCGAACAGCGGCGACAGGTTGGCAAAGAAGGCCGCGATCGCCGGCCCGGCCGTGGCCACACCGAGACCCCAGCAGCGGTAGGCAATGATCGACGGGCCGACGGCGACATAGACCAGGCCGAGCAGCACCCAGGGGTTTCGCCAGTCGATCGGCGGGTGCGTCAGGTAAGCCGCTTCGACGAGACCCGCGCCGCCGGCTGCGATCAAGCCGAACAGCGCTTGCACGAACAGGAACGCGGCCCAGTCCCAATCGGGCCGTTGCGGCGCGCGCATCGACGCCGGTGGCCGCACGAGCAGCCAGCTGTACACCGCCCAGCCGATCACGGCCAGCAGCATGTACAAGTCGCCGATCACGAACTGCACTTGCGCGAGCGCACTCCACGCGCCGCGCGAGACGACAGTGGCCACGCCGAGCAACGACAACGCCGCGCCGATCAACTGCCGCGGCGCCGGCCGCTCGCGGTAGGCGAGCGCGCCGACGGCCAGCATCCACAGCGGCATCGAGGCGTTGATCAGCGTCACGTTGAGCGGCGTCGAGGTTTCGAGCGCCAAGTACTGCAAGGCGTTGAAGTTGCCGACGCCGAACGTGCCCAGCGCCAGCAGATAGATCCACGACGTGCGAATCGCGCGATGGTCGTGCCAGACGCGCCACGCCAGCGGCGCCAGGATCAGCGCGGCCAGCGTCCAGCGCAGCGCGTTGAGCGCCAGCGGCGGCACATGGCCGACCATCAGCCGGCCGACCACCGCGTTGCCGGCCCAGAGCAGCGGCGGCAGCGTCATCAACAGGGCCAGACGCGGCGTCAAGCGGGCGCCGCTCATCGGCGCGAGAAGGGGTAGAGCAGCGCACCGCGCTCGCCGTGCTCGATCAGCAGCGCCAGCCGCCGCTGCCGTGTCGCCTCCTGCTTGGCGCTGACGATCCACCACAGCACCGCCTTGCGGTACGACGGCGCGCGCGCTTCGAAGTGCGCCCAGGCCTTGCGGTTGGCTTTGAGCAACGTCGCGTACGCGTCGGGCAACTCGACGCTCTCCTGCTCGAACGAATAGACGCCGCTCTTGTGCTCGCGCCGCAGCGCGAAGGCCGCGCGGCCGGCGTCTTGCAAGCGGCCCTCGGCGTCGAGCGCGGCGACGCGCGCGATGTTGACGGCGCTCCAGATGCTGCTGGCCTTGCGCGGCGTGAAGCGGATGACGTAGCGCTGCTCGTCGATGCGTTTGCGCACGCCGTCGATCCAGCCGACGCACAGCGCCTCGTCCACCGACTCGGGCCAGGTCACGCTCTTGTGGCCGCTGCCGACCTTCCAGTAGCCGACAAAGAGTTCGGCGGCGCTGGCGTGATGGCGCGCGAACCAGCAGCGCAGTTCGGCCGGCAAGCGAAAAAAGCGCGGCTCGGAGATCGACATCACGATGGCATGGCCGCGCCGCAGCTCCAGCAAGTCTCGAACGGCCCGTCGATGCGCTCGCCGCAGCCGCGGCACATCCAATGCCGCCACGGCGGATGCTGGAACTCGCGCAGCAACGCGCGCGCTTCGTCGAGCCGCGCATCGTCGTGCACCCACACCTCCGGCAGCGCCTGATCGGGCGGAATGTCGCCGGCGATGCTGCTGGCGAAGTAGCGCTGCACGCTGGCGTCGATGCCGGCCTGGCTCAGCATGTCGGCCCACAGCGTGGCCAGGGCGATGTTGGGGGCTTGGGTCAAACGCTTCATTGTTGGCACCATGGTGCCATGAGGCATGCGTTTCTCGCCGACGCGGTGTTGTTGCTGCACGGGCTGTTCATCGTCTGGGTGGTCTTCGGCGGCCTGGCCGTGATCGCGCGGCCGTTGTTCGCCTGGCTGCACCTGCCGGCGGTGGCGTGGGCCGTGTGGATCTCTTGGAGCGGTTCGTATTGCCCGCTGACGCCGCTCGAACAGTCGCTGCGCCGCGCGGCGGGGCAGGCCGGCTACGAAGGCGGTTTCATCGAGCACTACCTCGGCGCACTGATCTATCCCGAGGGCCTGACCGCAAGCCTGCAGATCGCGTACGGTGCCGTCGTGCTCGTCATCAACCTCGCGCTTTATGGTGTTGCGACTGCGCGCGCTGCAAGCCGGCGCCGGCTGCCCTAAGCTCCGGTTCACCGAAGGAGAACCTCATGACCCGCGCCATCCAGATCGCCGCTGTCGGCGGCCCCGAGCAACTGCAACTCGCCGATGTCGAAGTCGGCGACCCCGGCCCCGGCGAGATCCGCATCCGCCATCACGCCTGCGGCCTGAACTACATCGACGTTTATCACCGCACCGGCCTGTACCCGTTGAAGTTGCCGCACGGCATCGGCATGGAAGGCGCGGGCGTGGTCGAGGCGGTGGGCGAGGGCGTCGCGCACCTGAAGGCCGGCGACCGCGCCGCGTATGCGAGCAACCCGCCGGGCTCGTACTGCGAAGCGCGCGTGATGCCGGCCAAGACGGTTTGCAAGCTGCCCGACGGCATCGCCTTCGACACCGCGGCAGCGATGATGTTGAAAGGCCTGACGGTGCAGTACCTGCTGAAGAAGACGCAGCCGCAAGGCGGCCTCGCCGCGGGCGACTTCGTGCTCTGGCATGCCGCCGCCGGCGGCGTCGGCCTGATCGCCTGCCAATGGGCCAAGGCGATGGGCTTGAAGCTGATCGCCACCGCGGGCAGCGCCGAGAAATGCCAGCTCGCGCTCGACCACGGCGCGGCGTTTGCGATCGACTACCGCAAGGAGAATTTCGTCGAACGCGTCAAGGCGATCACCGACGGCAAAGGCGTCAAGGTGGTCTATGACTCGGTCGGCAAGGACACCTTCGACGGCTCGCTCGATTGCCTGCAGCCGTTCGGCCTGATGGCCAGCTTCGGCAACGCCAGCGGCCCGGTGCCGCCGTTCGCGCCCGGCCTGCTCGGGCCCAAGGGCTCGCTGTACCTGACGCGGGCGACGCTGTTCACGCACATCGCCACGCGCGAGGCCACGCAGGCGATGGCCGACGATCTGTTCGCCGTGGTGCAGAGCGGCGCGGTGAAGATCCGCATCGACCAGCGCTATCCGCTGGCCGAGGTGGCGCAGGCGCATCGCGATCTGGAAGCGCGCAAAACCACCGGCTCGTCGGTCTTGCTGCCCTGAAGCGTCTTCAGGCTTCGCTGACGAGCGTCGCGATCGCGGCGCCGAGCAGCAGATCGTCCTCGGCGCCGAAAGCGTGGTGGCGCAGATGGCCGTGGCGGTCGATCAGCATCAGGCTCGGCGTGCCCTGCAGCGCATAGGCCTGCATCGTCAGCGGAATCGGCTGGCGCGCATCGGCGCTCGGCGCATCGACGCCGACCGGAAAAGCGATCCGGTACTCGTGCAGAAAGGCCTGCAGCGAGACCGGCGTCATCGCCGCGTGATGTTCGAACACCGTGTGCAGGCCGATCACCGCCACGTCCTGCGGCGCGAACAAGGCATGGATGCGCTGCGCCTGCGGCAGCCCGTGGTGCACGCAGGCCGGGCACAGCATCTGGAAGGCGTGCAGCACGACCACCTTGCCGCGCAGATCGGCCAGTTGCAGCGCAGCGCCGCCGCTGATGTTGAACCACTCGCGCGTCGTCCACGGCGGCGCGGGCAGGCCGGGCGGGTCGATGCCGAGGTGGCGGCGCGTCACCGCACGATCACTTTCGGAAGGCGGAGAAGACAAAGCCATTGTCCTTGCGCGCGGTGTGGCACTCGAAGCAGGCCGTCGCCGCGTTCTTGCCGACGGCGCGGTCGGTTGTCGAGTCGCCCTTGAAGCCCTCGAAGCCCCAGCCGCCGGTGTCTTTGTACTTCCGCGAGTCCTTGTGCATCACGCCGAGCACCTTGCGCGCGCCTTCCTGCACCGTGTTGTCGGCGGACTTGGCTTCGAGCAGGTCGAACACGATCACCGAGCCGTCGCCGAACTTGCCGCTCTTGTAGCCTTGTTCGGCCTTCTGGTTGGCGTAGAGGTGGTGGATGCCGCCGAAGGCGTCATACAGGGCATGGCCGGGATTGATCGCCATGCTCTTGACGTGGGTCCATTGGCGGTAGCCTTGCGGGTACGGCACCGGCGCGGCGTCGGCCGCGGACAGCGGCGGCACGACGGTCAGCGCGGCGATCAGAACAAGAGCTTTGCGCATGCTGCACTCCTAGAATTGAGCTTCGGACGGCGCGCATTGCAGCACGCAGCCCCGTGCTTGAACAGCGGGCACAAAACGGTGACCAGGGCCCCTTTCGGTGTCGATCGATGAACCTGCCGAGACCAACGATGCAAACGATGGCGACGCCGCCCAAAGTGGCGCGAATGGTCGAAGACATCGTCGGCTGCAAGTGGTCGCTGGCCGTGCTCGGCGCGGTGCGCGGCGGCGTCTGCCGTCCGGGCGCCATGGAACACGCCATCGACGGGCTGTCGAAGAAGGTGCTCAACGAACGCCTCGAACAAGCTCGTGCGTTTCGGCATCCTCGACAAGCACGCCTACCCCGAGATGCCGCCGCGCGTCGAGTACCGGCTGACCGCCTTCGGCGACAGGTTCTGCGGCCTGCTCGACGGCATCGACGCGCTGCAGCGCGAGATCGATCGCTGAACAACCTCTTGACGCTTCACCGCTGGCCGGGTCCTCTGTCGTGCACCGTCACGCGGTAGCTCGACAGCAGGCCGCCCCACCAGCGGCCCATCTCGCCGATGAAGCGCACCACCTCCTGACCGTGGCGCACCGGATGATCGCCGCGCAGCGCGGCCCAGCCGCGGTGCGTGACGGTGACCAGCGTGCCGGTCGCGCTCGGCTCGAACAACACTTCGACTTCGGTGCATTCGTGCGGCGCGAAGTTGGCGCCGCGCCACTCGAACACCAGCCGTTGCGGCGGTTGCCAGACGAGCACGCGGCCGATCTCCTGCGCCGGCAGGTCAACGCCTGCCGCCTCGAACACACGCCCGCCCAGACGCGGCTCGATCGCGATCAGCGCGCGCTCGCCGCCGCAGCGCCGAAAGCGCGGGCCGCGCCGCCACCAGAGATCGATCTCGCGCGTGAAGATGTCGAAGGCTTCTGCGGGCGGCACCGCGACGCCGACGCTGGCGCGCGCCTGGTCGCCGCGCATCACCTGCGCCGCGCCTTGCGTTCGGCATGGGCCTTGAACGCGGCGAGCTGATCGGTCCACAGCGCGGTGATGCCGCCCACCCAGTCCCCCAGCGGCGCAAAGCGCTCGGGCTGCAGGCGGTACAGGCGCACGCGCGCGTCGTGCTCGGGCTCGTCGTCGGCGACGAGGCCGCTGCGCTTCAACACGCGCAGGTGGCGGCTCAACGCCGGCGGGCTGAGCGCGAGCGCGTCGGCGAGTTCGCCGGCGCGGTGGGCGCGGCGTCGCAGCAGGTCCACCACCGCGCGCCGTGTCGGGTCGGCCAACGCGGCCAGTGCGTCGTCGAGCGCCGCGGCGTCGCGGGCCTTCATTCGACAACCTCCGTGCTCCGCACTGCGGTGCGAGCCCCCTTCGGAGCGGCCGGGCAGGGGCTCACTGCCGCGAGCGCAGGCGCTGCGAGAACCACCAGAAGTGGCCCTCGCAGTCGGCCGCGCCGTAACTGCGGTCGGCCCAGTAGTCCTCGCCGTAGTCGTGCACCGCGGGCTCGGCGACGATGCTGGCCCCCTGCGCGCGAGCCTGTGCGCAATGCGCATCGACATCGTCCACGTAGAGCATCAGGCCCTGGGTGTTGGCGCCGGCGGTCAGCGGGCTGACGCTGCGTTGCCCGAAGCGCGGCGCCGCGTCGGCGGCTTCTTCCTGGCTCACCATGACCACGGCTTGGCCGTACTCCAGCTCGCTGTGCTCGATGCGCCCGCCATCGCCTTCGACCTTCAGGCGCAGCGTGAAGCCGAAGGCGCGGCACAGCCAGTCGATCGCCGCTGCGGCATCGCGGTAATACAGGCTCGAGGAGAGGCGGGGCCAGTCGGGTGGGGTGGGTTTCATCGGTGGCTCACTCGGTTGCAGCGTCTTGATTATTGCAATAGTTAACCAAAAACGCAACTACATGCCGGGTGGCGCCACCGCCGCGCGATAGGCGTGCCACGACGCATGGCCGACGATCGGCCCGACGATCACGAGCCCGGCGAACCACGGCAGCATCGCCGCGACGACGAGCGCGCTGATCAGCGCGCCCCAGGCGATCATCACGCCGGGCTGCGAGAGCACCAGGCGCAGGCTCGTCAGGCCGGCGGTGATGGCATCGACCGGGCGGTCGAGCAGCATCGGGATCGAGATCACGCTGAG
Organism: uncultured beta proteobacterium; assembly: GCA_963816315.1. Lineage (GTDB taxonomy): Bacteria > Pseudomonadota > Gammaproteobacteria > Burkholderiales > Burkholderiaceae_C > CADEEN01. The sequence continues at coordinate 18,818 of CAWFJZ010000009.1, forward strand.
CGAAAAGATCAGCGCGGCAAAGACGGCGCCGGCCGCGAGCCAGGCGACGATGAACGTCAGGTTCTCCGGTTCGAGCAGCGCCCGCAGCGAGCCTTTGAAGTCGGGCATGCCGTCGAAGCTGACCGCGAAGATGACCAGCGTGACCCGGCCCCACAGCATCTCCAGCACCAGCAGCACGAAGCCGAAGATCGCCAGCGGTCCGAGGCGCGACTCGAAGGCGAGCAGCGACGCGGCGAAGTTCGGCGTCTCGCCGCGTTCGAGCGCGCGGCTCGCGTGGTAAAGCCCGAGGCAGAGCAGCGGACCCATCAACAGAAAGCCCGCCGCCAGCGCCAACACATAGGCCGGCGCGGCTTCATAGACCTTGGCCAGCGTCCAGCCCATCACCGTAAAGGCGGTGCCATAGAACAGGCCGATGCCCGGCGCGCGGCGGAAGTCGCGCCAGCCGAGCGCCAGCCAGCGCAGCGGGTCGGACAAACGCAGCGGGCGCAACGCGATCTCGCGCTCGGGCTCGGTCATGGCGCGCACCATCGCATCCGCCGCAGCGCCGGCTGTTGCGCGGCGTCAAACGACGCTGATCTCGCGTACCGTCACGGTTCCTTCTTCGGCCGCTGCACCGCGCGCACCTTGCCGCTCGGGCCGCCGCCGCAATAGAAAAGGCCGGCGCCGTCGGACTCCATGCCGCTGACGCCGGTGCCCGGCGGCATCAGGAGCCGCTCGAGCACGGCGCCGCTGTCGGGGTCGATGCGACGGATGTCGCTCTCGTCGCCGTCCCAGGTGCCGTGCCACAACTCGCCATCGACCCAGGTCACGCCGGTGACGAAGCGGTTGGACTCGATGGTGCGCAAGATCGCGCCCGTGGCCGGGTCGATGCGGTGAATCTTGCGGTCGCGGTACTGCCCGACCCACAAGCTGCCTTCGGCCCACGCCAGGCCCGAGTCGCCGCCGTGGCCGGGCGCGGGGATCGAGGCCAGCACCTGGCCGCTCGCGGGGTCGATCTTGTCGATGCGTGCTTCGGCGATCTGGTAGAGGTGCGTGCCGTCGAATGCGCTGCCGGCGTCGCAGGCCACGTCCAGCGTGCGCGCGACGGCGCCGCTTGCGGGATCGATGGCGAGCAGCTTCGCGCCCGTGGCGGCCCAGACGCGCTCGCCGTCGTGCGTGATGCCATTGATCTTGTCGGCGCCGGCAAAGGGGCCGTACTCGCGCACGATCTCGGCAGTCTTCTTGTTCATGCTGCAACCTTCAATGCCAGTTGCTGATCTTGAGGTCGTTGGGCGACGGCCGGCCCTGGCCGGTCTCGACGAGATCGCGCAGGCTCAGCAGGAAGGTCGCCCACTTGGTGCTGCAGTGGGCCATGAACTCGCCGCCGTCGTCGCGCCAGTGGCGGTGGCCGAACATCACGATCGTGTAGCCCTCCTGTTGCGACAGCCCGAACTCGATGTCGGTGCCGACCCACTCCGCCGGCCCGTCCTTGACTTGCCAATGCACCTTGTGGTCCGGCGCCAGTTCGAGCACGTCCATGCCGAAGCCGCCGATCTCGTCGCCCGCGGCGGTGTGGAAACGAAAGGCGACGTGGCCGCCGGCCTTCGAGCTGCCGCTCGTGTCGCGGGTCCACCAGCCCGCCAGCCCGTCGATCGTCGCCAGCGCTGCATAGACCTTGCCCGCGGGCGCCTTGATGCCGATTCTGTGAACGATGTCCATCATCTTGATCTCCGAATGAGTGTTGCGTTGAGTGCTTGCGGCGCCGACGTGAACGAATGTCGGCGCCGTGAGGGCACTCTAGGCAAACGGCAGCGAAGGTGGGAGTAACAAGATCGTCGTGAATCCGGTCAGCGGCGGCGCGATCCAGCGCTGCGCCCGTGCGCGGCTGATCGAGCGCACCTTGCCTGCTGCTTCCAGATCGGCGAGCGCGCGCTGCACGGTGCGCTGGCTCTCGCCCAGCGCGAGCGCGAGCGCCGAGGTGGACCAGGCCGCGCCGTCGGCCAGCAGCGCCTGCAGCGAGGCCTCGTCACCCTCGATCGGCGGCACGAGCACGACGACACCTTGCGCGCTGCGCGCTGCGAGCGCGTACCCGCGCTCGGTCGCCTCGATGCGCGCCAGCGGCGCGACGAGCGCACGCAGCCGGCCGATCTCGACGCGCAGGCGCGCGCGGTGTGTCTCGTCGGGCTGGAGGGTGCGGAACGCGCGTGCGATCAGCGCGTCACGATCGACGTCGCCGGGCCAGCCTTCGGCCAGCGCGCGCAACAGCGTGAACAGCAGCGGCCGGCGCGCGAGCGGCCGGCACGCGGCGCCGCGGCGCAGCCCGCGCCGGCAGGCATCGACCACCAGCGCGCCCGAAGCGAACAGCGCTTCCACGTCGGCCAGGTGCAGCGGCGCAACGTCACCGGCCTGCCAGCGCCGCGCGGCCGGGCGCAGGAGCGCGGCCTGTGCCTCGGCCACCTCGGCCATCAGTGCGGGCACGCGTGCGCGTTCGGCTGCTGCCTGCGCGCGTTGCAGCGCATCGCGCGCCGCCGCCGTGCGCAGCGTGCGCATGGCGACCTCGGCGATGGCCAGCTCGGCCACCGCCACGAGTGACGGCGAAGCGAGGCTGCGCGTGTCGAGGCCGGCGAGCGCCGCGGCGGCCTCGCCGAGGCGGCCGAGCAGCAGCAACCGACGCACCGCGATCAGGCGCGCATGCGTGGCGTTGGCATGGTCCGCGCGCGCATCGAGAGCGGCTGCCGCGGCCAGCAGCGTGCGCGGCGAGCCGCCCAGGTCGCGCATCGCCAGCGCCACCTCGGCCTCGGCGACGACGCAGCGTGCGCGCGCCAGCGCCTCGTGGCCGCCGAAGCCGCGAGCCGCGCGCCGCAACAACTCGCGCGCACGCGTGAGCTCGCCGAGCTGCGCCATCGCGATGCCGCGCAAGGCCAGCGCCGGCGGGTCGTTGCGCAGCGCGACGCGCTTGAGCGCGCTGAGCGCATCGCCCGCGGCCAGCGCGCGCCCGGCGGCTGCGATGAGGGAGTCCATGGGGGCGCAGGTTAACTGCGGCGCGGGAGAGGCCGTGAACGGCGGCCGTGGTGGAGAGGCTCTGAAGCCGAGATCACGCCATTGAGCGTCTTGAGCACTTCGTCCAGAGGCAGCTTGCAAGCAATACGCCTGACGACACTTGCCTGTTTCGATTCCGCGACGCCATGGAGCGCGCCATATCGACTCTCTCTTTCGCGCCGCACACCTGTCGTCGATCCGAGCAGCAGCAGGCATTTCGAGAGCTCATCGTCCCATTCGGACATGGCGGGTGT
>CAWFJZ010000010.1:0-64438 GCA_963816315.1 uncultured beta proteobacterium
CGCATTGAACTGCGCGCTCGATCTGCACAAGCATGGTGTGCTCGCCAAGTACAGCGTCGAGATGATCGGCGCGAACGAAAAAGCGATCGAGAAAGCCGAGGACCGGCTGAAGTTCAAGGACGCGATGACCTCGATCGGCCTGGACTCGGCCAAGAGCGGCATCGCGCATACGCTCGAAGAAGCCTGGGCGGTGCAGAAGAAGATCCAGGCCGAGATCGGCGGCTCGGGCTTCCCGATGGTCATCCGGCCCAGCTTCACGCTCGGCGGCACCGGCGGCGGCATCGCCTACCACCCGGAAGAGTTCGAAGAGATCTGCAAGCGCGGCATCGACCTCTCGCCGACGAAGGAGCTGCTGATCGAAGAGTCGCTGATCGGCTGGAAAGAGTTCGAGATGGAAGTCGTGCGCGACCGCGCGGACAACTGCATCATCGTCTGCTCGATCGAGAACCTCGATCCGATGGGCATCCACACGGGCGACTCGATCACCGTGGCCCCGGCGCAGACGCTCTCCGACAAGGAATACCAGTTGATGCGCAACGCGTCGATCGCGATCCTGCGCGAGATCGGCGTCGATACCGGCGGCTCGAACGTGCAGTTCTCGATCAACCCGAAGAACGGTCGCATGACGGTGATCGAGATGAACCCGCGCGTCTCGCGTTCTTCGGCGCTGGCGAGCAAGGCGACGGGATTCCCGATCGCCAAGGTGGCCGCCAAGCTGGCCATCGGCTACACGCTCGACGAGCTGCGCAACGACATCACCGGCGGAGCGACGCCGGCGAGCTTCGAGCCGAGCATCGACTACGTCGTCACCAAGATCCCGCGCTTCGCGTTCGAGAAGTTTCCCGCCGCCGATCCGCACCTGACGACGCAGATGAAGTCGGTCGGCGAGGTGATGGCGATGGGCCGCACCTTCCAGGAGAGTTTCCAGAAGGCGCTGCGCGGCCTGGAGACCGGCATCGACGGCCTGACGTCGCGCAGCACCGACCGCGACGAGATCGTCGAGCAGATCGGCAACGCCGGGCCGGAGCGCATCCTGTACCTCGGCGACGCGTTCCGCTTGGGTATGAGCCTTGATGAGGTCTTTGAAGAAACAAATATCGACCCGTGGTTTCTGGCGCAGATCGAAGAGTTGATCGGCGTCGAGACAACGCTGTCGGCGCGCACGCTCGACAGCCTCGGCAAAGACGAGCTGCGCTACCTGAAGCGCAAGGGTTTCTCCGACAAGCGCATCGCCGGTCTGCTGAAGACGCACCAGCATGCGGTGCGCGAGAAGCGCCATGCGCTCGGCGTGCGCCCGGTCTACAAGCGCGTCGACACCTGCGCGGCCGAGTTCGCGACGCAGACGGCCTACATGTATTCGACCTATGACGAAGAGTGCGAGGCCGAGCCGACGAACAACAAGAAGATCATGGTGCTCGGCGGCGGGCCGAACCGCATCGGCCAGGGCATCGAGTTCGATTACTGCTGCGTGCACGCAGCATTGGCAATGCGCGAAGACGGCTACGAGACCATCATGGTCAACTGCAATCCGGAGACCGTCTCGACCGACTACGACACCAGCGACCGCCTGTACTTCGAGCCGGTGACGCTCGAAGACGTGCTCGAGATCGTCGATAAGGAAAAGCCGGCCGGCGTGATCGTGCAGTACGGCGGCCAGACGCCGCTGAAACTCGCGCTCGATCTCGAACGCGCCGGTGTGCCCATCATCGGCACGACGCCGGATTCGATTGACATCGCCGAAGACCGCGAGCGCTTCCAGAAGCTGCTGCATGAACTGAAGCTGCGCCAGCCGCCGAACCGCACCGCGCGCACCGAGGAGGCCGCGCTGGCGTTGGCGCATGAGATCGGCTACCCGCTCGTCGTGCGGCCGAGCTATGTACTCGGCGGCCGGGCGATGGAAATCGTGCACGGCGACAAGGACCTCGAGCGCTACATGCGCGAGGCGGTCAAGGTCAGCGAAAAGTCGCCGGTGCTGCTCGACCGTTTTCTCGACGACGCGATCGAGGTCGATGTCGATTGCATCAGCGACGGCGATGGCGATGTGATGATCGGCGGCATCATGGAGCACGTCGAGGCCGCCGGCATCCACAGCGGCGACTCGGCCTGTTCGCTGCCGCCGTACTCGCTGTCGTCCGAGCTGCAGGACGAAATGCGCCGCCAGACGGCGATGATGGCCAAGGCGCTGAAGGTCATCGGCTTGATGAACGTGCAGTTCGCGATCCAGGGCGAGGGCGATGACGCCGTGGTCTATGTGCTCGAAGTCAACCCGCGCGCGTCGCGCACGGTGCCCTACGTCAGCAAGGCCACCGGCCAGCCGCTGGCGAAGATCGCGGCGCGCTGCATGGCCGGCATGAAGCTGAAGGACCAGAAGGGTCCGAATGGACGGGCTTTGGGCGAAGTCATCCCGCCGTACTTCAGCATCAAGGAAGCCGTCTTCCCGTTCAACAAGTTCCCCGGCGTCGATCCGATCCTCGGCCCCGAGATGCGCTCCACCGGCGAGGTCATGGGCGTCGGCGCGACCTTCGGCGAGGCGATGTTGAAGAGCCAGCTCGGTGCGGGCTCACGGCTGCCCGACAAGGGCACCGTCGTCATCACCGTCAAGAACGGCGACAAGGATCGCGCGGTCAAGGTCGCCTCCGACCTGCACGATCTCGGTTTCAACGTCGTTGCCACCAAGGGCACGGCGGCAGCGATCGAGGCGGTCGGCGTGCCGGTGCGCGTCGTCAACAAGGTCAAGGACGGCCGGCCGCACATTGCCGACATGGTCAAGGCCGGCGAGATCCAGCTCGTCTTCACGACGGTGGACGAGACGCGCACGGCAATCGCCGACTCGCGCTACATCCGCACGGCAGCGCTGGCGCACCGCATCACTTACTACACGACGATGGCCGGTTGCGAAGCCGCGACCGAAGCGCTGAAACATCAAGCCGACTTCGGCGTGATGTCATTGCAAGAGCTTCACGCGCGGCTTCACTAGAATAACGGGTATCCCTCCGCCGCCGGGTGCATTGCCCCGGCGGCGGCTTCGTTTCAGACTTGCGAATCAACACCATGGCCACTGTTCCTGTCACCGTGCGCGGCGCGGAAAAACTCAAGGCCGAACTGCAGCGGCTCAAGACCATCGATCGCCATGCGGTCATCCAGGCGATCGCCGAGGCGCGTGCGCAGGGCGACCTGTCCGAGAACGCCGAATACGAAGCGGCCAAAGACAAGCAAGGCTTCATCGAGGGCCGCATCCTCGAGCTCGAATCGACGCTGGCGGCGGCGCAGATCATCGACCCGGCCAAGCTCGAAGCCGACGGCCGCGTCGTCTTCGGCGCAACGGTCGATCTCGAAGACGAGGACAGCGGCGCCAAGGTGACGTATCAGATCGTCGGCGACGACGAGGCCGACTTGAAGCAGGGCCTGATCTCGATCAGCTCGCCGATCGCGCGCTCGCTGATCGGCAAGGAAGCCGGCGACGTTGCCGAGTACGACGCACCCAGCGGCAGCAAGAGCTTCGAGATCGTCGCGGTGCGCTACGTCTGAGCGAGCGCTCTTTTCTTCACGCTCGTTTGCGCGGGCCGTTTCTTGGCCCGCTTGACGGTGCCACCCGCGGTCAGCCGCTCGTTGCCGCGCACGGTGAGCTTCTTTACCTGCGGCCGGTGGTTGCCGCTCTTGCTGAACTTCAGCACCTTGACCACTTTCGGCGCCGCGCCACGGTCTTCGCGGTCGCTTTTCTCTTTCGATGGAATCGGCCGCCACAGCACGAGCAGCTTGCCGATGTGCTGCACCGGCGCCGCATTCAGCGTGTCGGTCAGCTCCGCGAGCATGGTTTCGCGCGCAGCACGGTCGTCGCTGAAGACCCGGACCTTGATCAAACCATGGGCACTGAGCGCGGCGTCGGCTTCCTTGCGCACGGCGTCGGTCAGGCCGTCGCCGCCGATGGCGACCACCGGGTCGAGGTGGTGAGAGGCGGCGCGGTGCTCGCGGCGCTGGGCGGCGGTCAGAATAAGGGCAGGCATCTGCGCATTATCCCGTCGCCATGAAAGTCAACACCAAAAGCAAGAAGGTCAACAAGGCGTGGTTGAACGACCATGTCAACGACCCGTACGTGAAGCAGGCGCAGCGCGAGGGCTATCGCGCCCGCGCGGCCTACAAGTTGAAGGAGATCGATGAAGCGCTCGGGCTGATCAAGCCCGGGCAGATGGTGGTCGATCTCGGGGCCGTGCCCGGGGCGTGGAGCCAGTACCTCCGGCGCCGGTTCGCCCCGCGGGCCGCGGGAGCGGGTGGCGCGGCCGTTGGCGAACTCGACGGCACGATCATTGCCCTGGACATGCTGCCCTTCGAGCCGATCGAGGGCGTGCAATTCATCCAGGGCGATATTCGCGAAGACGAGGTCATGGCGGCGCTCGAGGCCGCACTGAAAGGCCGCGCGGTCGATGTGGTGGTGTCGGACATGGCGCCCAACCTGTCGGGCATCGACAGCGCCGACGCCGCCCGTATGGCCCATCTGGTCGAGCTGGCGATCGATTTCTGCACCCGTCACCTGACGCCACAGGGCGCGCTGGTGGCCAAGATGTTCCATGGCAGCGGCTACAGCCAGTTGGTCGAGGTCTTCAAGAGAACCTTCCGCGTCGTCAAGCCGATCAAGCCCAAAGCCTCGCGCGACCGTTCGTCGGAAACTTTCATCGTCGGTATCGGTCTGAAGAATTCGGCGCGCTGACGAGGATTTAGCGTCCAATCTTGCCGAAACCCCCCTCTCTTGATCGGACTAAAATCGTCCGCATCTGACCCGAACCTGCTTTGGTTTGGGTAAAGGCACTAAGGAGCCGCGGTGAACAATCAATGGTTTTCGAAGATCGCTGTCTGGCTGGTGATCGCACTGGTCCTGTTCACGGTCTTCAAGCAGCTCGACAAGGGTGCCGTGCGCGCCGACGCGATCGGCTACTCCGAGTTCCTCGGTGAGGTCAACGCCGGGCGCATCGCCAGCGTGGAGATCCAGGAAGGGCCGGGCAACATCGAGATCAAGGCCAAGCGCACCGATGGCGGCACCGTGCGCACGCTCGGCTCGATCCTCGACCGCGGCCTGACCGGCGACCTGATCAAGAACAACGTCAAGTTCGAAGTCAAGGCACGCGAAGAGCAGTCGCTGTTGATGACGATCCTCATCAGCTGGGGCCCATTCCTGCTGCTGATCGGCGTTTGGGTTTATTTCATGCGCCAGATGCAGGGCGGCGGCAAGGGCGGCGCTTTCAGCTTCGGCAAGAGCAAGGCACGCATGCTCGACGAGGCCAACAACACCACCACCTTCGCCGACGTTGCCGGTTGCGATGAAGCCAAAGAGGAAGTCAAGGAGCTCGTCGATTTCCTGAAGGATCCGCAGAAGTTCCAGAAGCTCGGTGGCCGCATCCCGCGCGGCGTGCTGCTCGTCGGCCCTCCGGGCACCGGCAAGACGCTGCTCGCCAAGGCGATCGCCGGCGAGGCCAAGGTGCCGTTCTTCACCATCTCCGGTTCCGATTTCGTCGAGATGTTCGTCGGCGTCGGTGCGGCGCGCGTGCGCGACATGTTCGAGCAGGCCAAGAAGAGCGCGCCCTGCATCATCTTCATCGACGAGATCGACGCTGTTGGCCGCCACCGTGGCGCCGGCCTCGGCGGCGGCAACGACGAGCGCGAGCAGACGTTGAATCAGATGCTGGTCGAGATGGACGGCTTCGACACCAACCTCGGCGTCATCGTGATGGCCGCGACCAACCGGCCCGACATCCTCGACCCGGCGCTGCTGCGGCCGGGCCGCTTCGACCGTCAGGTCTATGTCACGCTGCCCGACATCCGTGGCCGCGAGCAAATTCTCAACGTGCACATGCGCAAGGTGCCGGTGGGCGCCGACATCCGCGCCGACATCCTGGCGCGCGGCACGCCGGGCTTCTCGGGTGCGGACCTGGCCAACCTCGTCAACGAAGCGGCGCTGTTTGCCGCGCGACGCAACGGCCGTGTCGTCGAGATGGTCGATTTCGAGAAGGCCAAGGACAAGATCATGATGGGCGCCGAGCGCAAATCGATGGTCATGGACGAGGACGAGCGCAAGAACACGGCGTACCACGAGTCCGGCCACGCCCTCATCGGCAAGCTGCTGCCCAAGCTGGACCCGGTGCACAAGGTGACGATCATCCCGCGCGGCGGCGCGTTGGGTGTCACCGTGTCGCTGCCGGAGAAAGACCGCTACAGCACCGACCGCATCCGCATGCTCAACATGATCTCGATGCTGTTCGGCGGCCGCATCGCCGAGGAAGTCTTCATGGGCCAGATGACCACCGGTGCCAGCAACGACTTCGAGCGCGCAACGCACATGGCGCGCGACATGGTCATGCGTTACGGCATGAGCGATGCGCTGGGCCCGATGGTCTATGCCGAAAACGAAGGCGAGGTTTTCCTCGGCCGCTCGGTGACGAAGACGACCAACATCTCGGAAGAGACGATGCGCAAGGTCGATATGGAAGTGCGGCGCATCATCGACGAGCAGTACGGCATCGCGCGCAAGCTGATCGAGGACCACTCGGACAAGATGCACACCATGGCCAAGGCGCTGCTCGAGTGGGAGACGATCGACGGCGAGCAGATCGAGGACATCATGCAGGGCCGTCCGCCGCGTGCGCCGAAGGACTGGAGCGCACCGCCGTCTTCGGGCGGCGGCAGCGGCACCGCGCCGGCCGTCGGTGGCGAAGCGGCCACGCGCCCGGCTTGAGGTCACTGGCTGAATGAAAACCAAACGGGGCTTCGGCCCCGTTCTTCGTTGATGAACACCGTCTGGCGCACCTCGCGATTCACGATCGATCTCACGCGGCCTCGCGTGATGGGCATCGTCAACGTCACGCCCGACTCGTTCTCCGACGGTGGGCTGTTTGCCGACAAGCGCGATGCGATGGCGCATTGCGACCGGTTGGTGGGCGAGGGCGCCGACCTGCTCGACATCGGCGGTGAATCGACGCGCCCCGGCGCGCGCACGCCGAGCGCGGACGAAGAACTGGAGCGCGTGCTGCCGGTGCTGCGCCACGCGCTGACCCTCGGTGTGCCGGTGTCGGTGGACACCAGCCAGCCGGCGGTGATGCGCGCCGTGCTCGATGCCGGCGCCGACATCGTCAACGACGTGCGCGCGTTGCAGCGGCCTGGCGCGCTCGACGCCGTGGCCGCGCACCCGATCGCCGGCGTCTGCCTGATGCACATGCAGGGCGAGCCCGGCACGATGCAGTCCGCGCCGCATTACGGCGACGTGGTGCTCGACGTGGCGGCCTTCCTCGCCCACCGCCGCGACGCCGCGCAGGTCGCCGGCATTGCCTTCGATCGCATCGTGCTCGATCCGGGCATCGGCTTCGGCAAGACAGTCGATCACAACCTGGCGCTGCTGGCGCGCCAGCGCGAACTTGTGAGCTTGGGCTCGCCGCTGCTCGTCGGCTGGTCGCGCAAATCGACGCTCGGCACACTCACCGGCCGCAGCGTCGATCAGCGCCAGTACGGCAGCATCGCCGCGGCGATGATGGCGCTCGAGCGCGGCGCGCGCATCTTGCGTGTGCACGATGTCGCAGCCACCGTCGATGCAGTGAAAGTCTGGTGTGCGACGATGGCGGCAGAGGACAACACAACATGAGCAGACACTTCTTCGGCACCGACGGCATCCGCGGCACGGTCGGCCAGAGCCCGATCACGCCCGACTTCATGCTTCGCCTGGGCCACGCCGTCGGCCGCGTGCTGAAGCGCGACACGCAGCGCCCGACGGTGCTGATCGGCAAGGACACGCGCATCTCGGGCTACATGATCGAGTCGGCGCTCGAAGCCGGCTTTGCCTCGGCCGGCGTCGATGTGCTGCTCTCGGGGCCGTTGCCGACGCCCGGCGTGGCCTACCTGACGCGCGCGCTGCGACTCGATCTCGGCGTCGTCATCAGCGCTTCGCACAACGCCTTCCCCGACAACGGCATCAAGTTCTTCTCCGCCGCCGGAGCGAAGCTGCCCGATGCCTGGGAGCTGGCTGTCGAGGCGGCGCTGGAAGAGTCGCCGGCCTGGGTGGATTCGGCCGGCCTCGGCCGCGCAAGGCGGCTCGATGACGCGGGCGGGCGCTACGTCGAGTTCTGCAAGAGCACGTTCGCCAACGAGCTGTCGTTGAAGGGCATGAAGCTCGTCGTCGATGCGGCGCATGGCGCCGCCTACCAGGTGGCGCCGAATGTGTTTCATGAGCTCGGCGCCGAGGTCGTGCGGATCGGCTGTGCGCCCGACGGCACCAACATCAACCACGGCTTCGGCGCCACTGCACCGAAAGCGCTCGTGGCCGCCGTCGCTGAGCACCAGGCCGACTACGGCATCGCGCTCGACGGCGACGCCGACCGCCTGCAGATGGTCGATGCCGCCGGCCGCCTGTTCAACGGCGACGAGCTGCTCTACCTGATGGTGGCCGATCGATTGAGCCGCGGCGAGAAGGTCGCCGGCGCCGTCGGCACACTGATGACCAACATGTCGGTCGAAGTCGCGTTCAAGGCGATGGGCGTGCCCTTCGTGCGCGCCAAGGTCGGCGACCGCTACGTTCTGGAAGAACTCGGCGCACGGCGCTGGCAACTCGGCGGCGAGGGCTCGGGCCACCTGTTGGCGCTCGACAAGCACACCACCGGCGACGGCATTGTCAGCGCCTTGCTGATTTTGGAAGCCGTGCGGCGCGGCGGCAAGCCGCTGGCCGCGCTGCTCGAAGGCGTGGCGCTGTTCCCGCAGACGCTGATCAACGTGCGCATCGCCGCGGGCAGCGACTGGCAATCCAACCCGCGTTTGAAAGACGCGCAGACGGCGGTCGAGCGCGAGCTCGGCGACAGCGGCCGCGTGCTGATCCGCGCCTCGGGCACCGAGCCGGTGTTGCGCGTCATGGTCGAAGCGCGCGACGCGAGCCAGGCCAAGCGCGCCGCGGAACGCATCGCCGCCGCCTGCGCTTAGCGATCAACGCTCGGCGAGAAAGTGCCGCCGGTAGCGCATCGGCAATTCGGCCAAGCTCACCATCATCGGCAAGTCCGCCGTCTGAAAGTCCGGGTCCCACGACGGCGGGCCGAGCAGCTTGGCGCCCAGGCGCAAGTAGCCCTTGATCAGCGGTGGTGGTGGCACGTCGAGCGTGCGGTTGAGGTGCTCGATCGGCAGCGCCAAGCGCGGCCGCACCTGCAATTCGGCCGCTGCGAGGTGTGTGGCGCTCAAGCGTTGCCAGAGGCTCGCCGCCGCATGTCCGCCGTCGCGCATCGGCACGCTGGCACAGCCGATCATCGTCTCCAGGCCGCGCTGCTGCATCAGTTGCGCCAGCGCCCGCCACAACGCGAGAATGACGCCGCCTGTGCGGTGAGAAGGGTGCACGCAGGCGCGGCCGAGTTCCATCAGGCGCGGGCGCAGCGACCACAGCGGCGAAAGGTCGAACGCGGCGTCGGCGTAGAGCCCGCCGTTCAACTGCGCTTTCTGCGGTGTCAACACGCGATAGGTGCCGACGACTTCGCCGTCGATCTGACGCCGCACCAGCAGATGCTCGCACCACGGATCGAACGCGTCGAGCTCATGGTGCAGCACCGTGCTCGTCAGTTTCGCGCCGCCTTCTTCGACGAAGACGCGGTAGCGCAGGCGCTGTGCGGCGCGCACGTCGGCCAGCGACTGCGCCCATTCGACGCGCATCGCACCGCTGCTCGTTTGGGGACGCCGAAAAAACGCGGGTGTGGCGGGCGAGAGCTGAACGTGCATCGCGGACCTCCGTGGTTGGAGTCGCCACTGTCGGGCTGCTCGATGACGTGCTGATGAAAACTATCTCTTCGGCGGCATCAGCACCCGGTCGATGACATGGACCACGCCGTTGCTCGCCGGCACATCGGCTTGCGTGACCACCGCGTCTTCGACGGTGATGAAGCTGCCCGATTTGGACAGCGCCACGTTGCCGCCTTGCACCGTCTTCGCATTGCCGTTCTTCACCTCAGCGCCACTGACCTTGCCCGGCAGCACGTGAAAGGTCAGCACCGACTTGAGCAACTCCTTGTCGCTCGCCAGCGCTTGGAGCGTTGCCGCCGGCACCGCCTTGAAGGCGTCGTCGCTCGGCGCGAAGACGGTGTAGGGGCCGGCGCCGCGCAGCGTCTCGGCCAGGCCGGCATCGTTGATCAGCTTGGCGAGCGTCGTCAGTTGCGGCGTGCGCTGCGCCGTGTCGGTGATCGGCGAAGGCGTCTGAGGCGTTGCGCAGGCGCTGATCAGTGCGGCGAGGATGGCCGCGGCGAGGGTCTTGCTCGTCGTCATCATGGTGACTTCTCCAGGTTATGAACAAACTGAGGCTAGGCAGCCTCGATGACGGTGGTGTGACGCTGCTGTGACGGCAGGGTGACGTGGAGTCATGCCGTGGGTCGCGTCACAAAGCCGTCACACTGCCTGCCTACAGTCATGAGCAAGTTAACTGCAACGAGGAAACAACCATGACCTTCCTGTCGTCTTCCCTGCGCTCGCTGGGCTTGGCCGCTGCCGCTCTGGCGCTCGCCAGCGCGGCATCCGCCCAGGACGTCACCGGCGCCGGCGCCTCGTTTCCCGCGCCGCTGTACGCCAAATGGGCCGACGCCTACAACAAGGCTACCGGCTCGAAGATCAACTACCAGTCGGTCGGCTCGTCGGCCGGGCTGCGGCAGATCCGCGGCAAGACGGTCGATTTCGGCGCTTCGGACGCGCCGCTGACCGACGCCGAGCTCGAGAAGGACGGCCTGGTGCAGTTTCCGACCGTGATGGGTGGCGTCGTGCCGGTGGTCAACGTCAAGGGCGTCACGCCGGGGCAGTTGAAGCTCACCGGCGCCGTGCTCGGCGACATCTTTCTCGGCAAGGTGACGAAGTGGAACGACGCTGCGATCGGCGCGCTAAACGCCGGCGTGGCGCTGCCCGACGCGGCGATCGCCGTCGTGCGCCGCGCCGATGGCTCCGGCACGACGTTCATCTACACCAACTACCTGTCGAAGGTGAACGCCGACTGGAAGGCCAAGGTCGGCGAGGGCGCTGCTGTGAACTGGCCGACCGGTGCCGGCGGCAAAGGCAATGAAGGCGTGGCCGCGTTCGTGCAGCGCTTGCCCAATTCGATCGGCTATGTCGAGTACTCGTACGCCAAGGCCAACAAGATGGCGCATGTGCAACTGCGCAACGCGGCCGGCAACTACGTCAACCCGGACGACGCGACCTTCAAGGCCGCCGCGGCCGGTGCGGCCTGGGACAAGAGCTTCTATCAGATCCTGACCGAGCAGGCGGGCAAGGACGCCTGGCCGATCACGGGTGCGACCTTCATCCTGATGCACAAGGCCCAGGACAAGCCGGCGCAGGCTGCAGCATCGCTGAAGTTCTTCGACTGGGCATTTGCCAACGGCGACAAGATGTCGGTCGATCTCGACTACGTGCCGATGCCCGACCCGGTGAAGGCGCAGGTGCGCAAGGTCTGGGGCGATATCAAGGATGGCTCGGGCAAGGCCATCGCCGTCAAGTGACCGCGCAACGCTGATCGCGCGTACCGTGGCCGCTACACTCCCCGCCGCCCCGATCGGGGGTTTTCCGGCAGACAAGACGATGCCGTCCACCGCTTCCGGCGGCACGCCGCCGACGCGTCAGCGCCGTGCGCCGTGGGCCGATGTGCTCTTCGCCGTTGCGGCACATGCGGCGGCGTGGCTGACGCTGGCGCTGCTCGCGGGCATCATCGTCTCTCTCGTCGTCGGCGCGTGGCCGGCGATCCAGGAATACGGCCTGTCGTTCCTGTGGCGCAGCGAGTGGGACCCCGTCAACGACAAGTACGGCGGCCTGGTGATGATCTACGGCACGCTGGCCACGTCGGCCATCGCGCTGCTGATCGCGGTGCCGGTGAGCTTCGGCATCGCGCTGTTCCTGACCGAACTCTCGCCGGGCTGGCTGCGCCGCCCGCTCGGCGTGGCCATCGAGCTGCTGGCGGCGGTGCCGTCGATCGTCTATGGCATGTGGGGCCTGCTCGTCTTCGGGCCGATCCTCGCCACTTTCGTGCAGCAGCCGCTGCAACGCTGCGGTTGGCGACTGGCCTCTGCTCGGGCGCGTTGGTGTCGGGTGCGCCGGTGGGCATCGGCATCCTGTCGGCCGGCATCATCCTGGCGATCATGATCATTCCGTTCATCGCCTCGGTGACGCGCGATGTTTTCGAGACCACGCCGGCGATGCTCAAGGAGTCTGCGTACGGCCTGGGCTCGACGACCTGGGAAGTGGTGTGGAAGGTCGTCTTGCCTTTCACCAAGACCGGCGTCATCGGCGCCATCATGCTCGGCCTCGGCCGTGCGCTCGGCGAGACGATGGCGGTGACCTTCGTCATCGGCAACATGAATCAGCTCAACTCGCTGTCGCTGTTCGAAGCTGCCAACAGCATCACCTCAGCGCTGGCCAACGAGTTCGCCGAAGCCAACCCCGGGCTGCACCAGGCCTCGCTGATCTACCTCGGCCTGGTGCTGTTCTTCATCACCTTCGTCGTGCTCGCGCTGTCCAAGTTGCTGCTGTCGAGCTTGAAGAAGCAGGAAGGAAAGCGAACATGAGCGCAGCCTGGCCACGCTCGATGCGGCGCGCATGAGCAAGCACAACGTCCGCAAGCGGGTCAACGCGATCGCGCTGACCTTGTCGCTGGGAGCGATGGCGTTCGGTCTGTTCTGGCTGGCGTGGATCCTTTTCGAGACCCTCCGCCTGGGCGTCGGCGGCCTGGCACTGTCGGTGTTCACACAAAGCACGCCGCCGCCTCAGGAGCTCAGCGGCGGCTTGGCCAACGCCATCGTCGGCTCCGGCATCATGGTCGGCCTGGCCACGGCCATCGGCACGCCGATCGGCGTCATGGCGGGTGTGTACCTTGCCGAGTACGGGCAGAAGACGCTGCTCGGCCGCGTGACGCAGTTCTTCAACGACATCCTGCTGTCGGCGCCGTCGATCGTCATCGGTCTGTTCGTTTACGCGGTGATCGTGGCGCGCTACAAGAGCTTCTCCGGCTGGGCCGGCGTGTTCGCGCTGGCGCTGATCGTCATTCCGGTGGTCATCCGCACCACCGAGAACATGCTGGTCCTGATCCCCAACGCCTTGCGCGAAGCGGCGTATGCGCTGGGCACGCCGAAGTGGAAGGTCATCTGGTCGGTGACGCTCAAGGCCGCGCGCGCCGGCGTGCTTACCGGCGTGCTGCTGGCGCTGGCACGCATTGCCGGCGAGACCGCGCCGTTGTTGTTCACGGCGCTGAACAACCAGTTCTTCACCGCCAACCTCAACGAGCCGATGGCCAGCCTGCCGGTGACGATCTTCAAGTTCGCAATGAGTCCTTATGAAAACTGGCGCGACCTGGCCTGGGCAGGCGTCTTCATCATCACGCTGGGCGTGCTCGCGCTGAACATCCTGGCGCGCGTGCTCTTCCGCAACAAACATTGAGGGGGCCGTGAAGATGGACATGAAGGTCGAATCCGCCATCGGCGAGCGCATCAAGATCGCGGCGCGCAATCTGAACTTCTACTACGGCAGCTTTCACGCGCTGAAGAACATCCAGCTCGACATCCCCGACCGCAAGGTCACGGCCTTCATCGGCCCGTCGGGTTGCGGCAAGAGCACGCTGCTGCGCGTGTTGAACCGGATGTTCGAGCTCTATCCCGAGCAGCGCGCCGAAGGCATGGTCACGCTCGACGGCCAGGACATCCTCGACAAGAAGCTCGACGTGTCGCTGGTGCGCGCCAAGATCGGCATGGTGTTCCAGAAGCCGACCCCGTTCCCGATGAGCATCTACGACAACATCGCTTTCGGCGTGCGCTTGTTCGAGTCGCTGCCGCGCGTGGAGATGGACGAGCGGGTCGAGTGGGCGCTGAAGAAGGCGGCGCTGTGGGGCGAGGTCAAGGACAAGCTGACGCAAAGCGGATCCAGCCTGTCCGGTGGTCAGCAGCAGCGCCTGTGCATCGCGCGCGGCATCGCCATCAAGCCCGAGGTGCTGCTGCTCGACGAGCCCTGCTCGGCGCTCGACCCGATCTCCACCGGCAAGATCGAGGAACTGATCCACGAATTGAAAGTCGATTACACGGTGGTCATCGTGACGCACAACATGCAGCAGGCGGCGCGCGTCTCGGACTACACCGCCTACATGTACCTCGGTGACCTGATCGAGTTCGGCAAGACGGCGGAGCTGTTCATGAAGCCGAAGAAGAAAGAGACCGAGGACTACATCACCGGGAGATTCGGATGAGCGACAAGCACCTCTCGACGCAATTCGATGCCGAGCTCGCGGGCATCTCCAACCGCGTGCTCGAAATGGGCGGCATGGTCGAGGCGCAGGTTTCGCAGGCGGTCTATTCGCTGGCCAATTTCAGCGGCGAGACCGCGACTCAGGTGCTGCAGCAGGAGGAGCGCGTCAACCAGATGGAAGTCGAGATCGACCGCGATCTGTCGGCGATCATCGCTCGCCGCCAGCCGACCGCGCGTGACCTGCGCCTGTTGATCGCGATCAGCAAGATCATCGCCAACCTCGAACGTGTGGGCGACGAGGCGGCGCGCATCGCGCGCACGGTGCAGCGGCTGATCAACACCGGCGTATCGAGCCGCTTGCGCTTGCCGGTGGCCGACCTGGGCTACGAAGCCGATCTGGCGATTGCGCAGTTGCGCAAGGCGCTCGATGCCTTCGCGCGCCTGGACACCGCGCAGGCGCTGCAGGTGTTGAAGGGCGACGACCTGATCGACCAGGAGTTCGACGGCCTGCTGCGCAAACTCATCACCTACATGATGGAAGACCCGCGCACGATCTCGTCGTCGATCGACCTCGTCTTCGTCGCCAAGGCGATCGAGCGCGTCGGCGACCATGCGAAAAACTTGTCCGAAGCGGTGATCTACATCGTCAAGGGTGCCGACGTCAGACATACCTCCATGTCTGACGTTGAAGACGCGATCCGATGACGCGAGTCCTGATCGTCGAAGACGAACCAGCGATCGCCGAGCTGGTGGCGATCAACCTGCGCCACGAAGGCTTCGAGGTCAGCATCGCCGGCGATGCAACTCAGGCGATGGCGCAGGTCGATGAGCGCCTGCCCGATCTGGTGATCCTCGACTGGATGCTGCCCGGCCAGTCGGGGCTGCAGCTCTCGCGCTCGTGGCGCGCGCAGGCGCGCACGAAGGCGCTGCCGATCATCATGCTGACGGCGCGCGCCGACGAGGCCGACAAGCTCGCCGGTCTCGACGGCGGCGCCGACGACTACCTGACCAAACCGTTCTCGGTCAAGGAGCTGTTGGCGCGCACGCGCGCTCTGTTGCGACGCCGCGCGCCGCAGGCGCTGGACGAGGCGGTCGAGGTGGCAGGCCTGGTGCTCGACCCGGCCACGCACCGCGTGACGCGCGTCGTCGATGGCGCGTCGCGCGAAGCCAAGGTCGGACCCACCGAGTTCCGCCTGTTGCATTTCCTGATGACGCACCCGGAGCGCGTGCACAGCCGCGCGCAACTGCTCGACCGCGTCTGGGGCGACCACGTGTTCATCGAGGAGCGCACCGTCGATGTGCACATCAAGCGTTTGCGCGAAGCGCTCGAGCCGGTGCGGTCTGCGCCGCTGGTCGAGACGGTGCGCGGCGCGGGCTACCGGCTGGTGGCGTCCCCTGGGCGATGAGCGATTCTTTCGGCCGCGTGCTGACGCTGCTGCTCGGTCTGGCGGCGGGTGCGGCGGTCGGCTGGATCGTCGGCCGCCTGCTCGGCGCCAGCGGGCTCGGCGTGGCCTGTGGCGCTGCGGTCGGCGTGGCCTTGACCGCGTCGATCGACGCTGTGCGTGCCGAGCGTTTGATGAAGTGGCTGCGCAGCGCGCAAACGCAACCGGCGCCGCGCGACACCGGCTTCTGGGGCGAGACCGGCTACCGCGTCGAGAAGGCGCTGCGCGGCCGCGAGCAGGAGGCCGCTGCCGAGCGCGAGCGGCTGGCGCAGTTCCTCGCCGCCATCGATGCCTCGCCCAACGGCGTGCTGCTGCTCGACGCCGAGGAGCGCATCGAGTGGTGCAACGCGCGCGCGGCCGATCACTTCGGGCTCGATCCGGTGCGCGACCAGCGCCAGCTCGTCACCAACCTACTGCGCACGCCGGCCTTCGTCAGCCACCTGCAAAGCAGCGACTACGAAGCGCCGATCGAGTTCACCAGCCCGCGCGGCCGAGCGACGATCCAGGTCATCGTGCGGCCGTATGGCGCCGGGCAGAAGCTGCTGCTGTCGCAGGACGTGACCGACCGCGAGCGCATGGAGTCGATGCGGCGCGACTTCGTCGCCAACGTCTCGCACGAGATCCGCACGCCGCTGACGGTGCTCGCCGGTTTCGTCGATACGCTGGCCAGCGTGCCGTTGTCGGCCACCGAGCAGCCGCGGGTGCTCGAGCTGATGAGGCAGCAGACGACACGCATCCAATCCCTCGTCGATGACCTGCTGACGCTGGCGCAACTCGAAGGCAGCCCGCGGCCGTCGTCGGACCGATGGCTTGCGGGTGACTCACTGGTGGCGCGGGTGTTCGGCGATGCCGAGCTGCTGTCGGCCGGGCGTCATGAACTCGCCCTCGATGCGCAGCCGGACCTCGACGTCGCCGGCATCGAAAGCGAGCTGACCAGCGCGATGGCCAACCTGCTCGGCAACGCCGTGCGCTACACGCCCGATGGTGGGCGCATCGCCGTGCAGTGGCACGTCCGTGCGGCGGATGGTTGCGCCGTGTTCGAGGTCCGCGACAACGGCATCGGCATCGCGCGCGAGCACCTGCCGCGCCTGACCGAGCGTTTTTATCGCGTCGATGGCAGCCGCTCGCGCGAGACCGGCGGCACGGGGCTGGGTCTGGCGATCGTCAAGCATGTCGTGCAACGCCATGGCGGCGAGATCGAGATGCAAAGCGAGCCGGGCAAGGGCTCGGTGTTCAGGCTCGTGCTGCCGGCCGCGCGTGTGCGCATGCGCGCGGCGGCCGAGGTTAAGGCGCCGAGCGTCGCAACACCAGCGTCACTTCATCGCGATCGGTAGGGCGGCGCACGCGCGCGGCCACGTCCCATCCGGGCGGGATCTCGACACGCTGGCCGCGCCGCTGCTGGCGCAGCCGCACCGGGCAGGCCCCCGCGTGATCGGCCCGCGCTTCGACGCGCCAGCGGCCGTACTGCTCCAGCGAGGCCACCGCCGTGCGCGCGTAGCCGGGCGCATCGACGCACGCGCCCGCAGGCACATGCGGCGCGATGCGCGCCACCCACGGCCGGTTGCTGCGCGCGTAGTCCAGCAGCGGCAGCCACAGCGTCATCAGCAGCAGCCAGGCCAGCGCCACACCGCCGGCCGGCAGCACGAGGCTTTTCCACAGCGCTGCACGGTGGCGCCCGGTGCGCCAGCGCACGAGCGCGATCCAGGCCAGCGTGCCGGCCACCGCCAGCGCGAACGGCAGCGCGGAGAACGCCCCTTCGAACCCCGGCGCCAAGCGCGCGATGTTGGCCGCGGGCTTGGCCGGTGTGCCGGTGACGAAGGCCGCGTAGATCACCCACACCAAGAGCGCCGCGATGCTGAAGGCGAAGACCGAGAACCAGTCGATCGCCGATGTCGTCGCGCGCTTCAGCGTCGGCAGTGCAAAGGCCGCGAGCACGGCAAAGGCCGGCAGGCCGATCATCAGCGCGCGGTCGAAGCCGCCACCGGCAACGCAGGCGACGAGCGAAACGAACGCCAACGCGAGCGGCGCGGAGATGTGGCGCTTGGTCAGATGGCGCCGCCAGCGCCACACGGTCCACAGGGCGAGCAGCCACGCCGGCCAGAGGAACCAGAGGAACAGCTTGCCGAGTTGCAGCAGCTGCGCGCTGTTGGCTTCGAAGCCAACGCGCCAGGCCCAGGTCTTCGCCCACCACGCCAGCACCGCGGCGACGAGTGTCGCCGCCGCCGCCCACGGCGCATAGTCGCGGCCCTGCGTGTAGGTGGAGCGTGCGGCGACCCCCGTGGCGGCGATACCGAAGAGCACGGCGATCGTCGGCGCGCCGCTGGCCGCCAGCAACGGCAACGCCACGAAGGCCGCCAACCGCGCGCGGTAACGGCGAAACGGCGCCGCGGCCAGCGACCACAGCGCCAGCGCCGCAGCGAACAACTGCACCAGCTCCGGCGTCGTCTCGTGGCCGAGCTGCAGCAGGCCGAGCGTGGCGATCAAGGCCAGCAGCGCGCCGTCGGCCATCGCCCGCGCGTAATCCACCGCGTCGGCCTCGCCGCCGAAGGCAAACGGCAGCGGCTGCGCAGCCTCGGTGCGGGCGAGCTGGAAGGCGGCGTACCAGGTCAGCACGAGCACGAGCGCGAGCAGGAGGCCGAACGGCATGCGTGCGGCCAGCGGCGCTTCGATCAGCGGCGACAGCAGCGCGATGCCGCCGGCGCCGAGCCAGTGCGGCAGCAGCGCGGTGTCGAGCGGCAGGCCGCCGATCGTCGGCGACAGCCACGGCGTGCGGCCCTCGGCCATCGCCAGCATGTAGCCGAAGGCGGTCTGGTCGGCGCCGCGCCACGGGTCGCGGCCGAACATTCCCGGCAGCACATACGCCGCACAGAACAGCAGCAGCAACAGGCGCGGCAAGCGCTGCACCGCTTGCTGCGTCACCAGGGCCGGGTTGGGCGTGATCGAATTCACGCGGCGATCATCGCTGCACGACATGAAAAAGGGCAGCCGAAGCTGCCCTGATCTTCGGCCGGCAAGCAGCTCACTTCTTGATGCCGACCTTGAACTTGTTGCGGAACTTCTCGACGCGACCGCCCAGGTTGTCCACGCTCTTCTGCGTGCCGGTGTAGAACGGATGCGACTCGGAGGACGTTTCCATCTTGAACAGCGGCATTTCCTTGCCTTCGATGGTGATGCTGTCCTTGGTCTGCACCGTCGAGCGGGTCACGAACTGGAAGCCGTTGGACAGGTCTTGAAAACAGACGTCGCGGTAGCCGGGGTGGATGCCATCTTTCATGGGGAGCCTCTTCAGGGAGTTGCAGCAGCCACGCGTTTTTGCAACGACGCACTTGCCGGAAAAAATTCGAAGGCGCGAGTTTAACCGCCGCGCCGCATCATGTCGAAGAAGTCGAGGTTGTTCTTCGACGCCTTCATCTTGTCGAGGATGAACTCCATCGCCTCGATCTCGTCCATCGGGTAGAGCAGTTTGCGCAGGATCCACGTCTTCTGCAGGATCTCAGGCTTCAACAACAGCTCCTCGCGTCGCGTGCCGCTCTTGTTGATCAGGATCGACGGATAGACGCGCTTCTCGGCCATGCGGCGGTCGAGATGGATCTCGCAGTTGCCGGTGCCCTTGAACTCTTCGTAGATGACCTCGTCCATCTTCGAGCCGGTGTCGATCAGCGCCGTGCCGATGATGGTCAGCGAGCCGCCTTCTTCGACATTGCGCGCCGCGCCAAAGAAGCGCTTCGGGCGTTGCAGCGCATTGGCGTCGACGCCGCCGGTCAGCACCTTGCCCGACGACGGCAGCACGTTGTTGTAGGCGCGGGCCAGGCGCGTGATCGAGTCGAGCAGGATGATCACGTCCTTGCCGAGCTCGACCAGGCGCTTGGCGCGCTCGATCACCATCTCGGCCACCTGCACGTGGCGCGCCGCGGGCTCGTCGAAGGTCGAGCTGATGACCTCGCCGCGCACCGTGCGCACCATCTCGGTAACTTCCTCGGGCCGCTCATCGACCAGCAGCACGATCAGATGCACCTCGGGGTGGTTGGCGACCAGCGCATGCGCGAGCTGCTGCATCATCACCGTCTTGCCGGTCTTCGGCTGCGCCACCAGCAACGCGCGCTGGCCTTTGCCGATCGGCGCCACCAGATCGATGATGCGGCTGGTGATGTTTTCTTCGGCCTTCAGCCCATCACGTTCCAGCTTGAACTGCTCTTTCGGAAAGAGCGGCGTCAAGTTCTCGAACATGATCTTGTTCTTGTTCTCCTCGGGCGTGACGCCGTTGACGCGATCGACTTTCACCAGCGCGAAGTAGCGTTCGCCGTCTTTGGGCACGCGCACTTCCCCTTCGATCATGTCGCCGGTGTGCAGGTTGAAGCGCCGCACCTGGCTCGGGCTGAGGTAGATGTCGTCTGTCGAAGCCATGTAGCTGGCTTCGATCGAGCGCAGGAAGCCGAAGCCGTCGGGCAGCACTTCGAGCACGCCGTCGCCGAAGACCTGTTCGCCGGCCTTGGCGCGCTTTTTCATGATCGCGAACATCAGCTCCTGCTTGCGCAGGCGGGAGGCGTTCTCGATCTCCAGCTCTTCGCCCATCTTGATGAGCGCCGAGACATGCAAGGCTTTGAGTTCGGAAAGATGCATGGGAAGGTGGAACCCTCAATGCGACGGTGCGCTTGGCCTTGCGCTGCCGCCTGGGACCGGCCCCGGGGGATGCTCTGGCCCTGTGTGCGGACACAGCGCACCAACAGTGCACAGGGGCCGAAACTTCAGGGGAGGGGCCGGAACCGCGGGCCTGGTGCCTCAAGGCTGAGGCTGTTCGTCGAGCGCCGCGGTGGCTGTTCTGCGGCCGGGCTCAGAAACCCGGCGATGCGCAAATTATAGGTGAGAGTCGAGGAAAGCCGTGAACTTGGCTTTCGGATGCGAGCCGACGAGCGTGCCGGCGAGCTGGCCGTCCTTGAACAACATCAGCGTCGGGATGCCGCGGATGCCGAACTTGCCCGGCACTTCCTGGTTCTCATCGACGTTCATCTTCGCGATCTGCAGCTTGTCGCCGTATTGCGTGGACAACTCGTCCAGGATCGGCGCGATCGCCTTGCACGGCCCGCACCACTCGGCCCAGTAGTCCACCAGCACCGGTTTGCCGGACTTGAGCACATCGGCTTCGAAGCTGGCGTCGGTCACATGCTTGATCAGGTCGCTGCTCATGGCTTCAGTTCCTCGTGGCGCCTGCGCGAGGAGCGACAGGCACAATGATTCTGACACAAGCCCCTCGGCCCACGCCCCGCAAGGTTGCCTTCGCTCTCTATGACCCTGATAGCCCGGCAGCGCCTGCAATGCACGCCCGTCGATCGCACCTTCTGGCCGTACGTCGCAGGCACTGTCGCTGCGTGGTTGGGCTCGGTGGCGGCAGCGCCGCGCGACGCGGTCGTGCTGTTGCCGCACAGCGCGCTGTTGGCGCCGGCGCGCGCGGCATTCGCAGCCCGCGGCGGCTGGCAGCCGCGCATCGAAACCGCAGCCACGCTGGCGGCCGCGTTGGCCCCGCCGATGCCATCCGAGCCGGGCGTGCCCAGCGGCGACCGGTCCACCGACCGCCTCGTCGCCGCGGCGCTGCTGCGCCGGCAGGCTTTCGGCGCCGCCTGGGCCGAGCGTGATCCGCGGGCGTTTCGCGCGGCGGTCGGGGCGTTCGTCGCCACGGCCGATGTGTTGGGCCAGGCCAGCGCATCGCAACGGCTCGAAGACCGCGCTGCGTGGTGGGATGCGTTGCGCCAGGCCTTGCCCGCCGTCAACGGCCCGGGCGGCAGCGAGCGCCTGTTGGCGCGCATGGCGCTCGAATGGGCGGCTTCGGCCGACGCGCCGGCCACGGACCGCTTGCAGGTGATGGCGGTCTCGGCCTGGGTGGTGCTCAGCGCCGATGGCAGCGCCGGCGTGCCGCTGCGCAACGCGCCGACGCTGCATCTGCTGGCCGACAGCGACCCGGCGCAGCCTTTCGACAGTGTTGCCGCATTGCCTGCGCCCACGCGCCGGCGCGCAGCAGGCCTCGAAGACGAAGCCGCTGCGGCGACGCTGGCCGTGCTCGAAGCGCTCGACGGCGGCGCGTCTAGCGTCGCGTTGGTTGCGCAAGACCGCCTCGTCGTGCGCCGCATCCGCGCCTTGCTCGAGCGCGCCGGCGTGGCCTGCGACGACGAGACCGGCTGGACCTTGTCCACCACGCGCGCGGCCGCGCACCTGATGGCCTGGCTGCGCGCGGCCGCGCCCGGCGCCGGCCGCGACGCCTCGATCGAAGCGCTGCGCGCCGAGGGCCATGACGAGCGCGCGGTCAACGCGCTGGAAAGGGCTTGGCGGCGCGAGCGCGAGCCCGATGGGTTCGCCCTCACAGCGCGGAACGACCTCGCGCGGCGCATCGAAGCCTGGCACACCGGCACACCGCGCGCGCTCAGCGACTGGCTGCTGTCGTGGCGCGCAGCGGCACCGGGCTTGATCGCCACGCTCGCCGCCGACGCTGCCGGCCAGCAGGTGTTGGCGGCGATGCAATGGCTCGGCCCGCCAGCCGCGGCGTGGCAGAGCGCCGCGCAATCGACGCGCTTCGATCTGGCCGGCTTCACCGCCTGGGTCGATGACACGCTCGAAGGCAGCCACTGGCGGCCTCCTGGCGGCGCAGCGCGCGTGGCCATCGTGCCGCTGGCGCGCGCGGCGCTGCGGCCCTTCGATGCCGTCGTCTTCCCCGGTTGCGATGCGCAGCATCTGGGCGCTGCGGCAGTGACGCCGAGCTTGTTGCCCTCTGCGATGACGCGCCAATTCGGCATCGCCGATGCCGAACAGCGGCGTGCGCTTGAGACGCAGGCCTTTGCGCAGCTGCTGCGCGCGCCGCGTCTGACGCTGCTGCGCCGCACGCACGACGGCGGCGAGCCGCTGGCGCCGAGCCCGCTGGTCGAACGCGCGATGCTGGCGCGCAGACGTATCGGCGCCGAGAGCGACGACGAGCGCGAGGTGGTGCTGCCGCGGCAGCGCGTCGATCGCGTGCCTGTGACCTGCCCCGCGCCGTCGATGGCGCGCGCGATGCCGCAGCACTTGTCGGCCACCACCGTGCAGGCGCTGCGCGACTGCCCCTACCGCTTCTTCGCCCGCGTCGCGCTCGGCTTGTCCGAAGGCAACGAACTCGACGCCGCGCCCGACAACCGCGACTACGGGCGCTGGGTGCATGCACTGCTTTACCGTTTTCACGAAGACCGCAGCGGTCACGACGACTTCGCCGAACTGCGCGCTGCCGCCGATGCCGCACAAGCAGCCCTCGCGCTCGACGGCGCCGCGCTGCTGCCGTTTCGCGTCGCCTTCGACACGTTCGCCGGCGATTACCTGAATTGGCTGCACGAGCACGAAGCCGAGGGCTGGCGCTTTGCCGGCGGTGAAGTCGATCGCCGCTGTGCACCGCCGGACCTCGACGGCGTCGCGCTCGAAGGCCGGCTCGATCGCATCGACACGCAACGGCGACGGCGCGGCGATGCTGATCGACTACAAAACGGGCAGCCGCGACAAGGTCCGCAAACGCGTGGCCGAACCGCTCGAAGACACGCAGCTCGCGTTTTACGCGGCGTTGCTCAACACCGAGCAGCACAGCGCGCCACCGCGCGCGATCTACCTGTCGTTGGCCGAGCGCAAAACGCCCGAGCCCTTCGAGCACGACGACGTGGCACTCAGCGCCGCGCTGCTGATCGATGGCCTGTCGGCCGATCTCGATGCCCTGCGCCGAGGCGATGGTGCGCCGGCCTTGGGCGAGGGCGAAGTCTGCGAAACCTGTGAAATGCGCGGCCTGTGCCGGCGCGATCACTGGCAGGTTGAATGAAAGCGGCTTATCAACTCGACGGCCACACCGCATCGCGCGAAGCCTTCTACGCCGTCGCCTGCGACCCGCGCCGCCACGTCGCCGTCGAAGCCTGCGCGGGGGCCGGCAAGACCTGGATGCTGGTCGCGCGCATCGTGCGTGCGCTGCTCGGCGATGCGCAGCCGCAGGAAATTCTGGCGATCACGTTCACGCGCAAGGCGGCTGGCGAGATGCGCACGCGCCTGTCAACTTGGTTGCGCGACTGCTCGACGCTGACTTCGACCGAAGCAACAGCGCTGCTGGTGCAGTTCGGCATCGGCCACGCCGAAGCGCAGCAGCGCAGCGCCGAGCTCATCGGCCTGCACGAACGCGTGTTGGCCAGCGGCCGCAGCGTCGAGGTGCGCACGATGCACGCCTGGTACGCGCAACTGCTCGCCGCTGCGCCCTTCGATCTGCTGGCCGAGCTCGGCCTGTCGCCGAACATGACGCCGCTCGAAGACACCGACGACCTGAAGCCGGCCTTGATGCGCCGCTTTCAATCGGCCGTGCGGGACGATGCGGCGCTGCTCGACGACTATCGCGGGCTGGTGTTGCGCCATGGCCGCCACCGGCTCGGCCAGTGGTTGGATGAGGCTTTGCAGCGCCGCACCGAGATCGAACTCGCTGCACGAGCCGGCGTGCTCGATCGCAGCGTGCCGCCGGCCAAGGACCCGCACGCCGCGTCGCAGGTCCGGTCTGCCGCGTTCAGCGCCGATGCGCGTCGGCTGGCGCGAGCGCTCGAGCGGCGCGACAAGCACGAGAGCGTGGCGCAAAAAACCGCAGCCGGCTTGCGCGAGGCCCTGACGCTGGCAGACGATCGCGCGGCCTACGAGCGTTTTCGCCTGGCGCTGTTCACCGCCAAAGGCAAAGGCACGCCGCTGAAGAATCTCGGCGACCTGCCCGAGCAGGCCGCGTTGTGCACGGCCTTGGAGCAGATGCGCGAGCAGATCGCGCAGCAGGATGCGCACGAAGACCACGCTGCGATGTCGCGCCTGTCGCGCTGCCTGTTCACCGAATACGCGGCGCTGAAGCGGCGCCTGGGCGTCGTGGACATGAACGATCTCGAACGCGTGGCCGTGGCACTGCTGTCCGAGCACACGCTGTCGGGCTGGGTGCAGCAGCGCCTCGATGCGCGCGTGCGCCACCTGCTGATCGACGAGTTCCAGGACACGAGCCCGCTGCAATGGCAGGCGCTGCAATCGTGGCTGGCCTCGTATGCCGGCGCCGGCGGCGGCATCGACGCGCCGCGCGTCTTCATCGTCGGCGACCCGAAGCAGAGCATCTACCGCTTTCGCCGCGCCGAGCCGCGTGTCTTCGAGGCCGCGCAGCGCTTCGTCGTCGAAGCGCTGGACGGCACGGTGGCGGCGTGCGACCACACGCGGCGCTGCGCGCCGGGGGTCGTCGCGGTGGTGAACGGCGTCTTTGGCGCGTGGAGCGCTTCTGGTGATTCGGGCGGCTTGCCGCAGTGGCGTGACCACACCACCGAGGTCGAGTACGACGGCGACGGGCCCGCGCTGACGAGCCTGCCGAGTGTGGCGCGGCCGCCGCAGGCCGCGCGTCAAGTGGCGCCGGAGCGCATCTGGCGGCCGTCGCTGACGACGCCGCGCGTCGAAGCCAAAACCTTCTTGCGCGAAGCCGAGGCGATGCAAGTCGCGCGCGCCATCGATCACCTGATCCGCGTCGAAGGCGTCGCGGCACAAGACATCCTCGTGCTGGCGCGCAAGCGCGCCGTGCTGCGGCTGGCGGCGGACGCATTGGCGCTGCACCATGTGCCGCATGTCGCACCGGAAGATTTGCTGCTGTCGCAACTGCCCGAGGTGCAGGACCTGTTGGCGGTGCTCGACGTGCTGGCGTCGCCGACACAGTCGCTGTCGCTGGCGCGCGCGCTGAAGAGCCCGCTGTTCGGCGTCGGCGATGCCGAGTTGCTCGATCTGTCGCTGCGCGCGCGTGCACGCGCAGGCCCAGGCGCCGGTTGGTGGCCGGCGCTGCTGGCCTGCGGCGCTGAGGCCGGCGCGAGCGCTGCAGCGCGCGGCCACGCTGTTGGCGGCGTGGGCGAGTGCGGCGCCGACGTTGCCGCCGCACGACCTGCTCGACCGCATCGTGCACGAGGGCGAGCTGATGCCGCGCCTGGCCGCCGCGGTGCCGCCGGAGCGCCGCGCGCGCGCGCTCGATGCGGTGCGGGCGTTGCTCGCCGCCGCGCTCGAGCTCGACGTTGGCCGCTACGCCTCGCCCTACGGTTTCGTGCGCGCGCTGCGTTCGCGCAAGGTCCAGGCGCCAGCGTCGCAACAAGAGGGTGCCGTGCGCCTGTTGACCATTCACGGCGCCAAAGGGCTCGAAGCCGGCGCGGTGTTCCTGATGGACGCGCAACCCGAGCCGCCGAAGGTCGAGACGGCGACGCTGCTCGTCGATTGGCCGGTGGACGCGGCGCAGCCGGCGCAGGCAGCCTTCGTCGCCTCGCATGCGCGCTGCCCGCCGTCGTTGCAGGCGCTGCTGGCCACAGAGATGGCGGCGCGTGCGCGCGAAGAGGCCAACGCGCTGTACGTCGCGCTGACACGCGCCCAAGCGCAGGTCTTCATCAGCCGCACGCCGCCGCGCGGCGCCAAAGAAACCACGCCGTCGTGGTGGACGCGGCTCGAGCCCTGGGCCGTGCCGTGGTCGGCGCCGGACGTGGCGCCGTCGGTTGAGGACGATCGGCGCGCCGAGGTCGTGTCGCTGCCGCTGCAGCGCCGCGAAGGGGTGACCGTCGCCGCACCGGCGGCCGACGATGCGGCTGCCGCTGCGCTCGGTCAAGCGGTGCACCGCACGCTGGAGTGGGCTTCGCGCGACGGCGCGCCCGATCTGCCCACACTGGCGCAAGCCGCCGCGACGGCGTTTGCCGTGGCCGACGCGCGCGCCGTGCAGTCGGTCGCCGAGCGCGTGCTGGCCAGCCCGGCGTGCCGGCGCTTCTTCGATCCGCGAGCGATCGAATGGGCCGGCAGCGAAGTGGCAGTGGCGTCGGCTCGACGGTCAGCCGCGGCGCATCGACCGCCTGGTGCTGCTGGCCGTGCCCGAGCGCTGCTGGTGGGTGCTCGACTACAAGCTCGGCAGCGCACCCCAAGACGACGCTGCACTGCTGGCGCAACTGGCGGCCTACCGCGCGGCCGTGGCCGCCCTGGTGCCCGGCGAGCCGGTGCGCGCGGCCTTCATCACGGCGCGCGGTGAGCTGATCGAGCCGGCCGGCTGAAGGCAACGCTGAAGAAGTCCCTCGGCGGCGCGCGCGCATCTCTGCTTTGGCCGGTCTGCGGCGTGGCCTGACATTTGCGCCGCAAAAGCCCGCCTCTTCGCCGCATCCGGCGGCAGCGACTCGCGATCCAATGCCACCACCTATGGGTCCCCCCTTCGACCCCTCCACCCCCTCGACGCGACGCTTCGGCCGCTTCGAGTTGCGCGCCTTGCTCGGCTGCAGCACGCTCTGCATGGCTTGGCGCGCGCACGATCCGCGCAGCGCGCAGGACGTGGTGCTGGTGCTGCCGCGGCGTCAACCGGCCGGCGCTGCGGCATTGGCCGAAGCGCTCGACGAGGCGCGCCGCGCCGCGCGCCTGCAGCATCCGCACCTGGCACATGCGGTCGAGGTCGGCGAGCAGGAGCGCTGGCCGTACATCGCCTACGACGCGGCCGGCCCGACGCTGGCCGAGCGCAAGCCCGCCGCCAACGGCGAGGCGCTCGTCGCTGCGCGCTGCGTGGCCGATTGCGCGACCGCGCTGGCCTTTGCCCACGACAGCGGGCATGCGCACAACGATCTGCAACCCTGGCTGATCAGCGTCGGCGACAGCGGCACGGCGCGGCTGATGGGCCTGGGCCTGCTGCCGGCGCTGCTGGCGCGCGCGGCCGACGGCGAGTCGGCCGAGCAGCGGCTGCGCCGCGGCGCCCGCGAAGCCGCGGAGAACGACGTGCTGGCGCTGGCCATCGTGCTGCACGGCCTGCTGGCCGGCGCGCCGGCGCTCGGCGAGCCCGACATCGGCGCCGCGCTGCTGCGCCTGGCGCCGGCCGGCCGCGAGCCGATCCGCCTGCCCTGGGACGTGCCGCGGCCGATCCCCGAGGCGCTGCGCGCCATCGCCAACCGCGCCACCGACCGCCAGGTCCGGCAACGCTTTCGCAACGCGCGCACGCTGGCGCGCGCGCTCGAAGGCTGGCTCGAGCAGGAGTCCGACCAGGGCGACGCGCATGCCCTGCTGATCGAGCGCGTGCGCCAGCTCGGCGTGCTGCCGGCGCTGCCCGGCGCTGCGGCGCGCGCGGCGCGGCTGGCGATGATGGAGCGCCAGCACACCGAAGAGCTGGCCGAGATCGTGATGCGCGACGCGGCACTGACGCTCGAACTGCTGCGCGCTGTCAACAGCGCACAGGTTCGCGGCACGCAGGTGTCGGGCAACGGCCCGGTGCTGACGGTGCGGCGAGCGATCGCGATGATGGGCTTGGAAGGCGTGCGCCGCAGTGCGCTGGCGATGCGCCACTGGCCGGGGCCGCTCGACGCGGCTGGCGCGGCCGAACTCGAACTCACGCTCGCCGCCGCCCAACGCGCGGCGCGTCTGGCGCAGGCCCTGCGGCCCGCCGGCTACGACGCCGAGATGGCGGCGCTGGTGACGTTGCTGCAAAACCTCGGCCGCCTGGTGCTGCAGTACCACCAACCCGAAGAGATGCGCCAGGTGCGGCGCTTGATGCAGCCCGCGCCCGCCGCCGAGCTGGGGCAGGCCGATCAGCCCGGCATGTCGGAGCAGGCGGCCGGTTTTGCCGTGCTCGGCGCCGACATCGACAGCATGGCCCAGGCGGTGGCGCGCTGGATGGGCCTCGGCGGCACTGACGATGCGGTGCTGCTGTTGATGCGCCGCCTGCCGCTGGACAAGCCGGTGCGCAGCGCCGACAGCGACGACGAGGTGCTGCGTGCGCTGGCCAGCGCCGCCAATGAAACGATCGACACGCTGTCACTGCCGGCGGCGCGCCAGGCCGCCGCGATCGAGCGCGTGGCCAAACGTTATGCGCGTGTGCTCGACGTCAACGCCAAAGACCTGACCGCCGCGCTCCACGCCAGCGCGAAAGCGACGGCGGTCACTGCCGAGCAGGCCGCCTGAGCCGCACAGCCTTCAGTGCACCGTCGTCGGCAGGCCGTAACGTTGCAGCGAGGCCGCGTGCTGGCGCAGGAAGTCGGCATGGAACCAGACCGCGTTGAGCGCGCGCCGCGCGCCATGCAGCGGCGCCAGGCCCCAGCGGTGGCTCAACAGGCCATGGCGGCGCAACGTCAGCGTGAAGCCGCTGTAGCCGCGCTGGTCCATCACCGCCATCAGCGCCAGCATCGACGCGTCGCGTTCGGCGCGCTGCGCCGACGGTACTTCGGTCAGCAGCACAGGGCGATCGCGCTCGATCGTCTGCGACAGGTTGGCGATGACGTTGAACTCGTTGTCATCGCCGCCGATCTTGATCAGCGCCGGATGCTCCTGCAGCAGCACGTCGTCGGTCAGGCCGTCGTGCTCGACGACGATGTTGGCGATGCCGTTGGCCGCGATGTCGCGCTCGACATGCGCCGTGTTGCTCGGGTTGGCGTCGAAGCACAGCACCTTGCCGCGCCGGCCGACAAGACGCGAGGCCACCAGCGCGAAGCTGCCGCGGTGCGCGCTGACATCGACCACCGTGTCGCCGGGCTCGAGCAAGTCGAGCATGAAGAGCTGGTTGTGCAGATCGATCCAGCGGCCGAGGAAATAGGTCGAGCGGTCGGACCAGTGCGACAGATCCAGGCTCATCTCGAAGCCGTGCAGCTTGCCGCGCACAGTGCGGCTCGGCGCTTCGGCCCAGAACCACTCGCGCTGCTGCTCGTTGCCGACCGCCCAGCGATAGAGATAACCCCAGGCCGGCAGCTCGCGCAGGATGTACGGCCGCGCCAGGCTGATGATCAGCTCTTGCATGGACTCGACGACACGAGTGCGCATCGGACGGGGTTGATGGCGGGCCATGGAGCGCGAATGTGCTGCGGAGACGGCGCGAGGCACATCCCCAAGATGAAAGTCGGGGTGACGAGCCTTTACCCCGGCACTGGTTGCAACGCTAAGGGCTGCTTGGTTCCCCACCTGACCCGGTTGGGCGTACTTCCATGCGGGAAGGCCCGTCGAGACGGATTGTAGTAGGCCACGCAGAAAGCCGTTGGCCGGCGTGCGTCACTTGTGCTCGCCCGCTTCAGCGCAATTGCAGCGCATCGTCGCCGAAGCGCAGCGCCAGCGGCTCGATCAGCAACTGCTTCGGGCCGGCTTCGACGCTGCCGGCGATCCAGGCTTCGACGCCTTGCGCGCGCGCGACCTCGACGCAGCGCTGGGCGTCGCTGCGGGCGACGAAGAGTGCAAAGCCGGCGCCCATGTTGAAGGTCGAATAGGCCTCTTGCGCATCGTGGCCGGCGTGCTGCGTGATGAAGGCGAGCACCTTCGGCACCGGCGGCACGCGCGTGATGCGATAGGTCAACACCTTCGGATGGCGCAGCAGCTTGCGCCAGCCATGGCCGGTGATGTTGGCGCTGTAGTGGGGTGCGATGCCGGCTTTCCACAGCGCTTCGGTGACCGGCGAGTACAGCGTCGTCGGAGCCAGCAGCGCGTCGCCATAGCGTGTGCCGTGATCGTCGATCGCCGTCAGCCAGCCTTGCGGCAACCGCTCGGCAAGCTTGCGCGCCAGGCTGACGCCATTGGCATGGATGCCCGACGACGCGAGCATGACGATGGCATCGCCGTCGCCGAGCGCGTCGCCGACCGACAAACGCTGCTTCGGGTTGACGATGCCGGTGCAACTCGCAGCGAGGTCGATGCGCCCGGCTTCGACGATGCCGGCGAGCGCAGGGGTTTCGCCGCCGCCCCAGGCCACACCGCAGACCTCGCAGGCGCGCTTCCAGCCTTCGACGAGTGCCAGCGAGCGTTGTGCATCGCCGAACCAGTCGCTGCCGCCGGCCGCCCAATAAGCTTGCACGACGAGCGGCGTCGCGCCGACGGTGATCAGGTCGTTGACCGCCATCGCGATCGTGTCTTGGGCGATGGCCGCGTAGTGGCTCTGGCCGGTCAGGCGCGCCATCTCGTCGGCGACCAGCGCCTTGCTGCCCAGGCATTCGACGATGCTGGCGAGGTAGAACGGGCCGACATCGACCACGTACGCCGACTCGCCGCGCGAGGCCAGCACTTCGGCAAAGCCGTGCTGCGCCAGTTGCGTCGCGGTCGAGGCGGCAGCGCGTTGCGCAGCGACCTTCAGCGGGTCGATCTTGTCGTAATCGACGCCGGCTTGTTCGTAGGTCAACGGGGTCATGGCCGAAGGATTATCGGCCAGGTCTTTCAGCGCCCGCCTCTAGAATCGATCGCATGAGTTACGTCGTGCTCGCGCGCAAATACCGGCCGCGGCGATTCTCGGAAATGGTCGGTCAGGGCGCGGTGGTCACCGCGCTGACGCACGCGCTCGAACAGAACCGCCTGCACCATGCCTACCTGTTCACCGGCACGCGCGGCATCGGCAAGACGACGGTGTCGCGCATCCTCGCCAAGAGCCTGAACTGCACCGGGCCCGACGGCCAGGGCGGCATCACCGCGTCGCCGTGCGGCGTCTGCACGGCCTGCACCGAGATCGACGCCGACCGCTACATCGACTACATCGAGCTCGATGCGGCGAGCAACCGCGGCATCGACGAGATCCGCGACCTGCTCGAACGCGCGGCCTACAAGCCGAGCGTCGGCCGCTTCAAGATCTTCATGATCGACGAAGCGCACCAGCTCACCAAGGACTCGTTCAACGCGCTGCTGAAGACGCTCGAAGAGCCGCCCGAGTATTTGAAGTTCGTGTTGGCGACGACCGATCCGGAAAAGATGCTGCCGACCGTGCTCTCGCGCTGCCTGCAGTTCAACCTGCGGCCGATGGCGCCGGACACGGTGGCCGAGCATCTGCAGAGCGTGTTGAAGGCCGAGGCGGTGGCGTTCGATGACGCCTCGATCCGCCTGCTCGCGCGCGCGGCGCGCGGCTCGATGCGCGATGCGCTGTCGCTCACCGACCAGGCGATTGCCTACGCCGGCGGGTCACTCAACGCCGACGCCGTGCGCGCGATGTTGGGCAGCGTCGATCGCAGCCACGCCGAGCGCTTCGTGCGTGCGCTGGCCGCACGCGACGGACGCGCCGTGCTGGCGGGGGTCGATGCGTTGCGCGAGCACGGCTTGTCGGCAGCGGGCACGCTGGAAGAGTTGACCGCGCTGTTGCAGCAGATGGCGATCGAGCAGGCCGTGCCCGCAGCGCTGTCCGAGACCGACCCCGACACGCCGGTCACACGCGAGTTGTCGGCGCTGCTGCCGGCTGACGAAACGCAATTGCTCTACAGCTTTGCGCTGCATGGCCGCCAGGAGTTGACGCTGGCGCCGGACGCGTACGCCGGCCTGTCGATGGTGCTGCTGCGCCTGCTGGCGTTTGCACCTGCAGCCACACTGGCGGGCGGCAGCGGCGCGCCGGCCAAGGTGCTGCCTCCGGCTGCGGCCGCGCCGGCGCCGAGGCCGGCCCCCGCCAGCGCGGCACTGGCCAAGCCGACGCCGCGAACGACCTACGCGCCGCCCGCGCCGGCGCCGGTGATGTCGGTGCGAGAACCCGAGCCGCCGTCTTGGCTCGACGAGGCGCCGATGGAAGAGGCCATCGCTGCGCCGCTGGTGGTCAAGCCGGCGCCGACAGCCGACGGCGTTCGAGCCGACGCCGCTCGGCGAGCGCTGGGTGTCGCTCGTCGCCATGCTCAACCAGCGCCAGGCGATCAGCGCGCTCGTGCGCGAGCTGGCGATGCAGGCTCAGCTGGTCGAGCAGCGCGACGGCGCCCAGCCACTGTGGCGCTTGCGCGTCGAGCGCGATTCGCTGCGTGCGCCGGCGCTGATCGAGAAACTGCGCGCCGCGCTTGCCGAGGCGCTCGACATGGCGCCGCTGCAACTCGAAGTCGAGGCCGGTGCAGTGACCGACAGCCCTGCCAAGCGCGAAACCGCCGAGCGCGAACGGCGTCAGCGCGAGGCCGACGACATCATTCGCAACGACCCGCTGGTCAAGGAGATGCTGGCGCAGTTTCCGTCGGCGCGCATCGTCCCCGGATCGATCAGGGCTCGCTAACGGTATCGGAGGGCTCGCGTGACTCACCAAACAGCCGCCAGCAAGGCGCAAACCGCAGCCATAGCTGCTGCTATGGCGAGGATTTGCAACGCCGCTGGCGGCTGTTTGGTGAGATCACCCATCGGGCTGGGCCACCGCAGGCCACAGGGCGTTGTTGCTCACTCGTTGCGTGCTGAAAGCACGCGGCCTCGTTCGCGCCTAGCCCTGTGGCCTGCGGTGGCCCGGCGCGAGCCCTCCGATACCGTTAACGAGTCCTCACCCAGGAGCCCCACCCCATGATGAAGCAACAACTCGCCGGCCTGATGAAGCAGGCGCAGCAGATGCAGGACAACATGAAGCGCGCACAGGATGAGCTCGCGCTGATGGAAGTCGAAGGCGTCTCCGGCGCCGGCCTGGTCAAGGTCGTGATGACGTGCAAGCACGACGTCAAGCGCATCACGATCGATCCCAGCCTGCTCGCCGACGACAAGGACATGCTCGAAGACCTCGTCGCCGCCGCGTTCAACGACGGCGTGCGCCGTGCCGAAGAGGTCAGCGCGGAGAAGATGGGCAAGCTGACGGCGGGTATGCCGCTGCCCCCGGGAATGAAATTCCCGTTCTGATGACCCACCCCCGAGCGGCTGCGCCGCTCCCCCTCGAGGGGGCACCGCCAGCGGCCCGGCAAAGCCGGTTCCGCGGCGGTTGCTTGGAAAATCGTGCTTCTCGACGTGAGCGCTGAGCCGTCTCTCGCCGCGCTGATCGAAGCGCTGCGCCGCTTGCCCGGCGTCGGCATCAAGTCGGCACAGCGCATGGCGTTTCACCTGCTGCAGCATGACCGTGACGGTGCGCTCAGGCTCGCCAACGCCTTGACCGGCGCCGTGGCGCAGGTGCATCACTGCGAGCGCTGCCACACCTTCAGCGAGAAGACTTTGTGCGATGTCTGCGCTGATGTGCATCGCGATGCGAGCAAGCTCGCCGTCGTCGAAACGCCGGCCGACCAGGCGGCGCTGGAGCGGACCGGCAGCTACCGCGGCTACTACTTCGTGCTGATGGGGCGGCTGTCGCCGATCGACGGCGTCGGCGTGCGCGATATCGGCGTCGCCGAGCTGCTCGAACGCAGCGCTGACCCGGCAGTGCAGGAGATCATCCTGGCCCTCGGCTTTTCGGCCGAAGGCGAGGCCACCGCGCACGCGCTGGCGCAGGCGCTGCGCGCGCGCGGCAAGACGGTGACGCGCTTGGCGCGCGGCGTGCCGGTGGGCAGCGAACTCGAGTACGTCGATCTATCGACGATCGCCCATGCGATGAGCGATCGCCGCTGAACGTCACCCGTCAATCGCTCAGCTACCCGGCGGCCACGTATAGACCGTGCCGTGCTTGATGACCCGGAACTTCGACATGTCGATCTTGTCGCGCAGCTCGTAGGTGTCGAGCACGCCCGAGCTCCAATACGCGCGCGCGTCCGGCGAATTGTCGGCATACATCGACAGCGCTCCCGAGTAGTCGCCGACGTAGGCGCCGTACTGCTGCAGCGCGCGCATGATCGTCACGCCCGCCGGCGACAGGCCGAGCTTGGTGACGTCGATGTTCGGGTCGAACTGGATGCGGCCGCCGCAAGGGATGCCGTAGTCGGCGCCGTCGCTGCTGTTGGTGCTGGCCGGCGGCGTGAAGCGGTTCTTCCTCAAGGCCGGGTAGGCGAAAACGAGCGCGTGGTCGATGCGGCCGGCGCGAATCTCGTCGGCGCGGATCAAGCCGGCCACCAACGGGAAGCCGCAAGCCCGTGCGCCGTGCGCCGTCCACCACGGGTTGGCCACCGTCGCCGGCGGGCGCACGCCGTTGCCGGTGAGGTCACTGGTGGCGCATAGCTGGGCAAACCAAGCCCCCGCGCGCGCGACGTTGAAGTTCATCGCCCAGCAGCCGTACTCCTTGGTGCGATCGGCGGTGAGCACCGACATGTGCGCGTCTGACGAATCGTCCGGCGTCGCGCCGGGCGGGATCGGCATCTGCCCCACCGCGCCGGGCCCACCCTGGCCCCAACCTTCGCCGCCGAGGTTGGTGGCCACGCTCTGCAACGGCGTGCCAGCGTTGGCCTGGTACAGCGGAATCGAGAAGCGCGCGATGTTCACGTCGAGGTGCTCGCCGAAGGGCGAGCTGCTTCTGAAGGCGTCGATCAAGGCCTGACTGTCGGGCTCGAGCGCGGGGCTGGCGCCGATCGGCGTGTTCCACGGGCTCGCATCGTTGAAAGGCCGCCAGACGGCCGAAGGTGCGGGCGCGGGTGCCGGCGCGGGTGCCGGCGCGGGTGCCGGCGCTGGTGCTGGTGCTGGCGCAGGTGCTGGTGCAGGTGCTGGTGCCGGCGCAGGTGCTGGTGCAGGTGCAGGTGCAGGTGCAGGTGCAGGTGCAGGTGCAGGTGCAGGTGCAGGTGCAGGTGCAGGTTGCGGTGCGATCGCGGCGGCGACGATGACATCGCGCACCGTCGAGTTCCAGCCGTAGCCCGGATAGCGCGTGGCGTACTCGACGCGGTAGGTTCCCGCTGCGCTGTAGCGGTGCTGGGTCAGCGTCGCCGGCGTGTTGGCGTTCCAGCCGCCGACGATGGCCGACGAGGTGCCGTCACCCCAGTAGATCACGCTGCCATCGGCGCCGCTGGTGGCGGGCACGACCGACAACATGCTGTTGGTGTTGATCGCGAACGGCGCCGCCAGCGCGCTGCCGCCGACGAAGAAATTGAACGTGCGATCGGGGCCTGCAGCAGCAGGCGGGGGCGGCGGCGGTGTGTTGCTAGAGCCGCTGGTGACCGTGACGCGCAGAAAGCGCGCGTCCCAGCCTTGGGCTGGGTCGAGCGTGGCGTACTCGATCTCGTAACTGCCGGCCGCGGCGTAGCGGTGCTGGGCCAGCGCGGCCGGCGTGGCGGCGTTCCAGCCACCGGCGATGCCCGAGGCGGTGCCGTCGCCCCAATAGACGACGCTGAACAGCGCGCCCGAAGCGTCGGGCAGCAAGCGCAACTCGTCGCCGGTGGCGATCGTCACCGGTGCACTGCGCCGCAGACCGCTGACCTGCAGCGTGAAATCGCGCAAGGTTCCCGCGCCGGTGCCGACGGGCGCAAATCCGAGCGCACCTTCGCGCCGGTTCGCAGGCCTGTCGGCCGATGGTGTCGCTCCTTGGCTTGTTGCCTGGGTGGCAGCTTGCGGGCCCGCCGCATCTGCGCTGCTGCCACCGCCGCAAGCCACCAGGGCCGAACACGCGACAGACGCCGCAAGAGTGAAATATTTGATCCGCCAACCTTGCATCGCCGAGCTTCCTTTGCGCTGTTGTTGCCATCGCCATTCGAGAGCAGCGCGAGTCTAGAAGTCGCAAGGGACAAATCCGAGGCAGTGCTGCGGCAATGCGTAAGAGCATGCAGTCGCTGCGTGCAGAGCACGTAGCACTTCGACACGCACGCGACGTGTCAGCGCTTTCGTGTCGCGCTGCCGGCGGCCACTTTGACGGTCTTGCCGCTGCGTTTGGCGCTGGCCTTGGTGAGTGACGACGGCGCGGCCTTGGCCGTGCGCACGGCGGCCTTCGCGCTCGGCGCGCCGCGCGTGTTGGGCACATAGACCACCACCGTGCTGCCCGGCGCCAGCCTGGCGCCGGGGGCGACGCGGTTCCACTGCGCCACCTGCTGCGCACTCACGGCATAGCGCTTGGCCAACGCGGCCACGCTGTCGCCGCCTTTGCCGACCTTCAGCGCCACGCGCTTCAACGCCGGGCCGTCGGGCGAGAACGAAATCATCGCGCTGTCGGCCATGCGCACCGAGACGTCGCCGTCGCGAGTGCGGCTGCGCGCGACGAGCAGCGTCGAGCCGGCCTGCACCAGCATGCGCGGCGGGATCGCGTTGACCTCGCGCAGCTCGTCTTCCTCCATGCCCACGGCCTGCGCCGCATCGGCGGCCTTCATCGTCTTGGGTACCGTCCACGCGGTCCAGCTCGACAGCGGTCCCTTGTGCAGCGGCAGCGCCTTGACGAAGGCATTGGCGTTGTCGTACGGCAGCAGCAACTGCGGCGTGCCCGCGGCGACGATCACCGGCTTGTTCATTTGCGGATTGAGCTGCTTGAACTGGTCGAGCGGCAAGCCCGAGAGCTGCGTCACCAGCGCCACGTCGATGTCGCGCGAGATCGGCACGGCCAGGAAGTACGGGTGGTTCTCGAGCACTGGCAGAACGAGCGCGTAGTCGGCCGGGCGCAGCACGATGTTCTTCATCGCCTGCAGCTTGGGCACGTAGTCGCGGGTCTCGAACGGCATCTTCAGGTTGGCGTAGCCGGCAGGCCGTCCGGCGGCGCGGTTGGAGCGCACGGCGCGCTGCACGTTGCCTTCGCCCCAGTTGTAGGCCGCCAGCGCGAGGTGCCAGTCGCCGAACATGCCGTGCAGGCGGGTCAGGTAGTCGAGCGCGGCGTTGGTCGAGGCCAGCACGTCGCGACGCTCGTCGCGAAAGATGTTCTGCTTCAGATCGAAGTGGCGGCCGGTGGCCGGCATGAACTGCCACATGCCGGCGGCGCGCGCCGACGACATCGCTTCCGGGTTGAACGCGCTCTCGATGAACGGCAGCAGCGCCAGCTCCGTCGGCAGGCCGCGGCGCTGCACCTCTTCGACGATGTGGAACAGGTAGCGCGAGCCGCGCTCGGTCATGCGGCCCATGTACTCGGGCTGGCCGGCAAAGTACTTCTCGCGCTGCTTGACGTAGCGGTCGTCGATGTCGGGAATGGCAAAGCCGTTGCGGATGCGCTGCCACAAGTCGATGCGCGCGCTGCGGTCGTCGAGGTCCACGCGCGCGTCGGGGCGCACCGGGTCGATCGGCGGTGCAACGGCGCTGGACGGGTCGTCGCTGTCCTGGACCACGATGGCGACGGAAGTTGCGGCGGCGGGCGCCGGCGTGCCGTCGTCGGCGCGCACGACCTTGGGTGTGAGCGTGACCACCGG
Source organism: uncultured beta proteobacterium (assembly GCA_963816315.1). Classification (GTDB taxonomy): domain Bacteria; phylum Pseudomonadota; class Gammaproteobacteria; order Burkholderiales; family Burkholderiaceae_C; genus CADEEN01. The sequence continues at coordinate 37,538 of CAWFJZ010000010.1, forward strand.
CGCCTGCGCGCAGGCCGACAACGTCAGCACCGCGGCCAGCAGCGCGACCGTGGCGCGCAGCGTGCGGGCATGCCGCAGGTTCAAAGCGTGGTTCATCGAGAGGGGTTCTTCCATTCGCGCAAGCGGCGAGACACGGCCGCTGTCATGGTGCAACTTTTCAGTGCCGCTGCGTCGGCATCACGCCGCTGCGCCAGGGTGTATTCGTGCGAACAGCACAAGCGCGTGCGCCGGGACGGGGCGAATAGAATTGCGCCGAGGTCGTGCAGCCGTGCTTCGAGCAAGTGCGTGCCGCTGCGCAACAACCCGATGGGGTTGTCCGAAAAAGCAGGCGAGGCAACGGCATCCATCGGCGGCGCGATTATAGGAATGCGCTCTGCACGTGATTTCCATCTTCGCCAAGGGTCAATTGCAAGCGAATGTCTGCCCATGTCTGATACGCAGCCCGGCATCGAAGCGCTGACCGCGTGGCTCGAAACGCCGCCTGGGCAGTACCTGCTGGCGTGGGAGCAGGCGCAGCTCGATCGTGTGGTCAGCGATGTCTTCGGCTTTCATGCGCTGCAGATCGGCCTGCCCGAACTCGATGCCTTGCGCGCCAACCGCATGCCGCACCGCTGGGTGGCGTTCGATGCCGGGCATGCGCCGCCCGACCCGACAAAGAGGGCGGCGGTGTTCGCGCATGGCGATGCGTTGCCGTTTGCCGAGCGCAGCCTCGACCTCGTCGTGCTGCCGCACACGTTGGAGCTGGCGCGCGACCCGCACCGCACGCTGGCCGAAGTCGAACGTGTGCTGATGCCCGAAGGCCGCGTCGTCATCCTCGGCTTCAACGCTGCCAGCCTGTGGGGCCTGCGCCAGCGCCTGGGCCGCATGCGTCACCTGGCGGGCGCCAAGCCAGCGTCGTTCCTGCCGCGGCCGGGCGAGTTCATCGGCTACTGGCGGCTGCGCGATTGGCTGCGCCTGCTCAGCTTCGAAGTCGAGGGCGGGCGCTTCGGCGCCTACCGCCCGGCGATGGGCTCGCAGCGCTGGCTCGACCGCTTTGCCTGGATGGACCGCGTCGGCGACCGCTGGTGGCCGGTCTTCGGCGCGGTGTACATGGTGGTCGCCGTCAAGCGCGTGCGCGGCATGCGCCTGGTCGGCCTCGCCAAGCGCGAGCGCGCGAAGGCCGTGGCCGCGCCGGCGGTGGTGACGAACATCCAACGTAAAGAAAAGAGAAGTTCGTGAGCGCCGCACGGACGCTCCGAAGGCGCTCGCTCCCCCTCGGGGGGGCGGCTCGAAGGGCCTTGGGGGCAACACAAACATGACGATCACGATCTATACCGACGGCGCCTGCAAGGGCAACCCGGGCCCCGGCGGCTGGGGCGCGTGGCTGAAGAGCTCCGAGCACGAGAAGGAACTCTGGGGCGGCGAGGCAGTCACTACGAACAACCGCATGGAGTTGACGGCGGTCATCGAAGCCCTGGCTGCGTTGAAGCGCAACAGCCACGTGCAGCTCTACACCGACAGCCAATACGTTCGCCAAGGCATCACGACGTGGATCCACAACTGGAAGCAGCGCGGCTGGAAGACTGCCGACAGGCAGCCGGTGAAGAACATCGACCTCTGGCAGCGCCTCGATGCGCTGGCCGCGCAGCACAAGGTCGATTGGCGCTGGGTCAAGGGCCACGCCGGTGACCCCGGCAACGAGCGCGCCGACGCGCTGGCCAACCGCGGTGCGTCCGAACAGATGTGAGGTCGCGCAGGCAGTAGCCGACCCGATTCACGGTTGGCAAGCAAGGGCTACATTGGCCGCATGGCAATGAAGAAACTCCACACCGTGGTGGCCGTGGTCGGCATCGTCGCGGTGGGCGCTGCGGCATGGTGGTGGCAGCGCGGCGGCGCGGTGGTGGAGCGCAAGGAAGTCAACGCTGCTGCGGGCACCGCGGCACCCGGTGCGGGCACTGCCGCGCGCGGCCAAGGCGCCGCTCCAGGCGGCCCGGCGGCAGTGGAAGTCGGCAAGGTCGAGGTGCTGCGCATCGAGGACGATGCGCAGGCCGTCGGCAGCTTGCGTGCGGTGCAGAACATCATCCTGCGCCCCGAGGTCAGCGGGCGCATCACCCGGCTCGGCTTCACCGATGGTGGGCGCGTGAAGAAGGGCCAGTTGCTGGTGCAGCTCGACAACACGCTGCAGGTGGCGCAACTCAAGCAGGCGCAGGCGCAGTCGAACATCGCGCGCACGAACCTGCAACGCAGCCGTGAATTGCAGGCACAGAACTTCGTCAGCCAGAGCGCGGTCGATCAGAACGCGGCGGCGCTCGAAGTGGCCGAAGCGCAGGTCTCGCTGGCGCGCGCGCAACTCTCGCGGCTGGCGATCATGGCGCCGTTCGACGGCATCGTCGGCATCCGCAGCGTCGCCCTCGGCGACTACGTGAAAGACGGCGCCGATCTGGTCAGCCTCGAAGACCGTTCGCGCATGTGGGTCGATTTCCGTCTGCCCGAGCGCTTTGTCGGCCAGACGAAAGTCGGCCAGGTGGTGCAGGTCTCGCTCGACGCGATGCCGGGGCAGACGTTCGCCGGCAAGGTCGAAGCGCTCGACGCGCTGGTCGATGCCAACGGCCGCTCGCTGCTCGTGCGCGCGCGCGTCGAGCAACCGGGTGCGGAATTGAAGTCGGGCATGTTCGCGCGGGCGCGCGTCGTCTTCGCGGTGCGCGAGCGCGCGCTGATGGTGCCCGAAGAGGCCTTGGTGCCGCAGGGCGGCAAGCAGTACCTGATCAAGGCGGTGCCGGCGCCGGGCGCTGCGGCGTCCGCTGCAGCGAGCAACGGCGCGGGGCCGGCGCTGGTGTCGCAACGCCTCGAAGCCAAGCTCGGCGTGCGCCAGGCCGGCAAGGTGGAAATTTTGGAAGGCCTGTCGCCGGGCGACCTGATCGTCACTGCCGGCCAGGCGCGCGTGATGCGGGGCGATGCATTGCCGCTGCGCGTGATCGACATCGACAAGCCGCAGCCGGCCGGCAAGCCGGCGGGCAGTGCGAGCGCACCGGCGGGCGCCGCTTCGGTGGCGCGCGCCGGCGCTCCGGCATAACGCTATGCGCATCTCCGAACTCACCATCCGCCGCCCGGTGCTGGCCTGCGTCATGTCGCTGCTGATCGTGCTCGTCGGCATCGTCTCGTACAACCAGCTCACGGTGCGCGAGTACCCGCGCATCGACGAACCGGTGGTCACGGTGAGCACGCGCCTGGTCGGCGCTTCTTCGGAAGTGATCGAGTCGCAGATCACCAAGCCGCTCGAAGACTCGATCGCCGGCATCGACGGCGTCGATATCCTGACGTCGATCTCGCGCTCGGAGCAGAGCCAGATCACGGTGCGCTTCAAGCTCAGCAAACCGCCCGAAGCCGCCGCCGCCGATGTGCGCGACCGCGTGGCCCGCGTGCGCAACCGCCTGCCCGAAGCCGCCGACGAGCCGCAGGTGGCCAAGGTGGAAGCCGACGCGTCGCCCGTCATCTGGCTGGCGTTCACCAGCGACACGATGAGCCCGCTCGAGGTCACCGACATCATCAACCGCGTCGTCAAGCCGCGGCTGCAAACCATTCCCGGCGTGGCCGACGTGCAGATCGGCGGCGACCGCCGCTACGCGATGCGCATCTGGCTCGACCCGGACCGCTTGGCCGCCTACCGCATCACCGTGGCCGACGTCGAAGACGCGCTGCGCAAGCAGAACCTCGAAGTGCCGGCCGGCCGCATCGAAAGCCAGCAGCGCGAGTTCTCGGTGACCTCGCGCACCGACTTGAACACCGTGCCGCAGTTCGCCGACATCGCGGTCAAGCAGGCCGGCAACTACACCGTGCGCCTGCGCGACGTGGGCCGCGTCGAGGAGTCGGCCGCCAGCGAGCGCAGCTACGTGCGCCTGAACGGCGTGCCGTCGATCTCCACCGGCATCATCCGCAACGCCACCGCCAACCCGCTCGAAGTCTCGCAAGGCGTTCGCGACCTGATGCCGCAGATCCAGCGCGACATCCCGCCTCAGTTGAAGGTCATCCAGGCCAACGACAACTCGGTCTTCATCGACCGCTCGATCAAGAGCGTCTATACGACGATTGCCGAGGCGGTGGCGCTCGTTGCGTTGGTCGTGTTCATCTTCCTGCGCACGCTGCGCGCCTCGATCATTCCGCTGGTGACGATTCCGGTGAGCCTGATCGGCTCGTTTGCATTGATGGCGGTGGCCGGCTTCACGGTCAACACGCTGACGCTGCTGGCGCTGGTGTTGGCGATCGGCCTCGTCGTCGATGACGCGATCGTCGTGCTGGAGAACATCTTCCGCCATATCGAGGAAGGCGCGAGCGCGCCGCCGGGCCGCCCCAAGGCAAGCGAGCCCTCCCTCGGGGAGGTGTCGCCGCAGGCGACGGTGGGCCATCAGTCGCCGTTCCAGGCGGCGATCAAGGGCGCGCGCGAGATCGCGTTCGCGGTGGTGGCGATGACGCTGACGCTCGCCGCGGTGTTCGCGCCGCTCGCGTTCACGCCCGGCCGCACCGGCCGCCTCTTCGCCGAGTTCGCGCTGACGCTGGCCGGCGCGGTGATCGTCTCCGGCTTCGTCGCGCTCACGCTCACGCCGATGATGTGCAGCAAGCTGCTGCGCCACAACGCCAACCCGGGCTGGTTCGACCGCACGATGGAGCGCGTGCTCGTCGGCATGACCGCGGGCTACCGCAGCGCGCTCGGCGCGGTGCTCAACCAGCGCTGGATCGTGCTCGTCGTCATGCTGGCCAGCGCCGCCGGCAGCTGGTGGCTGTTCTCCACCGCGAAGAGCGAACTGTCGCCGATGGAAGATCGCGGCGTCATCCTGCTGCCCGTCACCGCGCCCGAAGGCTCGACGGTGGAGTACACGCGCCGCTATCTCGACGCGGTGGGCAACATCGCGGCGCAGCAGCCCGACTTCGACCGCGTCTTCGTTTTTCTCGGGGCGGCGGCGGCAACAGCAGCGTCTCGCAAGGCACGGTGATCCTGCGCGCCAAGGACTGGAGCGAACGCACGCGCAGCACGCAGGAGGCGGCGCGCGCGATGCAGCCGCAGCTCTCGGCGCTGCCGGGCGTGCAGGCCTTTCCGATCACGCCGCCGAGCCTCGGCCAAGGCTTCCGCTCGCAGCCGATCAACTTCGTCGTCGTCACCAACGACTAGTACGAAAACCTGCAGCGGGCGACGCAGGCCATCGTCGCCGAGATGCAGAAGAACCCGGGCTTCATCCAGCCCGACACCGACCTGCGGTTGAACAAACCCGAGCTGCTGATCGAGGTCGATCGCGACCGCGCGGCCGACCAGGGCGTGGCGGTCGATCAGGTGGCGCGCACGGTCGAGACGATGCTCGGCGGGCGCAACGTCACGCGCTACAAACGCGGCTCGGACCAGTACGACGTCATCGTGCAGACGGTGGCCGCCGGCCGTGCGACGCCGGACGACATCGAAAAACTCTTCGTGCGCACGCGCAACGACACGATGGTGCCGCTGTCGTCGTTGGTCAAGGTGCGCGAGTCGGTGGCGGCGCGCGAGCTGAACCATTTCAACCAGCGCCGCTCGGTGACGATCACTGCCAACCTGGCGCCGAACTTCGCGCTCGGCGAAGCGCTGGCCTTCATGGACGCGACCGCAGCCAAGGTGCTCGAGCCCGGCTACGCGACCGAACTCAACGGCGTCAGCCGCGAGTTCCGCGCCTCGAGCGGCGCGTTGGGTTTGGTCTTCGTGCTGGCGCTGGTCTTCATCTTCTTGGTGCTCGCCGCGCAGTTCGAAAGTTTTGTCGATCCGTTCATCATCCTGCTCGCGGTGCCGCTGTCGATGGTCGGCGCGCTCGCCGCGCTGCAACTCGCCGGCGGCACGCTCAACGTCTATTCGCAGATCGGTTTGGTGACGCTGATCGGCCTGATCACCAAACACGGCATCCTGATCGTCGAGTTCAGCAACCAGTTGCGGCAGCAGGGCAAGGCGATCCGCGAGGCGGTGATGGAGGCGGCGACGCTGCGCCTGCGCCCGATCCTGATGACGACCGGCGCGATGGTGCTCGGCGCTTTGCCCCTTGCGCTGGCGCGCGGCGCCGGCGCCGAGAGCCGCCAGCAGATCGGCTGGGTCATCGTCGGCGGCATGAGCGTCGGCACACTGCTGACGATCTTCGTCGTGCCGACGGTCTATACCTGGTTCGCGAGGTCGCGCGTGCCGGGCGAGATCACCGAGCGGGCGATCGAGGACGCGGTGCCGGCGAAGTAGGGCTGCGTCGGGTTGCGGCCCGAAGGCGACGTTCAACGTCCGCAAAGAACCGTTCGGGCTGAGCTTGTCGAAGCCCCTTTCGCCACCGTTCGGGCTGAGCCTGTCGAAGCCTTCGTGCCTCATGCCAAAGGCTTCGACAGGCTCAGCCTGGCCCTTCGACAAGCTCAGGGCGAACGGGGGCGGAGAGCATGTCAATGCGAACGGGAGTGGCGACCTGACCGTCGTCAACAGCCGCTCAGGGCCGCAAGCCAACAGTCGCCAGGCCGTCTCGGTGCTTGCAACTCGTCAACCGTTCACCCCGCCCGCGACGCCGCATGCACGCCGAACACCCCGATCACGATCAGGCCGATGCTGACCAGCTTCAGCGCCGTTGCCGGCTCCTTGAAGTACCAGAAGCCGATGGCCGCCGTGGCGACGGTGCCGACGCCGGACCACACCGCATAAACGACCGACAGGCCGAGCACGCGGATGACGAAGGTGTTGAGGGCGAACGAGACCGCATAGAAGACGAAGATCAGCACTGATGGCGTCATGCGTGTGAAGCCATCGGACAGGCGCATGCAGACCGTGCCGCAGATTTCGAAGACGATCGCCGCGGCGAGCAGCCACCAGGCTTGCGCGAAGGTCGGCGTGAAGCTCACACCAGGCCGTCGAACGGGATCACATCGACTTCGTCGCCCGCATCGACGTTGCCTTGTTCGTGGTGCAGCACCACCATGCCGTTGGCCACGCTCATCGACGACAGAATGCCCGAGCCTTGGCTGCCGGTGATGGCGACTTGCCAGCCGCCGCCGGCGCCGCGCGTGACGATGCCGCGCTGGTACTCGGTGCGGCCGGGTTTCTTGCGCAGCGGCGTGGTGCAGGCGGCGCGCAGCAGCGGCTGCGTCGCTTCGGTCATGCCGCTCATCGTGCGCAGCGCTTCGCGCACGAAGGCGTAAAACGTGACCATCACGGCGACCGGGTTGCCGGGCAGGCCGAAGAGGATGGCCTCATGTCCCACATTCGCGATGCGCCCGATCGCCATCGGCCGGCCGGGCCGCATCGCGATGCGCCAGAACAGCACGTCGCCCAGCTCGGCCATGATCTTCTTCGTGTGGTCGGCCTCGCCGACGGAAACGCCGCCGGAGGTGATGACGGCGTCGGCACTCGCCGCGGCTTCGCTGAACGCAGCGCGCAGTGCAACGGGGTCGTCGCGCACGACGCCGAGATCGATGACCTCGCAGCCCAGGCGCTGCAACATCCCCCAGATCGTGTAGCGGTTGCTGTCATAGACGCAGCCGGCATCGAGCGGCTCGCCGATCGAGCGCAGCTCATCGCCGGTGGAGAAGAACGCCACGCGCAGCTTGCGAAACACCGGCACTTCGGCTTGGCCGAGCGAGGCCAGCAGGCCGAGGTCGGCCGGGCGCAGCAGGCGGCCGTTGCGCAAGGCGGACGAGCCGCGGGCCAGGTCCTCGCCTTTCAGGCGGCGGTTGTCGCCGACACGCACGACGTTGGCGGGAATGCGCACAGCGCTGTCTTCGGCCTTGGTGAACTCTTGCGGCACGACGGTGTCCAGGCCCTCCGGCATCACGGCGCCGGTCATGATGCGCACGCAGTGGCCTGCGGGCACGGTGCCGGAAAACGACTGCCCCGCGAGGCCGGTGCCGGCGATGCGCAGCACGGTGTCGCCGTTGGCCTGCAAGTCCGCGCCGCGCAGCGCGTAGCCATCCATCGCCGAGTTGTCGTGCGAGGGCACGTCGATCGCCGAGACGATGTCACGCGCCAACACGCGGCCGAGCGAGGAGCGCAGCGCGATGCTTTCGATGGCCGTCACGCGTGGCACGAGGCGCGCGATGAACTCCTGCGCCTGCGCCACCGGCAGCGCGTTCGGGTCGTAGCCGGCGACGCAGGAAGCGATCTGTTCGAGGGTCTGGGTCGTCATGACAGCTTCGGCAGATTCAGGACCATGTGCTGCTTGTCGAGGAAGCGCTCGCCGACGCGCATCGCGCGTGGCTGTGTGCCGAAGACGGCGAACCCGGCGCGTGCGTACAGCCGCTCGGCGGCGGCGTTGCCGGCGGTCACGGTCAGCGTGAGCTGCTGAAGTTCGGGGTCGGCGCTCGCCCGTTCGATCAGTGCCTCCATCAGCGCGCGGCCAACGCCGCGGCCGATCTCGTCGGCGTGCACCATCGTGCCGATGACATGGCCGATGTGCCGCACCTTGATGCGCGGATCGCGCTCGAGGGCGACCGCGCCGACGAGCCGGTCGCCACGAAAGGCGCCGAGCGCGAAGCCGCTGCTGGCGTCGTCGCCGCCCAGGCGGGAGGCATAGCTCTGCGCGCTGCGCTTCGCTTCGGTTGGGGCATCCGAGTTGAAGGCTTCTTCGTGGTGCGCGAGCGCGTGGTCGCGCAAGGCTTTGTAGGCGTCGAGGTCGCTCAGCTGCAGCTCGCGCACACTCAAATCGGGCCGCATACTCATCGCTGCAGCTGCGCCAACTCTTGCGCCGTGTTGGCATTGAAAAAAGCCTGTGCATCGGCGAAGCGCACGCCGATGGCCTTGTGCTGCGCGAACCAGGCGTCGATCTTGCGGCCGCCGCCTTGCATGAAGGCGACGAGGCTTTCCATCAGCTCGCTTTTGAGCAGGCAGAACACGGGATGGGTTTGCTCGCGGCCGTCGGCTTCGAGCGTCACGGCGTAGGCGATGTCGGCTTGTTGCTCGTCGGCGGCGCGCGCGAGCTGCTCCACCAGGTCGAGCGGAAAGTCCGGCGTGTCGCAGGGCACGGTGACGAGCCACGGCGTCTGGCACTGCTCAAGGCCCACCAGCACGCCTGCGAGCGGCCCGGCGAAGTCTTGGGTCGAGTCCGGATACACCGGCGCGCCCATCGCTTCATAAGCGCCGAGGTTGCGGTTGGCGTTGATCAGCATCGCGCCGACCTGCGGCTGCAATCGCATCAGCGCATGCATCGCCAGCGGCAGGCCACGGTGGTTCTGCAAGCCTTTATCGACGCCGCCCATGCGGCTGCCGCGGCCGCCGGCGAGGATCAGGCCGGTGATGTCTTGAGATGAAATCACTTCATCCGCCGATGTAGTGCATCTCGACCTTGCGCTCCGAGGTCGGCGCGGCACCCGCGCTGCGCAACTCGGAGTAGCGGTCGCTGCGATGCGTCCAGATGTCGGCCAGCGCGCCGGCGATCTGCTCGTCGCTCGCATCGGCCTCGCGCAACAAGTGCCGCAGGTCGTGCCCCTGCGTCGCGAACAGGCACAGGTAGAGCTTGCCTTCCGTCGAAAGCCGCGCGCGGTTGCAGTCGCGGCAGAAGGCTTGCGTGACGCTGGAGATGACGCCGATCTCGCCGCCGCCGTCCGCATAGCGCCAGCGCTCGGCCGTTTCGCCGTCGGCCGTGCGCGCCGATCGGCTGCAGCGGATAGACGCTGCCGATGCGCTCGATCAACTCGCGCGATGGCAGCACATGGTCCATGCGCCAGCCGTTGGTCTCGCCGACGTCCATGTACTCGATGAAGCGCAGCACGACCGCGCCGCCGTAGTGCTCGCGGAACCAGCGTGCCATCGGCAGGATTTCGCCGTCGTTGGTGCCGCGCTTGACGACCATGTTGACCTTTACCGGCGACAGGCCGGCGGCCAGCGCGGCGTCGATGCCGGCCAGCACATCGGCGACGGGAAACTCGACGTCGTTCATGCGCCGGAAAATCGCGTCGTCGAGCGCGTCGAGGCTGACGGTGATGCGCTTCAGGCCGGCGTCGGCCAATGCACGCGCCTTCTTCGTCAGCAGCGAGCCGTTGGTCGTCAGCGTCAGGTCGAGCGGCTCGCCGTCGGCGTTGCGCAACTCGGCCAGCATGCCGACCAGCGTTTCGAGGTGCTTGCGCAAGGTCGGCTCGCCGCCGGTCAGGCGAATCTTTTTCACGCCGTGCGATGCGAAGACGCGCGCCAGCCGCGTGATCTCTTCGAAGCTCAGCAGCGACGTCTGCGGCAGGAAAGCGTAGTCGCGGCCGAAGACTTCCTTGGGCATGCAGTAGCTGCAACGGAAGTTGCAGCGGTCGGTGACCGAGATGCGCAGATCGCGCAGCGGCCGGCCGAGCGTGTCGGCGAGCAGGCCGTTGGCCGGCCGCGCTTGTGTGGGCACGCGCGGCAGCAGTGCGCGGTGGCGCTGCTCGGCGATCGGGATCACCGACGCTTTGCGGCTTTGCGAGGGTGGCAGTGAGGCTTCGCCCATGCCGGCATTGTGCTGGAAGGCGCAGAGCCCGCTCAGCCGCTGAGGACGAGCCTGCGCGCACCGTCGAAGCGGGTCATCCAGTAGCTGCTGCGCAGCGGTTCCAGCCGCACCAGGGCGCCGGTGCGCGGCGCGTGGATGAAGCGCCCGTCGCCGATGTAGATGCCGACATGCGAGTTCGCGCGCTGCAGCGTGTTGAAGAAGACCAGATCGCCGGGCTGCAGCTCGAAGCCCGGCACATCGACGAATCGTGCCGCGCCGGCCTGGTCATGCGAGCGCCGCGGCAACGTCACGCCGAGGTGCGTCTGGAACAGGTGGCGCGTGAAGCCGCTGCAATCGAAGCCGTTGTCGATGTCGTTGCCGCCGAAGCGGTAGGGCACGCCGACGAGGCCGATCGCCGACACCAGCAGCTCGGCCACGCGCGGGTCCGGCGCGGTCTCCGCGGTGCTGCGGCGGTCGAACGGCGTGCGCGGCGCCGGCGGCGTGGCGCAGCCGCAGAGGGCACCGAGCAGCGTCAGCGCAGCGAAGTCGAACGCACGGCGGGTCGGCATCGGGTGCAGGGTAGCGTCTATTGAGTGAATATTCAATAGCGACAACGATTTACCTTGCTCTTTGCATGTGAATTCTAGGAGTTTCAAGGTCGGGCTGCGTCAGGGCAGGGTCAGCCCGCGCAGCACCAATAGGCGCGCGCGCCAAGGACACAATGAGGGCCAAGGAGACGACGCAATGTTCAATGCACTGTGGCTGCAAAAGGATGACGCCGGATTTCGGGCCGGCGTCGAATCGTTGGCCGATGAGCGCCTGCCGGCGCTGGGCGACGGCGATGTGCTGCTCGGCGTCGAGTACTCGACGCTGAACTACAAGGACGGCCTCGCGCTCACCAACAAGGGCCCCGTGGTGCGCACCTGGCCGATGGTGCCGGGCATCGACGGCGCGGGCACGGTGCTCGAGAGCCGGCACGCGAGCTGGAAGGCCGGCGACCGCGTCGTGCACAACGGCTGGGGCGTCGGCGAAACGCGCTGGGGCTGTCTGGCCGAGCGCGCGGTGCTGGCCGGCAGCGGCTTGGTGCGATTGCCGGCAGCGTTCACGCCGCGCCAGGCGATGGCGATCGGCACGGCGGGCTACACCGCGATGCTGTGCGTGCTGGCGATCGAGCGTCATGGTGCGAAGCCGGGGGATCACCAGAGGGCGAGGTGCTCGTCACCGGCGCCACCGGCGGCGTCGGCAGCGTTGCCGTGGCGGTGCTGTCGCGTTTGGGCTGGCGCGTCGTCGCCTCGACCGGCAAGGCACAGGAAGCCGCGTACCTGAAGTCGCTCGGCGCCGCCGAGGTCATCGACCGCGCCGCGCTCGGCGCCGCCGGCAAGCCGTTGCAGAAGGAGCGCTGGGCCGCGGTGATCGACACGCTGGGCTCGCACACCCTCGCCAACGCGTGCGCGCAAACGCGCTACGGCGGCGTGGTGGCGGCGTGCGGGCTGGCGCAGGGCATGGACCTGCCGTCGAGCGTGGCGCCGTTCATCCTGCGCGGCGTCACGCTCGCCGGCGTGGACAGCGTGATGGCGCCGCTGGCGCAGCGTGAGCTGGCGTGGACGCGCCTGGCGCGCGACCTCGATCCGAAGCTGCTGGAATCGATGATCGAAGAAGTGCCGTTGTCGCAAGCCATTGCGCGCGCTGCGGACCTGATGGCCGGCAAAATCCGCGGCCGCATCGTCGTTCGAGGACCACCGCATGAGCTACGCCGACTTCTACCGCGCTTCGATCGACCAGCCCGAAACCTTCTGGGCCGAGCAGGCCCGACTGATCGACTGGCAGCGGCCATGGGATCGCGTGTGCGACAACAGCCACCCGCCGTTCTCGCGCTGGTTCGTCGGCGGGCAGACGAACCTGTGCCACAACGCGGTCGATCGGCATGCGGCCACGCACCCGGATCGCAACGCGCTGATCTGGGTCTCGACCGAAGTCGATCAGGAAAGGATCTACACCTTTGCGCAATTGCAGCGCGAAGTCGAATGCATGGCGTCCATGCTGCTGGCGCTCGGCGTCAAGCAAGGCGACCGTGTGCTGCTCTACATGCCGATGATTCCCGAGGCGGTGTTCGCGATGCTGGCCTGCGCGCGCATCGGCGCGATCCACTCGGTCGTCTTCGGGGGTTTTGCCAGCGTCGAGTCTGGCCAGCCGCATCGACGATGCCCAGCCGACGCTGATCGTCAGCGCCGACGCCGGCTCGCGCGCCGGCAAGGTGGTGCCATACAAAGGCCTGCTCGACGAGGCAATCCGCCTGTCGTCGCACCAGCCGGGCAAGGTGCTGCTGGTCGATCGCGGCCTGGCGCCGATGGCGCGCACGCCCGATCGCGATGTCGAGTACACGCTGCTGCGCGAGCAGCACATCAACGCCACCGTGCCCTGCGCCTGGCTCGACGCCACGCACACCAGCTACACGCTCTACACCAGCGGCACCACAGGCAAGCCCAAGGGCGTGCAGCGCGACACCGGCGGCTACGCGGTGGCGCTGGCAGCGAGCATGAAGCACATCTTTCTCGGCAACCCGGGCGAGACGTACTTTTCCACCAGCGACATCGGCTGGGTCGTCGGCCACAGCTACATCGTCTATGGCCCGCTGATCGCCGGCATGGCGACGATCCTCTACGAAGGCTTGCCGATCCGGCCCGACGCCGGCATCTGGTGGAGCCTGGTCGAGCGCTTCAAGGTGACGTCGATGTTCTCGGCGCCGACCGCCGTGCGCGTGCTGAAGAAGCACGATCCGGCGCTGCTGAAGAAATACGACGTGTCGTCGCTGCGTGCGCTGTTCCTGGCCGGCGAGCCGCTCGACGAGACCACGGCGAAGTGGATCGCCGAGAGCCTGGGCCGGCCGATCATCGACAACTACTGGCAGACCGAAACCGGCTGGCCGATCTTGTCGTTGTGCAACGGCATCGAGAAAGCGGCGAGCAAGTTCGGCTCGCCGGGCAAAGCGGTCTATGGGTACAACGTGAAGTTGCTCGACGAGAACACCGGCGAAGAGTTGCAAGGCGCAAATCAGAAGGGCGTGGTCGCCATCGAGGGGCCGCTGCCGCCGGGCTGCATGCAGACGGTCTGGCGCGACGACGCGCGCTTCGTCAGCACGTACTGGCAGAGCATCCCCGGCAGGCAGATCTATTCGACCTTCGACTGGGGCATCCGCGACGAAGACGGCTACTTCTTCATCCTCGGCCGCACCGACGACGTGATCAACGTCGCCGGCCACCGCCTGGGCACGCGCGAGATCGAGGAAAGCATCTCGAGCCATCCGAACGTCGCCGAGGTCGCCGTCGTCGGTGTGGCCGATCAGCTCAAGGGCCAGGTGGCGATGGCCTTCGTCGTGTTGAAGACACCAGTCGCCGACGCGTTGAAGCTCGAAGGCGAGATCATGAAAGTCGTCGATCAACAGCTCGGCGCCGTCGCCCGCCCGTCGCGCGTGCGCTTCGTCACCGTGCTGCCGAAGACGCGCTCCGGCAAGCTGCTGCGCCGCGCCATCCAGGCCGTGTGCGAGGGGCGCGACCCGGGCGACCTGACGACGATCGAAGACCCGTCGGCGCTGCAGCAGATCAAGGACATGTTCTGAGGATCGCAGCGGCGCGTTGCCATCGGCGCGTGCGGGCACAATCCGCGCCTTCGATCAACCACCCCGAGGCGACATGCGCACCCGCATCACCTTCTTCACGCTCGTCTTGGCCGCCACGAGCGGCTGGGCTGCCGCGCCGACGTTGCCGGGCCCGGCCTTCCCGCAGTACGCCAACCCGGCCGCGCTCGAAGCGGCCTGCAGCAAGGGCCTCGTCAGCGCGCGACGCGCGGTCAAGCAGCTCGAAAGCCGGCCGCCCGACGCGCGCTGGGTCGCCGCTTACGACGACATCAACGCGCTGGCAGAAGACCTGAATGGGCCGTTCTCGCTGATCACCAACGTGCATCCCGACAAACCGATGCGCGACGCGGGCGAGGCCTGCGAGCTGCGCTGGCAAGACTTCGCCTCCACGCTCGGTCAGAACGAAAGACTCTACGCCGCAGCCAAACGATTCAAGCCGCGCGATGCGATCGACCGCGAGCTGCGCAAGACCGCGCTCGAAAACTTCGAAGACTCGGGCGTCAGCCTGCCGCCCGAACCGCGTAAACGAGCCAAGGCCATCAGCGACCGCATCACCGAACTCGGCCAGACCTTCAACAAGAACATCCGCGACGCCAACCTGCAGCTGCCGTTCGAGCAGGCCGAGCTGAAGGGCGTGCCCGAAGGCGTGTGGAAGAACGCCAAGCGCGACGCGCAGGGCCGCGTGCTGCTCGGCGTCGATGAGCCGACCTACGTGCCGGTGATGCAACTCGCGGAAAGTGCGTCCGCGCGCGAGCGCATGTGGCGCGCCAAGGTCAACGAAGGCGGCGAGCGCAACCTCGAAGCTGCTGGCGGAGATTGCGCAGTTGCGCCGCGAGTACGCGCAGTTGTTCGGCTTCAAGAGCTATGCCGACTTCACGTTGCGCCGGCGCATGGCAGAGAACACCGGCAACGCCAAGCGCTTTCTCGGTGAAGTGCAGACGGCGGTGACCGAGCGCGAGAAGCGCGAGGTCGATGAACTGCGCGACGCCAAGGCGCGCGACCTGGGCAAGCCGGCGGCGGACCTGAAGTTCGAGCGCTGGGATTTGCTGTACTACACCGAGCGCGTCAAGCGCGAGCGCTACAGCGTCGATCAGGAAGCCTTCCGCGCCTACTTCCCGCCGCAGGAAAGCATGATGTTCGTCATGCGCCTGATCGAGACCACGATGGGGGTGAAGTACACGCGCGTGCCCGGCGTGACGCTCTGGCACGCCGATGCGCAGGCTTGGCAGGTGGCCGACGCCAAGAGCGGCAAGCCGCTGGCCTCGTTGCTGGTGGATCTCTACCCGCGCGAAGGCAAATACAACCACGCCGCGGTGTGGCCTTATCGCAGCGGCTCGACACGCTTGAAGCGCACGCCGCAAGCCGCACTCGTCGTCAATCTCGACCGCAAGGGACTGACGCTCGACGACTTGCAGACGCTGCTGCACGAGTTCGGCCACGCGGTGCACAGCAACCTGTCGCAGACGCGACACTCGTCGCACGCCGGCACCAGCACGCTGCGCGACTTTGTCGAAGCGCCGTCGCAGATGCTCGAAGAGTGGATCTACGACCCGCGCGTGCTGACGCTGATGCGCGAGGTCTGCCCCGCCTGCAAGCCGGTGCCCGACGAGCTGCTGGCCAAGGCCAAGGTCGCCGACCGCTACGGCAAGGGCGTGCGCTATGCGCGCCAACAACTCTACGCCAGCTTCGACCTTGCGCTGCACGACGCCGACGCGCCCGAGCCGATGGCGTTGTGGACGCGCATGGAAGGCGCCACGCCCTTGGGGCATGTGGCGGGCACTATGTTCCCTGCCGGCTTTGCGCACGTGGCCGGTGGTTATGCCGCCGGCTACTACGGCTACCTGTGGAGCGAGGTCGTCGCCGCCGATCTGCGCACCGCCTTCGGCAACGACAAGCTGGACGCGAAAGTTGGCCGACGCTTGCGCGACATCGTGCTCGCCAACGGCGGGCAGAAACCACCGCAGCAACTGGTGCGCGAGTTCCTCGGCCGCGAGAGCAACTCGAAGGCGTTCTTCGACGACCTGAAGCGTTAGTCGAAGCTCAGCAGCACCTTCATCGACTGCGTGCGGTCGGCCGCCAGCGCGAAGGCGCGGCCGGCGTCGCGGTAGGGCAGCGTGGCCGAGACCAGCGGCTTCAGATCGACGAGGCCCTGGTTGATCAGCGCCACCGCCACCGCGAACTCTTCGTGGAAGCGGAAGGCGCCGCGCAGATCGAACTCCTTGCCGACGACGGTGTTGAACGGCAGCGTCAGCTCGCCGGCGGACAGGCCGAGCTGCACGACGATGCCGCGCGGGCGCACCACGTCGAAGGCGGCACGCAGCGCGCGCTCGTTGCCGCTGCACTCGAACAGCACGTCGAACTGGCCTTTCTCGGCGGCGTAGCGCGACAGCGCGGGGGCATCTTCGGCGACGTTGATGGTTTCATCGGCACCGATCTTGGCCACCTTGCGCAGCGGCTGCGCGACGACGTCGGTGGCGACGATGTGCGTGGCGCCGGCGCGGCGCGCGGCGATGATCGTCATCGCGCCGATCGGGCCGCAGCCCGTCACCAGCACCTTGCGCCCCACCAGCGGACCGGCGCGGTTGACGGCGTGCAACGCCACCGCCAGCGGCTCGGCCATCGCGCCCTCGGCGTCGCTGACGCCATCGGCCAGCTTGTGCGCCTGGTGCGTTTCGATGACGAGCTCCTTGCGGAACGCGCCTTGCACATGCGGCATGCGCATCGCGCTGCCGAAGTAGCGCATGTCCAGGCAATGGTTCTGCAGCCCGAGCTGGCAGAAGCGGCACAGCGTGCATGGCCGGCTCGGGCTGACGGCGATGCGGTCGCCGACCGACAAGCCGGCCACGCCCGCGCCGACTTCTTCGATCACGCCCGCGACCTCATGGCCGAGCACCATCGGCTCCTTGATGCGGATGGTGCCGAAGCCGCCATGCTGAAAGTAGTGCAGGTCCGAGCCGCAGATGCCGCCGGTGCGCACGCGGATGCGCACTTGGCCGGCGCCGACCTCGGGCGTGGCAACGTCTTCGACCCGCAGGTCGCCGGCGGCGTGAATGACGAGTGCGTCCATGGGTTGGCAGTCCGTGTGGGCGAAGCCGAGGAGGAATTTCAGCGGCACGAGCACGATCGCCGGAAAGGCGATCAGCAGCGCGAGCACGACCAGTTGCGACAACAGGAACGGCCACACGCCCTTGATGACGTCGTGCATCGGGATGCGGCCGACGCCGCAAACGACGTTGAGCACCGTGCCCACGGGCGGCGTCAGCAAGCCGATCGCATTGTTGATGATGAAGAGCACGCCGAAATAGACCGGGTCGATGCCGGCCTGGCGCACCAGCGGCATCAGCACCGGCGTCAGGATCAGCACCGTCGGCGCAAAGTCGAGTGCGGTGCCGACGACCACCACCAGCAGCATCAGCATCACCATCAACAGCATCTTGTTGCCGATGAAGGGCTCCATCAACGTGACGATCTGGGCCGGGATGTTGGCCACCGTGATCAGCCACGCCGACACCAGCGCCGCGGCAACGAGGAACATGACGATCGCCGAGGTCTTGCCGGCGGCGAGGATGATCTTGTACAAGTCCTTGAACTTGATCTCGCGATAGATGAACAGGCCGACCCCCAGCGAATACACGACCGCCACCACGGCCGCCTCGGTGGGCGTGAAAATGCCGGCCTTCATGCCGCCGATGATGGTGAAGGCGAGCAGGTAGCTCCAGAACGCGTCCGCCGTGACGCGCAGCCGCTCGCCCATCGCCACCTTCGGCGCGACCTCGACCTTGTCCTTGTGCGCGACGAGCCACCAGGTGACGATCAGCGCTGCGCCCATCAAAAGGCCGGGCACGATGCCGGCCATGAACAGCTTGCTGATGGAGACGCCGCCGATGACGCCGAAGAGGATGAAGCCGATCGACGGCGGGATCACCGGCGCGATGATGCCGCCGGCGGCGATCAGGCCGGCCGAGCGATCCATGCGGTAGCCGGCTTTGCGCATCATCGGCATCAGCACGGCGGCCAGCGCTGCGGTGTCGGCCACCGCCGAGCCCGACAGGCTGGCCATGATCAGCGCGGCGAACACCGCCACGTAGCCGAGGCCGCCCTTGAAATGGCCGACCCAGACCATCGCCGAGTTGACGATGCGCCGGCTCATGCCGCCGGCGTTCATCAACTCGCCGGCGAGCATGAAGAAGGGCACCGCCATCAGCGGAAAGTTGTCGGCGCCGCTGATCAGGTTCTGCGACACGATCTGGGTGTCGAACTGGTCGAGGTGCAGCATCAGCGCCACGCCCGAGACCAGCAGCGAGAAGGCCAGCGGCATGCCCAGCGCCATGGCGCCGAGCAGCGACAAGACGAAGACGAGGATGGTCATTTCGGTGCTGCCTGTTTCAGGTCCGCCGGGACATGCGCAATGGCATCGTCTTCCGAGTCGTGGACCTGGATCAGGTCGCTGTCGGCGATGCGGCCGGTGACGAGCTTGACCAGGTTGCCGAGGATCAACAGGCCCATCGCCAGGCTGGCGACATAACCCACGCCATAGACCCAGATCATCGGCAGGCCGGTCACCGGCGACATCGTCGTCGCGTTGATTTGGTGCTGGCGCCAGGTGCCGTAGAACATCAGCGCGCAGCAGCCGAACATCAGCAAGTGGGAGAGGCCGAAGCAAAAGCGCTTGCCGGCGCGCGGCAGCACGCGGATCAGCGTGTCCAGGCCGAGGTGCGCCTTCTCGCGCATGGCGATGATGGCGCCGAGGAAGGTGATCCAGATGAAGAAGAACCTCGACAGCTCTTCCGAGAAGTCGAGGCCCGAGTTGAAGCCGTAGCGCAGCACGACGTTGCCGAACACCATGATCGACCATGGCGCACAGCATCAGCACCAGCAGCATTTCGGCGAGCCGGAAGAACAGATCGTTGAGTGGCTTCATGCGGCTCGCCTGGGCGTGGTGGCTTACTTCGTCGCTTCGATGGCTTGCAGCAGCGCTGCGCCGTTCTTCTCGGCGAAGGCCTTGGCGATCGGCTCGGAGACGATCTTCTGGAACGGCGCCATGTCCACCGTTTCCACCACCTGCATGCCCGACTTCTTCAGCTCGGCCACCACCTTGCCGGCGTTGCCCGCATTCAGCTCGCGCTGGTACTTGGCGGCGTCGCGCGCCGACTCGACGACGATCGCCTGATAGTTCGCCGGCAGGCTGTCGAACTTGGCCTTGTTCATCGCCAGGATCAGCGGCGAATAGACATGGTTGCTGATCGTCAGGTGCTTCTGCACTTCGTAGAACTTGGCCGACCAGGTGACGTTGATCGGGTGCTCCTGGGCGTCGAAGGTGCCGGTCTCGAGCGCGGTGTAGAGCTCGGCGATCGCCATCGGCGACGGGTTCATGCCCAGCAACTTGAAGGCCTGGATGTGGTACGGGTTGGGCGGTGGAGCGGATCTTCAGGCCCTTGGCGTCCTCGGGCGTCTTGATCGGCCGCTTGTTGTTGGTGAAGGCGCGCCAGCCGTTCTCCCAATAGGCCAGGCCCTTCAGGCCGTGCGGCGCGAGTTCGTTCAGCACGCCGGTGCCGATCGGGCCGTCGAGCACGCTGTAGGCATGCTGCGCGCTGCGGAAGACGAAGGGCAGCTCCATCGCCGCCGTGTTGGCGACGATGCCGTTGTAGTTGGACGCGCCGCTGGAGACGAAGTCGATCGTGCCGCCGCGCGCGCCGTTGATCATCGCCGCATCGTTGCCGAGCTGGTTGGCCGGGTAGATCGTGATCTCGACCTCGCCCTTGGTGCGCTCTTTGACCAGCTCGGCCATCTTCACCGCAGCGGCGTGCTGGCCGTCGGTGGTGTTGACGGCGTGGCCGAGTTTCAGGTTGAACTTGCGCGGCGAAGGCGGTGGGGGCTAGGCAGGCGAGGGCGGCTGCGGTGACCAGTAGGCGTCGGGAAAATTTCATCGTCTGTCTCCGTGGGTTTAGGGTGATGCGGGCTTGAGGATGTTCTGCAATGGCCGCCCTGTGGCCAGTCGGTCAATGTTGTCGGCCATCGTCTGTTGGCGCCTCAGCACAGTCCCTGATGTCCAGCCGGACATGTGCGGTGTCATGACGACGTTGTCCTGCGCCGCGAAGTCGAGCTTCGATGGTGCGCACTCGGGCTGTGTCGGTGTCGGGTATTGGTACCAGGTGTCGATCACGGCGCCGCCGAGTCGCTTCGAACGCAGCGCGTCGTACAGCGCCTGCTCGGCCACCACTGGGCCGCGGCCAACGTTGACGAGCCACGCCGACGGCCGCATCGCGTTCAGCGCGGCGGCATCGACGATGCCCTGCGTTTGTGCCGTCAGCGGCAGCGTGACGACGACGACATCGCAGTCGGCCAGGAAGCCATGCAGGTCCGACAGCGCGTACGCGCGATCGACATGCGCGCTCGTCACCGCACTGCGGTTGGCCGCATGCACGCGCATGCCGAAGGCCTTGGCGCGCAACGCGATCGCCTTGGCGATGTGGCCGAAGCCGAGCAGGCCGATCGTCTGGCTGCCGAGTTCCGTGCGCAGCGCGTTGGGACGCCCGGCAAAGTAGGTCCACTCGCCACGGCGCAGATCGGCGTCGGCCTGCGCCAGCGGCACATGCCGCGAGAGCAATGCCGCGAAGACGTATTCCGCGATCGCGTCTTCATGGCCGTGGCAGTTGCACAGCGCGCTCGCCGCCGGCAGCAGCGACAGATCGATCGCATCGGTGCCCGCGGCCGGCGCCTGGTACAGGCGCAGCTTGTGTGGCCGCGGCATCGACGCGTCGAGCTTGATGCCGACGATGACGTCGGCGCCTCGTAGTGCTCGGCCTCGCCCGGCGCCGACAGCGCATCGCTCGCATCGACGATCGTGTGCACCGGCGCGATCATCTGCTCGAAGCCGCGCCGGAAGTTGACGGCGTTCTGGCCGTGAAAGACGATCTTCAGTGGGGTCACGTTCGGCCTCTACTGCTTATCGACCTTGATCGTCGCCAGCAGCTTCTTGAAGTAGTCCGACTGCGCAGCCATGAAGGGCTTGAACTGCTCGCCCTCCTGGTACCAGGTCAGCAGGTTGCTCTTGGCCATCGCTTCCTTGTAGCCGGCGTCGTCGGCGATCTTGCGCGTCAGGTCGCGCAGCACGGTCACCACTTCGGGCGGCGTGCCCAGCGGCACGCCGAGGCCGCGCCAGGTGCCGACCGACAAGTCGATGCCGCGCTCCTTGAACGTCGGCACGCCCGCGTACAGGCCCGCGAGGCGCTGGTCGGACATGATCGCCAGCGTCTTCAACTTGCCGGCAGCAACGAAGCTGCTCACCTCGGCCGGGCTGACCGCGATGGCATCGACATGGCCGCCCATCAGGCCCTGCACCGCGGGCGCCGCACCCTGGAACGGCACGTGGTTGAACTTGACACCGGTCTTCTCTTCGACGGCCGCGGCGGCCAGGTGCCAGATCGAACCGGCGCCGGCGTTGCCCATCGTCACCTCGGCGGGCTTGCTTTTGGCATGGGCGAGAAACTCCTCGACTGTCTTCCACGGCGCGTCGGCGCGCACGGTGATCGTGCCCGGGTCGCCGTTCAGGCGCGCGATCGGGATGAAGTCGGCGCTGGTGAACTTGATCATGCCCATGTGCGGAATGATCGCCAGCTCCGAGATCAGCACGCTGACCTTGTAGCCATCGGGCGTGGCGCGTTGCACCTCGCCCATGCCCAGGCCGCCGCTGACGCCCGGCTTGTTGGTGACGATGATCGGCTGCGCGATGTACTTGCGCGCCGCCTCGGCGTAGTTGCGCGTCATCACGTCGGTGCCGCCGCCGGCGGAAGACGGCACGATGAATTCGATCGGGCGGTCGGGGTAGCCGGCGGCCAGCGCGAGCGAGCTGCACAGGGCAGCGGCCAGCAATACGAGTCTGCGTTTCAAGTCGGTCTCCTGAAAAGGTTCAACGGGTCATCCACTGCAAGGGCCACATCACGATCTGCGGGAACAGCACCAGCAGGAACATGACGATCGTCTGCGCCACCATGAACGGGATCACGCCCTTGATGGCGCCGCTCATCGGTATCTTGGCCACGCCGCAGACGACGTTGAGCACGGTGCCCACCGGCGGCGTGACGAGGCCGATGGCGTTGTTCATGATGAACAGCACGCCGAAATAGACCGGGTCGATGCCGGCCTGCTTCAGCACCGGCATCAGCACCGGCGTCATGATCAGCACCGTCGGCGTGAAGTCCAGCGCGGTGCCGACCAGCAGCACCATCAGCATCAGCACGAACACCAGCAGCTTCGGGTCGTCCATCAGCGGCTTGACCAGCTCGGCCAGTTGCTGCGGGATGTTGGCGGTGGTGATCAGCCACGCCGACACGCCCGCGGCCGAAACCAGGAACATGATCACCGCGGTGGTTTCGGCGGCGCGATAGAACAGATGGAAGAGCTGGCTCGGCTTGATCTCGCGATAGACGAACAGGCCGACGATCAGCGAGTAAACGGCTGCGATCACGGCCGCCTCCGTCGGCGTGAAGATGCCGAACTTCAGGCCGCCGACGATGACGATCGGCAGCACCAGCGCCCAGAGCGCCTGGCGCGTTGCCGTCAGCCGCTCGGCGTGGTGCTGCTTCGGCTCGACCTTGACGTTGTCGCGCCCGATCGACCAGCGCCACGCCAGCATGATCGCCACGCCCATCAGCATGCCCGGCACGATGCCGGCGATGAACAGCTTGGTGATCGAGACGCCGCCGGTGACGCCGTAGAGGATCATCGCGATCGACGGCGGGATCACCGGCGCGATGATGCCGCCGCAGGCGATCAGGCCGCACGAGCGGTTGATGTCGTAGCCGGCGTTGCGCATCATCGGCACCAGCACCGCGGCCAGCGCCGCGGTGTCGGCCACCGCCGAGCCCGACAGCGACGCCATGATCACCGCCGCGGCCACCGCCACGTAGCCGAGGCCGCCGCGGATGTGGCCGATCCATGACATCGCCATCAGGATGATGCGGCGCGTCATGCCGCCGGCGTTCATGAACTCGCCGGCCAGCATGAAGAAGGGCACCGCCAGCAGCGGGAAGCTGTTGGCGCCGTCCCACATGTTCTGGATCACGATCTGCGGGTCGGTGACGCCCATGTAGAACATCATCGCGAGGCCGCAGGCGATCAGCGCAAACGCGACCGGCATGCCCAGCGCCATGAAGCCGAGCAGCGAGGCGATGAAGATGAAGATCGATCATGGCTTGCTGCCCGCCGCGCTTGGTTCAGCGGGTGCGCCGCCATTTCCTTCTCGGCTTCGAGCGCGTCGGCCATGCCTTCTTCATGCACGTCGATCAGTTCGTCGTCCGCCACCTTGCCGGCGAACAGGCGCAGCAGGTTCGACGCGCAGATGAGCCCGATCGCGCTGCCGGTGATGTAGCTGACGCCGAACACCCACAGCATGCTGATCTGCGCCACCGGCGAGGCGTTGCCCTTGATGATGTCGTGCTGCAGCCAGGTGCCATAAACGATGTAGACGCAGCAGACCAGCATCACCGCCTGGCTGATGCCCCAGCAAATGCGGCGGCCGAGCGCCGGCAGCACCTGCACGACGATGTCCACGCCCAGGTGGGCGCGGCGCCGCATGCCGACGACGGCGCCGAGGAACGTCATCCAGACGAACGCGAAGCGCGGGATCTCTTCGGACAGATCGATGCCGGTGTTGAAGAACAGACGCAGGATGACGTTGCCGAACACCATCACCAGCATCACGGCCAGGCACAGCACCATCACCACTTCGAGCACGCGCGTCAGC
Source organism: uncultured beta proteobacterium (assembly GCA_963816315.1). Lineage (GTDB taxonomy): Bacteria > Pseudomonadota > Gammaproteobacteria > Burkholderiales > Burkholderiaceae_C > CADEEN01. Next base: position 61,320 of record CAWFJZ010000010.1, read on the forward strand.
GCGTCGGCGATCGCCTTCATGGTGTTGCCCATGGCCGTGGTTGGCGCGTCGATGCGGCGCTTACTTCGCCGCGCGGGCCTGCTGCGATCTCGGCCTAGAAGCCCTTGACGAAGTCCTCGCCGATCTGCGGCGCGAACTTGGCCACCACCGGCTTGACCTTGTCCTGGATCTGCGCCAGCTCGGCCGGCGGGATCGCATCGACCGTCACGCCGGCGGCCTTGAACTTGGCGATCACGTCGGCGTTGCCCTCGTCGAGCAGCTTGCGCTGCAGCAGGCCGGCTTCGGTGGCGGCTTTCTGCACGCCGGCCTTGTCGTCGGCCGACAGCGTGTCCCAGAACTTCTTCGACGCCACCAGCGCCACCGGCGTGTAGACGTGGTTGGTCACCGAGATGTGCTTCTGCACTTCCTGCATCTTGTTCGCGTACATGTGCAGCAGCGGGTTCTCCTGGCCGTCGAGCGCCTTGATCTCGAGCGCGGGGAAGACTTCGGCAAAGGCCATCGGCACGGCGTTGGCGCCGAGCGTCTTCCAGGTGTCGAGCGCCACCGGGTTGGCCATCACGCGCACCTTCAGGCCGCTGATGTCTTCGAGCTTGGTGACGCTGCGCTTGCTGTTGGACAGGTTGCGAAAGCCCATGCCGGTCCAGGTCAGGCCGACCAGGCCGCTCGGCTCGATCGTCTGGAAGATCTTCTTCGACGACGGCGCCGTCGAGCACGGCATAGACCTCTTTCTCGTTCTGGAACATGAAGGGCAGGTCCCAGACCTGCACTTCCTTGACCTTCGCCGACAGCGGCGCCAGCGTGCCGATGTAGAACTCCTGCGTGCCGGCCTGCACCGCCTGCAACTGCTTCTCGTCGCTGCCGAGCACGGCGCTGTGGTAGGCCTGCACCTTGACGTTGCCCTTGGTGTAGGTGCCCACCAGTTCGGCGAACTTGTTCATCGCCGCGGCCTGCGGGTGCGTCTCGGGCATCGCGTGGCCGATCTTGGCCTTGACTTCGGCGAGCGCAGCGCCGTGGTGAGTGCGAGTGCCGAGCGCGGCGATGGGCGGCGAGCGCGAAGTCGGGTCGGGGTCTTGAAGTTCATGATCGGTGTCTCCTGAGTCGGGTGTCAGGGTGTTTGCAGGCTGCCGTCGAGCAGCCGGGTCTGCGTCCAGGTGGTGACGCCGCTGTCGGCAGGGGTACTTCGCGGCTTCGGTTTCGTCGAGGTCCACGCCGAGGCCGGGCTTGTCGTTGGCATAGACATAGCCCTGGCGGAACTCGGGCAGGCCGGGAAAGACATCGAGCAGCGCGTTGCGCGGTCCGCTCAGCTTCTGGATGACGAAGTTCGGCGGCTCGGTGCCCGACCACTCCTGCACGCCGAAGTTGCGCGCGGCGAGGTCGATGTGGATGTTGGCCGCATGCGCGAACGGTGACATGTCGCCAGGGCCGTGCCACGCGGTGCGCACGCCGTACTGCTCGGCGAAGATCTGCAGCTTGCGGCCGGCGTGATGCCGCCGATCTGCGAGAGGTGCACGCGGATGAAGTCGATCAGCCGCTCGGCAATGACCGTGCGCCATTCGAAAGGGTGGTTGAAGAGTTCGCCCTGCGCCAGCGGCGTGCTCGTCTTCTCGCGCAACTGGCGCAGCCATTCGCCTTCTTCGAGCGGGATCGCGTCCTCGAGGAAGAACAGCTCGAACGGTTCCAGCTGCTGGGCGAAGCGGATCGCATCGCTCGGCTTCAGCCGCTCATGCACGTCGTGCACCAGCTCCACGTCGAAGCCGAGGCGGCTGCGCAGTTCGTCGAACAGCTTGACGGTCTCGCGCATGTACTTGCGCTGGTCGAGGTAGATGCCTTTCGGCGCGTTCGCGGCGCGCATGCGCCGGCGCGTCGCCGAACGCGCCGCCGCCGTAGCCGCCGCTCTGGCAGCGGATGTGGGTGATGCCTTGCTCGCGCAAGCGCGCGATGTTGTCGCTGAGCTCGGCGATGTCGCGGCCGTCGGCATGGCGGTACACCGGCACGCCGTCGCGGCACTTGCCGCCGAACAACTGGTACAGCGGCATGCCGGCCTGCTTGCCCTTGATGTCCCACAGCGCCATGTCGATGCCCGAGATCGCGTTGTTCTCGATCGGGCCGTTGCGCCAGTAGGCGTTCTGGTGCATCAGTTGCCACAGCTCCTCGATCGCCTCGGCGTCGCGGCCGACCAGCAGCGGCTTCAGGTACTCCTCGATCAGGCACTTCACCGCCAGATGGCGGTAGGCGAAGGTGGCGCAGCCATAGCCGACGAGGCCGGGCTGGTTGGTCTCGACCTTCACGACGACGAGGTTGATGCCCTCGGGCGCGGTCAGGACGACCTTGATGTCGGTGATCGATCGTGCTCACGTCAGAGCACCGACAGCCAGCCGCCGTCGACGTAGATGATCTGCCCGTTGACGTAGTTCGATGCCGCCGACGCGAGGAACACCGCGGTGCCGACCAGCTCCTCCGGCTTGCCCCAGCGCTGCGCCGGGTTGCTGGCCTTGACCCAGGCGTCGAACTCCTTGTTGTTGACCAGCGCCTCGTTCATGTCGGTGAGGATGTAGCCGGGGCCGATCGAGTTGGCCTGGATGTCGTGCTTGGCCCATTCCGCCGCCATCGCCTTGGACAGCAGCTTGATGCCGGCCTTGGCCACGGTGTACGGCGCGACGGTGGCGCGCGCGGCTTCGCTGGTCAGCGAGCCGATGTTGATGATCTTGCCGCCGCGGTTGCGCGCCACCATGCGCCGTGCTGCTTCACGACCGACGAGGAAGGCGGCGGTGAGGTTGGTGTCGATCACGCGCTGCCAGTCGGCCAGATCGAGTTCGAGCATCGGCTTGCGGTGCTGGATGCCGGCGTTGTTGATCAGGATGCCGACCTCGAGGCCCTGGCGGTCGAAGCCCTCGAAGGCGGCCACCACCGAGGCTTCGTCGGCAACGTCGAACGCGGCGCCCAACGCGGTGATGCCGAGCTCGTGCAGCTTGCCCACGGCCTCGTCCACAGCGCTCTGCTGGCGGCTGTTGACGATCACCTGCGCGCCGGACTCGGCCAGGCCGCGGGCGAGGGCAAAACCGATGCCGCGCGTCGAGCCGGTGACGAGCGCGGTGCGGCCGGAAAGGTCGAACAGGGTG
>CAWFJZ010000011.1:0-18354 GCA_963816315.1 uncultured beta proteobacterium
CATGGCTGAAATCCGCGTCCAGAACCTGCACAAGGCCTTTGCCGACTTCGTCGCCGTGAAGGACTCGAGCTTCACCGTGCGCGACGGCGAGTTCTTCTGCCTGCTCGGGCCCTCGGGCTGCGGCAAGACGACGACGCTGCGCATGATCGCGGGTCTGGAGCTTCCGACCTCGGGCGAGATTTTTCTCGGCAACGAAGACGTCACCTTCAAGCGTGCCTCGCACCGCGACATCGCCTTCGTCTTCCAGCTTTTCGCGCTCTACCCGCACTTGAACGTGCGCAAGAACATCGCCTTTCCGCTCGTCTCGCAAGGCGTTTCGCGCGCCGAGATCGCGACCAAAGTGGCCGAGGCGGCACGCGTGCTGCGCATCGAGCACCTGCTCGACAAGCCTGTTTCAGGCTTGTCGAGCGGCGACCGCCAGCGTGTCGCGCTCGGCCGCGCCATCGTGCGCCACCCGCTGGCGTTCATGATGGACGAGCCGCTTGGCGCGCTCGACTCCGAGTTCCGCGAGCTGATGTGCCAGGAGCTGCGTGCGCTGCACGACCGCATCCATGCGACGACGGTCTATGTCACGCATGACCAGTTGGAAGCGATGGCGATGGCCGACACGATCGCGATCATGAACCAGGGCGTGATCGAACAGCTCGGCCCGCCGCAAGAGGTGTACAACCGGCCGGCGAGTGTCTTCGTCGCCGACTTCATCGGCTCGCCGGCGATGAACTTCCTGCCCGCGGACGGCGGCTACGTCAGCGGCGCCGATCACGTGCGCATCGGCGACGCGGTACTGCCGATTCCCGCGCTGCGCGAAGACACGCCCGCCGCATCGTCGCTGCTGTTCGGCGTGCGGCCCGAGCATGTGCGCTTGTCGCCGGCATCGAAGCTGCGCGCCGAAGTGCTCGGCACCGAGTACCTCGGCACGAGCCAGATCGTCACCTGCGCCACCGCGCAGGGCGCGACGCTGCGCGCCAAGCTCGGCGTCGATGTGCCGGCGCAGCGCGGCGACCACGTCGGGCTGGCCTTCGACGCCGCGCAGGTGTCGCTGTTCGACAAAGCCTCGGGCCGCGCGCTGCGCACGGCCCGCACCGACACGCTGGCCACGGCGCGCACGCTGCGCCACACCACCGTCCGGGAGCGGCTCATGGCTGAACTGGCGCTGCGGGGGTTGACCAAGCGCTTCGGCGACGTGACGGCGGTGCGCGAACTGAACCTCGAGATCGCCAGCGGCGAGTTCATCGTCCTGCTCGGCCCGAGCGGCGCGGGCAAGACGACGACGCTGCGTCTGGTGGCCGGCCTGGAGCACGCCGATGCCGGCCAGGTGCACATCGGTGGTCTCGATGTCACGCGCACCGCGCCGGCACTGCGCGACGTGACCTTCGTTTTTCAGCAGTACTCGCTCTACCCGCACTTGAACGTCTTCGACAACCTGGCGTTTCCGCTGCGCTCGCCGATGCGCCGCATCGCCGAAGACGAGGTCACACGCAAGGTCACCGAGGTGGCGCGCCTGCTGCGCATCGAAGACAAGCTTCTAAACCCCGCGACCAAGCTCTCCGGCGGCCAGATGCAGCGCGTGGCGATCGGCCGCGCGCTGGTGCGCGATCCTGCGGTGACGCTGATGGACGAGCCGCTGTCTTCCCTCGACGCCAGGCTGCGCAACGACCTGCGGCTGGAGCTGAAGCGCATCCAGCAAGACCTCGGCGCGACGATGCTCTACGTCACGCACGACCAGACCGAAGCGATGACGCTGGCCAATCGCATCGGCGTGCTGGAGCGCGGTGCGCTGGTGCAGGTCGGCACGCCGCAGCAGATTTATCGCGAGCCGGTGAACGCTTATGTCGCTGCGCGGCTGGGCTCGCCGCGCATCAACCTGCTTCCGCGCTCCGTGATCGGTGAGTTGAAGGCACCGAGTGCGGCGGCCACGATCGGCGTGCGGCCCGATGCGACGCGCCTGACGTGGGCCAACGGTCACGACGACGGCCACGTCAAGGCCCAGGTACGCCGCATCGAGCATCTGGGCGACCAGATCAACGTGCACATGGCGTTGGGCGAGCACGAGCTGATCACGCTGTGCAACGACGCCACGGGCCTCGAGCCCGGCCGGGCCGTGTCGGTGCAGTTCACCGCGCCGCTGTTCTTCGATGCCGCGGGACAACGCATCACCGCATGAACCAGGGAGCCCGACGATGGAACTGAAGAAGATCATCGAAGCCGCGACGACGACGCTGGTCGATCACGTCGAAGAGCTGACCGCGCTCGATGCGGCCATCGGCGACGGCGACCATGGCCTGAACATGAAGCGCGGCGCGCAGGCCATCCAATCCAAGCTCGGCGAGCTGCAGGCGATGTCGCTCAACGACGCGCTGAAGACGATGGGCATGACCTGCATGTCCACCGTCGGCGGCTCGTCGGGCCCGGTGTTCGGCACGCTGATGGTGACGCTCGGCAAAGAGCTGCCGCCGCAACCGCAGGCGGCCGACGTGGCGCGTGCGCTGGCGGCGGGCATCGCAGCGCTGTCCCGGCTCGGCAAAGTCGAGGTCGGCCAGAAGACCTTGCTCGACGTGCTTGACCCGGTGCAGAAGGTGCTCGCCGACGGCGGTGACAACATGGTGGCACGCGTTCGCCAATGCGCGCACGACAGCGCCGCGGCCACCGCGCAGATGGACGCGATCAAAGGCCGCGCGTCGTTTCTCGGCGACCGTGCGCTCGGCCATGTGGATCCCGGCTCGCGCTCGATGGCCTTGATCATCGACGCGGTGTGCAACTCGCTTTGAGAGTACGGCCATGAAAAAACTGATCAACCACATCGACAGCGTGCTCACCGAAAGCCTCGACGGCTTTGCCGCGGCGCATGCCGACATCGTCACGCTCGGGCCCGAGCACCAGTTCGTGCGCCGTGCGCAGATCAAACCCGGCAAGGTGGCGCTGATCTCCGGCGGCGGCTCGGGGCATGAGCCGCTGCACGCCGGCTTCGTCGGCCACGGCATGCTCGACGCGGCCTGCCCTGGTCAGGTCTTCACCTCGCCGACGCCGAACCAGATGCTGGCCGCGGCGCAGGCGGTGGACGGCGGCGCCGGCGTGTTGTTCATCGTCAAGAACTACAGCGGCGACATGATGAACTTCCAGATGGCCGCCGAGATGCTTGACCGTGAGAACGCGACCGTGATCGTCAATGACGACGTGGCCGTCGAGAACTCGACCTACACCACTGGCCGCCGCGGCGTCGCCGGCACGCTGATCGTCGAGAAGATCGTCGGCGCCGCCGCCGAGCGAGGCGACAAGCTCGCGGCATTGAAGGCGCTCGGCGATGCGGTCAACAGCGCCACCGCATCGATGGGCGTGGCGCTCACGTCATGCACCGTGCCTGCTGCCGGCAAGCCGACGTTCCAGATCGGCGCCGACGAGATGGAGATGGGCGTCGGCATCCACGGCGAGCCGGGGCGGCGGCGCGTCAAGCTCGGCAGCGCCGACGAGATCGCGGCCGAGCTGACGGGCGCGATCCTGAAAGACCTGTCGCTCAAGCCCGGCCGCGAAGTCATCCTGCTCGTCAACGGCTTCGGCGGCACGCCGCTGCTCGAGCTCTACCTGATGGTCAACGCCGCGCACAAGGTGCTGGCCGCTGCGGGCGTGAAGGTGGTGCGGCACCTCACCGGCCCCTTCGTCACCTCGCTCGAGATGGCCGGCTGCTCGATCACCGTCAGTGCGCTCGACGACGCGTCGCTCGCGCTGTGGGATGCGCCGGTGCAGACCGCGGCGCTGCGCTGGGGCTGTTGAGCGGTTCACGGTTGACGCGTTGCCGCGCATGACAACGCGCCCTCGTCTTGTCGGAAGGCGCCTACGCGCAGATGTCGTGCGCGATGGCAGGCAAGCGCCGGCGCGGCTGCAAGACTGCGGCGATGTTCAGTTCTCCGCACAAGCGCAACATGTTCTGGATCGTTGCCGGCACCGTGTTGCTGACCATCGCCGCCGTGCTGCTGGCGGTGAATCTCTCCAGCGGCGAAAAGAAGATCGAGCAACGCATCGAGCGCCTGTACCCGCTCGACGACCGGCGCTTCCACGACGAGCTCGGCGTGCTGCTCGGGCCGCAGTTCCTGCCCGGCAACCGGCACCGGGTGCTGGTCAACGGCGACGAGATTTTTCCGGCGATGCTGGCGGCGATCCGCGCGGCCAAGACGTCGATCACCTTCGAGACGTACATCTACTGGTCGGGGGCGATCGGCCGCGAGTTTGCCGATGCGCTGATCGAGCGCGCGCGTGCCGGTGTCAAGGTGCATGTGCTGCTCGACTGGGTCGGCAGCGCCAAGGTCGAGGAGGGCTTCGTCGAGTCCATGACCGCCGCCGGCGTGCAGATTCGCAAGTTCCACCCGCCGCACTGGTCGCACCTCGGTCGCATGAACAACCGCACCCACCGCAAGCTGCTGGTGGCCGACGGCCGGCTTGCGTTCACCGGCGGCGTCGGCATCGCACCGCCGTGGACCGGCAATGCGCAGGACTCGGAGCATTGGCGCGACACCCACTTCGAGATCGAGGGCCCGGTGGTGGCGCAGATTCAGTCGGTGTTCATCGACAACTGGATCAAGGTCACCGGCGATGTGCTGCACGGCCCGGCTTACTTCCCCGCGCTGGCGCCGGCCGGCAATGCCCTGTCGCAGATGTTCAGCAGCTCGCCCAGCGGCGGCAGCGAGAGCATGCAGCTGATGTACCTGATGTCGATCACCGCCGCTTCGCGCTCGATCGATCTGTCGGCCGCGTATTTCGTTCCCGATGAACTTGCGTCCAAGGCGCTGGTGGCGGCGATGCAGCGCGGCGTCAAGCTGCGCATCGTCGTTCCGGGCGGACACATCGACAGCGAGACCGTGCGCAGCGCTTCGCGTGCACGCTGGGGGCCGTTGCTGGAAGCCGGCGCATTGATCGCCGAATACGCGCCGACGATGTACCACTGCAAGGTGATGATCGTCGATGGGCTGCTGGTCTCCGTCGGCTCGACCAACTTCGACAACCGCTCGTTCCGGCTCAACGACGAAGCGACGCTGAACATCATCGACGCGGCGTTTGCAAAACAGCAGACGGCGATCTTCGAAACTGATCTGGCGCTGTCGCGGCCGGTCAGCCACGCGGCTTGGCTGGCAAGGCCGTGGCGGGAGAAGCTCGCCGAGCGCTTTGCGTCGTTGATCGGCAACCAGCTTTAGATGATGTTGATCTCGCGCAGCGGTTCGTTGCGCAGCAGACGTTCAGGCGAGAGCGCTTGCAGGTCGATCGCACCCCAATCGCCGCGGGTGATGAACGAGGCCATGCCGCGCCCGACGGCCAACGCATGCTGCATGCCGTGCCCCGAGAAGCCGCAGGCGGTGAAGACGTTGTTCCAGCCGGGCAGCGCGCCGACGAGGCCGTTGTGATCGAAGCTGTTCATCTCGTAGTAGCCGGCCCAGGCCGAGCGCACGCGCAGCGCTTCGAAGGCCGGAATGCGCGCGGCCAGCGTCGGCCAGAGTTGGGTATCGAACTGCTCGAGGTCGATGGCGTCGAGCGGTGCGTCGTCGGCGTCGTTGCCGCGCGGCGGCGCGCCGGCCAGAAAGCCCGCGCCTTCCGGGCGCAGCCACACGCCGGATGGGTCGATGAGCAGCGGGCAGCCGGGCAGCAGGGCCGGCGAATCGAGCACGAAGACATCGCGCTTCTTCGCGCTCACCGGCAGTGCAACGCCGAGTTGCGCGGCCAGCGGTGCGCTCCAGGCGCCCGCGGCGAGCAGCATCCGGTCGCAGGCGTGGCGCTGGCCGTCGGCATCGAGCACGGCACGCAACTGCGCGTCTCGCGACTCGAAGCGCTGCGCCTCGGCACGCACGAAGCGCGCGCCGAGGGCAGTGGCCTCGCGCCGCAAGCGCTGGTGCAAGGCCGGGCCGTCGAACCAGCCTTCGCCGTGGGCGCCCCAACTGCCGAGCGCGATGTCATCGACGGCGAGCCAGGGCCAGCGTGCGCGCAACTCGGTGCGGTCAAGCAGGCGGATGTCGGCGCCGGCACGGCGTTGCACTTCATTGAGCCGTTCGAGCGCCGTTGCACCCGCGGTCGTGGCGAGGTAGAGATACCCCGCTTCGACGAACTGCAGCTCGTCGCGCCAGGGCTGCATCAGCTCGAGGCTGGCCTGCGACAGCGCGATGTTGAGTGGCGTCGAGAACTGCTGGCGGATCGAACTGGCCGAGAGCGCGCTCGATGCGGTGCGGTAGCTCGGATCGCGTTCGAGCACCGTCGCCTGCACGTCATGCTTGCGCGCGAAGAAGTATGCTGCCGCGCAGCCAATCACACCGCCACCGACGATCAAGACGTTCATGAGTAGAGGACCCCTTGCTCACTGCGTTCGCGTCCCCCGAGGGGAGCGTCAATGCTTTGGGACGGCCCGGCAGCATTGACATGCGAGTCTATTCAGCCGAAGAAGTCCACGCCGCATTGCCGTGGGCGGACTTGGCCGATGCGCTCGAAGATGCGTTCATCGCCGGTGATGCCGAGGCGCCGTTGCGCCACGCGCATGCGCTGGCGGGCGATGGCTCGCTGCTGCTGATGCCGGCGTGGTCGCCCGACGCGCTCGGCGTCAAGCTCGTCACCGTGATGCCCGGCGCCGCAGCGCGTGGGGCGGGCACCGTGCAGGCGAGCTACCTGCTGCTCGACAGGCACACCGGCGTGCCGATCGCGTTGATCGACGGCGAAGCACTGACGCTGCGCCGCACTGCCGCCGCTTCCGCGCTGGCAGCGCAACACCTGGCGCGGCCCGATGCCGAGCGCCTGCTCGTCGTCGGCACCGGCCGCCTGGCGCCGTGGTTGGCGCAGGCGCACGTGGCGCTGCAACCCGACCTGACACATGTCGAGGTCTGGGGCCGCAATGCCGATGCCGCCGAAGACGTGGTCGAGGCCTTGCGCGACGAAGGCATCGATGCCGAGGTGGCGCTCGACCTGCGCGCCGCCGTCCTGCGCGCCGATCTCATCAGTTGCGCGACGACCTCGCGCGAACCGCTGCTGCGCGGCGCTTGGCTGCGCGAAGGCACGCATGTCGATCTGGTCGGCGGTTTTCGCAGCGACACGCGGGAGGCCGACGACGAGGCGATCCTGCGTTCGCGCGTCGTTGTCGATACCTACGTCGGCGCGCTGTCGGAAGCGGGTGACCTGACGCAGCCGATCGAGCGTGGGCTGATCACGCGCGAGCATGTCGTGGCCGAGCTGGCGCAGGTGCTGCGCGGCGAGGTCCAAGGCCGCACGCATGCCGATGAAATCACGCTCTTCAAGTCGGTGGGGACGGCACTCGAAGACCTGGCGGCGGCGCGCTGGGTATGTCGCTGAGCGTCGGCTCGCGGCCCGTGTGCGGCTGTTGACGACGGTCAGGCTCGCCACTCCCGTTTGCATTGACATGCTCTCCGCCCCCGTTCGCCCTGAGCTTGTCGAAGGGCCAGGCTGAGCCTGTCGAAGCCTTTGGCATGAGGAACGAAGGCTTCGACAAGCTCAGCCCGAACGGTTCTTTGCGGACGTTGAACGTCGCCTTCGGGCCGAGATCAGCCGTTCACCACTTGCTCGCGCCTACCCGCCGCGCTTCACGCGCAACACCTCATCGACGATCAACAGCACCGCGCCGAGCGTGATGGCGCTGTCGGCGAGGTTGAAGGTCGGGAAGTAGCCGCCGCGGAAGATCGGTTCGAGCAGCGCGAAGCGGAACTGCAGGAAATCGACCACGTAGCCGTGCAGCGCGCGGTCGATGACGTTGCCCAGCGCGCCGCCCATGATCATCGTCACGGCGAAGCAGAACATTTTCTGCGTCGGGTACTTCTTCAGCATCCAGACGATGAAGCCGGTGGCGACGAGGCCCAGGCCGATGAAGAACCAGCGCTGCCAGCCTGCCGCGCCGGCCAAGAACGAGAACGCAGCGCCGGTGTTGTGATGGCGCGCCAGGTTGAAGAACGAGGTGACCGGCCGTGTGTCGCCGAGCTGGAAGCTGCCGAGGATCAGCGTCTTCGTCGCCTGGTCGAGCACGATCACGAGCACGGCGATCGCCAGCCAGGTCCACAGGCGCGGGGCAGGGGTGATGGGCATGGGCAGCGGGCGGGGGCTATTCGTTGGGGCCGGCGATTATCGCCACGACCGTTGCCGTGCGTGTCGCGATGCAACGGTTTGGGCGTTGTTCACGCAACGCAGGCGCTGCCTGGCCTTTGGTCTGGCGACATGGCGTCGCCGATCGCGCAAACTACGGCATCGATCGGCGACCGACCACGGTGCCGACAACCAACGAGCAGAACGTAATGACGCGATCCTCAGACACCCAAGTTGCCGCCCCGGCCCTCGGCCCGGCCAGCGATCGGCCGCCGGTCGGCCGCTTCTTCATGGCGTTCTGCGCGCTGCTCGCGCTGGCACTCGGCCTGGCCGTGCTGTCGGAGGCCGGTGCAGCGACCGATGCCCATCAGCAGGCCGGCGGCGAGTCGCACGCCGAGGCCCGCGCCGAGCCGGCGCAGTCCGGCCGCTGAGACGGCCGGTCCTTCAGGCCACCGTCCTCGTTTCGCCGCCGCCATAGAGGTTGCTCGTGCAGCGCCCGCACAGCGCCGGGTGGCGGCTGTCGTGGCCAACGTCGTCGCGCCAGTGCCAGCAGCGTTCGCACTTCGTGGCCGTCGAAGGTTCGACCGCGACGGCGAGCGCCGCGCCGAGGGCGACGCGGGCCACCGAGGTGATGAAGACGAACTTCAGCTCGTCGCCGAGCGATGCCAGCAGCGCGTGATCTTCGGCGTTGGCCGTGACGGTGACGTTGGCTTGAAGCGACGAGCCGACGGCGCCTGCGGCGCGCACCGCTTCGATCGCCTTGTTGACCTCGTCGCGGATGGCGCGCAGGCGTTGCCACTTGGCGAGCAGCGCGGCATCCAGCGCGTCGAACGGCGTGAAGGTCTCGGTGAAGATCGACACCGATTTGCCGGGCGCCAGGATCGGCCACGCCTCTTCGGCGGTGAACGACAGGAACGGCGCCATCCAGCGCAGCATCGCGTGCGTGATCTGCCAGAGCGCGGTCTGCGCGCTGCGCCGCGCGATGGACTTCGGCGCGGTGGTGTACAGGCGATCCTTCAGCGCGTCGAGATAAAACGCGCCCAGGTCTTCGCTGCAGAAGAGCTGCAGCTTGGCGACGACGGGGTGGAACTCGAAGCGCGCGTAGTGGGCCAGGATGTCGGCTTGCAGCTCGGCCGCGCGCGACAGCGCCCAGCGGTCGATCTCCAGCAGCTCGCCGGGTGCGACGCTGTCGGTGGCGGCATCGAAGTCGGCGATGTTGGCGAGCAGAAAGCGCAGCGTGTTGCGGATGCGGCGATAGCTGTCCACCACCCGTGCCAGGATGGTCTTGTCGATCGCCGGGTCGTTGGCGTAGTCGGTCGAAGCGCACCACAGGCGCAGGATTTCGGCGCCGGGGTCTTTGGCGGCGGTCTTGATGTCGATGATGTTGCCGAGCGACTTGCTCATCTTGCGGCCCTGGCCATCGACGGTGAAGCCGTGCGTCAGCAGGCCGCGGTAGGGCGCGCGGCCGTAGAGCGCGCAGCCGAGCAGCAGCGAAGAGTGGAACCAGCCGCGGTGCTGGTCGTGGCCTTCGCAGTAGAGGTCGGCCTCGGGGCCGCTGTCGTGGTGACCGTGATCGCCCGGCGGGCCCGCGTGCGAGCCGCGCAGCACGTGAAAGAACGTCGAGCCCGAGTCGAACCAGACTTCGAGGATGTCGTTGCTCTTGGTGTAGTGCACTGCGTCTTGCGCGCCGAGGATCTGCTCGGCCGTGGCGCGGCTCCACGCTTCGACGCCGCCTTCGGCGACGAGCGCGACGGCGCGGTCGAGGATCGCCATCGTGTCCGGGTGCAGCTCGCCCGTTTCCTTGTGCAGGAAAAACGGCAGCGGCACGCCCCAGTTGCGCTGGCGGCTGATGCACCAGTCGGGGCGGTTGGCGATCATGTCGCGCAGGCGGGCCTTGCCGTTCTCGGGATAGAAGCTCGTCGCTTCGATGGCGTCCAGCGCCATCCGGCGCAGCGTCTGCGGCGCCTTGTCCTTCGTGAACACGCCCATCGCCCTCGTCCATGCGGATGAACCACTGCGCCGCGGCGCGGTAGATCACCGGCGTCTTGTGGCGCCAGCAATGCGGGTAGCTGTGCGTGATCGGCGCTGGTGGCGAAGAGGCGGCCGGCGTCTCGCAGCGTGTCGATGATGTGCGGCACCGCCTTCCAGATGTTCTGGCCGTGAAAGAGCGGGAAGTCCTGCGCGTAGTAGCCATGCGCACCGACCGGGTTCAGGATCTCATCGACCTTCATGCCGTGTGCCACGCACGAGTTGAAGTCATCGACGCCGTAGGCCGGTGATGAGTGCACGACGCCGGTGCCGTCGTCGGCCGTGGCGTAGTCGGCGAGATAGACCGGCGAGAGGCGGTCGTAGCCGGCATCGACATGCGCCAGCGGATGGCGGAAGGCGATGCCGCCCAGTCGCTCGCCCTTCGTCGTGGCGATGACCTGGCCTTGCAAGCCGTAGCGCTGCAGACACGGCAGGACCAGCGACGCGGCCAGCAGCAGGTTGCCGCGCTCGGTGTGCACCAGCGCGTAGTCGAGCTCGGGGTTCAGGTTCAGCGCCTGGTTGGCGGGAATCGTCCACGCCGTTGTCGTCCAGATCACCGCGAACGATTCGCCAACGAGTTCTGTCAAGCCGAACGCCGCGGCCAGCTTGTCCGGCTCGGCGCACAAGAAGCCGACATCGACCGTCTGGCTTTTCTTGTCGGCGTACTCGATCTCGAACTCGGCGAGTGATGACGCGCAATCGAAACACCAGTACACCGGCTTCAAGCCGCGATAGACGAAGCCGCGCTCGATGACCCGCTTCAATGCGCGCAGCTCGCCGGCCTCGTTGGCAAAGTCCATCGTCTTGTACGGCTGCTCCCACAGGCCGAGCACGCCCAGGCGCTGCCGGTCGGCCTTCTGTTGCGCGATCTGTTCGCCGGCATAGGCGCGGCTCCTGGCCTGCATCTCGTCGCGCGACAGGTTGCGGCCATGCGCCTTCTCGATCGCGTTTTCGATCGGCAGGCCGTGGCAATCCCAACCGGGGATGAAGCGCGCGTCGAAGCCGGCGAGCTGCTTCGACTTGACGACCATGTCCTTCAACACGTTGTTGATCGCATGGCCGACGTGCAGCACGCCGTTGGCGTAAGGCGGGCCGTCGTGCAGCACGAACAGCGGCGCGCCGCGGCGCGCATCGCGCAGGCGCTGGTACAGGCCCTGTTCGTTCCACTGCGCGATCCAGCCCGGCTCGCGCTTGGGCAGATCGCCGCGCATCGGGAACGGCGTGTCGGGCAGGTTGAGGGTCGTGCGGTAGTCGGTGGGGTCGCTCATGGCATGAGGGCGCGCGACTTGGGCCGGGCGCAAAGGCTGGAAGGGTCGAACAGTCGATACCTGAAGCAACACACGCGGCGCGGCGCTTCAGACCGGCTTCAGCACACAGCGCTAAATTCGATCGCGAGTGGTCTGGCGTCGCGTGGCGGCGAACCAGGACGGCCAAACAAGCAAAGAGAATGAAGCGACCATGCGCAGATTGTATCGGGCAGGTGCCGCCGCCCTGATGGCCGCGGGGCTGGGTGCGGCTCACGCGCAGGGCAGCGTGTCCACGCAGCCCGAAACGCCGGCGCAGGGCGAGCCGGGGGCCGCGGGCCACTGCGCCGCGCCGCCGCGTCAAGCGCCGCGGCGCCGAAGTTCGAGGGCGCGCTGGGCCTGGTGCTGGCCTACAAGCCGGCCTTCAGCGGTTCGTCGGATCGAAAGATCTCGCCGAACCTGGCGGGCTTCATTCGCTATGGGCGCATCACGCTCACCGGCTCCGGCGGCTTCACGACGCAGGCGCCAGGACGACGTCGAGCGCGGGCTCGACGCCGAGCTGCTGCGCCGCGACCGCGTGCGCGTCAACCTGTCCTTCCGCTATGACCAAGGGCGCAGCGAAAGCGACAGCGATCAGCTGCGCGGCATGGGCAACATCAAGGCCACCGTGCGCACGCGCCTGGGCTTGCGCTGGCAGCCGGCGCCGCAATGGTCGCTGTCGCTGGCCAGCAGCCTCGACGCGCTCGGCAACGGCGGTGGCTACACCGTGGAGGCCGGCGTCTCGCGCAGCTTCGTCCTCGATGCACGGCAGCGCGTGAGCCTGAGTGCCGGCCTGACCGGCGCCGGCGACCGCTACTTGCAGACCTGGTACGGCGTCACCGCCGAGCAGTCGGCGAGATCGGGCTATCCCGGTGTACAAGCCGAGCGAAGGCCTGCGCGACGTGCACACCGGCGCCACCTGGCGCATCGAGGTCAATCCGCAGTGGGCCGGCTTTGCGGCGCTCGGCGCAACGCGCCTGCTCGGTCCGGCGGCCGACAGCCCGCTGACGAGGCAGCTCAACAGCTACTCGATTTCAGCCGGCATCGCGCGCCGGTTCTGAGCCAGCGCGCCGCGCGGCGCTGGTTCACGGCGAAGCGATCAGCGCCTTGGCGCCTTTGCGCCTGTGGCGGTTCAGAGTGCATCGAGGCTCAGCGCGTGAGCTTGTCAGACCTGCTCGCCCACCACGCCTGTGCCGCGGCGGTGTCGTCGGCGATGCCCTCTCGCAGCTCATCGAGCGACGCGTAGCGCCGCTCTTCGTGCAGCCAGTGCAGCAGCTCGACGCGGATCAAGCGGCCATAGCCGGCTTCGCTGCCGAGCGCGGCCGGCCAGTCGAGCACATGCGTTTCGAGCAGCACGCGGCCGCTGTCATCGACGGTCGGCCGCCGGCCGAGGCTGGCCACGCCGCGCAGCGGCCCGTCAGCCAAGGCCGTGCACGCGGACGACGAAGATGCCCGAGGCGGCGGGCTTGGCGTGCGCGAAGCGCAGGTTCAGCGTGCGAAAGCCGAGCTCGCGGCCGAGCTTGGCGCCGTGCAGCACATGGCCGCTGATGCTGTACGGCCGGCCCAGCAATGCGGCGGCACGGTCCATGTCGCCGCCGGCCAGCGCTGTCGCGCACGGCCGAGCTGGAAACGCGCAGGCCGTGCACTTCGTAGCTCTGCATGCGCGCCACGTCGAAGCCGTGCAACGCGCCGGCGGCGTCGAGCATCGCGTAGTCGCCGGCGCGTTTGGCGCCGAAGCGGAAGTCGTCGCCGACCAGCACGTAGCGCGCGCCGAAGCCGGCGACGAGCACGTCTTCGACGAAGGCCGCGGGCGTGTGCGACGCCAGCGCGGCGTCGAAGGGCAGCACCACCGTCTGGTCGATGCCGCAGCGTTCGAATTCGGCCAGCTTGTCGCGCAGCGTGGCCACACGCGCCGGTGCGCTGTCGGCCTGGCCTGCACGCCGGGCAAAGAAGTCGCGCGGGTGCGGCTCGAAGGTCAGCACGCGAGACGGCACGCCGCGGTGCTGCGCCTCGTTGTTGAGCAGCGCCAGCATCGCCTGATGGCCGCGATGCACACCGTCGAAATTGCCGATCGTCAGCGCGCAAGGGCGCGCAAGGCCGGGGTGGCGAAGGCCGCGGAAGACTCGCATCGCGCGCATTATCCGGCGCTGTGGCCGGATCAATGTCTGACGAGCGGCATCAGTCCGGTGTCGAATGCGGCTTGCGCTTGCGGCTCGTGCAACTCCACCAGCAAACACTCGAGCAGGGCCTCGGCCTGCTCGGGCGTCAACGGCCGCGAGAGGTGAAAGCCCTGGCCATGCTCGCAGCCGAGCTCGCGCAGTTGCGCCAGTTGCGACACCGACTCGATGCCTTCGGCAACGACCGACTTGCCCAGCGTGGCGCCGAGCGAGACGATGGCGCGCACGATCTCGGCGTCTTTGGAGCCGGCGCGGCGCATGCCGTGCACGAACGAGCGGTCGATCTTCAGGCTGTCGATCGGCAGCGACGACAGGTAGGCCAGCGACGAGTAGCCGGTGCCGAAGTCGTCGATCGCCAGCGACACGCCGAGCTTGCGCAGCGCTTCGAGCGTCGCCAGCGCCGAGTCGATGCGCTTCATCAGGATGTTCTCGGTCAGCTCCAGCGTCAGCAGGCGCGGATTGAAGTGGCTGCTGGCCAGCGCATGTTCGATGCGCTCGGACAGCGCGCTGTGCGCGAGGTCGCTGCCCGAGAGGTTGACCTGCAGCTTCAGGTCGGCCAGCGCCGGGTCGATGGCGTGCCACTGGGCCATCTGGGTGCAGGCCTGTTTGAGCACGAAGTCGGTCAACTCGATGATGAGCCCGGACTCTTCGGCGATCTGGATGAAGGTGCTCGGCTCGATCGTGCCGCGCTCGAGGTGGTGCCAGCGCGCCAGCGCCTCGAAGCCGCGCAGCCGGCCACTGGTGATGTTGAACAGCGGCTGGTAGGCCACGGACAGCTCGCCGCGCGCCAAGCGCCTGGCGCAGATCCGACTCGATCATCAAGCGCTGCGCGACTTCGGTGTGCAGCTCGGCGTCGAACAACGCGTAGCGCGCCTTGCCGGCCGCCTTGGCGCGGTACATCGCGATGTCGGCGTCGCGCACCACCTCTTCCGGCGTCGCGTAGCCGAGCTTGCTGAAGGTGATGCCGATCGACGCGCTGGTGGTGACGTTGACGCCGCCGATCTGCATCGGCTGCTTCAACACCTGCTGCAGCCGCTCGGCCATGTTGGTGGCGGCGCTTTCCTCGGCCACCTGGTGCAGCAGCACCGCGAACTCGTCGCCGCCCAGCCGCGCCACCACGTCGCCCGGACGCACATGGTCCTGGATGCGGCGCGAGACCTGGATCAGGAAGGCGTCGCCGGCCGAGTGGCCCATGCTGTCGTTGATCAGCTTGAAGCGGTCGAAGTCGAGGAACATGACGGCGAAGTGGCGCTGCGCATCGTCGCGCAGCGCGGCCAGCGCTTGCGACAGCATGGCGTAGAAGCGGCTGCGGTTCGGCAGGCCGGTCAGGCTGTCGTGAAAGGCGATGTGGTTCAACTGCGCTTCGGCATGGCGGCGCGCGCTGATGTCCTGCAGCTGCAGGATCAGGCACGGCGCTTCGGAGCTCGATTCGGTGAAGAAAGCGCAGTGCAGGGCCGCCCAGAGGTCGGCGCCGCCGGCATGCAGGCAGCGCACCTCGGCGTTGAAGGTTTCGAGATCGAGCGTGCCGATGCGGGCGAAGTCGCGCTCGACGACGGTGCGATCGGCCGGCGCCACCAGGGCCGAGAACGGTTTGTCGATCAGCACCTGGCCGCTGTCGTGGCCGAGGATGCCGGCCAGCGCGGTGTTGGCCTGCAGGATGCGGCCATCGACCGAGACCAGCGCCATGCCGATCGAGGCGTGCGTGAACGCGCTGTGAAAGCGGCGCTCGCTCTCCGACAGCGCGGCGACGTGGCGCGCCGACTGCTGCGCTTCGCGCTCCGCGGCCTCGATGCGGCCGCGGCGCACGGCTTCCTGCGCCTCCTGCTGGCGCATGAAGTAGTGCACCGTGGTCAGCAGCATCGCCACCACCGGCAGCGCGCCGAAGAGCACGCTCATGCCCGACTGGCGCACCGTCAGGTGCAGCAGCGCGGCGATCAGCGCGCTGCCGCCGAAGGCGATGCCGACCGAGCCGAAGTTGGTGACGTGATCGCGCAGGTTGAAACGTTCGCCGCGCTTGAAGGTGATCACCAACGAGACGAAGACGCTGTTGAGCGCAAAGTACCCGACCGCCACCAGGCAGGCGATCAACAGCACCAGCGCCGGCGCGATCGAGCTGCGGCCGTCGCTCCAGGCCATGCCCAGTTCCATCACATGGCCGGCGATGCTCATCGCCAACGCCGCCATGGCCAGGCTGCCGATGCGGCTGGTCCAGCGTTTGGAAGAGCGGAACGAGCCGACGAAGGATTCGCCGGCCGCGGCCACCGTGGCCGCGCCCGGCCCATGGATCAACAACAGCAGAAAGATGAACACTTCGCCGGCGACGAAGGAGTTCTTCGAGCCCGGGATGCGCACCGGGAAGAAGCCGGCGGCCACCGCAAAGGCGGTGCCGAGGACGATCTGCGCGATCACGCCGAACGAGAGCTGCTGCACTTCCCAAACCGCCGCGGCCAGGGCGACGCTGCCCAGCACCACCATCGTCCACCAGTAGATCGTGGCCTTGCGGTTGTAGTCCGGCATCAGCGCCTGGTGCAGGCGCTGCCAGGGGCTGCGGGCGGCGGTCGAAGCGTCTTTGCTCATGGCGCTGGCGTCGATCCCGCGTGCGGGCATACCTCTCCGGTGAAAACTGGAAGCCCCATCTTAGTAATGGGGCTTCGTCGTGGGGGGACTCGGTGCAGCGCTTGCGGCAAGGGCGTGCTGACTAGTTCACGAACCCGGCTTGTGCCGGGCAGGACTCACTCGCCCTGGGTCAGGCTCTCGCTGATGACGATGCCTTCGCTGATGACGATGCCCTCGCTGATCACGATGCCTTCGCTGATCACGATGCCCTCGCTGATGACGATGCCTTCGCTGATGACGATGCCTTCACTGATCACGATGCCTTCGCTGATGACGATGCCCGAGGCCAGCGCGGTGCCGCTGCCCGCCGTGAACCAGCCGGCGAGCGTGGAGGTGAGGGTGAAGACGCCGGTCTTGCCGACCGCGGAGCTGGTGCCGA
The DNA here is from genome assembly GCA_963816315.1 of uncultured beta proteobacterium. GTDB lineage: Bacteria > Pseudomonadota > Gammaproteobacteria > Burkholderiales > Burkholderiaceae_C > CADEEN01. The sequence goes on from CAWFJZ010000011.1 coordinate 16,539, forward strand.
GCATCGCTGTGCCGTCGATGACGCCGCTGGTCAGCAACGGCTTGGTGCCGCTGGCGGGGTTTTCCCAGAACCACTTCGGGAACGACTTGGCCGTGTCCCAGTAATCGGCATAGCGCTCGAGCACCACGTCCTTGGCCCAGGTGAAACGCGGGTTGTAGATCGGCTGGAACTTGGTGAACAAAGCGTCGCCGGTGACGATGCGGTTGCCGCCGGCGAAGACGATGCGCGACCAGTTGAACGCCTGGCCGTTGATCGTCGTGCTGCGCGTGGGCATCACCTTGCCGGTGGCCAGCAGGTTTTCGCCTGAGACGATGCCGTTGCTGGCGATCTTCGACGTGACATCGGTGCGCAGCACCTTGGCCAGGCTCACCGCGCCAGGCAGGTTCAGCAGGCCGGCGCCTTGTTGCAGCAGGTTGGCGCCGGCGATCGGCTGCGCCGTGTACTGCAGGATCGCCTTGACCATCGGCGGTGTCAGGCCCGGATTGGTTTGCAGCAGCACCGCAGCCGCGCCCGAAACCACCGGCGCCGACACCGAGGTGCCCGACAGGTACATCTGCGTTTCGCGGTAGGTCTGCGTGATGCCGGTGGCGCTGACCAGCGGCGCGTAGAACAGCGTGCCGATGGCGTTCCAGGTCGGCGTGGTGGCGTTGGCTTTGGTCGCCGCGGCGCCGATCAGCATGTTGCCGGGGGCCACGAGGTCGGGCTTCAACAGGTTGTCGCGCTTGACCTGGCCGCTGGCGGTGGTGAGCTTGCCGCGGGTCGGGCCGCGCGAGCTGAACAGGTTGACCGTGTCGTCGCTGCGCACCGGCGTGGCCTTGCTGTTGACCGAGCCGACGGTGATCACGCTCGGCTCGTTGCCCGGCGACGAAATCGATCCGAAGACTTCCTTGCCCAGATAGTTCTTGCCGAAGTTGCCGGCGGCGACGACGACCGTGATGCCCTGGGCGACGGCGCTGCGCGCGGCCACGCACAGCGGGTCGTACTGCCAGGTGTCGGTGGAGTCCATCGCCAGGCTGATGTTCATCACGCGGATGTTGTATTCCTTGGCGTGGTAGATCACCCACTGGATGCCTTCGAGCGTGTCCGACAGCGTGCCGAAGCCAAGGTCATTCAAGCACCTTCACGTCGTAGATGTTGGCGTTGGGCGCCATGCCGGTCAGGTCCGGCGCGGTGGCGTAGGTGGCGGGGCGGCCGGCGGCGATCGAGGCCACGTGCGTGCCGTGGCCGTAGCCGTCCTGCACGACGTTGGCGCTGTTGTCGATCGCGGCTTCGTAGGTCGCCAGCGCGGTGCTGCCGGGTTGCAGCGAGGTGCTGCTGTCGTAGCCGTTGGTCCAGTCGGCGAGATTCGTCGTCAGGAACTGCACGTTCTTCTTCACGCGCGAGACGCCGCTGGCGTTGTCGAAAGCACGGTGGGCCTTCATCACGCCCGAGTCGATGATGGCGATGCCGATGTCGGTGCCGTCCGGGCCGCTGTACGTGGTCTTGGTCGAGCTGCCGCGAACGGGAGACGTGATCGCGCCGGTGGCGGCCTCGATGGCGCTGGCGGTGCGCTGCGTCGGCCGGTTCGGCGCCACGTGCACGACTTCGTTGCGCTCGGCGATCTTGGCGACGCGGTGGGCGGGCAGCGTGGCCGTCAGCATGCGCAGGCTGGGCATCGTGGCGTCGATCGTGCCGCCGGCGCGCTTGATGTCGCGCGTCAGGTCGCTCATGTCGGCGTCACCGTCGCCGACGGTGAAGATCACCTGCACGTCGCGGCGACCGCCGCGCTCGCGTGCCCAGCGCTCCTTCGGCGCTTGCGCGCTGTCCAGGCCGGCCT
>CAWFJZ010000012.1:0-138054 GCA_963816315.1 uncultured beta proteobacterium
CCCGCCGCGCCCGTCGCCGACTGCGAGCAACTGCAAGCCGAGATCACCCGCGTTGAACAGGCGCGGCGCAAGGCCGCCGACGATTCCGACAACGCCTGGAAGGCCGTCGTGCCCTTCGTCGTGCTGGCGCGCAAGGCCAGCGCGAAGAGCGCCGTGGGCGATGCCGACAAGCGCCTGGCCGAATTGAAGCCGCAAGCGGCGCAACGCTGCCCGGTGCCAAGCGATGCGCAGTGAGCTGGCGGTGGAGCTGGAGTCGGAGCGCATCGACCGCGACCCGCGCATCGAGGAATACAAGTGCGTCTGCGCCTTCATGCGCCAGCACGCCACGCTGCGCTTCTACCAGCTCGCGCTGCTGCTCGGCACGACAGGCAGCATCGTCACCGCGCTGTCGTCGCAGGCCGTGCGTTCGAGCGCGATGCGCATCGACATGCTGAAGTGCGGCGGCTTGCTGGTCGCGCTGGCGCTGCTGGTCATGGAGTACCGCTCCTCGACCTACTGGCACAGCCTGCGCCAGCGCGGCAACGAGCTGGCGGCCTCGCTCGGCTTCCACCGCTTCTCGGCCTCGTCGCGCTGGAGCCCGCTGACCACCAGCGGCGTCGGCTTCTATCTGCACGCGCTGATCGCGGCGCTGTGGTTGGCCAGCCTGTTCCTGCGACCCGATTTCAACTGACATCGCCAATCCGTTTTCGCAAACCGCGCTGAAACCGCGCATCAACACACTGACGACTCACCTTCAACGCAACGAGGTCACGTTCATGAAACCGAAGCCCCAAGCCACTTCGCACGACGACGAGATGAAGTCCTTCGCCGACGACCCCGACTTCGCGACCACCACGCCCTGGTCGCTCGACGAGCTCGACGGCTCGGCCGATCTCGGCTCGGTGCGCTCGGCCTGGGCCGGCAGCAGCGACGGCCTCGACTACTGACCAGATATCCGTTCGGGCTGAGCCCAGCAGCCGTTCGGGCCGAGCCCGCATCCGTTCGGGCTGAGCTTGTCGAAGCCCAGCAAGCAGGCCCTTCGACAGGCTCAGGGCGAACGGGAGCAAAGCAATCTCTCTGACGTTCGGGCTGAGCCCAGCATCCGTTCGGGTGGAGCCGAACATCATCCGTTCGGGCTGAGCCTGTCGAAGCCCTGCGCCGCAAGCAGGCCCTTCGACAGGCTCAGGGCGAACGGGAGCAAAGCAATCTCTATGACAAGGAAACTCACCGCCATGAAATTCTCGACAACGATCCTCCTGACGTGCCTGTTCGGCGCGGCCGTTGCCCATGCCGACCCGGTGCTGCGTGCCCGCTCGGCCGGCACCTTCAACGGCAGCAACGTCGATGCCGCCGGCGCGCGCCGCCTGATCACCGACGGCAACGGCAACGTGGTCGCCAACGGCAACTCGGGCTTCAGCACCGCCAACGGCAGCACCGGCTCGACCAGCAAGCGCTTCACGCGCAACGCCGACGGCACGGCCTCGGGCGAGCGCAACACCACGGCCACCAACGCCAACACCGGCGTCACCTACAACGGCTCGACGACCTACACCAAGGGCGAGGGCGTCAGCCGCAGCGGCGGCTGCACCGACGCGTCGGGCAACAGCGTCACCTGCGGGTCGGCACGCTGATGGGCGCGCGCACCTCCTCCACGTGGCGCGGTGCCGTGCTGACGCTGTGTGCCGCGGCGGCGCTGTCGGCGCAGGCCACCACGGCGCCGATGCCGGTGATCTATCCCGCCAAGGGCCAGAGCCCGGCGCAGATGGACCAGGACAAGTACGCCTGCTTCCAGTGGGGCAAGGCGCAGTCGGGGTTCGATCCGATGGCGCCGGCGCCGCAGACGGCGAGCGCTTCGACAGGCTCAGCGCGAACGGAATCCATCGCAATGAACGGCAGCATGGTCAAAGGCGCCGCCGGTGGTGCCGCGGTGGCCGAGTTGACGAATGGCAACGCCGGCAAAGGCGCGGCCGTTGGTGTGCTCGGTGCCGCGGTGCGCGACCAGATGAAGAAGCAGCAGCAGAACGCGCAGGCCTCGCAGCAACAGCAACAGGCGGAGCAACAGGCGCGTCAACAACAAGCGCAACAACGCGCCACCTTCGACCGCGCCTTCGGCGCCTGCCTCGAAGGCCGCGGCTACGTCGTCAAGTAGGAGCGATCACACGATGAACTGTCTGACCCTGGGCGCCCTGCTGGGCGCCAGCCTTGTCGCGGCCGCCTGCGCGCCGAAGCAAGACGCCGTGCATGAAGACGTGCGCCCGGTGAAGAGCGCCGTCGTCGGCCAGAGCAACGGCTCGGTGGGCGCCAGCTACTCGGGCGAGGTGCGCGCGCGCTACGAAAGCAAGCTCGGCTTTCAGACCTCAGGCAAGGTGGTGGCGCGGCTGGTCGAGGTCGGCAGTCACGTCAAGCGCGGCCAGGTGCTGATGCGGCTGGACCCGGCGCAGGAGTCGCTGCACGTGGTGGCCGCCGTGGCCGATGTCGATGCGGCGCGGAGCCGCGTCGCGCAGAACCGCGTCGATCTGCAGCGCACCGAGCAGCTGCTCGGCCGCCAGTTCGCGTCGCAGGCCGAGGTCGATCAACAGAAGCTCGCGCTCGCGCAATCCGAGTCGCAGCTGAAGGCCGCGTTGGCGCAGCAGTCGATCAAGGTCAACCAGCGCGGCTACACCGATCTCGTCGCCGACCGCGACGGTCTGGTCACCGCGATCAGCGCCGAGGGCGGCCAGGTCGTCTCGCCCGGCCAGGCGGTGGTGACGGTGGCGGCCGACGGCGAGCGCGAGGTCGTGATCAGCATTGCCGAGTCGCGCGTCGATGAACTGCGGCGTGCCAAGTCGCTGCAGGTCTCGGCCTGGGCGCGGCGCGGCAAGACCTACAGCGGCACGTTGCGTGAACTCGCCCCCGACACCGACAGCGTGACGCGCACCTACTCGGCGCGCATCGCGGTGAAAGACGCCGACGCCGGCCTGATGCTCGGCATGACGGCCTCGGTGTTCACCGCCGACGTGGACGGCGAACGCGCGATCCGCCTGCCGCTGACCGCGGTACTCGACAAAGGCGGCCAGCCGCTGGTGTGGGTGATCGACGAAAAGTCGGCGCAGGTGGCGGCGCGGCCGGTGACGCTGGGCAGCGCGCAAGACGACAGCGTGCTGATCGCCAGCGGCCTCACGGGCGGCGAGACGGTGGTGACGGCCGGCGTGCACATGCTGCATGCGGGGCAGAAGGTGAAGACGGTGGGCGCGGGGCAGGCGGTGGCGAAGGTGCGGTGAGAATCAGGGCGCTGCGAAGAGGCGCTAGCTGCTGACCGATGCAATCGAGGCCGAGATATCTGTCCCTAAACTCGCGACCTCGATCGTCGCAGAGCGGCTGGCACTGCAACACTGACTCTCGGGGGAACTTGACACATAAGGGAGCGTAGGGTGGACTCTGCGGCCGTGTTACCTGGCTGTGATGCAAACATCTGATTTAGCATCAGGCGATATCGCGGTGAGGCGCATGAGGGAGTGCAATGCCCGAAGACAGCAAAGAGCTAAGAGCGGAGTTGACGGCGTGCCTGCCAAGTTTGGTCATCGACCAAGTTGCCGCCGCATCCGGTCAGCGTGTCGTGTACTTTGGTCGCTTCGACGACTCGCTGATCCCTGAGGACATTCCCGGTGACTCGGCCTTCCTCCGGGGTTGGCAGGCATGGGGGAAGGTCGTAATCAAAGTGGTCTCCGGCGCCACGCCGGAAGGGCTAACTCGACTCGAGGCGGAGACGAAGATTCTTCGCGACGTGAAGCCAGCCCAGTTCCCCGCTCTGCGCTTCTCGAACCTTTTTGTCGAAAACCCCATCACGGATGACAAGCTTCTTCAGACGCTCTACATCAGCATCGAGGAGTTCATAGAGTCTCGAACGCTGACAGAACTCCTGCGCGCTCATCTTGGCGCACCCAAGGAAGTATCAAGAATTGCCCTCGGGATTGCCGAAGCGTTGAACCCCCTTTGGACTCATCCTCTTCGCTTTGTCCACCGCGACATCAAACCTGCAAACATTCTGCTGAGGCCTGACGGGACGGTTGTTGTAATCGACCTCGGTATCGTTCGAGAGACCGGCGGCATCGGAATCACCCGAGATGGGTGGGGGAACGGGCCTCTCACACTCGACTACGCAGCGCCGGAACAGATTGCAAACGACAAGGATGCCATCTCGTTCAAGACAGACTTCTTCGCGCTTGGCGTGCTCATGTATCAGATGCTGGCAGGCCATCATCCGTTCAGAGTTCGCCCTGGGATGCACGACCATGAACTGGCGATCGCGATACAGGGAACGCCGCATCGCTCTCTTGTTGAACATGGGTGTACAGATGGTAGGACGTGCGCTCTGATCGATGCGCTCCTTCGAAAGGCGCCGTATCAGCGGCCAAGGGCACCCACTCTGCTCATTCATGAGTTGAAATTGATTCAAGGGAGCTAAGCGTGGGCCTACGACTTCTTCACCAGGTTGGTCACAACGCCAAGTGGAACATCCAGTCCTTCGAGGACGAGAAGTGCGGGCATGGACTAATACTGAGCCCCCTGCATCAGTCGATGAACAGCGTCGAGAGACTGAACGAGACAACACTTAGCGCGTCTCTGTTCGACCCACAGTTCTACTTGCCGAGTTCGCAAAAGCCGAAGCTGCTTGAATACCCCTTCTTTCCCGAAGCTGTCGGTGGAGGATTCAAGACTTCTTCGTTCAAGTCGCACGCGCTAGATGTCGCGAAACAGTGCTTGGACTTTCAGCGTGCTCTCGGATTCCGCCGACTGGTCGTGCCCACGAGATTCATCGACCAACTCTACTCAGACTACGTGGACAGGCAGAAGGCATTCACTGTCGAGGCGTTCATCGAGGTGGGCGGAGATGACTCGCTCTGTCTGTCGTTGGCCGTTACTTCAGCAATGATAGAAGACGCTGGATTTCGGCAACGACTTCTGAACTGGATCACATCCTACCCTTCAGTAGAGCACGTGTATCTCATGTACCAGCATGAGCGGGATACGAAGCAGATAGGGGACGCTGCGTTCCTTCGAGCGGCACACGACTTCTTTGAAGAGATCCAAAGTACAGGGCTGTCGCTGACCGTGGGCTACACCAACACTGAGTGCGTGCTTTACAGCGTGCTCGACGATATCGAGTTGACTATTGGTGCCTTCGAGAACACTCGCATCTTCTCGATCGACAAGTTTCTGGTATCTGAGGAAGATCGGCGTGGACCCAAAGCACCGGATCTACCTTCCCGGCCTCCTGAACTGGGTCCAATTTGAGGACGCTCGACAAATCCGCGGCAAAGCTCCGAAGGTTTGGGAAGCCATCCACGTGCCGACCGAATACAGTGAGCAGGCCTTGGCGCAGGCAGTCGATCCGACATTCAACCAGCCGCCGCTCTACAAGCACTATTTCAAGATCATGGGCCAGGAGTTCGACACGCTGGCCAGCATGGGGCGCGGTGAGCGAATCGCGTACCTGCAGACTCGCGTCAGTGGTGCAAGGCAGGCTTACCTTGCGCTTGAGAAGGCAAACATCTTGCTTGAGCGGCATGGGCGTGGCGGCCATCTGCCGGCTTGGGCTGACTACTTGAGTGGCCTCAAGGCTTGACGGGGTGATCGAGCGATCACAGCTTGCGCGGTCCACATCCTTTGCGGGCTGTTAGGCCGCTTCGTCTTCGCGGCGACGCGTATCCGCAAGTTGCCCTCTGTCGAACAGGTTGCGAGTCCGACGTTGGCTCGCTTGAACGCAGTCAATGCAAGCTCGCTGAGGGGATAGTGCTCATCGAGAACGACCCATGATTGCGTAGCAAATTGGCAGTTCCGGTAGGCCTGCGTCAGGGCTCGACCCCAGTCTCGCAGTTTCGCTTCAATCGCAATCACGTCCTTGTATGGTGCCTCTTTGACTGCTTTCAACTCAACCAAGGCACCCTCTCGTCGCGCCAACCCAATCGCCGTCAAATCGCGGACGGCTTTCAGCGCGGATGAGCGAGACATACCAGTTTGTCTCATGAAGGCAGAAACCGAGGCAACCTTGCGCGAAGTGTTCGGCGCGAGTAGCGGCGCAAGGCGAAGCGGCACTCTTCGCAGAAGGCGTTGCGTGTGGCTGATCCCACGTAGCGTCGGAACAAGAACGAGGTCTGCGATGCCAACTCCGGCGTCTACTTCTCGCATAAGTGACCAACCTTGAGGGGCGCCCCTCCGTAAGACCTTGATGAGTGCCTCAACGAGGTTTGCTTCCGATGCGAAGCCCCTAGTCTTGACCAACCCTCGCCCCTCACTGTCTTGCGCTGTTGAGATCACTGCCAGTCTTTTTGCTCTGTGTGCCGACTATTGCTCGGCCGCTGCGGTCGAGTGGCAGGCCTATTCGCGGCGTCAATTTCCCGCGGGCTTTGTCCAGGTGTTGAGGGCGACCAGCTCAAAACCAGATTGCTCAATTCTGGTGCGGTGGAAGCCCATGAGCATCGGTGAAACGTACTTGCCGTGCTGGAACGCTCGGAACTGCGGTAAACCTTCCTGACGTAGTTCATGGCGTAGTGTCCGCTTGCGCTTGGTCATGTCCGCTAGCGCGTGGGCGAGGGCGACGGTCTGCTCCGCCGGAACTGGCTTCAGACCCTCGGTTGTCCATGCCTGATCTGAAAGCGGGTAGTACAGCCTGTCCGGCATCTCGTACAGACGCAGGGGCAAGGGCATGAAGTCATCGGGCGAGGCCCGAATCTCCATCTGGAAGCGCGCGCCGTATGGGACGTCAATCCACGAAATGTCGATGTGCTGGACTTGGCAGTCGTCGATCAGAAGACCGCCGTTGCCTTTGATCGTGTCGAGCAGTTGCTTGGCGTGGTTGTCGATGTCGCCGTAGGACGGCGTCTCTAGCATCTTCTGCTCTTCGAGGTAGAGCACGACCCGGAGCGAAACGTCGCCGACGAAGACGTACTTGTTCGTGAGCTGCGAGCGAACGGCCGTCTTGAACGCAGCGCGGGCGTTGCCACTATTGGCGTAGGAGACCGGCTCAAGTTCGAATTGCTGCTGCCACTCGCCGAACATCGGGTTGATGCCCGCGGCCGCGCCCCTCCGCTCGATCTCGAACGGTTCGTCCATCGCATTCTCCATACACCTCCTGCGCATGCACTTGGCGAGCAGCCTCCCGACAGGGACTTCGCTGCGCCAAATTCCAAGGTCAGTCTTGCAGCGCGGGGATTGTGCCTTGATGAGGCAGGATGCCTGGTCACAACACAAGCGTCATAAGTGGATGAAGCCCGAGAGCTTCACAGCCGCGCTAAATGGCTCAAACGACCTTCAATCGTAGAAGGTTGCCCACGCCCGCTTTGGCGACGGGCGGCCGGTGGCTGCGCTGACGAGCGACCGTACTGCAGCGCCGCTGCCATTGCCGTCCCGTGCAATTTCAATCGAAATCCCAAAGCCGTCGCGCGAAAGCGCACTGCAACGCCGCGCAGGCGAAATGCTCGGGTCGCCAACGAACAGCCCGCGCCCCATGCACAACCCGCCCTCGACCGATCCCAAGACGAACGGCCTCAACCTCTCCGAATGGGCCTTGAAGCACCAGCAGATGGTGGTCTTCCTGCTCGCGCTGCTGTCGATCGCCGGCGTGCTGGCGTACACGCAACTCGGTCAGAAGGAAGACCCCGAGTTCACCGTCAAGGCGATGCTGGTGCAGGCCTATTGGCCCGGCAGCTCGGCGCAGCAGATGTCCGAGCAGGTCACCGACAAGCTGGAGAAGAAGCTGCAGGAAGTGGCCGAGATCGACTACACGACCAGCTACTCCAAGCCCGGCGTCACGCAGATCACGATCACGCTGCGCGAGGACACGCTGCCCGGCGCGGTGCCGCAGGTCTGGTACCAGGTGCGCAAGAAGCTCGGCGACATCGCGCACACGCTGCCGCAAGGCGTGAGGGGGCCGTTCTTCAACGACGAGTTCGGCGACACCTTCGGCAATCTCTACGCGATCACCGGCGACGGTTTCGGCTATGCCGAGCTGCGTGACTTCGCCGACGCCGCGCGCAACGAGTTCCTGCGCGTGGCCGATGTCAACAAGGTCGATCTCACCGGCGCGCAGGACGAGAAGATCTATATCGAAGCCAGCAACGCCAAGCTGGCGTCGCTGGGCATCGACCCGTCGCTGATCCAGCAGACGCTGGCCTCGACCAACACGGTGCAGGCCGCGGGCACGGTGCTCACCGGCACCGAGCAGGTGCGGCTGGCGGTGAGCGGCGAGTTCGACTCGGTGGACGCCATCCGCAACATCGGCATCCGCGCCGGCGAGCGCAGTTTTCGCCTCGGCGACATCGCCGACGTGAAGCGCGGCGTGGTCGAGCCGGCCACCTCGAAGATGCGTTTCAACGGCCAGCCGGCCGTCGGCCTGGCGGTCAGCATGAGGAAGGGCGGCGACGTGATCCGCCTCGGCGAGCAGCTCACGGCCACGGTGGCGCGCGTGCAGAGCAGCCTGCCGGTGGGCGTGGAGATCCACGCCGTGTCCGACCAGCCGCGTGTGGTCGAGGAGTCGGTGCACGAGTTCAAGAAGAGCCTGGCCGAAGCGGTGGTGATCGTGCTCGCGGTCAGTTTTGTCTCGCTCGGCATGCGCACCGGCTTCGTGGTCGCGCTGTGCATTCCGCTGGTGCTGGCGCTGACGTTTCTGGCGATGTACTTCCTCAACATCGAGCTGCAGCGCATCTCGCTCGGCGCGCTGATCATCGCCCTCGGCCTGCTGGTCGACGACGCGATCATCGCCGTCGAGATGATGGCGTTGAAGTTGGAGCAGGGCTGGGACAAGTTCCGCGCTGCGACCTACGCCTACACCGCGACCGCGTTCCCGATGCTGACCGGCACGCTGATCACCGCCGCGGGTTTCCTGCCGGTGGGCTTTGCGAAGAGCGGCTCGGGCGAGTACGTGTTCTCGCTGTTCCAGGTGGTCGGCATCTCGCTGATGCTGTCGTGGGTCGTCGCGGTGATCTTCACGCCCTACATCGGCTTCAAGCTGTTGAAGGAGCACGCGCATGCAGATCACGACGAGGACGCGGTCTATGCCAAGGGCTTCTACGCCAGGTTCCGCGGCTTCGTGGCCCTGTGCCTGGTGCACCGCAAGCTCGTCATCGCCATCACCGTGGCCGCGTTCATCGGCTCGATCGCGCTCTTTCGCGTCGTGCCGCAACAGTTCTTCCCGGCGTCGGACCGGCCCGAGCTGATGGTCGATCTGTGGATGCCGCAGGCCGCCACCTTCGAGGCCAGCCACCGCGAGGTGGCCGAACTCGAAGCCAGGCTGAAAGGCGACCCCGACGTGGTTGCGGTCACCAGCTACATCGGCAACGGCAGCCCGCGCTTCTACCTGCCGCTGGACGTGCAGACGCCGAATCTCAACCTCGGCGAGATGATGGTCATGACCAAGGGCGGCGAAGCGCGCGAGCGCGTGCTGAAGAAGATCACCGCGCTGTTCGAAAACGGCTTCCCGCTGGTGCGTGGCCGCGTCAACCGGCTGGAGAACGGGCCGCCGGTCGGCTACCCGGTGCAGTTCCGCGTCTTCGGCGCCGACAACCAGCAGGTGCAGGCCATCGCCGACCAGGTGGGCACGATCCTGCGCGCCGACTCGCACGTGCGCCGCGTGAACCAGGATTGGGGCGAGCGCCTGAAGCGCCTCAAGGTCGATGTCGATCAGGACAAGGCGCGCGCGCTGGGCATCAGCTCGCGCGAGATCCAGAACGCGCTGCAGTGGTCGCTGTCGGGCAGCACGATCACGCAGTACCGCGAAGGCGATGACGGCCTGGACGTGGTGGCACGGCTGATCGAGCCCGAGCGCAGCGACCTGAACAACCTGAAGGACACCAAGATCTACCTGCGCAACGGCAAGTTCATCCCGGTCTCGCAAGTCGCGCAGCTGTCGCTCGACAGCGAGGACAGCGTGCTCTGGCGGCGCAACCGCGTGCCGACGTTGACGGTGCGCGCCAACGTCGAAGGCGCCGAGGCGCCGGACGTGACACGCGCGCTGTCGCCGCAGATCGACGCGCTGGCCAAGACCTTGCCGCTCGGCTACGGCATCGAGCTCGGCGGCGCGCAGGAGTCGAGCGCCAAGGCGCAGGCCTCGATCATGGCGGTGATGCCGATGGCCATCGTCGCCATCCTCGTGCTGCTGATGCTGCAACTGCAGGACATGAAGAAGATGGCGCTCGTGCTGGCGACGGCCCCGCTCGGTTTGATCGGCGTGTCGGCGATCCTGGCCGCGTTTCGCATCCCGTTCGGCTTCGTCGCCATGCTCGGCGTGATCGCGCTGGCCGGCATGATTATCCGCAACTCGGTGATCCTGGTGGTGCAGATCGACCACGACCTCGCCAACGGCGCGACGCTGTGGGATGCCATCGTCGAGTCGGCCGTGCGCCGCCTGCGGCCGATCGTGCTGACCGCGCTGGCCGCCATCCTGGCGATGATCCCGCTCACCCATTCGGTGTTCTGGGGCCCGATGGCCTGGTCGATCATGGGCGGCCTCTTCGTCGCCACGCTGCTGACGCTCGTCTTTCTGCCTGCGCTGTACGCCGCGTGCTACGGCGCGCAGCGAACCATCACCGCACCCCGTTCGGGCTGAGCCTGCCCTTCGACAAGCTCAGGACGATCGGAGACAACACCGTTCGGGCTGAGCCTGCCGGAAACAACAACACCGTTCGGGCTGAGCCTGTCGAAGCCCTTGAGCTGCGCTCCCTTCGACAGGCTCAGGGCGATCGGAAATACAGGCTCAGCGCGAACGGACAACCACCGCATTCAAGGAACAAACATGAACCAGCCCGTGCTCAAGGCACTGGCAGCGGCAGCCTTCGCCTGCGCCGCCGCCCCGACCCTCGCGCTCGACCTGATGGGCGCCTACACGCAGGCGCTGGCGCACGACCCCACGCTCGCCGCAGCGAGCGAAGGGCTGAAGGCCGGCCGCGAGAAGACGGTGCAAGGGCGCTCGCTGCTGCTGCCGCAGGTGCAGCTCGCAGCCAGCGTGACGCAGCTCAACGACCGTTCGTCGTCGAGCAGCAGCCTGCCGCCGCAATTGCAGGACGCGATCAAGCCCAACAGCTCGGGCCGCATGCAGGAGGTGGCGCTGGAGCTGAAGCAGCCGCTGATCGCCGCCAAGTCGCGCGCCGACAAGAAGCAGCTGGAACAGCAGACGGTGCTCGCCGAACTGCAATACCGCGATGCGCAGCAGGAGCTGATGCAGCGCGTGGCGCAGGCTTACCTCAACGTGCTGCTTGCGCAGGAGAGCGTGCGCGTGGCCCAGGCCGAAAAAGCCGCGGTGACGCTGCAGCGCGACCGTGCACAGGCGCGCTTCGAGGTCGGCCGCGGCCGCATCACCGATGTCCAGGAAGCGCAGGCGCGGCTCGACGGCGTGGCCACGCGCGAGGTGCAGGCGCAGAGCACGCTGGCGCTGCGGCAGTCGCAGTTCGAGGAACTGACGGGTGCCAAGGCCGAACGCCTGGCCGCGTTGCGCGCCGGCTTCGTGCCGCAACCGCCGCAGCCCGACAGCGCGCAAGCCTGGCAACAGCAGGCGGCAGCCGGCAGCACGCGCGTGCTCGCCAAGCAGAGCGAACTGGCCATCGCCGCGGTCGAGATCGACAAGTACAAGCTGTCCAGCCGGCCGACGCTCGACCTCGTCGCCAGCGCGTCAGTACAAAGGCCAGTCGGGCGGCTTGTCGGAGCTGTCGTCGCCGGACGGCAAGCGCAGCACCGCGATCGGCCTGCAGTTCAACATCCCGCTGTACGCCGGTGGTGCGATCAACTCGAAGGAACGCGAGTCGATCGCCAAGCGCGGCCAGGCCGAGCAGGAGGTCAGCGCCGCGCAGCGCGACGCACGTCTGCAGGCACAGGACGCGTACTTGTCGGTGCGCACGGGCGTGTCGCGCATCGGCTCGCTCGAACAGTCGGTGCGCTCGGAGCAGACCGCGCTCGAAGCCACGATGCTCGGCCGCGATGTCGGCACGCGCACCGAACTCGACGTGCTCGACGCACAGCAGCGCCTGTATTCGACCCAGCTCGACCTCGCGCAGGCGCGCAACGACTACCTGATCGGCCGCATCAAGCTGGCCGCGTCGGCCGGCGCGCTGGCCGAGGGCGACCTGGCCGCGATCAACAACTTCCTCGTCCGCTGAACCTCAAGGAGCCTCCATGGACATCGCTGTTTTTTCCCGCAACGAACTCCCCACCGTGATGCGCACGCTGCGCACCGCCCTGCGCGTCGATGGCGCGCTCGACGCCGACGAGCGTCTGTTCTTCGACACCTATGCGCGCATCGCGCACTTCGAGCGGCCGCAGCGCGACCCGCTGCCGCTGCATCCCGACGAAGCGGCCCAGGCGATCGAAGGCGCGCACCAGCGCAAGCGCCTGGTGCAGTTGTCCGCCCTGGCGGTGCTGCTGGCGCGCCCGATACGCGCCGACTCGCTGGCCTTCCTGCAGATGCTCGCCGACACGCTCGGCGCGCACGACCCGGTGATCGAGGCCATCGACGCCGTGCTGAACGGCCGCACGCTCAAGGCCCGCTTCTTGTCGATGCGGCGCGGCATGCGCGTCATGGTCAAGGAGGCGTATCTGGCCGAAGGCGCGATGGGCGTGCTGCGCTTCTTCGGCGCGCTGGCCTTGAAGACCACGGTCAACAAGGACAAAGTCTGGGACTACAAGCGCCTCGGCATGCTGCCCGACGGCACGCTCGGCCGCGAGTACTGGAAGCACATGACGGCCGTCGGCTTCGGCTTCCCCGGCGAGCGTGCCGGCATCCCCGACTCGGTGGCCTATCACGATGTGCTGCATGTGCTGGCCGGCAACGAGACCACGCCGCACGGCGAGATCCAGCAGGGCGCCTTTCAGGCCGGCAACCGGCGCGAGGACGGTTTCTTCTTCGTGCAGATGGTGATCTTGCAGTTCCACCAGGGCGTGCAGATCACGCCGGCCACCGGCGCCTACACCGGAAACTTCCATCCGGATCTGGTGCTGTGGGCCATCCACCGCGGCGCTATGTGCAATGTGGACATGACGCACCAGTGGAGCTTCTGGCCGCTGATGTCGCTGCCGATCGACGAGGCGCGCGCGCGTGTCGGGCTGCTGCCCAAGCTGTCGGCCGCGCCGGCCGGCGAGCAGGCCGGCGAGGCCGTGCGTCACTGCCTGCAGGCGCTGCCCCCAGGCCTCGACCTGCGGGCTGCGGCTGGCGCCCGAGATGCACCACTCGGCGAAGTGTTCTCAGTTGTTGGACCAGAAGCGATAGCGGTTCTCGCCCAGCCGGGTGCGCGCGCGCTCGACCGCGCGCAGTCCTGAAAAGCGGGGCGCCACGCAGGCCTTGACCTGCACGCCGCGACCGCGGCCGAAGCGCTCGATCGAGACCTGCTCGACGCGCCCCTTGCGCAAGGGCCGGTCGAAGCCGGCGTAGTGGATCACCTGGCCCGCACCGGCATAGATGCGATGGTGCAGGTAGCCGTGGCGCGGTGACGTGAGGTGCGCTCCGATGGGCAGGCTCTCGGTCATCGTGGACTCCGGGCGTGTCGTCGTGCTGGGGGATGCCTTCAGCTTCGTCGTGCCCGGTTGACCGCCGATGTCGATCAGCGGCGGCTGCGTTTCAAGCGCAACCTGACGTCATGCACGGACCCATGCACCGGGCGTGGCTGCGGCGGCGCGGCCCCGCCGCAGCGCCAAGGCGCCGGCGCCGAGCAGGGCCTGCACGGCAGTCGCCAGCGTCAGGAACAACGGGTACTCCCAGCCGCCGCCGTGGTTGGTGAACAGCCAGCCGTTGCCGGCGTGGGCCCAGGTCGCGCCGAGCAGCACGGGGATCAGCGCCAGCGCCACGGCGCGCGTTGCGATGCCGAGGATGAGGGCCACGCCGCCGATCGCCTCGGTCGCGAAGACGACATAGGCAAGCGCCGGCGGCAACCCGATCGAGCCGAAGAACTGCGCCGTGCCGGGCAGCGTGAAGACGAACAGCTTGAGCCACAGGCTGTGCGCGATGAACATGGCGCCGAGGCCGAGGCGCAGCAGCAGCGCGGCGTACGGAGCGGTGCGGAGGTCGAGCATGGTGGTATTTCCTTTGGCTGAGTTCATTTGTTCAAGCCTTCGGCGGCCAGCGCCGCCTGCACCGCGGGCCGCGCAGCGACACGTTGCAGATAGGCGGCCAAGTGCGGGGTCGGCTTCAGATCGATGTGCAGGAAGTTCGACCAGTTGACGATCGTGAAGGCATAGGCGTCGGCGACGGTGAAGCGGTCGAGTGCCAGCCAGTCGTGATCGGCGAAATGGCGGTCGAGTTCGGCGAAGCGCAGCGCCAGCTTGTCGCGCGCGGCCTGCTGCGTCGTCTCGGCAGTGTCGGCGTGCCAGAGCCACGGGCTGAAGACCTTGTGCAACTCGGTGGCGACGAAGGCCAGCCCTTCGACCACCGCGAGCCGCTCCAGCGCCGCCGGCCGGCAGCAGGCGCTGCGTCGGCTCGAGGTCGCCGACGTATTGCAGCAACGCCGCCGCCTCGGTGTGGCGCGAGCCGTCGTCCGTTTCGAGCAGCGGCACGTAGCCGCGCGGGTTGATCGCGCGGTAGTCGCTGCCGTCGGCCAGGCGGTGCGTGGCCAGGTTGACCTTGTGCAGGTCGAACGACAAGCCGGCTTCGCGCAGCGCGATGTGAACCGCCAGCGAGCAGGCGCCGGGCGAGTGATAGAGCTTCATGACGAAGATGCCTTTCGAGAGTTGCGGTGCAGACAATTTAGGCGTGCAATCGCGCAAACAAAATAGGCGTGGCGACAAACGATGAATGCAAGCCTGCAATCAACCGCAACACAGCTGACGGCCGACGATCTGGCGCTGCTGCTCGCGCTGACGCGCGCACCGACGCTGGCCGACGCCGCGGCTCGGCTCGGCGTCGATACCTCGACCGTCTTTCGCGCCTTGCAGCGCATCGAGAAGCAGCTCGGCCGCCGCCTGTTCGACCGCGACCGTCGTGGATACCACGCCGGCGAGCTGGCGCTGCAACTGGCCGCGCATGCCGAGCGCATCGAAGGCGAGCTCGAAGCGGCGCGCTCGCAGCTCGCGGCGCGCGACGACAGCGTGTCCGGCCTGGTTCGCATCACGACCACCGACACCCTGCTCTACGGCCTGGTGATGCCGGGCTTGAGCGAGCTGATGGCGCGCCATCCGCAGTTGCGGCTGGAACTGGCGGCGAGCAACGAACTGGCGAACCTGACGCGGCGCGACGCCGACCTGGCCTTGCGCGCGACCAAGAAGCCACCCGAACATCTCGTCGGCCGCCGCCTCGGGGTGATTCGCGTCGCCGTGTTCGCAGCGCGGCGCCTGGCGCGCGGCACGCACTCGATCGACCAACTGGCGGCGCTGCCGTGGGCGGTGCCCGACGAAGCGCTGCCCGATCACCCGTCGGTGCGCTGGCGGCGCAAGCATTTGCCCAAGGTCGCGCCGCGACTCGAAGTGCACGGCATCCTGGCGGTGATGGAAGCGATCGCAGCCGGCCTGGCGATCGGCATCGTGCCGCTGTTCCTCGCCGAGGCCTACGCCGAGGTGTCCGCACTCACCGAGCCGCTGGCCGAATGCGAGACCGACCTGTGGCTGCTCGCGCACCCCGAGTCGCGCCACCTGCGGCGCATCGCCGTCGTGGCGGCGGGGCTGGCACAGTCGCTTCGGCTCGAATGAGCCGCAGTGCGAACCATCGCCGGCTCAAGCGCGGCCGGCGCGGTGCGGCGTGGTCCACGCGATCGGCCTCACGATCGAACGGCCGCCCAGCGCCTGGACAACGCGGCGGGCCACGATTCGGGCAGCGCAGGCAGCGCTTCCCAGAATGGCCACACCTTGGCGATGCGGCCGTCGGCCGCCAGTTCGAACACCGAGTGGCTCTCGGCCAATGCGACGCCTTGCGCGTCGACGATCGCACCGGCCACACGCACGATGTTGCGGTAGGCGTTCCAGCCACTGGCCAGCACCAGGCGCGAGCCCGCCCAACGTTGGTGGAACCCGTCGATCTTGCGCGAGACCTCGGCGTATCCCTTGAAGCCCTCGCCCGGCCAGGTGATCTCCGCCTCGGGCGTCATGCAACGTGCCAGCAAAGCCGCGCGCCGCGCGTGGTCGGCTTCGGCGAAGGCCGAATAAAAGTCCCTCAGGACCTGTTCGAGCGGGGCTGCACTCACACGCCGCGAATGGTGCGCCTACCCTGGACGCGGCGCAACGCCGGCCGGCGCCAACTTAGGGGCGCCGGACGTCACGGCCGGCGGCCGAGATCAAGGGCCGTTCCGCGCCTGCCCAATCCACGCCGCCCAGTGCTCGACGCACGCCCTGATCTTCGGCAGGCGCTGCCGCGTGCTGGCGGTGACGGCATGGATCGGCACCGGCTGCACATCGACGAACGCCGGCAGCACCGGCAGCAAGGCCTGTTGCCGCACCAGCGGCTCGGCAGCGACGGTGGCCAGCCGGCCGATGCCCAGGCCCTGCAAGACCATCGTCGCCGCCATGCCGGTGTCGTTGCTGCGCCAGTGACCTAAGGCATGCAGCTTCACCGGCTTGCCATCGACGATGAACGGCCAGTGGTTGAGCTGCGTCGCGGCGCTGTTGGCGATGAGGCGGTGCCGGTGCAGATCGTCCGGGTGCATCGGCAGCCCGGCGCGCGCGATGTAGGCCGGCGCCGCGTAGAGCGCTCGGCCCAGCGTGCCGATCTGCCGCGCCACCATCGTCTCCGGCAGCGCGGTGGAGGTGCGGATCGCGATGTCGATGCCGTCGCGCGCCATGTCGACCAGCCGGTCGCTGACTTCAAGTTCGACGCGCAAGCGCGGATAGCGCTGGCCGAGGTCGCCCAGGCTGGGCAGCAGCAGGTACTGGGCCATCACCGTGCTGGCGGCCACACGCACCAGGCCGCTCGGCTCCTGGGCCTGGGTGGCGAATTCGCCCTCGAGCAGTTCCAGCGTGCCGCCGATCTGGTGGCAGTAGTCGAGGAAGGTCTCGCCCTCGGCCGTCAATGCCAGGCCATGCGTCGAGCGGTGGATCAGGCGCGCGCCGCAGCTCTTCTCGATGCGCGACAGCGCCCGCGAGACCTGGCTCACCGGCACGTCGCGCTCGCGCGCCACGGCCGACAAGGTGCCGAGCGCAGCGACGCGGGCGAACAGCCTGAGGTCGTCGAAGCCGAGGTCGTCCATGGCGCGATGGTAGGCAGGATGCCTTTGCACGGCACGCAAGACGCATTTGAAAAGCGCGCTGTTTCCGCAGCCGGTGCCGCTGCCTACATTGAATGCACCGACACCACGGAAGCCTGCGATGAACGACGACTCCACCTATCGTGCACTGACCCCCCTTCAGTTCGCGGCTGTGATGGACAGCGCCAAGCGGTGCGCAACGCAAGCCCGCCGCGAAGCTGCCGATGCCTTCTGGGACGCGGTGGCACGGCACATGCGCTCGGCCTGGCGCGCGGTGTGCGGCGTCACGGCTAGAAGACAGTGAGTCAGCCGTAATTTCAACCGTCATCCAGCGACCGAAGAAGGACACCGCGTCGCAACCCAACGCGGCTGAAATGACCCCATCGAGTCACCCCACCTCGTGCCGCCCGGAGACCTGTCATGAACGCCAGCACCGCTTTCGAACTGCGCTTCCAGTCCCTGTTCCACGAAGGCCGCGGCCTGGTCTTCCCCTGCGACGCCACCGGCCACGTCAACCTCGACACGCTGAGTGAACGCGCGCGCTGCAACTACTTTTTCGCGCGCAGCGTGATCGGGCGCGACTTCGCGCAACCGGCCGTGCTGCCGACGCTGCACTGAGCGAATCGCCAGCACTCATCGATAGGCCGCGACCTTCATCGTGTAGTCCACCCGCGCGTCGAAAGCGCGCGAGCGGCCACCCTCGACGAGTTGCGGCGGCACGCGCTGCCGGCGGTGTCCGCGGTCAAGCGCGAGCTGACGCTGTTCGACGACAGCGGGAGCAGCGCCACGCTGCTCACACCGCCACCGGCGCTCGTTACGGCGCAGCTCGAGATGCTGCTGGCGGCTGCGCTGGCCGGTGCCGGCATCGCGGGCCTGCCGTCGTTCATGGTCGAAGACGCGCTGCGCGACGGCCGCCTGGAGCGTGTGCTGCCGTCGTGGCACGGCCTCACGCAGACGCTCTATGCCGCGATGCCGACGCGCCGCCACGTGCCGGCGCGCTCACGGGCCTTCGTCGATTTCCTGGTGCAGACCTTTGGCGGCACGGACCACGACCCGTGGTTGCCCGCCGCGCCAAGTGCTCAGCGCTGACCACCCGGTCACGACGGTGGATCGGGCACGAAGCCTGGGAACGGATCGGGCGCCCCGCGCCGCGGCGCGATGACGCCGTTGGCGACCAGGTTGGCGTGGCTGTCGTAGCGCACCTGCACGATCTCGGCCGGCTGCGCCGTGGCGCGCAGGAACGCGGTGCGGCTGATCGGTGAATGTTCGCGCTCGCCGTGGCCGGTGCCGAGCTTGTCGCTGCGCTGCGCCAGCGCGGCGTCGCGCTCACGCGCCGGTGCGGCTGACGGCGAGGCCGCTGCGGTCTCGCCCACACTGTTGCCGTCGGCGAGCCTGCCGCCCTTCTGCGCTGCACCCTCGTCGCGCCCGCTCGAGTACGGCACGGGCTCGAACGGTTGCGGCCGAGGCAACGGAGCGCGCTCGCGAAACACCGCCACACCGATCACGCCGACGTTGTGCGGGCGGTCGGTGCGCGCCGCGTACGAGTCAGGCAGCGCGGTGAAGTAGAACGCGGCGGCCTCGGCGTCGCTCTTGCGCCAGCCGGTGATGTCGGCGCTCTGCCACGGCCCCAAAACGTAGCCGGTCTGCGCTGGCGTGGCGGTGTCGCCGCTGATGGCATTGATGCCATCGACCGAGAGCACGACGAGCACGCGCGCGCCGCTGCGGTTGGAAAGGCGCACCGCATAGCGCTCGCCAGGGCGGCCGGCGACGTAGGTGCCGCCGCGGTGGCGGTATTCGGCGAGCACCGTGCCGCGCGCGCGATCGACGATCTGCACGTCCACGAGCTGGCCCGCGGCGGCCCGCACCGGCGCGGCAACGCAGCCGCCCAGCGCGGCCGCGGCAGCAATGACGAAGAGGACTGCTCGGCGCAGGGCCATGGCTTGCTCCAGGAAGGTTGAAAGCGGTTGATACGGCCGGGCAGGGCCCACGGGGTTAAACCGCCGTCGCCGCCGGCCGCGGTTGCAATCGAAACCGTCGGCGCGCGCCATCGACACCGCGGCGAAACAGTGCACTGGCGAAATGCGTTCTGTCGAATCCCGATCCATCCACCGCATTTCGAAAGGAGGGCCGCCATGCAAACCGGCATCGAGCACAGGCCGATCAAGCGCCCGCCGCACTGGGCTGTCTCGCTGACCTTGCTCGCCGCGCTGGCGTCCGGCAGCGTGCTGGTCGTGATGGCCGCACCCGCACCCGCCTTCGGCGACGACCTGCCGCGCTGGCAGCCGGCTGCCGGCACCACCCCGCAACCGCAGACCGCACCATGACCGCCGCGCCGCTGATGCCCACCATCGCCACCCACCGTGCCTGGCACCGCCGCCTGGCCGACCTGGCGCGCGAACGCCTGGCCGCGCTGCGCCGCCGCTCCTCGATGCCGCTGGCCGCGCTCGATGCGCGCACGCTGGCCGACATCGGCGTGCGCCGCAGCGAGATCGCGTCGATCGACGCCGAGGCCCGCGGCCCGCGCTCGGCCGTCACCCGGCGGCGCATCGTCGCCGCGCCGTACGGCGGCTGACCGATCGGGCGGCGCGGATCAGCCCGCCGGCAGCGCCCGCCGCCACTGCATCGCTTCGGCGAGATGCGTGGCGCTGATGCAGTCGCCAGCGGCCAGGTCGGCGATCGTGCGCGCGACTTTGAGCACGCGGTGCAGGCCGCGGCCGGTCCAGCCCAGGCGCTCTGCCGCGCGTTGCAGCAGCGCGCGGGCGGCGGCGTCGAGCGCGCAGTGGGTGTCGATGCCGGCCGGCGTGAGCTCGGCGTTGGCGTGGCCCTGGCGTTGCAGCGCACGCTGGCGTGCCGCCAGCACGCGCGCGGCGACGACGGCGCTCGTCTGGCCGTCGCGCTCGCCCATCAACTCGTCGGGTTGGACCGCAGGCACCTCGACCTGCAGGTCGATGCGGTCGATCAGCGGCCCCGACAGGCGGCCCTGATAACGCGCCACCTGATCCGGCGTGCAGCGGCAGTGGCGGCCGCTGGTCGTGCTGGCGCCGAGCCAGCCGCAAGGGCAGGGGTTCATCGCCGCGACGAGCTGGAAGCGCGCCGGAAACGAGGCGCTGCGCGCCGCGCGCGAGATCGTGATGCGGCCGGTTTCCAGCGGCTCGCGCAGCGCTTCGAGCGCGCTGCGCGGCATCTCGGGCATCTCGTCGAGGAACAAGACACCGCCATAGGCCAATGAGATCTCGCCCGGCCGCGGCGGCGAGCCGCCGCCGACGATGGCCGGCGCCGTGGCGCTGTGGTGCGGCGCCCTGAACGGCCGCACCTTCCACTGCGCACAGTCGAACGGCCCCGCCAGGCTGGCGATGGCTGCGCTGGCCAGCGCTTCGGCCTCGCTCATCGGCGGCAACAGGCCGGGCAGGCGTTGCGCCAGCATCGACTTGCCGGCGCCGGGCGGGCCGACCATCAACAGGCTGTGCGCGCCGGCGGCAGCGATTTCGAGCGCGCGTTTGGCCGTCGCCTGGCCGCGCACGTCGGCGAGGTCAGGTGCGCTGATCGCACGTGCGCTGGGGCGCGACGACTGCGCGCGCGGCAGCGGCACGGCCGCATCGCCGGGCTGCAATGCGGCCACCACGTCGAGCAAATGGCGCGCGCTGCACACCGGTACGGCTTCGGCCAGCGCCGCTTCGCGCGCGCTCGCCTCGGGCAGCACCAGCGTGCGTGTGCTGTCGCTGCCCCCCAACGCGAGCGCCAGCGCCAGCGCGCCGCGCACCGGCCGCAGCTCGCCGGCCAGGCTCAACTCGCCGGCGAACTCGTAGTGCTGCAACGCCGACGCGTCGATCTGCCCGTCGGCGGCGAGGATGCCCAGGGCGATCGGTAGGTCGAAGCGCCCCGAGTCTTTCGGCAGTTCGGCCGGCGCCAGGTTGACGGTGATGCGCTTGTTCGTCGGGAAGGCCAAGCCGCTTTGCAGCAGCGCCGCGCGCACCCGCTCGCGTGCTTCCTTGACTTCGGTGTCGGCCAAGCCGACGAGCGTGAAGCTCGGCAGGCCATTGGCCAGATGCACCTCCACCTGCACCGGCGGCGCGTCCATGCCGTCGAGTGCGCGGCTCATCACCACGGCCAATGTCATTGCGGGCTCCTCGTCCTCGTTGTCCAGCGCGGCGATTCTGGGCAGGACGTGACGGCGCGTCGTTCCCTCCAAAGGGGGAGGCACCCGGGTGGTGCGGCCCTGATCGATTCACCGATGTGGTGCGTGATGGGCCGCGCGCTCGGCCTCGTTACGCCCTGGCCTGGGGCGCCCAAGCGGCTGCGGCCACGGCACGGAAGCTGCGAAAAGCATGTCGGCGCCTGGGCCTCGACGACCAAGGGCAACAAAGATCACGGCAAGCGCAGTCTCGTCCTCGGCGTCAAGTACAACTTTTAAGGAACACGAACATGAAGATGGTCACTGCCATCATCAAGCCGTTCAAGCTCGACGAGGTGCGCGAAGCCCTCTCGGCCGTGGGCGTGCAGGGCATCACCGTCACCGAAGTCAAGGGCTTCGGGCGGCAGAAGGGTCACACCGAGCTGTACCGCGGCGCCGAGTACGTGGTCGATTTCTTGCCGAAGGTGCGCATCGACGCCGCGGTCGATGACGCCGTCGTCGATCGTGTCATCGAAGCGATCGAGGCCTCGGCGCGCACCGGCAAGATCGGCGACGGAAAAATCTTCGTCATGCCGATCGAGCAGGTCTTGCGCATCCGCACCGGCGAGAGCGGCAAAGACGCGCTCTAGACCACAACACAACAAAGACGACGATCAACATGTTGAACAAACTCATTGCTTCCCTCGTGCTCGGCGCAGCCTTGTTCGGCCTGGCCGACACCAGCTTTGCGCAAGCGGCTTCGGCGCCGGCTGTTGCGGCGCCTGCCGACGCACCGGCGGCCGCGGCGGCGCCCGCCGATGCCGCGTCTGCCGCCGCACCCGCCGCCACACCGGTGCCCAACAAGGGCGATACGGCGTGGATGACGGTGGCCACCGCGCTCGTCATCCTGATGACGATCCCCGGCCTGGCGCTGTTCTACGGCGGCCTGGTGCGCAGCAAGAACATGCTGTCGGTGCTGATGCAGGTCTTCATGGTGTTCTCGCTGATCACGGTGTTGTGGGTGATCTACGGCTACTCGCTGGCCTTCACCGCGAGCAACCCGTTCTTCGGCACGCTCGACAAACTGTTCCTGAAAGGCATGACACCGGACAGCGTGGCCGCCACGTTCAGCAAGGGCGTGTACCTGCCGGAGTTCAGCTTCGTCGCCTTCCAGGGCACGTTCGCGGCCATCACCTGCTGCCTGATCGTCGGCGCGTTCGCCGAGCGCATCAAGTTCTCGGCCGTGCTGCTGTTCTCGGTGCTGTGGTTCACCTTCGCCTACCTGCCGATCGCGCACATGGTCTGGTACTGGGACGGCCCGGACGCGATCACGAGCGAGAAGACGCTGGAGACGGTGACCGCCGCAGCGGGCTTCATGTGGGCCAAGGGCGCGCTCGACTTTGCCGGCGGCACCGTCGTGCACATCAATGCCGCGGTCGCCGGCCTGGTCGGCGCCTATCTGCTCGGCAAGCGCGTCGGCTACGGCAAGGAATCGATGCCGCCGCACAGCCTGCCGCTGACGATGATCGGCGCGTCGTTGCTGTGGGTCGGCTGGTTCGGCTTCAACGCCGGCTCGAACCTCGAAGCCAACGGCCTGACCGCACTCGCGTTCTTGAACACGACGATCGCCACCGCCGCTGCGGCACTGGCCTGGTCGGCCGGTGAAGCGCTGATGCGCGGCAAGGCGTCGATGCTCGGCGCGGCGTCGGGCGCGGTGTCGGGGCTGGTGGCGATCACGCCGGCCTGCGGCTTCGTCGGCGTCGGCGGCGCACTGGTCATCGGCCTCGTCGCCGGCCTGCTCTGCCTGTGGGGCGTCAACGGCCTGAAGAAGTTGCTCGGCGCCGACGACTCGCTCGATGTGTTCGGCGTGCACGGCGTCGGCGGCATCACCGGCGCGCTGCTCACCGGCGTCTTCGCCGCGCCGTCGCTCGGCGGCACGGGCATCTGCAACTACGTCACCAACAAGTGCGGCGAGTGGGGCAGCATCGGCGGCCAGGTCTGGGTGCAGGCGCAAGGCATCTTCTGGACGATCCTGATCTCCGGCATCGTCGCCTTCATTGCCTACAAGCTGGTCGATCTGACGATCGGTCTGCGCGTGGCCGAAGAAGAAGAGCGCGAGGGCCTGGACATCAGCTCGCACGGCGAGACGGCGTACAGCAAGTAAGCCTGCGCTGCTTCATGAAGAAGGCCACCGCGAGGTGGCCTTCTTGCATTGGATTGAACCTCCGTGCATTCGCGCGCATGATCGCCATCGACCCACCAGCCCAAACAGCCCGGATGGCACGCGCACCCCTCGCACACCCTGCGCCAGGCGGTCGAGAGCCGCGTCTGCGCATGACGGCGCTCGCATGCATCGGCTTGATGTTGTGCACGCTGTTGCTCTGGGCCTGCGCTAGCCCGTCGCGCAGCGGCAGCGCGAAAGTTGCGCTGGTCATCGGCAACGCCGCGTACGAAAACGCCGCGCCGCTGAAGAACCCGGCCAATGACGCCGCCGACATGTGCGCGGCGTTGAAGAAACTCGGTTTCAGGACGCTGTGCCACACCAACTTGCGCGATCGGGCGGAGTTCGAGGCCCACGTTCAGGACTACATCGGCCAACTCGATGCGGACTCCGTGGGCGTCTTCTACTACTCGGGCCACGGCGTGCAAGCGGGCCTCGCAAACTATCTGATCCCGACGCAGGTGTTGCCCAAGACCGTCACCGAAGATCCGACGCGCGTTTTGTATGGCGTCAACGAGCTGTTCGACCGCCTGCGACAGAAGACGACGAAATTCCAGCTCGTGATCCTGGACGCCTGCCGCACCGATCTGTTCGCACCACCGCCGCGAGCCAGCACACGCTCGGCGCTGATCCGCTCGCTCGACACCGTGGCCCGGGCGAGCAACGGCCTGCAACCGATCACCGACGCACCCGCCGGCACGATGGTGCTCTACGCGACGGCATCGAAGGACACTGCGTTCGACGGCGAAGGACGCAACGGCCCGCTGACCAAACACATCCTCGACAACATCGCCACGCCGGGCGTTCAGGTGGAGGGCTTCATCAAGCTGGTCATCCAAGGCGTGGAGTCGGAGACGTCCACGGACTATCGCAAGCGCCAGACGCCATTTATCTACGGCTCGTACAGCGGCAAGTTCTGCTTTGCGGGCTGCGACATCGTGCTCCCGCCGGTGACGCCCTCGTTCTGAGAGCGCTGTGGCGCCGCGCGAGGGCGGCTTGAGCAGCCGATCAAAACCTGGCAACGAGCCCGAGCGTCAGCCCATGCGTCAGGTCGCGACCATCCTGGCCCGGAGCCGCATCCTTCGAGCTGAAAACCTGCGTGCGGTAGCCCATGGTGAACGTCAGCATTTTCGCCACCGAGCCGGTTGCAAGGCTGTAGGCCAGACCCACCTCGCCCAGCTGATAGTCGGCATCGAACTCGATGTCGTCGTCGTTTTTCTTGGCTGGGGTTTTCAACCAACCGTAGCCAAACGATCCATAGAGCGCGAATGCACCGCCCAGCGGCGCCGTCGCACTCACGCCGGCGACCGGCCCGGACAACTTGTAGGCTTGCGAACCCACCTGCGCCAGCTTCTTGTAGCCGAGCGTGACCACCACGCTGGGGGCGACGAAGTAGCCCAGGTTGACGTCGAACTCTTTGCGCGTGTCGCCGGGCCTATCGATGAATTGGTAGCGCGTTGGCCGATATCCGCTGATGGAACCCATGAAGTCCCGATAGCGCACGACCAGCTGCGGAACAAAAATCACTTTGTCCTTGGCCGGCTCCTGCGTGATGGCGCCGTCGTCGCCGTAGCTGAACGTCGTCCATTGCGTGTTCCAGGCCTTCAGCCCCAGCGACACGCTGAGATCCGATTCCTGCGCCTTCGTCGCGCCGGTGAAGCAAACAGCCAGCGTCATGAGAACCCACTTCTTCATGTGTGACCTCCGGTGACCGTCAGCGGCTGGCGGCGCCGCACGACAAAGATAGTTCTGTTGCGCCCGGGAGGCGCACTTCAAACGTGGTCCCCGGGTGGCGGCCGTGGCAGTCAAGCGCTAGAGTTTCTGCAGAAGCGGCGTCTGCCGCCGCGCTCATCAACACCAGGACGTGTGTGGTGAAGGACTTCACGCTGTCCGTTGTCGGCGTCGTTTTTCTGGCGCTCGGCATCGGCTTGACCTTCCACTGGCTGTACCCGCGCGTCGAGCTGTCGGCGGAGCTGGCGGGGCTGTTCGGCTTCATCGCCTTGCTGATCAGGCTGGTGCTCGCCAGGGGCTGGGCGCTGCTGCACAAGCCGCGTCCGCCCGCCGAGACCGAGGCCCACAAGTGAAGACGCGGCGATGGGTGCTCGCAGCACTATGGGCGCTGGCCCTTTCTGCCTGCACGATGCCGAAGACGCCGCCAGACAAGCCGCCGCCCACCAAAGGCTTTCCGGGCGTTGGGCAGATCCACGACAGCGTTTACCGCGCCCTCGGGCGCGGCGAGCCGCCGCCGGCCGGCTACGGGCTCTACACCGTCTTGCTGACACGCACGGCAAACCGCAACTCGGTGCGGCTGCTCTCGGAACTCTTCGCTCTGAACAGCAGCGCCGACGATGCCGCGATGGCACGCGAGAACCTGAACCTGATCGCGATCCCCGTGAAGAACTCCGCCGAGGCCACGCCGGCGATGACTGCCGCGCGCGAGTCGCCTGAGCCGAGCGCGAGCGCGGTGTTGAACAAGTTCTACGACTTCGGACAAGCCGCGCTCTTGCTCAGCCGCGTCTGCCGCCCCGAGCAGGGCGCCGCGGTGATGAAGGTTTGCGGCTCCACCATGACGGACGGGCCCCTGCTCGTCACCGGCCAGCGCCCGTTCGACCCCGCTGCGGCACCCGGCCAGCGGCTGCTGATCGTCAACCTCGGCACCGCATCGCCGGGCGCGGTCGGCGAGATCGTTGCGGCTTACCGGCGCCAGATCCAGCGCAAGGACTTCACCGATCCCGACCCCACCGACGGCTGGAGGCTGGCAGTGCTCAACGTCGCGCTCGATGCGGCGCAGTTGCTGCCGGGCATCAGCAAGATCACCACCGGCGGCAAGTGATTTCAGCGCGGCGCGAGGAAACCGGCTTCGGCCAGCCGGCGCTGACCGGCCGCGCCGAGAATGAACTCGACGAATCGCTGCGCCAGCGGTGCAGCGGACTGCATGACGGCCAGTCCGTAGCCCGCAGAGACGTTGATCGCCTCGGGCACCGGCAGCGTTTGCAACTGCGGCACTTCCTTGCGCGCGATCGCGGCATTGGTGCAATAGGTGATGAACACGTCTGCTTGGCCGCTGCTCATCAGCGCGCCGTAGAGGTTGCGGTCGGCGGGCGGCGGCGGCGAGCTGGGGCCGCCGGTCAACTGCAATGCCTTGCGCTTCAAGCGCTCGGCGGCGCCGACGACACCGCTGTTCTCGATGCGCTCGAACATCTCGAACGCGTAGTCGCCCGACGGGTCGGCCTTTGGTGTCGAGATGCCGATCTTGACGTCGGCATCGAGCAGGCGCTCGGCCAGCGACTTGCCGCGCAGCTCGAAGCCCGGCGCGGCGAGTGCACACAGCGCGTTGCGTGCGAAGGCCTGCACCGGCCTGGCCTTGCCGGCGTCGGCCAGCGCGCGCGGGTGGTCCATGTTGGCTGAAGCGAAGACGTCGGCTTGTTCGCCGCTTTGCAGCCGATCGCGCAACAAACCCGAGGCGCCGAAGACGAAGTTCACCTTGACGCCGCCCGCCGACGCTTCGAAGTCCTGGCCGATCTGCGTCAGTGCGCCGCGCAGGCTGCCGGCGGCATAGACCGTCAGCGCGTTGGCTTGTGCACTCACCATGGCGGGCAACGCCGTCACCAGCGCCGCTTGCAATGCATGGCGGCGTTTCACGGTTTGGCGTTGGCGAAGAACAGTTGCTCGCCTTCGATCTTGTAGGCCGCGATCGCCGCCTGGCCCTTCGGCGAGACCAGCCAATCGACGAAGGCTTGCGCGAGTTCTTTCTTCACGTGCGCATGCTTCTCGGGGTTGACCACCATCACGCCGTACTGGTTGAACAGCCGCTTGTCGCCCTCGACGAGCACCGTCAGATCGGCGCGGTTCTTGAACGCCAGCCAGGTGCCGCGATCGGCCAGCACGTAGCCGTTGCTTTGCACCGCCAGATTCAACGCCGGGCCCATGCCGCAGCCGCATTCCTTGTAGCCGGCCGGCTTGGCGGCGGCGACGTCGATGTTGGCCGCCTTCCAGTAGCGCAGCTCCGCGGCATGCGTGCCGCTCTTGTCGCCGCGCGAGATGAAGGACTGCTGCGATGCGCCGAGCTTGGTCAGCGCGACGTTGATGTCGCCGCCCTTCACTCCCGCTGGGTCGGCCTTGGGGCCGATCAGCACGAAATCGTTGTACATCACCGGCAGGCGCTTGACGCCGAAGCCCTCGGCGACGAATTTTTCTTCGGCCGCGGTGTCGTGCACGAAGACCACGTCGGCGTCGCCGCGGCGGCCCATGTCGAGCGCCTGGCCGGTGCCGACCGCCACCACGCGCACGTCGATGCCGCTGTCCTTCTTGAACGCCGGCAGCAGGTGGCCGAACAGGCCCGATTGCTCGGTGGAGGTGGTCGAGGCGACGACGATGGACTTGTCCTGGGCCTGGGCTGAAACGAGGGCGAAGGCAGCCAGCATGAAGCAGACAATGCGGCGGTGGGTCATGATGGTGGCGCGTTGTGAAGACCCGCATTGTGGGCAGCATCAGCGCGCGAATGCGATATGAACAGGACGGCATAGCGGACCAGCGATGGACAGCCTCGATCTTCAGGTGCTCAGTCAGGCGCGCGATTGGAAACACAACGGCCACGATGTGTGGCTCGTCACCGTGATCGAAACCTGGGGCAGTGCGCCGCGCCCGCCCGGCGCGCTGCTGGCGATGCGCGGCGATGGCCTCGTCGTCGGCTCGGTGTCGGGTGGCTGTGTCGAAGACGATCTGATCGAGCGCGTGCGCCACGGCGAGCGCGTGGCGACGCCGTCACTCGTCACCTACGGCGTGACGAAAGAAGAGGCCGCACGATTCGGCCTGCCCTGCGGCGGCAACCTGCGCCTGGTGCAGGAGCCGCTGACGGATGCAGGTTGGATCGACGACGTGTTGCGCCGCACGGCCGCGCACGAGCTCGTCGCACGCAAGCTCGACCTGAAGAGCGGCCGCGTCAGCATCGAGCCCGCCATGCGCGGCGAACAGTTCGCGTTCGACGGTCAATCGCTGCGCGCACTGTTCGGCCCGCGCTGGCGCATGCTGATCATCGGCGCCGGCCAGCTCTCGCGCGTGCTCGCGCAGATGGCGCTGGCGCTGGACTTCGAGGTCATCTGCTGCGACCCGCGCGAGGAGTACCACCTGACGTGGGACATCGAAGGCACGACGTTTTCCAAAGCGATGCCCGATGACCTGGTGACCGAGCTGCAGCTCGACCCGCACAGCGCGGTGGTCGCCGTGACACACGACCCGAAGCTCGACGACCTGGCCTTGCTCGAAGCGCTGAAGTCGCCGGCGTTCTACGTCGGCGCGCTCGGCTCGCGCAGCAACACCGCCGCGCGCCGCGAACGCCTGGCGCTGTTCGATCTGAGCGCCGACGAGATCGACCGCCTGCACGGCCCGATCGGCCTGCACCTGGGCAGCAAAACGCCGGCGGAGATCGCGGTGTCGATCCTGGCCGAGGTGATTGCGGTGCGTCACGGCGTCGGCCTGGCGCAAAAGAAGGCCGGCAGCTTGCTTCCGGCCACCTCGGCCCCAAGTTCCTAGAATCGCTCTTCGATTCTGGAACAAGGCCGCATCATGGTTCCGCACCTCATCACCGCCCTGACCGGCCCGATCAACGAACTCGAAGCACGCATGCTGGAGAGCATGCCGGCCATCGAGCGCTGGTTCCGCCTCGAATGGATGGAGCACACGCCGCCGTTCTATTCTTCGGTGGACGTGCGCAACGCCGGCTTCAAGCTGGCGCCGGTCGATACCAACCTGTTTCCCGGCGGCTGGAACAACCTGACGCCGGAGATGCTGCCGCTGGCGGTACAGGCGGCGATGGCGGCGATCGAGAAAATCTGCCCCGAGGCGAAGAACCTGCTGCTGATCCCGGAGAAGCACACCCGCAACTCGTTCTACCTGACGAACGTGCTGCGCCTGATGCAGATCTTTCATCAGGCCGGGCTCAACGTGCGCCTGGGCTCGCTCGACCCCGAAGTGAAAGAGCCGACGGTGCTGACGCTGCCGGAGGGCGAAACGCTGACCATCGAGCCGCTGGTGCGCAGCAAGCACCGCCTGGGCACGAAGGATTTCGACCCGTGCACGATCCTGCTCAACAACGATCTGTCGTCGGGCATCCCGAAGGTGCTCGAAGACCTGCACGAGCAGTACCTGCTGCCGCCGCTGCATGCCGGCTGGGCGGTGCGGCGCAAGACCAATCACTTCCAGAGTTACGAAGAGGTGGCGAAGAAGTTTGCCAAGCTCTTGGGCATGGACCCGTGGCTGATCAACCCGATGTTCGGCCAGTGCGGCGAGGTCAACTGGGCCGAAGAGGCCGGCATCGAATGCGTGCAGAGCAACACCGATGCGCTGCTGACGAAGATCCGCCGCAAGTACAAGGAATACGGCATCAACGAAAAGCCGTTCGTCGTCGTCAAGGCCGACAACGGCACCTACGGCATGGGCATCATGACCGTGCGCGACGCCAAGGAACTGGACGCCGTCAACCGCAAGACCAAGAACAAGATGAGCGTCATCAAAGATGGCCAGGAGGTGAATCAGGTCATCATCCAGGAAGGCGTGCCGACCTACGAGCGCGTCAACGACGCCGTCGCCGAGCCGGTGGTCTATATGCTCGACCGCTACGTCGTCGGCGGCTTCTATCGCGTGCATGCCGAGCGCGGCATCGACGAGAACCTGAACGCGCCGGGCGCGGCCTTCGTGCCGTTGGCCTTTGCCGAGAGCACGCATTTGCCGAAGCCGGGCGCGAAACCCGGCGCGAGCGCACCGAACCGCTTCTACATGTACGGCGTGATCGGCCGGCTGGCGATGCTCGCGGCGTCGTACGAACTCGAAGCGACCGATCCGGACGCGGAGATCTACGAGTAGCTGTTCGGCGCTGCCAGCCGCTGCAAGAACGCCTCGCAACGCGCGAGCTGATCGAGGCTGACGAACTCGTCGGGCTGGTGCGCCTGGTCGATGAAGCCGGGGCCGCAGACCACGGTCGAGATGCCGGCGCGGTGGAAGTGGCCGGCTTCGGTGCCGAAGGCCACCAGCGTCGTGCGTTGCTCGCCGCACAGCGCTTGCGCGAGTTGCACCGCCTCGTCGCTCTCGCGCGCGAGGAAACTCGGGATCGCACAGATGTCTTCGAAGGCGATGCCGGTGGCCGGATCGACGGCCTTCATCGCCACCTCGAGCCGCGCTGCCGCGTCGCGCACGCGCTGCTGCATCGCCAGTGCATCGCTGCCGGGCAGGTTGCGGAACTCGTAGTGGAAGCGGCAGTCCTCGGGCACGATGTTGTCCGAGACGCCGCCTTCGATCACGCCGACGCAGGCGGTGGAAAAGGGCACGTCGAAACCTTCATAGCGCTCGCTGCCGTCGCGCCAGGCATCGCCCATCGCGGCGATGTGCGAGACCAGCCGCGCGCCGGCTTCGATCGCGTTCACCGCCTTCGGCGTCAGCGACGAATGCGCCGGCTTGCCCTTGACGCAGCAGCGCCAGCGATAGACGCCCTTGTGCGCGATCGCCGGCACCATGCCCGTGGGCTCGCCGACGATGCACAGTCGCGGCGCGATGTTGGCGTCGCGCAAGTCGGCGATCAGGTGCTGCACGCCGAAGCAGCCGACCTCTTCGTCGTAGCTGAAGGCGTAGTGGATCGCGTGCGGCAGGTCGGCGGCGAGAAACGCCTGCGTCTGCGCCACCACCAGACCGATGAAGCCTTTCATATCGGCACTGCCGCGCCCATAGAGCTTGTCGCTTTGCAGCGCCGCGCCGAGCGGATCGCGTGTCCATGCCTGGCCGTCCCAGGGCACCGTGTCGGTGTGGCCGGAGAGGATCACGCCGTCGGGCTTGCCGGGGCCGAGGGTGGCGAACAGATTGGCCTTGCGCCGCTCGCCGTCGAAAGTCAGCCGCAGCGGCACACCGAGCGTGCGCAGATGGTCGGCAATGCACTCGATCAGCGGCAGGTTCGACTCGCGGCTGACGGTGTTGATGCGCACCAGGCGCTGCGCCCAATCGAGGGCCGGAGCAGACAAGTCCATGCCTGCACTTTAGCGGTTGCTATACTCCGTCTCCTGCGCGGCTGTAGCTCAGTTGGATAGAGTACTTGGCTACGAACCAAGGGGTCGTGGGTTCGATTCCTGCCAGCCGCACCAGAATTTCGGTTCTAGAACAACGCCTCAGAGGTTTGCGCCTTTGAGGCGTTTTTCTTGCCGCGCCTTTCAGCTCGGCGCGCCGGCCTTTCGTGAAGCCCGCGCGGCGCGGGCGCGGATCGCCGGCCCCGGAATCGCTTCGCGCGCTTCGAGCAGTTGATTGATCTTGCCCTGCCCGCGCAGGCGCAGAAAGCGCTCGAAGGCGAGTGCCACCTGCGGCATCTTCTTCGACGGCGCGTGGGCGACGAACCACTCGCGCTCGATCGTGTTGCGCGGCATCGGCAGCAGCGCCAACAGGCCGGCCTTCATCTCGAGAATGCAGGTGTGCAGCGACAGGTAGGCCGGCCCGAAGCCGGCGATGCACATCTGCTTGATGGCCTCGTTGCTCGACAGCTCGGAGCCGATGCGCAGGTTCAGCCCCGCTTCCTTGAACAGCCGAGTCAACGTGGCCCGCGAGCCCGAACCGCGCTCGCGCACGAGCAGGTTCGACTCGGCGAGCTTGGCCATCGTCAGCTTGCGCTCGGCCATCAGCGGGTGCTGCGGCGCAGCCAGAAAACCCATCGGGTTCATCGCAAAGCGCGTCGCCGTCGGCTTGAGTTCTTCGGTCGGGTTGCCCATCACCGCGACGTCGATCTCTTCGGTGGCCAGGCTGCGCAGGATCTCTTCGCGGTTGCCGGTGATCAGCTTGACTTTGGCTTTCGGGTTTTCATTCAGGAAGGCGACGAGCAGGCTCGGCAGCCAGTATTCGGTGGTGGCCACCGCGCCGATGCGCAGCGTGCCGGAGAAGGCGCCGAGAAAGGTGTCCATGCTGTCGCCCATCTCGTTCCACAGCGCCGTCACGCGTTCGGCGTAGGCCAGCAGCAGCTCGCCGGCTTCGGTCAGGCGCACGCCGCGGCCGGTGCGCACCAGCAGCGGCGTGCCCACCGTCGATTCGATCGTGCCGACCTGGATCGACACCGCCGATTGCGTCAGGTGCAATTCGGTGGCGGCCTTGGAGATGCTGCCCAGCCGCGCCACGGTGTGGAACGCGTTCAGTTGCTTCAGCGTGGCGACCTTGGCGAGCGGCATGCGCTGATATTAGTCAAGACCAATAGCAGCGTCAAAATTTTCAACTTTCCATTCGCCGATGTTGTCCTTACATTGGCGTTGCCGATGCACGAGCTGCGGCGACAAAGCAAACGGCCCGCAAGCAGCACCGACGAGCCAGGAGACACCGGAGCATGAGCAGTACCACGATGCACCCATCCGCGAGCGCGCCGCACGGCGCCCGACCTCACGCGTCGAAGACGAGGCCTCTGCGGCCTGCGACCGGCTAGTCCCGTCGCCCTGTTCGGCCCGCGAGGTCGAACCCCCTTTTTCTTTCTCCCCGGCCCGCAAGGCCGGTGGGTTGATTCGTCCCTGTCGCGGTGACCAGCCGCGACACGCCCTCACTTTTTCTGATGGAGCAATCACGATGTCGCAACCGATCGATCAAGGTAGAAGGCAACTGCTGGCGCTTACCGGCCAGGCCGGTTTGACCACGCTGACGGCGCAGGCCATCGGCGTCAATCTCGGGCTCGTCGGCGTGGGGCAAGCGGCGCAGGTGTCGCCGTTCAACTTCGCCATCATTGCCGACCCGCACCTCTACAGCCCCAAGGACCATGTCTTCGACAAGCAGCTCGAAGATGCGGTCAGCCAAGTCAACGCGCTGCCCAAGCAGCCCGACTTCGTGATGGTCATGGGCGACATCGCGCACCACGGCGAGCAGGACCAGATGGACAAGGGCAAGCGCATCCTGTCCAAGCTGAAGGCGCCCATCCGCTCGATCCCCGGCGAGCACGACTGGTACCTCGACATGGGCGCGGCCTGGCGCGGCGCCTTCGGCGACGACACCTGGTCGTTCGACCACAAGGGCGTGCACTTCATCGGCATGAACTCGATCCTCGTGCCCGACTTCTGGACCGAGGCCAAGCCTGACACCAGCGCAGCGCCGAGACTGGTTCATGCCGCTGAACAGTCCGGTGCCGGGCGTGTGGGGCTGCGGCGAGAAGGCCGTGGCTTGGCTGGCCAAGGACGTGGCGAAGGTTCCTGCGTCAACGCCGGTGGTGATCTTCACGCACTCGCCGCTGTGGGACTACTACCCGCGCTGGAACTTCCAGGTCTCGGACGGCAAGGAGATCCGCAAGATCCTCGGCAAGTTCTCCGCCGTCACCGCGTTCCACGGCCATGTGCACCACACCGTGTACAACAAGATCGGCAACCTGACGTCGATCGGCACGATGAGCACATCGTGGCCGTGGCCGTATCCGCCGATCAAGCTGCCGCACCCCGAGTACCAGCAGAACCGCGCCGATCCGGCCAACACGTCCGACGGCATGGGCAGCGCGTCGATCAGCATGGAAGGCGGCAAGGCGTTCGTGCAGTACCAACCGTTCGCCGATTCGCTGCCGTCGAAACTGAAGAACGGTTTCAAGGCATAGCCACAAGAGGAGACCCGAGCATGCACAACACCCGACTCTTTCGATTTCTGGCGCTGCCGCTGGCCGCCGTCGCAGTTCTGGCCACCGCAACCGCGGTGACGGCGCGCGAGCCGTTCACCAAGGACGAACTCAAGGCGATGGACGACAAGCTGACGGCCGCGGCCAAGCGCGGCTACGACATGTGGTACGGCGCGCGCGCCGACATGGCCAACAACGGCCTGGCCTGCGCCAACTGCCACCCGGATGCCGCGGCGACCAACCCACACACTTTCCCCAAGTTCATGCCGCAGACCGACCGCGTGATGGCCTACCGCGAGATGGTCAACTGGTGCATCGAGAACCCGCAGGGCGGCAAGGCGCTGGACGTGAGCAGCGCTGACATGGTGGCGCTCGAGGCCTACTCGTACTACCTCTACCGCGGCGTCGCGCTCGACACCGGCCTGCAAACGCGTCAGACCGCCGGCCCGACGCCGAAGAGCGCGCGCGGCCTGAACGTCAAGGGCACCGGCATTGGTTTCGACAAGTGATGTTGTCGCGCTGGCCGTGCTCGTTGTCGGCCTGTCGGGCGCGCAGGGTGCTCAGGCCCAGCAGGCGTGCAACGGCGGCATGTCGTCGCTGCCGTCGGCGCGCTTTCACGACAACGGCGACGGCACCGTCACCGACGCGGAGTCCAAGCTGATGTGGATGCGTTGTTCGAGCGGCCAGCAGCGGCAGGATCAGCGCTGTGCGGGCGCGGCCGATCTTTTCGGCTGGGCCGACGCGCAGCGCCACGCCGACCAGGTCAACCGCGACGGCGCGGCGTTCTTCAACGACTGGCGTGTGCCCGCGCTGCGCGAGCTGGCGACGATCACCGACCGCGGTTGCGACAACCCGCGCACCAACCTCGCTGTTTTTCCGGGCACGCCGGCAGCGCCGTACTGGTCGTCCACCGCGCGCCCGGGCGAGAGTGCCGGCGAACGGGTACTGGCGCTGAGCTTCGGCGTCGAAGGCGTGATGCTGGCGCGCAAAGACGAACGCTTTCATGTGCGGCTCGTGCGCACCGGTCCTTGAGGCGACGATGAGCGTGAGCCACTCCACACAACGTCGGCGCCTGCTCCAAAGCACGAGTGCGATGGCGTCGCTGGGCCTCGTGGCGCTGCCGGCTGCGCGGGCCACGTCGGTGGATAGCGCCGGCGCCTTCGCAGCAAAGACTTTCGCCGAGGCCATCCATGCGCTCGGTGCGGTGCCGGCGCCGAGTTCGCTGATCACGCTCGACGCGCCGGCGCTGGCCGACAACGGCGCCGTCGTGCCGATCACCGTCACGAGCGCATTGCAGGGCACACGCGAAATCATGCTGCTGGTCGATGGCAACCCGCAGCCGGTGGCGGCGCGCTTCACCATCCCGGCCGGCACCGAAGCCTTCGTCTCGACGCGCATCCGCATGGCCGGCAATGGCACGATCTATGCGGCCGTGCGCACCGACGACGGCCTGTTTGCCGCCGCACGCGCAATCGAGGTCACCGTCGGTGGCTGCGGCTGATGAGCGAGCCGATCCGCATCCGCTGCCGCCTGCGCGGCGATGTCGCCGAAGTGCAGGTGCTGATGCCTCACCCGATGGAGACCGGCCTGCGCACGGACGAGGCCGGCACGCGGGTGCCGATGCACCACATCACCGACGTTGCGGTGTCGCTGGCCGGGCGCAGCGTGTTCGCTGCGAGCATGAGCTTTGCCGTCTCGCGCGACCCGGTCATCGCCTTTCGTGTCGCCGGCGCGCGCGCCGGCGAACGCTTGCGCGTGACCTGGCGCGACAGCAACGGCGACAGCCGCGCCGATGAAACCGTCATCGGCTGATTTTTTTCATCCATTGAAGTCAAAGGAGTTTTCGATGCAAGCCCGCAACCGCCGCGTCTTCATGCTGCACGCGATCACCGGCGCCACCGCCCTGGCCGCTGGCGCAACGGCCCAAGCCCAGGCCGCGGACCCGAACCCGGGGCAAACGCCGAGCGATGTGCCGGTGAAAGAGACCGACCCCTATCCGAAGTCGATGGGCTATCGGCTCGAAACCGCCAACGTCGATAAGGCCAAGTTCCCGCGCCACGACGTTTCTCAAAAGTGCAGCGAATGCCAGTTGTGGAGCGGCAAAGCCGGCGACCAGATCGGCACCTGCTCGTTCTTCAAGCGCCCGGTGCCGCCGGGCGGCTGGTGCCGCAACTTCAAGCCGAAGAAGGCGGCCTGAGCAGCGACTAGACAACACTGCGACGCGTCAGGGGGAGACGGACGATGAACTTTTCCAACGAGTTGATGCCGGTGCGCAAGCGTGACCTGTGCGCTGCGGCGCTGGTTGCCGCGGCGCTGCTGCTCGGTGCCTGCGAAAAGTCCGAGTCCGACCAGCGCGGCCCGCGCGGCTCGTCGCAGATCCAGCTCAAGAAACCGAGCGCGGTGGCTGCGCTGGCCGACATCAACAAGATACCCGCTGCCGAGGAGCCGGCCGACATCGAGTCGCCGCCGACTGAGCGAAGTGTTCGTCAACGTCAAGGTGTTGAACGACATCAGCGCGACAGAGTTCTCGCGCCTGATGCAGGCCTTCTCGACCTGGGTGGCGCCGGAAGAGGGCTGCGAGTTCTGCCACAACACCGACAAGATGGAGTCCGACGAGAAGTACCCCAAGGTCGTGGCGCGGCGCATGATCGAGATGACGCGCAAGCTAAACACCGACTGGAAGCAACATGTCGGCGAAACCGGCGTCACCTGCTGGACCTGCCACCGCGGCCAGCAGGTGCCCAGCGGTGACTGGTTCAACGCCAAGGGGCCGATGGAAGCCATCCCGCTGCTCGGCTATCGCGCCGGTCAGAACGCGCCTTCGACCAACGCCGCCGGCTCGTCGCTGCCGGGTGACCCGCTGGCGCAGTACCTGACGACGGGCGTGAACGAGATCCGCGTGCAGTCCACCACCGCGCTGCCGACGCGCCACGAGCCGCCGGGCGTGAAGAGCG
Source organism: uncultured beta proteobacterium (assembly GCA_963816315.1). Lineage (GTDB taxonomy): Bacteria > Pseudomonadota > Gammaproteobacteria > Burkholderiales > Burkholderiaceae_C > CADEEN01. The sequence goes on from CAWFJZ010000012.1 coordinate 36,992, forward strand.
CCGAGTGGACCTACTCGCTGATGCTCTACATGGCCGGCTCGCTCGGCGTGAATTGCACCTATTGCCACAACACGCGCGCGATGGCGCGCTGGGACGAGAGCACGCCGCAGCGCGTGACGGCATGGCACGGCATCCGCATGGTGCGCGAGATCAACACCGATTTCCTGACGCCGCTGACGCCGGTCTTTCCGCCGAACCGCCTCGGCCCGCATGGCGACGGCCCGAAGGTCGGCTGCGCGACCTGCCACAAGGGCACGTTCAAGCCGCTCAACGGCATCAGCCCGCTGACCGACTACCTGGCGCTGTCGGGCATCGGCAAGGTGCCGGCGGGCACGCCGACGCCGCCGGAGGCGCCGGCGGAGCGGCGGAGCCGCCAGCACCGCCTGCGCCGAAAGCGCCGGCGGGGCAGAAAGTGTCCGCGGCGCCGATCGCGCCAATACGCTGATCGGCGGGCTCTGCATCGGTTGTCGAGCCGGCGCGCGCAGGCGCTCAGAAGTACAGCTCCTGCGCCGGCTTGCCGTTCACCGTCATCTCGCACTTGTCCGACGACTTGCCCAGGCCGCCCTGCACGGCGCCGGCGATGACGCCGATCCTGCCGCTCTTGCCGCTCAAGACCGAGCTGAAGTAGCACTGCGCCACGACGTCGGCCTCCTTGACCTTGCCCGACAGGCGCAGCGTCGGCGTGTACGGTGGAAAGCTGCCGCGCAGCATCGGGTCGCCGTTGACGGTGACGGTGAGTTCGGTGCCGCGCGGGTTGTACGCGCCGCCAAAATCGTAACGCTGGCCGTCGATCTCGGCCGTCTTTGGTTGCGCGTTGCGGATCGAGGCGCAGCCCGCCAGCGCGACCATCGCGGTCAAGGCCAATGCGCAGCGAGCGCCACGGAAAAAACTCTTCGAATACAGCATGGTTTCGTTGTCCCTTGTTCGCCGCGCCGCGGCACTGAGTTGGTACTGCGCACAGACTCGTTGCGCCGCCGGGCATTGTCCGAGGCTTCGAGTGATACCGCCGTCAAAATGATCCCCCATGAACAAGGCCTTCACCAAAGAGAGCGACACCGAAAACGACGACGACGATAACGGTTCGCCGGCGTTGCCGCCGTTGCCCGCGGGCGCCAAGAACTACATCACGCCGGCCGGCTACGCTCGCCTGCGCGGCGAGTTGATGACGCTGCTCGACGACGAGCGGCCGAAGGTCGTCGAGATCGTGTCCTGGGCGGCCAAGAACGGCGACCGCTCCGAAAACGGCGACTACCTCTACGGCAAGAAGCGGCTGCGCGAGATCGACCGGCGGATTCGCTTTCTGACCAAGCGCCTGGACATCGCCGAGGTCGCCGACCCGGCGCTGCACCACGGCAACGAGCAGATCTTCTTCGGCGCCACGGTGACCTACGCCGACGAAGCAGGCGCCGAGCGCACGGTGACGATCAAGGGCATCGACGAGGCCGACAACCTGGCCGGCGAGGTGAGCTGGATTTCGCCGATCGCGCGCGCGCTGCTGAAGGCGCGCGCGGGTGACGAGGTGACGCTGATCACGCCGCAGGGGCCGCAGCGCATCGAGGTGATCGAGGTCAGCTACCCCGCAGCAGATTCGCCAGCTCGACGGCCGACTTGACGTTCATCTTGTCGAACACGCGCGCGCGGTGCACTTCGACCGTGCGCACGCTGATGCCCAGCGCATCGGCGACGAGCTTGTTCGGTTTGCCCTCGACGACGAGCTGCATCACCTCGCGTTCGCGCTCGGTCAGCTCGGCGAGCCATTGCGCGACTTTCGATTTCGAGCGCGCCGCTTCGAGGTGCTCGCGGCTCGAAGCCAGCGCTTCCAGAGCACGATCGACCAGCGCGTTGTCGGAGAACGGCTTCTCGACGAAGTCGAAGGCGCCACGCTTGACCGCCGCCACCGCGGTCGGCACGTCGCCGTGGCCGGTGAGAAAGATCACCGGCAAGGCGCGCGTCAGGCCGCGCTCGACCAGCAGATCGAACAGCGCCAGGCCGCTCATGCCCGGCATGCGCACGTCGAGCAGCAGGCACGACGGCGCCGTCGGCCACGGGTGGGCGCGCCGCGCGTCGAGCAGCGCGATGAAGGCCTCGGCGCTGGCAAAGCCCTCGGACAACAAGCGTCGCGAGCGCAGCAGCCAGGCCAGCGCCTCGCGCAGCACCTCTTCGTCATCGACGAGATAGACCATCGGCAGACCGAGCGGTGCGTTCATGGTCGTAGGTTAAGCCGCGCGCAGAGTGAAGACAAATCTCGTGCCTGACGGGCCGGTGGCGTAGTCGAGCGCTCCGCCATGCTGCTCGATCACCGTGCGGCACAGCGACAAGCCCAGCCCCATGCCCTCGCTGCGCGTGGTGAAGAACGGCGTGAACAGGCGCTGCGCCACGTCGGGCGCGATGCCGGGGCCGGCGTCGGCGACCGTGAACTCGATCCACTGCGGATTGATCACGCGCACGGCGATGTGCAGGACGCGCCGGTCCGGCGGCGTCGCCTCCGACTCCATCGCCTGGATGCCGTTGCGAGTCAGGTTGAGCAGCACCTGCTCGACCATCGTGCGGTCGGCGAGCACGCGCGGCGCCGGCTGCGGCGCCTGCACGTCGATGCGCGTGCCGCTCTTGCGCGCCTGCAGGCGCACCAGCGGCAGCACGGCGTCGATCAGCGCCGAGGCCGCCACGGCCTCGCGCGCCTGCTCGCGACGGCGCACGAAGTCGTGCACGCTCTTGATCGTGCGGCCGGCGCGGTCGGCTTGTTCGGCGATGCGGGACAAGGCTTGCTTGAGCATCTCGCGGTCGTCGGCGCCCGGACCGTCGAGCAGGTTGAGCGAGCCGCTGGCATAACTTGCGATCGCTGCCAGCGGCTGGTTGAGCTCATGGCTGAGCAGCGAGGCCATCTCGCCGACGGTGGCCAGGCGCGCCGTCGCCTGCAGGCGCTCCTGCTGCTGGCGCGAGACCTCTTCGATGCGCCGCTGCTCCGACAGATCGACGGCGGCGCTCATCCAGCCGGTCTGCTTGCCGACGCTGTTGACCAGCGGTGCCTCGTAGATCACCACCGGAAAGCGCTCGCCGTTTTTGCGCATGAACACGGTCTCGCGGCCGGTCAGCGACTCGGCGCCGACCATGCCGCCGGCCAGGCGCTGCTTGTACTCGTCGGCGCGCTCGGGCGGCCAGTACGGCGGCGTCGCCGCGGCCAGCAGCTCGGCGGCGGGAAAGCCGACCATGCGGCAGAACGACGGGTTGACGTAGGTGATGCGGCCGTCGAGCGCACGCGCGCGCAGCCCGGTGACGAGCGAGTCTTCCATCGCCTTGCGAAAGGCCAGCGATTCGGCCAGGCGCTCTTCGGCGGCGGCGCGGCGGCCGACGTCGCGTGCCAGCAGCGCCACCAGCACCATCAGCGCGATCGACAGTCCGACGACGAGGGCGACGCTCAGGTTCGGGATCAGGTCCGGGCGGCCGTGGCGGCTGTCGGCGCGCAGCAGCAGGTTGGCGCCGAGCAGATCGACAACACGCTCGGCGCGGTAGATGCCGGCGCCGCGCACCGTGCCGGCGCGGGCCAGCCGCGCGCCGTCGCCTTCGACGAAGGAGAACTCGTGGTCGCGCGAGGCATCGGCGGCGCTCGCGGCGTCGAGCAGCGCGGCCAGCGAGAAGATGGCGATGACGCTGCTGCCGTCGGGAGCGCTTTGCGGCAGGCACAGGTCCATCAGTTCGAGGCCGGCGCCGCTGGACAGCGGCGAGTAGTAGCTGCGCGAAAACTCGGGTGTGCCGCTGCGGCGGGCGCCGGCGCAGGCGGTCTGCGCGTCCAGGCTTTGCTCGCTGCGCGCGATCGACTCGAACAGCGTCGCCACATGCGGCGCCTGCACCGCATCGACGATCGCGAACGCAGCGTCGCGGCGCTCCAGGCGCACCAGCTCGCGCCGCCCGCGCAGCAGCTCGGCCGCGTCGCCGCGCCATTGGGCGGCGCTGCGCTCGCCCCAGACCAGCAACTGCAGCGCCTGCAGGCTGCGCGCCATCGACTGCCGCGCTTCGTCGGCAACGGCGCTGGCGGCGGCGTCGGCGCGGTCCTGCGCGCGCGCGGCCTCGTACTGCAAGACGAGGAAGATCAGCAGACCTTGCGCCACCGCGAGCAGCGCGATCAACAGGCTCCACAACAGCACGCGGCGCCAGCGCCGGCGCGGGCGGCCGGTGCTGGGCGGGGTGGGGGCAGCCGCGTCGGTCACGGGCCAGTATTGCGCAGGCTTTTGGCCGGGCCGTACGCGCTTTCGCGCATCGGCCGGGCCGCCGCAGCGGCACGTTCGCTCTTACCATGCGAAACCCTTTGCCCAACGCCTGACCCCCACCATGTCCAGCAGCTACGAAGAAAAGCGCGCCGAGTTGAAGCGCGACGCGCTCGCGTACCACGAGTTTCCGACGCCGGGCAAGATCGCCATTGCAGCCACCAAGCCGCTGTCGAACCAGCGCGATCTGGCGCTGGCGTACTCGCCCGGCGTCGCCGCGGCGTGCGAAGAGATCGTCGCCGACGAGCGCAACGCGTACCGCTACACCGCGCGCGGCAATCTGGTCGCCGTGGTCACCAACGGCACTGCGGTGCTGGGCCTGGGCAACATCGGCCCGCTGGCGTCCAAGCCGGTGATGGAAGGCAAGGGCGTGCTGTTCAAGAAGTTCGCCGGCATCGATGTCTTCGACATCGAGATCGCCGAGAACAACCTCGACAAGCTGGTGGACATCATCGCCGCGCTGGAGCCGACGTTCGGCGGCATCAACCTGGAAGACATCAAGGCGCCGGATTGTTTTTACGTCGAGCGCCAACTGCGTGAGCGCATGAAGATTCCGGTCTTTCACGACGACCAGCACGGCACGGCGATCGTCGTCGGCGCGGCGCTGCTGAACGGCATTGCCGTCGCCGGCAAGGACATCAAGCGGATCAAGCTCGTCACCTCCGGCGCGGGCGCGGCAGCGTTGGCCTGTCTGGGCCTGTTGGTCAAGCTCGGCGTGCCGCGCGAGAACATCTGGGTCACCGATCTGGCCGGCGTGGTCTGGCAAGGCCGCACCGAGTTGATGGACCCGGACAAACAGGAGTTCGCGCAAGCCACGCCGCACCGCTCGCTGGCCGACGTGATTGCCGGCGCCGATGTGTTCCTCGGCCTGTCGGCCGCCGGCGTGTTGAAGCCCGACATGGTGAAGTCGATGGCGGCGCGGCCGATCATCTTCGCGCTGGCCAACCCGACGCCGGAAATCATGCCGGAGGAGATCAAGTCGGTGCGCGACGACGCGCTGGTCGCCACCGGCCGCACCGACTACCCGAACCAGGTCAACAACGTTCTCTGCTTCCCGTACATCTTTCGCGGCGCGCTCGACTGCGGCGCAACGACGATCAACGACGCGATGGAGATCGCCGTGGTGCACGCGATCGCCGATCTCGCGCGCGCCGAGCAGAGCGAAGTCGTCGCTGCCGCGTATGTCGGCGCGACGTTGTCGTTCGGTCCCGAGTACCTGATCCCGAAACCGTTCGATCCGCGGCTGATGATGAAGATCGCGCCGGCGGTGGCCAAGGCCGCCGCCGACTCGGGCGTCGCGCAGCGCGCCATCGCCGACCTCGACGCCTACCGCGAAAAACTGCAGGGTTTCGTCTATGCCTCGGGCAATGCAATGAAGCCGATCTTCACCATGGCCAAGCGCGCCGCCAACAAGCGCGTCGCTTATGCCGAAGGCGAAGAGGAGCGCGTGCTCCGTGCGGCGCAGGTCGTCGTCGATGAAGGCATCGCGCGGCCGACGCTGATCGGCCGCCCGGCGGTGATGGCGCAGCGCATCGAGCGCTTCGGCCTGCGGCTGAAAGAAGGTGTGGACTATGACGTCGTCAACGTCGAGCAGGACCACCGCTACCGCGATTTCTGGCAGACCTACCACCGCATGACCGAGCGCAAGGGCGTGACCACGCCGCTGGCCAAGATCGAGATGCGGCGCCGGCTGACGCTGATCGGCGCCATGCTGCTGCACAAGGGCGAGGTCGATGGCATGCTTTGCGGCACCTGGGGCACGACACACGCGCACCTGCACTACATCGACCAGGTCATCGGCAAGCGCGCCGGCGGCGCCGCCAGCACGCCGCAAAACGTCGCCGTCTATGCCTGCATGAATGGCCTGATGCTGCCCGGCCGCCAGGTCTTCCTGGTCGATACGCATGTCAACGCCGACCCGAGCGCCGAGGAGCTGTGCGAGATCACGGCGATGGCGGCCGAGGAGATGCGCCGCTTCGGCGTCGAGCCGAAGGCCGCGCTGCTGTCGCATTCCAACTTCGGCTCGTCGGATCACCCGAGCGCCGTCAAGATGCGCCGCGCGCTGGCGCTGCTGCGCGAACAGGCGCCGTGGCTCGAAGTCGATGGCGAGATGCATGGCGACGTGGCGCTCGACGGCGCGGCGCGCGCGGCGGTGATGCCCAACACGACGCTGGCCGGTGACGCCAACCTGCTCGTGCTGCCCAACATCGACGCCGCCAACATCGCCTACAACCTGCTGAAGACGGCGGCCGGCGGCGGCATCGCGATCGGACCGGTGCTGCTCGGCGCGGCGCAGCCGGTGCATGTGTTGACGCCTTCGACGACCGTGCGGCGCATCGTCAACATGACGGCGCTCACCGTTGCAGATGCCAACGCAGTGCGTTGAATAGCCTTGTCCACTCTGTTGATTTGTGAGAGTGTGCGCACACAACTAGCCTAGAGGATGTGCCCCAATTTTGGGCACATGGGTTGAGGTTTTTTGCCGGCTCACGTATCATTGCGGATTGATTTATTCGGGTTAACCCGTGTCTTCCGCCATCTGCCACCGTCACGCAAACCCCGCCCGAAAGTTTGGGCTCGCTCTGCTATTGGGCGTTGCGTTCATCGGCGGTTCCGCCCAAGCGCGCGGTGTGGCCACGGACGTGGGCACTGTCGCCTTGGCGCAGTTGCCCGAGCAGGCGCGACAGACGGAACAACTGATTCGCAGCGGCGGCCCGTTCCCGTATTCGAAAGACGGCACCGTCTTCGGCAATCGCGAGCGCCTGCTGCCGCGCGAGAGACGCGGCTACTACCGCGAGTACACGGTGAAGACGCCGGGCTCGCGTGACCGCGGTGCGCGCCGGATCATCTGCGGCGGCGAAAAGCCAGCCGCGCCCGAGGCTTGTTATTACACGGCCGACCACTACGCGAGCTTCAAACGCATCGTGCAGTGACCGGCCCCCACGAGAGTTTTATTTTGGGTTTTCTTTTTGACCTTGGAGGAACGTGACCATGCAGTTGCAGACCGTCCGTCCGAACATCGTGCAATCGATCCGCGCCTACACGGTGGCGGAATTGATGGAGGCCGCGCAGCAGGCGGGCCAGCACTTCTTGTACGCGAACGTGGCCAACGCTCAATCGAAGCAGGAGGTGCTCGACAGCATCGCCGAAGCCTTCACTTTTCCAGTGCACTTCGGCAAGAACCTCGATGCGCTGTTCGACTGCATGACCGATCTGGTCAACCGCAGCGGCCAGCAGCCGGGCTTCGTCGTCGTGCTCGAGCAGTTGCCCGACAACCCACGCTTCGACCGCGAGACCCGCGAGCAACTGCTCGACGTGTTCCGCGACGCGGCTGACTTCTGGGCGGAACGAAAAGTACCGTTCAGATGTTTTTATTCTTTTCGGTAGCCCGCTCCCAAGAAATCGGGTCATGGGAGCGGGCGGCAGAGGTGGCCCCCACGAGCAGCACCAGCAACGAGGCCGGTGTGACAAAGAAAGCGTCGAAGGCGGCGGCAGCCGCCGCCTCGGCGAGCGCGAACTTCGGCATGAACATGCCGCTGATGAGCAGCGCGTTCGACACATCGATGTGGTTGAACGCGGCGTAAGCGTTTGCGCGACAGCCGACAAAGGGCGACTTCGGTCGCCCTTTGTGTTTGCGCACTATCCCAAGCTCGCCTTCAGGTAATGCGCGCCCGGTATCGGGTTGAAGTAGTACGGCGCGATCTCCTCGAAGCCGAGGCTGGCGTACAGGCCGCGCGCGGCCTCCATGTCGTCGAGCGTGTCGAGCAGCAGGGTCGAGTAGCCGGCCTGCAGACCGCGGTCCATCAACGCCTGGGCAAGCAGGCGGCCGAGGCCGAAGCGGCGAAAGGCAGGCCGCACGTACAGGCGCTTCATCTCGCAGGCGTTCGGATAGTCCACGTCGGTCACCGGACGTAGGGCGCCGCAGGCCGCGACTTCGCCGTCCACGGTGGCCAGCAGCAGCGCGCCGCGGGGCACGATGTACTCGCCCGGCAGGTCCGCCAACTCGGCGTCGAAGTTCTGGAAGCACAGATCGACGCCGAGCTGCGCGGCGTACTCGCGCAAGATCCGGCGCGTGGCGTCGAGCAGCTCCGGCGTTGCCGGAGTCAGCAGTTCGATGACGGGCGTGTCGGTGGTCATCCGCCGAGCTCGGCGATCCACCAAGAGACGCCCAACGCGAGCGCGATCAGCACCGCAGCCAGCACGCGCTGCGCCACGCCGTCGGCCGAGGCCGGTGTGCCCGGCGGCAAGGGCTTGTCGCCATGCCACATCGGCTCGATGAGGTTGCGCTGCTTCTTGAACAGGTAGAACAGCACGGCAGCGATGTGCAGCACGACAAGCGTGATGATCAGGTACTGGCCAAACGACTTGTGCCAACCGGTCGCTTTGAGCGCGAGCGCGGTCTCGACAAAGCGGTTCAATGGCCCGGTCGTCGCCACCTCGTCATCGGCCACGAGCCCGGTGGCGACCTGAACGATCAGCACCAGCAACAGTGCGAACACCGACAAGGCACCGAGCGGGCTGTGGCCGATGTCGAAGCGCCCGCCCGGGCCGCGGTCGCCGCGCACATAAGCCGCGACGCTCGACGGCGGATAGATGAACGCGGCGAAGCGCGACCAGCGGCCGCCGACAAAGCCCCAGGCCACGCGAAAGGCCAGCAGCGCCAATGCCAGCAAGCCGAGGCGCATGTGCCAGATCAGCGCGCTGTCGCCGATCTTGCCCGTGATCACCGAGCCGGTCACCGTGGCGGCGAGCAACCAGTGGAAGACGCGTGTGGGCAAGTCCCACACGCGCACGGGGTGCGCCCCCGGGTCGAGTTCTTTCATGCGTTCAGACTCAGCCGATGACGACGAAAGATAACCGGCGCCAGCGCGCTTGCCAACTGGCGCACTCGGGCATACCCGCGGCGGTGCAAGGGGCCGGCGCGGTGCTGCGTACACTGGCTGCGCGTGCCCTGATGGGGGACGCACGATCCACCCACCAGCCCTGGAGAATTGCGCATGCAGTCGTTGTCGTTGCCGAAGTTTTGCCCGAGCCTGGCCGTGGCCGCGCTCGCACTCGTCACCGCGTTGCCGGCGTCGGCGCAGTTCCAGAAGCCCGAACAGGCCATCAAGTACCGCCAGAGCGTGATGACGCTGCAAGGTGCGCATATGGGCCGCATCGGCGCCATGACGTCGGGCCGAGTACCTTTCGACGCTGCCGCCGTGCAGACCAACGCCGAAATCGTCGGCACCGTGTCCAAGCTGCCGTTCACCGCGTTCGGCGAGGGCACCGACAAGGGCGCACCGACGCGCGCCAAGCCTGAGATCTGGACCAATCGCACCGACTTCGAAGCCAAGGCCAAGGCGTTCCAGGACGAGGTGGTCAAACTGCAGGCCGCCGCCAAGACGGGCAACCAGGATCAGATCAAGGCCGCGTTCGGCACGGTGGGCGACGCCTGCAAGGGCTGTCACGACAAGTACCAGAAAGAGCAGTAGCCGAGCGGCGTGCTCAGCCGGCAAAGCCGAGCACGACCCTCCGGGTCATCGCACTCTTCTTCTCAATCTTCGTGACGACGACGTTGCCGATCTCGCGCGTGTTGCTCACATGCGTGCCGCCGCAGGGCTGCAGATCGACGCCGTCAATCTCGATCACGCGCACGCGCCCCAAGCCGCGCGGCGGCTGGACGCTCATGCTGCGCACGAGACCGGGGTTGGCGTCGAGTTCGGCTTCGCTGATCCAGCGATGGCCAACCGGATGCGCTTCGGCGACCAGGCGTGCGATGCCCGCCGTCAGCGCGTCCTTGTCGAGCGGCTCGCTCATGTGGAAGTCCAGCCGCGCGTAGCCGGCGGTGATCGAGCAGCCGTCCACCGGGTGCGGCACCAGCGCGCACAGCAGGTGCGTCGCCGTGTGAAAGCGGCGGTGCGCATTGCGGCGCGCGACGTCGATCTGCGCGACGACCACATCGCCAACGTCGAGCGCTGCGTCGGGTGCCAGCACATGCAGCACGCCTCCCGAATGCTCCTTGCTCTTGCGCGTGTCTGTCACGGCGAACGCGCGGCCGTCGGCCAGGCGCAGCACACCGGTATCGCCGGCCTGGCCGCCGCCCAGCGGATAGAACACCGTGCGGTCGAGGATGACGCCGCCTTCGCAGAGTGCGATCACGCGCGCATCGCATTGCGCGAGCGTTGCGTCTTCGCGGAACAGTTCGTCGGTCATCCGGCCAGCACCCGCGCGAAGACGTCGCGATCGACGTTGCCGCCGCACAGCGTGACGCCGATGCGCTGGCCGCGCCAGCGCTCGCGCTGCTGCATCGCCGCAGCCAGTGACGCCGCGCCGGCGCCTTCGGCGACGTTGTGCGTGGAGGTGTAGAGCAATCGCATAGCGGCGGCCACTTCGTCGTCCGTCACCGCGATCACGTCATCGACTTCACGCCGGATCACGTCCAGAGCCGCTGCGTCGGGCACGCGGCAGGCCATGCCGTCGGCCAGTTGCGTCGTCACCGGCGCTTCGACCGCGCGGCCAGCGCGAAACGAATCGAGGTACGCCGTCGCATGCGCCGAGACCACGCCGACGATGCGCGTGGCCACGCCGCTGATCGATCTGGCCATCGCGCAGGCGCTGATGCCCGAGCCCTGGCCGATCGGCACGAAGACGACGTCGGGCTGCACGGCGCGGAAGAACTCCAGCCAGTAGGTCGCCACGCCGAGCACCAGATCGCGGTGGAACGACGGCACGAAGTGCAGCGCGTGCTGGCTGGCCAGCGCGGCCGCGTGCTCGCGCGCCGCCTGAAAGTCGTCGCCGTGCTCGATGAGTTCGGCGCCGAGCGCGCGCATCGCCACGTTCTTCTCCACCGAGTTGCCATGCGGCACGACGATCGTCGCCGCCAGGCCATGCCGGCGCGCCGCAAACGCGATCGACTGGCCGTGGTTGCCGCGCGTGGCGCTGATCACTCCGCGCACCTGCGGCTCGCGCTCGCGCAGCGCTTTCATGTACACGAGGCCACCGCGCACTTTGAAAGCACCGAGCGGCGTGTGGTTCTCGTGCTTGACCCAGACCTCGGCGCCGAGCGCTTGCGCGAGCAGCGGCCAGGCATATTGCGGTGTGGCCGGCATCGCGGCATAGACCGTGCGCTGCACTGTCTCGAATTCGGCGGCGGTGGGGGCTTGCATGGTCAGGACGAACTGAGTTTGACGGCGCCTCGCGGCGTGTCCAGATGCGCTTCGAGCGCGGGGCCGGGCGTGTCGGCGACGGCGAGTTGCGAAGTGTCGAGCATCGAGCGCGGCACGCCGCGCAAGGTCAGGGAATGCAAGACGACGCCCGACGGCGGCATCGATGCCGCCGGGTGACGGCCGCCCCACTCGATCGGTGTCGGCAGGGCGCCACCGCAGAGCACCGCGCCGTCATCGCGCACGGCGATGCGCCAACGCAGCAGCCCCGACGGCGTCTCGCGCGACGCCGTCAGCGCCGGCCCGGCGGCGAAGCCCGCGCCGCCCCACGCGGCGAGCGTGTCGTCGAGCGAGGTCGTGCGTGCAACGAAGGTCACCAGCCGCGGCCCGTTCGACAAATCGAGGGTGTCCATGCCGAACCAACGCGTGCGGCCGGGCGGCGGCGCGTCGGGATCGATGGCGATGATCTCGAAGAACGCGTTCGGGAATGCGTCGCTGCCGATGTTGAACAGCCGGTTGTGCGTGCTCATCAGCGGATGCTTGCCGCCGGGCCCCGGCGTGATGCCGAGCGTCGCCTCGCACCACTGCACGCCGTCGCCCAGCGTGCGCGCGGCGACGACGAGATGATCGAGCTGAAGGCTCACAGCTCCACGCTGCCGTCGATCACGGTCACGCTGTGGCCGCCGATCCAGATGTCGGTCCCTTCCTGCTGCACGAAGACGCGGCCGGCGCGGCCGATCGCAGTGCCTTGCGCGGCAACGTAGCTCGCCGGCGCCAAGCCGTCGCCGATCAGCCATTGCGCCAGGGCAGCGTTCAGGCTGCCGGTGACCGGGTCTTCGGCGATGCCGTTGTTGCCGCTGAAAAACGCGCGGACTTCGAACTGCGTGTCGCTGCCTGCGGCCTGCGGGCCGACGACGCCGACTTCCCAACCATTCAATACCGCGCTGTCGGGCTTCAACGCCAGCACCTGCTCGGCCGAGCGCAGCATCACGCCGCGCCAGGGCGGGCCGTTCTGGCACCACGCATGCGCTGCGATGTCGGCACGTGCGATGCCCAGGCCGCGCGCGATGCGCGACACATCGGCCTCGTCGAGCGGGCCGCTCCTGATGCGCGGCGGCGCGGCGAAGGCCAGACGTTGCCCGTCGCGGCGAATGCGCACCAGGCCGACGCCGCATTGCTGCACGATCAGCTCGCCCTTCGGTCGGCCGCCCGCTTGCAGCCACGCATGGCAACTGCCGAGCGTCGGGTGGCCGGCAAACGGCAGCTCGCGGCCGGGGCAGAAGATGCGCACGGCGTAGTCGGCATCGGCATGCGTCGGCGGCGCGAGAAAAGTCGCTTCCGACAGATTTGTCCAGTCGGTGAAGCGCTGCATCGTCGCGCGTGTCAAGGCCGCTGCCGTCGTGCACCACCGCCAACGGATTGCCTCTGAGCGCGCTGTCGGTGAAGACATCGACTTGTTTGAACGCACGCTTCATGCAGCCGCCTTCAACACGCGCGCCAGCGCGGCCACGCCGGCTTCGATCTTCTCCGGCGGCGACGTGACGAACGATAGGCGCAGCGTGTTCCTGCGCGGCGCGTTGGCATAAAACGCTGCGCCGGGCACATAGGCCATCCCCGCCTCGACCGCCTTGGGCAGCAGTGCGACGGCGTCGATGTGCTCGGGCAACTCGATCCAGAAGAACATGCCGCCCACCGGCGTCACCCACCGCGCCATGCTGCCGAGGTGTTTGGCCAGCGAGCTCTGCATCGCATCGCGGTGCTGCTTGTAGCGCGCGCGGATCGCCGGCACATGCGTGTCGAGAAAGCCGTTGCGAATCACTTCGTGAACGACGCGTTGGTTGAAGATCGGCGTGTGCAGGTCGGCGGCCTGCTTGGCCTGCAGCAGCTTCGGGTACAGCGCCGGCGGCGCGACGATGTAGCCTAGGCGTAGGCCCGGCGCCAGCACCTTGGAGAACGAGCCGAGGTAGAGCACGCCCTCGGCCCAGCGCGAGGCCAGCGACGGCGGCGGCGGCGCGTCGAACCAGAGGTCGCCATACGGGTTGTCTTCGAGCAGCGGCAGGCCGGTGGCCCGTGCGGCCGACACCACCGACGCGCGCCGCGCTTCGGTATAGACATGCCCCGTCGGGTTCTGGAAGTTGGGCAGCAGGTAGGCAAAGCGTGCGTCCTTCGCCGCCGCGGCCAGCGCGTCCGGCAACGGGCCTTCGTGGTCGGAGTCCACGGCGACGATGTTCGGCTCGTACGGCGTGAACGCCTGCAGCGCGCCGAGGTAGGTCGGCGTCTCGACGAGCACGCGCGCGTCGTTGTCGATCAGTACCTTGGCGGCGAGGTCGAGGCCTTGCTGCGAACCGGTCGTGATCAGCACCTGATCGGCGGTGACGTTCATGCGCTGGTGTTCGTTCAGGTGCGCCGCCACCCACTCGCGCAGCGGCGCATAACCTTCGCTGGCCGCGTACTGCAAAGCCTCGCGCGGCGCGTCGCGCAGCACCTTGGTGCAAGCCTCGCGCATCGCTTCGACCGGAAAGGTGTCGGCCGACGGCAGGCCGCCGGCCAGCGAGACGATGCCCGGCTTCTCGGTGATCTTCAGGATCTCGCGGATGACTGACGGGTTCATGCGCTCGGCGCGGCGGGCGAGCGTGAAGGGTGTTTGATCACTCATGCGTGTTCTCCTCGAAGTGAAGCGCGCACCGGCATGCGTTTGCCGATGAAGACCACGGCCACGACCGCCAGCGCGAAAAGCACCGCTGTCGCTTCGAGTTTCTCGCCGAGCAGCGGCACGGCGGCCAACAGCGCGAGGAACGGTTGCAGCAACTGCACCTGACTGACGCGCATCACGCCGCCCAGCACGAGGCCGCGGTACCAGGCGAAGAAGCCGAGCCACATCGAAAACAGCGTCACGTAGGCAAAACCGCCCCACGACGCGGCACGCACGCTGGCCGCGTTGGCCGGCCAGGTGGCGAGCATCGCCGGCAGCGTGAACGGCAGCGACAGCACCAGCACCCAGCAGATCACCTGCTCGGCCGGCAGCGCGGCCGAGACGCGTGCACCGGCGACGTAGCCGATCGACGCGCTGGCCACCGACAGCAGCAGCAAGCCGTCGGCCGTGCTCAATCGGCCCTGGCCTTGCAGCGCGGCAAATGCGATCACGAGCGCGCAGCCGATCACGGCGCAAACCCAGAAGCCGATCGATGCCCGTTGCCGCAACACGAGCGCCGCGGCGACGGCCGTGCCCAGCGGCAATACGCCGGTGACGACGGCGGCGTGCATCGCATCGACCTGGCGCAACGCCAACGCTAGAAACAGCGGAAATCCGACGACGGTGCCGGCGGCGCAAACAGCAAGCGCCGCCCAATGCGCACGCGCTGGCCGCGCCGCGCCGACCCAGCGCAGATAGACGACCGACAGCAAGCCGGCCAGCGCTGCGCGGCCTGCCGTCACGAACGCCGGCGGCAGTTGCGGCGCGCTGGCATCGCCGACGGCCAGGCGCGTCATCGGCAGCGTCAACGCAAATATCGCGACGCCGAGCAAGCCGAGCGCAAAGCCCCGCGAGGTGTCGCTGTCGTTCAGGGCGGTGGCTGGCATGCGACGAGTCTAGAGGGGCGAAGCAGTACATCGTTAGTACACTTGCGCCCAACCTGATACGCACTGTACTTCTGGTAATGCCCATACACCCGAGTCCACCCGCCTTCGAGCGCGGCGCACTGTCGTCGCTGCCGGAGCAGTTGGCGCGGTGGATCGTGGCGCAGATCCATGCGCGCACGCTGGCCGCAGGTGCGCGGCTGCCTTCCGTGCGCGAGGCGGCGCGGCGGCATGGCCTGTCGCCATCCACGGTCGTTGCCGCCTACGACCAACTGCAGGCCCAAGGCCTGGTCGAGGCGCGGGCGCAGCGCGGCTACTTCGTGCGCGAGTCCGGCGCTCGCGGCGACACGGCGCCAGCCGCACCGTTGCAACGCCGCGCGCCGCCGCAGAGCGCCGCGGCGATGGTGCGCAGCATGTTCGAGCATCGCGGCGACAAGGCCGCGTCGCCCGGCATCGGCACCATCCCGCCCGACTGGCTCGACCTGCCGCTGCTGCACAGCGCACTGCGCCGCGCCATCGCCGACGACAGCAGCGAACACAGCAGCCTGCGCTACGGCGACCCGGCCGGCGACGTGCGCCTGCGCCACGCGTTGACGCACCGCCTGGCCGATCTTGGCATCGCCAGCCACGCCGGGCAGATCGTCACCACCGCGGGGGCGACGGCGGCGCTCGACCTCGTCGCGCAGTTGCTGCTGGCCCCCGGCGACAGCGTGCTCGTCGATGAACCCGGCTGGCCAGTTGAGTTTGCGCGGCTGGCGCTGATGGGCGTGCATTGCATCTCGGTGCCGCGCGTGCACGACGGACCGGACCGCGGGGCGATGCGCCGCCTGCTCGACGAGCACCGCGGACCCGACAAGCCGCGCGCCTTCATCACTGTCTCGGTGCTGCACAACCCGACGGGCAGCTCGATCACGCTGGCCGCGGCGCACGAGGTGCTGAAGATCGCCGAAGCGCACGAGCTGACGATCATCGAGGACGACAGCTACGCCTGGCTGGCGAGCAAGGAGGCGCCGCGCCTGTGTGCGCTCGACCAGTTGCAGCGCACGGTGTATGTCTGCGGCGTCTCGAAAATCCTCACGCCGGCCTGGCGCGTCGGCTTCCTGGCCGCGGCACCGGCGCTGGTCGAGCGCGCGATCGATCGCAAGCTGCTGACCACACTTGGCGCGCCCGGCCTGGCCGAGCGCGCGCTGGCGATCGCGCTCGAACAAGGCGCCTTGCGCCGCCACGCCGAGCGCATCACGCAGCGCCTGGCCGCGGCCCGCACGCGCACCGTGCGCCTGGCGCAGGAGGCGGGGTTTGCGTTCGCAACGCCGCCGCAGGGCCTGTTCGGCTGGGTCGATACCGGCGTGGACAGCGAGCGTCTGGCCACGCTGCTGCACGGCGACGGCTGGCTGCTGTCGCCGGGCAGCCTCTTTCACGTGACACCGCGGCGCTCGACGCTGATGCGCGTCAATTTCGCGGTTGCCCAGGAAGCACGGCTGTGGCGCGTGCTGCGCGAGGCCCGCGACAAGATCGGCAGGGCGCCACGCAGTGCCGCCGCAGACAACCCGGCTTTACCCACCCCCACTGTCATGGGGGGCTGGCCAAGTCGCAACCGGGCGTAACATAAGGGCACAAATTCGCCCTTGCCATTCTTGTAGTCGCTGCGTCGTGACCTTCGAATCAACCCTGCCGCTCGGAGAGCCCGAACTCATGCGGGTCAGCGCTTTCGAGCGCTACCTCGAAGAGTTGCGGCGCGAGAGCGGCGACGCCTCGCTGACGCGCCTGTCGTCGCTCAACCCGTCGCTGCTGCAAGACCTGCTGCGCTTCGAGCAGGACGGCCGCCGCACCGAAGTGCTCGAAGTCATCGCCGCCTGCGTGCGCCACGCGCGGCCGCTGGCGATCTACCTGCAATGCGGCTTGCGTGTCGTGCCGCTGACGCTGTTCCCGAACGAACGCCTGGTGCATTGCCCGCTGCACATGCACGAGTTCCTGGCGCAGCGCCTGTCCGACATGACCGTGTTGCGCGTCGAGCCGGCGATGCTGCGCCCGCCCGGGGACCCGGAAGAAGCGCTCGTCGGCGAGCCGCATCTTTATCAGCCGCTCGGGCCCGTGGCCTGGGAGCTGGCGATGCGCGGTTCGCGCGAGCAACTGCTGCCCGAGATCAGCGGCCCGGCTGCTTATCGCGTGGCGCTGGGCACCAACCTGCGTGACGTGATCCTCACGGGGGTCGTGCAAGCCGCCGTCAACCGCCTGCACCGCGAGAGCGCCAACTTGCGCGAGATGGCCGAGTGGCCTGGGCTGAACCGCGCGCGCGCGATGCGGCTGCTCAACGCGCTGTATCTGCAGGGCGGCCTGATCGTCAGCCGCACGCACCCGGTGGCGAGCAACGAAAGCTGGTTCGGCAGCAC
The DNA here is from genome assembly GCA_963816315.1 of uncultured beta proteobacterium. GTDB lineage: Bacteria > Pseudomonadota > Gammaproteobacteria > Burkholderiales > Burkholderiaceae_C > CADEEN01. Next base: position 54,365 of record CAWFJZ010000012.1, read on the forward strand.
GACCAGAAGTTGAGCCGTGTCAGTCGCGGGCGATCAACGTGGCGCCTGGTCCTTGCCGCCGCACTGTTCCAGCCACTCCATCAACGGCGCAAACGACGCTTCGCTGAGCAGCGCGCCGTCCTTGTTCTGTCGCAACGCGCGCTCGACCTTGTCGTAGCTCTGGCGGCATTTCAACGGCAGGCTCGCGAACTCGGGACTCGATCGCAGCTTGAGGATGTCTGCGGTGAGCTGTTGTTCGTCAAGCGCCACCGCCGGGGCGGCGGCGGGCGGCGGCGGCGCGTTCCAGCAGTTGCCCGGCGCGTCGCCGACGGCCACCCAAAAGCGGCCCGTGGCCTGCGTCAGGCTGTCGTGGCGATGCGGTGCGGTCGTCCAACTGGTGCTGTCCTGGTAGCTGACCATGCGCCAGCCGGTGCCGAGCGCGCGCTCGCAGGCTTGCGTGCCGCTCTGTTGCGACGCCAGGCTGTCGCCGCGCAGGGCCGGGCTGGCGCCGAGCAGCAGACCTTCCCTTGCCGGCGGCGCCGTGATGCGGCCGCTGTTGGCATCGACCACCACCGGCGTGCGCGCGCGGCGTTCGGGCGCCTTGATGCACAGCACCGGCAGCGCGCGGCTGCACGCGGTGTCGCCGCGCTCGGCGTCACAGCCGCCGTCGCGCGGCCGGTCTTGTGGTGCGGGCCGTGCCAGGCAGCTCGCACTGACCGTGTCGCCCGGCTGGGCTTGCAGGCCAAAGGTCATGCCGTGGCGTGGAGTCAGGTAGCCGCCGGCGCCTGCGTCGCGCCGAGCGGCACCGGCGGTTGCAGCCGTTTCAGCCGGGCAGGGCCGGTCGCTGAACGACTTCTTGCCGTCGGCGCCGATGCAGGTGTAGGTAGCCGCGCCCGCGCTGGCGCACAACGCCGCAGCGCACGTCACGAGCGCCGCGCGCAAGGCATGTTCGCGTGCTCGGCGATTCATCGGCGACGTGTCGGCGTTGCCGCCGGGCGAGTGATTGGGCATGCGCCGATCATCGTCAACGTATTTGCGGGGCGTCAAGCGTGCGGACCACGGCCCGCGCCGGACTATCGCGAACCGAGGCTCTCCCAGCGCACCAGCGCTGCCGTCAGCTCGTCCTCGATCTGCGCCGTGCGCGCGTGCAGTGCCGCCGCGCGTTGTGGATCGTCGATGTACAGCGACGGCTGGGCCATGTCTGCGGCGAGCTGCTTCTGCTCCGCTTCCAGCGCTTCGATGCGCGCCGGCAGCGCATCGAGCTCGCGCTGTTCCTTGTAGCTGAGCTTGCGCGGTTTGGCCGACGCTGCCGGCGCCGTCGCGCGTGATGCCACCGGCGCAGCGCTCGGCGCGCTCACCCGCGAGCGCGCGCGCTGCGTCAGCCAATCGGTGATGCCGCCCTCGTACTCGCGCCACAGACCCGGCTTGCCGCCGTACTCCGCGTCGCCCTCCCAGGCGACGACGCTCGTCACCACGTTATCGACGAAGCGCCGGTCATGGCTGACGAGAAACGCCGTACCCGCATAGTCGGCGAGCAGTGCTTCGAGCAGTTCGAGCGTTTCGATGTCGAGATCGTTGGTCGGCTCGTCGAGCACGATCACGTTGGCCGGCAGCGCGAACAGCCGCGCCAGCAGCAGCCGGTTGCGCTCGCCGCCGGAAAGCGTGCGCACGGGCGAGTTCGCGCGCTCGGGCGAGAACAGAAAGTCGGTGAGGTAACTCATGATGTGCTTCTTCGCAGCGCCGACTTCGACCCACTCGCTGCCCGGACTGATCGTGTCGGCCAGCGTGGCGTCGAGATCGAGGCCCTCGCGCAACTGGTCGAAGTACGCCACCTGCAGGTTGCTGCCGCGGCGCACGCGGCCGCGTGTGGGTTCCAACTCGCCGAGGATGAGTTTCAGCAGCGTCGTCTTGCCGGCGCCGTTGGGGCCGACCAGGCCGACCTTGTCGCCGCGCAGGAAAGTGGCGCTGAAGTGGTCGATCAACATGCGTTCGCCGTAGCCGGCGGAGACGTCATCGAGTTCGGCAACGATCTTGCCGGTCGGCAACCCCGTCGCCAGTTCGAGCTTGACCTGGCCGACGCGGTCACGCCGCGCCACGCGCGTGGCGCGCAGCTTCTCCAGCCGCGCGATGCGGCCGACGCTGCGCGTGCGCCGCGCTTCGACGCCCTTGCGTACCCAGACCTCTTCGGCGGCGAGCAGCTTGTCGGCGCGTGCGTTGGCCAGTGCTTCGCTTTCCAACTCGCGCGCCTTCGTCGCTTCGTAGGCGGCGTAGTTGCCGGGGTAGGAGCGCAGCACGCCGCGGTCGAACTCGATGATGCGTGTCGCCACCGCGTCGATGAAGGCGCGGTCGTGCGAGATCAGCACCGTCGCGTGAGTCGATTCATTCAGCAGCCCTTGCAGCCAGGCGATCGCGTCGAGGTCGAGGTGGTTCGTCGGTTCGTCGAGCAGCAGCACGTCGGGCTGCGCCACCAGCGCCTGCGCCAACGCGACGCGCTTTTTCGTGCCGCCGGAGAGCGTGCCGACGAGCGCAGCGCCGTCCAAGTGCAGGCGTTGCAGCGTTTCATCGACACGCTGCTCCCATGTCCAGCCGCCGAGCGCTTCGAGGCGGGTTTGCAGCGCGTCGAGGTCGTCCTCCGGCGCATGGGCTTCGAAGCGCTCGCGCAATGCTCGCGCTTCGGCCACGCCTTCGGCGACCACATCGAACACGGAGTGCGCTGCATCGAACAGCGGCTCCTGCGGAACATAAATCCGCCGCGTGCCCTGCTGCGCTTGCAACAGCCCATCATCGGCCCGCTCCAGCCCGGCCAGGATCTTCAGCAGTGAGGACTTGCCCGCGCCGTTGCGCCCGATCAGCGCCACGCGCTCGCCGTCATCGAGTGAGAACGACGCCCCGTCAAGGAGGGGCACGTGACCGTAGGCGAGGTGGGCGTTGGTGAGGGTGAGCAAAGGCATGGCCGGATTGTCGTTGCGCTTGTCAAGCCCCCGCCTCCCGGCCTCGGGTCTATCCTCAGCGCGTGCGCCGGCGGAAATCGCGGCCTGCGTCGATAGAATGAAAAACACTCCCCAACCAGCAAACCATGAGCGCCGTCATCTGCAGCGACGTCAGTACTTCGTGCCTCGAGCTGAAGAGCGCGGCGCTGACGTTGATGGCCCTGGTGCTGAAGACGACCGATCTGGCACAACTCGCCGAGGAACTTTCGCAGCGCGCCATCGCGATGCCCGGACTGTTCGACGACGAGCCGGTGGTGGTGGACCTGTCGTTCGTGCGCGAAACCGACGAGCCGATCGATTTCGATGTGCTGGTCGTGCTGCTGATGCAGCACGGCATGCGGCCGGTGGCCGTGCGCGGCGGCGCGGCCGAGCAGATGGCCGCGGCGATGTCATCCGGGCTGCTCGAAGCGCCCGAAGGCGCGCGGCCGGCGCTGCGCGAAGTGCCGGCGCCCGAAGTGATCGAGCGCATCGTCGAGAAGACGGTCGAGAAGATCGTCGAGGTGCAACTGCCCGCACTGCCGCCGCTGGTCATCGACAAGCCCTTGCGCTCGGGCCAGCAGGTCCACGCGCAGGGCCGCGATCTGATCGTGCTGGCCCTCGTCAGCTTCGGCGCCGAGGTCAGCGCCGACGGCGACATCCACATCTATGCGCCGCTGCGCGGCCGCGCGCATGCGGGCAAGAGCGGCAACACCGCGGCCCGCATCTACTGTCATTGCATGCAGGCGCAGGTGCTGGCGATCGCCGGCGTGGTGCGCACCACCGATGTCGCGCTGCCCGACGGCATCGTCGGCCAGGCGGCGATGGTGCGCCTGGCCGGCGAGCAGCTCGTCGTCGAGCGCCTCGGTTGAATCAAATAACGAGCTAGAGGGAACGTTCCAGATGGCCACGAAGATCATCGTCGTCACGTCCGGCAAGGGCGGCGTCGGCAAAACCACCACCAGCGCCAGCTTTGCGTCGGGCCTGGCGTTGCGCGGCCACAAGACCGCGGTCATCGACTTCGATGTCGGCCTGCGCAACCTCGATCTGATCATGGGCTGCGAGCGGCGCGTGGTCTATGACTTCATCAACGTCATCCATGGCGAGGCCAAGCTGACGCAGGCGCTGATCAAGGACAAGCACAGCGAGAACCTCGTCGTGCTGGCCGCCTCGCAGACGCGCGACAAGGAAGCGCTGACCCAGGAAGGCGTGAAGCGCGTGCTGGACGAACTCGCCGAAATGGGCATGGAGTACATCGTCTGCGACTCGCCGGCCGGCATCGAGACCGGCGCCACGCTGGCGATGCACTATGCCGACGAGGCCATCGTCGTCACCAACCCCGAGGTCTCTTCGGTGCGTGATTCCGACCGCATCCTCGGCATGCTGGCGTCGAAGACGCAACGCGCCATCGACGGCAAGGAGGGCATCCGCGAGCACCTGCTGATCACGCGCTACGACCCGGCGCGCGTGGCCAGCGGGCAGATGCTGTCGATCGACGACATCCAGGACATCCTGCGCATCCCGCTGATCGGCGTCGTGCCCGAATCGCAGACCGTGCTCAACGCGTCGAACCAGGGCGTGCCGGCGATCCATATGAACGACAGCGCCGTCGCCGAGGCCTACAAGGACGTGGTGCGGCGCTTTCTCGGCGAGAGCCGCGAGATGCGCTTCACGCAACAAGCGCGGCCGACGTTTTTCCAACGCCTGTTCGCCAAGGCATGAAGACGATGTCGTGGCTGTCGTCGCTGTTCTTCGGGCAGAAGAAGAAGTCGGCCAAGCTGGCCAAGCAGCGCCTGCAGATCGTGCTGGCTCACGAGCGCAGCGCGCGCGGCCTGCCCGAGTACCTGCCGGTGCTGCAGCGCGAGTTGCAACTCGTGGTGGCCAAGTACGTCAACGTGCCGCCGCGCGAGGTCAGCGTGCGCATCGGCCACCCGCGCCATGCGCCCGAAGGGCTCGAAGTGCGCATCGAGCTGCCGCAGCCGGCGCACGCTTGAATGCGGCCAAACCGCCGCCAGCTTGAAACAAGCGCACACTGCGTGCCTGCTGGCTGATTTTCAGTGAATTAGGAGACAGACGATGAAACAGTTCCTGTGGACCCTGGCCATGGCCGTCGGCTTGGCCTTCACACTCGCGCCGGCCGACGCTGAAGCCAAACGCCTGGGCGGCGGCAAGTCGCAGGGCATGCAGCGCAGTGCGCCCGACAAGCCGGCGCAGAGCACACCGGCAACACCGAACAACAACGCGGCCACCCCCGCGCCTGCCAATGCCGGCGCCGCGGCCGCGGCCCCCAAGCGCTCGTGGATGGGCCCGATCGCCGGTCTCGCCGCCGGCCTCGGCCTGGCCGCGCTGTTCAGCCATTTCGGCATGGGCGAGGGCTTGGCCAACTTCGTCATGCTGGCCTTGCTGGCGATGGCGGCGTTCTTCGTCATCCGCCTGCTGATGCGGCGCTTTGCCGGCGGCGGCGGGGCGCAACGCCCGTCGATGGCGATGGCCGGCGCGGGCGCCGGCGTGGCGGCAGCGCGGCCCGCGGCGCCGACGAGCTTCGTCGATGAGCGCCCCGGCATGCAGCGCAACGCGGCACCGCAGGTGGCGATCGGCTCCGCGCTGGCGACGCCGCTGGCCGTGCCGGGCGTGGCCAACGCCACGGCCGCGCCTGCGCTGCCGGCCAACTTCGACGGTGAAGGCTTCGAGCGCCTGGCCAAGATGCTGTTCATCCGTCTGCAAGCGGCCAATGACAAGGCGGATCTGAACGACCTGCGCAACTTCACCACGCCCGAGCTCTTCGCGGCGCTGCGCATGGACCTGCACGACCGCGGCGACAACGCGCAGCAGCACACCGACGTCGTCAAGGTCGATGCGCAGTTGATCGACTTCGCGCAAGAAGCCGAGCAGCAGATCGTCAGCGTGCGCTTTACCGGCCAAATCAAGGAAGACGCCAACGCCGAAGCGACGCCGTTCGACGAGGTCTGGCATGTGGTCAAGCCGCTCGACGACAGCCGCAGTTGGGCGATCGCGGGGATTCAGCAGCGGCAGTGATCCGTTCGCCCTGAGCTTGCCGAAGGGCTACCCGCCCGAACGTTTCACAACGAAGCCCTCACCCTGCAGCAAGGCGATCACACGCGCGGCGTGATCGCCCTGCACTTCGAGCACACCGTCCTTGACGGTGCCGCCGGTGCCGCAAGCGCTGCGCAAGCGCTTGCCCAACGCCGCCAGCGCGGCCTCGTCGAGCGCCAGGCCGCGCACCAGCGTCACCGTCTTGCCGCCGCGGCCTTTGCTCTCGCGGCTGACGCGCGCGATGCCGTCACCGAGCGGTGTCTTCGCTGCTTTGCAAAGGCACGCCGTCACGGGCTGCCTGCACCCCGGGCACATGCGCCCGCTGTCGGTCGAATAGACGAGGCCGCTCATCCGAAGACCTGCCGCAGCGCGCGGCCGAATGCCGGCGCGTCGGTCAGCAACACGAACACCACACCGGCCAGCGCACCCGACAAGTGCGCGTCGTGGTTGATGCGCCCGCGCGATTGCTTCGACGCATAGATCGTGTAGGCCAGGTACAGCACCGCGAACAGCGGCGCGGGAATCGGCAGCGGAATCGGAAAGACGATGATCGACTGCGACGGCGTATGGACGATCGACGCAAACAACACCGCCAGGATCGCGCCCGACGCGCCGAGGCTGGCGTACTCCGGCTGCCGCCGGTGCGCGAACCAGGTGCCTGCGCTGCTGACCAGCAAGCCGAACGCATACAGCGCGACGAAGCGGCCGCTGCCGATCGCGCGCTCCAGCGAAAAACCGAAGGCCCAGAACGTGAACGCGTTGAACAGCAGGTGCGGCAGGTCGGCATGCAGAAAACCGCTCGTGACCACGGTGGCGTACTGGCGGCGCGGCAGCAGCCAGTACGGGCGCAGCAGATGGCGTTCGAGGATCTGCGGCGCTTTGTACAGCGCGAGCAGGCTGGCGACGAGCATCAGCACGAGGATCGCGGTGGCGACCGGGGCGCCTTGGGTGAGCGTGGTCAGGGCTTGCATGTTGGCAGCAGTATCCATGGCCGCCTCTTGCTCGTGCCGGCAAGACGGTGCTTGCACAACTTGTTGAGGGCGGCCATGCTCCAACGACTCCAGGCCAGCGAGCGATCGATGCCCGACGACCGCACCAGACACCGCGCACGCCGACGCTGCATCATGGCTGGCGCACTCGCTTCGCTGGGCGTTGCGATCGACGCTGCGGCTGATCACGACACGACGGCAGGCGACGAGGTCTGGCTCGACCTCAGCGAGCCCGTCCCCGCGGGCGCGCAGGACGCGGCGCAAGCGCAGCGGCGAAAGCTGCGCGTGGCGGCACAGCAGGATCGCGTGGCGCAGCGCCTGCGCGAGCTCGGCGTCGCCGAACTCGGTCGCGTCGCGCATTCGCGCAATGCCATCCTCGCGCGCGTGACGCCGCAACAAGCCGAATTCGTGCGGGCTATTCCAGGCGTCCGGCGGCTGCGGCCGGTGCAGACCTTGCATCCCCCCAAACCAATGCCCTGACATAAGGGGTGCTCGGGAACCCTGTTGACGGTGACGCAATCGCGCGACGACGATCGCGGCCCTGTCATCAATGTGTCGATGCGCGATCAGCGCGACGAAACGGTGACAGTCCGTCCGGTGTTCGACCAACGCCGACTTCGACAAGGATGACTGGAGGTTCACGTGGGAAAAACAAAGATCGCCGTCGCGCTCGGCGTGTCGGCTTGGCTGATCGCTGCGTGCGGCGGTGGCGAAACCCCCGGCGCAGCATCGGAGCAGGCCGACCGGGCTTCGGCGGCTACGGCAGGCGCCGTCAGCAGCAAATACCGAGTGGCGCTGGCCCAGGGCGGCGAGCGCAACACCCTGGACAAACGCTTGCGCGGCGCGCGCGGCCCGGTCGAGGTGTGGATTTCTCTTGAACAGAATTCAGTCGCCGCCGAGCGTGTGGCGTTGGCCGAGGCTGCGGGCCTGGGTGCTGCTGACGACGGTGCGGCCAAACGCTCGCCGCAGTTGAAGCAGGGCGCAGCCGCGCACCTCAAGCGCGTGCACGAGGCGCAAGGCGCCCTGGTGCAAAAACTGTCCTCGGTCGGCGGCAAGGAATTGGCGCGCGTGCAGAGCGCGCACAACGCGGTGGCGGTGCGCGTCGATGCGTCGCAGCTGTCGCAGCTGGCCGCCATGCCCGGCGTGGCCAAGGTGCGGCCGGTGCTGCACTACCAGTTGGCCCTGGCGGAAACCGTGCCCTATGTCGGCGGCACGGCGGTACAAAACAGCGGTCGCGACGGCAGCGGCGTCACCGTGGCGGTGCTCGATTCGGGCATCGACTACACGCACCGCAACCTCGGTGGCGAAGGCACCGCAGTGGCTTATGCAGCGGCCTGGGGCACCGCGCCCGCAGACCCGAAGAACACCACGCTCGACGGACTTTTTCCCACGGCCAAGGTGACCGGCGGCTTTGACTTCGTCGGCGAAACCTGGGGCCGCGTCAACGGCGCCGAAGTCGGCACCCGGACCGAAGATCCGGACCCGATCGACCTCGAAGGTCACGGCACCCACGTCGCCGACATCATCGGCGGCAAGAGCACGGACGGCCTGCACAAGGGCATGGCCCCCGGTGCCAAGCTGGTGGCGGTCAAGGTCTGCAGCGCCATCAGCCCGGCGTGCAACGGCATCGCCTTGTTGAAGGGCATGGACTACGCGCTCGATCCGAACAGCGACGGCGACACCAGCGACGCGGTCGATGTCATCAACATGTCGCTCGGCTCCGACTACGGTCAGGTCGAAGACGACCTGACCCTGGCCGCGACCAATGCCGTCAAGCTCGGCGTGATCGTGGTCGTGTCGGCCGGCAATGGCGGCAACAAGCCCTACATCGCCGGCTCGCCCTCGACCTCACCCGGCGTGATCAGCGTGGCGCAGACGCAGGTGCCGAGCGCCGAGGCGATCCCGCTGGTGGTCAACGCACCGGCGGCGATTGCGGGCGTGTATGGCAACACCGCCACGGTGGACTGGGCGCCCGTGGGTGCGGGTGTCACGGGCGACGTGGCACGTGTCGGGCGCGGTTGCCCGGCGGGCAGCATCGCCGCAGGCAGCCCGGAGGACGCCTACCTGAACAACCCGAGCGGCAAGATCGCGTTGATCGACCGTGGTTCCTGTTCGGTCAGCCTGAAGGTTGACCGAGCCGTCAGGGCCGGCGCCACCGGCGTGTTGATCGGCCTGGTCGCGGCGGGTGACGCGGTCGGCTTTTCGTTCGGCGGCGGCACCGACTTCAAGCCGACGCTGGTGATCCAGCAGTCGCTGTCCAACGCCATCAAGACGCAATTGGCCGCTGGCGTCGTCAACGTGTCGATCTCGCCGGCCTCGGCGATCGCGCTCGTCGGCAGCATGGCGAGCACCTCGTCGCGCGGGCCATCGATCAGCTTCCAGAGCATCAAACCCGAGATCGGGGCCCCTGGCGCGTCGCTGTCGGCCGAGGCCGGCACCGGCACCGGCCAGACAGCATTCGGCGGCACCTCGGGCGCGGCGCCGATGGTCGCTGGCGCGGCGGCGTTGCTGTTGCAGGCGCATCCGAACCGGTCGCCGGAGCAGATCAAGGCGATGCTGATGAACAGCGCCGAGACCACGGTTTATACCAACCCGGCGCTGTTGCCGGGCGAACTGGCGCCGATCACTCGCATCGGCGGCGGCGAGCTGCGCGTCGATCGGGCGATTGCGATGAACACCATCGCCACCAACCACAAGACCAAATCGGCGTCGCTGTCGTTCGGTGCGCTCGAAGTCTCGGCCCGGACGGTCGTCGAGCAGACGCTGCGCGTGCAAAACCTGTCGCTCGGCGAAAAGCTCTTCACCGTCACACCGAGCTTCCGCTTTGCCAACGACGAGACCAGCGGCGCAGTGCGTGTGGTCACCCGGTCGGTGCTGCGCGTGTCGGGCCATGGCAGCGAAGAGCTCGAAGTCAAGCTCATCATCGACCCGACCAAGCTGCCGGCATGGGCGCTCAACGGCGGCTCGCAAGGCGGCAACGGCGCGGCGTTGAATGGCCCCGAGTACGACGGCTACATCACCTTGACTGCGGGCAGCGAGAAGATCACGGTGCCCTGGCATGTGCTGCCGCGCAAAGCGGCAGAGATCGAGGCCGAGGTGTCCGAGCGCGGCAACCCCGGCCCGTCGGTGAAGCTGCGCAATCGCGGCCTGAACGAGGGCGAGTACGACGTGTTCTCGCTGGCCGGCGTGAGCAAGCGCATCCCGCGCAGCGAGTTGCCCGGCCCGGGCGACAACCTTGCCGTGATCGACATGCGCTCGGTGGGCGTGCGTGGGCTGATGGCGGCACAGACCGGCCTGCCCTTCGACGTTGTCGAGTTCGCGATCAACACGAAAGGACGGCGTGCGCACCCGAACTATCCGGCCGAGTTCGAACGTCGAGATCGACACCACCGGCGATGGCGTGGCCGACTTCGTCGTCTTCAACGCCGAGAACGGTGGCTTCGGGGTGACTGGACAGAACGCGGTGCGGGTTGGCAACCTGGCGACCGGCGTGGCAACCACGTTCTTTTTCACCGACGCCGACCTGAACTCGGGCAACGTCATCTTCACCGTGCCGCTGAACATCGCCGGTGGGGTGACGTTGGCGCCGGGGGCGACGATGGGCTTCAGTGTGTTTGCGTTCGACAACTACTTCAGCGGCAACCTGACCGACTCGATCGAAGGCATGCGCTTCACGCCCGGCCAGCCGCGCTTCGGCGTCGTCGGCGAGCCGTTCGGTGCGGTGCCGGCGAAGACCGCGTCCAGTCTCGGTGTGACCACGTCCACGCTGCCCGACACGCTGAGCAGCGAGCTCGGCTTGCTGATGATGTACCGCCGCAACGAAGGCAAGGAAGCGGACGTGCTGCGCATCCGCTGAGGCCCTCGCTTCACATCGCAACGCATCGCAAAGGGTCCGCGCAAGCGGCCCCTTTTTCGTTGTGTCGCAGCCTTACGTCGTCGTGAACACGAGCAGCAGATTGTTGGCCGGCATCGCCACCACCTCGCGCAGCGTCATCCTCTGCGCAGCGGCCTCGCGCTCGACATCGGCCAGCGCGCGCAGCCCCCACTGCGGGTGGCGTGACCGCAGATCGGTGTCGAAGGCTTCGTTGCTCGGCGCGGTCCGCACACCGGCCTGCCGATAAGGCCCGTAGAGCAGCAGCAGCCCGCCCGGCGCCAGGTGGGCCGCGGCGCCTGTCATCAGCGCCGCGCAGGTGGACCACGGTGCGATGTGCAGCAGGTTGGCGCAGTACACGGCGCCGAACGGCGCGGCGGCACTCACGGGCCACGCGGCCTGCATCACGTCGAGCCGCAGCGCCGGCAAGACGTTGGCGATGCCGCTGCAACGCGCATCGATGGCCGGCAGCAGGGTCGGGTCGGCATCGGTGGGCTGCCAGCGCCAAGCGGGGCAGGCCAGAGCAAAGTGCTGCGCATGCTGGCCGGTGCCCGACGCGATCTCGAGCACGCTCGTCGATGGCGGCAACAGCCGCTGCAACGCGTCGAGGATCGCTTGTTTGTTGCGATCGGCGGCGGGGCTGAATGGCAGATCCGCGGTCATGCCTCGCCGGCCTCGATCACCAGCCGCCGCCGCACCGCGCCGTGCACGCGCGTCATGGCGCGCACGCGCAGCGCGGCCGCCACTGCAACGTCGATGCGAAAGTGGTAGTCGAGGCTGTCGGTCTGGCCCGGGTTGCTGGTCTCGATCTGCCGCGACCACTCGCGCCGGCCGTTGACCTCGACCGTCATCGCATGCCACGCGGCGCTGCCGTCGGCCGGGCACTGCACAACAAAGCGCACGTCGATGTGCAAGCGGCGCGTGCGGTCGGGCACCGGCGGGATGCGCAGCGTGGCGACGTCGGCGTCGCCGACATGGACCTGCCACTGCTCAGCGGTGGGCATCGCGTTGGCCGAGCAGCGCTGCGTGATGTCGCAAGTGATCCTCCACCATCGTCGCGATGAAGTAGTAGCCGTGGTCGTAGCCGGCGTGGCGGCGCAATCTCAGCGGCTGGCCGATGGCAGTGCACGCCGCCTCGAAGGCCTCGGGCAGCAACTGCTGCTCGGCCAGAAACTTGTCCCCGAGGCCCTGGTCGATGAGGATGCCTTGCGGGTACGGCGCGCTGCGCTGCGTGCGCATCAGCTCGCAGGCGTCGTGCGCTGACCACGTGCTGCGGTCTTCACCCAGATATCCGCTGAAGGCCTTGACGCCCCACGCGCATTGCATCGGCGCGCAGATCGGCGCCAGCGCCGACAGGCTCGCGAACACGCCCGGATGGCGCAGCGCCAGTGTGAGCGCGCCGTGGCCGCCCATCGAGTGGCCGAACAGGCCCGTGCGCTGGCGATGCACCGGCGCGTGCTGCCACACCTGCGGCAGCAGCTCGCGCAGCAAATAACTTTCCATGCGCCAGTGACGCGACCACGGCTCGCGCGTGGCGTCGAGATAAAAGCCCGCGCCGACGCCGAAGTCCCAGCTCTCGGCTTCGCCAGCCACATTCGCGCCGCGCGGGCTCGTGTCCGGCATCAGCAGCGCCAGACCGAGCTCGGCCGCCACGCGCTGCGCGCCGGCTTTCATGGTGAAGGTTTCTTCGCTGCAGGTCAGGCCGGCCAGGAAGACGACGAGCGGCACGGGCTGGCCTTGCAGCGCCTGCGGCGGCAGGAACAGCGCAAAGCGCATCGGCAGGCCGATCTCTTGCGACGCGTGGCGGACAAAGCGCTGCACGCCGCCGAACGAGGCATGCTCACTCTGCGGCTCCCACGTTGAAGGGGCGGCGGCATCGATTGAAAGGTTCGTCATCTCGGGATTGTCCGGCGAACCGCGGCCGGCGTACCCTGCGCCGAATCATTCCCGCATCGACACCATGCCGCAGGCCCAGCACCTTCGCTTCGTCACCGCCGCGGACGGCACGCGCATCGCCGTGGCGTCCATCGGCCACGGGCCGCCGTTGGTGCGTGCTGCGCACTGGCTGAGCCATGTCGAGCATGACCAGCGCAGCCCCGTCTGGCAGCCTTGGCTGGCGGCGCTGTCGCACCACCACACCTACGTGCGCTACGACCAGCGCGGCTGTGGTCTGTCCGATGCCGACGTGCGCGACTTTTCGCTACAGGCCTGGGTCGGCGATCTCGAAGCCGTCGTCGATGGCCTCGGCCTGCAGCGCTTCCCGCTGCTCGGCATGTCGCAGGGCGGTGCTGTCGCCATCGCCTATGCGGTGCGGCACCCCGAGCGGGTCTCGCACCTCGTGCTCGCCGGCGCCTATGCGCGCGGCGCGCTGCGCCGCGCGACGACCGAGGCCGAGCGCTTGGAGTCGATGACGCTGATCAACCTGATCCGTGTCGGCTGGGGCCGCGACAACCCGGCCTTTCGCCAAGTCTTCACCAACCTCTTCATCCCCGACGGCACCCCGGATCAGCACCAGTGGTGGAACGAACTCGAGCGTCTGACGGTGACGCCGGACAACGCCGCGCGGACGCTCGAAGCGTTCTACGACATCGACGTGCGCGAGCTCGCCGGCCAGGTGCGCGTGCCGACGCTGGTCATGCACTCGCGCGGCGATGCGCGCGTGCCGTTCGACGAAGGCCGCCAACTCGCTGCGCTGATTCCCGATGCCCGCTTCGTGCCGCTGGACAGCCGCAACCACGTGCTGCTCGAAGGCGAGCCGGCGTGGGAGCCGTTCTTGCGCGAGCTGCGCAGCTTTGTCGGCGCGGCGGCGGCGCCCGGGTTGGCAGCGCTGGGCCTGACGCCGTCCGAGCGTGCGGTGCTGCAGCTCGTTGCGCAGGGGCTCGACAACCATGCCATCGCACAGCAACTCGGCAAGGGTGAGAAGACGGTGCGCAACCAGGTCACATCGATCTTCGCCAAGCTCGGCGTGTGCACGCGCGCCGAGGCGATCGTGCGCGCGCGCGACAGCGCGTCTTCAGTCTAGGGATGAGCACCGTGGCATAGGACCATGGCCCTGCGTCGCGGCCCTGCCGACCCCGCGCATGGGACAAGGGCCTCACTCGCCGCGGGTCGCAGCACCGCACAGTCGCGGCACCGCGCGCCTTCGCCCGCACTTGTTCTGGAGCCCGCCATGGGATTGTTTGCACTGCTGTACGGGATCGTCGCCTACACGATCTTCTTCGCCACGTTCCTCTACATGATCGGCTTCGTCGGCAACCTGGTCGTGCCCAAGTCGATCGACATCGGCGGCGTCACCGAGGCGCCGCTGGCCGTGGCGCTTTTGGTCAACGTTGCGCTGCTCAGCGTGTTCGCGCTGCAGCACAGCGCGATGGCGCGGCCGGCCTTCAAGCGCTGGTGGACGCGCTTCGTGCCCAAGGCCATCGAGCGCAGCACTTATGTTTTGCTCGCCAGCGCAGCGCTGATCCTGCTGTTCGCGCACTGGCGGCCGCTGCCCACGCCCGTGGTGTGGCAGGTGGGCGGCGCCGCCGCGATCGCACTCGCCGTCACGCACTGGGCTGGTTGGGGCATCCTGCTCATCAGCACCTTCCTGCTCGACCACTTCGAGCTCTTCGGCCTGAAGCAGGTTTTCATGCGCCTCGTCGGCCGCGAGCCGCAAGCGCCGGTGTTCCGCACGCCGCTGTTCTACCGTCGCGTGCGCCATCCGATCTACCTCGGCTTCCTGCTCGCGTTCTGGGCCGCGCCGACGATGACGGCCGGGCACCTGCTGTTTGCAGTGGTCATGAGCCTCTACATCCTGATCGGCATCTGGTTCGAAGAGCGCGACCTGATCGCGCTGTTCGGCGACCGCTACCGCGCCTACCGCGAGCAGGTCGGCATGCTGCTGCCGCTGCCGGGGCGGCGTGCGGCCGATCCGCATGGCCAGGCCAACACAGCGCCAGCTGCCACTGTGGAGCGCGCGCGAAGTTAGGGGCTCAGCAGCGGCTACAGTCGCACTGCGATTGAAGGCCGGATGACGAACGGAAGCACAGTGTGACGCGATCGACAGGCCGATGAGAAGGCCGATCCACCTGCGTCGGGTCGCACTGAACGAACGATGACGATGGCCCGAGACAAGTCGAGCACCAAGAAGGTCACCGCCAGTGATGTCGCCGAGCGCGTTGGCGTGTCCAAGTGGACGGTCTCCCGAGCCTTCACTGACGGCGCGTCCATCGCCCCTGAGGTGCGTGAACGGGTGCTTCAGGTCGCTGCCGAGATGGGCTACTCGCCCAACCTGCTGGCGCGAAGCCTGTCCACCCGCAGCACCCGGCTGATTGCGTTGGTGGTGGACGAGCTCGGAAATCCCAATCAGTTGTTCATGCCTTTGCCTCAGTAGTGTCCCAACGTCCGTCATAGGAGAACGAGTTGTTGATCGTCATCCTGCGACAGCGGTGGTGGCGCAAGTAGTTGATTCATCGGGGTTGTCTCGAACATGGTCAGGCTCAGGATCTGTAGGAGTTCGTAGAGGCTATGCGGCAGCATCGCGCGCTTTTTGAAGATGGCGATCAGCACATAGGTCGCCACGGCGATCCATATCTGCGTCTTCACCGCGTTCTCGCTGGTGCCGAAGAAGACCTTGATGCGCAGATGCTGCTTGATCCACTTGAAGAACAACTCGACCTGCCAGCGCAGCCGGTGACAACTCGCCCAGCGCCTCCGGCGCCAGGCCGGTGTTGTTGGTCAGGAACGTGATGCGCTTGCCGTCCTCGTCTTTGACGCCACGCGACGCAGCGCGGTCGGGTAGCCCTGCTTGGAGGTAGAAGACCTCCAGCGTGACCGTCTGATCGCACAGCAGCCTTCGTGTTGATCCTGTCCACCGGGTGCGAATAGCGGCGCTTGAAGCGCAGCCCGCGCTTGGCGCGGATGAGGAAGAAGCTGCCGGCCTCGTGCAGCGCGTGCAGCCGGGCGAAGTCCATGTAGCCGCGATCGAGCAGGTAGAACGCACCCGGCTCGGGCGTGAGCACGTCCAGCACATTGACCTCGTGGGTCTTGCGCGTCGCTGATGTGAATGAAGCTCGGGATCGAGCCGCGGTCACATCGAGCAGCAGTGTGCAACTTGATCGCCGCCTTGGTGGAGCGAAACGGCGCCCACGGATAGACCGAGCAGGCACAGATCGATCGTCGTCGCATCGAAGAGCGTAAGACCGTCTCGCTTCAAGTCCAGCCCGATCGAGCTCGTTGGCGTACAGCGGGCGTGCGATGCCGATCAGGTGCTGGGCCAGATCGGCATAGATTTGCCAGGGCCGCACCGCGTTGGCGTTGGCCAGCGTGTTGCGCGCCACCGGCGAGCTGCAAATGCCCAGGTGATAGAGCCGGTGAGCCTGCGCAGCCAGACACGCCTCGATGTCAGCGCAGCGACATCGCGAAAGGCATCAACGGCGCGAAGGCCATGGCGTAGAACTGGTCCAGGCACGAGAAGCTCCTTGACCTTGTGCTCGCCGCCGTAGCGCGCCACGCAAGCGCCGGAACGTCGACAGCGGCAGGTGCGCCATCGACCTGAGCGAAGGCCAACGAGATTGCAGTGCGCGATGCATGCGCGCACTGCGCATCACGCGCAGTCGACGACGGCAAAGGCCTCGTCGGCGGCCTGTCCGGCGGTCAAACGCCAGGCCGCTGGCGATTAGCCCGCGCCGTGCACTTCGGCGCCAGCGTGCTGATCCTCGACGAGCCCACCGCCGCACTACGGCGTGAAGGAGGCCTCCCACGTGCGCGGATCGCCGGCAAGCCCGCCAGAAGGGCGTGGCAGTGATCTTCATCACCCACAACGTGGTGCACGCGCTGACCGTGGGAGATCATTTCGCCGTGCTGATTCGTGGCTCGAAGGCAGCCGATTTCCGCAAAGGCGAGAAGACCCGCGAAGAGATCACCGACCTCATGGCCGGCGGCGAAGCCATGGCCGAACTGGAGGCGGAAATCGACCGCTACATGGCCACCCATGACGGGCATCCGCCGCAAGTGGCTTGAGGCCTCCAGTCCCCCGAGTCCATCCTTGAGACCAGCACATGCAGCAACTCCTGGTCTTCCAGTCCCTGTGGGCGATGGAGCGGCGCCACACGGATGGTTTCGAGCCCACGCTGTACGAGAACCTGGAGAAGATTCAAGCCGCAGGCTATGACGGCGTGAGCTTCGCGCTCGCCAATGAAGACCTAGCCAGAAAGGTGGCCACCTTTGTCGCCCCGCACGGGATGAAGATGGAGTGGCAGTGTTTTCCAAAGACGATTGATGACCTGAAACCGGCGCTGGAGCTGGCCTCGAAGTACCAGCCGCACCACCTCGACATCCAGCCCGACATTCGACCGCGGGACTTCAAGGAAGTCGTCCGCCTGATCGACGGCTGGCGGCGCTTGAGCGAACAGGTCAACTTCCCGGTCTATATCGAAACCCATCGTGACCGGATCACCACGGACCTGTATGCCACGCTCGACATCCTGGACTGCTTCCCGGATCTGAAGCTGCTCGGCGACTTGTCCCACTTCCTCGTCGGGCGCGAGTTCGCCTGGCCCGTGTCGGACGAGAACCACGCCTACATGCACCGCGTGATCGACAACTGCTGGGCCTTTCACGGCCGGGTCGCCAGCCGCGAACAAGTGCAGGTCGAGATTTCGTTTCCCGCGCACCAACAGTGGGTCGGCCTGTTCAAGGACTGGTGGCGCTACGGATTCAGGAGCTGGCAGCGCCGCGCCGGCGCCGACGACAGCCTGGCCTTCGTCTGCGAACTCGGACCCAAGCCCTACGCCATCATCGGCAGGGATGGCAACGACTTGTCGGACCGCTGGCAGGATGCCCTGCTGTTGCGGGAGATCGCCAAGGCCCTGTGGGCCGAGGTCTCGGACGCTGCGCGGCGCACGGTTTAGGGGGCGGGGTCGCGCGTTCCTCCCCAATTTTGAGGAGCCACCCCCCACGCGCAGCACTACACGCGCAGCACGCTGACGCTCAGACTCAGTATCGATGCGGCACGCCCCACGGCGCGCCGCGTCGCCATCCACTGAGGAGATCGACATGTCAGGCTTTGCAACCTTCACCAGCCTCGGCGCCGCCTCCGCGGCCATCGCACTGACCGCGGCGCTGTTCAGTCAGCACGGCATCGACGACACGCCTGCAGCGCTCACAGCGACGGCTGCCGCGCAAGCTTCCACCGCCGGCGTGAGTCCGCTGTTGGGTGCGGACGGCCAGCCGCAACCCGCGCTGCCCGAGGCCGAGCCGACGAATCCGCGCGAGCGCACGCACGTTGCGCTCTACGCCACCCGCGAACAAGCGCAGGCGCTCGACGCCGAACGCCGCGGCGCCGTGATCTGGGTCGAGGCCGATTGCTGCGACGAAAACGCGGTGGCCTTCGCGCTCGACCTCGCCGACGGGCTGCGCACCGGCAAGCAGCTGGGCTTCGATGCCCCCGTGTTCGTCACCGGCGAGAACCTGCAGATGGCCGCACTGATCGTCGATCGCCTGACCGAGGAAGGCCACACCCGCGTGTTCATGGTGACGCGCTGAGGAGACCGCCATGCGCACGGTTCACATCATCCTCGCCGGTTGCGGCCTCGCTGCGGGAATGGTTCTCGCAACGACAGCGCTGCTGTCGGGCCCGTACTCTTTCATCGGCATCGCCGTCGCCGACGCGGCCACCGCAGTCAAGCCGACGGCGCGCGCTGCGCGGCCCGCGCCGCTGCTCGGCGCCGATGGCACGCCGCAGCCTGCCCTGCCGCAGGCCGTGCCCGCAGACCCGCGCGCGCGCACGCAAGTTGCGCTCTATGCCACGCGTGACCAGGCGCAGGCGCTCGAAGCCGAACTCGGCGGCGCCGTCCTCTGGGTCGAAGCCGGTTGCTGCGATGGCGCCGCGGTGTCATCGGCCATCGATCACGCCGAGGCGCTGCGCAGCGAGCGCCACCTCGGACTCGACGCGCCCGTCTTCATCACCGGCAAGCACCTGCATCTCGCCGCGCTCGTGGTGGACCGCCTGACCGACGAAGGCTACGAGCAGGTCTTCCTCGTCACGCGCTGAAGACGCGCTAGAAGACCACCACCGAGCGGATCGACTCGCCGCGCTCCATCAGCGCAAAGCCTTCGTTGATGTCTTCCAGCTTCAGCCGGTGCGTGATCAGCGGGTCGATGGTGAGCTTGCCGTCCATCACCCAATCGACGATGCGCGGCACGTCGGTGCGGCCGCGCGCGCCGCCGAAGGCCGAGCCCTCCCACTTGCGGCCGGTCACCAGCTGGAACGGCCGCGTGCTGATCTCCGCCCCCGCAGGCGCCACGCCGATGATGATGCTGCGCCCCCAGCCCTTGTGCGTGCACTCCAGCGCTTGGCGCATGACCTGCGTGTTGCCGATGCACTCGAAGCTGTAGTCGGCGCCGCCGTCGGTGAGCTGCACGATGTGATCGACGACGTTGGCCACGTCCTTCGGATTGACGAAGTGCGTCATGCCGAAGCGCCGCGCCATCGCCTCGCGCTGCGGGTTCAGATCGACGCCGATGATCTTGTCGGCGCCGACCATCTTCGCGCCCTGGATGACGTTCAGGCCGATGCCGCCCAAGCCGAAGACGACCACGTTCGCACCCGCTTCGACCTTGGCGGTGAACAGCACCGCGCCGACGCCGGTGGTGACGCCGCAGCCGATGTAGCAGACGGTGTCGAACGGCGCGTCGTCGCGAATCTTCGCCAGCGCAATGCCGGGCACGACGATGTGATTGGCAAACGTGCTCGTGCCCATGTAGTGCAGGATCGGTTTTCCGTCGATCGAGAAGCGCGACGTGCCATCGGGCATCAAGCCCTTGCCCTGCGTGGCGCGGATCGACTGGCAGAGGTTCGTCTTGCGCGACAGGCAGAACTTGCACTGCCGGCACTCCGGCGTGTAGAGCGGAATCACATGGTCGCCGGGCTTGAGCCACGGCACACCGGTGCCGACTTCCAATACCACGCCCGCGCCTTCGTGGCCGAGGATCGCCGGGAACAAACCTTCGGGGTCGGCGCCGGAGAGCGTGAACTGGTCCGTGTGGCAGATGCCGGTGGCCTTGATCTCGACGAGTACCTCGCCCTCGCGCGGGCCTTGCAGATCGACCGTCTCGATGGTCAAGGGGGCGCCGGCTTTCCAGGCGACGGCGGCTCGGGTCTTCATGGGGGTGGTCTCCGAAAAGGGGGTGATCCGATTGTGGGTGAGTCATCAACCCGGGGTCGTCAACGACAGTTTCTCTTGCCTGTACAAAGATCCAGTCCGACTGGTAGGATGCTCGCGAAATACCAAGGAGCAGCATGCGGCAACAGCAGAGCCCGAAGAGTATCCAGAGCGAGCTTCCGTTCTTATTGCAGACTGACCATCAAAAACACGGTGCACCGATGAATGACAACCGAGACACCGTCATTGACGCCGCGCCGGAATTCAGGCGCTTCGTCAACGGTCGCAAGTTCAGGACGATCCTCGCGGACCCGCCGTGGCAGTTCCAGAACCGCACCGGCAAGATCGCACCTGAGCACAAGCGCCTGTCGAGGTACGACACGATGACGCTGGACGACATCAAGGCGCTGCCGGTGGAGAACGCGGCGGCCGAAACCTCGCACCTTTATCTTTGGGTGCCGAATGCGCTGCTACCTGAAGGCCTCGCGGTCATGGCCGCATGGGGCTTCAACTACAAGTCGAACATCGTCTGGCAAAAAATTCGCAAAGATGGCGGGCCGGACGGGCGCGGTGTCGGGTTCTATTTCCGCAACGTCACCGAGCTGCTGCTGTTCGGTGTGCGTGGAAAGAATGCTCGCACGCTGCAACCGGGCCGGACGCAAGTGAACATCATGAGCACGCGCAAGCGTGAACATTCGCGCAAGCCGGACGAACAGTACGACTTGATCCAAGGCTGCAGTCCAGGCCCGTTCCTCGAGTTGTTCGCACGTGGCGAACGCAAGAACTGGGCGATATGGGGCAACCAGGCGGACGAGAGCTACGAACCGACGTGGCCGACGTACGCGCACCACTCGCAGAAACGCGAGTCAGTGCTGCAAGCGGACTAAGCTTCGGCTGACGCCGCTTCTGCGTCGGGGTCTTCTTCAAGCACGTCGATCGGAGCTGCGTCGAACCGCACCATTGCTGCCGGCAGACCGATCAGCAACAGCGGGCAAGGGTTGCCAACACCGCGCTCGACTCGGTGCATCAACTTCTCCCAATGCGTCGTCGCGACGCCGTATTTGTTCTTGACGAAGTTGTTCACCCATGCATCCTCGAACTGCAAAGGCTTTTTCACGCGCGTCGTTTGTTTGTTTACCGCCTTGCGCTGCTTCGGCGTTGGAACGTACCCGTGCGCTTCCAACTCGTCGAAGTTCTTGATCCCTCGCTCATCGACGAACTGCCTTACAGCCTTCGGCATGAACCTTTGAAGGCTGGCGCCACGCGTGATCAGAACGCCGACGCTGATGGCGCCCTCGGCGTGCAGACGCTTGAAGTTCTCGAGGTCGCGGTCGAAGAACGGATCCTTGTTGTTCCACTCGATCTCGAGGGCAATGACACCGTTGCCGGAACGTCGGACGTGATCGATCTCATGTGAAGTACTTTGCTTTGGCACGCCGTCCACGGTCTTGGTGATGTCGAAGATGTGCTTCGGCCATAGCATGGCAGCCAGCGACTTGCGCAGCCGCTGCGTGAACTTGGTTTCGCCGCCACCGCTGCCGATGATCTCGGTGATGGGCAGTTCCAGTCCTGACAGCGCCTTCTCGAGTTCTGCCGTCGCGTGCGGAAAATCGCCGGCAAGGATTGCCTCTGCGTGGGAAACGTACATGATCTCGAAGCCCTGCTCGCGCAGGGCCGAGAAGGGGCCTTGTACACGTGACGAGTCTGGCATCGCTGCCATCATATCGGCGCCTCTTCAGGCCGCGCTGCGCACCGAAGCGGCCGAGCAACCCGATCCCTGTGCCGACTTCAAACCGCCAGCCATCCCGTGACGAGCCGTTGAGGACACCCGAGCATGCACACAGCCTCTCTCCTTCCACCCGGCTACTTCACCGCCGGCGTCCTGCAGACCGACCCCGTGATCGCCCAGGCGATCGAGCGCGAGAAGGCGCGCACGCGCGGCGTGATCGAGCTCATCGCCTCGGAGAACATCGTCAGCCGCGCCGTGCTCGACGTGCAGGGCTCGATCCTCACCAACAAGACGGTCGAGGGCTACCCTGGCAAGCGTTACCACGCCGGGGCCGTCAACGTCGATGTGGTGGAGCGCACGGCGATCGAGCGCGCTTGCCGGCTCTTCGGCTGCCGCTTCGCCAACGTGCAGCCGCACTCAGGCAGCCAGGCGAACCATGCCGTGCTGCACGCGGTGGCCGAGCCGGGCGACACGATCCTCACCATGGACCTCAACGCCGGCGGCCACCTGAGCCATGGCGCGTCTGTGAACTTCAGCGGCAAGTGGTTCAACGTCGTCAACTATGGTGTCGATGCCGTCAGCGGTCTGATCGACTACGAACAGGTCATCGACCTGGCGCGCCGGCACCGGCCCAAGCTCATCATCGCCGGCGGTTCGGCCTACCCGCGTGCGCTCGACTTCGCCGCCTTTCGGCGCGCCGCCGACGCCGGCGGCGCGAAGCTGCTCGTCGATATGGCGCACTTCGCCGGCTTGGTGGCCGGCGGTGCGCACGAGCACCCGTTCCCGCACGCCGACATCGTCACGACGACCACCTACAAGTCGCTGCGCGGGCCGCGCGGCGCGATCATCCTCTGCAACGACGAGGGCTTGAGAAAGCGCATCAACAACGCCGTCTTCCCCGGGCTGCAAGGCACGCCGTCGCTGCAGATCGTCGCCGCCAAGGCGGTGGCGCTCGGCGAGGCCCTGCGCCCCGAGTTCGCCGACTACGCCGCGGCCGTGCTGGCCCATGCGCGCGCGCTCGCGGGCCGGCTGCAACGGCGCGGTTTCGATCTCGTCGGCGGCGGCACCGACACGCCGCTGATGCTCGTCGATCTGCGCGCCAAGGGTCTCACCGGCGCAGCGGCCGCGCAAAGCCTCGAGCGCGCCGGCATCATCGCCAACATGAATCCGATCCCTTCGGACACCGCCGATCTGAAGATCATGTCGGGGCTGCGCTTCGGTGTTTCCGGGGCGACGACGCGCGGTCTCGGCGTTGCCGATTTCGAAGCCCTCGGCGACCTGATCGCCGAGGTGCTCGAAGGGTTGCGCGAATGTCCGAGCGACAACGGGGCGATCGAGACAAGGGTGGGTGCGAGCGTCGGCGAGATGGCGGCGCAGCATCCGACCTACGGTTGAGCCTGCAACGGCGTCACCGTCAGCGTGCCCGGCTTCACGTCATCGCGCTGTTACCCTCGGGCCGCCCATGCCCAAGCACCTTTTTCGATGCCTGCTGCACAGCACACGGGCGCACGCGCTTCGCGTTGTAGTCATGTCGTGCCTCGTCGCCGCGTGCGCCACCGTCACGCCGGTGCAGCCCTGGCAATCGCGCCTCGCCGGCAACGCCATCGTCCTGCTCGGCGAGGTGCACGACAACGCCGCGCAGCATCGGCTGCGGCTGGAGCTGCTGCGCCGCGCCTTCGCCGACGGATGGCGCCCCGCCATCGTGATGGAACAGTTCGATGTCGAACGCCAGGCCGACATCGACCGCGCACGCCGCGAGCAACCGCGCAGCGCTGGGCACCTGATCGATCAGGCCGCGCCACGCGCCGCGCGACCGGGTGCGGGCTGGAACTGGGCCTTCTACGAACCCTACGTGGCCTTGGCGCTGGAGTACGACGTGCCGCTGCTGGCCGCCAACCTGGCCACGGCCGACACGCGCCGCATCGTGCGCGGCGGGCTCGCTGCGAGCTTCGACGGCCAGCGTCTGGCGGCCCTCGGGCTGGACCGTCCGATCGCCGCCGAGTGGCAGCAGGCGCAGGAACGCGAGATCGACCGCGGCCACTGCGGAGCGCTGCCCGCCACCATCGTGCCGCGCATGGCGCAGGCCCAGTTCGCGCGCGATGCCGTGATGGCCGATGTGCTGCGACAACAGGCCGAGCGCGGCGCCGTGCTGTTGGCGGGCAACGGCCATGTGCGGCGCGACCTGGGCGTGCCGCGCTGGTTGGCCGACGAGGCGCCGCGGGTGTTCGCGCTGGGCCTGCTGGAGCAGGGCGACACGCTCACGCCGCCCGGCGCGTTCGACGCCACGCTGCGCACCGCAGTGGCCGAGCGGCCCGACCCCTGCGCCGACTTCAAGCCGCCCGCCCTCAGCGGCTGAAGCTGAACTGACGAGAGTGCCTACGCCGGCACGAGCGGCTTCACCATCCGGCCGCGCAGCCACCGCAGCTGCAACGCCAAGCCGATGACGAACAGCAGCAGCAGCGCGCCGGCAATCGGCTTCAATTCCGGCGCGTTGGCGTTCGGCAGCAGCGGCTGGTCGAGGGGCAGCCGCGTCAGCGTCTCGGTAAAGCCCGGGATCATGTGGAACAGCATCGTCGCCGAGAAGCAGATCGCCTGGACATAACGAGACCAGCCGCCGAAGGCGCCGCCGAGCGCGGCCACACCGCCGACCGCCAGCGCCAGGATCGTCAAAGGCCCTCTGCGCTACGTCGGATCGCCAGGCTCCTACCATCGTCGCGGACCCTCGGAGCATCGCCATGAAAGCCCCCGCGCGCGAACAATTGCTGCACACGCTGTACGAAGCGGCGGAGCTCGAGCACAACCTGATGTGCACCTACCTCTACGCGGCCTTCAGCCTGAAGCGCGGTGTCGAAGAAGGGTTGCGCGCCGAAGAGGCCGACGCCGTGCAGCGCTGGCGGCGCGAGATCATCGATGTCGCCGTCGAAGAGATGGGCCACCTCGTCGCGATGTGGAACCTCACCGCGGCGCTCGGCGGCACGCCGCGTTTCGGTCGCACCAACTTTCCGCTCGACCCGGGTTACCTGCCGGCGCGCATCGTCGTCAAGCTGGCGCCGTTCAACGCCACGACGCTGCAGCACTTCATCTTTCTCGAGCGGCCCGCTGAATCGACCGAGTCCGAAGGCGAAGGCTTCAAACCCGAGCGCCAGTTCGTGCGCGGCGGGCAGGGCGAGCGGCTGACGCCGATGGCCCTGGACTACGACACCGTCGGCGCGTTCTACGCCGCGCTCACCACCAACCTGCAGCGCTTCGTCGATGCGCATGGCGAAGACGACGCGTTCTGCGGCGACCCGGCCCTGCAACTCGGCGCCGAGACCATCGACATGCCCGCCGCGCGCGCGGTGCGCTGCTTGAAGACCGCGCACGCGGCCATCGACGCCATCGTGCGCCAGGGCGAAGGCGCGCCGGCCGACAGCGCGGGCTCGCACTACCAGCGCTTCGTCGCCATCCGGCAAGAGATGCAGCGATTGCAAGCCGCCAACCCGGCGTTCGTGCCCGCGCATGCCGCGGCCACCAACCCGGTGCTGCGCCGGCCGCCGCGGCCGGAAGGGCGCGTCTGGCTCGAAGACGAACGCGCCGTGGCCACGGTCGATCTGGCCAATGCGTCGTATGGCCTGATGCTGCGCCTGCTGGCGTTGGCCTATGCGTTGCCCGACGGCGCCGCCGAAAAAGCGCTCGTCGTCGATCTGTCGTTTTCAATGATGCACGCGATCACGCCGCTGGCCGAACACGCGGCGCGCTTGCCCGCCGGCGAGTCGAGCCCCGGCTGCCACGCCGGCATGAGCTTCACCACGTTGCGTGACACCGCCGCGCTGCCGGCGAATGCGGCGGGATGGCGATTCGTCGTCGAGCGCCTGGCGGTGCTCGCCGATGCTGCCGAGACGTTGGCTGCGGCGCAGGTCAGTGCGCGCACGGCGCAGGCTGCGCAGGTGCTTCGTGCCGCGAGCCAGAGCGCTGCACGCGGTTTCGATCTGAAGCGCGTGCCGGTGATCGTCGTCGCCGCAGCGCCGGCGCCCGCGTCGATACCGGCGCCGCCGAGCACAAAAAGTGGCAGCGTCGAATCGGTCGAAGGCGAGCACCTGACGTTGAACTTCGACACCCAGCGCTGCATCCACGCGCGCTTTTGCGTCACCGGCGCACCGAACGTTTTTCTCGCCAACACGCCGGGCGCGTGGCTCTTTCCCGATGCGATGCCGGTCGATCGTGTGGTCGAAGTCGCGCATGCCTGTCCATCGGGCGCCATCACCTACCGGCGCAAGGACGGCCATGCTGATGAAGCCGCGCCGCCGGTCAACCTGGCGACGGTGCGCGAGGCCGGGCCTTATGCGATGCGCGGCGCGCTCGTCATCGACGGCCAGGCCGCAGGCTTTCGCGCCACGCTGTGCCGCTGCGGCGCGAGCAAGAACAAGCCGTACTGCGACGGCAGCCACCACGACGCCGGCTTCGACGCCAGCGGCGAGCCCGCCACCGGCATTGCCGGCAAACCGACCGACATGCTCGCGGTGCGCGACGGCCCGCTGAACATCGAGCCGCAGCCCGACGGGCCGCTCTCGGTGCGCGGCAACCTCGAAGTGCTCTCCGGCACCGGCCGCATGGTCTGCCGCGTCACGCAGGCCAAGCTGTGCCGTTGCGGCGGCAGCGCGAGCAAGCCGTTCTGCGACGGCACGCACGCGCGCATCGGCTTTAGCAGTCGCTGACGATCTCCTTGAAGCCGCCCCAGAACATGCGCATGCCGTCGAACGGCATCGACTTCGGGTCGGCGTTGGCCATCATCGGATCGGCCATCACCTTCTTGTTGACGGCGTCGCGGTGACGGCGTGACTTGAAGACGATCCACGAGAAGACCACCATCTCGTCGGCCTTCAACTTCACCGCCTGTGGAAACGACGTGACCTTGCCGGGCTTCACGTCGTCGGCCGCGCACTCGTGCACTTCGAGCGCGCCGTGCCTGATCCACAGCGCGCCGAATTTGCGCGCCATGCGCCGGTACTCGGCGAGTTTTTTCTTCGGCACGGGCACGACGAAACCATCGACATAGACGCTCATGGCTTTTCTCCTTGGGGGTTGTTGGCGCGTTCGAGCAGCAGCTCGCGTTCGCGCTCGTTGCGGGTCAACTCGGCCGCGCGCAGCCAGTGCACGCGGGCCTCGCCATGGCGGCCCAGGCGGGCAGCAGGTCGGCGAGCACGCTGGGCAGCAGGTGGTACTTGGCGAGTTGCGGTTGCGCATGCAGCGCTTGCACCAGCGGCAACGCCGCGGCGGGCCCCTGCGCCTGGCCGATCGCGACAGCGCGATTCAACTCGACCACGGGCGAGGGCTGCACGACGAGCAGCGCGTCGTAGAGCTTGCAGATCAACGCCCAGTCGGTGTCGCCGGCACGCGCCGCGCGGGCATGGCAGGCGGCGATCGCGGCCTGCAAGGCATAAGGCCCGAGCGGGCGCTGCCCGCACAACCGTTCGGCCTGCGTCAGCGCGGCCAGGCCGCGGCGGATCAGCAGACGGTCCCAGCGCGACCGGTCCTGGTCCATCAGCAGCACGGGTTGGCCTCGGGCATCGATGCGCGCATGCGCCCGCGAGGCCTGGATTTCGAGCAGCGCCTGCAGGCCATGCACCTCGGGCTCGGCGGGCGACAACGCCGCACAGCATGCGCGCCAGGCGCAGCGCTTCGTCGCACAGCGCGGGGCGCATCCAGTCATCACCGCTCGTCGCCGCATAGCCTTCGTTGAAGACGAGGTAGATCACTTCGAGCACCGCCGCCAGGCGCTCGCTCAACTGCTCCAGCGGCGGCAACTCGAACGGCACATGGGCTTCGCTCAACGTGCGCTTGGCACGCACGATGCGCTGCGCCATCGTCGCTTCGGGCACGAGGAAGGCGCGTGCGATCTCGTCGGTGGCCAGACCGCCGACGAGCTTCAGCGTCAGCGCCACCTGCGCGTCACGCGTCAGCACCGGGTGGCAGGCCGTGAAGACCAGGCGCAGCAGGTCGTCGCCGACCGGGTCGGCCTCGGCGGCGATCAGGGTGTCGATCACGCTGGGCACGAACTGCGCCTCGCGGGCTTCGTCGTCGAGCGCCAGCGCTTCGTGCTCGGCGGCGGCCATCGCACGGTGGCGCAGGTGGTCGAGCGCGCGGCGCTTGGCGGTGGTGGTGAGCCAGGCGCCGGGGTTGGCCGGCACGCCGTCGCTTGGCCAATGTTCGAGTGCGGCGACGAGCGCATCGGCCGGCCAGCTCCTCGGCCACGCCCACATCGCGCGTGAGCCGCGCGACAGCGGCGATGACCTTGGCCGCTTCGAGCCGCCAGACCGCTTCGATCGCACGGTGGGTGACATCGCCGGCCGGCATGGAGTCAGCGCCCGTCGTAGGCGCGTTGCAGCGCTGCGATGTCGAACTTGCTCATCTTCATCATCGCCTGCATCACGCGAGTGACTTGCGCGCTGTCGCCGCTGCTCATCATCTGCATGTGCGCCTTGGGCACGATCTGCCAACTCAGGCCGAAGCGGTCCTTCAGCCAGCCGCATTGGCTCGGCGCGCCGCCGCCCGCGATGAGGCCGTCCCAGAGCTTGTCCACCTCGGCCTGGTCGTCGCACTGCACGAACAGCGACGCGGCTTCGTTCAACTTGAAGTGCGGCCCGCCGTTGAAGGCGATCAGCGGCTGGCCGTGCAGCTCGAAGCTCACCGCCATCACCGAGCCCGCCTGATACGGCGTGCCTTCGCCCCAACGCTGCGTGTGCACGACGCGGCCGTTGCCGAAGAGCTCGATGTAGAGCGCGGCGGCATCGCCGGCCTGGTGGTCGTACCAGAGAAAGGGCGTGATCTTGTGTTGCAGCTTGAACATGACTCACTCCTTCGGCGGCATGCCGGCCATGTGAACCAACTCCCAGATGTGGCCGTCGAGATCTTCGAAGCCGTGGCCGTACATGAAGCCATGGTCCTGCGGTGGACGCGGCGTCTTGCCGCCGGCGGCAACCGCCTTGGCGACGAGGCTGTCCACTTGCTGGCGGCTGTCGCAGCTGAGGCAGACGATGACCTCGGTGCTTTGGTTCGCATCGGCCAGCGGCTTGCCGGTGAAGGTCTTGAAGAAATCGTGCACCAGCAACATCGCGAACAGGTTCTCGCCGAGCACCAGCGCCGCGCCCTTGTCGTTGGTGAAGTCGGGGTTGAACGAGTAGCCCAGCGCTTTGAAGAAGGCTTGCGATTTCGCCATGTCGGCGATCGGCAGATTGACGAAGATCTGGCTGTGCATGTCTGCGCTCCTTTCAGGGTTTTTCGGCCAGCGCCTTGAGGTTGGCGAGACCGTTTTCGAAGTCCTTGCCGACGGTCTTGTCCATGTCGAAGAAGATCGTCATGACGCGGTTCAGGTAGGGCATCGGGCCGTGCATCGCCCAGGTCACCGTCGAGCCTTTGTCGCCTTGCGGCTGCACGGTGAAATCGACGTTGTTGTGGGCCTCGAAAGGCTTGCTGAAATCGAGCTTGGCCGAGACACGTTGCGCCGGCACCGACTCGGTGATCTGCATGCGGCCCTCACCCGTCTTGTCGCCCTTCCAGTTGTAGGCGCCGCCGACGCCGGCGCTCGCGGCGTCGTAGGTGATGACGGCCGTGGGCTCCATCTTCGCGAACGGGTTCCAGGTGTTGAACTGGCGCAGGTCGTTGATCAGTGCGAACACCTTGTCCGGCGGCGCCGCGATGGTGGCGCTGCGTTGCAGGCGGAAGGTATTCGGCTTGACAGCGGCGTAGATCAGCAGCGCCGCGATCGCGGCAACGACGATCAGCAGGATGGTCTTGAGCATGGTCGGTCCTCAATCGTTGGTGGGCGCGAAGTCTTCGGCCTCGAACAGTTGGCGCACTTCGATCTCGCAAGCGCTGCCGTCCGGGGTGGGGTTGGGGAAGCGCCGTGACCATTCGACCGCCTCGTCGCGCGAGCGCACCTGGATCAGCGTGTAGCCGGCGATCAGCTCCTTGGTCTCGGCGAACGGGCCATCGAGCACACGGCGCTCGCCGTCTGCCGCGATCGCCACGCGCCAGCCGTGGCGGCGGGCTTTGAGTCCCGCAAGGTCTAGCAGCACGCCGGCGCGCGCAAGTTCCTCGTGGAAAGCGTCCATCTCGGCGAGGCGCGAGGCCGACGGCATGACGCCGGCTTCGCTGTCGGACGTGGCCTTGACGATGATCATGAAACGCATGGCGATGTTCTCCTTCATCAGCACGACGATCCGGGTGCGCCGATTTCGACAACCCGCGTCGCCGCCTCGGGAAATCACCAAGAATTCAGGTGTAGCAGGGCCCGGTTTCGCGCACCTCGACGGTGGCCCAGGCCGCGGCCGGGCAGCGCTCGGCCCAGGCCAGCGCCTCGTCGCGCTTCTCGCAGTTGAGCAGGAAGAATCCGCCGATCATTTCTTTGGCTTCGGCAAACGGCCCGTCGATCACGCGCGACGCCGCTGCCCCATCGGGGCGTTGCAGCCGCGTCGCCGCGGCGGCCAGCGAACTGCTGGCCATCAGCACGCCGGCGCGCTTCAGGTCTTCGGTGAAATCGAGCATGTGCCGATAGACGGCGCGGCCGCCCTCGACGCCGCGCGCTTCGCGCTGACCGAGCGGTTCGACGATGAGCAGCATGTGTGGCATGTCCAGCCTTTCGATACGGTGGTGATTCGAGCGGCACATTGTGTGCCCGCCGCCACGTTCGCGCGTGCGCACGCGGGCGTGCATCAAGACCCCTCTTGAAGTCCGCCAGGCCGACCCTAGATCGTTTCTTGCCCGGGCGCTGCGCCATCCCGGCCGGCGCCCTTCAACCGAAGGAGGTCAAGACCATGTACCGCAGCCTGTTTCCCGGCGACCTGTTCGCCGAAGTGGACCGCCTGCAGCGCGAGATGCAGCAGGCCTTCGAACCCTTTTCGCCCAGCATCCGCGGTATCGCCCGCGGCTACCCGGCGCTCAACGTTGGCAGCACGCCGACCTCGATGGAGGTCTATGCGTTCGCGCCGGGCATCGACCCGGCCAAGATCGAGGTCCATCTCGAGCGCGGCGTGCTGACGATCGAAGGCGAGCGCGCGTCCGCGGTGAACGCCGACGATCCCAAGATCACCACCCATCTCAACGAGCGATTCGACGGTCGCTTCCGGCGCGTCGTCAGCCTGCCCGACGACGTCGATCCGAACGCCGTCAACGCCAGCTACCGCGACGGCGTGCTGCAAGTCAGCGTGCGGCGTCGCGAATCGGCGCAACCGCGCCGCATCGAAGTGCAATGAAGGAAAGGACAAACGCCATGACCAGCCAAGACATGAGCACCCGCCCGAGCGACGCCGCCGCCACGACGGCCAGCGCTGCAACTGCTGCTGCCGCGCGCGATGAACCCGCGCTGTTGCCCCCGGTCGACGTGATCGAGGATGCCACCGGCATCACGCTGTATGCCGACCTGCCGGGCGTGCCCAAGGACCGCCTGAACGTGCGCGTCGAAGGCGAGACGCTGTGGCTCGACGCCGAACTGGTGTTGGCCCTGCCCAAGGAGATGCAGGCCAGCCACGCCGAGGTGCAGCGCCAACGCTACCGCCGCGCCTTCACGCTCAGCCGCGAATTCGATGCCGACAAGGTCAGCGCCGAGTTCAGCCAGGGCGTGCTGCGCCTGCGCATCCCCAAGGCCGAGCACGCGCAACCGCGCCGGATCGCGGTGCAGGTGGCGTGAGGCGCCGACCGTTCATGGACCATCGACAGGAGGACTGCGATGAAACTGGACGACATCCGCCACGGCGTCGGTGCGCTGTGGGAATCCGTGACCGACGGCTGGGAGCGCCTGCGCCAGACGGCCACCGGCGCACTCACCCGTTACCGACCGGGTGACCCGGCCGACCTGCCGCTTCGCGACGAGATCGACGACGCGAGTTATGTGCCCAGCGCCAGCTGGGCCATGCTCGGCGGCGACGTGTTCGAGGACGACAAGCGCGTCGTCGTGCGGCTGGAAGCGCCGGGCATGAACAAGGGTGACTTCGACATCCAGGTGCTGGACGACGCCTTGGTCGTGCGCGGCGAAAAGCGCTTCGAGCGCGAGGGCAACAACGGCCGCTGGCGCGTGCTGCAGTGCGCCTATGGCAGCTTCCTGCGCACCGTGCCGCTGCCCGTACCGGTAAAGAGCGACAAGTCGCGCGCGAGCTACCGCAACGGCGTGCTGCGGGTCGAGTTGCCCAAGCAGAGCCCGGGCAAACCGAGCCTCAAGGAGATCCGTGTGAGCTGAGCGCAGGCAGACCGGGCGAGGCTGGCCTCGCCCGGTCCGGCTCACCAAGCGATGCCGCGGCCATCAAGTCGGCGAGGAGTGCAGTTCGAGCATGAGGGCAAGGGCGACGACGGTTTCGCTGGTGCTGGGCAGCGGCGGTGCGCGCGGCCTGGCGCACATCGGCGTCATCCAGTGGCTGACCGAGCAGGGCTACGAAATCCGCTCGATCGCCGGCTCGTCGATCGGCGCGCTGGTCGGCGGCATCCATGCCGCCCGCAAGCTCGAGGTCTATGCCGAGTGGGTGTTGGCGCTCGAGCGCATGCATGTGCTGCGCCTGCTCGATCCGACCTTCGGCCGCAACGGGCTGATCAAGGGCGATCGCCTCATCGGCGTGCTGCGCGAGCTGATCGGCGATTGCGCGATCGAGGACTTGCCGCTGTCCTTCACCGCGGTGGCCGCCGACCTGGAGTCCGGTGAAGAGATCTGGTTGCGCGAAGGCCGACTGTTCGATGCGATCCGCGCCTCGATCGCCACGCCGCTGGTCTTCACGCCCGTCCAGCATGGCGCTCGCACCTTGTTCGATGGCGCGCTGGTCAATCCGCTGCCGGTCGCGCCGACCCTCAACGACGCCACCGACCTGACCATCGCAGTCAGCCTCAACGGCCCGCCCATGTCGCAGGCGGCGCCGGCGGCCAACACGGCGCCTGTCAATGGCAGTGCCTACCGACGCCGCCTCCGGAGCTTGGTCGATCGCCGGCCGCTCGCGCGCCAGCCCGAAGTGCGCAGGCGCGGGCTCTTCGATGTCGCGCTGAACGTCGATGCAGACCATGCACGACACCATCGCCCGCCTGACGCTCGCCGGCTGCGCGCCCGATGTCACGGTCGAGATTGCGCGCAATGCCTGCGGCTGCCACGAGTTCTGGCGCGCCCGGGAATTGATCGCGCTCGGCCGCGAGAGTGCGGCGCTGGCGCTGGCCAAGACGGCCGACCCTGCCGCAGCCGCACGGGAGGCGGGCGCTGCGAGTGCTGCCGAAGAGAGCGGTGCGAAGGAGGGTTGACTCCTGATCCATCATGTTGGAAACTGCGTCCATCATGAAGGAACCCGCCGCAGCCGATCTGAACCAGCGCATTGCCCAGCGCGTTCGCGGCCTGCGCGGCACACGCGGCTTGTCGCTGGAAGCGGTGGCCACCAGGAGCGGCGTCAGCCGCTCGATGATCTCGCTGATCGAGCGTGGCGAGAGCAGCCCGACGGCGGTGGTGCTGGAGCGCTTGGCCACCGGCCTCGGTGTCGCGATGGCCTCGCTGTTCGACGCGCCGCGGCCGCCTGCCAGCCCGCTGGCGCGCGCCAAGGAGCAGCCGCCGTGGCGCGATCCGCAATCGGGCTATGTGCGGCGCAACGTCTCGCCGAGCGGCGCGGGCTCGCCGATCCAGATCGTCGAGGTGAGTTTTCCAGCGGGTGCGCGCGTGGCCTACGAGACCGGGCCGCGCCAGCCGCGCGTGCACCAGCAGATCTGGGTGCAGGAAGGCGCGATCGATGTCACCGTCGGCGACGAGCGTCATCGCCTGCAGGCGGGTGACTGCCTGGCGCTCGTGCTCGACCGGCCGCTGCTGTATCACAACCCGACGCGCAAGCCGGCGCGCTATGCCGTCGTCCTCGCGACAGAGGCATTGCAATGACGACCCTTCGCCGCTTGACGAGCGTGACCGGCGCGCAGATCGAGGCGCTCGCCGCGCTGCTGATCGACTGCGTCGAAGGCGGCGCGTCGGTGAGCTTCATGCTGCCGCTCACGGCCGAGCGCGCGCGAGCCTTCTGGCAACGTGTCGCGCAGGGCGTGCACGACGGCGAACGTGCGTTGCTCGTCGCCGAAGACACGCACGGCGCGATCGTCGGCACCGTGCAGCTCGTGCTCGGCCAGCCCGAAAACCAGCCGCACCGCGCCGATCTGGCCAAGATGCTCGTGCACCGCCGCATGCGTCGCCAAGGCCTCGGTGAGCAGTTGATGCGCGCGGCAGAAGCGGTGGCGCAAGACTGCGGCAAGACCTTGCTCGTGCTCGACACGGTGACCGGCGGCGACGCCGAGCGCCTCTACACGCGGCTGGGCTGGCAGCGCGTCGGTGTGATCCCGGACTACGCACTGTGGCCGCAAGGCGGCCTGTGCGCGACGACGTATTTCTACCGCCGCATGGCTGAAGCATGAAGTTCGTGGCGCCGGGCCGCTGGTCCGCAGGGTGCTACCATGGTGACACTCGATTGAGCAACCGCCCCGCCACCCATGACCACCACATCGATCAAACTGTCCGACGAGCTGAAATCCCGCGCCGCGGCGGTGGCGCAGGAGCGCGGCGTGACGCCGCATGCCTTCATGGTCGAAGCGATTGCCGTGGCCACGGCCGTGGCCGAGCAGCGCGCGGCGTTCGTCGCCGAAGCCTTGGGGGCGCAGGCGCAGATGATCGATAGCGGCAAGGGCTTCGATGCCGATGACGTGCACGCTTGGTTGCGTGCACGCGCTGCGGGTCAGACGGCACGCAAGCCGCGACTGAAGTCGTGGCGCGGCTGAGCTACTCGCAGCGCGCCCTCGATGACCTGGCGCGTCTGACCGACTTTCTGCTCGCCACCGATCCCCCCGCTGCGCTGCAAACGGCCGAGGTGATTGAAGAAGCCGTGAACATCCTGCGTCGCCACCCGCTGATCGGCCGCCCCGCCGAGGCGGGCCTGCGCGAGCTGTTGATCTCGCGCGGCAAGACGGGCTACGTGGCGCTGTACCGCCACGAGGCCGCGGCCGACGCGGTGCTGGTGCTGGCGATTCGCCACCAGCGCGAGCTCGGCTACGGCGGCACACCATGACACTTCACCACTACCTTGCACACCTTGCCCAACGGCGTGCGCATCGTCGCGCTGCCGACAGCGGCGCTGGCCACCAGCACCGTCGCCGTCTTCATCCGCAGCGGCAGCGCGCACGAGCCGAAACTCGTCAACGGCATCAGCCATGTCGTCGAGCACATGCTGTTCAAGGGCACGGCGACGCGCGATGCGCGGCGCATCAACTTGGACGCCGAGCTGCTCGGCGCCAACGTCAACGCGCACACCGACCGCGACCACACCGCGTTCTACATGCGCGGCCTGGCCGAGCACAGCGGCGAGTTCGCTGCGCATGCTGGGCGATCTGGTGGTGCAGCCGAGTTTTCCTGAAGACGAACTGGAGCGCGAGCGCCAGGTGCTGCTGCAGGAGCTGGCCGAAGATGAGGACGATCCGGTGTCTTCGGCCTACAAGCTCTTCGACTCGGCTTGCTGGGGGCTGCACCCGGCCGCGATGCCGGTGATCGGTTCGCGCACGCGTGTCGAGCGGCTGACGCGCGATGACTTGGTGCAGTACGTGCAGCGCCAGTACCGCGGCGCCAATGTCGTCGTCGGCGCGGCCGGGCCGATCGACGCCGCTGCGTTCGTGCGCGACTGCGAGGCCGCGTTCGGCGCGCTGCCGGCCGGCTCGCCGAACGTCATCGACACGCCGGCCTACGTCGGCGGCGTGCGCACACGCTCGCAGGCCGGGTCGAGCCAATCGCATGCGGTGCTCGGCGGCGTGATCACGCCGCGCCGCGACGCCGGCGTGCACGACGAGGCCGCCGCGCTGCTCGCCGCCGCCGTGATCGGCGAAGGCATGAGTTCGCCGCTGCTGCACGAGTTGCGCGAGCAGCGCGCGCTGGCCTACCACGTCAGCGCGTCGGCCGAGGCGATGGACATGTGCGGCCAGTTCATCATCGAAGCGTCGATGGCGCCGGAGCGCTTCGACGAATGCCTGCAGGCCGTGCTCGCCTTGCTGACGCAGCATGCCGAGCGCATCGACGCGCAAGACCTCGCCCGCGCCCGCCGCCAGCTCGCCGTGCGCCGCCTGCGCACGCTGGAAAAGCCTCTGCGGCAGATCGAAGACGCCGCGCTCGACCTGTTTGCGCATGGCCGCCTGCGCACGCACGGCGAGCGCCTGGCCGCGCTCGAAGCGGTGAACAGCGAAGCCGTGCGCGGCGTCTTCGAGCGGCTGCTCGGCGCGGGGCTGTCGCTGGCGCTCACCGGCTCGGTCAAACGCGCCGCGGGGCAGCGTGCACGAGAGCTGCTCGACGCCGTGCGCGTTTAGGCGATCTCCGCCACCGCCCGCGACGCCGCGCGGCTCCACACCGCGCCGCCCTGCGAGCTTTCGAGTTCGCGGCAGCTATCGACGAGCTTGATCACATGGTCGTCGTCGCTGGCGACGGCGCGCGCGACGATCTCGGTCCACGGCAGCACGCTGACTTGCAGCGGCGCGCCGTGGTGGTCGCGCGGCAGTGTTGCCCAGGCCGCCGCCGCCGCGCCGGCGTAGTGGCGCAGCGCGGGCAGGCGGTCTTCGGCGTCCAGCCAGGGCAGCAGCACGCGCAGCGCATGCGCGCTCGTCACCAGGTGCAGCACGGTGAACTCGGCGCGCGCCGCATAGCGCTCGGCCGCGAGCATCGCTAAACGCGGCAGCGTGATGTGCGCATCGACGCGCCAGCGTGCCAGCGCCGGCGCAAAACGCGGGTGCGCTGCGGCCTGCGCCATCTGCTGCGCGATCAGCGGCGTTGGCTTCAACTCGGCGGCGAGATCGAGCGAGTTCAGCACCGCTGCCGTGTCGGCATTGCTGCCCTGCCCATCGGCTGCGCCGCAAGCAAACCAGCGGCACGACCAGTAGGCCAGCGCGTCGGCCAACTCTTCGGCATGGTTCGCGGCCAGCGCGTACGCGGCGCGGACAAGCCCGTGAAACGCTGCCGCGCCCGCGCCTTGCATCAGCGTCGGCAACGCCTGCACGAGCACGTCGGTGGCGTTTTCGTTGTCGAGCCACTCGCGCCACAACGAGCGGTAGGCGGGCCAGGCGCGCG
Organism: uncultured beta proteobacterium; assembly: GCA_963816315.1. GTDB lineage: Bacteria > Pseudomonadota > Gammaproteobacteria > Burkholderiales > Burkholderiaceae_C > CADEEN01. Next base: position 91,166 of record CAWFJZ010000012.1, read on the forward strand.
GCTGGCCGAGCAGCGCGCGCCACGCCTCGCCGGCCGGCCACGCTTGCGCAGGCGGCGCCGGCTGCAGCTTCTTGGCGTAACGTGCGGCGAACTCGGCGCGGCGCTCGTCGCTCGCGCCGAGCCGCGCCAGCGCCGTCAGCGCCATCGGCAGATGGTTCGATAGGCTCGCCCCGTACTCAGCGTCCCAGCGCGCGGCTTGCAGGAGTTGGGTGCGAAGGGCGGGAGAGTCGATCGAGATCATGCCGAACGATAGCCGACGCCGCATCCAGCGGTGAGTTGCGCGCGTAGGTACGATCGCGCGCCTTGAAGTTGACACTGTCCATGACCTTGCCCCGTCTCACGCTGTTGCTGTGTCTCTCGCTTGCTGCGCACGGCGCGCACGCTGCGCCGTTCACACCCGGCGACGACAAGCAAGTGCTCGAGCGGGTGCCGGTGCGCGCCGGCAACCCGCGTGCGCGCGAGTTGCAGGCGTTGCGTGCGGCCGTGCAACGCGAACCGCGCAACGCCGATGCGGCGGCGGCATTGGCACGGCACTGGATCGAAGATGCCTTGGCCGAAGGCGACCCGCGCTACGTCGGCTACGCGCAGGCCGCGCTGGCGCCGTGGTGGAACGAGCCGGCGCCGCCGCCGCCGGTGCGCGTGCAGCGTGCGATCGTGTTGCAGTACGGCCATCGGTTTGCGCCGGCGTTGGCCGATCTGTCGGCGGCGACAACGGCCGAGCCCGACAACGCCGAAGCCTGGGCGTGGCAGGCGGCGATCCACATGGTGCGCGCCGACTACAGCGCGGCGCGCAAGGCGTGCGACGGTCTCGCGCCGCTGACGACGCTGCTCACGGCAACGGCCTGCGAGTCCTACGTCGATTCATTGACCGGCGGCGCCACGCAGGCCGCGAGCGAGCTCGGCGATGCACTCGGCCTGGCCGACGAGGGCACCTCGGCGGCAGAGCGCGTCTGGGCCTTGACGCGGCTGGCCGAGATCGAAGAGCGGCGCGGCGAGTGGGCGTCGGCCGAGAGCGCTTTCAAGCAAGCGCTGGCGCTGGGCGTCGCCGACGTGTACCTGCTGTCGGCATACGCCGATTTCCTGCTCGACCGCGGCCGCGCCGGCGACGTGCTGGCGCTGCTCGAAGGCCGCGGCCGCGCCGATGTTCTGCTGCTGCGCCTGGCGCTGGCGGCCAAGGCGGCCAACGATGCGCGCGCTGCGAAGTGGGCCGACGAACTCGCGGCGCGCTTCGACGCCGCCCGTGCGCGCGGCGACCGCACGCATGAAAAGGAAGAGTCGCGTTTTGCGCTCGCGCTGCGCGGCGACGCGCCGCGCGCACTCGTGCTCGCACGTGCGAATCTCGAACAGGATCAGCGCGAACCGGCCGATGCGCGCGTGCTGCTCGAAGCGGCGCTCGCCGCGCGCTCGCGCGAGGCGGCGGCGCCGGTGCTGCAATGGCTCGACGCCAACAAGGTCGAAAGCGTCGTCTTGCGCACGCTCGCCGAGCGCATCAAGGCCCTGCCGTGAGAGCGCTGATCGCACTGCTGCTCGCGTTGTGTCTGCCCACCGCCTGGGCGCACAAGCCCTCCGACAGCTACCTCACGATCAACGTCAAGGCCGCAGCCACCTCCGGCCAGTGGGACATCGCACTGCGCGACCTCGACTTTGCGCTGACGCTCGACGCCGACGGCAACGGCGAGCTGACCTGGGGCGAGGTGCGCGCGCGCCATGCCGACATCGCGGCCTACGCCCGCGAGCACTTGCGTGTCACGGCGGACGACAAAGCCTGCACCGTCGCCGTCGGCGAGCAGCAGATCGACGAACACACCGACGGCATGTACTCGGTGCTGCCGCTGGCGCTGACATGCGAAGCTGCATCGCCCGCGCGCATCGCGCTCGCGTACACACTGTTTGCCGACCTCGACCCGCAGCACCGCGGCCTGTTGAACCTCGTTGCCCACGGCGCGTCGCGCACGGCGGTGCTCGGGCCGCAGCAATCGACGCAGAGTTTCGAGCTCGGCGAGATCGACCGCTGGCGCCAGTTCATCGACTACGTGCGCGAAGGTGTCTGGCACATCTGGATCGGCATCGACCACATCCTGTTCCTGCTCTCGCTGCTGCTGCCGTCGGTGCTGGTCTGGCAGGCGGCGGCGAAGAAGTGGCAGGCGGTGCACGGCTTCCGTGAAGCCTTCGTCGATGTGCTCAAGGTCGTCACCGCGTTCACACTCGCGCACTCGATCACGCTGTCGCTGGCGGCCCTCGGCGTCATCGCGTTGCCGTCGCGCCTCGTCGAATCGGTGATCGCGGCGTCGATCATCGTCGCCGCACTCAACAACCTCTGGCCGCGCGTCATCGGCCGCTTGTGGATGGTCGCCTTCGGCTTCGGCCTGGTGCACGGCTTCGGCTTCGCCTCGGTGCTGGCCGATCTCGGCCTGCCGCGCGACGCGCTCGTCGCTCGCCCTCGTCGGCTTCAACGTCGGCGTCGAACTCGGCCAGCTCGCCATCGTCTCGTGTTCCTGCCGCTCGCCTATGCGCTGCGGCGCACGCTGTTCTACCGCCGTTGGGTGATGGTCGGCGGCTCGGTGGTGATCTCGCTGCTGGCGGCGGTGTGGCTGGTGGAGCGGGCGTCCGGCACGAAACTGCTGCCGTTTTGATCGATCGCTGAGTCAGCGAGTTGCACCGTGCCAAGCCCTGACATACTCTTTCGATGTGTAGTGGCGCTGGAGCACACCGACATGGCGGAATTTGTTCTGCGTCATGCATTGAACGCAGCCCGAAAGATCATCGAGCCGGCCAGGCGCGTGACCTTGTCTGAGCGTGACAGTCTGCGCGTGCTGCGCATGCTGGAGAACCCACCGGCGCCGAATGCCCGGCTCCTGCGCGCGGCACGGCGCATGCCCAAGCAGCAGTAGTGAAACAGTCCGACTGACGCGAGACGCCGATCGCAAACGACTAATTTCAGCCGTGCGCCCCGAGCAGGGGACTTGTCCTTTGCTCCGATCGTCCTGAGCTTGTCGAAGGAAGGTTCCGTAGCGAAGGGTTGTGGTGGCACGGTCCTTCGACGGGCTCAGGAGCAGGCTTCGACAAGCTCAGCCCGAACGGAGTTGCGAGGGCAGTTTGAGGCGTGCCGCACCGTGGCCTGCTTCAGCCAGCGCATGAGCTGCCGCGTTCTTCTTCGTTGGCCTGCACGCGCGGCCTGCCTAGGATCGCTGCACTCAACACTTGCTGGCAGACAGAACATGGCCTCAAACGCTTCGCCTACACGAACCCGTCGCGCCATCGTGCTCGCCGCCACCGCCTTGGCGTTCGCCGCGCCCGCCGCGCAGGCGCAGAAGGACATCACGCTGCTCAACGTCAGCTACGACCCGACGCGCGAGCTGTATGTCGATGTCAACAAGGCGTTCGCCGCGCACTGGAAGGCCAAGACAGGCGACACGCTGACCATCAAACAAAGCCATGGCGGCTCAGGCAAGCAGGCGCGCTCGGTGATCGACGGCCTCGATGCCGACGTGGTGACGCTGGCGCTGGCCTATGACATCGACGAGCTGCACGCCAAGGCGCAACTGATCCCCGCCGATTGGCAGAAGCGCCTGCCGAACAACGCCAGCCCGTACACCAGCACCATCGTCTTCCTCGTCCGCAAAGGCAATCCGAAAGGCATCAAGGACTGGAACGATCTCGTCAAGCCGGGCGTCTCCGTGGTGACGCCGAACCCGAAGACCAGCGGCGGCGCGCGCTGGAACTACCTCGCCGCCTGGGGCTACGCGTTGAAGAAGAACGGCAACGATGCCGCCAAGGCCGAGCAGTTCGTCGCCGACCTGTACCGCAACGTGCCGGTGCTCGACTCGGGCGCGCGCGGCTCGCTGACGACGTTTGCCGAGCGCAACGTCGGCGATGTCTTCATCTCGTGGGAGAACGAGGCTTTCCTGGCGGTGAAGGAGCTCGGCCCGACCAAGTTCGAGATCGTCGTGCCGTCGGTCAGCATCCTGGCCGAGCCGCCCGTGGCGGTGGTGGACAAGAACGTCGATCGCAAGGGCACGCGCGCGGTGGCGCAGGCGTACCTAGAGTTCCTCTACACGCCGCAGGGGCAGGCGCTGGCGGCGAAGCACCACTACCGGCCGCGCGATGCCAAGGTGGCGGCCGAGCACGCGGGCACGTTCAGCAAGGTCGCGCTGTTCACGATCGACGAGCAGTTCGGCGGCTGGAGCAAGGCGCAGGCGCAGCATTTCAACGACGGCGGCGCGTTCGACCGCATCTTTGCGCGCGCCAGGTGAAGCGAGTGCGCGGCTCTGATTCGGTTTTCGCATCAGCGTCCGCGATTTGCTTCGTTGGCGTTGCGCTTCTGCGTCGTTAGGCTGACCTCCATGGACGATCTGCTTCGATTGCTCGCGTTGTTGGCGCTGCCGGTGGTGGCGGCGCTGCTGCGGCGACGCTGGCCTACCGAGCGCGAGCCAGACTGTCACCCTGACGGCGCGCGCCGCTGACAGGCCGCGCCGTGTTGCTCTCGCGCACCCTGCTGCGCCGCCATAGCGTGCTGCCCGGCTTCGATCTCGCGCTCGGCTTTGCGCTGCTCTACATCAGCCTGATCGTGCTGATCCCGCTGTCGGCGGCGTTCCTGAAGACGGCCACGCTGACGTGGCAGCAGTTCGTCGATGCCACGACCACGCCGCGCGTGCTCGCCTCGTATCGCCTGACCTTCGGCGCGTCGCTGGCGGCGGCGCTGGTCAATACCGTGTTCGGCCTCATCGTCGCCTGGGTGCTGGTGCGCTACCGCTTTGCGATGCACCGCGTGGTCGATGCGCTGGTCGATCTGCCGTTCGCGCTGCCGACCGCGGTGGCCGGCATTGCGCTGACCGCGCTCTGGGCCGAGAACGGCGCGCTCGGCCATGGCTGCCGTTCAAGGTCAGCTTCACGCCGATCGGCGTCTGGGTCGCGCTGGTCTTCATCGGCCTGCCCTTCGTCGTGCGCACCGTGCAGCCCGTGCTCGAAGACGTGAACCGTGAACTCGAAGAAGCGGCGGCCACGCTCGGTGCGAACCGCTGGCAGACCTTCACCAAGGTGATCTTTCCCGTCGTCATGCCGGCGCTGCTGACCGGCTTTGCGCTGGCCTTCGCGCGCGCGCTCGGCGAGTACGGCAGCGTGATCTTCATCGCCGGCAACATGCCGATGGTCAGCGAGATCACGCCGCTGCTCATCATCACCAAGCTCGAGCAGTACGACTACGCCGGCGCGACCGCGATTGCGGTGGTGATGTTGGTGGTGAGCTTCGCGCTGCTGCTGGCGATCAACCTGCTGCAGGCCTGGGCGCGCCGGCGCCAGGGTGGGCTGGGATGAGCGCGAGTGGGGCAAGCTCCGTTCGGGCTGAGCTTGTCGAAGCCCTGCCTCGCGCTGCGCTTCGAAAAGCTCAGCGCGAACGGGTCACGACGGTGCCGCGCAACCGTCGCGCCGCCACCGGCGAAGCGCCCTGGGTGCGCCGCCTGCTGATCGGCATCGCGCTGGCCTTCATGACGCTGTTCCTCTTCGTGCCGCTGGCCACCGTGTTCTACGAGGCGCTGAAGAAGGGCGTCGAGGTCTATGCGGCCGCGGTCACCGAGCCCGACGCGCTCTCGGCCATCAAGCTGACGCTGCTCGCCGCCGCCATCAGCGTGCCGCTGAACCTGGTCTTCGGCCTGGCCGCGGCATGGTCCATCGCCAAGTTCGACTTCCGCGGCAAGAACCTGCTGCTGACGCTGATCGACCTGCCGTTCTCGGTGAGCCCGGTCATCGCCGGGCTGATCTTCGTGCTCGTCTTCGGCCTGCAAGGCTGGTTCGGCCATTGGCTGCAAGACCACGACCTGAAGATCATCTTCGCCGTGCCGGGCATCGTGCTCGCCACCGTGTTCGTCACCTTCCCGTTCATCGCCCGCGAGCTGATCCCGCTGATGCAGGCGCAGGGCATCGAGCAGGAAGAAGCGGCGCGCGTGCTCGGCGCCGGCGGCTGGCAGATTCTCCGGCGCGTGACGCTGCCCAACGTCAAGTGGGCGCTGCTCTACGGCGTGATCCTGTGCAACGCGCGCGCGATGGGCGAGTTCGGCGCCGTCAGCGTCGTCTCCGGCCACATCCGCGGCCAGACCAACACGCTGCCGCTGCACATCGAGATCGTCTACAACGAGTACCAGTTCGCCGCCGCGTTCGCCGTGGCGTCGCTGCTCGCCGGCGCTGGCGCTGGTGACGATCGTGCTCAAGGTTGTCGTCGAGCACCGGATGAAGGAAGAACAACGATGAGCATCGAAGTCCGCCACCTGCACAAGGCGTTCGGCAAGACGGTGGTCTGCGATCACCTGAACCTCAGCGTGCGCGCGGGCGAACTGGTGGCGCTGCTCGGGCCCTCGGGCTCCGGCAAGACGACGCTGCTGCGCATCATGGCCGGCCTCGAAGTGCCCGATGCCGGCCAGGTGCTGCTGCATGGCGAAGACACGACGCACACCGACGTGCGCGAGCGCAACGTCGGCTTCGTCTTCCAGCACTACGCGCTGTTCAACCACATGACGGTCTTCGACAACGTCGCCTTCGGCCTGCGCGTCAAGCCGCGCGGCCAGCGGCCGGGTGATGTGCAGATCAGGGACAAGGTGACGCAGTTGCTCGGCCTGGTGCAGCTCGACGGCTTGGCCGCACGCTACCCGCACCAGCTCTCCGGCGGCCAGCGCCAGCGCGTCGCGTTGGCGCGCGCGCTCGCGGTCGAGCCCAAGGTGCTGCTGCTCGACGAGCCCTTCGGCGCGCTCGACGCCAAGGTGCGCAAGGAGCTGCGGCGCTGGCTGCGCCGCCTGCACGACGAAGTGCATGTGACCAGCGTCTTCGTCACGCACGACCAGGAAGAGGCGATGGAGGTGGCCGACCGCATCGTCGTCATGAACCAGGGCCGCATCGAGCAGGTCGGCACGCCCGACGAGGTTTACGACCATCCGGCCACGCCCTTCGTGCTGCGGTTTCTCGGCGACGTGAACCTGATCCACAGCCGCGGCGAGCCTGCGCCGGGCGGTGCCGCCGATGCCGTCTATGTGCGCCCGCACGAGCTGGAGGTTCTCGGTGCGCCCGCGCCCGACGCCTGGCCGGCAACGCTCTCGCAGACGCTCACCGTCGGTGCGCGCACGCGCATCGAGTTGCAGCGCGACGGCGATGCGGGCTTGATCGACGTCGAGCTGCCGCGCGCCGAGTACACCGCGCTGCGCGAGCGGCTGGCGTTGCAGCGCGGCAGCCGCGTTTGGCTGCGGGCGCGCAAGGTGATGCAGTTTGAGGAGGCTGCGGCGGGTTGAGGTGATGGGGGTGTCGGCAAATACCGCAAAGCGGAACTTCCGGTCATCGACACGGTTGTCGCGAATGATGCCTGTTGCTCAAGGCCGATTCGGCGCCGTCGAACGTCTGCGATGTGGCCGCAGAGGAACAATCAGGGGCGCGTTGCGCACACAAACCCCTTCATTTGATGCCTCCCTCCCGTGGTCCGTTACGGTCGGGCACCGTCACCGCGTGAACTGATCGGCACCGGCAAAGGTGGAGGTCCACAGGCGTGCCGGCTCTTCCGCGTCGGCAACATCGGTCACCAAGTGCCAAAGAGTCATGATGCGAGGAGCCGTGTCGTCGTCAACCAGTTGACCTGTCCAAGCCGTCATTGACCCGCCGGGCCACTCTACGATGAAGCAGATTAGATCGCCCGCGACGTTGCCCTTAAGTGTCCCGGCCACCGATCCGCCGCCCGAGCTGGACGCACTCGTGTAGGAACCCGTCACGTCGTTGCCGGATACGGCCAGGTCCATGTACGAACCCATCTGATTCTTCCAGCGACCGAGCCATGTCGCCGCCCCGCCCTTTGGCCCCGTCTTGTTCTTGCTGGACAGAGCGAATCGAACGGCTTTTTCGTGGTTCATCTTGGCCTCCAATATGGATGCGGAGGGATGATAAGCGGAAGTCGAGGGCCGGCCTTGGCCACTCGATGCGGCGTGGCTCGATCTCACCGCAGCAGCTCGCCATTTTCGGATAGTCGTCTCACGTGCCCCGGTGATGGAAGAGCGCGCGATCCCTCAGAATCGATGGTTAGCTACATCAAGTGGAGGCGCACAGTGACGGGTGAAATAGACATCGAAAAGTTCAAGGCCAAAGCCAAGCTCGCTGATCGCTACGCCAAGCAACTGGAGCGCTTGCACGCCAAGAGTACGGCCACAGCGTGCATCGAAGAAGCCGTCGAAGGAGCGCTGGCAAAGCTCGGCGGCATGAAGACAGCGATGGTCATCTACGGGGAACCGCAAAGCGGTAAAACCGAGATGATGATCTGCTTGACAGCCAAGCTCCTCGACCAAGGCCATCGCGTAATCGTGCACCTGATGAACGACAGCGTCGATCTGCTGACTCAGAATCTGCGGCGCTTCAAAGGCTCAGGGCTCGCGCCGGCCGCGCGCAACTCGTCTGAGTTGTTGCCCTCCTTCGTTCTGAACGCCGGCCAGGAATTGGTCGTCTTCTGCAAGAAGAACGCCAAAGATCTGGATAAGTTGATCGAGCGCCTTGCCAACGCGGGGCGTGTCGTCGTGATCGACGACGAAGCCGACTATGCAACGCCCAACGCCAAGGTGAACGCAGGAGCAAAGACGAAAATCAACGAGTTGATCGAGAGTCTCATCGGTCCTGAAGGGCGCTATATCGGCGTCACGGCAACGCCGGCGCGATTGGATCTCAACAACACGTTCTCGAACGACACCAGCAAGTGGGTGCAGTTCCCCGCGCATGCCCAGTACACGGGTCAGGACGTGTTCTTCCCGATCGAGAAGAAGAGCTTGCCCTACCGGTTGCGCTTCCTCGGACCGGGCCCCGAGCCAGACGCGTCACGCAACGCCCTGGTGCGCTTCCTGGCGACCTCGGCGTACCTGAATTTGCATGTCAACAGCCCGGAGCAGAACTACACGATGCTCGTGCACACGAGCGGCAAGAAAAAAGATCACGAGACAGACCGCGCCACGATCGAACAGGCAGTCCAAGCGCTGAGCGATGTCAACAGCGCGAACTTCGGACCCCTGGTCACGCTGGTGCACGCTGCTGCGAGCGAACTGTATCCGTCGCACGATGCCAACCACATCACCGAGTACGTGGTCAAGAACGCTTCGCGCATCGCACTGGTCGTGCTCAACAGCGAACGCGACCGGACAAGCGCCGGCGAGAGCGCGACGGAAGCGTCGTCACCCTTCACGGTGATCATCGGAGGCAACATCGTGTCGCGAGGGGTGACCTTTCCCAACCTGCTGGCGATGTACTTCACCCGGAACGTCGCGCATCGCTTGCAGCAGGACACGTACATCCAGCGTGCGCGGATGTTCGGCGCGCGGGGCGACTACCTTGAACACTTCGAGCTGACGATCCCGGAGTCGCTGTATGCCGACTGGCACAAGTGCTTCGTCTTTCATCGGTTGGCGCTGGAAACGGTCCGCACCGGGCTGGGGACGCCGGTCTGGATCAGCGACAAACGTGTTGTTGTTGCCAGCAGCTCGAGCATCGACAAGGCGACCGTGATTTTCGACAAGGGCGAGATGTCGTTTGGTATGTTTGATTGGACGCCGGAGCTCGACGAGATCGCGGCCGGCGATCCAAACGTGACCACAACACTGGAGAAGCTGCGCGCGAAGGTCGGCAACGATGCGCTGCCCGAGTTCTTGATCAAGTACATCGAACGCGTGGCACCCAACGGCCACGGTTCGCTCGGCGTGCACGCGTCGGGGTCGATTGCTGGGTACAAAGGGACTGCCGACCAAGACGCGATCTCGCGCTCGAAGGGCTTCATCGGTAACCCTCAACTCGAAGAATCGAAGGCGCAGTTCGCGAAAGCCGTTCATCACATCAAGATCTTCCGCAACGCGGCGAACAAGGCGCGGGTGTTCTACAAGTACAAGGGCAGCGTGCAGTTCATCCAGAACTTGAAGTCGGAAGGGACCGCGTAACTCAAACCGCCGCCAAAGCGCTGCTTCACGTGACGAACGTCAAAATCGTTTCGGTGCGCATTCGCTTGCCGAGCGGCTTCTTGGCATCGCTCGGCATCGGGAGGTAGCGGTGACGATCGGGTAGGTCGCGCTCGAACTTCTTCTTGGCCTTCAAACCCGCGGCCTTGGCAGCGGCAGCTACCGCATTCGCGTTGTGGATGAATGTGCCCTTCAAACACGAGTTGCCGACGACGAAGGTTGCTTGACCCCCCGGCTTCAAGACACGTGCAACTTCGGACACGAAGCGAACGATGTCTTGTGCATACCGATGCACCATGGCCTGGTGCCGTGGCGGCAACGCATCCAGGTCCCCCATCACTCGCTCGATCCGAGCCAGGCCTCGGCGATCGGCTGCGTCTTCGATGCCCCGCTCGCTGCCCACACTCTGGCCTCTGATGTTGCGTAGATCATTAGCGGCGTGTCCGAGCCAGACCAGCGACATGCGATGCCCGCGCATGTAGTCGATTGCGTTCAGGTACGGGGGAGAGGTCAGAACTGCATCGACCGAGTGCGCGTCGATGCGACCCAGACACCGAGCATCGCCCAACCGGATGTCAGCTCGCGCGGTCGGTGGGTGCGAAAGCAGTTGTCGGCGGACATAGCTGGCGGACCGCTCAAACGCCGCCATCACATCGAAGTCGGAAGTCTCCACCACTTTGTGGGGGCGGCTGTGGGAAACGTCGCGAGCGAGCGAGGCGCCTTGGTCCTTGGTGATGATGATTCGACTCAGCGCAAGGCGCAGCACGTCGTTGGCCGCACGCGCGGCGGAAGCTCGCCGGCCATCGTCAAGCGACCACAGTGCAAACGCCAAGCACCGAAGCACATTGCGCTGCTTGCGACCAAACCAGTACCTGACGAATCCTGCCGTTTCCTCGTCGTCGTCGATCCACGGCAAACGGATGTCTGCGGCTCGCAGCCTGCGCGCTACCGCAAGGACGCTCATCAATGCAGACTCAATCATCTGGTCGCGCACGGGGCGTGTCCACACCGTGGACATCAACACGGCCAGTGGATCGCTGTCAACGCCAATGGCGATATGACCCAGATCGCTCGCTTGGCGCACGACTGTCCCGGAGCCAACCATCGGGTCCAATACCACGCTGGAGGGTGCCAGCTTCTTGAGCTGCGCCAGCGCGAGATCGGGTGCCATACGAGCCGGAAAGGGATGAATCGGCCGGGCGTGTTCGATCTTCTTTTTGGATGTCATGGGTGACTATTCTCGTCGCGGTGCAGGGGATGAACAAGCCGCGCACAGCCATGCGGTGGCCGCAAGGGCGAGACGATTGAGTATTCACGGTTGTCTCTCTCTCTCCACCTATCCACCTGTGCGCCTGGCTAATGTGCGCTTTCGGTAGATTTCGCCCGACGGGCGCTCTAGCTTGAATGATCGCGATGCAAGTGCAGTGGACCTTCGCGGGCTGAAGCTCAGCGCTCACTTTGTCGCCATTGAAGACGCTCGCACTGACGACGTGAGCGCATTGCGGGCGAACAGCCGAGTGCGCGTTGAGAGCGACCGCGCGACCCAGGTCACAGCCCAACCTAAACCTCCACCACCTCGCCCGGCGCACTCGCCAGCGCACGCTCAACCACCTCGCGCGTCAGCGGCGCGGCGAAGGTGCGGATGAAGTCGAAGACATACGCGCGCAGGAAGGCGCCGCGCTTGACGGCGATGCGGGTCGTGTTGGTGGCGAAGAGGTGGCTGGCGTCAAGCGCCACCAGATTGGCGTCGCGCGTTTCGTCGAAGGCCACCGACGCGATCACGCCGACGCCCAGGCCGAGATCGACATACGTCTTGATCACGTCCGCGTCCATCGCCGACAGCCCGACCTCGAACTCGAGCCCGGCGCGCGCGAACGCTTCGTCGATGTGGCGCCGCCCGGTGTAGCCCGGCTCGTAGGTGATCAGCGGAAACTCGGCCAGCCGCTCCAACGTCAGCGGCCGTGGCGCGCCTTCGGCCAGCGCGTGGCCGCGCGGCACGACGACGATGTGCGTCCAGCGGTAGCAGGGCAGCGCCACCAGATCGGGGAACTCGGCCAGCGCTTCGGTGGCGATGCCCACGTCCGCTTCGCCGGCCAGCACCGACTCGGCCACCTGGCGCGGCGAGCCTTGTTGCAGGTGCAGCCGCACCTGCGGGTGCGCCGCGCGGAAGTCGCGGATGGCGGCCGGCATCGCATATCGGGCCTGCGTGTGCGTGGCCGCCACCGTGAGCAGCCCGTGGTCGGACTGCGCAAAGTCGTCGCCGGCGCGCTTCAGGTTTTCTGCTTCCTGCAACAGCCGTTCGATGATCGGCAGCACCGCCGCGCCGGGTGGCGTGAGGCCAAGCAGGCGCCGGCCGGCGCGCTCGAAGAGTTCGATGCCGAGCTCGTCTTCGAGCTCCTTCAACTGGCGGCTGACGCCGGGCTGCGAGGTGTGCAGCACTTCAGAAACGACCGTGAGGTTGAAGCCCTGGCGCACCGTCTCGCGCACCGAGCGCAACTGCTGAAAGTTCATCTGCTGATGCCGCTGGTTGCCACGCGGCCAGTCTGGCGGCAGCCACCACCGAGCGCAACGAACGAAGAGTTCTTAACTTATGCGTGCTACGTCGAAACGGTGGGCTGGCCAATACAGCTTTGCTTTGTTGGACCGTGCGGCCGTGGCGGTGTCGGGAATGATCAGCTGAAGGGCTGCGCTGGCGTCGAGAACGACGTTCTTCACCGGCGCTCGGCCTTGACCAGCTCAGACGCGCCCAACTTCCTACCGACCTTGATGCGCGACTTCATTTTCAGGAACTTGTCCAGCGACAACTGCGCGTCGGCGGGCGTGCCACCCACCTGCAACGTGACGCGCGTTTTCACGCTGCCAGCGCCGCGTTTGGGCTTCGCCTCAGCGCTGCACTTCGAACGCATAGGTGATGAACTGGCTCTCCCAGCGCGTTGCATCCGAAGCCGCGAGTTTCAGCTCGACGCCGCGCAAAATCCAGCGCCCGGGCAACGGCAGCTTGGCGCGGATGCGGCCGTCGCGTCGGTGCGGTGCCACAGGCCGACGGGCGAGCGCTCGTTGATCAACTCCACCGGAAAGTCGGGCAACGGCTTGCCGCCGAGCAGCACCTGGAACACGGCCTCGGTGCCCACGGTCAGCGCGCCGCGAGGTGACACGCGCAGCGCATCCATCGCCGTGCCGACGGGTTGCGCCGAAGCGTCGGCGCCAATGTCGATGCGCGCGCTCTTGGTGTAGTGCTCCCTGAACGGCAGGCCGCGCGCCTTCAGGCCGGCCCACGCGGCCAGCGCGGCTTCGCTGGGCCGGACTTCCTTGAAGTAGATCTCGATCTTGTCCGGCGGCAGGTCGATGTCGAACGGCTGCAGTTGCATGAAGCACGTCAGCGGCTCGGCGCCGACGCGGTCTTTCGAGCGCAGCAAGGTCATCTTGTCGGTGAAGCGCAGCTTGTCGAGCGAGCGCGCCTTGCCGTCGCGGCCGACGCAGCCGCTCTTGACGAAGTACTGGTCATCGACGGCGAGCTCGCTCAGCGGAAAGCGGTTGCCGGTGCTGAGCCCAAGGCCGCCGCCCGGCAACGGTTCGAACCAGGTGTCGTGCGCGCAGGCAGCGCACGACAGCAGGAACGCAGCGGCGGCGAGGAGGAATTTCTTCATCACCCGTTCTACGCAGCGCCGCTCTTGCCGGATGCCAACGCGCGCTCCAGCGCATCGACGAACAGCTTGGCCACGTCGATGCCGGCCTGCTGCGTGATCTCCTGGAACCCGGTCGGGCTGGTGACGTTGATCTCGGTCAGGCTGTCGCCGATGACGTCGATGCCCATCATCAACAGGCCGCGCGGCGCGAGTGCGGCGCCGATGCCGCGCGCGATCTCCAGGTCGCGCGCCGACAATTTCTGCGCCACGCCCTTGCCGCCGGCCGCGAGGTTGCCGCGGATCTCGCTGCCCTGCGGAATGCGCGCCAGGCAATACGGCACCGGCTCGCCGCCGATGACGACGATGCGCTTGTCGCCTTTGTCGATTTCGGTCAGGTACTTCTGCGCCATCACCGTCACCGCGCCATGCTGGTTCAGCGTCTCGATGATCGAGCCGAGGTTCAAGCCGTCGGGGCCGACGCGGAAGATGCCCATGCCGCCCATGCCGTCGAGCGGCTTCAGGATGATGTCGCGCTGCTCGGCATGGAAGGCGCGAATGGCCTGCGCATCGCGCGTCACGATCGTCGGCCCGATGTACTGAGGGAACTCGAGGATGGCGAGTTTTTCCGGGTGGTCGCGCAGCGCGGCCGGTTTGTTGAAGACACGCGCGCCTTCGCGCTCGGCTTGTTGCAGCAAATGCGTGGCGTAGAAGTACTCGCTGTCGAACGGCGGGTCCTTGCGCATCAGCACCGCGCCGGCGTCGGCCAGCGCAAGTTCGCGCTGCTGCAGGACCTCGAACCAGTCGTGCGCGCCCGCGCTCTCGCGGATCGCGACACAGCGCGCAGCGCGAGCGACGACGCGCGCGCCTCGCGTCCACACCAGGTCCCGCGGCTCGCAGGCCCAGAGGCGATGGCCGCGGCGCGCTGCCTCGCGCATCATCGAGAACGTCGTGTCTTTGTAGGTTTTGAAAAGCTCGAGGGCGTCGGCGATGAAGAGCATGTCCATCAGGTGAATCCTTTCGGCCGCCACTGTTGCACAAGAAGCGCCACCGCGCCGGCGACGACGCCCCAGAACGCCGAGCCGATGCCGAGCAGCGTCACGCCCGACAGCGTGACGAGGAAGGTCAGGATCGCCGCGTCGCGGTGTTTCTCGCTGTGCAGCGCCGAGGCCAGGCCGCCGGCGATCGTGCCCAGCAGCGCCAGGCCCGCCACCGCCAGCACCAGCTCGCGCGGAAAGGCCTGCAGCACGCCGACCACCGCGCCGCCGGCCAGGCCGATGACGAGGTAGAACACGCCGGCCATCACGGCCGCGGTGTAGCGCTTGGCCGGGTCGGCATGCGCTTCGGGGCTCATCGCGATCGCTGCGGTGATGGCGGCGAGGTTGAACGCATAACCGCCGAACGGCGCCAGCAGCACGCGTGGCCGCTCCCGTGGCGGTGATGCTGTGCGAGACCGGCGTCGCGTAGCCGGCGGCGCGCTGCGCCGCCACGCCGGGCAGGTTCTGCGACGCCATCGTGACGACGAACAGCGGCACGGCGATGCCGATGAATGCGCCCCAGGTGAACAGCGGCGTCGTCCACACCGGCATCGCCACACTCGCCTCGACCGCGCTCCACTGCAAGCGGCCTTGCAGCGCGGCGACGGCGATGCCGACGACGAGCACGCCCGGCACCGCATAACGCGGCCACCAGCGGCGGCCGCAAAGAAAGGCCAGCGCCATGACGATGACGAGCCAAGGCGCGCTCGTCGTCGCGCCCACCGCGTCGATGCCGAACTTGGCGAGCACGCCGGCCAGCAATGCCGCGGCGATCGCTTGCGGGATGCGGTCCATCACGCGCTCGAAGCCGCGTGTGACGCCGGCCATCACGATCAACGCGCCGCAGACGACGAAGGCGCCCACCGCTTCGCCCATCGCCACGCCGCTGCTGCCGGCGAGCAGGGCCGCGCCCGGCGTGGACCACGCGGTCAGCACCGGCTGTCGCGTCGCCAGCGACAGGCCGATCGACGTGACGCCCATGCCCAGGCCGAGCGCCCACATCCACGACGTCGCCTGCGCGGGCGTCGCGCCGAGCGCCTGCGCGGCGGCAAAGACGATGACCACCGAACTCGTGAAGCCGACCAGCACGGCGACGAAACCGGCCACCACCGCGGCCAGCGACACATCCGTGAAGAACTTTCTCACGCGGCGAGTATCGCCGTGCACTTGGCGCCTTGCTGGCGGCGGCGTGCGGCAGATAACGTCGCCGCATGTGCCGCTTCGTCGCCTACATCGGTGAGCCCGTCTTCCTCGACGAGTTGATCTGCCGGCCCGCGCATTCGCTGCTCAACCAATCGCTGCGCAGCGAGCAGGCCAAGACGCGCACCAACGGCGACGGCTTCGGCATCGGCTGGTACGGCGAGGGCAGCGAGCCCGGTGTCTATCGCGAGGTCATGCCGGCGTGGTCGGACGAGAACCTGCTGTCGCTGGCGCGCACGCTGAAGTCGCACCTGTTCTTTGCCCATGTGCGCGCGGCCACCGGCACGCCGATCGCGCGCCAGAACTGCCACCCGTTCCGCCACGGCCGCTGGCTGTTCATGCACAACGGCCAGATCGGCGGCTATGCGCAGTTGCGGCGCGCGCTCGAAGCGCGGCTGCCCGACGCGCTGTACGCGGCGCGCAAGGGCGCCACCGATTCGGAGCTGCTGTTTCTGCTGGCGCTGGCGCGCATCGAACAGCAGCGTGAGAGCGTGCACGACGCGATGCGCGCCACCCTCGACGAGACGACGGCGCTGATGCGTGCGCACGGCATTGCGGAGCCGCTGCGTTTTACCGCCGCGCTCACCGACGGGCGGCAGCTACATGTCTTCCGTTGCGCCAGCGACGACAAACCGCCCTCGCTGTACCTGCAACAAACCCGGCATGGTGTGACGGTGGCCTCCGAGCCGCTGTGCGGTCATGCAGACGCATGGCGCGCCATCGAGCGCGACGAAATGCTCACCTTGTCGCGCGCCGTGCCAGGCAAACGTCGCGCTCACGCGCCGGCGGCGGCGCTCGTTTAGCGCCACCCACGATTACATCCGGACGCGACTTGCTGCCATCGGCGGACTGTTTGCCGCGTTGAATGGCGGTCATCACGAAACTGTTCGGAGGAATCATCATGTCCAACATCACCACACAAGTCGCCAAGAGCTCGGGCTTCGGCGAACAACCGATCCGCGTCGGCTCGTCGTCGTTCTCGCGGCCGGCGGCGCTGATCGGCGGCGCCACGGCGCTGATCGCGCTGACGGCGATTGCCACGACGCTGGCCGTGCGTCCGGCCGCGCCCGTCGGCCCCAGCGCTGCCGAAGCACGCACCGCGGCCGTCACCGCGCAAGCGCTGCTGGCGTCGCCGAACAAGGTGGCGGGCACGGCCGAAAGCAACAAGCCGGTGCTGGATGACGGCGCCGACAAAGCCGAGCCGAAGGCCGAGGCCAAGCCCGCACCGCGCGTGCAAAGAGCGCCGCAACGCCAAGTCAGCGGCGCCACCGCCCCCGCGGCCAAAGCGGCCCCGGCCGAGCCGGTGGTTGCGGCGGCGTGCAGCACCTGCGGCGTCATCGAAGCGGTGACGCCGTTCGAGAAGAAGGGCGAAGGCACCGGCATCGGCGCCGTGGCCGGCGGTGTCATCGGCGGCGTCGTCGGCAACCAGGTCGGCGGCGGCAATGGCCGCAAGGCGATGACGGTGCTCGGCGCCGTCGGCGGCGGCGTGGCCGGCCACGAGATCGAGAAGCGCCAGCGCGCGACGACGTTCTATGCGGTCAAGGTGCGCATGGAAGACGGCTCGCTGCGCAGCGTCACGCAATCGACCGCGCCGACCGTCGGCCAGAAGGTCACGCTCGACGGCACGCAGATCAAGGCGCGCGGTTAGGGCGCGCGGTCAGGGCGCGCGCGCCGTCACGTCACGCGGCGCACGAACTCATTGGCGGCCAGCGGGCCGACGACCGCGGTGATGCCTTGATGCGCCTTGTCGATCAGCGCCGTCAGGCTCTTCACGTCGGTGGCGCCTTCGATGCGCTCGGCGAGTTCTTCGCCCAGCGGCCCGATCAACGCCACCAGCTCGCGCGCTGCGAAGCGGGCCGAGCGGCGCAACGTGGCGCTGCTGCCGCGCGAGTCCGCGTCCGGCATGGCGCCGCTGCGCGCGGTCTGCCGGGCGTAGTCGCTGGCGGCGGCCTCGCCGCGCACGCCGGCGATGAACGCGCGCGCATCGCCGATCGACTTCTGTAGAGCCTGGGTGTCGGGCGCGCGCTCGATGCGGATCGCCAAGGCCTCGCCCATCGGGCCGACAAGGTCGATCAGCCGCCGCGCGGCCAGCGCGGCCTCGTCGTGCAGCCCGCCGCCATCGCGCGCTGGCGTCGTGCGCTCGGCGTGGGGTCGCTGCGACGGCGCAGCAGCCTGGGCGCCCTTGAGGTGGCCGCCGACCAGCCGCGCGCAGTCGCGCAGGCTCTGCACCTGACTCGTCAGGGCCTGCGCGACGATGGACTCGGCGTACGCGCGGTCGCTGCGCATCTGCTGCACGTCGAGCGCGCAACCGAATTCGCGGCGCATCGGCACGACCATGCGCACCAGGGTGTTCTGCATGTCGCTGTGGAATGGAGAACTCACGGTCGGCTCCTCGGGCAAAGCGCCAAGGCGGTGGGCCTTGGTGGGGTTGTCGAAACTGCTGTTTGCGTCAACGCTTCTCGTGAAAGCCCGACCCTGCGGCACTTGCGGTCACCCGGCCTGTCGGCCTGCGATGCGGTGCTCAGCGGCAGAAACAATTAGAAGCTTCTTCGGGCATTTGTGAGTCACCGCCGGTCCGGCAGGCGCTGTCCGCGTGAAGTCGTGCACTCGGACACACGCAGTTCTTGGTGCGTGAGCGGGCGCAGGACGGAGGGATCAGCGCTTCACCGCGGCGGCGCCGTGCAACGACGGCTGGGGCATGCGCTGCGGCGACGTGCGGCCACGCGAAACCAGCCATCGCAACACACGCACCCGCAGCGACCACGGTCGCACGAGAGGCGTCCGCCCGAGCGATGCCTGGGCGACGGCCAATGCGTCTTCGAGCAACGCGTCGTGCAGCGGGCGAAACAACAGCGGCCAGGTCAGGCGGGCAGCGCCGTGCGTCGTCATCTCGATGCTGTGCCGCAAGGTGCAGCGCTGCGCCGTGAGGGGCACGATCTCCAAACGGTGGTGGCCCTCGAAGCCGCGCGGGCCGTTGAAGCGAAAGCGGATGCTCTGCCCCGGCTCGTACGCTTCGACGACATAGCGAACCGGACCATGCCCGCCGGCCGCACCCACGCCCAGCGGCCGGTCGAATGCCATGCGCGGCCAGCACTGCCGCGGCCACAGCGCATCGTCGCGTGACGACAGTGAATCGATCAGCGCGCCGACCTGTTGCGGCGAGGCCGGCAGGTCGCGTTCGTGGATGTTCAGAACGTTCAACGTTGATCCGGCGAATCGGCTGGTGGCCGGCAGCACGTGCCCGAGCTTCGCATCGCCATAGCTGCGGACGACCTGCGAAATCACGACCTGGTAGCCATTCAACCAATCCTGCTGCCGGGCCTTCGCTTCGAGATGGCGCGGGTGCTGCACGAGCTGCTGCAGCGCTTCGAGCGTTTCCCAGTAGTACACGTTGCAGACCAGGCCGGTTTCACCGTTCTCCCAGCTCTCTTCGCCGAGATAACCGGGAAGCGTCTTCGCCAGCGCTGCAATGGCTTGATCGAGGCGATGGAAGTCATCGTCGAATTGCTTCTTGGCGAAGATGAACGTCGCGGTGTACATCGTCAAATCTCCACCTTCGCCCCCAACTCGACGACGCGGTTCGTCGGCAGGTTCAGAAAGTCCGCCGCCGCGCCCGCATTGCGGTGCATCGACGCGAAGAGCTTTTCGCGCCACATCGCCATGCCTTCGCCGAAGGTCGGGATGACGATGTCGCGACTCAGGAAGTAGCTGGTCTGCATCTCGTCGAGCGGCACGCCGCGGCCTTCGAGCAGCTTCAGCGCTTCGGGCACGTCGGGTTCGTTCTTGAAGCCGAAGTGCAGGTTCACCGCCCAGCAGTCGTGGCCGAGCGGGTCCATCTCGACGCGCTTGCCGAAGCCGATCCACGGCACGTCGTGCTGGCGCACGGTGACGAACAGGTTGTACTGGTGCAGCACCTTGTTGTGCTTCAGGTTGTGCAGCAGCGCGTTGGGCGTGATGCCGGCCTCCGAGGTGAGGAAGACGGCGGTGCCGTCGGCGCGCGCCGGCGGGCTGACGAAGACGGCTTCGAGAAAGTCCGTCAGTGGGATGGCATCGGTGCGCAGCTTGTGCGAAAGCAGCTTGCGCCCCTGCGTCCAGGTCAGCATCAGCGTGAACATGAAAATGCCGATGACGATCGGGAACCAGCCGCCGCCGAACAGCTTCAACAAATTCGAGGCGAAGAACATGATGTCGATGACGAAGAAGAAGCCGGTCGCCGCCACGCACAGCGCCAGCGGGTAGCCCCAGCCGTAGCGCAGCACGAAGAAGGTCATGATCGTGGTGATCGTCATATCCAGCGTCACCGCGATGCCGTAGGCCGAGGCGAGGTTGGTCGATGACTTGAACATCACCACCGCGAGCACGATGAAAACGAACAGGCCCCAGTTGACGAAGGGCACGTAGATCTGGCCGGTGTCGCGCACGGAGGTGTGGTGGATCGCCATGCGCGGCAACAGGCCGAGCTGGACCGCCTGCTTGGTGACGGAGAACGCCGCCGTGATCAGCGCCTGCGAGGCGATCACCGTCGCCGCGGTGGCCAGAAACACCAGCGGCAAGCGCGCCCAGGGCGGCGCCATCAGGTAGAACGGGTTGATGGCCGCCGCCGGCTGCGACAGCAACAGCGCGCCCTGGCCGAAGTAGTTGATGACCAGCGCCGGCATCACCAGCGCGTACCAGGCGATGCGGATCGGCAGCTTGCCGAAGTGGCCGAGGTCGGCGTACAGCGCTTCGCCGCCGGTGACGACGAGCACGACGGCGCCGAGTGCGACGAAGGCCAGCAGCGGCTGCGAGGCGATGAACGAGAACGCGTACGCGGGGTTCAACGCCACCAGCACACCCGGGTGCGCCGCGATGTGCGGCAGGCCGAGCAACACCAGCACGGCGAACCAGACCAGCGTGATCGGCCCGAACCACTTGCCGATGCCGCCGGTGCCGAAGCGCTGCACCGCGAACAGGCCGGTCAGCACGAGCGAGCGTCAGCGGGATCACCCAATCATGCAGCTTCGGCGCCGCGACTTCGAGGCCTTCGACCGCGGACAGCACCGAGATCGCCGGCGTGATGACGCCGTCGCCGTAGAAGACCGCGGTGCCGAACAGGCCGACCGTCATCAGCGTGCGCCGCAAGCGCGGCTTGCCCTGCACCGCGTGCGTGGCCAGCGCCAGCATCGCGATCAGCCCGCCTTCGCCGTTGTTGTCGGCGCGCAGGATCAGCAGCACGTACTTCAGCGAGATGATGACGGTGATGGTCCAGAAGACCAGCGACAGCACGCCCAGGATGTTGGCCGGCGTGACCTCGACATGGCCGCCGTGGAAGATTTCCTTCAGCGCATACAGCGGGCTGGTGCCGATGTCGCCATAGACCACGCCGAGGGCGGCCAGCGTCAGTGCGGCCAGTGCAGCGGGCGATTTTTGTTTGACTGCGGGAGCGCTCAAGAGCAACCGCGCGAAAGCGTCGCGCATGACTTCTTCGGGGCAGCCATTGTGCGCCGCAGCAAAGGCTTGCGCCAGCGCTGCTGTGACGACGGCGCTACGACAAGGTGATGGCCTGTCGCTCGCAGCCGAGCGCGCGGGTCTCGTCGCCCTCGGCGCGCGCCAGCGTGGCCAGCCGGCGCCAGCACTCGCGGCGGGCATCGCCGATGAGCGTCTGCGCGGCGGCGGCGCGTTCGAGCGGCGAGCGCGCCTTGCCCCACAGGCCGCGCTCGGCATAAGCGCTGCCGACGACGGCCTGCACCGCGGCCTCTTGCGGCAGGGCTTGCTCGGCGGCTTGCAGGCGCGGCAGCCAATCGGGGCCGATGCCGCCGAGGTTGCGCGCCAGCGCCAGCGACACCGCCTCGCGCTCCTCGCGGCTCAACTCCGCCAGGCGCTCCCACAGCGGCAGCAGCCAGGTGGCGGGCGCGTGTCATGTCGCCGAACGTCGGCGGCGCGGCGCGCCGCGCGGGCAGACGACGAAGGCGTCGGCGTGGTCCACCGCGTCGAGCTGCTGCCAGGCGCGTTCGAGCTGATCGATGTCGCGCGCGCCGTCGAGCGCTTCGATGGCCAGCGAGCGCAGCAGGCCCTGCGCCGCGCCGGGCGTGAAGGCCTGGTGCTTGGCCAGCAGGCGGGCGGTGCGCAGGCCTTCGGCCGGGTCGCCGGCCAGGCGCTGCGCTTGCAGTTTCAGGCGCAGCGCCTGCGTGCGCCGGGCCACGCCGGGCGGCAGCGCGGCCAGCAGCGTCAGCGCGCGCTCGGCGTCGCGGTCGTCGATCGCCCATTCGGCGGCCAGCAGCGTCACCGCGTCGTCGGTGGCGCGGGCGCCGCTGCTGTTCTTGTGCTCGCGCTGCAACTGCTCGAGCTGCGCGATCTGGCGGTCGCGCTGCGGCCGGTCCTGCAGGCGGTGCGCGCTGGCGCCGGCGAGCAGGTGCGCCAGGCCGCGCGTCGAGGCTTCGTCCTGCAGCCCGGGTGTCGCCTGGTGAATCGCGATCGCGCGTTCGGCGGCCTTGTGGGCGCGGCTGTAGCGCGCGCCGAAATACTCGGCCAGGGCCTCGCGCAGCGCGCCTTGTGCCGCGCGCTCGCGGCGTTGCATGCGCCAGGCGGCTGCGCGCTCGGGCAGCGTGATCAGCGACTGCACGCCGCGCAGCGCCACCAGCAACGCCACGCAGCTGCCGACCAGGCCGAGCAGGAACAGGTTCATCGACATGTCGAGCCGCCAGCCGTTCCAGTACAGGCTGACCAGGCCGTCGTTGCGGCCGAAGGTGGTGGCGGCGACGACGGCGGCGATGGCCAGCAGGATGAGCCAGATGACGGACTTCATGGGGCGCGATCCGCCGGGCCGCCCCAAGGGTAGCGCGCGCCCCCTCGGGGGGCAGCGAACGAAGTGAGCGTGGGGGCCAACGCCGTCATCTTCCGGCGGCGGCGGTCGTCAATGCAGCCAAGGTTTCATCAGGCCGCGGCAACGCGCTCTGCCGCGATTGCACGCTGACCTGGCGCAACGCGTCGCTCGCCGCGACGACGCGCTTGGACGAGCGGTCGAAGTAGCGGTCGAGCACCGCCTGCGCGTCGCGCAGATCGGACTGCGCGATCTCGAACTGGCGCGAGAACAGCGCCAGCCGCGCGTTGAGCAGGCGCAGCTTGAGGTTCTCGCGCAGGAAGACCTGCTGCTCGGGCGTGGCCAGCACGCTTTCCGGGTGATCGATCTTGGTCACGCGCACCAGCGAGCGCAGCTCGTTGCCGACATGCGCCAACCCGGCCTGCCACAGCGCACTGGCGCGGTCGCGCCAATCGTCAGCGCTCGCACGGGTGCGCCGGTCTGCGTCGTCGAGGGCTGGCGTGGCGGCGGGCGTCGGCGTTGCCGCCGCAGCGGGCCGCCCCACCGCCAGCAGCGGCAGCTCATCGACCAGGCGCACCGCTTCGTCCAGGCGCGCGGCGAGCGTGGCCACATCGACCGCACCCTGCGCGCGCGTGCGCTCCAGGTCGCGCGTGATGGCGCGGCGCACGCGCTCCAGGCGCGGCTGGTTGTAGCGCGCCAGTCGCTCGTCGGCCTGCTTCAACGTCAGCACCAGCGGCTCGGCGCTGCCGGTGAGCGCGCTTTGCTGCAAGGCCACGCGGATCGCGGCCTCGACGTCGGCGACGACGTTCTCGTCGCGAGAACGGGCGACGGACTGCAGCAGCTCCTCGACCTGCGAGCGCTGCATCGCGGCTTCGGACACGCGCGCATCGAGCAACGCGCTCTTCGCCGACGCGTCCTGCGCCAGCTCCTGCGCGCTGCGCGCGGCGGCGCGGGCATCGGCGGCGTCGCGCTGGCTCGACTCCTGGCGCTGCACCAGCTCGCGTTCGAGTGACTTGACGCGGCGCTGCGTCTGCCACGCCACCGCCAGCGCAATCACGGTCAGGCCGAGCGCGACCACGGCCAGCAGCGCCTGCCAGTTCGAGGGTCGCCGCGCGGCCGGCGTTGACGGCAGCGCAGGGGCCACGGCGGTGGTGTCGTCAGAGGCGTTCACGAGGACGGTGATTCTAAAGTTCGCCCAGCGAGCCCACGGCCGAGAGCACGGCGTCCACCACCGGCGGCGCTTCGAGCACGCGGCCGAAGCCGGCCCGGCGCGCGCGTTGCGCGATGCGCGGGTGCGAGGCCACGGCGATGCTCTGCCGCCAATCGGCGCCCGGCAGCAGCAGCGTGACGAGCGCCAGCAGGTGGTCGATGGCCTCGGCGCTCGACAGCAGCCAGACATGCTGACCCGGCGCCGCGAGCGCGGCCAGCGCCAGCGCGCGTTCACCGTCCGACCACTCGGGCGCGCGGCGCTGGTACGCCTGCACGAAAGCGATCTTCGCGCCGGCGCCGCGCAGCGCCTGCGCGAATTCGTCGCGGCCACCGTCGCCGCGAATCACCAGCGCGTTGCGGCCGACCCAGTCTTCGTTTTGCAGCTCGGACCAGAGCGCGGTGGAGTCGAACGGCGCGGCGCGCGGCGCGACGCACAGCGCCGCCGGCACACCGGCTTCGACCAGCGCTTCAACCGTGCCTGGCCCGGTGGCAGCCGCACGCAGGCCTTTCGGCCACGTGCGCGCCGCGGGACGCGCGGCGAAGAAGCTCGTCACTGCGTTCGGGCTGACGAACATCGCCAGGTCGCGTTGCGGCAGCAGGTGCCAGGCGTCGCGCAGCGCCGTCGTCTCCGCCATCGGTTCGATGGCGATCAGCGGCAAGGCCTCGGCCTGCAGCCCCTTGTCGCGCAGCTTGTCCACCCACGCCGCGGCTTGCGGCGCGGGGCGGGTGACGAGCAGGGTCAGCGCCATCGCGCTATCAACTGGCGTGCAAGTACGAAGCGGCGCCACGATCGCGCAGCGCCGCCACGGCTTGCGCACCGAGCGCTTCGGCATCGGCGACGCTGGTCACCGCGGCCTGCGTGCGTGCATGCAGCAAAGGCCGCTTCGGCGCTTCGGCGTCGCCGAGCGCGGCATGCAGTTGCAGCACCTGGCCTTCCCAATGCGCATGCGCGGCCAGCGGCACCGAGCAACTGCCGCCCAAGCCGCGCGAGACCGCGCGCTCGGCGTGCACCGCGAGCCACGCCGGTGGGTGGATCAACGTCGCCAACGCTTCGCGCAACGGTGCGTCGTCGGCGCGCACCTCGATGCCGAGCGCGCCCTGGCCGGCGGCGGGCAGCATCTGCGCGGCGTCGAAGCGGCTGCGGATGCGCTCGGCCAGGCCCAGGCGCATCAGGCCCGCCGCGGCGAGCACGATGGCGTCGTACTGGCCTTCGTCCAATTTGCGCAGGCGCGTGTCGAGGTTGCCGCGCAGCGGCTCGATCACCAAGTCGGGGCGCACGGCGGCGATCTGCACCACGCGGCGCAGGCTCGAGGTGCCGACCACCGCACCTTGCGGCAGTTCGGCCAGAGCGTTGAAGCGCGGCGAGACGAAGGCGTCGCGCGGGTCTTCGCGCTCCAGCACCGCGGCCAGCGCGAAGCTGTCGGGCAACTCCATCGGCACGTCCTTGAGCGAATGCACGGCGAGGTCGGCGCGCCGGTCTTCGAGCGCGGTTTCGAGCTCCTTGACGAACAGGCCCTTGCCGCCGACTTTCGACAACGCCACGTCGAGGATCTGGTCGCCGCGCGTCGTCATGCCGAGCAATTCGACGTCGATGCCGAAGCGCTGCTGCAACAAGGCTTGCACATGTTTTGCTTGCCACAGCGCGAGGCGGCTTTCGCGGGTGGCGATGGTGAGCTTGCGCCCATCGAGAAGAGACACCATGCGCGGATTATCGACGCCTTGGTAACATCAAATTCAGTAACCGGATTACACGTCATGCCCAGAGCGAAGACCTCATCCCGTGATCAGAGCGACGCCGCGGCGAAGAACGTCCCGCTGGTCGAAGACATCCGCTTGCTCGGCCGCATCCTCGGCGACGTGATCCGCGAGCAGGAGGGCCACGAGGCCTTCGAGCTGATCGAGCGCGTGCGCCAGTTGTCGGTGGCCTACCGGCTGAAGAAAGACGCTTCGGCCGGCCGCGTGCTCGACCGCTTGCTGAAGAACCTCTCGGGCGACCAGACGGTGAGCGTGATCCGCGCCTTCTCCTACTTCTCGCACCTGGCCAACATCGCCGAAGACCGCCACCACGTGCGCCGCCGCGAGCACCACGAGCGCGAAGGGCACTTGCAGGAAGGCTCTCTGGCGATGGCGTTCGATCGCCTGTTCAACGCCGGCCTGCGCGCCAGCGAGATCGCGGCCACGCTCGGCCAGGCCCATATCAGCCCGGTGCTGACCGCGCATCCGACCGAGGTGCAGAGAAAGAGCATCCTCGACGCCGAGCGTGCGATCGCCGAACTGGTGGGCGAGCGCGATCGCCTGGCCACCGCGCGCGAGCATGCCGACAACGAGGCCTTGCTGCGCGCACGCGTGACGCAACTGTGGCAGACGCGCATGCTGCGCCAGGTCAAGCTCACCGTGTCCGACGAGATCGAGAACGCGCTGTCGTACTACCACTCGACCTTCCTGCGCGAGATTCCGCATCTCTACCGCGACATCGAGCGCACGCTGCACGGCCATGCGGTCGCCAACTTTCTGCGCATGGGCCACTGGATCGGCGGCGACCGCGATGGCAATCCCAACGTTGGCGCGCCGACACTGAACATCGCACTGGCACGCCAGGCCGAAGTGGCGCTGCGCCACTACCTGACCGAGGTTCATGCGCTCGGCGCCGAACTGTCGATTTCGCAGACCCTGGCGCCCGTGACGGCGCCGATGCGCGCGTTGGCCGAGCGCTCGCCCGACCGCAACCCGCACCGCGAGGACGAACCCTACCGGCGCGCGCTGATCGGCGTCTATGCGCGTCTGGCCGCCAACCTGCATGACTTCACCGGCACCGAAGCCCTGCGGCATGCGGTGGCGCCGCAGAACCCGTACGCGAGCGCGGCCGAGTTTCTGGCCGACCTGCGCACGATCGAGGTGTCACTGCACCACCACCACGCCAGCTCGCTGATCGCGCCGCGCCTGGCGCCGCTGATGCGCGCGGTGCAGGTCTTCGGTTTCCACCTCGCCACGATCGACCTGCGCCAGAGTTCCGACCAGCACGAACTGGTGATCGCCGAGCTGCTGCGCGTGGCCCGCATCGAGCCTGACTACGCGGCCTTGAGCGAAGACGCGCGCCGTGCCTGTCTGCTTGCCCTGCTGAGCGACGCCCGGCCGCTGCGCGTGCGGGGCCACGGCTACAGCGATCTCACGCTGGGTGAACTGGCGGTGTTCGAGGCCGCGCGCGAAGCGCTGCAACGTTATGGCCGTCATGCGATTCGCCACTACATCATTTCGCACACCGAGCAGGTCAGCGATCTGCTCGAAGTGCTGCTGCTGCAGAAGGAATGCGGATTGCTGCGAGGCACGCTCGACACCGAAGCGCTGGCCGACCTGATCGTGGTGCCGTTGTTCGAAACCATCGAAGACCTGCGCCAAGCCTCGACCATCATGCGCGATTTCTATGCCCTGCCCGGCGTGCTGCCGCTCGTGCTGGGCAGCCGCGTCGGTGCTTTCCCCGAGCAGGACATCATGCTGGGCTACAGCGACAGCAACAAGGACGGCGGTTTTTTCACCAGCAACTGGGAGCTGTACCGCGCCGAGACCGCGCTGGTGGCACTGTTCTCACCGCTGGAGCGTCAGCACGGCCTGAAGCTGCGTCTGTTCCACGGCCGCGGCGGCACGGTGGGGCGCGGCGGCGGACCGAGCTACCAGGCCATCCTGGCGCAACCGCCGGGCACGGTGAACGGCCAGATTCGCCTGACCGAGCAGGGCGAGATCATCGCGTCGAAATACGCGCATCCGGAGATCGGCCGGCGCAACCTGGAGACGCTCGTCGCGGCGACGCTCGAAGCGACGCTGCTGCACCCGACGAAGACGGCGCCGAAAGCGTTTCTCGACGCGGCAGCGCAGATCAGCGAGGCCAGCTTTGCGGCGTATCGCGCGCTCGTCTATGGCACGCCCGGCTTCACCGACTACTTTTTCGAGGCGACGCCGATCCGCGAGATCGCCGAGCTCAACATCGGCTCGCGCCCCGCATCACGCAAAGCCGGCCGCCGCATCGAAGACCTGCGCGCGATCCCGTGGGGCTTCTCCTGGGGCCAGTGCCGCGTCGCCTTGCCCGGCTGGGCGGGCTTCGGCAGCGCCATCGAGCAGTGGCTCGGCACCGTGCGCGGCCAAGCGCAAGGAGCGCCTGGCGCTGCTGCAGAAGATGCACAAGCAGTGGCCGTTCTTCCGCACGCTGCTGTCGAACCTCGACATGGTGCTGGCCAAGAGCGATCTGCGCATCGCCGCGCGGTATGTCGAGCTGGTCGAAGACAAGAAGCTCGCCAAGCGCATCTTCGCTGCGGTGCAGACGGAGTGGGACAAGACCAATGCGATGCTGTCGCTGATCACCGGCGAGCGCGAACGGCTGCAGACCAACCCGTCCCTCGCGCGCTCGATCGAGCATCGCTTTCCGTACCTCGACCCGTTGAATCATCTGCAGGTCGAGTTGATGCGGCGCTACCGGCAACAGCGGGCCAACGATCCGGGGGCCGAGCGGGTGAAGCGGGGGATTCACATCTCCATCAATGGCATTGCGGCAGGTCTGAGAAATACAGGTTGAGGCGAAGCCTCACCCTTCGGGCGAACGTACCGCTCCCCCGAGCCCCCTCCGAGAGGGAGCTCCAGCATGAAGGTGAATCGGCCTGTCGGCCGAGAGGCACAAATAGCCTGCAGCATGGTAACAAAGACTTGACCAATAAGGAGCCATTCATAAACTCTATGTAATGCCAAAGTCCTCGGAAGCCTTGCAGTCGCTGCCTGCCGCCGTGACCGGCGCACTCGCCGCGCTGGGTGACAACCTGGCCGTCGCTCGCCTGCGCCGGCGCGAATCGCAGCGCGCGTGGGCGCTGCGGCTGGGCGTGTCGGTGCCGACGCTGATCCGCATGGAACGTGGCGATCCGGGCGTCGGCATGGGCATCTACGCCACCGCGCTGTGGCTGATCGGGCGTGCGCAGGCGCTGCCTTCGTTGGCCGATCCGCAGGCCGATCGCGGTGCGCTGGAGCGCGATGTGCGCGCGGCAGTCAAGCGCCGCGCGGCGAGGAAACGCGTTGAGTAGCGCGGCCTACACGCCGAGCGACGAACTGCACTTGTGGTGGCTCGCGCAGCCGACGCAGCCGCGCTACATCGGCGCGCTGCACATGGCGCGCACGCTGCGCGGCGTGTCGCTGCGCTACGGCGCCGATTGGCTGGCCCATGGCATGGCGCTGTCTGAAGACCTGCCGCTGATCGACGAAGAGTTTTTGCCGCGCGAGCGCGACAGCGCGGCCGGCGCGGTCGATGACGCGCGGCCCGACCGCTGGGGCGAGCGCGTGATCCGCTTCATCGACAAGCCGCCGCGGCTGTCGTTGCTCGAGTACCTGTACTTCGCCGGCGACGAGCGCTTCGGCGCGCTCGGTGTTTCGACGTCGGCCACGGAATACCTTCCGCGCCGCCTCGGCCCGCTGCCCACGCTGGCCGACACCGCGGCGATCCACGAGCTCGTGCGCCGTGTCATCGACAACGAGCCGATCGCCGCCGAGCAGTTGCGCCTGCTCGCGCCGGGCGTGACGATGGGCGGCGCGCGGCCGAAAGCGCTGATCGAGATCGACGGCCTGCCCGTGGGTCGTCAAGTTCGCCGACCCCGGCGAGCCCACCGATGCGCCGCTCATCGAACACGCGACGATGACGCTGGCGCGGCTGGCGCGCATCACCACGGCCGAGACGCGCGCCATCCGCCTGGCCGACGGCCACGCGCTGGCGATCCGCCGCTTCGACCGCATGCGTGCGGGCGACGGCACGCTGCACCGCCTGCACGCGCAGTCGGCTCACGTCGCGCTCGGTGCCGTCGGCGAGTTGTCGGGCTACCCGGAACTGGCGCAACTGCTGCGCCGCCGCGGCGTCGCTGGCCTGAACACCGAGCAGATGCACGAGCTCTTCCGCCGCATGGTCTTCAACATCCTGATCGACAACACCGACGACCACGACAAGAACCATGTGCTGCTGCTGCGCAACGAGAGCAACGGCCAGCTCGAACTCGCCCCCGCCTTCGACGTGCTGCCCTCGGGCCAGGCGCTGGGCTATCAACAGATGCGCGTCGGCAGCGACGACGCCGACGCGACGATCGACAACGCGCTGTCGATGTGCGCGCAGTTCGGCTTGAAGCGCGACGCTGCGGTGGCGCAGGCACGCGAGGTGGCGCGGGTGGTGCGGCGCTGGACCACGCACTTCGCCAACGAGGGCGTCAGCGCACGCGACCTCGAATACCACGCAGCGCAGATCGACCGGCCGTTTTTGCGCGAGCAGCGCCAGGATGCTGGCAGGCGCCGGCCGCTGGACATGAGCCGCAGCCGGTTTGTCGAACACGTGGCCCGTGGCTTCGGGCATCATTGGCTGCCGTGAACCGAGCACAGACACTGAACCTGCTGAGCCAGCACAAGGCTGAGATGCAGCACCGCTTCGCGGTGCGCAGCTTGGCCCTGTTCGGTTCGCGGGCGCGAGACCAATCACGCGCGCACAGCGACATCGACCTGCTCGTCGAGTTCGACGGGCCGGCCACGTCGGCGCGCTACTTTGGCCTGCAGTTCTTTCTAGAAGACCTGCTGGGCGGCCCGGTCGATCTGGTGACGAACCAGGCGCTGCGGCCCGAGTTGCGCCCCTTCGTCGAGCGCGACGCGATCCATGTCTGACGCAATGTCGCCGCCGCGCGAGTGGCGTTTCTACGTCGAGGACATGCAGGCCTTCTGCGACAAGGCGCTGGCTTACACGCGGGGCCTCGATCGCTCGACCTTCGCTGCCGATCCGATGCGCTACGACGCCACGCTGAGGAATCTCGAACTGATCGGCGAAGCCGCCACGCATGTGCCGGCCGATGTGCGCGACACGGCGGCCGACGTGCCGTGGCGCCTGGTCATCGCAGTGCGCAACCGCTTGATCCACGGTTACCTCGGCATCGACGACGACACGCTTTGGAGCATCGTCAGTGACGATTTGGTGCCATTGCGTGACGCGCTGACCCGGCTGCTTGCAGTCCAGCTATAGCGAGCCAATGGCCGACAAACCATTCCTTGCTGCATTTCTCGCCGCCGCGCATGGTGTGCACATTTCCGGCGCCGGCACCAAGGAAACCTCGTACTACACGGCACTCGACAACCTGCTCGACGGCATCGGCGAGACGCTCAAACCCAAGGTCCGCTGCGTCATGCAGCTCAAGAGTCTGGGTGCCGGCAACCCGGACGGTGGACTCTTCACCGCGGATCAGTTCGACCGCAAGACCGAAGCGCCGAAGAACATTGCCGCACCGGCGCGCGGCGTGCTCGAAGTCAAAGCGCCGGGCGAGGCGGTCGATTTCACCGCCGCCAGCGCGCAGGTCGCCAAGTACTGGGATCGATACCGCCTGGTCCTCGTCACCAACCTGCGCGACTGGTTGTTGATCGGTGAACGTGCCGGCAAGCGCGTTGCCCTCGAACGCTACACGCTCGCCGATACCGAGGCGATCCTCTGGTCGATGGTTGCGCACCCCGCCAAGGCGCAGCAGGAGCAGGGCCGTGCGTTTGCTGATTTCATTGCGCGAGTCATGCTTCACAACGCGCCGCTGGGTGAGCCGAAAGACCTGGCTTGGCTGCTCGCCAGCTATGCGCGCGAAGCTGCGCACCGGGTGGAGATAGCCACGCCCATTGCGCAGAAGCAACTCGACGTGCTCAAGCAGAGCCTCGAGTCGGCGCTGGGTGTCGATTTCGATGCCAAGGACGGCGAGCACTTCTTCCGCTCGACGCTGGTGCAAACGCTGTTTTACGGCGTCTTCGCGGCCTGGGTGTTGCGCCACCAAGGCAACGCCAGCGGCCCGTTCGATTGGAAGACTGCCGCCTACGACTTGAACGTGCCGATGATCTCAGCCCTGTTCGAACAGCTCTCGCAGCCCACCAAGCTCAAGGCGCTGGACCTCACGGTGGTGCTCGACTGGGCGGCCGACGCCTTGAACCGTGTCGATCAGCCGACCTTCTTCAAGAAGTTCGAGGCCCGCCAATCGGTGCAGTACTTCTACGAGCCGTTTCTCGAAGCGTTCGACCCCGCGCTGCGCAAGGAGCTCGGCGTCTGGTACACGCCGCGCGAGATCGTGCGCTACCAGGTCGAGCGCGTCGATCACGCGCTGCGCAACGAGCTCGGCATCCCCGACGGCCTGGCCGACCCGCAGGTGGTGGTGCTCGACCCGTGCTGCGGCACCGGCGCCTACCTGGTCGAGGTGCTCGACCTGATCGCGCGTCGCCTGGCGGCGCAGGGCAACGCTGCCTTGGCGGGCCAGGAACTCAAGCAGGCCGCCAGCAGCGCATCTTCGGCTTCGAGATCCTGCCCGCGCCCTTCGTCATCGCGCATCTGCAGCTCGGTCTGCTGCTGCGCAGCCTGAATGCGCCGTTGCAAAGCCATGCCAGCGGCGGCGGAGAGCGCGTCGGCGTCTACCTCACCAACGCGCTCACCGGCTGGGAGCCGCTCAAAGCGCCGAAGACGCAACTGCTGCCTTTCCGGAGTTGGCTGCCGAGCGCGATGCAGCCAACAGCGTCAAGCGCGAGCAGCCGATCCTCGTCATCCTCGGCAACCCGCCGTACAACGGCTATGCCGGCGTGGTGATCGACGAAGAGCGCGAGCTGAGCGACGCCTACCGCAAGGCCAAGACCGGGCCGCAACCGCAAGGCCAGGGCTTGAACGAGCTGTACGTCCGCTTCTTCCGCATGGCCGAGCGCCAGATCGTCGAGCACACCGGGCGCGGCATCGTCTGTTTCATCAGCAACTACGTCGTGGCTCGACGGGCTGTCAGCCACCCCGCGATGCGCGAGCGCTTTCTCGAAGCCTTCGACCACATCCGCATCGACAACCTGCATGGCGACAAGTACCAGCACCGGCAAGATCACGCCCGACGGTGAGCCGGATCCGAGTGCGTTCTCGACGGCGCAGAACCGCGAAGGCATCCAAGTCGGAACCGCGATCGCGACGCTGGTGCGGCGCGCGCCACCGGCCCAGGCGGCGCTCGCGGAGCAGCGCGACTGGTACGGGCGCAGCAAGCTCGAAGACTTGGAGTCGGCTGCTGGGGCGCTCGACGCGCTGGCCTACGACAGCGTCACACCACAGATGGCGCTCGGGAGAACGCTGGTTGGCAAGGCCGCCAGCGACGACTACTTGCAGTGGCCAACTCTTCCTGATCTGCTCCCATTTTCCGTCTCAGGTGTGCAGACGAAGCGAGATGACTCGCTCGTTGATTTCCACCAACAGCGGGTTTGGGAACGCATGACTGTGTACTTCAATCCTGACTCGCCGGAGTCGGCACTTCACACGGCAGTTCCATTGCTCATGCGGGACTCAAATCGCTTCGACCACAAGGCTGTTCGAGGCACGCTGGTCAAGCGCGGAATGTTGTCCGCGAACGTAGTCCCGTATCTCTATCGCCCATTCGATTTGCGATGGGTGTATTGGGAACCCGACACGAAGCTGCTTGGCGAAAGGAGCCCCGACTACTTTCCGCAGATATTTCCGGGGAACTATTGGCTGCTCACCACAGGCCGAACTCGCAAAGGATTAGCAGAGCCGCCGATAGTTGCCACTCGCTTGGCCGATCTCAATCTCATGGACAGTGGGCTTCGCGCGACGCCAATGCTCGTGCGTCAAGTGGATGGGTCGCTGGACGGTGTGGCATCGACCGGCCATCCGAATCTCAGTGAACGCGCGACGGCGTATCTGAAGAAGCTCCAAGCGTCGCACGATGAACTGTTCTTCCACGCGCTCGCTGTCATGCACAGTGCGACGTACCGCGAAGCCAACGCTGGCGCTCTGCGACAAGAGTGGCCACGCATTCCGTTGCCCGTCCAACTCTCCGTGCTGCGCTCCTCCGCTGACCTCGGCCGCGAGGTCGCCGCGCTGCTCGACACCGAAACGCAGGTGCCCGGCGTCACCAGCGGCACGCCGCGTCCCGAACTCAAAGCCATCGCCTCGGTGGCTCGTCTCGATGGCCAGTCGCTGGCTGCCGCCGACTTCGCGCTGACAGCCGGCTGGGGCTCGTCCGGCCAGGGCGGCGTGACGATGCCGGGCAAGGGCCGCGTCGAGAACCGCGCGGCGTCGGCGGAAGAAGCAGCCGGCGGCTTCGGCATGGCGACGCACGACGTGTACCTGAATGCTCAGGCCTGCTGGCGCCATGTGCCGCCCGATGTCTGGAATTGCACGCTCGGCGGCTACCAGGTGTTGAAGAAGTGGCTCAGTTACCGCGAGCAGATACTGCTCGGCCGGCCGCTGACGCTCGATGAAGTCAAGACGTTCACTGCCATCGCCCGCCGCATTGCCGCGCTGCTGGCGTTGCGGGATCGGCTCGATGCCAACTACGAAGCCGTGTCGTCGGATACGGTGCCGTTCAAGAGCAAGCCTTGAGCCGTCGGCCGCCGTTCACTGCTCGTCGCACCGCGGGCGAAGTTCGAGGCCGATTTGATCTTCAGCGCGCCGCAGGCGCCGACGCTGCGCTCGCGCTCGCCGTGGTCGTGATCTGCCCGGCAGCTTGCGCCTGCTCGAAGGCCAGCATGTGCTCGCGCCACTGCGCTTCGCTCTGACCGGAGGCTTGCATCAGCGCGCGCAGCGCCGGCACTTCGCCTTCGCGCGCCGAACGCAGCAGCAACTCGCGCGGCATGCCGACGGCGCAGTCCTGCGCGTCGCGCGTTTGCGCTGTCTCGTCGAGGCTTTGCGCCAGCAGCACATGGTTCAACAGCCGCCCTTGTTCGGCCCACGCCTGCGCCTGCGCGCTGCCGAGCGCCTTGGCCACCGTGCCCGCGGTGACCAGGGCAGTGACGCTGGCCGAGCGCTCGTGCAGCGTGCGCGCGATCTGCTCGCAGAGCTGCTGCCGGTTGGCATCGCCCGCCAACGGCTTGGCGCTGCAATGCTTGATGACGATCTGCTGGCCCTCTACCTGGCGGATCGCCGGCACGGCCAGCAGCGACTGCACGACGACCATGCTGCGCAGCCCGCCCTTGGCATCGACGCGCTCGATGAACGCCCGCGACGCCGTCGCATAGTCGTCCCAGCGCCGGGCCTGCGAGGCCTGGTACAGCGCTTCGTCGATCGCGCCCGGCTCTTCGGCGGCCAGCGCCAGCCAGGCCACTGCGTTGTCGCGGTCGATGGCGACGAGCCGGCGCGCGCCGAGCGCCTGGCAATGCGGCGACGCCGCGGCATCGGCCGTCAGCACCGCGCATTCGTCGCGCGCCAGCATCATCACGCGCGGGTCCGTGCTGGCGGCGGCCAGCGTGGCCAGCTCGGTCAGCAGCGGCGCCACGCGATCGGCGTGCGCCTTGGTCTGCTCTTTCCAGCACTCGGCGGTCTTGCAGCTCGCCTGCCCGTCTGCGCGGTAGTTCGCATCAGCCTGGATGCGCAAGACGATGCCGACGGCGCGCGCATGGTCGCTGTCGGTGAGCTGCTGTTGCGCAAACGCCTGCAACGCCTCGGCGGCGCCGGCGTCTTTCAGCGTCTTGTCGATGCGCTCTTCGGCCAGCGCGGCGCGCTGCCACGGCCTGCCCGCAGACGCGCAACTCGTCGGCGGACGAGCGGCGGCGGGCTCTCGACCGGCGCCGGCTTGACCTCCATCAGCGCGGCGATGTCGCCGCCGTGCGCCGCGCTCGCGGGTGCGGGTTCGACCACCGTTGCCGCCACCGCCGCCGGGCGCTGCTCGCTCGGCGTGTTGACAGCGAACCAAGCCGCGCCGGTGATCGCGCCAACGATCAGCGCTGCACCGAAGGTTTGCCAGGTCTTGCTCCGAGAGTCATCCATCAGGCTTGCTCCAACGCCTCGCGCACCGCAGCCACTTGCCGGCGCGACACGGAAAGCCACTCGCCGGTGGCCGCCACCTGCACCGCCCAGCCGATCTCGTTGCCCTCGTCTTCGCTGTCGGCGACCTTGCGCCGCTCGAGCGCGCGCACCGCCTGCTTGGCGACGAGCGCGTTGCGGTGCACGCGCAGCACGCGCTCGCCGAGGCGGATTTCGAGATCGGTCAGCGAATCGTCGAGCACGTAGCTGTGCGTGGCGGTGCGCAGCGTCACGTACTTCAACTCGGCCTTCAAGTACAGCACGTCGGCCAGCGGCACGCGCACGACGCGGCCGCGCTCGCTGACGACGAGCACCGCCGCGGCGGATTCATTCGCGGTCGATGCTGCGCTGTCGTGCACCGGCGCGCGCCGTGCCGCGCGTTGCAGCGCCGCGAACAGGCGATCGCGCTTGACCGGCTTGGTCAGGTAGTCCACCGCTTCGAGGTCGAACGCCGCCAGCGCATGTTCGCCATGCGCGGTGACGAAGACCACCACCGGCGCTCTGGCCATGCGCTTGAACTCCGCGGCGAGTTCGGTGCCGAGCGCGCCGGGCATCTGGATGTCGAGCAGCGCCACGTCGGCGCCGCCTTCGTGTTGCGCCAGCCACTCGACGGCCTGGCGCGCGTTGGCGCACTCGGCGGCCACGTCGCAGGCCGGCTCGGGGCACTCGCGCACGAGTGCGGCCAGCCGCGAGCGGGCCAGTGCTTCGTCATCGACGATCAATACCCTGATCATGATGTTCGCTCCCCCATCGGCACGACGATGCGCACCCGCCACGCGTCGCCATGCTGGCCTGCTTCGAACTTCGCGTCGAGGTCGTGCAGCAGCCGCAGCCGCGCGCGCACATTGGCCAGCGCAACACCGTGGCCCGGGTTCGGCCGCGCGCCGGGGACCGGGCAGCGAGTTATCGACGACGATCTCGACACGCCCCATCGCCGCGCGCGTGCGCACGCGGATGCTGCCGCCGTCTTCGGCCGGCTCGACGCCATGGCGCACGGCGTTCTCGAGCAGCGGCTGCAGCGCCAGCGGCGGCAGCCGCGCCGCATTGGCCGCGGCGTCGAGTTCCCAGCGCACATTCAAACGCTCGCCGAAGCGCAGCGACTCGATGGCGATGTAGCGCCGCGCCAGATCGATCTCGCTGGCGAGCGTGACGGTGGTGCCGCCGTTGTCGGCCAGCGCCACGCGAAACAGCTCGGCCAAGTCTTCGAGCACGCCTTCGGCGCGCGCCGGGTCGCTCTGCACGAGCGCGATCGCGGTGTTGAGCGTGTTGAACAGAAAGTGCGGCCGGATGCGCGACTGCAACTCCGACAGCCGTGCTCGCTCGTCGGCCGGCGTGCGCGCGCTGCTCGCGCGACTGCAGCCACAGCGCTAGCGGCAGCGCCATCGCCGCGCCCGCCAGCGGCAGCGACCACGCACGCATGGGGGCCGGCTCGAGCAGGCCGACGGCCAGCAGCGGCAGCGACGCCGCCCACGCCAGCAGCGCGCCGAGCGCGGCCAGCACCATCAGCCGTTGCGGCGCCGACAGGCGGGCGATGAAGCGGCGCAGCGCGCAGATCAGGCCGAGCCAGAGCAGCGTGGCCGGCAGCGAGACGGCCAGCGCCGGGCCGATCGCCGCTACCGCCAGCGTGAACGTTTCCGACGCCACCAGCGTGGCCAGCAGCACGACGCCGTTGACGGCGAGCAGCGCGCGCAGCGCCAACGCACCGTGGCAGACATCGAACGCCGCACCGTCGGAGACGCGCGCGTCCTGCGTCGGCGACAGGTCGGACGTCGGCAGCAGCGTGGACAGGGCGGCGGGGATGGTGTCGGGCAACGGCATCGCGTCGATAGAATGAAAACAGCGTCGAGCGGTAGAGACGCGAAGCATTTTGCTCCACGGCCTGCACGCCTTTCATCCATGCCTAACGATCCGAAACACGGCTCACTCGCCAACAAGTCACAGGCTTGGTCGGCCTTGTTCAGCGAGCCGATGAGCGAGCTGGTGCAGCGCTACACCGCCAGCGTGCCCTTCGACCAGCGCCTGGCCGCGGCCGACATCGCCGGCTCGCTGGCGCATGCCGAGATGCTGGCCGCGCAGGGCGTGATCTCGCAACAAGATGCAGCCGACATCGAGCGCGGCCTCGCGCAGATCCAAGGCCGACATCGATGCCGGCCGCTTCGAGTGGAAGCTCGAACTCGAAGACGTGCACCTGAACATCGAGGCGCGGCTGACCGCGCTGGTCGGCGACGCCGGCAAGCGCCTGCACACCGGCCGCTCGCGCAACGACCAGGTGGCTACCGACGTGCGGCTGTGGCTGCGCGGCGAGATCGATGCGCTGACGCCGTTGCTGGCGCAAATGCAGCGCTCGCTGCTGTCGGTGGCCGAACATCACACCGAGACCATCCTGCCGGGCTTCACGCATTTGCAGGTCGCGCAGCCGGTGAGCTTTGCGCACCACCTGCTGGCGTATGTCGAGATGTTCGCGCGCGATGCGCAGCGGTTGGGTGAGGTGAGAAAGCGCGTCAACCATTTGCCGCTCGGCGCCGCCGCACTCGCCGGCACCAGCTACCCGCTCGACCGCGAGCGCGTTGCCAAGACGCTCGGCTTCGATGGCTTGTGCATGAACAGCCTCGATGCGGTGAGCGACCGCGACTTCGCCATCGAGTTCTGCTCGTGGGCCGCGATCACGATGATGCATGTCTCGCGCCTGGCCGAAGAGATCGTGCTCTGGATGACGCAGAACTACGGCTTCATCGATCTGGCCGACCGCTACTGCACCGGCTCGTCGATCATGCCGCAGAAGCGCAACCCGGATGTCGCCGAACTCGCGCGCGGCAAGAGCGGGCGCGTGGTCGGCCACCTGATGGCGATGCTGACCTTGATGAAGGGCCAGCCGCTGACCTACAACAAGGACAACCAGGAAGACAAGGAGCCGCTGTTCGACACCGTCGATACGCTCGCGGCGACGCTGCGCATCATGGCCGAGATGGTGCAGGGCATCGTGGTGAAACCCGAAGCGATGCAGCGCGCCGCGCAGCGCGGCTTTGCAACGGCGACCGATCTGGCCGACTACCTCGTCAAGAAGGGCGTGCCGTTTCGTGACGCGCACGAGGTCGTCGCCGCAGCGGTGAAACACGGCTTGCAGCAGGGCAAAGATTTGGCCGAGCTGCCGCTCGACACGCTGAAAGCATTTCACGCGTCGATCGGCGACGACGTGTACGAAGC
Source organism: uncultured beta proteobacterium (assembly GCA_963816315.1). GTDB lineage: Bacteria > Pseudomonadota > Gammaproteobacteria > Burkholderiales > Burkholderiaceae_C > CADEEN01. The sequence goes on from CAWFJZ010000012.1 coordinate 130,000, forward strand.
GGCGCTGACGTTGAAAGCCTCGCTCAACGCGCGCAAGGTCGTCGGCGGCACCGCACCCGAGCGCGTGCGCGAGCAGATCGCGGCGCACCGCCACCGCCTGGGTTAGACGCGCCGCACGTGATCTACGAGCGCAAGCACCAGCCGCCGGTGTCGCGCGCTCGCTTCGCGCAACGCCTGATGTGGCACGGCGGCGGCGCGATCTTGCTGCTGGCCGTCTCGCTCGGCGGCGGCATGCTCGGCTACATCACGTTCGAGCACCTATCGCCGCTCGACGCGTTTCTCAACGCCGCCATGCTGCTCGGCGGCATGGGCCCGGTCGATCCACCGAAGACTGCGCCGGGCAAGTTCTTCGCCGGTTGCTACGCGCTGTATGCGGGGTTGGTGTTCATCGTCAGCGCGGCGCTCATCTTCACGCCGGTGCTGCACCGCGTGCTGCATCACTTCCACTGGGATGACGACGACAAGCCGGAAAGGAGAGCGAGACCATGACCGTGCGCTACCTCGTCGACGATGTCGATGCCGCATTGCCTTTCTACCGCGCGCTCGGCTTTCGCCTCGCCGACCGCTGGGGGCCGCCGTTCGCGGTGATGAAGGGCAAGGGAGTGACGCTGTGGCTCGCCGGGCCCGGCACCTCGGCGCGCAAAAAACTCGCCAGCGGCGCGCTGCCCGCACCCGGCGGCTGGAACCGCATCGTCGTCGAGACGAAGGACCTCGATGCCACTCTGGCCAAGGCGCTCGCAGCGGGTGGCCGCGCGCGCAGCAAACCGATCAAGGGACCGAGCGGGCGGCAGGTGCTGGTGGACGATCCGTCGGGGAATGCGGTGGAGGTGTTCGAGGCGCGCGGCGCTTAAACACCGGTGAAGGGCAACCTCAGGACTCTCTGTTCGACAGCAGCCGCACCAGCAGTTCCGGTTCGCTGGTGAACCAGAGGTCCCTCTGCAGGGCGACGCGGTGGAAGGTCTTGCGGAGCGGCGCGGATTCGCGATCCAGGTAGGCCGACAGAAATCGAAGGTTGCCTCTGGTTGCTTTGCCGGAGCGCGCTGCAGAATCGCGTTCCGCCGCCATGACGCCCCTCGAACTCATTCGATCCAAACGCGAGCACGCCAAGCGCCTTGCGAACCAGCGTGGCGCCGCCGGCGAACACGTGGCGCTGGCCGACATGGAGCACTGGGTGGCGCGCCCATCAGGCAAGGGACTGAAGATCTTGCTCGCCGCGTTGAAGGCCACCGGGCACGTCATCAAGAGTACGAGCTTCGACGCGATCCACATTCCTGGCGTCGCCGACATCGACTTCACCGACGCCGTGGCCGTGCGTGCCGCTCTGCCGCGCATGACCTTCATCGAGATCAAGAGCGCGAGTCAGGCCCGCGTGAAGCCTGGATTTGGCGGGTTCTTCTTCGCGCTGACCGAGGGGGAGATGGCCGCGGCCGAGGTACTCGGACTCAGGCATCGCGTGGCCCTTTACAACAAGCTGACCGGCGAGTTGACGCTCAGCTCGGTTCAGGACATCTTGGCGCGCGCGCGTTCGAGCAACTGGCAGCTATCGGTGCAGTTGTGACTGTCATCGTGTGCCGCCCTTCGTTCGGAAACCGATCGCCGTCTCAAGCAAACACCCTCTCCATCTCCCGCCTCAACTCCAACGCCCGCGACGCCGGCATCTGCACATCGTCCCAGCCCAAGCTCTGCCCTTGCTTCACCGCCCGCACAACCTTCACGTCATGCGCCAGGCCCAGCGGTAACCCGCCGATCTTGCGCGACGTCGCCGCCCGCAGCAGCTTGCCCCACACCGTGTAGCCGCCTTCGCCGTCGAGCATTTCACCGGGCTTCAAGTCGCGCTTGGCGGTGGCGACGACATCGGCGTTCCAGCCCTGTGCCACACCCGTAGCCTCGCGCCGCAGCGCGACGCTGGCCACGCTCATGCCGACCTCGAGGCCGATCAAATGCCAGCGTTTGTAGAGCGTGAAGTAGCGCCCGCTCGGGTCGGTGTGCGCGTTGTATTCCTCGAAGCAGTTCTTCACGTACTCGGTCTCGGCTTCGACCGTGACCCACACGCCCATGCGGATGTCGTACGGGATCACACGGCCATCGCGCTCCAGCGACGAGATCACTTCGACCATGCCTTTCTTTTCGAGCACGCCGCCTTCACTCACCGGCCGCGTGACGCGCGGAATGTCTTCGACGCTCGCCGGCGGGTAGAGCAAACCGTTGCTCGGCACGGCGAGGCCGGTCGCGTTCGACACGGCGGTCGATTCGATGCTCGGCTTGCTGCCGTCCAAAAAGCTGTTGAACATCTTCGGGTTCAGCCCGCCGCGCTCGGCCTGCTCGGGCGTCAGGCCCCAGTGCTGCCAGACGCGTCTCCGGCGTCGATTGCGCATACGTGCGGCAGCCACTTGTGGCCGCGCCCCGCGGCGACGACCGGGAAGCCGCAGGTGCGCGCCCAATCGACGAGGTCGCAGATCATCGACGGCTGATCGCCATACGCCAGGCTGTAGATCACGCCGGCTTCGGCCGCGCGGCGCGCCAGCAGCGGGCCGCAGAAGGCGTCGGCCTCGACGGTGACGTTGACGACATGCTTGTGCTCCCAATCGCGGCCAGCACGTGATCGACCGCATGCACCGGTGAGCCGGTGCACTCGACGACGATGTCGATCTCGCTCAGTTTGACCAGCGCCTGCCAATCGTCGGTGATCCAGGTGTTGCCGTCGCGCAGCGCCGACGCTGCAGACGTCGCAGCCGACTGCTGCGCCGTCCAGCCGACGCGCGCCAGGTTCTTCTTCGCGCCTGCCGGGTTCAAGTCGGCAATCGCCACCAGGTGCACGCCTGGCGTGCGCACCACCTGCGCCAGGTACATCGAGCCGAACTTGCCGGCGCCGATGAGGCCGACGCGGATCGGGTTGCGCGTCGCGGCGCGGTGCTGCAGTTGCGTGTACAGGCTCATGCGGTGTCTCCTTGCGTTGCGAAGCGCAAGCCTATGCCGCGGCGCGGTCGCAGACAAGCCCGCCCACTAAACTCGGGTCCACGTCTTGGGAGGACATGAACCATGTGGGGTCGAATCGTTGCGGGAGTCTTGCTGCTGGCCGTCGTGGTGCTGGCAGCCACCAGTTGCGGCACCATCGAAACCGGCAATGTCGGCGTGCGCACGACGCTCGGCAAGGTCAACCCGGAGGAGGTGGAGCCCGGCATCTATGTCGGCCTGCCGGTCGTCACGCAAGTGCAGGTGTTTTCCGGCAAGGAGATCGCGGTCGAGCTGAATGACCTGACCCCCAAGGCGCGCGACAACCTGTCGCTGCGCGACCTCGACCTGACCGTGTACTACAAGGTCGCCACCGGATCGATTTCCGAGCTCTACATCAAGTACGCCGCCCGCCACGCGCGCGCCGAGGGCACACGCGAGTTCCTGCCGGCCTACCAACTCGTGCAAGGCGTCGCCCGCAACGTGATCTACGAAGAAGCCGCGAAGATGGAAAGCCTGGTCATGCACACCAAGCGCGACGAGATGGCCGCGGCCGTCAAGCGCGGCATCCAGGCCGAGCTGGACACCAACGACAAGGCCGTGTTCACGGTCACGCGCGTGGTGGTGCGCGCGCTGACGACCGACCCGGCGATCGAAAAAGCCATCCAGGAATCGGTGGCGGCGCAAAAGCAGTTGGAGACGACGCGCCAGCGCATCCAGATCGCCGAGGCCGAGGCGCAGGTCGAGATCAAGCGCGCCGAAGGCGTGGCCAAGGCCAACCAGATCATCAACCAGAGCCTGACGCGCGAGTACCTGCAGCACGAGGCCAACCTGGCGCTGATGAAGTTCGCCGAGAAGGGCGGCACCTCGACGGTGGTGATTCCGGCCAACATGCAGACGGCGCCGCTGATCAACATCGGCGGGGCGAAATGACGGCCCCAAGCTCGCTTCGCTCGCGTCCCCCGAGGGGATCTCGGGCCGCTTGGGGCGGCCCGGCGCTGGCCCGAGGTCGCTAGATGGCGATTGGCGAGTTCGACCTGATCCAACGCTGGTTTCAGCGGCCGGCGAAACGTTCGCCGCTCGGCGTCGGCGACGACTGCGCGCTGCTGCAACCGGCGCCGGGCATGCAGCTCGCCGTCTCGACCGACATGCTGGTCGAAGGGCGGCACTTCCTCTCGACGGTCGCGCCGGACCGGCTCGGCCACAAGGCGCTGGCGGTGAACCTGTCGGACCTGGCGGCGTGCGGCGCGTCGCCGCTGGCGTTCACGCTGGCGTTGTCGATGCCGCGCGTCGATGAAGTTTTTCTCGACGGTTTCGCGCGCGGTTTGTTCGCGCTGGCCGATGAACACGGCATCGAAGTCGTCGGTGGCGACACGACGGCCGGGCCGCTCAACATCTGCATCGCCGTCTTCGGCGAAGTACCAGTGGGGCAGGCGCTGTTGCGTTCGGGCGCGCGCGTGGGCGATGAGCTGTGGGTCAGCCATCCCATCGGCGGGGGGCTCGGCGATGCGCGGCTGGCGCTCGAAGTCTTTCGCGGCACGGTCGCACTCGATGCGGATGCGTTCGAAGCCGTGCGTGCGCGCATGGAGCGGCCCGCGCCGCGCGTGGCGCTGGGCATCGCGCTGCGCGGCGTGGCCACGAGCGCCATCGATATCAGCGACGGCCTGCTCGGCGATTTGCGCCATGTGTTGATGCGTTCTGGCGTGGGCGCCACGCTCGATGCCGATGCACTGCCGATGAGCGCTGTGCTCGCCGCGCAGCCGCTCGAGTTGCGGCGCGAATGTGCGCTGGCCGGCGGCGACGATTACGAGCTGCTGTTCACGGCGCCGGCAGCGCAGGCCGATCGTGTGCGTGCCGCCGGCGCGACGGCGAACGTGGCGGTGACGCGCATCGGCCGCATCGACGCCGCGGGCTTGCGCATCGTCGATCGCGAAGGGCGCGCGGTCGATGCCGCGTATGCCAGCTTCGACCACTTCACGAGTTGACGCGCATGGCCGCCGACAACATCGCCGACGCCGCAGCGCAGCGTGCGAGCGCCGCCTTCATGCGCCGCCACCCGTCGCGCTGGATCGCGCTCGGCTTCGGCAGCGGCCTGTCGCCGTGGGCGCCGGGCACGGTGGGCACGTTGTGGGCGTGGGTGGCGTTCCTGGTCTTCAACCCATGGCTCGGTGCGGCGGCTTGGGGCGCGGTGATCGGCGCATCGCTCGTCGTCGGCGTCTGGGCCTGCACGCGCACCGCGCAAGACCTCGCCACGGCCGACCCCGGCGCGATCGTCTGGGACGAGATCGTCGCCTTCTGGATCGTGCTCTGGCTCGTCATGCCGGCGGGCTTCTGGATGCAGCTCGTCGCGTTTGTGCTGTTCCGTTTTTTCGACGCCGTGAAGCCCGGCCCGATCGGCTGGACCGACCGGCGCTTCAAGCACGCGCGCGGCTGGATGCAGGGCGTGGGCATCATCGCCGACGATCTCGTCGCCGCGCTGTGCACGCTGCTCGTCGATCGCGCTGTGGCGTTTCGCAATGCCATGAGCCGCATTGCTCGATGCCGACCTGGCCACGCAGTGGGTCGCGCCGCTGGCCGATGCGCTGCGCGCGCGCGGTTGGCGTCTGGCCACCGCCGAGAGCTGCACCGGCGGCCTGATCGCCGCCACCTGCACCGCACTCGCCGGCTCCTCCGATTGGTTCGAACGCGGCTTCGTCACCTACAGCAATGCCGCCAAGACAGAACAGCTCGACGTGGATGCGCTGCTGATCGCGCAGCACGGCGCCGTCAGCGAGCCGGTCGTGCGCGCGATGGCCGAAGGCGCGTTGCTGCACAGCGCCGCCGACATCGCCGTGGCCGTCACCGGCATCGCCGGCCCCGGCGGCGGCTCGGCCGACAAGCCGGTCGGCCTGGTCTGGCTGGCGACGGCGCAGCGCGGCACGGCCACGCAAGCCGAGCGCCTGCAACTCGCCGGCGACCGCGCCGCAGTGCGCGAGCAGACCGTCGCTGCGGCGCTGGCGCGTGCGCTGCAATTCGCCACGGTGTAGCCCCCATGCCGATCCTCGACGTCGAACCCGTGATCGATGTGCACGCAGCGATCGATCCCACGCTCGCGCAGCGCCTGGCCGATGCGGCCGCGGCCGTGTTCGGCAGCCCGCCGGGCCGCGTCTGGGTGCGGCTGCGGCCGTTGCCCGCCGCGCAGTACGCCGAGAACGGCGCGGTGGTGTCCGACAGTGAACGGCCGACCTTCGTCACCGTGCTGCACGCGCATCCGCCGCAGGGCGAGGCGCGCGCGCAAGAGGCGGCGGCCCTGACGGGCGCGATCGCCGGCGTGCTCGGTCGATCGGCCGAGCGCGTGCACGTGCAATACGCCGCGGCCGGCGCGGGGCGGCAGGCGTTCGGCGGGCGGCTGGTCTCGTCGTCATGAGCCGTGCGGCGTTGCATGTGCTCCTCTGTGGACGCTTCGACGCCGACGAGCGCCAGGCGTGGTGGCACGCCTTGCGCGCTGCGGCGCCGCAATGCCTTTGGCATCGCGACGACGCGCCGTTCGAGCGCGGCCTGATCGATGCGGCCGTGGTCGCCAACCCGGCGCCCGGCGCGCTGGCGGCGCTGCCCAAGCTGCGCCTGATCCAGTCGCTGTGGGCGGGCGTGGACAAGCTGCTCGGCGATGCCACCGTGCCGGCGCAGGTGCCGCTGGCGCGCATGGTCGATCCCGCCATGAACGCCGCGATGGCCGAGACGGCGCTGTGGGCCGTGCTCGGCTTGCACCGGCGCTTCTTCGACTACGCGGCGCAGCAGGCGCTGGGCGAGTGGCGGCCCCACGCGCAGCGGCGCGCCGATGAAGTTTCAGTGCTCGTGCTCGGCGCGGGCGAGATGGGCAGCGACGTTGCGGTGCGGCTGTCGGGGCAAGGCTACCGTGTCGGCACCTGGCGCGCGCGCGAGGCCGCGCCACTCACGCCCTGCCTCGCGACGGCCGAGATCGTGATCAACCTGCTGCCGCTGACGCCGGCCACACGCGGCCTGCTCGGAGCGCGCCTGTTCGCGTCGCTGCCGCGCGGCGCCAGCATCGTCAACCTGGCGCGCGGCGCGCATGTCGTCGATGCCGAACTGCTGGCGGCGCTCGACAGCGGCCACCTGCACCGCGCCGTGCTCGACGTGTTCCACAGCGAGCCGCTGCCTGCGGACCACCCGTTCTGGCGGCACCCGCGAGTCACGGTGCTGCCGCATGTGGCAGCGTTGACCGACGAGCGCAGCGCGGCGCAAATCGTGGCGGCCAACTTGAGCGCGTTGGCGCGAGGCGATGCGATCGCGCATCTCGTTGACCGTGCGCGAGGATACTGAACGCTCCGGTCCCGCCGTCGCGCCGACGCTCGTGCTGCTGCCCGGCATGGACGGCACGGGCCTGCTCTTTCAACCCTTTGTCGAAGCCCTGGGCGACGTTGGCGAGGTCGAAGTTCGGACCATCGCCTACCCGGCGCGCGAGCCGCTCGACTTCGCGGCACTGACCGAGGTCGCATGCGCTGCGCTGCCCAGCGGCCCGCTGGTGATCCTGGGCGAGTCGTTCTCCGGGCCGATCGCGGTGGCGCTCGCCGCACGCTGTGCGGACCGCGTGCACGGTGTGATCTTGTGCTGTTCGTTCGTGCGCAACCCGCGGCCGCACTGGTCGTGGTTGACGCCGCTGTTGCGCCGGGCGCCGATGCCTGTGCTGCCGTCCGCACTGATCGCACGCGCGCTGCTCGGCCGCCATGCGACGCCGCCGCTGCGAGCCCTGCTCGACCAGGCCCTGGCCGGCGTGGCGCCGGACGTGCTGCGTGCACGTCTCCTCGCCGTCGTCAGCATCGATGCTTCAGCGGCATTGGCGGCGCTGAGCGTGCCGTTGCTCTACCTGCATGCGCTCGAAGATCGTCTCGTGCCGGCAAGCGCGTTGTCGTGGGTCAAGCAACTGCGCCCCGATGCGAGCGTTGCAACCTTCGAGGCGCCGCATGCGCTGTTGCAGGCCTGCCCCACGCAGGCCGCTGCGGCCGTTCGGGCTTTCGTGCGCGGGCTCAGTACATGAGCGTCAAGGCTCCAGCACGAGTTGCAGCTTCGGCGCTGCCGCCGTCGCGCGGCTGCCCGGTGCACCGA
>CAWFJZ010000013.1:0-130029 GCA_963816315.1 uncultured beta proteobacterium
CCAATGTCGAGCAACTGGTGAAAGCGATCTCGTCCGTGGCAACGGCCGGATCGACCAGCGGCTCGACGCTCTCAGGGTTGGCAACGTATGGGTTGTCCAGTGTGTCGCTGCGCGGATTGGGTGAGGCGAACCGCTTGAACTGAGGAAATGGCCGCCCGCTTGGCGACCTTCGCCGGCTCCAATGGCAGCACAGTAGCGGTGGACATCAACGCGGTGCCGTTGGCGGCGATCGAACGCATCGAGGTGCTGCGTGACGGTGCCTCCAGCCTCTAACGGTAGCGACGCCGTGGCCGGCGTCATCAACTTCATCTTGCGCAGCGACTACACCGGCCTCCTTCGAGTTGAGCGCGCAGTACGGTGCACCCACGCGCAAGGGCGGCGGCGAGGCGAGCAAAGCCGGCATCGTCTTCGGCGCGGGCTCGATCGACAGGGATCGCTTCAACGTGATGCTCGCGGCCAACGTCGAAAAGAGTGAATCGCTCTACGGGCGGGAGCGCAACTTTGCCAAGTCAGGCGTGCGGTTGCCTTTTCTTCTTCTCCGGCGCCACACCGAGTGGGCGGGTCGAAGGCATCTGGACCACAAACGCCCCGGGGACGCCCGCGACCGCTAACTCGAACGCGCGCGACCCGGCGACCAACCCGTTCGGCATCTCGACCTCCGGCTATGGCAACCCAACGGCGAGTGATCCCGTCACCGGCACCGGCCAAGTCGGACCGAACAGCTGCGCGGACATCGACATGTTCCAGGCGCCCACCAAGGGCGGCGTCGGCAATGCCTTCAACAACTGTCTCTACGACCCGTCGCCGGATGTGGGTCTGTTCCCGAAGAACAACCATGTGGACGTGGTCGGCGCGTTCAAGTTCCAGATCAATCCGAACATGACGGCCTATGCGGACCTCATGTGGGCCCGCAACAAGATCGACCTGACCTACCAGCCCTCGCCATTGCGCGCCGGTTTCTTTACCAGGGACCCGCTGTTCTTCAACCGGCAACGAACCCGAAAAACGCGCAGCCGGCGTTGTTGATCCGGCCGAGCAACCCGGCTTATCAGTCGGTGCTGGTGCCTTACCTGACGGCCAACGGCCTCGGGGCGATGATCGGCCAGGACATCGCGGTGACGAGCCGCACCTTCATCCTCGGTGGACGGCGTGAGATCGACACCAATACGCAGACCCGACTCGTCACGGGCCTGAAGGGTGCCTTCGGCGAGTGGGACTATGACGTTGCCCTGTCGAGCAACAAGAGCAAGTCGGAGGGGAAGCTCGTCAACGGCTACTTCTCGCTGCTGAAAGTGGCCGAGATCATCAATCAGTCGGACTGGAATCCGTGGGGTGCTCCAGGTTCAGATCCAGCGCTTGACCAGTCGCTGCAAGCCGCCAAGTACATCGGTCCTACGATCACAGGCACGTCCAAGGTCGATGGCGTCGATGGCACTGTCAGCGGCACCTTGGCCAAGCTGCCGGCGGGGCTGCTGCAGATCGCGGTGGGCAGCAGCTATCGCCGCGAATCGTTCAAGGTGGACGTACCGGCGATCCTGGGCGGCGGCGACATTGCCGGCCTGGGCGGTGCAACAGTACCCCAGGATGCGACGCGCAAGATCGGCTCGTTGTTTGCCGAGCTCAACATTCCGATCGCCAAGGGCCTCGAAGCCAACTTGTCGGACCGCTGGGACAAGTACAGCGCCGTGGGTTCCACCAACAACGGCAAAGCCAGCGTGCGCTGGGCGCCGACCCCTGAGGTTCTCCTACGCAGCGCTGTGGGCACGGGGTTCCGCGCGCCGTCGCTGATCGAACTCTATCAAGGCCAGTTGACGAACTCGACTGAGCAGTTCATCGATCCGTTGGATTCCGCAGGCGGACCGGTCCAGCCCGATGCGCTCAACGGCGGCAACCCGAACTTGAAGCCCGAAAAGTCCAAGCAGTTCTCGTTGGGCGTGGTGCTGAGTCCGAACAAGAACTTTTCGGTCGGTCTGGACTGGTTCAACATCAAGATCGACAACATGATCTTGAAGCCAGGCGCCTTGGGCATGGTCAACGCGGCACGTGCCGGCAACAACCTGTTCTATGCGGGCGACGTGGAGTTCGCGCCGGATGGCTCGGTCTCTGTCGTGGACCAGCGTCTGCGCAACATCGGCACCGCAAAGGTTCAGGGCCTCGACCTCGATGCCCGCTGGAACGACACGTTCTCGTTCGGCAAGCTGGCTGTGAATCTGAACGGCACGTACATGAGCAAGTACGAGCTCGACAACGCCGGCATCAAGGAAAACAGCGTCGGCACCATTTCCAATCCCGATGGCACGCCGGTTTTCATTGCCTTGAACGGCGGCGTCGTGCTGCGCTGGAAGCACACCTTGAGTGCCACCTGGAGCACGGGGCCGTGGTCGGTGACGTTTGGGCAGAACTTTGCCAAGAGTTATCGCGATGTACCAGACCTCGACGGCAATCCGCATGGCGTGCCCGATTTCGCCACCTACGACGCACAGGTGGCGTACACCGGCATCAAGAACCTGAAGCTGACATTAGGTGCGCGCAACCTGTTCGACAAGGACCCGCCGATCTTCATTGGCGCCGGCAGCTACTTCGGCGCCGGCTTCGACCCGACGCAGTACGACGCGCGAGGCCGCTTCGTGTACCTCTCGGCGAACTACAAGTTCTTCTGAACGAGTTGGACCTGAGAAGCAGAAACGCCGGCGCGAGCCGGCGTGTTTTCATGTGCGCGTTGGTGCGCCAACTTCGGCGCCAGCCGAATCGCCCCATCCAGCCGGATCACCTCGCCGTTCAACATCTCGTTCTCGACGATGTGCCTGACCAGCTTCGCGTAATCCGCAGGCGTGCCCAGCCGCGAAGGAAACGGCACGCTGGCGGCCAGCGAGTCCTGCACTTCCTTCGGCATGCTGAACATCATCGGCGTGCCGAAGAGGCCGGGGGCGATCGTCATGCAGCGGATGCCGTTGCGCGCCAGGTCGCGGGCGATCGGCAGCGTCATGCCTGTGATGCCGCCCTTGCTCGCCGAGTAGGCCGCCCTGGCCGATCTGACCGTCGTAGGCGGCGACACTGGCCGTGTTGATCAGCACACCGCGTTCTTTCGTCGGCTCGGGCTCGTTCTTGCACATCGCATCGGCGGCGATGCGGATCATGTTGAAGCTGCCGATGAGGTTGATGTTGATCACCTTGGCAAACGAGGCCAGCGGGTCCATAAGTCGGACGAAAATTTGAATTATGAAATGCGGACGGAAGTAGGATTTAATACACGAGGTAAGATTTGGTTTTCGATCGAAGGAGTGCCCATGTCCACGACTGCGCTGGTGAGCGACAAGGGGCAGATCACGCTGCCAAAGGCGTTGCGCGATCGGCTGGGCATCCACCCCGGTTCGCGCCTGGCGTTTCGTGTTGCCGCCGACGGCAGCTTGAATGTGCGGGTCCTCGCCAAGGGCGCGGAAGCGCTCTTCGGTTTGCTGGCCAAGCCCGGTGAGCCGGTGCGTTCGCTGGAGGACATGGATGCCGCCATCGGCGCGGTCGTGCGCGAGCGGGCAAGGCGCGTACGGTGATCGCGGTCAACACGAATGTTCTGCTTCGCTTGCTCGTTGGTGACGATCCCGCGCAGGCTGTCAAGGCTCGGCGGTTGTTCGATCGGGCGGATGCGGAGCAGAAATCCGTCTGGGTCAGCGACACCGTGCTGGTCGAACTCGCGTGGACTCTTGCCAAGGCCTATGGCCGTGATCGCGCGGATATCGTCTCGGCCATGAGAGCCCTGTCGTCCCACGCAACAGTCGTCCTCGAGTCGGGCGCCGCAGTGCGCGACGCTACCGATGCCTTTGAGAACGGGCGGGCAGATTTTGCAGATTGCTTGCTTGCCATGAAGGCACATCTGGCCGGGTGCGATGAGCTGGCAACCTTTGACCGCGGCATGAAGGCGCTACCAGCCGTCAGACTGCTTTAACCCGGGCTACTTCGGCGCCAACCGAATCGCCCCATCCAACCGGATCACCTCGCCGTTCAACATCTCGTTCTCGACGATGTGCTTGACGAGCTTGGCGTAGTCGGCGGGCGTGCCCAGCCGCGACGGGAAGGGCACGCTCGCGGCCAGCGAGTCCTGCACTTCCTTCGGCATGCCGAACATCATCGGCGTGCCGAAGAGGCCGGGAGCGATGGTCATGCAGCGGATGCCGTTGCGCGCCAGGTCGCGGGCGATCGGCAGCGTCATGCCTGTGATGCCGCCCTTGCTCGCCGAGTAGGCCGCCTGGCCGATCTGACCGTCGTAGGCGGCGACGCTGGCCGTGTTGATCAGCACACCGCGTTCTTTCGTCGGCTCGGGCTCGTTCTTGCACATCGCGTCGGCGGCGACGCGGATCATGTTGAAGCTGCCGATGAGGTTGATGTTGATCACCTTGGCGAACGAGGCCAGCGGATGCGGCCCGTCCTTGCCGACGGTCTTGGCGCCGATGGCGATGCCGGCGCAGTTCACCAGGCCCATCAGCTTGCCCATCGACAGGCCTTGAGCCACCGCCGCTTGCGCGTCGGCCTCCTGCGTCACGTCGCACTGGACGAAGGCGCCGCCGATCTCTTTGGCGAGCGCTTGGCCCTTGTCGATCTGCACGTCGGCAACGACGACCTTGCCGCCTTCCTTGGCCAACATGCGTGCCGTGCCTTCACCGAGGCCCGAGGCGCCGCCGGTGACGATGAAAACCTTGCCTGCGATATCCACTCGCTCTCTCCTCAGGCCAACGCCGCCAGCGCGCGTGCCGTGATCTGATCGACCGTGCCGCTGCCGTCGATCTTGCAGCAGCGCGGCGCGTTGGCGTCGCCGCTCGCGGACCACTTGGCGTAGTACTCGATCAACGGCCGCGTCTGGCTCTGATAAACCTCGAGGCGCTTGCGCACGGTTTCGACCTTGTCGTCGTCGCGCTGGATCAGCGGCTCGCCAGTGGCGTCGTCCTTGCCAGCGACTTTCGGCGGGTTGAACTTGACGTGGTAGCTGCGGCCCGAGGCGATATGGAACAAGCGCCCGCTCATGCGTTCGATGATCGCTTCGTCAGGCACGTCGATCTCGAGCACGGCGTCGAGTTTCACACCGGCGGCCTTCATCGCTTCGGCCTGCGCGATCGTGCGCGGGAAGCCGTCGAACAGAAAGCCGTTGGCGCAGTCGGGCATCGCGATGCGCTCCTTGACCAGGCCGATGATGATGTCGTCGGACACCAGCGCGCCGGCGTCCATCACCTTCTTGGCCGCCACGCCCAGCGCTGTGCCGGCCTTGACCGCCGCGCGCAGCATGTCGCCGGTGGAGACCTGCGGAATGCCGTAGTGTTTGCAGAGGAAGGCGGCCTGTGTGCCTTTGCCGGCGCCGGGCGCCCCCAACAGGATGAGTCTCATCGTGCCCCTCGTTGTGGTGTGGTCTGGTCGCGCTGATTATCGCGGCTGCGCGTACAGCAATCTGACGCGCTGTAGATCTTCAAGGGTATCCACGCCCGGCCCCGGCGCGCGCTCGGTGACATGCACCGCGATGCGCTCGCCGTGCCAGAGCACGCGCAGTTGCTCCAGCGCCTCGGTGCGCTCCAGAGGCGCCATCGCAAGCGTCGGGAAGCGGCGCAGGAAGCCGGCGCGGTAGGCGTACAGGCCGACGTGGCGCAACGCCGGTGGGTCTTGCGGCAACGCGGTGCTTCCTTTGGCGCTGCCGTCGCGCCACCACGGCAGCGGCGCGCGCGAAAAGAGCAGGGCGCGCGCCTGCGCATCGAGCACGACCTTAACGATGTTCGGGTTGACGTAGTCGGCAACGTCGTGAATGGCGTGGGCGACGGTGGACATCACGCAGTCGCTGCGTTGGCCGAGCAACGCAGCACAGGCATCGATCAACCCCGGCTCGATCAGCGGCTCGTCGCCTTGCACGTTGACGACGACGGCGTCGTCGGCCAGGCCGAGCAGCGTGCAGGCCTCGGCCAGCCGGTCGCTGCCGCTGGCGTGATCGACACCCGTCATCAGCGCGCGCACGCCGTGCCGCTCACAGGCGCTGACGATCGAGTCGTGGTCCGTCGCTACCACCACTTCGCGCGCGCCCGACAGCGCTGCGCGCTGCGCCACGCGCACCACCATCGGTGCGCCGCCGATGTCGGCCAGCGGTTTGTCCGGCAGCCGCGTCGAAGCCAACCGTGCCGGCACGATGACGGTGAACGCAGTCACGAAGCCTCAGGGTCGTACGCCTGCGCCTCGCCCTCGAGCATCACCGGAATGCCGTCGCGGATCGGGAACGCCAGCCGATCGGCATGACACGCCAGCGCCGTCGGCCGTTGCTCGGCGTCGCGCAGCATCACCAGCTTGCCTTTGCACAGCGGGCAGACGAGCAGTTCGATCAGACGATGGTCAGTGGCGGCCATGAGGTGGTGCGGCTCGGTGGGTTCGGGAACAGGCGCTTGATGGCCGCGGCGAAGCCGAGGTCGAACTCCAAGTCTAGCGGCGCCACCCAGACGCGCGTGTTGCCGAACGACATGCCGGCGAGCTTGACGGCGTCCTTTTCGGTCAGCACCACGTCGGCGGTGCCGCGAGGCCAGGGCAGTTCCACGAAGTCATGGTGGTCGGGCAGCGGCAGTGGCGTGAACAGCACCCCTTCGCCCTGCAGTTGGGTGAAGAAGCGCTGCGGCGACGCGATGCCGGCAGCAGCCACCACCCGCCGCCCGTGCAGCGCACGCCAGCTGTCGGCCAGCGGCGCGTGGCCGCAGCGCCAGTCTTCCAGGCTGAGCACACCGGTCAGGTGGCGCGTGCCCATCCAGCCCGGCAGCGTGATCGGCGGGCGCCAAGCGTTGTAGAGCACGAGCGTGGTGGGCGGCACCACCTCGGGCAGCGGCTCGCGCAGCGGGCCAGCCGGCAGCAGCAAGCCGTTGCCGGCGCCGCGCTCGTCGAAAACGATGACCTGCGCATCGCGCGCCAGGCGGTGGTGCTGCAAGCCGTCGTCGGAGATCAAGATGTCCACCGTCGGATGTTCGCGGCGCAAGGCGCGCGCGGCGGCGACGCGGTTGCGCCCGACGACCACCGGCGCCTCGGTGCGCAGATGGATCAGCAGCGGCTCGTCGCCGCAGTCTGCCGCGCTGCTGTCGCCGTGCACCTGCACCACGCCCGACGTGCGGCGGCCGTAGCCGCGCGACACCACGCCGGGCGTCCAGCCATAAACGCGCAGCAGGCGCACCAGCGCAATCACCGTCGGCGTCTTGCCGGCGCCGCCGACGACGAGGTTGCCGACCACGATCACCGGCACGTCGAGATGCCGCGGCCAGGTGATGGCCTTGTTCAGCCTCGACAGTGCCGCGTAGAGCGCGCACAGCGGCCGCAGGCGGCGCGCCAGTGCATTGGGTGGGGCTTGCCACCAGGCGGCTTGCAGCGCGTCGGCAAAACGCGTGGCGGGACTGCCCGGCAAGGTGCTGTGCAGTGGTGTCAGCGTGACGCCGAGCCGTCGCCCGTCTGTGCGGCGAACGTCAGCCGCGGCAGGCCGGCGCGGCGCGCCGCGTCGAGCACGTTGATCACCGACTGGTGCGCCGCAGTGGCATCGGCCGAGACGATGACGACCGGATCCTTCTGGTCCTTAGCCGCAGCCGTCAGCGCTGCGGCGAGCTTATCGACGTTGCGGCTCTCGACGGCCTGGCGGTTGACGGCATAGCGGCCGTCGGCGGCGACGGAGACGATGATCTCGGCCGGCCGGTCGCGCAGCTTGTCGGCGTCGGCCGACGGCAGCGTCAGCTGCAGCTCGGTGAACTTGGAATACGTGGTGGACAGCATGAGGAAGATCAGCACCACCAGCAGCACGTCGATGAACGGAATCAGGTTGATCTCCGGCTCCTCGTTTCGCGGTTTGCGGAAGTTCATGCGGTGGCTCCGGCCGCCGCCGACTTGCGCACCGCAAAGCGCATCAGGTGCGGCACCAGGCGCTCGGCAGCCTGTTCCATATCGACCGTGTATTCATCGACACGGCCGCGGAAGAAGCGGTAGAACATCAGCGCGGGAATGGCGATCAACAGACCGAAGGCGGTGTTGTAGAGCGCAATCGAAATGCCTTGCGCCAACTGCGCCGGGTTGGTGCCGCCGGTGGGCGACTGCGAGGCGAAGATTTCGATCATGCCGATCACGGTGCCGAACAGTCCCATCAGCGGCGCCGCGGTGGCCACCGTGCCGAGCGTGTTCAGGTAGCGCTCCAGGCGGTGCACCATCACCCGGCCGGCGTTCTCGAAGACCAGGCGCAGCGTGTCTTCGCCCAGCCGTGGCTCGGCGACCACGGCGCGCAGGCCGGCCGCCAGCACGCCGCCGAGCGAGGAGCTGGTGCTGAGTTTGTTGATGACATCGGGCGAGGGCAGGCTGGTGCGCGTCAGCGCCACCACTTCGTCGAGCAGCTTCTCCGGCGCCACGCGTCCGCGGCGCAGCATCAACGAGCGCTCGATGACCAGCGCCAGGCCGACGATGGACAAGAGGATGAGCGGATAGATCGGCCAGCCGGCAGCTTGAATGATCGAAAACAAGGGCGCGTTTCCCGTGAGTGAGGTGGTCGGTCGAGGCTACAGTGTTCGGCTTGAGCCACGTTCCGTGGCCGCGAAGCGCGGCGATTATGGTCCCAGTCGGCGCGTGGTGACCGCGCTGTTGCGCACGATGGCGATGACAACGATGTCCGAGTGCGCAGCCCGGCGGTTCATCCACCAAGTCTGTGGACAACTGTGTGGGTAAGCAGCGCGCAGACAGCGCAAGTTCGCGTGGCAACTCGCTCGGCAACAGATTGCACAAACATAGGGCATGAAAAACATCTTTCAAATCAAGCACTTGCAACGCGCATCCTGGCTTTGCGGGGGGCTGTCGAGCGGCCCGGCACGAAAGTGTGCGTCTGTGGAGCACTTGCTGCGCCGCGGCGCGCGGGCCGGCCGTGGCTGATGCGCCTGCGCTGCCCGGCGCGCGCGCCTGGAGCGTCGCGGCGCTGCTGGTCGCAGTCAGCGACGCCCTGGCCGCACGCTTTTCCGCCTGCACCGTGCAGGGCGAGTTGTCCGGCTTCACGCGCGCGGCCAGCGGCCATTGCTACTTCACGCTGAAGGATGCCGATGGCGCCGCGGCGTCGGTGCGTTGCGCGATGTTCCGCCGCGCCGCGTCGTTGATGGACTTCGCGCCCCGTGACGGCCAGCAGGTCGAATTGCGCGGCCGCGTTGCGGTGTACGAGCCGCGCGGCGAAATGCAGTTCGTCGTCGAGTCGATGCGCTCGCTCGGCGCCGGCACGCTGTACGAGCAGTTCCTGCGCTTGAAGGCCAAGCTCGAAGCCGAGGGCCTGTTCGATGCGGCGAAGAAGCGCGCCTTGCCGGCGTTTGCGCGGCGCGTCGGCATCGTCACCTCGCCGGCCGGCGCGGCGCTGCACGACATGCTGACGACATTGGCGCGGCGCGCGCCGCAGGTGCGGGTGATCGTCTATCCGTCGCTGGTGCAGGGTGGCGAAGCGCCGGCCGCGCTGTTGTCGGCGTTGAACGCAGCAGCCGAGCGCAACGAAGTCGATGTATTGATCGTCGCCCGCGGCGGCGGCTCGATCGAGGACCTGTGGGCCTTCAACGACGAGCGCGTGGTGCGTGCGCTGGCCGCGCTGCCGATGCCGGTGGTCAGCGGCGTCGGCCACGAAACCGACATCACGCTGTGCGACTTTGCCGCGGACGTGCGCGCCGCCACGCCGACGGCCGCCGCCGAACTCGTCGCGGCCGAACGCGAGGCGCTGCTCGCGACGCTGTCGCAAAGCGCGCGCCACCTGCGGCGCAACGTCACGCGGCGTCTCGAAGCGCAAGCGCAGCGCCTCGACCGCCTGGCGCTGCAACTGGCGCGTCCGGGGCAGGCCGTGTCGCGCGCGTTGCAGCAGTTGCAGGCGCTGGCGCATCGGCGCGAGCGCGCCTGGAGCCGTGTGCGCGAAGCCCACGCCACGCAGGCCGCGACGCAGCGCGATCGGCTGCGGCGCGCGGTCACGGCGGGGCTGCACGCCGAGCAGTCGCGCCTGGCCACGCTCGGCGGGCGGCTCGGCGCGCTCGACCCGACGCGCGTTCTCGCGCGCGGCTACGCTTTTGTGCTCGACGGTCAGCAACGCGCGGTGGTCTCGGCCCACGCGGTGCAGCCAGGCCAGCCGCTTGCCCTGCATTGGCACGATGGGCAGGTTGAGGTGCGCGTCGTGGAGCAATGACCCGCAGGCCAAGCTTGCCTCGCGGCCCTGCCTAGAATCACTTCCCTCTTCGTCAAACACCACAGGACACGCTCATGGAACACACCCTGCCGCCACTGCCGTTTCCGATCGACTCGCTGGCACCGCACTACAGCAAGGAGACGCTCGAGTTCCATCACGGCAAGCACCACAACGCCTACGTGGTCAACCTGAACAACCTGCAAAAGGGCACCGAGTTCGAAGCGATGGCGCTCGAAGACATCATCAAGAAATCTTCGGGCGGCATCTACAACAACGCCGCGCAGATCTGGAACCACACCTTCTTCTGGAACTGCATGAAACCCAGCGGCGGCGGCGAGCCCGCGGGCAAGCTGGCCGATGCGATCAAGGCCAAATGGGGCAGCTACGCGTCGTTCCGCGAAGCCTTCGTCAAAAGCGCGGTCGGCAACTTCGGCTCGGGCTGGACCTGGCTGGTGAAGAAGGCCGACGGTTCGGTGGACATCGTCAACACCGGCGCCGCCGGCACGCCGCTGACCACCGGCGACAAGGCGCTGCTCACGGTCGATGTGTGGGAGCACGCCTACTACATCGACTACCGCAACCTGCGCCCGAAGTATGTCGAGACGTTCATCGACAAGCTCGTCAACTGGGAATTCGCCAGCAAGAACTTTGGCTGATCGCGCACACGCGTTCGCAAAGCCCGCTTCGGCGGGCTTTGTCGTTGTTGGGCGCGCTGTGCGTGGCGTGCGCGTTCGCCGGCCTGCTCGCGCCCGGTGCGAGCCGCGTCTTGGGCGACAACACGCTCGGCTGGGTCGCCGACCTGGCGGCGCATTGGGTCTGGCTGTGGCTGCCCGTCGGCGCGATCGGCCTGTTGCTGGCGCGCGGACGTTGGTTCGCGCGGCTGGCGCTCGGCGCGGCGATGCTCGCGCTGCCATGGGCCTGGTTGCCGCCGGCGATGGCGCACAGCAGCGCAGGCGCCGCAGGTTCGCGTCGTCAGCGCCAACGTTCACCTCGGCAACGCCGATCCGTCGCTGCTGCTGGCCTGGGCGGATCCATCGAACACCGATCTGATCGTCGTTCACGAGCTGCGCGTGGCCTTCGCGAGAAAGCTCGCGGCCGCAACGCAATGGCCTCACCAGCACCTGATGCCGCACGCCGGTGCGTCGGGCATCGGCCTGCTGTCGCGCTGGCCCTTGCGCGACGTGCGCGAGGTGATCGGCGCCCGTGGCATCCCGCAGTTGCATGCGCTGGTCGAGACACCGCAGGGCACGATCGAAGTGATCGCCGATCCATCCGATGCCGCCGCTGACTCTGTCGTGGCAACGCGCTCGCAACCAGACGTTGGCCGCGCTGCGCCCGCGCGGCGATGCACCGGCGCTCGTCATCGGCGACTTCAACGCCACGCCCTGGTCCAACGCTGCGCCGCTGCTCGCGCAAGGCGGCTGGCGCTGGTTCGGCGGTGTGCGGCCGACGTGGCCGCACCGCGCGTGGGGCATCCCGATCGACGCCGTGTGGGGACACGGCGCCTGGGCCGTGACGGGCCACGAGGTCGGCCCGCCGATCGGCTCGGACCACCGGCCGCTCAGGGTCGGCTTGCGCCTGACGCCTTCGTGAGCAAAGCACTTCGGCAGCCGAAGCCGCCGAAGTCTGCAGCCTTACTTGTTGGCCGGAGCAGGGGTCGCCGCGCCCTCGCCCTTGCGAGCGCGCTCGTTCGACTTCATGGTCTCGGCACGTGCCGCCCGATCGCTGCGCATCGACATCTCCATGTCCTTCATCGGCACCATGCCCTTGCCGCCCTTGTCCATCTTGTCGAACATCGCTTCGTGATGGCTGATGTACTCCTGTTTGGAGACCATGCCGTCACCGTTGGTGTCCATATTCATCTTGTTCATATGGGCCGCGGCGAAGGACGCCGTGGTGCCGGCCAACAGCATGGCGGCGACGATGAGTCGGGAGCTTTTCATGAGAGTTCCTTTGGGGTCAATGGAATCCTGTGTGGGCAATCGCCGTGCCCGACCCTCACGATGCGCCGAAAGCTTTGCCCCCAGGCCCGGTCAGCTTGAAGCCCGCCTTGATGCCACGCTTGACGAACCAGCCCTGGTTCATCTCGAGCACGTAGCGCACCGGCTTGGCGGAGCAATGGCTTTCCAGCGACTGCGGCTTCATCTCGTCGATGTTGACCACGGTGCCGTCGTCGGCGACGAAGGCGATCGACAGCGGCAGCAGCGTGTTCTTCATCCAGAAACACTGTTGCGACGGTTGCTCAAAAACGAACAGCATGCCCTCGTGCTGCGGCATCTCGCGGCGGTGCATCAGGCCGGTGGATCGCTGCTCCCCCGTGGACGCGACCTGGGCGCGGATGTTGTGCATGCCGGCCTGCAGTTGCACCACCGGCAGGTTCATCTGCGGTGCGTCCTGCGCCCACGGCGAAAGGGACAAAAG
The DNA here is from genome assembly GCA_963816315.1 of uncultured beta proteobacterium. Classification (GTDB taxonomy): domain Bacteria; phylum Pseudomonadota; class Gammaproteobacteria; order Burkholderiales; family Burkholderiaceae_C; genus CADEEN01. The sequence continues at coordinate 12,593 of CAWFJZ010000013.1, forward strand.
TGCCAGCAGCGTGCCGACGGCGAGGCGATAGGTCAAACTCATGGTGTGGGTGCCGGATGCGTCGGCCGATTATCGGTTGCCGCGTTCAACGCCGAGTTGCTATCCCCCGTGCACATCAAGAGAGGCCACAGCGCATGAGCGTTCCTTCCACTGGCGGTCTGTGCCACGCGCACGACGAGGCGCCGTCATGAAAAAACGCGTCGCCGCCGCGCCGCTCGAAGACCCGAGCGAAGCCATCGCCCGCCGCTGCCGCAAGCTGGTGACGCAGCGCGCGATGTTCGCGGCCGGCGTGGCGATGGTGCCCATCCCAGGCCTCGACTGGCTCACCGACGTCGGCGTGCTCGTCAAGCTGCTGCCGGAGATCAACCGCGCCTTCGGCCTCACGCCCGAGCAGATCGAAGACCTCGCGCCGGACCGCAAGCTCGTCGTCTATAAAACCATCAGCGCCGGCAGCGGCATGTTGGTCGGGCGCATGGTGACGCGCGAGTTGGTGATCCAGGTGTTGAAGGTGGTCGGCGTGCGCCTGACCACGCAGCAAGCCGCCAAGTTCGTGCCGATCGCCGGGCAGGCGGTTTCGGCGATGCTGACCTTCGGCGCGCTGAAGTACGTTTGCGAGCAGCACATCCGGCAATGCCAGAGCGTTTCGCGCCAGTTGGCACTGCCGGCGCCGGACATTCCCTTCGCCGAGAGAGTGGACGGCTAGAATCGCGCCTCCGTCGGGGTGTAGCGCAGCCTGGTAGCGCAACTGCTTTGGGAGCAGTAGGTCGCGAGTTCGAATCCCGCCACCCCGACCACCCCTCTTGCGTGCCCGCAAACACTGCCCGTAGCTCAACTGGATAGAGCACCAGCCTTCTAAGCTGGGGGTCGCAGGTTCGAGTCCTGCCGGGCAGGCCAGCATGGACCACCCCGGAGCGGCTGTCGCCGCTGCCCCCTCAAGGGGCACCGCCAGCGGCCTGGCGAAGCCAGTTCCGCGGCGGTTGCTTGGTTTTCCTTTCGACGCCGCAGAGCTGGCCGATGGCGAGCGGTGCTAAGGTGCCCGGCGCCTTGGCGACGACGAGAGGTACGCGATGAAGCCAGCAGCAGGCCGTTTCGAGCAGTCCTTCGTGTTCCACATGATCCGGGACTTCTTTTTGCTGCTGGTCGCGGTGGCCGCGATCGAACTCGGCATCCGCTACGCGGTGCTGCTCTACGAGTTCCGCACCGCCGAACCGGCGCGGGTCAAGGACGCCGCCGAGCGGCTCGCCGCCGACATCAAGTCGATCATGCTCAACTCCGGCGGCCCGCTCGCGGCGCAGACGGTCTATCCGATCTTGAACCGCAATTACGACGACCTGGGCCTGTCGATCGCGGTCGAGCCGAGCGAGGTCACGGTCGAGTCGATGAAGGAGAGCTTCAAGATGGACCCGCAGGGGTTGAAGCCGCGCTGGCCGGCGGGTGCTCACGAGCAGGCGGCGGTGTCACTCAAGGCCGAGGCCTTTTGCACCACCTGCCACGTCAAGGCCAAGGTGGGCGACGTGCTCGGCACGGTCAGCGTGCGCAGCTACCTCGCGCGCAAGGAGGCGGCGTGGTGGCGCGAGGTGCGCGTCACGGCCGGCGCCTTGAGCCTGAAGATCCTCGCCCACACGATCGTGCTGTTGCTGCTGCTCAAGGTGCGCATGGAGCCGCTGCTGTCGATCAACAACGCGGTCGCCAGCCTGGCCAAGGGCCTGATGGATCTGTCGCCGCGTGCGCCGGTCAGGAGCGACGACGAGTTCGGCGCGCTGGCGCAGGACCTGAACCACTTTCTCGACCGCATCGAGCTGATCGTGCACGACCTCGACCGCATCCTGTCGGAGGTGATGGCGGTCGGCTCGAGGCTGGGCACGGTCAACCGCCAACTCGAGCGCCAGCTCGACGGCCTGCGCGACGCCGCCCTGCGCACGCTGGCCGACGGCGCACAGCGCGGGCTGGACACGCGCGTGGCCGCCGCGCGCGAGGCCGGCGCGTTCGATCTGCTGCTGGCGATGCTCGACGAGGGCGTCGCCGGCACGGCGCTGCCCGAGGACGCCGTGCTTCGGCTGCGCGATCCGCTGGTCAAGCTGAAGGCGCGCTTCGACGACGTCACGCGCGCGCTCGAACGCGCGGCGCCGCCGGTGCGGGTGGCCGAGGCGCAATCGGCCGAGTACCAGGCCTTCGCGCAATCGCTGCGCGAGATGGCGGTGCTGGAGGCGCAGATGCAGTCGGTGGCCGCGTCCGGGCAACAGGTGCTTCAGCGGCTGGCGGCCGGGCGCGGCACCGGCACGGCGGATCCGTCGGCTTGACGCTGCATGCCCAGGCGCAGCAGCCATGCCGCGAGGATGGCGATCGACACCCCCACCAGCGCCGTGCCGAGCGTCTGCTGATCGTCCAGGCGGTAGGCGTTGCACAGCCGCGCGGGAGAGTCCTGGTACAGCGTGCCCACCACCGCCAGCATCGGCAGCACGTTACCGAGAAAGAAGGCCTGGATGACGATGCCGGCGCGCTGCCACGACAGCGCGAGCGCCGCGCCGCTGGCCACCAGCGCGAACAGCTTGCCGCTTTCGATGGTCGGGTCCACCAGCGCGAGATCGAGCACGCGCGGCACCATCAGCAGCGCCATCGCGAGCGCCGTGGCGAGCAGCCCGGCGATGCCGAGTTGGTTGAAGCGCTGCCAGTGGCGTTGCCAACGCGACGGTACCGCCCCGACCAGCAGCGCGCCGGCCAGCATCACGGCCGGGTACTGCAACAGCATGTGCGTCGTCATGCCCGACTCGGCAGCGCGACGCACGGGCGGCAACAGCATCAGCACGAGCAGGCACAGGCCGACGAGCGGCAGCCGGTGGCTAGGGTGTGTTGACACTAAAACGTGCCCGCGCCGGGGCACCCAAGGGTGCAGGGCAAGGCGCGACTCGCCGCCTGGGGTCGGGCCCCAGGCAAGAGGCGCAACGCGGCCCTGCGCCCTTGGGTGCCCCGGCCCTTCGGGTGAGTACCCAAAACGGGCTCACTCGTTGTTGCGACGCCTTGGCGTGGGACCTGCCACGCCGGCGGCGTCGCGCCTAGATTGAGCCCGTTTTGGGTACTCACGCGGGCACGTTTTAATGTCAACACACCCTACTCACAGCGAGCGCGCGAAGGCCAGCGCGCCGTGGGTATCGGTGTCGTCGAAGATGCGCACCAGTCGGCCGCGTCGGTCGATCACGAGCAGCGCCGCGTTGTGCTCCCAGCCGCCGCGGCCATCGTCGATCACCACCACCTGCCAGGCGTCGAGCAAGCGCCGCAGTTGCGCGGCGTCGGGCACGGTGGTCATGCGCCAGTGGCGCGCGTCGGCGTGCCACAGCGCGGCATGACGACGCAACTGCCCGGCGTCGTCGTGCGCGGGGTCGAAGCTGATCGACAGCAGTTGGATGTCGGGGTCGAGCGCCGATTGCAGTTGCTGCAGGTTGCTGCCCAGGGCGAGGCACACGCTCGGGCAGCGCGTGTAGATGAAGCTGGCGATGGTGACGCGGCCCGGGCCGGCCAGCACCTCGTGCAGGGTCTGCCCGGCGAGGTCGTCGCCGGCGAGCACGGCGCGCGGCGCGGACACAGGCGCGTTGGCCACTTGCAGCCGTCGCGCGCCTTCGGCTGTCCAGACTTCGAAGCCTTCGGTCAACATCGATGCGCAGAGCCAGGCCGCCGCGGCGAGCGATGTGCAGGCGAGCGCGGTGCGCCACATCGTCAGGCTCTCAGGGCTTGGCGGCGAGCGCCTTCAACTCGTCGCCGCCGGCAAACGGCGCTCGTGCGCGTGTTCGCCTTGCGCTCCTGCGCGATCAGCTCGGGCTTGATTGGTGGCGCCTTGTTCGACCACGCGCCGCGCACGTGGCTGGCCAGCGCTGCCAGTTCGGCGTCGCCGAGTTGCTTGAAGGCCGGCATGTTGCCTTTGTAGGCCACACCGGCCACGGTGATCTCGCCGACGATGCCGTGCAGCAGGATGTTGACGACGATGCGCTCGTCGCCGACCACCCATTCCGATGCGTCGAGCGGCGGAAAGACACCTGCCAGGCCCTTGCCGCTGGCCTGGTGGCAGGCCACGCACTGCGCGGCGTAGAGCTGCTGGCCATCGACGGCGCCGGCGGGTTTGGCGACATCGGCGCTCAGATCGGCCAGCGTGCGCCGGTCGCCGAGCATGGGCGCACCGGGCGCATCCGAGAAGACGATGTAGCCGACGCCGAACAGCAGCACGCCCGCCGTCACCAGCGCGGCCAGCAGCGGGATCGGCTGGCTGCGCTCGGTCGGATCGACCTGCTCGCGCTGCTGCGCGTTCGCTGTCGCCGGCGCTTGAGTGGTCGTGTCGTCTTGCGCCATCTAAGGTTTTGCCGAGGGCAACACGGCATAGGTGTGATCGAGGCCCTGCAAGTACTTGACGAGGTCGAGCGCATCGGGCGACGCCACCACCACCTTGCCTTCGGGCACGCGGCCCGGCGGCATGTTGACGATCTGCTCGCCTTCGTCGGCCGCAGCCTTGACGCGAAACAGGTAGGCGTAGGCCGGCATGATCGAGCCCGGCACGTACGCGCGGGGCTGGTACAGGTGCCCGAGGTGCCAATCGGCGCTCGGCTGGCGCACGCCGATGTTGAACAGGTCGGGCCCGGTGCGCATCGAGCCGAGCAGGTGAGGGCGGTCGTACGAGTAGTCGGCCGGCACCGAAGGCCGGCCCCAGCCGCGCGCGCCGTCGGGCCCGACCTTGCGGTCGCGCGGCTGCTGGCTGTGGCAATAGACGCAGCCGTTGGCGATGTACACCGCGCGGCCACGCAGTTGCTGATCGGTGTAGGGCTTGAGTTGCGGCGGCGGCGAGATGCCCCGCACCTGGATGTACGGCATCACCACCAGCGCCGCGGTGGCCAGGCCGAGCGCCACCATCGCGCCGCTGACGAGCTTGACGTCGCTGTCCATCAGGCGGCCGCGCGTTGCGGCGCCATCGGCACGAACAGCGCCGCGCCGGCGCGCTGCGGCCCGAAGCGCAGCGCCATCGCCATGAAGTGGCCGACGAAGACGAAGTGGCCGAGCGTCATCAACGCCCCGCCGACACTGCGCGCCTGCAGATACGGCAGCGTGAGCGTCACCGACTCCATGAACGGCCGCGCTGCGTCGAGCATCGCCATGCCTTGCAGCCAGCCGCCGATCGACAGGCCGACGAAGTAGATCGCGATGCCGACCACCACCAACCAGAAGTGCAGCGCGATCAGCTTCGGGTACGGCCACTCCCAATTGAGCACGCGCGGCAGCATGAAATAGATCGCGCCGAACAGCACCATCGAGACGAAGGCATACATGCCCAGGTGCGCATGGGCGACGGTGAAGTGCGTGAAGTGGGTGACGGTGTTGATGCTGCGCAGCGATTCGAGCGAGCCCTGCACGGAAGACGCCAGGTACATCAGCCCGCCGAGCATCATGAAGCGCAGCGTCGGCGAGTAGCGCGCCAGGTGCATCTGGCCCTGCATCGTGCCGAACTGGTTGACGCTGAAGGCCACCACCGGAATCACCATCATCACGCTCTGCACGATCGACAGCGTGGTCAGCCAGCCCGGCACCGGCCCGCCGATCAGATGGTGGCCGCCGACCTGGCCGTAGAAAAACGCCAGCGTCCAGAAGCCGAGCAACGACAGGTTGTACGAGCGCACCGGCCGGCCGATGATCTTCGGCAGGAAGTAGTAGATCGCGCCCACCGCCACCGGCGTGAACCACAGGCCGAGCGCGTTGTGGCCGAACCACCAGTTCGTGGTGGCCTGCTGCACGCCGAAGTGCACGCCGGGCAGCTTGGCGACGACGTAGAGCAGCGCGATCCACAACAGCGAGGCGACGAAGTACCAGACGCTCACATACAGGTGCTCGACCTTGCGGTTGGCCAGCGTGAACAGCGCGCTGGCGATCACCATCACGAAGCCGACCGCGATGAAGATGCCGATCTGCCACGGGATCTCGAGGTACTCCATGCCGTCGGTCCAGCCGATGGCGATCGCGCCGATGCCCGCGGCCACGCCGACGTTGATCAGCGTGCCGCCGAGCATCGTCCAGATGGCGCCGTAGAGCGGCGTGCGCAACAGGCGCGGCAGCAGAAAGACGATGATGCCCAGGGCGCCGTTGGTGGACCAGCCGTAGATCACGGCGTTGAGGTGCACAGTGCGGATGCGGCCGAAGGTGAGCCACGCGTCATCGACCAGCCAGTCCGGGTGGTGCAGCTTGATCGACGCGACCAAGCCGGCCACCGAACCGACCAGCAGCCAGAAGCAGGCGAAGGCGAGGAACACGAAGACCGGGAAGGCGGTCGATCGGTCGGCGGCGATGCGGTCGGCATGCTCGGTCAGGTCGGCCGGCACGACGGGGTCGCCACGCGGCGCCACGGCGGCCTGCATCGCACCTTGCTCGCCGGCCGGCAACGCAGGGTCGTCGATCTGCCCGATCTCGCCCGGCGCGAAGATGACAGACGCCGCGCGCGGATTCTCCACCAGCAGCCCCTGGCGCGAGGTCCAGATGAAGGCGAACAGGCCGATCAGCGAGACCAGGAACGCACCGAGCAGGCTGAGCAGCGCGCTGTCCATCAGCCTGGGTGCAAGGTGAAGACGATCGTCATCGGCGCACGGTGCGCGCGATGGGCAAGTCGGTCTGTGCGCTGGCGAACGGACGGCGCCGGAAGGCCCGCCCGCGATCAGATCAAGTTCAGCCGCCTGGCCTGCTCGGTGAGCTCGCTGCGAAAGTCCGGGTGCGCGATGGCGATGAGTTCGCGCGCGCGTTGTTTGGCCGACTTGCCGCGCAACTGCGCCACGCCGTACTCGGTGACGACGTAGTCGATGTCGTTCTTGCTCGTGCTGACATGCGTGCCCGGCGACAGCGACGGCACGATGCGCGACAAGGTGTCGCCCTTCGCGGTGGAGGGCAAAACGATGAACGCCTTGCCGCCGCGCGAGCGGTTGGCGGCGCGCACGAAGTCCGACTGGCCGCCGGTGCCCGAGTACGGCGCATGGCCGAGGCTTTCGGAGCCGCACTGGCCGAGCAGGTCGATCTGCAAGGTGGCGTTGATCGCCACGAGGTTGTCGTTCAGGCCGGCGAGCATCGGGTCGTTGGTGAAATTCACCGGATGGATTTCGAGCGCGGGGTTGCGATCCATGAAGCGGTACAGCTTCGCCGAACCCAGCGCAAACGTGGCGACGGTCTTGCCGGGCAGATAGTTCTTGCGCCGGTTGGTCGCGGCGCCGCTTTCGATCAGCGTCAGCAGGCCGTCGCCCATCATCTCGGTGTGGATGCCCAGGTCGTGTTTGTGCGCGAGCTGCATCACCACCGCGTCGGGGATGCCGCCGTAGCCGATCTGCAACGTCGAGCCGTCGTCGATCAGGTCGGCCACGTACTTGCCGATGGCTGCTTGCACCGGGCCGATCTTCGGCAGACCGACTTCCAGCACCGGCTCGCTGCTTTCGACGAGCGCTGCAACCTGCGAGATGTGGACATGGCAGTTGCCGAAAGCGAACGGCACGTTCGGGTTGACCTCGAGCACCACCGCGCGCGCACGGGCGACGGCCGCCATCGTGTAGTCGGCGCCCAGGCTGAGCGCGAAGTAGCCGTGCGCATCCATCGGTGAGGCCATGCTGAAGACGACATCGGCAGGGATCAGCCCGCGTTCGATCTGGCTCGGCATCTCCGAGAAGTAGCTGGGAATGAAATCGATCCAGCCCGCCTGCCCGCCGGCGCGCGTGGCGCCACCGTAGAAGAAGGCGACGTGGCGCACGTGCGCCACCGTCTGCGGGTCGATGTAGGCGTACTTGCGCATCGCCAGGATCTGCGCCACCTTCACGTCGCGGAAATCGCGGCGCTGTTGCCGACAACTCGGCGAGCAGCGCCGGTGGCTCGCCGACGCCGGTCGGCACGATGATGAAGTCGCCGCTGTGCACCAGGCGCACGGCGTCGGCGGCGGCGACTCGCTTTTGCAGGTACTGCTGCTGGTGTGTCATGCGCTTTTCTCCTTGGCCGATTGTGGACCTGCGCGCCGTGTGCGTTCGAGCGTGCGCTGGCGCACAGACCCGTGCGTCGATGGCGCGCACCCTTGCGCGATGACCTACCAGGGAACACGGGCCCGCGCGGCCGACGATGAATCGAAGCGCGTCTTCGAGGTGTCGAAGATCCGGCTGGCGGCCGATGGGCGCATCAGCCATGTGTCGTGGGCCGAAGTCGATGCGCCTTCAGACCATGACGTGAGCGCGCCGGCCATCGTGCCGGTGGCCGACGTGGTCGATGCGATTCACGGCGGCGCGAAGGTCGCTGCCGTGTTTGCGCATTCGCACAGTCCGTTGCCCGAGCGCGTCTTCATCGTGGTCGAGCATGACGATGGCCGCGAGACGATCGGCTTCGACGGCGGGCCGTCGCCGGGCCGCGCGCTGGGTGACGTCGAGATGCTGGATGCCGAGGCGAGCGCTGCGGACGCCGCACCGGCAAACAATCCGCGCATGGGTCGCCGCAAAACGATCAACACCTTCGCCGTGTCCAGAGTCGAGCTCGATGCCGACGGCCGCGTCGTCGCCGTGCTGTGGGGCCGCGTCGATACGGCGAACAACGCCTGGGCCACGGGCGAAGTCGTCGTGCCGGTGGCCGAGGTCATGCGGGCCTTGCGCGCCGGCGACCTGGTCTTCGCGCTGTTTCCCTCCACCCACGGCCATGTGCCTGAGCGCCGCTTCGTCGCAGTTGACTACGACGACGGGCGCCAAGCCATCGTGCTCGAAGGCCCGGCAACGCACGAGCGCGAGATCCACGACATGGACCGGCTGGGCGCGGCGTTGCGCTGAGGTACGCCCGGCCGGCCCCTCGCCACCGTCATTTGTCCGCTGGTCCTGAATCCCTGTGTTCGATAGCGAACACAAGCCGCGGCGTGGCGAGCCTATAGTAGAGGTGGATGAAGCGGCGCATCGATAGGGTATCGATCGCACGCCGAGCCGCACTCCACGAGGCATGCGCCGATGGCCAGTTCCCCCAACCCGCGAAACAACCAGTTGCTCGCCGCGCTGCCCGACGGCGAGTGGCAGCGCTGGCAGCCGCATCTCGAAGCGGTGACGCTGACGCTAGGCCAGGTGCTCTACGAGTCCGGCGACACGCTGGGCTACGTCTATTTCCCGACCACCGCCATCGTCTCGCTGCTCTACGTGATGGAAGACGGCGCGTCGGCCGAGATCGCCGTCGTCGGCATGGAAGGCATGGTCGGCGTCTCGCTGTTCATGGGCGGCCAGTCCACGCCGAGCCGCGCCGTGGTGCAGAGCGCCGGGCAGGGCTTTCGGCTTCGCGCGCAGATCATGAAGGAAGAGTTTGACCGCGCCGGCCCGGTGCTGCACCTGCTGTTGCGCTACACCCAGGCGTTGATCACGCAGATGGCGCAAACGGCAGTCTGCAACCGCCACCACACGCTCGACCAGCAGCTCTGCCGCTGGCTGCTGCTGAGCCTGGACCGCCTGCGCGGCAACGAACTGGTGATGACGCAGGAGCTGATCGCCAACATGCTCGGCGTGCGCCGCGAGGGCGTCACCGAGGGCGCGACCAAGCTGCAGAAAGCCGGGCTCATCAAATACGCCCGCGGCCACATCACCGTGCTCGATCGCCCGGGTCTGGAGCAAGCCACCTGCGAGTGTTATGCCGTGGTCAAGAAGGAATACGACCGGCTGCTGCCGGCCACGCCCGCAATCTGAGCGCACCCGCGTGTGTTGCCCGGCGCACCGGCGCACAGGCCGAGCGGTGCGCTCAGTACTTCACGGCGATCTTCTCCATCTGCGCCTTGGTCACCGCCGGCACATCGCCACGCGGTTCCCAGCGGTTGAGGTTCCAGGCGCCGTTGCCGACCCAGGCCTTGACCAGCTTCAGGTTGGTGGCGCGCTCGGCCTCGGTCGCGCCGAGGTACTGGTGCATGTTGCCCGGCTTGCCGCCGCCATAAGCGCTGCTGCCGTCGTCGAGCCGGCGCATCAGCGCGCCGGTATCGGGCCAGGCGATGAAGGCGATGAAGCGCTCGTAGGAGTCCATGCGCGGACCCTGCGACTTTGCGGCGTAGCCCTTTTCATCGAGCAGAAAGTCGGCCCGCTCAGGCGACTGCGCGCCGTGGCAGGCAATGCACTTGTTTTGCCACAGCGCTGCAATCTGGCCACGGTAGGTCACCTCTTGCGCGACGGCCGATCCCGTCGTTGTCAACAAGACCATTGCCAATGCCATCCCTTGCTTGTGCACATGTCCTCCATTGGGCGCTGTGAAACGGCAACTCTCGGCCCGGCATGCGCGGCTGTCTGTTCGCTGTCGCACGAAAGCCTGACGACGAAGCGTTCACGGCGCGTCGAGGCCGGCGCGGTGCAACGCCGTGCGCAGGCGCTCGACCTCGTCGATCAGCTCCAGCATCACAGCCACGCTTTGCAGGTTGGCTTCGAAGTCGCGCTGCAGTCGGCGGATGCGGCGCACGCGGGCCAGCGCTTCGCCGCTGAAGCGCCAGGCCGGTTGCTGCGCGACGGGCTCGACCAGTCCTTCATCGACCAGCACGCGAACGAACTCGACCTCGGTGTCGCAGGCTGCGGCGAAGGCTTCGAGGTCGAGCGCCTGGTCGTCGGTGAGGCATACGCCGAGGGCAACAGAAGTCGTGTTCATGCGTCGGCTCCTAGTCCACTGAAATTGCGCGCGGATCGAAGGCCAGGTCTTGTGCCATGCGCTGGTAGGCGGCGCGCGCCTTGTCGTCGGCGGCCGGCGGCAGCACGACTTGCAAGGTCACGTACAGATCGCCCGGTGTGCTGCTGGGGATGCCGCGGCCGCGAATGCGCAGCTTGCGGCCGCCTTGCGAGCCGACGGGCACGGTCATCTCGACCTCGCCATCGGGCGTCGGCACCTTGACCGACGCGCCGAGCGCGGCTTCCCACGGCGCGACGCGCAGCGTGTAGTACAGGTCGCGGCCATCGACGCGCCACAGCGCATGCGGCGCAAACGCGATCTCGAGGTAGATGTCGCCGCGCGGCCCGTCGCCCAAACCGGCTGAACCCTGGCCGGCCAGACGCAGTTGTTGCCCGGCGCGAATGCCCTTCGGGATGCCGACCTGCAGCGTGCGCTCGCGCAGCGCAACGTTGCCCGCCGCGTCCATCTCCGGGCTGTGCAGCGTGATCTCTCGCGTCGCGCCGTGGAACGCGTCTTCCAGTGGCACGACGATCTTGGCGTGGTGGTCTTGCCCGCGCGTGGCGCGCGCCGATGCACCGCCGCGCCGCGCAGCGCCGAACAGCGCTTCGAAGAACGCGCTGTGGTCTGCTGCGTCGCCAAAGCCGTCGGGCGCGCCGCTGAACTCGAAGCCGCTGTCCCAGCCCGGCGGCGGCTGGAAGGGCTGACCGCTCGGCGCACCCTGCCGGACGCGGTCGTAGGCAGCGCGCTTTTCCTTGTCGCGCAGCACTTCCTGTGCCTCGTTCAATTCCTGCATGCGCGCAGACGCGTCGGCGGCCTTGCTGATGTCCGGGTGGTGCTTGCGTGCCAGGCGTCGGAACGCCTTCTTGATCTCGTCCTCGCTGGCCGTCGGCTCGACGCCGAGCACCTTGTAGTAGTCCTTGAACTCCATGGCGTGCGCTTTCGGTTTGTCGCGGTCTCATCTCAACGAAGTATGCGGCGGCACGGCGCTCGGGTGGGCGCTTTCTTGATGCAGATCAGCAAACGTGCATCGCTTGTGTTCGTCAGCGCACAGAGTGCGGCACAGTGTTCTTCCACACTGCGAGCGGCTGTTCCCGAAGTTCGCTGACGGACACCATCAACTTCGAAAGACTCACCATGAACACTCGCCAAACCGTGGCCTGCGCCGCTGCCGCGCTTGCCTTGCTCACCGTCTCCGGTTGTGCCGTGACGCGGGGCCAGGAAAGCGTCGGCGCGTACATCGACGACGCCACGATCACCACCCAGGTGAAGAGCCGCTTCGTCGAGAACAAGGCAGTCGATGCGGCCAGCATCAAGGTCGAAACGCTCAACGGCACCGTGATGTTGTCGGGCTTTGCCAAGAGCGCCACCGAAAGAAACTCCGCCGAAGCGATCGCGCGCAATGTCAACGGCGTGAAGTCGGTGAAGAACGAAATCGCCGTGCGGCCTTGAGGCGCCTCACCACCGTCCGAGGAGAACTGCATGAGCCTGGGCACCATCCTGCTGATCGTCCTGATCCTGATGCTGATCGGCGTCATTCCCACCTGGCCGCACAGCAAGAGCTGGGGTTATGCGCCCAGCGGCGTGGTGGGCCTGGTCGTGTTGATCATCCTCGTGCTGTTGCTGATGGGGCGGCTGTAGGACGGGCTAGCGGTGTTCGGTCGTCAGAGCCTGCACCGGCGCTTCGAGCGGCTCCTTGCCGATGCGCTCGAACTCCGCAATCACCTGCGCGCCGAGCAGCAACAACGTTGCCGCCAGCTCCAGGCTGAGCAGCACCGCGATCGCCGTCGTCAGCGAGCCATAGACGAAGCCGATCTGCGACAGCGTGGCGAAGTACCACACCAGCACATGGCGCGAAATCTCCCACAGCACGGCCGCCGTCACGCCGCCGATGAGCGCATGCGACAGCGACAGCCGGCCCACCGGCATCACCAGGTAGATCGATGTCAGCACGAAGATCTCGCCGGCCAGGCCCATCAGGTAGAGCAGCAGGCGCGACATACCGCCCAGCGACCAGCTGCGGCCGAACCAGACGACGCGCTCCTCGCCCAACGCCTGCAAGTTGCCGGCCACCAGCGTCACCAGCAGCAGGCCGACGCCGAGACAGACGATGTAGAGGTACGGCATCACCAGCGAGACCAGCGCGTGGCGCCGGCGCGTGGCCACGCGATGGTGGAAGATCACCGACATCGCGTTTTCGAGCACGGTGAACGCGAGCGAGCTGAAGAACAGCATCGTCGCCAGCAGCACCCAGCCGAGCACGTCGCGGTGCGCCATGAAGTTGGCCAGCTCGGCGACGATGGCCTTGGACTGCCCCGGCACCAGCCATTCGAGATAGCGGCCGAGCGTGGCCAGCAGCTCGGTCTGGTCGATCACGTGCGACAGCGCAATCACCGACAGGATCATCATCGGCACCAGCGACAGCAGTGCGTAGTACGCCACCGCACCGGCCAGCAGCAGGCCCTGGTTGGCGCGAAACGCCTTCAGCGTCTGGGCCACGAAAGCCCAGGGGTGGGCGACGATTTTCGCAGCGGCGCCGGTCATGAGTGCCACAAACTATTCCCGGCCGACAACCGGGTCTGTGCGTTGTCGAACAGACACCCATGCGCCGCGCGGGCACGGTAGCAGCCCGAGCCTCGACGCAAGGCAGCGAAGCGACGTCTCGAAAGGACAGGGTCCTGACAACGAACCGCGCCCACACGGGCCGCTGCGTCGTCCGGCCGCGCAGCTCACACGGGCCCTTGGGGGAAGCCGATCCTCACGGTCGTGCCATGGCCGGGGCTGCTGATCACGCGCATCTCGCCACCGAGAGTTTCAGCGCGGAACTGCATGCCCGACAGGCCGTGCTGTCCGGCGTACGACTCCTGAACGACGAATCCCACACCGTCGTCGCGCACTTCCACTGTGACGTTGTGGCCGACCAGCGAGAGCTCGACCTCAACGTGGGTGGCCGAGGCGTACTTGCCAATGTTGGTCAAGGCCTCCTGGACAAACCGGTACACAGCCAAACTGGCCTCGGGCGACATCTTGATTTCCGCCGCCGAAAGCCGCACCGGCATCGCCAGGCTCGCGCTCATTTCCCGGCACAGGATGTCCAGGGCCGCCGTCAACCCCAGGTTGGTCAGCGCCGACGGACGCAGGTTTTCGATGATGCGTCGCTTGAGCGCAATGCCCTGGTTCAAGTGCCCGTTGATGCGCTCGAGGCTGGCGAGCAATTCAGCAGGCTCGCGCGCTTTTTTGCGTGCTCGGGCGATGTCGAGCTTGCTGGCTGTGAGCAGACCGCCCAGTTCATCGTGCAACTCGCGCGCCAGGTTCGCGCGTTCGTCTTCGCGCGCCGTCTGCAAGTGCCTGGCCAGGTCGGCCAGCCGCGCGGTGCGGCGGATGGCTTCGAACTCCAGACGTGCGCGCTCGTCGAGCAGGGCGCGTCGCTGAACACTGCGCTCGCGGTCGTAGCGCCCGAGTTGCGTGACGAACAGGAACAACAGGAACAGCGTGCCGAGCGTCAACAAGCCCACCCCCAGCCGATTGACCAGCAGCTCGTCGAGCATGTCATGGCGGGCCTGCTGCAGCTTCGTGTTGGTGTGTGCCAGCTGATCGGACATCTGCGCGCGCAGCGCCTGCATGCCGATGCCGCGCAGCTCAGCGCGCACCAGCTCGGCGGCTTCAGCCCGCTTGCCTGCCTGTGCCAGGGCGACCGTACGGTCGAAGCGCGTGAGTTCGCGTTGGGTGAACTCGGCCACCGATTTCGCCGCCGCGGCGCCGGCCGCGCCCTGGCTCACAAAGTACGCAGTGATCGCAGGCTGTACTTGCGCGAGCTCGGCCTCGGCGTTGGCGTGCCACGCCAAGTATTGCGGCTGCCCGGTCACGAGGTAGCCGGAATGGGCGGCCTCGGCATCGGCCAGCAACTGCAGCAGCCGCACCGACGTGATCCGCGCTTCGGACAGTGCGACGGCGCGGTTCATGGCTGCGGTGGTGTCGCGGTAGGCGTGCTCGCTGAGGACCAGCAGCCCGATGGCCAGCGAAACGGCCAGGGGCAACGCGTACCGATGGCGCAACCAGCGCTCGACGAAGTGATTGAGTCGGGCGAATGCGGCGCGCACGATGGAGCCAGGCGTCCGGCGGTTGTTGCCGCCGCCATCCTGTTCTTTCAACTTCAGGCCACCGTCTGGCGGGCCGAGACTTTGCTCATTGGGCATAGGGAGTGTTCATGAACCCGACCCAGATGCGACGCCGCGCAGACCTTGTGCGCATCGCCACCGATTCGATGTCCGAGCGCGGGCTCGAGCCGGAGTTTCCGGCCGCCGTGCACCGACAGGTAGCCTCGCTCGGCGGGCCTGGCACGGGAGGCGATGCGCGAGTTGCGGACATGAGGGGGCTGCTGTGGTGCTCGATCGACAACGACGACTCGCGCGACCTCGATCAACTGACGGCCTGCGAGCCGCTTTCCGATGGCGCGGTCAAGGTCTTCGTGGCCGTGGCCGACGTCGACGCACTGGTCGAGAAGGGTTCGCCGATCGATGAGCACGCACGCTTCAATACGACCTCCGTCTACACCGCCGCACGCATCTTCCCGATGCTGCCCGAGCGGCTGTCCACCGACTTGACCTCGCTCAACCCAGGGCAGGACCGGCTGGCTATCGTCACCACGATGGTCATCGCCGCCGACGCCACGCTCACGCAATCCACCGTGCAGCGCGCACAGGTGCACAACAAGGCCAAGCTGGCCTATGACGCGCTGTCGGCGTGGATCGAAGGCGAGGGCGCTTTGCCGGCGGCTGCCGCTGTAGTGCCGGGAATGGAGCAGCAGTTGCGCACGCAGGACGAAGCCGCACAGCGCCTGCGCGCGCGCCGCCATGCTGAAGGCGCGCTCGAGTTCGAAACCTTGCAACCGCGCGCCGTGTACGAAGGCGAGCGCGTGGTCGAGATCCGCCAGCAGGTGCAGAACCGCGCGCGTCAGTTGATCGAAGAGTTGATGATCGCCACCAACCAAGCCACGGCGCACTTTCTTGCCGAGCACGGCGGCGCCTCGCTGCGCCGCGTGGTGCGCTCGCCCGAGCGCTGGCAGCGCATCGTGATGGAGGCGCGCAAGTACGGCGAGGCCTTGCCCAACGAGCCCGACTCGCGCGCGCTCGAAGCCTTCCTGGCCAAGCGCCGCAAGGCTGACCCGCTGCGCTTCCCCGACCTGTCGCTGGTCATCGTCAAGCTGATGGGCTCGGGCGAGTACGTCGTCGAGCAACCCGCTGCGGCGCCGATCGGCCACTTCGGGCTGGCGGTGCGCGACTACACGCACTCGACAGCGCCGAACCGGCGCTTCCCCGACCTCATCACCTCGCGCCTGCTCAAGGCGGTGTTGGCCGGCAGCGCGCCGCCGTACAGCGGCGCCGAGTTGAACGACCTGGCAGCGCATTGCAGCCGGCAGGAAGACGCGGCGCAAAAGGTCGAGCGCAAACTGCGCAAATGCGAGGCCGCGCTGCTGCTCGAATCGCATGTCGGCCAGCGCTATGACGCCATCGTCACCGGCCGCTCGGACAGCAACACCTGGGTGCGCACGCTCGCGCCGCCGGTCGAAGGGATGTTGACCGGTCGCGTGTCACAGCTCGACATTGGCCAGCGCGTCGAGGTCAAGCTCGTCGCCACCGACGTCGAGCGCGGCTTCATCGACTTCGAATTCCTCCACTGAAAGGCAACCCCACCATGCAAGCCCTCGTCTTCAACGGCCCCGGCCAGAAGCGTCTCGAGGACCGCCCGAAGCCGGCTGTCAACCTGCCCAGCGATGCGATCGTCAAGATCACGCGCACGACGATCTGCGGCACCGACCTGCACATCTTGAAAGGCGACGTGCCGGCGTGCAAGCCGGGCACGATCCTCGGCCATGAAGGCGTCGGCATCGTCGATTCGGTTGGCAGCGGCGTGACGTCATTCAAAGCCGGCGACCGCGTGCTGATCTCGTGCATCAGCGCCTGCGGCCGCTGTGCGCCGTGCCGCAAGGGCATGACCTCGCATTGCACGACGGGCGGCTGGATCCTCGGCCACAAGATCGACGGCACGCAGGCCGAGTTCGTGCGCATCCCGCATGCCGACACCAGCCTGTACCCGATCCCCGCCGGCGCCGACGAAGAAGCGCTGGTGATGCTCTCCGACATCCTGCCCACCGGCTTCGAGTGCGGCGTGCTGAACGGCAAGGTGCAGCCCGGCGGCAGCGTGGCCATCGTCGGCTCGGGCCCGATCGGCCTGGCGGCGCTGCTGACAGCGCAGCTCTATTCGCCGTCGCAGATCATCATGGTCGATCTGGACGACAACCGCCTCGCGGTGGCCAAGCGCTTCGGCGCCACCGACACCGTCAACAGCAAGGGCGGCGATGCGGCGGCGAAGGTGATGGCGTTGACGCAAGGCCGCGGCGTCGATACCGCGATCGAAGCGGTCGGCATCCCGGCCACGTTCACGCTGTGCGAAGACGTGGTGGCGGCCGGCGGCACCATCGCCAACGTCGGCGTGCACGGCAGCAAGGTCGATCTGCACCTGGAGCGGCTGTGGTCGCACAACGTGACGATCACGACGCGGCTGGTCGATACGGTGTCGATCCCGATGCTGCTGGACACCGTGCAGGCCAAGCGCATCGACGCCACCCAGCTGATCACGCACCGCTTCAAGCTTGCCAAAATCCTCGACGCTTATGAGACCTTCGCCAAGGCCGCCGAGACGCACGCCTTGAAAGTCATCATCGATGCCGCGTAGCAGCCATCCGGAACGCCATCGCAGTGACCGCATCGGCTGGCTGCGCGCGGCGGTGCTCGGCGCCAACGACGGCATCGTCTCGACGGCGAGCCTGGTGGTCGGCGTTGCGGCAGCCAGCGCCGCGCCGAGCAACGTGTTGTTGACGGGCGTGGCCGGCCTCGTCGCCGGCGCGATGTCGATGGCCGCCGGCGAATACGTCTCGGTGCATTCGCAGGCCGACACCGAGAAGGCCGATCTGGCGCGAGAACGCGCCGAGCTGGCGAGCGACCCCGCCGCCGAGCAGCGCGAACTCACCGCGATCTACGTCGGCCGCGGCTTGGCACCGGCACTCGCGCAGCAGGTGGCCGAGCAGTTGATGACGCACGATGCGATCGGCACGCACGCGCGCGATGAACTCGGCATCTCGACGACGCTCAGCGCCAAGCCGGTGCAGGCCGCGCTGGCCTCGGCCGCGAGCTTCGCCGTCGGCGCCGCGCTGCCGCTGGCCGTGGTGTGGCTGGCGTCGGGGCGCAACCTGATGCTCTGGGTCTCGGCCACATCGCTGGCGTTCCTGGCCCTGCTCGGCGTTGTCGCCGCGCGGGCCGGCGGCGCGAAGGTCGTGGCCAGTGCGGTGCGCGTCACCTTCTGGGGCGCGCTCGCCATGGCCATCACGGCCGGCGTGGGCTCGCTGTTCGGCGCGGTGGTTTAGCGGGCGCTGGCATCGGCGGACTTGGGGTTGCGTGCCGCGGCCACGGCTTCGTCGCGCTCGATGCGGCCGTCGATCAACTCGATCACGCGGTCGCAGCGCGCGGCCAGCCGCGGGTCGTGGGTGACGAGCAGGAACGAGACTTTCAACGCCGCGTGCATGCGCCGCATGACGTCGAAGACCTCGTTGGCCGACTGCGTGTCGAGGTTGCCGGTGGGCTCGTCGGCCAGCACCAGCGGCGGCTCGAGCACGAGCGCCCGCGCGATCGCCACGCGCTGCTGCATGCCGCCGGAGAGTTCGCCCGGGCGTTTGTCGATGGCGTCTTGCAGGCCGACAGAGGCCAGCACGGCCAGCGCCCGCGCGCGCTGCGCTGGCGTGACGCGGCCTTCGCGCATCAGCGCCGGCAGCGTCACGTTCTCCAGCGCGGTGAAGGCCGGCAGCAGGTGGTGGAACTGGAAGACGAAGCCGAGCGTCGCGCGCCGGCGCAGCGTCAGCTCGGCGTCGGTGAGGCCACTCGTTTCGTCGCCTTCGATGCGGTAGCTGCCCGAGGTGGCGCCCTCCAACAGGCCGATGATGTTGAGCAGCGTGCTTTTGCCCGAGCCCGACGGGCCGATCAGGGCCACGAACTCGCCGCGCGCAAGCTGCAGCGACAAGCCGTGCAGCACCTCGGCCTCGTTGGGCCGGCCGGCGTTGTAGGTCTTGCGGATGTCGCTGAGCGCGATCAGTGGCGCAGTGGCGTTCGTCATCGCCACGTCACAGTCGGATCGCCAAGGCCGGGTCCAACTTCGCAGCACGCCGTGCCGGCGCCACCGCGGCCAACACGCCGCACAGCGTGGCCACGGCGGCCACCTGCAAGGCCAGGCCGGGTTGCAGCGTGATCGCGAACAGCGGCAGGCCGTCGGCGCCGAGCGCCAGGCGCGAGAAGACCCAGATCAGCGCGACGGCGAGCACGACACCCAAAGCCGATCCGATGGCGCCGACGATCGCGCCTTGCAGCAGGAAGATGCGCAGCACCTGGCCTTGCGTCGCGCCCATCGCGCGCAGGATGCCGATCTCGCGCCGCTTCTGCACGACGGACACCACAAGCACGCTGGCGATGCCGAGCACGACGACGACCAGCACCACCGCGCGGATCACGCCCGTGCTCACCGACTGCGCGTTCAGCGCCGAGACGAGTTGCGCGTTGGCCTGCTGCCAGCTTTCGATCTGGTAGGGCAGGCGCTGCGAGAGCTCCGTGGCCAAAGTTTGTGCCGACCAGATGTCGTGCAGCGTGAGGTCCAGACTCGTCGCGCCGCCGGGCAGCGCGGCCAGGCTTTGCGCGGCGCGCAGCGGCACGATGACGGTGCGGCGGTTGAGTTCGCGCACACCGAGATCGACGAGGGCGGTGATGCGCAGGGAATCACTGACGCTGCCTTCACCGCTGCCCGTGATCAAACCGATGCGGTCGCCGACGCGCACACCCAGATCGTCGGCCAGTTCGCGACCGATGATGCCCTCGCCGGGACCCAGCCGCGCCACGCCGCTGACGACCTTCGCACGCAAGCCGACGATGCGCTCGTAGCGTTCGAGATCGACGCCGACCAGCGCGATCGACTTCGTCGCGTCGCCGCGCACCGCCAGGCCCGCGGTCGAGACCATCGGCGACACGGCAGCGACACCCGGCAGCGCTTCGAGCAGCGGCACCAGCGCCTGCCAGTTGGCGATCGAGCGCGGGCGCTGCGCGCGCGGCTGCGTCTGCACCAGCAGCGTCGTGCCCTCGGCAGGTGCGCGTGCCGGCGTCACGGCGTCGTCGCGCTCGGTGAGCGTCACGTGCGCCTGCGCGCCCAGGGTCTTGTCGAGCGTGTTCTTCTGCAAACCGGTGATCAGCGCCGAGATGTAGGCCACCACGGCCACGCCCGCGGCGACGCCGACGATGATCAGCAGCGTCTGCATGCGGCCCTCGCGCAGAAAACGAGTGGCGACGCGGCGTTCGAAGCCGAGGCTGGTGAACTTCACGCTTCAGCGCCCCATCGCGTTGGTCAACGCCGAGCCGGCGTCTTCGCGCGCAGGCTTCGCGGCGGCGGTGGCGACTGCATTGACATCGGCATGCACACGCTGGCCCGGCGGCGGCGCGTCGCCGATCAGCACCATGTCGCCGGCCGCCAGCCCTTCGAGCACCTCGGCCGCTTCGAGCGTGCGCAGGCCCAGGCGCACCGCGCGTTGCTCGACGCGGCCGCCGCGCTCGATCCACACCCTGTTCTGCGCCGCGCCGGGATCACCACGCAAGGCGCCGGCCGGCACCGCGAGGGCGGCATCGCGGCGCGCGGTCTCGACTTCCACCGACAGCGTCATGTCTTCGCGCAGGAATGGCGGCGCCGCCTGCGGCAACGAGAACTTGACTTCGACGGCGCCGCGCTGCGCATCGACCAGCGGCGCGATCGACAGCACGCGCGCCGCGAAGCGCTGGCCGGGGAATGCGTCGGCCACCACCATCGCGCTTTGCCCCACCTGCAACTGCTCGAGAAAACGCTCGTCGGCCTGCGCGACGAGTTGCGGCGCGCCCGTGAGCGCCAGCGTTAGCAGCGCGCGGCCGGGTTGCACGATCTGGCCCGGCTCGACCAGCCGCGCCAGCACTTTGGCATCGGCCGGCGCGGTGAGCACCGCTTGGTCGAGGCGCGCCCGCGCCGCCGCCGTGGCTGCCGTGGCCAAGCTCAGTTGCGCCTGCGCTTGCACGATCTCCGTGCCCCGATCCGCCGTGGCCGCGCGCTGCGCCTGCGCGCCGGCCTGCTGCGCTTGCGCGACAGCAACGCTGCGCTGCACGTCATCGAGGCGCGCTGCACTGAGAAAACCTTGGTCCACCAATTCGCGTGTGCGCTGCAACTCGGCAAGCGCGGCGATCAGCACCGAATCGGTTTGCGCCAGCGCGGCCTGCGCACTGCTGCGCCCGGTGCTGCGCAGGCCGGCCAGGCGCGCGGCAGCCTGGCGCTCGCTGGCCTGCGCCTGCATCAAAGCGGCCTGCAACTCATCGCTTTCCAGGCGCAGCAACACCTCGCCTTGTCTGACTTGTGCGCCCTCGGCCACGGCCACCTGCAGCACACGACCGGTCAGCGTGCTGCCGACATCGACACGTGAAGCCGTGGCCACGCGCGCGGAGAACTGCAGCGTGCGCACGAGCGGGGCGGTTTGCAGCGCCACGGCAGCGACGCTGGGCGCGCGCAGCCACCACGCAGCCACGCCTGCTGCCACGACGACGCCGACGGCCGCAACCACCAGGACCGAGCGGCGCACCATGCGTTAGTTTTTTCGCCCGCCGAGCACCAGCAGCACGCCGCCGACGACGATCGCGCCGATGCCGGCCCACACCGGCACGTTGACGGTCTTCTTCTCGGTGACCTTCAACTCGATCGGCCCGAGCTTGGCGCCCACGGATTCCTTGTTGTAGCTGAAGCCGCCATAGGCCAGGGCCAGGATGCCGGCGACGATCAACACCACGGCGGCGATGCGTGTTGCGTTCATGGCCGCACCGCGATGTCGTGGCGCGCAGCAGGCGTGAGGCGAAGGTTCATGGTGGTGCTCCGGTGGATGGGAATCGAACTCTACTGCCCGCGATGCGATCGTCGCGACCGCGAGTGCCCCATTGAAGCGCACTAACCTTGGGGTCGAGGTTGACGCTCGTCAAAGCAGGCTGAACGGCAGCGTGTGTTGCGTCTGTTCGGTGGCGTACAAAGCCAGGAGCTGGCGCCGTGCTCGCTGTGCGCTGTCGTACAGACCACGCCGCGCAACCCTGTCACAAGCTCCCGCCAAGGACCAGGACGCACGTTTTGAACGGAGATGGACATGACACGAAACAAGTACGGGCCGTGGCAGCCGATACTCGAAGCGCGGCAATAAGGAGCTACGCCGCCCCATGACGGCAGCACGCGCGACGATCACGACGGCAGCAAGCGACGACCCCTCCATCAGCGACGCTGCCGACGTCGCGCGCGCCGCCGGCGCCGATCTCGAACGTGGGCTCACTGCGGCAGAAGCAGACCAGCGGCTCGCACAGAGCGGCCGCAACGAATTGCGCGGCGCGCCGTCGGTGCCGAACTGGCGGCGCGTGCTCGCGCATTTCCAGGACCCGCTGATCTACCTGCTGCTGGCCGCGATCGCGATCGCGCTGGCCGCGTGGTGGCTCGAAGGCCGCGTCGGCTGGCCGGTCGATGCGATCGTGATCGCGGCCGTCGTGCTGCTCAACGGCGCTTTGGGCTTCATGCAGGAAGCCAAGGCGCGCGACGCGGTGGCGGCCCTCGCGCGCATGACCGAGGCGACGTCGGCGGTGATGCGCGACGGCGTGGCACTGCGCGTGCCCAGCGCCGAGCTGGTGCGCGGGGACTTGCTGATGCTCGGCGAGGGCGACGCCGTCGGCGCCGATGCGCGCCTGGTCGATGCCACTTCATTGCGCGTGCAGGAAGCCTCGCTCACCGGCGAGAGCGAAGCGGTGCTGAAGGACGCTGCGACGCTGGCTGCTGCGGTGCCGCTCGGCGACCGCCTGAACATGGTCTTCAAGGGCACGGCGGTCGTGCAGGGCAGTGGGCGCGCCGTGGTCACCGCAACCGCGATGCACACCGAGATGGGCGCGATCGCGACGCTGCTCGAAGCCACCGCCGATGAGCCGACACCGCTGGCGCTGGAGGTGGCGCGCATCGGCCGCATGCTCGGCATCGCCGTCGTCGTCATTGCTGTCGTCGTGATGGCCACGCTGTTCGCGCTGTCCGACATCCGCAGCGCCGGCGACGTGACGCGCGTGCTGCTGCTCGGCGTGTCGCTGGCGGTGGCCGCCGTGCCCGAAGGCCTGCCCGCGATCCTGTCGGTGGTGCTCGCGCTCGGCGTGCAGCGCATGGCGCGCCACAACGCGATCGTGAAGAACCTGTCTTCGGTGGAGACGCTGGGCTCGGCGTCGGTGATCTGCTCCGACAAGACCGGCACGCTGACGCGCTCGGAGATGACGATCGAGCGCGTGATGACGCTCTCCGGTGGCACGCACGTCACCGGCGTCGGCTATGCGCCCGATGGCCACGTCGAACACCAAGGCGCGCCGCTCGAAGGCGGGCCGCTGCATGCCGAGCAGGTGGTGGTGCTCGGCGGCGGCAGCCTGGCCGGCAATGCGGACTTGCGGCAGGGCAGCGACGGCGGCTGGGAGATCCACGGCGACCCGACCGAAGCGGCCTTCCTCGTCGCCGAGCGCAAGTTGGGTGTTACCAAGCGCCGGCAGCAGCGCTTCGAGCGTGTGGCCGAGATTCCGTTCACGTCGGAGCGCAAGATGATGTCGAGCATCGAGCGTGACCACGAGCATGGCGATGCGCTCGTCATCGTCACCAAGGGCGCGCCCGACGTGCTGCTGGCGCATTGCTCGCGGGCGCGCGTGGGGATGGATGTGGTGGCGCTCGACGACGCGCTGCGCGTGCGTGCGCTGGCCGACGTGGACGCGCTCACCGATGCGGCGCTGCGCACGCTGGCCGTGGCCTATCGGCCACTCGAAGCGGGCGAGGAAACGCAAAGCCACGACGCGATCGAGCGCGAGCTGATCTTCGTCGGCACTGTCGGCATCATCGACCCGCCGCGACCCGAAGCCGCGCTGGCGATCAAAGAAGCGCGCCGCGCAGGCATCCGCATCATCATGATCACCGGCGACCACCCGCGCACCGCGGCGCGCATCGCCGCCGACCTCGGCATCACCCCAGCCGGCGCTGCGGCGCTGAGCGGCAAGGAGCTCGATGCGTTGGGCGAGGCAGCGTTCAACGACGCCGTGCGCAAGACCTCGGTCTTTGCCCGCGTCGCGCCGGCGCACAAGCTGCGCATCGTCGCTGCGCTGCAGGCCGACGGCCAGGTCGTCGCGATGACGGGCGACGGCGTCAACGACGCGCCTGCGTTGAAGGCAGCCGACATCGGCGTGGCCATGGGCATCACCGGCACCGAAGTGACGAAAGAGGCGGCCAAGATGATCCTGGCCGACGACAACTTCGCCACCATCGTGCAGGCGGTGCGCGAGGGCCGTGCGCTGTTCGACAACATCCGCAAGTTCCTGCGCTATCTGCTGTCGTCGAACATGGGCGAGGTGCTGACGGTGTTCTTCGGCGTCGTCGGCGCCGGTGTGCTCGGCCTGGCCGGCAGCGGCGAAGTCGTGCTGCCGCTGCTGGCCACGCAGATCCTGTGGATCAACCTCGTCACCGACTCCGGCCCGGCGCTGGCGATGGGCGTCGATCCGGCCACCGGCGACGTCATGTCGCGCCCGCCGCGACTGCGCAGCGAGCGCGTGATCGACGCGCGCATGTGGCGCGGCGTGCTGCAGACCGGCGCCGTGATGGCGGCGGTGACGCTGCTGACGATCGACCTCTACCTGCCCGGCGGCCTGATCGAAGGCACGCACACGCTCGACAACGCGCGCACGGCGGGTTTCACCGTGCTCGTGCTGGCGCAGTTGTTCAACTGCTTCAACGCACGCTCGGACCGCACCAGCGCCTTCTCGCACCTCTTCGTCAACCGCTGGCTGTGGGCGTCGATCGCGCTGGCCGTGCTGCTGCAAGTGGCGGTGGTGCATGTCGGCTGGCTCAACACCGCCTTCGGCACGGTGCCGCTCACGCTCGACCAGTGGGCGCTGTGCGTGGCCATGGCCAGCGGCGTGCTGTGGGCCAGCGAGTTGCACAAGTGGGTCGTGCGGGCTTTAGCGAGCCGCGCTGCGTCACACCATGAGCGCGGCGGTGCAGCCCCGTGAAGGCGACAACGTTTCCCGTCGGCTTCCACCAACTGCATGACGACGTCAGCATGAACTTTCAGATGAACCGCTGGTTCAGTTGGGTCGGTGAACCCGGCATGTTGGACGAGATGCGCGAGGCCGCTGCGCGCATTGCAAACTATGTGGACTGGAAGCGCGAGTTTCTGGCGCTGGCCGAGAGAGCCGTCGGACAAGAACATGTTCTCAGGGCGGGCTTTTATTTTCGCGCCGCCGACTTTTTCATGCGCACCGATGACCCTGATCGGCACCACGCCCGCGTTCAGTTTCTGAATGCCATGCGGTCGGTCTATGGACTCGATCGGTTCGGGCGCCACGAGGTGCCTTACGCCGCCGACGGCGCCAGTGGCATCTTGCCCGCCTACCGTTTCACACCGGATCGGTCCAAGGGCACGATCGTCTTCTTCGGCGGCTTCGACAGTTGCATCGAAGAATTGACCTCGGCTTTCTTCTACTTTCGCGATGCCGGCTATGAAGTGATTGCGTTCGAAGGGCCGGGCCAGGGTGGCGCGCTCAACGACGCGGGCCTGCACATGACTGCCGCGTGGCATCAACCGGTGAAAGCGGTGCTGGACCACTTCGAGCTGAATCACGTCACCCTTGCCGGCCTCTCGATGGGTGGGTGTCTGGTGATGCGTGCTGCAGCCTTCGAGCCCCGTGTGGACCGAGTAGTCGCCTATGACGTCTATCCCGATGCTTTGGACACGACGCTTCGCCAAGTGAGCACGGTCCAGCGCCTTCTTCTCAAAACCCTGCTCAGCCTTCGCGTCGCGCCGCTGGTCAATGCACTATCCAGCCGCGCAGCCCGAAGAAGTCCGATCGCGCAGTGGGGCCTCGAGCAGGGCATGCGGGTCACGGGATTCAACTCGCCGTACGGATACTTCCAAAGCACCAAGGCCTATGTGACATCCGATGTCTCGGCGCTGATCACACAAGACGTTCTGTTGTTGGCGGGCAGCGAAGACCACCTCGTTCCGCTGGCGCATTTCTATCGGCAGATCAAGATGCTCGACAACGCACGCTCGATGACCGCCCGGCTGTTCACGAAGAGCGACCATGCCCAGAGTCACTGTCAAGTCGGCAACTACGGTTTGGCACTCAAGACGATCGTCGATTGGCTCGACGGGCTGCAAGAGCAGGGGCCTACTCGTCCATGAAGCACCGGCGATCGTGGGGTGCAAGACGCGTTCTGCACTCGCGTACGCCGCGGTTGCCGCTGAATCGAAACGTTGGAGTGCGGGCGCCCGTCGCATCTCACTCACGGCGCCGCTTCGTCCGGCCGCGTCTGCGCCGCGGACAGCGTGTCCAGAAAAGTCCGGCTCCACTCGTGCACGTCGTGTTCGGTGATCTGCGCCAGCAGCGCCGCGTGCCGCTCCTGGCGTTCGGCCAGCGGCATTCGCAGCGCGCGCTGGATCGCCTGCGCGGTGGCGGGGATATCGTACGGATTGACGAGCAGCGCCTGGCGCATCTGCTCGGCCGCGCCGGCAAAGCGCGACAGCACCAGCACGCCGGGGTCGGCTGCGTCCTGCATCGCCACGAACTCCTTGGCCACCAGATTCATGCCGTCGCGCAGCGGCGTCACCAGCGCCACCCGCGAGCAGCGGTACAGCGCCGGCAGACGGCGCCGCGACCAGGTGCGGTGCAGGTAGCGGATCGGCATCCAATCGAGCTCGCCATGGTCGCCGTTGATCTCGCCGGCCAGGCCTTCGAGCTCGCGGCGCAAGTCCTCGTAAGCCAGCACGCTCTCGCGGGTCGGCGATGCAATCTGGATCAGCGTTGCGCTGTTGAGATTTTCGGGATAGCTGGCCAGCAACTCGCGGAACGCGCGCAAGCGCTGCGGCAAGCCCTTCGAGTAGTCGAGCCGGTCGATGCCGACGAGCAATTGCCGGTGGCCGTACTGCTTCTTCAGCATGGCTTCGGTCTGGCGCGATTCGTTGCTGCCGGCCAGGCGCTGGAACTCGGCCACGTCGATGCCGATCGGGTACGAGCGCGCGATGACGCGCCGGCCCAGCGCTTCGAAGGTGTCGTTGCCGAGCGACCGTGCTCCTGCCTCTTCCTGCACGAAGCGCGCAAAGTGGTCGGCGTCGGCGCGCGTTTGCAGCCCCACCAGGTCGTAGGCGAAGAACGATCGCATCAGCCACTCATGCCCCGGTATCGCGGCCAGGATCGGCGGCGGCGGCAGCGGGATGTGCAGAAAAAAACCGATGCGCTGCCGGCAGCCGAGCGCGCGCAGCTCGTCGGCCAGGGGGATCAGGTGGTAGTCATGCACCCAGATCACGTCGTCGGGCCGCAGCAGCGCCGCGAGCTTGCGCGCGAAGAGGCGATTGACGCGCTGGTAGCCGGCAAAGAAGCCGCTGGCGAAGTCGGCCAGGTCGAGACGGTAGTGCAGGGCCGGCCACAGTGCCTGGTTCGAGTAGCCGGCGTAGTAGGTGTCGTGGTCGGCCTTCGACAAATCGATCGTCACCAGCTCGACCGAGCCGGCGCGGCGGCGGTGCACTTCGCCTTCGCCCGGCGCGCCGTGCTCGGTGACATTGCCGCTCCAACCGAACCAAAGGCCGCCGCTTTTCGCAAGCGCGTCGCCCAGCGCCACGGCGAGCCCGCCCGCGGCCGGCTTGCGCGGATCGCCGACGCGGTTGGAGACGAGGACGAGTCGGCCGGTGGTGCTCATGTCACTTGCGGCCCGTTGCGGTATTCGACGTTCCGCTTAGTTGACGTGTTGGCGGACGCCAAGCCGTGGGCGGGTGTGCGCTGGCGCGCCACTGCGGCGGTCGGCGCCAAAGGCGCGCCGACTGCGCTGCGGTGCTCGGGTTTCGGTCGCGCCGCATAACTCGCTGCACTCGTTGCGCTCGAACAGATGCGGCGAGTCAGTTCACGAAGCGCGCAAGTACGCGCGCCGACCGAAACCCTGTGTTCCTCGCCGCCGCACAGGCGCGCCAGCGCACACCCGCCCACGGCTTGGCGAGGCGGCACCTGTTCTTGGTTGGAGGTGAAGGGCCACCGCCGGGCATCGAGCCCGACTGTGGCCCTGTTGCGCGCCTGCGGCGCGCGGCAAGCCGCGGGCTCGATGCCCGTGGCTTGCCCAACACTCTCCCCCAAGAACGACTGCTCCCGCAAGGCGGCGGGTGGGGCGCAGGCGGGGCGAATGGCGCCGCCGAGAAGCGCAGGGCTGAGGTCGGCGCGCGTACCCGCGCGCTTCGTGATCTGACTCACCGCGAGTGTTCGAGCGCAACGAGCGCAGTGAGTGAAGCGAGTTTCGCGGTGCGACCTCAGACCGAGCATCGCAGGGAACCCTCGCGCAGCGAGGGCCAGCGCCGGCTGAGCCCCGACTGCGCCCCGCCCGCCGCCTTGCTCGCGCACCGGCCACCGCCAAGCGCATTTCCGGACAGTCGCGAACGCACACAAAGGGCCGTCATCGGACGTACACAAGCGAACAGGTTTCATTTCTGCCTACTCGGATCAGATCCTCGAATCCCATGGCGCCGACAGCCGCATTGCCGCGTTGATGATGCCGACCATCGAGTAGGTCTGCGGGAAGTTGCCCCACAGCTCGCCGGTCACCGGATGCGTGTCTTCCGACAGCAGACCGAGCGGGTTGCGCACGGCCAGCAGGGCATTGAAGATCTCGCGCGCCTGCTCCTTGCGGCCGATGCGCGCCAGCGCGTCGATGCGCCAGAACGCGCAGATGTTGAACGAGGTCTCGGGTAAGCCGAAATCATCCGGCGCTTCGTAGCGGCGCATGTACGGGCCGTCGCAGAGCACGCGCTCCAGCGCATCGACCGTGGCCACGAAGCGCGGGTCTGTCGGCTCGATCATGCCGACCTCGGCCATCAGCAGCACGCTGGCATCGAGCTCGCGGCCGCCGAAACTCTCGGCGAAGGCCTGCCGCTCCTCGCTCCAGGCGTGCTTCAGCACCTTGGCGCGGATCAGGTCGGCGCGCCCGCGCCACAGCGCCGCGCGATCGGTCAGGTCGAAGGTTTCGGCGATCTTCGCCAGGCGGTCGCACGCCGCCCAATTCATCAGCACCGAGGACGTGTGCACGCGCGCGCGGGTGCGCAGCTCCCACATGCCGGCGTCGGGCTGGTCGTGGATGGCGAAGGCGCGTTCGCCGACACGTTCGAGCAGCGCGAATTCTTCGCGCGTGCCGCGGCGCAGCAGCCGGTGGTCATGGAACGATTGCGCCGCGCCGAGCACGATGTTGCCGTACACGTCGTGCTGGAAATGCTCCGCCGCCTGGTTGCCCACGCGCACCGGCCGGTGGCCGCGGTAGCCGCCGAGGTGCTCGATCACGCGCTCCGGCAACTCGCGCTCCAGGCCGATGCCATACAGCGGCTGGATGTGCTCGCCGACCGTGCTGCCGACGGCGTCGCGCAGCCAGCGCAGGTAGTCTTCCATCGTGCCGACTTCGGACAGGCTGTTGAGCGCGCGCACGACGAAGAACGCGTCGCGCAGCCAGCAGTAGCGGTAGTCCCAGTTGCGCTCGCTGGCCGGCGCTTCGGGAATGCTCGTCGTCATCGCGGCGACGATGGCGCCGGTTTCTTCGAACAGGCAGAGCTTCAACGTGATCGCCGCGCGGATCACGGCGGCCTGCCATTCGAGCGGCACCGCCAGGCGGCGCGTCCAGTGCCGCCAGTAGTCGGCGGTGTGCTCTTCGAGGTGGCGCGCGTTTTCTTCGATGCCGCCTTCGAGCGTTTCGTCGGTGCCGAGCAGCAGGCTGATCGGGCCGTTCAACGTGAACGCGGTTTCGCCGAGCACGTAGGTGATCGGCGCATCGGTCGTCAGGCGGATCGTCAGAGTGGGGCCGACGAAACGAACGTGGTTGCTGCCCCGCGTGCGGGCCAGCGTGGTGCCGCCCCAGTCGGCGCGCGGCCGCACGACGAGACGGATGCGCGGTGAGCCTTGGATGGGGCGCACGCGGCGCACCAGCAGCATCGGCCGGAAGGCGCGGCCGTGGCGCAGAAAGCGCGGCGCGAAATCGGCAACCTCGACGGCGCCGCCGTGGGCATCGAAAAGGCGCGTGCGCAGCACGGCGGTGTTCTCGTCGTAGGACTGCTCTGTTCGCACACAACCTTCGAGCACCACCTGCGAGCTGCCTTCTTCGCCGATGCCGTCGGCCGAGTCGAGCAGCGCGTGGAACACCGGGTCGGCGTCGAAACGCGGCATGCAGCACCAGACCAGGCGCGCGCCGGAATCGATCAGCGCGCTGATCGTGCAATTGCCGATCAGGCCGAGGTTGAGGTTGGCGGCGTTGTTCATGCTTCCTCGGCCGCGGCTTGGCGCAGCCAGTGGGCGACGGCGTCGGTGTCGATCAAACGATAGCGCGCCTGGCTGTCGCCCGGCCCGACGCGGATGCCGAAGCCGCCCGCGGCCTGGACCGCGCGGATGCCGTCTTCGTCGGTGACGTCGTCGCCGACGAATACCGGCAAGCGGCCCGCGAAGGGTGCGTCGGCCAGACAGGACCGCACCGCACTGCCTTTGGAGACTGCCCGTTGTTTCAATTCGCACACGCAATGGCCGTCGAGCAGTTCCCATTGCAACGCCGCGCCGGGTGCTTCGGCCAGGGCCTGTGCGAGCAGCTCGCGACACATCGCTCCCAACTCGGGGCTCGCGCGGAAATGCAGCGCCAATCCGCTCGGCTTGCCTTCGAGAAGAAGCCCGCTGTGACGCGCCGCGAGCGCACGGGCGCAAGACACCACGCTTGCCGGCGGTTGCGCTTCGTGCAGTTCGATGCGCCCGCTGACGTCGCGCTGTTGCACGCCGTGGCAGCCCGCGCCCGCGAGCACCAAAGGATGCAGAAAGGCATCGATCGCAGAAAGCGGCCGTCCGCTGACGATGGCCAGCGCCCCTTCGAGTTTTCGCATGAGGGATTGAAGTGTCGGCACGACCCAAGCCGCAACCGATACATCCTGTGGCCGCGGCGCCAATTGCACCAAGGTGCCATCGAAATCGAGAAACAGGCTGGCGCGCACCGGCAAGCCCGGCGGATCACCAGAGCTGGTCAGTGGAAGATTCATCGTGATCCACTCTTGTTCGCATCCCCGATCGTGACACACGCGTCCACGCCGTCACAGCGGTGCGGGTGTCGTCGGCGTGTAGGAGGTGTCTTGCGTCCTGAGTGTCTGAAAACAACCCAGGAAGACGAAACCTTTTTCGCTCGCGGCCGCACCAACCCGACGATTCGCTGCGGCAGGCGCCGCCAACCCGACGCAAGGAGTGATGACATGGGAATTTTCGACAAGCTGTTTGGACGCGACGAAGTGCAGCAGACAAAACCGGCATCAAGGACGAGCGCAGACCCAGCTCCGTCCGCGGACGAGCAGGCCATTGCCCGCTACCGCTACATGTTGAAGACCGCACCGCCGGAGACCATAGAGCAGGCGCATGCCGAAGCGTTTGCCAAACTCACGCCGGAGCAACGGAACATGCTGTTGCAGCAGTTGTCCGCCGACATCCCGGATGAAGAACAAGGGGCTGGGAACAGATGATCCGCAATCCTTGGCACGCCTGGCAACGCGTGCCGAAGTCCGCCGTCCCGGCACGATGGAGCGTGTCTTCGGCGGCATGGGGGGGCGCGGCATCGGCATGGGCGGCATGATGGCTGGCAGTTTTCTGTCCACCATCGCTGGTGTCGTGATCGGCAGCGCCATTGCGCAGTCGTTCCTCGGCAACGCCGGCTCTGGCGACACTGCAGCCGCTGAGCCAGGCTCCGAGGACATGGGCAACGAAGCAAGCGTCGATGCGGGAGGCGACGCGGGCGACTTCGACGCTGGGGACCTCGGCGACATCTGACCCTCGGCACTGCCATCGCGCTTGTGTTCGCCAGCGCACAGATCGCCCGCCGCCACCCGGTCACGATGCGCCATGAGACGCACGGCACCACGATCCATGCCAGCGCCGCCGCTGTCCACGCAGACCGAGTTGGCGCAACTGCGCGTGCGCGTCGTCGCGCTGGAGAACCTGGTGATCGCGCTGCTGGCGCAAGCGCCGGAGGCTCAACTGCTGTTGGCGCGCGAGATGGCGGTTCACATCTCGCCGCGGCCGGGTTTCACGCGGCATCGGTTGACGCTGCATGCCGCCGACGAGATGCTGAGCCTGATCGATCGCGCACGGCGCTTTCGGTCCGCGCCGCCGCTTTGAGCTGCATCAGTGCAGCCGCCTGACGCGCGCTCGACGCTGTCTGCCATGCCTGCTGTACTGAGCGTCGAGATGCTGCGCAAGATGGATGCGTACTGGCGCGCCGCGAACTACCTCTCCGTCGGCCAGATCTACCTGCAAGACAACCCGCTGCTCGACGCGCCCCTGACGCTGGCGCACATCAAGCCGCGGCTGCTCGGCCATTGGGGCACCACGCCGGGCCTGAACCTGATCTACGTGCACCTGAACCGGCTGATCAAGCACAACGAACTGAACCTTATGTATGTCATCGGCCCCGGCCATGGCGGGCCGGGCCTCGTGGCGCACAGTTATCTCGAAGGCACGTACACCGAGACCTATCCGGCAATCGAGCGCAACCGTGATGGTCTGCGGCGCTTGTTCCGCCAGTTCTCGTGGCCGCAGGGCATCCCGAGCCATGTCTCGCCCGAGGTGCCGGGCTCGATCCACGAGGGCGGCGAGCTGGGCTACTCGTTGGCGCATGCCTATGGCGCGGCGTTCGACAACCCGGACTTGATCGTCGCCTGCGTGGTCGGCGACGGCGAGGCCGAGACCGGCGCGTTGGCCACGAGCTGGCATTCGAACAAGTTCCTCAACCCGGCGCGTGACGGCGCCGTGCTGCCGATCCTGCATTTGAACGGCTACAAGATCGCCAACCCGACCGTGCTGGCGCGCATCAGCCATGAGGAGCTGACCGACCTGATGCACGGCTATGGCCACGAGCCGCACTTCGTCGAGGGTGACGATCCGGTGCAGGTGCATCAGGCGCTGGCGCACGCGCTCGATGTCGTGCTGGCGCGGATCCGCGAGATCCAAAGCGCCGCGCGCAGCGCCGGCCAGAGACCGTCGCGCCCGCGCTGGCCGATGATCGTTCTGCGCACGCCCAAGGGCTGGACCGGGCCGAAGTTCGTCGATGGGCTTCCCGTCGAGGGCACGTGGCGCTCGCACCAAGTGCCGATCGCCGACTTCAAAACGCGCGAGCATGTGCAGCAGCTCGAAGACTGGTTGACGAGCTACCGGCCGCGCGAGCTGTTCGACGACAACGGCTGCCTGCGCGAGGAGCTGGCCGCGCTCGCGCCGACCGGCCAGCGCCGCATGGGATCGAACCCGCATGCCAACGGCGGCGTGCTGTTGCAGCCGCTGGCGTTGCCGGGCTTTCACGACTACGCGGTGGCGGTGCCGTCACCCGGCGGCGTCGATGCCGAAGCGACGCGCGTGCTCGGCGGCTTCCTGCGCGACGTGATGAAGCGCAATCTCGCCGCGGCGAACTTCCGCCTCTTCGGCCCGGACGAGACGGCGTCGAACCGCCTGGACCCTGTCTTCGAAGTCACCGCCAAGCAGTGGATGGACGACGTGCAGGACGGCGACAACCACCTCGCCGCCGACGGCCGCGTGATGGAGGTGTTGAGCGAGCACCTGTGCGAAGGCTGGCTCGAAGGCTATCTGCTCACCGGCCGCCACGGCTTGTTCTCCTGCTATGAAGCCTTCATCCACATCATCGGGTCGATGTTCAACCAGCACGCGAAGTGGCTCAAGGTCTGCAACCAGATCGCATGGCGCCAGCCGATCGCGTCGCTGAACATTCTGCTCACCTCGCATGTCTGGCGGCAGGACCACAACGGCTTCTCGCATCAGGATCCTGGGTTCATCGACCACGTGGCGAGCAAGAAGGCCGATGTCGTGCGCATCTACCTGCCGCCGGACGCCAACACGCTGCTCTCGGTGGCCGACCATTGCCTGCGCAGCCGCAACTGCGTCAACCTGATCGTCGCCGGCAAGCAGCCGGCGCCGCAGTGGCTCGGCATCGACGCGGCGGTGCGTCACTGCACCGCAGGCGCCGGCATCTGGGACTGGGCGAGCAATGACGACGGCATCGAGCCCGATGTGGTGATGGCCTGCGCCGGCGACGTGCCGACGCTGGAGACCCTGGCCGCCGTGACGCTGCTTCGAGAGTACGTGAGCGACATCCGCATCCGCGTCGTCAACGTCGTCGATCTGATGGTGCTGCAGCCGCCGTCCGAACATCCGCACGGCCTGGCGGATCACGAGTTCGATGCGTTGTTCACGACCGACAAGCCGGTGATCTTCGCCTTCCACGGCTACCCGGCGATCATCCACAAGCTGACCTACCGCCGGCGCAATCACGACAACATCCACGTGCGCGGCTACAAGGAAGAGGGCACCACGACCACGCCGTTCGACATGGTGGTGTTGAACAACCTCGACCGCTTTCAACTCGCGCTCGACGCCATCCGGCGCATCCCGCGCGTGGCTGATCGGGTGGCGACTGAGACCGCGCGCTACGAGACGACGATGCAACGCCACAAGCGCTACATCGGCGAGCATGGCGATGATCTGCCGGAGATTCTTGAACTGGCGTTGGACGCTTTGAGCGTAGCACCGTTGCGCAGTATCAAGCCTCGACTTGAAGCGCGCGTCGAAGATTCACGTCTCAGGGTGTCCAAGCGAACAGAAGAAGCCATGGATGAAGAGATGCAAGGTGTGAGCGAGCAGGTTCGCTCGCCATGACCGGGCCTGACGAACCCTGGGGCATCGAGGCTGCGGCAGCTCTCGCTCACCTGCAATCGTCGCCCCAGGGGCTGACCGCTACCGAGGCACGGCAACGGTTTGAGCGCTTCGGCCCGAACCGGCTTCGCGAGAAGCCGCCGCGTCCGGTCTGGTTGAAGTTCATTGACCAGTTCAAGAACCTGCTGGTCCTGGTGCTGATCGGAGCGGCCGCCTTGGCCGGCGCCATCGGTGACACCAAGGACGCCGTGGTGATCCTCGTTGTGGTCGTCCTCAACGCCGGGCTCGGCTTCTACCAAGAGCATCGCGCCGAAGCGACGCTGGCAGCGCTCAAGCAAATGCTGGCGAGGCACGCCCGCGTGCGGCGTGGTGATGAAGTCCTGCAAGTGGATGCCGAAGCGCTGGTGCCCGGTGACATCGTGTTGCTCGAAGCCGGCGACCGCGTGCCAGCCGACGCACGCGTGCTGGCCGCTCACAACGCGGAAGTGGCCGAGGCGGCGTTGACTGGCGAGTCGCATGCCGTGGGCAAGCACGCCGGGTTGCTGCCTGCAGGTGAGCACGCGTTGGCAGAGCGCCTGAACATGGTCTTCATGAACACGGTGGTCACGCGCGGCCGCCTTGAGGCCGTGGTGTCCACGACCGGCATGCAAACCGAGATGGGCCGCATCAGCGGCCTGTTGGAAGCGGCCCCTGATCAGCCCACGCCACTGCAGATTCAGATCGACGCGCTGGGCAAGAGCCTGGCCGGCATCGCCGGCGTGGTGGTGGCGCTGATCTTCGGCTTGGGGCTCATGCGCGGCGATGACCTGACGCAAACCATCATGACATCCATCGCCCTGGCGGTGGCCGCCATACCCGAGGGGCTGCCGGCGGTGGTGACGGTGACGCTGGCCATCGGCATGCACCGCATGGCGAAGAACCGTGCCATCGTCAAGAAACTGTCGGCAGTGGAAACGCTGGGTTCGACCACGGTGATCTGTTCCGACAAGACCGGCACCTTGACGCTGAACCAGATGACCGCGCGCGAGGTGTTTTACCGCGGCCGGCACTTCATCGCCTCAGGCGAAGGTTATGCCGGTGAGGGCGCCATCAGCACGCAAGACGGTTTGCCGCTGCCGGACTTCGAGCCCCTGTTGATCGCTGCCGTGCTGTGCAATGAGAGCAGCATCCGTGACGGCAAGCTGATCGGCGACCCGACCGAGGGGGCACTGCTGGCGCTGGCCGGCAAGGGCGGTGGCAACAGCGGGATCAGTGCCACCAGCCTGGCAGCGCGCAACCCGCGGATCGCTGAGATCCCTTTCGACTCGGCGCACAAGTTCATGGCCACTTTTCACCGCGATGGTGAGCATGTGCGCATGCATGTGAAGGGTGCGCCCGACGTGTTGCTGGCGCGTGCCAGCCGCTTCCTTGGGGCAGCCGGCGACGCCCCGCTTGAAGGGCCCGGCCGCATCGCGTTCGAGACCGAGACCGACCGCCTTGCCAGCCAGGCCATGCGCGTGCTGGCCGTTGCGCACCGAGATATCACGCTGCGCGACTTCGACCCGTCTGCCGATTTGATGCCGTGGGCGCATCAACTCAGCCTCGTCGGGTTGGTCGGCCTCATCGATCCGCCTCGTCCAGAAGCACGCGACGCTATTCGACTGTGCGAGCAAGCCGGCATCCAGGTCAAGATGATCACCGGCGACCACGCCCTGACCGCAGGGGCCATAGCCCGCGAACTGGGCCTGCACGGCGCGGTGCTCACCGGCGCCGAGCTGGACCGCATCGACGTGGCTGAGTTGTCGCGCCACATTGAAGAAACCGCCGTGTTCGCGCGCGTGGCGCCGGAGCACAAGGTCAAGATCGTGCAGGCGCTGAAGGCGCGTGGCCATGTGGTCGCGATGACCGGCGACGGCGTCAACGACGCGCCTGCACTGAAGAACGCCGACATCGGCATCGCGATGGGCATCACCGGCACCGAGGTGACGAAAGAGGCTGCTGCGATGGTGCTTGCTGACGACAACTTCGCGTCAATCGTCGGGGCGGTCAAGGAAGGCCGAACGATCTACGACAACATCGTCAAGTTCGTGCGCTTCCAGCTCTCCACCAGCGTCGGTGCCATCCTCACCGTCTTCGGCGCCCAGTTGCTGGGCCTGCCGATGCCGTTCACGGCCATCCACATTCTCTGGATCGCGCTCATCATGGACGGCCCGCCTGCAGTGATGCTGGGCCTGGAGCCATCGCGGCCCGGGATCATGAACGAGCCGCCGCGCCCCAGTGATGCACGCATCCTGACGCTGGCGCGTTTCGGCCGGCTGTTGGCGTATGGCAGCACCATGGCAGTGGGCACGATCGGGGTGTATTTCCACGGGCTGCAAAGCGGCGAGCAAGCTTATGCCTCGACGCTGGCTTTCACCACCTTCGTGCTGTTCCAGTTCTTCAATGTGATGAACGCCCGCTTCGACGCCAGCACCGCATTCAACCGGCAGTTGTTCAACAACCGCAAGCTCTGGCTGGCGCTGGCCGCCGTGCTGGTGTTGCAGGTGGCGGTCGTGAACTGGGGCCCGGCGCAGGCTGTCTTCGATACCGTGTCGTTGAACCTAGGCGACTGGCTGCTTGCCACCGGCGTTGCGGCGAGCGTGCTGTTGTTGGACGAAGCGCGCAAGCTCGCTGTGTACTGCTTGAAAATGCTTGGAGACCAAAAGTCACTGCAAAGCGTGGAAGCCGAACGATGAAAATCCTGCTCCCGGTCGACGGGTCTGAAGCGGCTCTCGAAGCTGTCCGTCATGCCTTGCACTTGCAGCGCGAGGGCCTGCGTGCCAGCTTTGTGCTGGCCACGGTGCAGCAACCCATCTACGCATTCGAAATGATGCTGGCCCCCGATGCAGACGTACTCGAACGGGTCACGGGTGCGGCCGGCGCGCATGCAATGAAGAGTGCCGAAGCCTTGTTCGAGGCAGCGGGTTTGGCCTTTGACCGCGAAGTAAGTTCGGGCGATCCGGCGCAGACGCTGCTGGAAATCGCGCAACGGTGCGGGTGCGAGGCCATCGTCATGGGTGCGCGCGGCAGGGGCGCGCTGCGAGGCGCTTTGCTCGGCTCGGTGTCGCAAGCGGTTTTGCAGACTTCACCCTTGCCGATCACGATTGTCAAAGAAAAGCTCGACCCAAAAAGCACCCCATGAGCGCAGCGCTCGCAATTGGAAAGGACCCCGTCTGCGGCATGGCGGTTACGCCCAAGTCCTTTCACTGGCTCGACCACGGCGGTCAGCGGGTGTACTTCTGCAGCGCCGGCTGCAAGACCCGGTTCGCCGCCGAGCCGCGCCGGTACCTGAAGTCGCCGGCGGGCGCCGCGGCGCCAGCATCGGCGCAAGACGGCGCCGTTGCCGCTGCTGCAATCTACACCTGCCCGATGCACCCCGAGGTGCAGCAGGACCATCCGGGCGCGTGCCCGAAGTGCGGCATGGCACTCGAGCCGCTGCTGCCGACGCTGGACGAAGGCGCGAACCCCGAGCTCACCGACTTCCAGCGCCGCTTCTGGTGGACGCTGCCGCTGACGGCGATCGTCGCCACGCTGGCGATGTTCGGCCACCGCCTCGGCTGGTTCGACATGGCCACGCAGAGCTGGATCGAGCTCGTGCTGACGCTGCCGGTCGTGCTCTGGGCCGGCGCGCCGTTCTTCGTGCGCGGTGCGCGCTCGATCGTGCAGCAGAGCCCGAACATGTGGACGCTGATCGGCCTGGGCACCGGCGCGGCGTTCGTCTATAGCGTCGTCGCCACCGTCGCGCCGCAGGTCTTTCCGGCGGCGTTCACGTCGATGGGCCGCGTCGCGGTGTACTTCGAAGCGGCGGCGGTGATCATCTCGCTGACGCTGCTCGGGCAGATCTTCGAGTTGAAGGCGCGCTCGCAGACCTCGGCGGCGATCAAGTCGCTGCTCGGCCTGGCGCCGAAGACGGCGCGCCGCATCAACGCCGACGGCAGCGAGGAGGACGTTGCGCTGACGCACGTGCATGTCGGCGACATGCTGCGCGTGCGCCCCGGCGAGAAGGTGCCGGTCGATGGCGTCGTCACCGAAGGCGCGAGCGCCGTCGATGAATCGATGCTGACCGGCGAGCCGATGCCGGCCAGCAAGCGCGTCGGCGACCCACTGATCGGCGCCACGCTGAACACCAGCGGCGCGTTGGTGATGCGCGCCGACAAGATCGGCGCGCAGACCGTGCTGGCCGGCATCGTGCAGATGGTGGTGCAGGCGCAGCGCTCGCGCGCGCCGATGCAGCGCATGGCCGATCGCGTGGCGGGCTGGTTCGTCGTCGGCGTGGTCGGCATCGCAGTGCTGACCTTCTTTGCCTGGGGCCTGTTCGGGCCGCAGCCGAGCTGGGTCTTTGGCCTGGTCAACGCGGTCGCCGTGTTGATCATCGCCTGTCCGTGCGCGCTCGGCCTGGCCACTCCCATGTCGATCATGGTCGCCACCGGCAACGCGGCGACGCAGGGCGTGTTGTTCCGTGATGCCGCGGCGATCGAGAACCTGCGCAAGGTCGATACGCTGATCGTGGACAAGACCGGCACGCTGACCGAAGGCAAACCGCGCCTCGAGCGCGTGCTGCCCGCGCCGGGGTTCGATGAAAACGACTTGCTGCGCTTGGCGGCGAGCCTCGACCAGGGCAGCGAACATCCCTTGGCCGCTGCCATCGTGCAAGCGGCGCGCGCGCGGGGCCTGGCGCTCGACAAGGCCGAAGGTTTCGAATCCAGCAGTGGTATCGGTGTGCGCGGTCATGTCGGTGGCAAGGCGCTGGCGCTGGGCAACGCGGCCTTGATGACACAGCTTCACATCGCCGTGGATGCGCTGCGGGCGCAAGCCGAAGCGCTGCGCGCCGAGGGCGCCAGCGTGATGCACCTCGCGGTCGATGGCCGACTCGCCGGCCTGCTGGCCGTGGCCGACCCGGTCAAAGCGAGCACCGCGCAGGCGCTGGCGCAACTGAAGGCCAGCGGCCTGCGCGTCGTCATGGCGACGGGAGACGGCCTGACGACCGCCAACGCAGTGGCCGCCAAACTCGGCATCGACGAAGTCCATGGCGACGTGAAGCCCGCCGACAAGCTGGCGCTGGTGGCGCGCCTGCAAAGCGAAGGCCGCGTCGTTGCGATGGCCGGCGACGGCATCAACGACGCGCCGGCGTTGGCCCAGGCCGATGTCGGCATCGCGATGGGCACCGGCACCGACGTGGCGATGAACAGCGCGCAGGTCACGCTCGTCAAAGGCGATCTGCGCGGCATCGCCCAGGCGCGCGTGATCTCCAACGACACCATCGCCAACATGAAGCAGAACCTGGCCTTCGCCTTCGTGTACAACGCGCTCGGCGTGCCGCTGGCCGCCGGCGTGCTGTACCCGTTCACCGGCTGGCTGCTGTCGCCGATGATCGCGGCACTGGCGATGAGCCTGAGTTCGGTGTCGGTGATCGGCAATGCGCTGCGGCTGCGCGGTGCGCGTCATCGATCCGGCAACACTGAACTCGAACGTTCGCCCTGAGCTTCGGCAAGCTCAGCTCGAACAGAGAAATTGCGGCGCATCCAGGTCCGTTCGCACTGAGCCTGTCGAAGTGCCACGCCGCGGCTTCGACAAGCTCAGCCCGAACGGGGTCTGTGCGATTGACTGCACATCCGTATCAATGAGCACTGTCGTCCGCCCGCACACCGCCGTAGATGTGCCACACCGCGACGAACATCGCCGCGATCGCCGGGCCGAGGACGAAGCCGTTGATGCCGAAGACCACCATGCCGCCGAGCGTCGTCATCAGCACCACGTAGTCGGGCAGCCGCGTGTCCTTGCCGACGAGGATCGGCCGCAGCAGGTTGTCCACCAGGCCGATGACGAGCACGCCCCAGGCAACGAGCGCTGCGCCTTGCCAGAGCGCGCCGGTGAACAGGAAGTACAGCGCGACCGGCGCCCACACGAGTGCCGCGCCGACGGCCGGCAGCAGCGACAGGAAGGCCATCACCACGCCCCACAACAGCGAGCCCTTGACGCCGAGAAACCAGAACGCCAGGCCGCCGAGCAAGCCTTGCAGCGCCGCCACCAGCAGGTTGCCCTTGACCGTGGCACGAATCACCACCGTGAACTTCTGCACCAGCTCCCTGCGGTGCGCCGAGGCCAGCGGCACCGCATGGCGCAAGGTGCGCGCCAGCGCGTCGCCGTCGCGGATGAGGAAGAAGGCCAGGTACAGCGTGATGAACAGATCGACGATGAACTCGAAGGTGATCTGCCCGAGGCCGAGCGCCTGCGTGGCGATCAACTGGCTGCCGCGCGCGAGCGCTTCGGTCAGCCGCCGCTGCAGCGTGTTGAAGTCCACCAGGCCGAAGCGGTCCAGCCAGCCCGTGACCCAGTCCGGCAGGGCATCGAAGACGCCGCGGAAATAGCGCGTCGCAGAGAGTTCGCCCGACTGCAACTGCTCGTAAACGCCGCTGGCCTCGCGGGCCAGCGCGGCGGCGATCAGCGCCAGCGGCAGCACCACCACCACCAGCACCACCAACAGGGTCAGCAGCGCCGCCGGCGTGCGCCGCTGCGCCAGTCGCGGCAGCAGCCGCCGGTAAAGCGGCGCGAACAACAGCGCGATGATCATGCCCCACAGGATCGTGCCGTAGAACGGCGCCAGGATCCACGCCAGCGCGACCGAGACGAAGACGAGCAACAACAGCAGCGTGCGCTTTTCGGGCGGCGTGGGTTCGTGTTCGGCGGGCTCGGGCATCGGCGGGTTCCTGGCCGCGCACGGCCCTGCGCGGTTGCTGGGGTGAGGGCAATCACCATACCGCCAACCCAGAGGCCCGCTCAGCGCCGGATTCGGTAGCTCCGCCGTGTTCGCTAACGCACAGACGGGCGCCGTCGTTGCGCCTAACTTTCCGGGTTCGCGGCGCCGTTGGCGCGCTGCGTTGCCATTTGCTGGAGGTCTCATGCGAATTGCCAGTTTTGCCGATCGCCGGTCCCAGCGTGGCCACCCCACGCCGCCGCGGCATGGCCTGGTCACGATCGCGCCCCACGCGGCGACCGTTTCGTCGCCCGGGGTGAGGCCGGCGTGACGCCGACATGTTGAACCCGCTGCAAGGGCCACCGACCTTGACCGTGACGACGGCCTTGGAGCGCGTGGCCGGCGACACCGTGACCAGCCTGCGGGCTCACGCGCAGTGGGCGTCGTCGCCGGATGCGATGTCCTGCTACTGGGACGAGTTGTTCAACGCCGTCTGCGCGCGGCTGGAACAGTTGGCGCAGCACAGTGCGGAAGCACCGCTTCAGGCCGGCGTGCTCGAGTGCGTGGAAGCGCTCGAGCAACTGCATGCGAGCTTCCGCGACGAACGTGCGCGGCATCGCCAGCAGGCGCACGACATCATGGCGTTGCGATCGCCACCGGACACGCCTTGAGGCAGGCTTCGATGTTCAAGCACCTGCTCGTCGCCGTGGTTGCGTTCCCTGTGCTGCAGGCCGCGCAACGGGCCGAGCCGGCCTACCAGGCGGCCAACGCCCAAATCAGCGCCGACTATCGAACCGAGAAAGAAGCCTGCGCGCCGCTGGCGGCGCAGGCAGGCAACGTCTGCCTCGAACAAACCCGGGCGCGCAGGAAAGTGGCACGGGCCGAGCTCGAGTTCAGCCACGGCGGCAACATGCGCGACCATCACAAGGTGCTGGAGGCCCGCGCCGAGGCCGCCGATGCGGTGGCCCAGGCGCAGTGCAGCGACACCAAGGGCCGTTTGCACGACCTGTGTGTCGTGCAGGCGCGGACCGTCGAGGCCCAGGCGCTGGCCGGAGCCGGGCCAGCGCCACCGCTCGTCGATCCGCGGCCCGACGGCGTGCGCGTGCAGCGCGCCGTGGTCGAGACGCACCGGCCGGCTGCCGCGCCGTTCAAAGCCCTGGCCCTGTGAACGTCGCTGTGTGCGTTGGCACACCGACGCCGCAGCGCGCGGCCGGCATACTCGTTCGCAGCAGCAGCGCGACGGCTTCACGTCCATGCCTGCCTGTCCACCTGCTTGCAGCGCAGGGGCGCACCACTCCTACAAGAGCCGTCATGGCCACCGCCCAGAACCACCTCATCGAGCGTTTGCCGCGCAAGGAGCGCGCCGCGCTGCTCGCCGCCGGCGAGTCCGTCCAATTGGTG
This sequence comes from uncultured beta proteobacterium, assembly GCA_963816315.1. GTDB lineage: Bacteria > Pseudomonadota > Gammaproteobacteria > Burkholderiales > Burkholderiaceae_C > CADEEN01. The sequence goes on from CAWFJZ010000013.1 coordinate 55,199, forward strand.
CTGGGCAAAGTGCTTTGCGAGCCCGGCAAGCCGACGCGGCATGTCTATTTCCCGGTCGATGCCTTCATTTCGATGGTCGCGCCGATCGACGGCAAGCCGGCGCTCGAAGTCGGCATGGTCGGCCGCGAGGGCATGCTCGGTGCGCAACTGGCGCTTGGCGTGGCCACCGTGCCGTTGCATGCGGTGGTGCAGGGTCAGGGCGCGGCCTGGCGCATCGCCAGCGCGGCCTTTTGCACCGAGCTCGCCCGCAGCCCGGTGCTGCAGCGCCTGCTCGACCGCTACCTCTACGTGCTGATGGCGCAGCTCGCCGGCTCGGCTGCCTGCCTGCGCTTTCACGAGATCGGCCCGCGGCTGGCGCGCTGGTTGCTGATGAGCCAGGACCGTGCGCATGCCGAGCGCTTTCACGTCACCCATGAATTCCTGGCCTACATGCTCGGCGTGCGCCGCGTCGGCATCACGGCCGCCGCCAGCGCGATGCAGCGCGCTGGTCTGATCGAGTACCACCGCGGCGAAATGCTGATCAAGAACCGCACCGGGCTCGAAGCCACCGCCTGCGCGTGTTATGGCAACGACCAGCGGGCCTACGGCGATGTGCTCGGCTGAGGGCTAGGCCGTGGCCCACCGCCCGACGCCTGGCCAGACCGATGCCATGGCTGCGTTTGCGCAGCAGTTGGAAGGCATCCGGCAGCTTTTCGACGACGACGATCGGCAGGACGAGCGCTTTGCGCTTTACGGCGTGGAGACGCAGCCGCACCAGACCACCGGCGTCTCGATCGACGAGTGGGGCGCGTTGCTGGGTGCCGTCAAGGCGCGGCTGCGCCTGGCGGTCGGCGAGATGCACCGGCCCGGCTTCAACGACACGCCGGCGGCGGTATGTGCGAGCGTGCTCGAATGCGTCGATGCGCTGGATCGGTTGCAGGCCTTGCTTGGCGACGCGCTGACAGCACAGACATCAGCGCAGCGGCGCGAGTCCGCAGTCACTGCCGCACTCGGCAAGCGCGGCGGTTCGACACAGCCTCACGTGTCTGGCGTTCCCGTGTCGAGCAGTCCGCTGCTCAACCCCGTTCGCGCCGCCGCCGCCAAGGACTGATAGCGAGCCTGGAAGGCATCGAGCTGCTCGCCTTCGAGCTCTTCCAGATCGAGCAGCGCGTTGTGGGCGCCCTGCGTGGCGCGGATCAACTCGTCGAGCTTGATCTGGATCGCTTCGGTGTCGCGGTTTTGCGTGTTCTGGATCAGGAACACCATCAAAAAAGTGATGATCGTCGTGGCGGTGTTGATGACCAGTTGCCAGGTGTCGCTGAAGCCGAACAAAGGGCCTGTGACGATCCAGAGTCCGATCACGGCCACGGCGAGCGCGAAGACGCGCGGCCGGCCGCAAAAGTGGGCCGCGGCTTTGGCGAAATGCGAATACCCGCTGGACGGTCGACCGACCTCGGCCATGCTGCCGTCTTCGGCTATTGGCTCGCCGCCGACGCCGGCGCCGGCGCCGCGGTCACCAAGACGGCCTCACGCGTCAGCCGCAAGAGCAACGTCGATCGCCGGGCTCGAGCGTTCACGGCGTCGCGCCACTCTGTTGGGCCAGACAGGCGGCGCGCGGTGCAACGCCCCGCGCGGCGCTGCAGCGCCACACCGCATCGGCGCGCTCGGCACTCGCGCGGTGGCGCGCCTGGCTGCTTTCCACGCTCGACGCCACCACCTGTTGGAACGCCAACAACAGGGCCAGCACGCCGGCCGCGCCCACCAGGCCCGGAGCGAAAGGCGCCAGCCGATCGCGCAGCGCCGCACAGCGTGTGGCCCAGGGCGTCGAGGCAGGAGGTAGAGTCATTCGCGCGATCGTGCGCGCGCAACGCCATGCGCGCTGTCGGACCCGCAGCGCATCGGCTGTAGGCGACGCCTGACAGGAATTCATCTCATCCGCGGCCAGCCGGATGGACAGCCGAGCAGAGCAGCAATTCGTTCGGGCCGACCCACCCGTGCGCGGTCCGGAAGCGGTCGAGCTGGCGCCTGATGTCGGCCCAGGCCTCGGCTTGCCGAGCTGCGGACAGAGGGCGCAAGACTTCGATCACGGGCGAGCCCGCGGTGCGCACGAACGCGATGTAGTCGTCCACGTTAGGCAAAGAGAAGGGTGCCTGCAGCCGCGTCACCTCGATGTCGCCGCAGCCCGCATCGCGCATCACCTTGGCGGCCAGCCCCGGCCGGCCGAGGCTCAGCAGCGAACCCGGTGCAAAGGGATCGGCCTCGGGCAGGCCGGCGTGTTGCCTGGCAGTGCGCATCGTGATGGCGACGCAGGGGTTGGCCTCGGGCGTCGAAAAGACCAAGGCACTCAGCCGGCCGCCCGGCCGCAGCGCCTGCCGCATCTCGCGCGCGGCCGCGAGGGGTGACGGGCAGAACATCCATCCCAGGCGGCAGATCACGGCGTCGAAGTTCGCGCCGGCCATGCCGAGCGTTTGCGCGTCGGCGACTTGGAAGTGCAGGCGCGTGCCGCGAGCGTCGCGCAGACTGGCTTGCGCCAATGCCAGGATGCGCGGCGAAACGTCGGTGACCCAGACCTCGCCGCGCTCGCCGACGCGCTGCACGATGTCGCGCGTCTGGTCGCCGGCGCCAGCGGCCACGTCGAGCACCTTGGCGCCGGGCAAGAGGCGGGCGGAGTCGAGCACGCAACGCGTGGCGTCGCGCAGCCACTCGCGCACCAGCGCGCTGTTGTGGTGCCAACCGACGGCGGCGTCGTCCCAGGCGTCGGCACTGGATCGTGCGGCGGCGGCTGTCATGCCTCGAGCCGGATGCCGGTGGTGGCGATGACCTCGCGCCAGTAGCGCTGCTCGGCCGCGATGCGCTCGCTCATCGCCGCGGCCGTGCCGCTGTTGGCCAGCATGCCCATGTCACCGAGGACCGCGCCCAACGCCTTGCTGTCGGCCGCGGTGCGCAGCGCTTGCGAAGCGTTGTCGCAGCACCGCGGGCGAGGCGGCGCCGGGCAGGAAGAAGCCGAACCACTCGCGGATGGCGAGCCGGGGGTGGCCCTGTTCGACGAAGGTCGGCACGTCGGGCATGAAGGTGCTGCGCACAGCGCCCGACGTCGCCAGCACGCGCAGCTTGCCGGCGGCATGGTGCGGCCGCAGCAGGCCTTCGGGCAGCGTCAGGCAGGCCAGGCGCCCGCCCAGCAGATCGAGCAGGGCGGCCGGTCCTCCCGGATAGGCCACGTGCTGTGCATCGACCTTGGCGTCGCGAAAGAGCAGCGCGCTCAACATGTGCGGCAGGGTGCCGGCACCGGGCGAGCCGTAGTTGGCGAGCGCGGCGTGGTTGCGGGCCCAGTCGATGAATTCGGCGAGGCTGCGCACGCTGTGCGGCACCGCCGGGCCGACGGCCAGGGCGAGCGTGGCCTCGGCCGCCACGGCCACCGGCGTCAAGTCGGCCTGCGGCTCGTAGCCGAGCTTGGCGTAGAGGGAGGGATGGACGGTGGCGATCGCGCCGGCCGCGAGCAGCATCGTCGCGCCGTCAGGCGGCGGCTTGCTTCAACGCGCCGATCGCGATCTGGCCCGCGGCCCCCGGGCGGTTGTCCACGACCACGCCGGCGGCGTAGCGTGCGCCAAGCTGCTCGGCGTAGCGGCGCGCGATGGTGTCGGGGATGCTGCCGGCGGGCCCCATGCACAGGATGCGCAGCGAGGCCGCTTGCGCCCACGCGGCGCGCGGCGTGGCGGCGCCGGCGGTCAACGCAGCGGCGGCGTGCAGGAACAGGCGGCGTGAGCGGCGGTTGCATTCCATGAGCGGTCTCCGAGTCAAAAGGTGTGACGCAGCTTGCCGCGCCGCCGCTTAGAGATCGGGTAGGGATTCGAGACGCTGCACGCGGCGCTGCAAGGCCTCGCGCCGCGCGGCGACGATCGGCAGCGTTTCGGCCGGCAGCAAGGCGGCGCGATAGAGCCAGCGCACCCGTTGCGCCAGCGCCGGCCGTTGCGGCGCGGAGGCCGCGTCGATCTGCGCCAGCACCTGTTCGAGCGCGGCCACGTCCGTCCAGCAGCGCTGCGGGTTGAGCGCCAACGCGCCGTGGCGCAAGACGATGCGGTCGTCGCCGCCGAGTGCCTTGCGCAGGCGGTGCAGGGCGTTGTCCAGGGCGTTGCGCGCGGCGTCGCCGTCGGCGTCGGGCCACAGCGCATCGGCGATCTGGTCTTGCGGCACGGGCGTCTGGCCGTGTGCTGCGAGCACGCCGAGCAGTTCCAGCAAGCGCCGGCTTTCCTTGCGCGACGAGGCCATCGGCGCGCCGCCGATCTCGACGTCGAGCGCGCCGAACGCACGCACGCGCACGGCCCACGGCCAGGCCTCATCGGCTTGCGGCGGCGCCTTCAGCTGGTTGCGCACGACGATGTCGCGGGCGATCTCAGGCTCGATGTTGTGCGCCAGCGCCATCGCGCACAGGCGCGCCATCATGTCGCCGCACAGGAACAGCATCGGCCCATGCCGGTAGCCGCACTCGCGGGCGACGCGCAATGCCGTGCCCAGGTGCTGTTGCACGCCGGCTTCGTCGTCGCGCTGCAGGGCGGCATAGGCGGCCACGCAACCGCCGACCCAGTGATGCCAGCGGCAGGTGGCGAACATCGGGTGCGAGAAGACTTCTTCGATCGCTTGCCGCGCCTCGGCATGCTCGCCGCTGTGCGCCGCGGCCAGCGCGTTGGCGATCAGTGCGATGTGTTCGCGCATTTGAAAGCCGCCGGCGCGTGCGCTGGCCACCGCAGCGCGCATCAGGCGCAGGGCGGTCGGCGCGTCGCCTTCGAGCAGCGCCAGCATGCCGCGCTGGTGTTCGTAGGTCGTGCGGTCGAAGGCGTTGTCCGGGTGCAGCACCAGCGCCGCCTGCTCCATGTGCCGGCGCGCCGCCGCGGCATCGACCGAGGCCAGCGCCACGAACATGGCTTGCAGCTCGGCGCCGGCCCGCTGCGGCGCCAGCAGCGGTTCGGCTTCGATCAGCGCCAGCGCCTGTTGCGAGTCGGCGCGCGCGGCCTCGGTGTGGCCGAGCAGCGTCTTGACGGTCGTGCCCACGCTCCACCAGCGCAGCATCGTCGCCGGCGCGGCCAGGCCCCGCAGGCACAGCGCGTCGATGCGCAGCACGATGCGTTCGAGCCGATCGACATGGCCGCGCCACAGCAGGTGGAACACGAGCGCGCCCACCAGCTGGCGCTGGCCGGCCGCCGACTCGTGGTGCAGCAGGCGTTCGGCGCGCTCGGCCAGCGCTTCGGTGAGCGCATGCCACGGCATCCGATAGACCAGCGCCGACAACAGGCCGGGCACGAGGCGCATCTGGGTGTCGTCGTCGTGGGCGGCGAGCGCGCGTTCGGCGTGCGTGGTCAGCACGTCGATCCACGGATCGAGTTCGGCGACGCGACCGGTCGAGACCAGCGCGACCCCCGCCCCCGCAGCGGCTGCGAGACAACCGTCCACGTCGCCCGCCGCGGCGCAGGCCTGTCGGGCCAGCACCATGTCGGCCAACGCCGCCGCGGGCTGCGTGTCCAGCGCACAGAAGCCGCGCCAATAGGCCAGATGGTCGCCGTGCGCGGCGGGCAGCGCCTCGATGTGCTGGCGCAGCGCCTGCAGGCGGCCGTCGGCGGCATAGCGCGGAGCGCAATCGGCGAGGGTTCGTGCAGCCTCGTCCCAGGCCTCGGCCTCGATCAGGCGCTGCAGGCCGGCATCGGTCTGGCCGGCCTCGATGAGCAGCCGGCCGGCGCGCAGCCACATCGCGCGCCGCTCGCCGGGCGAGGCGCTGCGCTCGAAGCGCCGGCGCAGAAACTCGCTGAACAAGGCATGAAAGACGAAGGCCGCCGGCGGGCCTTCGCGGCGGTCGGTGAACAGGCTCGACGCCGCGAGTTGCTCCAGCAGCGCCGGCGCCGGCGCAAAGTCGCTCATGGCAATGGCCAGATCGGCCGTGGTGCTCGGCAGGTGGGCCAGCGCCATCAGCGCCTGCTGCTGCGGCGCCGGCATGCGCAGCAGCACTTCGCCGGCGAAGTAGTCGAACAGGCGCTCGCGTGCGTCCAGCGGCGGCGGGCTGGCGTTGCGCGGTGCGCCCTGCAGCATCAGCGTCAGGCCTGCCGCCCAGCCCTGCGCGGCAGCCAGCGATGCCGCCAACGCATCCGGGCGGCCATGCAAGCGGATCAAGGCCTGCGTCTCGGCGTCGTCGAAGCGCAGCACGTCGGCGCCGATCACGACCAGCTGTTGTCGCGCCAGCGCGCCGGTGTACGCGGCCGGCGGCGCCTCGCGGCTGATGAACACCCACTGCACGCCGGCCGGCAAGTCCGCCAGCGCACGCGCCAAGGCCGCCTGCAGCGGCGATGGCGCGGGCAGTTCCTGGTGGTTGTCGAGCACCAAGGTCCAGCGTGTCGGCAGCAGCGGCAGCATGTGCAGCAGACGCCGCCGCAGCCAGCCGGCCAGGTCGGCCAGGTCATCGCTGCGCAGCGCGGGCAGGTTCGGCGGCGCCGCGACGAGGCCGGCCCACAGGGCATCCAACGATTGCATGAAGGTGGCCGGGTCGGCGTCGCTGTCGTCGAGCTGCAGCCACAGCGTCGGGGCCTCGCGCCGGCGCAGCCAGGTGGCGACGAGGGTGGTCTTGCCGGCGCCCGGCGGCGCGGCCAACCAGAGGCCGGGCGCCTCCGACCAGCCCGCCAGCAGCTCGAACAGACGTTCGCGATCGAAGACGCGGCCCAAGCGCGGGCTGGCGAGTTTGCCGAGAGCGGCAGCGTGCCGCGCAAGCCGCGTGTTCATGCGGCCAGCTTACCCGCTGGGCCCGAAAATACCGGCCCGGCAGCCAGACCGCGCGCAGCCTGCGACAATACGGGCATGAGCAAAGCGACCCCCTCGACCAAAGTCTCGGAAAACGGCCTGCGCTATGCGGCCAAGGTGTCTGGTTCGCCCTTCACCGGCACCGGCCACACGCGCTCGTGTTTCCTGTGCGGCCGCCATCGGCAAGCCGCGCAGTTGAAGTCCAAGCGCGTGCTGGGCCGGGCGGAAATGGTCTGCGCACCAAGCTGCAACAGCGTCGAATGATCGGCTGACTTCGTCGGTGCGCGATGTTCGGCATCGAGCACCTGCGAGACCTGACGCTGCGCCGCGCCACGCACACGCCGGGGCAGCGCCACTTGAGCGCGGCCAGCGGGCTGGTCTGCGCCAACGGCCGCGTCTATGTCATGGCCGACGACGAGCACCATCTCGCGTTCTTTGACGGCGCGCACACGCACGGCCGCATGGTGCGCCTGTTCGAGGGCACGTTGCCGGCCGGCATGAAGGCGCGCAAGAAGCGCAAGCCCGATAGCGAGACGCTGGCCCTGCTGCCGGGCGGCGTGCTGATGGCACTCGGCTCAGGCTCGCGGCCGCGGCGTTGCCGTGCGGCGTGGATCGCGCTCGACAACGAGGGCCAGCCGCGACGGCCGGCGCGGCTCGTTGACCTGACGCCGCTGTACGAGCCGCTGCGCGAGCACTTCGACGACTTGAACATCGAAGGCGCGTTCGTCAGCGGCCGCGAGTTCGTGCTGCTGCAACGCGGCCATGCGGGCGGCTCGCCGAATGCGTCGATTCACTACGCATTGAGCAGCGTGCTCGCCTGGTTGTTCGACGGCGCCGACGCGCCTCTGCCTCCGCGCGTGCGCCGCCACCGGCTAGGCTCGGTCGGCGGCGTGCCGCTCGGCTTCACCGATGGCGCAGCGCTGCCGGGCGGGCGCTGGGTGTTCACGGCCGTGGCCGAAGCGACGGACGACAGCGTGGCCGACGGCGCCTGCGTTGGCAGCGTGGTCGGTGTCATGTCGGCGCAGGGCGAGCTGTTGGCGCGCCAGGCGATGCCGCATGACGAAAAGATCGAAGGCATCGACGCGCGTCTGCGGCGCGGCAGGATCGAGTTCTGTCTGGTCACGGATGCCGACGATCCGCGCATCGCGTCGCAGCTGCTGCGGGGGAGTGTCGGCTTGTAGGTGGTTGCGGTGCGCGGGCCGGTCGTCCTACACTGCGTAAATGAACCGAACAGTACATTCCGCCCCGGCGCGCAAGGCCGTCAAGACCAAGGCCGCGCCGCGCACCAACGACCCCGAGCGCACGATGGCCGACATCCTCGAAGTGGCGACGCGCGAGTTCGCCGAGAAGGGCCTGGCCGGGGCGCGCATCGACGCCATCGCCGAAGCGATGCGCACCAGCAAGCGCATGATCTATTACTACTTCGGCAGCAAGGAGGGCCTGTACCTCAAGGTGCTGGAGGAGTCGTACCGGCGCATCCGCCAGATCGAGTCCGAGGCCCACCTCGACGATCTGCAGCCCGAGGATGCGCTGCGGCGCCTGGTCGGCCACACCGTGGACTACCAGTGGGAGCACCCCGAGTTCGTGCGCCTCGTGCAGAGCGAAAACATCCACCGCGCCGAGTACCTGGCGCAGAGCAAGATGATCCGCAAGTTGAACGTGCCGGCGATCGACAGCCTGACGCGCATCATCGAGCGCGGGCAGAAGGCCGGCGTCTTCCGCGCCGGGCTCGACGCGATCGACCTGCACATGTCGATCAGCGCGCTGGCGGTCTTCAACGTCGCCAACCGTCACACCTTCGCGCTGATCTTCGAGCGCGACCTCGACTCGCCGCGCGCGATGGTGGCGCGGCGCGACAGCATCATCGAAATGGTGGTGCGGTTCGCACGCAAGTAGTAACGTCTGGCGCGCTGAAACGAGCGAGCGCGGTTACGGGTTTTCCCGGATCACAAAACTAACCAGTTCGTACATTATTCGGCCCCAAGGAGACAAACCCATGGAATGGCTCGACAAGGCCGCCGCGGCCTACTGCAAGTTGCTCGAGTTGCTGCTCGTGCTGCTGATGGCCGTGATGGTGCTGATGGTGTTCGGCAACGTGGTGCTGCGCTACGCCTTCAATTCGGGCATCACCGTCAGCGAGGAGTTGTCGCGCTGGGCCTTCGTCTGGATGATCTTCCTCGGCGCCATCATCGCCATCAAGGAGAACGGACACCTCGGCACCGACATGCTGGTCGGACGGCTCGGCCGCAAAGGCAAGATGGTGTGCCTGGCCGTCGCCGAGACGGCGATGATCTATTGCGCTTGGCTCGTCTTCTCGGGCGGGTTGGAGCAAGCGCGCATCAGCCTCGATGTCGAAGCCCCGGTGTCGGGCTGGTCGATGTCGTGGCTGCCCGGCGCGGCCGTCGTCTTCGGCGTGTCGGCGGGCGCCTTCCACCTGCTCAAGCTCGGCCGCCTGTTCACGGGCAAGCTCGCCGACGAAGACCTGGTGACGGTGCAGGAGTCCGAAGATCTGGCCAGCCTGAAGATCGAGGAGACGAAATGAAGCCCCCAAGCTCACTCCGTTCGCTGCCCCCAGGACCACAAAGTGGCTCCTTCGTCGCACCGGGGGCGCGTCAGTGCCTTCGGGCGGCCGGGCAGCACTGACATGACTGTCGCCATCTTCATCTTGTCGCTGCTCGGCGCCATGGCGCTGGGCATCCCGATCGCCTACTCGCTGCTGCTGTGCGGCGTCGCGCTGATGGTGTACATGGGCAACTTCGACGCCCAGATCCTGGCGCAGAACCTGGTCGAAGGCGCGAACAGCTTTCCGCTGCTGGCGGTGCCGTTCTTCATGCTCGCCGGCGAGATCATGAACGTCGGCGGCCTGTCGCGCCGCATCATCGATCTGGCGATGACATTGGTCGGCCATGTGCGCGGCGGCCTGGGGTATGTGGTGATCGTCGCTGCCTGCCTGCTGTCGGCGCTGTCGGGCTCGGCCGTGGCCGACGCTGCGGCGCTGGCGGCGCTGCTGCTGCCGATGATGGTCAAGGCCGGCCATGACCGCGCCAAGTCCGGCGGCCTGATCGCCTCGGCCGCGGTGATCGGCCCGATCATCCCGCCGTCGATCGCGTTCGTCATCTTCGGCGTTGCCGCCAACGTCTCGATCACCAAGCTGTTCCTGGCGGCGATCGTGCCTGGCCTGCTGCTGGGCGTGGCGATCGCGATCGCCTGGTACATCGTGGCCAAGCGCGAAAAGACAACGCCGCCGCCCAAGGCCACGGGCGCCGAGCGCATGAAGGCGTTGCGCGGCGCGACCTGGGCGCTGGTGCTGCCGGTGATCGTGCTGGTGGGCCTGCGTGCGGGCGTGTTCACGCCGACCGAGGCCGCGGTCGTTGCCGCCGTCTATGCGCTGATCATCTCGACCGTCGTCTATCGCGAGCTGAAGTGGTCCCAGCTGTACGGCGTGTTCGTCGCCGCAGCCAAGACCACCGCCGTCGTGATGTTCCTCGTCGCCGCGGCGATGGTCAGCGCCTGGCTGATCACCGTGGCCAACCTGCCGGCGCAACTGATCGAGCTGCTGCAGCCGCTGCTCGACAAGCCGATCCTGCTGATGGTCATGATCATGATCATCACGATGGTCGTCGGCACGGCGATGGACATGACGCCGACCATCCTGATCCTCACCCCCGTGCTGATGCCGCTGGTCAAGGCCGCCGGCATCGACCCGGTGTACTTCGGCGTGCTGTTCGTGATGAACAACTCGATCGGCCTGGTGACGCCGCCGGTGGGCACGGTGCTCAACGTCGTCGCCGGCGTCGGCAAGCTGAAGATGGACGAGGTCACGCGCGGCGTCGTGCCTTTCATGATCGCCCAGTTCGGCCTGCTGTTCCTGCTCGTGCTGTTCCCGCAGATCGTGCTCTGGCCGTTGAAGCTGTTCTATTGATTCCCCCCACCCTGACCCCAGGAGACATCCACCCATGAAGCGTTCATTCCTCAAGTCCCTCGTCGCTACCGCTGTTGCGATGGCGGCACTCGCCGCCGTCGGCACCTCGTTCGCCCAAGAGCGCACGATCAAGTTCGCGACGCAAAACCCGGTCGGCCACCCGATCGAGCTCGGCATGAAGAAGTTCGCCGAGATCGTGCAGGCCAAGAGCGGCGGCAAGATCAAGGTCAACCTGTTCCCCGGCGGCCAGCTCGGCAGCGACCAAGCCAACGTCACCGCGCTGCAGGGCGGCACGCTCGAGATGGTGTCGATGAACAGCGGCATCCTGGCCTCGGTGGCCAAGGAGATGACGATCGTCGACTTCCCGTTCCTCTTCGCCAACGCCAAGGAAGCCGACGCCGTGATGGACGGCCCGGTGGGCAAGAAGCTGCACGGCAAGCTGGAAGAAAAAGGCATCGTCGGCCTGGCGTTCTGGGAGCTGGGTTTCCGCAACATCACCAACAGCAAGAAGCCGATCAACACGGTGGCCGACATCGACGGCCTGAAGTTGCGCGTGATCCCGAACCCGATCAACGTCGATTGGGTCAAGGCCCTGGGTGCGAACCCGACGCCGATGCCGTTCCCCGAGGTCTATGGCGGCCTGGAGAGCAAGGCCATCGACGGCCAGGAGAACCCGCTGACGGTGATCGCGGCCAACAAGTTCTGGGAAGTGCAGAAGCACCTCGCGATCACCAACCACCAGTACAACCCGCAATCGGTGATCTTCAGCAAGAAGGTCTGGGACACGCTGACGCCGGCCGAGAAGAAGATCCTCGACGAGGCCGCGGGCGAGGCCGCCAAGTACCAGCGCGAGCAGTCGCGCGCCGGCATGGCCACCGCGCTCGACGCCATCAAAAAGGGCGGCATGGCCGTCACCGAGTTGTCGCCGGCCGAAGCGGCGAAGTTCCGCGAGAAGGTCAAGCCGGTGATCGCCAAGCACTCGGCGACGGTGGGTGAAGCCACGGTGGCCGAGGTGATGGCCGAGCTGGACAAGCTTCGCAAGTGAACCAGAAGCTCCTTTGCGGGCTGATCGGCGCTGGCATCCAGCGCTCGCTCACGCCCGCGATGCAGGAAGCCGAAGCCGCGGCCCAAGGGCTGCGGCTTCACTACCAGCTGATCGACCTTGACAAGGCCGGGCAGGACGTGCAGGCGCTGCCCGGCTTGCTGCGCGCGGCGAAGACGATGGGCTTTGCCGGTCTGAACATCACCTACCCGTGCAAGCAGGCAGTGATTCCGTTGCTCGACGGTCTCTCCGATGAGGCGCGGGCGATGGGCGCGGTCAACACCGTTGTCTTCGCAGACGGCAAAGCCACCGGCCACAACACCGACGGCTCCGGCTGGCGCTGGGGGTTCGAGCGCACGTTGCCGGATGCCGACCTGTCGCGCGTGGTGCTGCTCGGCGCCGGCGGTGCGGGGTCGGCGATCGCGCATTCGATCTGCCGTATGAAGGCCGATGCGCTGGTGGTGGTGGACAGTGACGGCGCGCGCGCCGATGCGCTGGCCGCCGAACTGAACAAGCAGTACGGTGGGTCGCGCGCGAGCGGCAGCACCGACGCCGCCACCGCGCTGCGCAACGCGACCGGCCTCGTGCACGCCACGCCGACGGGCATGGACAAGCTGCCCGGCCTGCCTTTGAAAGCCGAGTTGTTGCGTCCCGAGTTGTTCGTCTCTGAGATCGTTTATTTCCCGCTGCAGACGGCGCTGCTGAAGGCGGCGCGCGCGCTCGGCTGCCGTGTCGTCGATGGCGGCACGATGGCGGTGGGCCAGGCCGTCGGCGCCTTCGAGCGTTTCACCGGCCTCTCGGCCGACCCGGCGCGGGTCGATGCACACTTCCGGCGTCTGATCTCGCAAGGAGCCAATGCATGAATTCGCCGCTCGACCGAGAAGCCGTGGTCGTTGCCAGCAACCCGCTCGGCATCGAAGGCATCGAGTTCATCGAGTACACGACGCCGCGCCCGCAGGCGCTCGGCCAGGTGCTCGAGTCGATCGGCTTTCGGCCGGTGGCGCGGCATCGCTCGCGCGAGGTCATGCTGTACCGGCAAGGCACGATGAACATCGTCGTCAACGCACACGGTGTGTCGGCGGCGGCGGACGGCGAAACGCCGCAGATCGCCGCCATCGCCCTGCGCGTGCGCGATGCCGGCGCGGCGCAGGCGCGCGTCGTTGAGCAGGGCGGCTGGCCGGTGCCGGTGAAGGTGCAGCCGATGGAGCTGCACATTCCCGGCGTGCATGGCGCGGGTTCGAGCCGCCTATATTTCATCGACCGCTGGCGCGAGTTCTCGATCTACGACGTCGATTTCATCCCGGTGCCCACCGTCGATCCGGTGGTGCCCGCCGTTGCCGGGCTGCACTGGTTCGGCGTCGTGCAGTACGTCGGCGCCGACCGCAGCGCCGACTGGTGCGCCTTCTACGGCTCGCTGTTCGGCTTCGTCGAAGTACCGGCCGACAAACGCTTCGGCATCTTGCCGCGCGGCAGCGTGCTGGCGAGTCCTTGCGGTACGTTTTATCTGCAACTGATCGAGCCCGACTCGCTCGTCGTCGATGACACCGGCGAGCGCCTGCAGCGCGTGGCCTTCGGCGCGCCCGACGTGCCGGCGGCGGTGCAGGCGCTGCGTGCGCGCGGCATCGATTTCGTCGAGACCGACACGCTGCATACCGAGGTGCGCGGTGCGTTGACGAGGCCGCAACTCGGCGGCGTGATGTTCGAGCTGGTGCACCATGATGCGTAGCGGGCCGAGCGCCGGGCCGCTCCCAAGCCGGCCCGTATCCCCTCGGGGGATCGACCGACGTATTCGTCGGGCGAGGGGCTGACATGACTGCCGAATACATCGCCGACTTCGGCATGGACACGATCTCGCTGGCCGGCCCGCTGGCGGCCAAGCTGCGCGCGATCAAGGACGCCGGCTTCTCGCAAGTGATGTTCGCGGCGCGCGATCTCGTCGGCCATCCGGACGGTTGGCACGCCGCCGTCGAAGAAGTCAAAGCCAGCGGCCTGCGCGTCACCGGCTTTCAGGTGCTGCGCGACTTCGAGGGCCTGTCGGGCCATCTGCACGACTACAAGGTCGATATCGCGCGCTCGATGATCGAGATGTGCGCCGCGCTCGGCAGCCCGATCCTGCTGGCCTGCTCCTCGACCAGCCGCCATGCCACCGACGACGAAGCCATCATCGCGCGCGACCTGCGCAAGCTGGCGATGATGGCGCTGCCGCACGACATCAAGGTGGCGTACGAGGGCCTGTCGTGGGGCCGGCACATCAACGACTGCGTGGGGGCCTGGCGCGTCGTCGAGCAGGCCGATGCGCCGAACCTCGGCATCGGCGTCGATTCGTTCCACAGCTTCGCCACGCGCACGCCGACCGAAGCACTGCAAGACATCGACCCGGAAAAGATCTATCTCGTGCAATTGGCCGACTTCATGTGGCAGGAGATCCGCACGGTCGAAGAGCGCATCGAAACGGCGCGCCACTTCCGCGTCTTTCCGGGTGAGGGCGTGCACAGCGACGAGCTGCGCCGCCTGGTGATCGAGCTCGACGGCCTGGGCTATCGCGGCGATTACAGCTTCGAAGTCTTCAACGACGACTACACGCAGATGCCGCTGCCGGTGGTGGCCGAACGCGCAAGGCGATCGGCCGCGTGGCTGGCCGAAGACGTGCTGCACCGTGCCGTGCCGCTGCCGGGCGGCTCGCGCTTGCGCGGCCCGGCGTCGGCTTAGACGCGCGAGCGGTCAGTGATTCCAGCCGCCGCGCCTCTCACGCCAACCGCGGCCCTGCGCGTGCGGCTCCCAGCGGTGCGGCTGCCAGCGATAGCCCGGGCGCGGCGCTTCCCAGCGGCCGCCGATCCAGACATGCCGGTTGGCGCGCCAGGTCCAGAAACCGTTGATCCAGAACCAGCCAGGGTAGGGCGCAATGCCGACGACCTCGTATTGCACGGGCGGTGGCGGCACGGCCACGTAGTCTTCTTGGCCGCCCGAGTAAACCGGCTCGGAGCGGTAGCCGCCCTGGCCGCCGCCGTAGCCACGGTGGGCCGGCACGACGACGCAGCCGCCGAGCGTGGCCGCCAAGGCCACCAGTGTCACGGCACGCAGCGCCGACGACGGTTGAAGTGCGGTACGGAGATGGCCCATGACAGAACCCCGTGCAGTGAAGGTCCCTGCACAACGGCCGATGGCGCACGGCGCTGACGTGAAGCAAGGTAAAGCTGTGATCACCGATGCCAACCGCCGCGTCGCCCTCGCCGTGTCGATCGGCTCGCTCTGGAGCGCTGCCGCACGGCCCCAACCCGCGGCCGACACGCGGCCGATCACGCTCGTCGTGCCTTTCGCGCCCGGCGGCATCGCCGACCTGACCGCGCGCGCGGTGGCCAAGGAAATGAGCGCGTCGCTCAAGCAGCCGATCGTCGTCGATAACAAGCCGAGCGCCGGCGCCATCGTCGGCTCGCAGCAGGTGGTGCGCGCCGCGCCCGACGGCCTGACGCTGCTGTTGATGAGCAATGCCAACGCGGTCAGTGCCGGGCTGTTTCGCAACCTGCCGTTCGATGCGGTCAATGACTTCGCGCCGATCACGACGCTCGGTCTTTTCGATCTGGCGTTGTTCGTCGCTGCCGACTCGCCGCTGAAGACGGTTGCTCACCTGCTCACGCGCGCGCGGGCGCAGCCGGGCAAGTTGACCATGGGCACCATCGCCGCCGGCAGCACGCAGCACCTGGCCGCCGAGTACTTCAAATCGCTGTCGGGCATCGACGCCGTGATCGTGCCGTACAAAGGCACGCCGGCGGTGATCACGGCGCTGCGCAGCGGCGAGATCGATGTCGGCTTCGAAATCCTGGGGCCGATGTTGGGCCAGGTGCAAGGCAAGGTGCTGCGCGCGCTGGCCGTGACGTTGGACCGCCGCTTCGCAGCGCTGCCCGAGGTGCCGACGGTGATGGAGTCGGGCCTGGCGAGCTACAACGTCGCCTCTTGGAATGCGCTGGCCGCGCCGGCGAAGACGCCGCGCGCCGTCACCCTGCGGCTGCAACGCGCGGCCGTGCAGGCGCTGGCGATGCGCGCTGTGCAGTCGCAACTGCAAGCGCTCGGTGTGCGTGCGCAGGGCGGCACGCCGCAGCAGTTGCAGCAGTTGCTGGCGTCCGAGATCAAGCGCTGGGCCGACGTCATCGTGCAAGCCAAAATCGAACGCCAGTGAGTCACACCATGTCCCAACCCATGATCACCGGCATTTCCTCGATGGCCACGCGCGCACTGCTGGCCGAGTTGACGGCGGCCTACGGCTCGCGGGTGGCGATCGAGTCGGTCGGCGGCGTCGATGCGGCCAAGCGCGTGGCCGCCGGCGAAGCCTTCGACGTGGTCGTGCTGGCCGCTGACGCGATCGACAAGCTGGTTGCCGCCGGCCGTGTGCTCGCCGGCAGCAAGGTCGATCTCGTGCATTCGGGTGTAGCGGTGGCGGTGAAGGCCGGCGCCGCACATCCGGACATCGCTTCGGAAGAAGCCGTCAAGCGCGCCGTGCTCGCCGCGCCGACGCTCGGCTACTCCACCGGCCCGAGCGGCGTGCAACTGGCGAAGCTGTTCGAGCGTTGGGGGATCGCGCAGGAGATTGCGCCGCGCATCGTGCAGGCGCCGCCGGGTGTCCCTGTCGGCACACTGGTCGCGCGTGGTGAGGTGGCGCTGGGCTTTCAGCAATTGAGCGAACTGATGAGCCTGCCAGGCATCGACGTGCTCGGCCCGTTGCCGCCCGCGATCCAGATCACCACCACGTTTTCGGCCGGCGTCTGCGCGGCGTCGTCGCAACCCGATGCAGCGCGTGCGCTGCTCGCGTTCTTGGCCGCGCCCGGCAAGGCTGCAACCAAACGACAGCACGGCATGGAGCCCGCATGATCATCGACATCCAGACCGAGCTCGTCTTGCTCCCGCTCCCGCCCTGCGGGAGAGGGAGCAAGACATGAAGATCGCCCTCATCGGCTACGGCGAAGTCGGCAGGATCCTCGCCGAGGACTTGGCTGCGCAGGGGCACAGTGTTGTCGCCTACGACATCAAGCTCGAAGGCGAGGGCGGCAAAGCGCTTCGCGACCACGCGGCGAAGCTCGGCATCACGCTCGCCGCTTCGCACGAATCGGCCGTGCAGCGCACCGAGCTCGTGATCAGCGCCGTCACGGCCAGCCAGGCCGTGCCAGTGGCCGCAGCGATAGCGCCCGGATTGGCCAAGGCAGCCTACGTGCTCGACTTCAACTCCGCATCGCCCGGCGCCAAGATTCGCGCCGCTGCGATCGTCAACGCCGCCGGCGGCCGCTATGTCGAAGGTGCGGTGATGACGTTGATCCCGCCGTACCGCATCAAGGTGCCGCTGCTGCTCGGCGGGCCCGACGCGGCGGCGCTGCAACCGCTGCTCGAGCAACTCGGCTTTGCCGCCAAGGTGGCCAGCGACCAACTCGGCGTCGCCAGCGCGACCAAGATGTGCCGCAGCGTGATGATCAAGGGCCTGGAGGCGATGGTCATCGAGAGCTTCACCACGGCGCGCCACTACGGCGTCGAAGACGCGGTCATCGCGTCGCTGCAGGAGACCTTCCCCGGCATCGATTGGGAGAAGCAGGGCGCGTATTTTTTCCAGCGTGTGATCGAACATGGCCGCCGCCGCAGCGAAGAGGTGCGCGAAGTGGCCGTCACGGTGCGCGAAGCCGGCCTCGAGCCGCACAGCGCGGCAGGCACGGCCGAACGGCAGGCGTGGGTGGCAGACCTCGCCGATGCAGGCGTCTTCGGCGTCAAGGGCACGAAGGACTTTGCGCGCAGCGCCGATTGGCGCAGAGAAGCCGACCGCATCCTGAAGAAGGTACAGCCATGACATTCGAGAAGACTCCCGGCTGGCTCGACTGGTACGCCGGCCCGAGCAAACCCAAGTTCAAGTTGCCGCCCTGCAGCGTCGATGAGCTCGAGCAGCAACTGCTCTAGCGGCCTGATCTGAACATCCTCACAGTCACCACCCCGATCTACCTGCTGATCGGGCTCGGCTATGTCGCTGTGCGCGCCGGCTGGCTGGCGCGTGCCGACATGCGCGTGCTCGGCCAGTTCGTGCTGCGCTTCGCGCTGCCGGCGCTGCTGTTCACGATGCTGGCGCGGCGCTCGGTGGCCGAGATCTTCGACGCGCGCTACCTGCTGGCCTACCTCGGCGGCTCGCTGATCGCACTTGCTGCCGGCTGGTTGTACGCGCGCGGCAAAGGCGCTTCGTATCGCGCCTTCGTCGGCATGGGCATGTCGTTTTCCAACAGCGGCTATGTCGGCGTGCCGGTGCTGTTGCCCTGGCTCGGCCCGCCGGCGGCTGTGGCCATCGCGCTCGCGATGATCGTCGAGAACCTGGTGATGCTGCCGCTGGTGCTGACCCTGGCCGAGCGCGACAGCGCACGGCGGGCTTCCGTCGCTGCCGCGCTGCGCGAGGTCGCGATGACGCTGCTGCGGCACCCGCTGGTGATCGCGATCGTCGCCGGCATCGTCGTGGCGGCATTCGCCGTGGTGCTGCCGGCGCCGCTGCAACGCGCGATCGACCTGATGGCGCAGGCCTCGGCCGGCGTTGCGCTGTTCGTCATCGGCGGCTCGCTCGTTGGCTTGCATCTGGCCGGCGTCAAACAGGATCTGGCGGCGGTGGCGATCGGCAAGCTGGTGCTGCACCCGCTGGCGGTGGCGGCGCTGGCCTGGTGGCTGCTCGCCGACAACGCGGTGCTGCGCACGGCCGCCATCGCGCTGGCCGCGATGCCGATGCTCGGCATCTACCCGGTGCTGGCGCAGAAGCATGGCCACGACGCGTTCTGCGCCGCGGCGCTGCTGGTGACGACGGTGGCGTCGTTCTTCACGCTGAGTGGGTTGCTGTGGTGGTTGTCGTAGGTGCAGCAGTGCGGCGTTCAGTCAGCTGCTGCACCGCGCTTGGCGCGACTTTGCCGCGTACTTTCACGTATCGCCCCGGTGCTGGTTCGATCGGCCGGTGCTTCGCATTGCCCGCTTGTTCTTGCCGGCCGGGTTGATCACTCCGGCGATGTGGCCGCTGGCGCCGAGCACGAACTGCGATTTGCCGCCCACCAGCTATGTGCTGCGGTAGGCCGCATGCCACGGCACGATGTGATCGTCTTGCGTGGCGAGCACGTAGCTCGGCATGTCGATCTTGCCGAGATCGATGTCGGCGCCGCTGATCGTGCGTGCGAGCGCCAGCGCCTTCATCGCGCCTTGCTAGAGGTGGTCGTCCCATGTCGTCTGGCCCAGCTCCGGGCCCGGGTTGCACCAGGAGACCAAGAACACCGTCTGGCCCTGTTCGCAGGCGAAGCGCACGAACGAGTTGTCGGGCTGCAGGTCGAGGATGTAGAACTTGTTGATGCACGGCGGCACGATCATGAGCGACCGCTGCGCCACCTTCTCGGTCAGCGGCGCGATGGATCAACTGGAACAGCGGATTCTCGAACACCACCGAACCTTGCGACACGGCCACGTTGCGTCCGACTTCGAAGGCGCTCTCGTCGGTGATCGAGATGCGGCCGCGCTTCATGTCGCCGGCCAGATTGGCCAAGCCCGCGTTGAGGCTGGCGCCACCGGTCTCGAAGGCGAGCTTGATCGCATCCGGATTGGTGGCCGCGAAATTGGCCGGGCTCATCGAGTCGATCCACTGGCGTGTGAAGCAGGCGCGAGTTGATCAGGTAGCTCTGCTCGAGCAGGCTGTACCAGGGGTTGTCGCGCCACTCGCCGGCAGTGAAGCGGCGGTCGCCGCGCTCGGGGGCAATCACCGGCTCCTGCGCTTGACCGGCAGCGCGCGCCATCGTCCCCATCCACAGCGCCGTCTGCTGCTGCCACCAGCGCGCCTGCAGTGCGGCCGAGGACAGCTACATCAGGTTCTGACCGGACGAGAGCAGCCCTTGGACGAACTCGTCCGGCATCTTGAAGGCGAGACCATGAGCGGCGGCGCCTCAGGTGACAAGGCCTACTTGGGCGACAGCATCTGCTGGACTTCCGCCATGCTCGCCTTGGCGCGCCCGGTCAGGCTCGCCACCGCGTCCACCTGTGACTTGTGGGCCATCTCGCCGAGCGTCTTCATGTCGGCCAGCATCTTCTGCCAGGCTTCGCGGGCGGCCTCGGACTGTTGGCCGGCGTCGGGCAGTCCCGCTTTGCCGCTGGTGATGCCGTTGGCGGATTGCTGGAGGCCCTGCATCGCCTGGGTCAGCATGTCGCGCTGCGTGCTCGCCAGTGCCTGCATCGCTTCGTACGCGGCCTGGTTGGCTTCGACCAACGCCTGCACGTCCTTGCGCCGGGCGTCGACGAACGGCGCCATGTCGAGCCCCGGAACCTTGAACTGTTCGAGCATCGCGGTCAGATCGCCGAACGGGTTGGATACATCCTTTGCCATTGCATTTCTCCTGTCGAGTGTTCGAAGGCCAGTCTATGCAGGCGGCGCTGCACGTTCTGTGCGGCAGCACACGCTGCGCCGATTGCATTCCCGCTGAGTGCGCGAGCGAACAGAGCGCCGGCCGCAATCGGACTACCGTGAACGCAGCCCATGACACGCTCCAATCCCTATGCCCTCGGCCTCGACAAGAACGAGGCCAACTTCGTCGCCCTGTCGCCGCTGAGCTTCATCGAACGCTCGGCCGCGGTCTATCCGGATCGGATCGCGCTGATCTACGGATCGCGCCGGCAGACCTGGCGCGACACGTATGCGCGCTCGCGACGGCTGGCCAGTGCGCTGCGGCAGCGCGGCATCGGCGAAGGCGACACGGTCGCGGCGATGCTGCCCAACGTGCCCGCGATGTTCGAGGCGCATTTCGGCGTGCCGATGTCGCGGCGCGGTGCTCAACACGCTCAACACGCGGCTCGACGCCGAGGCCATCGCCTTCATGCTGCAGCATGGCGAAGCCAAGGTGCTGCTGACCGATCGCGAGTTCTCCGGCGTGATCGGCAAGGCCCTCGCGATGCTGGGCGAGCGGCGGCCGTTGGTGATCGAAGTCGAGGATGAAGACGCGCCCGCCGGCGGGCCGCTCGGCACGGTGTCGTACGAAGCCTTTCTCGCCGAAGGCGACGCCGACTTCAACTGGCAGCTGCCGGCCGACGAGTGGAATGCAATCGCGCTCAACTACACCTCGGGCACCACCGGCAATCCGAAGGGCGTGGTCACGCATCACCGCGGCGCCTACCTCAACGCCGCCTCGAACGTCGTGACCTGGGAGATGCCGCGCCATGCGGTGTATCTGTGGACGCTGCCGATGTTCCACTGCAACGGCTGGTGCTTTCCGTGGACGCTCGCGCTGCAGGCGGGTATCAGCGTGTGCCTGCGCAAGGTGGACACGGCCCTGATCTTCAAACTGATCCGCGAGCATCAGG
Organism: uncultured beta proteobacterium; assembly: GCA_963816315.1. Lineage (GTDB taxonomy): Bacteria > Pseudomonadota > Gammaproteobacteria > Burkholderiales > Burkholderiaceae_C > CADEEN01. Next base: position 76,252 of record CAWFJZ010000013.1, read on the forward strand.
TGACCCACCTGTGCGGCGCGCCGATCGTCTACGGCATGCTGATCGACGCGCCCGCAGCGCAGCGCGCCGGCATCACGCACACGATCAACGGCCTGATCGCAGGCTCGGCGCCGCCGGGCGCCATCATCGAAGGCTGCGAGCGCATCGGCATCGCGATCACGCATGTCTACGGCCTGACCGAGTCCTACGGGCCGGCAGCGGTGTGCGCCCAACAGCCCGAGTGGGCGAGCCTGCCGATAGAAGAGCGGGCGACGCTCAACGCACGCCAGGGCGTGGCCTATCCGATGCAGCAATCGATCACGGTGCTGGACCCGCAGACGCTGCAGCCGGTGCCGGCCGACGGCCAGACCATGGGCGAGATTTTCTTCCGCGGCAACCTGTTGATGAAGGGCTACCTGAAGAACGCGCAGGCCACCGAAGAAGCCTTCGCCGGCGGCTGGTTCCACACCGGCGACCTGGCGGTCAAGCAGGCCGACGGCTACGTCAAGATCAAGGACCGCAGCAAGGACGTGATCATCTCCGGCGGCGAGAACATCTCCAGCGTCGAAGTCGAGGAAGTGCTGTACCGGCACCCCGCGGTGATGATGGCGGCGGTGGTGGCCAAGCCCGATCCGAAGTGGGGCGAGGTGGCGGCGGCGTTCGTCGAGCTGCGCGACGGCGCGACGGCCACCGAGGCCGAGATCATCGAGCACTGCCGCGCCGAGATGGCGCGCTTCAAGGTACCCAAACAAGTGATCTTCGGCGTGTTGCCGAAGACCTCGACCGGCAAGATCCAGAAGTTCGTGCTGCGCGAGCAACTGCGTTCGGCCTCGGCCATCGACTGAAGGCGACAACCCCATGAGCCCCTACGCACCCCCGCTGCGCGACATGCTGTTCGCGATGAAGGAACTCGGCGGCCTCGACGCCGTGCTGGCCCAGCCCGGCAACGAAGAGGTCACGGCCGAACTGGTCGAGGCGATCCTCGACGAGGCGTCGAAGTTCGCGGCCAACGTGCTGGCGCCGATCAATGCGCAGGGCGACAGCCAGGGCTGCCGCTGGAACGACGGCGTGGTGACCACGGCCGATGGCTTCAAGCAAGCCTACGCCGGCTTCTGCAAGACCGGCTGGAACGGCATGCCGGCGGGTGTCGAGTTCGGTGGGCAGGGCCTGCCCACGCTGGTGTCGACCGCGGTGCTGGAGATGTGGAAGGCTTCGAACATGGCGTTCTCGCTGTGCCAGATGCTCACGCTCGGCGCGGTCGAGGCGATCAGCCACCACGCCGGCGACGAACTGAAGCAGCGCTTTCTGCCGGCGATGGTCGAAGGGCGCTGGACCGGCACCATGAACATCACCGAGCCGCAGGCCGGCTCCGACCTCGCCGCCATCCGCACCAAGGCGGTCCCCGAAGGCGACCACTACCGCATCAGCGGCACCAAGATCTTCATCACCTGGGGCGAGCACGACATGGCGGAGAACATCATCCACCTCGTGCTGGCGCGCCTGCCGGATGCGCCTGCCGGCGTGAAGGGCATCTCGCTGTTCCTGTGCCCGAAGTTCCTGGTCAACGCCGACGGCTCATTGGGCGAGCGCAACGACCTGGTGTGCGCCTCGATCGAACACAAGCTGGGCATCCACGGCAGCGCCACCGCGGTGATGGCGTTCGGCGAAGGCGCGGGCGCCGTCGGCTGGCTGGTCGGCGAGCCGAACCAGGGCCTCGCGTGCATGTTCACGATGATGAACCACGCGCGCTTGAACGTCGGGCTCGAAGGGGTTGCGATTTCTGAGCGCGCCTACCAGCAGGCGCGCCAGTACGCGCTCGATCGCGTGCAGGGCAGGACGCTGGGCCGCGAGGGCGCGCCGAGCGCCACCATCATCGGCCACCCCGACGTGCGCCGCATGCTGATGGACATGAAAGCGCGCGTCGAGGCGATGCGCGCGCTGGCCTACTACACCGCGGGACAGATGGACCGCGCCCACGGCCACAAGGACAGCGCGACACGGCAGGCCGCGCAGACGATGGTCGATCTGCTGATCCCGGTCGTGAAGGGCTGGTGTACCGACAGCGCGCTCGGCATCACGTCGGACGGCGTGCAGATCCACGGCGGCATGGGCTTCATCGAAGAAACCGGCGCCTCGCAACACCTGCGCGACGCGCGCATCACGACCATCTACGAAGGCACGACCGGCATCCAGGCCAACGACCTGATCGGGCGCAAGCTGGCCCGCGACGGCGGTGCCGCGATGAAGCGGCTGATCGCCACGATGGGCGACGATGCCGCCACGGTGGGCGGGCACGGCGACGCTGTGCTCGGCGCCATCGCCGCGGCACAGGTCAGCGGGTTGCGCGCGCTCACCGAGGCGACCGACTGGCTGCTCGCCGCCCCGCCGCGCGAAGCCGCGGCCGGGGCCGTGCCGTACCTGCAGCTGTGCGGCACCGTGATCGCAGGCTGGTTGACGTCGCGCGCCGCAGGTGCCGCGACCGCGCGGCAGGCGAGCGGCGATGCGGACACCGATTTCTTCGCCGCCAAGCGCATCACCGCGCTGCACTATGCGCTGCACGTGCTGCCGCAAGCCGGCGCGCTGAGCGACACGGTGCGGCACGGCGCGGCCACCACGCTGGGCCTGAGCGACGCGCAGTTCTGAACCCTTCTGCACCGTTACCGAGCGAGACACGCATGAACGAAATGAACGGCTACGACGTCGAAGACCTGCAAACGGGAATGCAGGCGACGTTTTCCAAGACCATCACCGAGGCCGACATCGTGCTGTTCGCCGCCGTCTCGGGCGACAACAACGCGATGCACGTGAACGAAGAGTTCGCGGCGACCACCCGCTTCGGCGGGCGCATCGCGCACGGCTTCCTGACCGCCAGCGTGATCTCGGCCGCGGTCGCCAACCGCCTGCCGGGCCCGGGCACGATTTACCTCAGCCAGCAGCTCCACTTCCGCGCGCCGGTGCGCATCGGCCAGACGGTTCACGCGACGGTCAGCATCAGCGCGATCGACCGCGAGCGCCGCCGCGTCACGCTCGAAACCGTGTGCCGGGTCGGCGAGACGGTGGTGATCGACGGCGAAGCGCTGGTGATGACGACCTCGGCCGCGAAGCGCCAGCCCAAGGTGGCGGCAGAGACAACGCCTGCGCTCAGCCTGGTTTGAATCCACGCGACAACACAGGAGCACACGCCATGAAAGTACTCGTCGCGGTCAAGAGAGTCGTCGACTACAACGTCAAGGTCCGAGTGAAGTCGGACGGAACCGGCGTGGACCTCGCCAACGTCAAGATGAGCATGAACCCGTTCGACGAGATCGCGGTCGAAGAGGCGGTGCGGCTGAAGGAGAAGGGCGCGGTCACCGAAGTGATTGCAGTGAGCTGCGGCGTCACCCAATGCCAGGAGACGCTGCGCACTGCGATGGCGATCGGCGCCGACCGCGCGATCCTGGTCGAGACGAGCGAAGAGTTGCAGCCGCTCGCGGTTGCCAAGCTGTTGAAGGCCCTGATGGACAAGGAACAGCCCGGCCTCGTGATCCTCGGCAAGCAGGCGATCGACGACGACTGCAACCAGACCGGCCAGATGCTGGCGGCACTGGCTGGCCTGCCGCAGGGCACCTTCGCTTCCAAGGTCGAGATCGCAGACGGAAAGGTCAGCGTCACGCGCGAAGTCGATGGCGGCCTAGAAACCGTGAAGCTCGACATGCCCGCTGTCATCACGACCGACTTGCGCCTGAACGAACCGCGCTACGTCACGCTGCCCAACATCATGAAGGCCAAGAAGAAAACGCTCGACGTGTTCAAGCCTTCCGATCTGGGTGTGGACGTGACGCCGCGCATCAAGACCCTCGAGGTCAGCGAGCCGCCCAGGCGCAGCGCCGGCATCAAGGTACCCGACGTGGCGACGCTGGTCTCCAAACTCAAGAACGAAGCCAAGGTGATCTGACCATGAGCGCACTCGCGAACGTATTGGTGGTGGCCGAACACGACAACGCGTCGATCCGCAAGGCGCCACGCGCAACACCATCACCGCCGCCGTTCAGTGCGGCGGCGCACGTGCATGTGCTGGTGGCCGGTCACAACGCCGGCCCGGCGGCGCAGCAGGCGGCGCAGATGCAGGGCGTGGCCCAGGTGCTGCACGCCGACGCGCCCGGCTTCGAACATGGCCTGGCCGAGAACCTGGCGCTGCCAGGTGCTGGCCATCGCCAAGGGCTACAGCCACATCCTGTTCCCGGCCACGGCATCGGGCAAGAACATCGCTCCGCGCGTGGCCGCGCTGCTGGACGTGGCCCAGATCAGCGACATCACCAAGGTGCTGGGTCCGGACACCTTCGAGCGCCCGATCTACGCCGGCAACGCGATCACTACCGTGCAGAGCAGCGACCCGGTGCTGGTCATCACCGTGCGCAGCACCGGCTTCGATGCGGCGGCACAAAGCGGCGCCGCTGCACCGGTCGAGAACGCTGCCCGCCACACCAGACAGCGGCATGAGCAGCTTCGTGGGCAGCGAGATCGCGAAGAGCGACCGGCCCGAACTGACCGCGGCCAAGGTCATCGTCAGCGGTGGCCGCGGCATGGGCAGCAGCGACAAATTCACCGAGGTGCTCACACCGCTGGCCGACAAGCTCGGCGCGGCACTCGGCGCCAGCCGCGCTGCCGTGGACGCAGGTTATGCGCCGAACGACTGGCAGGTCGGGCAGACCGGCAAGATCGTCGCGCCGCAGCTCTATATCGCGTGCGGGATCAGCGGCGCGATCCAGCACTTGGCGGGCATGAAGGACTCGAAGGTCATCGTCGCGATCAACAAAGACCCCGAGGCGCCGATCTTCAGCGTCGCCGATTTCGGGCTCGAGGCGGACCTGTTCACCGCGGTGCCGGAGTTGGTGAAGGCCTTGTAAGGGCCGACACCTTGTCCGCTGTGCTGCAGCGTCAGATCCGAACCGCAGCAGCCACCGCACCCGCCGGCAGCGGCACAGCCTCCCGCGTCGCATCGATCTGGTGAGCCGACGCCGACACGCGGTGATCGATGAAGAAAACGGCGATTGCGCCCATCAAGCCGGCCGCTGCGATGACCAGGAAGTTCTGCTCGAGCGGCAGCTTCAGCGAGACCAGGAAGCCGATCAGGATCGGCGCCAGGATCGCGCCCGTGCGTCCGACCCCGGCCGCAAAGCCGATGCCGGTCGAGCGGATGGCGGTGGGATAGAACTGCCCCGCATAGGCATAGGTCAGGATCTGCGTGCCGGTGGTGGTGGCGCCGACGCAGGCGACGATCAGGTACAGCAGCTCTTGCGGCATCTTGACGGTCATCAGGTAGAGGAACACGGCACCCAGGACGTACATGGTCATCAGCACATGCTTGATGTGGAACTTGTCGGCCAGCCATCCGCCGGAGATGGCGCCCGCCATCGCGCCGCACTGCAGGAACAGGAAGAAGGTGAGGGCCGAGCCCAGGCTGTAGCCGGACATCGCCATCAGCTTGGTCAACCACGAACTGAGCGCGTAGATCATGAACAGGCCCATGAAGAACGCGATCCAGAACATGATGGTGCTGAGGCCGCGGCCGTCGTGGAACAGCTTGCGCACCGGCGCGCCTTCGGCCCTGTCCTCGGCCGGCACGAGGAACTCCTCGTGCGCTTCCATCTGCAAGCCCGGCTGGATGCGCTTGGCGATTTCGCGCAGGTGGCTGTCGTCGTGGTGCGCGATCAGGAACGGCAACGACTCCGGCATCGACTTCATGATGAACGGGATCAGCAGCAGCGGCGCACCGGCCGCGATGAAGACCGATTGCCAGCCATAGATCTCGATGAACTGCTTGCCGATCAGCGCGGCCAGGATGCCGCCGAGCGCGTAGCCGCTGAACATCAGCGTCACCATCCGGCCGCGGATGTTCTTGGGCGAGTACTCGGTCATTTGCGCGACGATGTTGGGCATCACGCCGCCGATGCCCAGGCCGGCGAGGAAGCGCATGACGCTGAACGTGACCGGATCGCTGGTGAACCCTGCCGCCATCGTGAAGACGCTGAACAGCGCGACGCAGATCGAAATGGTCCAGCGGCGGCCGATCTTGTCGGCCAGCGCGCCGAGGAAGATGGCGCCGAACATCATGCCGAACAGCGCCGAGCCCGCCATGAACCCCGCCGTCGAGGCGTCGACGCCCATGTCCTTCATGATCGAAGGCAGCGCGATGCCGGCCACCGCGATGTCGTAGCCGTCGATGACGATGATCAGTACGCACCACAGCAGCACCACGGCATGGAAGCGGTTGAACTTGGCCTCGTCGGCCAGCTTGTGGACGTCGATGCGATGCATGGTGATCTCCTGAGGGGGACGATCAACACAATGCGCATGAATCAGCACGCTTGTCTGTGCGCTGGGGCACAGTAGGCATGGATTGCCCGGAGGACGATCAGGTCCTTCCGAACCAGCACTCGTACCTGCAAAAGCGCATCGCTGCCGCCGATGCGGTCGGTCTGGTGCGCGACGGCGATTTCATCATCGTGCCAACCGGTGTCGGCGAGCCCGGCGCCGTTGAAGGCGCTGTCGGAGCAGCCGCGGCCGACAGCAACGGGTCGGTAGCTGACCGCCTGGCCTGGGATCAGCCGCACGCCGGCAACTGCGACGTGCCCGACGCGATGCAGTGGATCGCCGCATCGCTGAAGCCGCGTCGGGAGAGGATCGGTGACACTCGCTGCTCGATGAACATCACCGGCACGACACGCGTCTTCTTCATCTTCGGCGACCCGGTCGCGCAGGCGCGCGCGCCGGCGGTCTATAACCACATGTTCCAACAGCACGGCATCGACGCGGTGCTGGTGCCGCTGAAGGTGGCGCAGATGCACAACGACATGAGCGACGGCGCTCGCTGCTACATCCGAGATGACATGAGCGTTTTCGATGAACCGAAGATCGACACGCACTGCCACGTGCTCGACCCGGCGCGCTTCCCTTATGCGCCGGACGTGGCCTACCGCCCCGCCGGCCAGGAGATCGCGCCGCTCGACCAGTACCTGCAAGTGATGGACGCCTACGGCATCCGTCACGCGCTGTTCGTCGGCCCGAACTCGGGCTACGGCCTGGACAACCGCTGCCTGCTCGACGTGATCGCGCGCGGCGCCGGCCGCTTCAAGGGCATCGCGGTCGTGCGCAACGATACCGGCCGCGACGCGCTGTTGGCGCTGCGAGCAGGCGGCGTGATCGGCGTCGCCTTCAACGCGACCCTGATGGGCGTGGACCACTATGCGAACACCGCGCCGTTGCTGCGCACGCTGGCCGAACTCGACATGCTGCTGTCGCTGCAGGTCGAACACGACCAGATGGTCGCGCTGCGAGCGCTCGTCGAAGACAGCGGTGTGCGCGTGATGATCGACCACGGCGGCCGGCCGTCGCCTGCGCATGGCGTCGATCAACGCGGCTTCCAGGCGCTGCTGGCGATGGCGCGCAACGGCCGCACGGCGGTCAAGCTCTCCGGCTACCAGAAGTTCTCGTCGCTGCCGCCGCCGTACGACGACACGCGGCCCTTCATCGACGCGCTGATCGGCGCCTTCACGCTCGACAACTGCCTGTGGGCCAGCGACTGGCCGTTCCTGAAAGCGCCGCAGCGCCTCGACGTGGGACCGCTGCTGCGCCAGGTCGAGCGCCTGTTGCCGGATGAGGCCGACCGTCGCAAGCTGTTCTGGGACACGCCGCGGCGCTGGCTCGGCTTCGACTGAAAGTCAGCCTCGCCGGCTAAGCTCAGGTCATGGGCAACAGCGACACCGTCTTTGCCGGTTCGATCCCCGAGATCTACGACGCCTTGCTCGTGCCGCTCATCTTCGAGCCCTACGCCGAAGATCTGGCGCGCCGAGTTGCCGCGCTGCGGCCCGACGCGCGTGCTCGAGACCGCAGCCGGCACCGGCGTCGCTACGCGCGCGCTGACGAAGGCGCTGCCGCCCTCATGCGAGGTCGTCGCCACCGACCTCAACCAGCCGATGCTCGACCGCGCTGCCGCCATCGGCACGGCGCATGCGGTGCAGTGGCAAGCGGCCGATGCGCTGCAACTGCCCTTCGACGATGCATCGTTCGATGTCGTCGTCTGCCAGTTCGGCGTCATGTTCTTTGCCGACAAGGCGCGCGCGTACGAGCAGGCGCGGCGCGTGCTGCGCCCCGGCGGCGTGTGGCTGTTCAATGCGTGGGACCGCATCGAGGACAACGAGTTCGCCGACGTGGTGACGCAGGCGCTGGCCACCGTCTTTCCCGCCGATCCGCCGCGCTTCCTGGCGCGCACGCCGCACGGCTATCACGATGTGCAGACGATCGCGCGCGATCTGGCGCAAGGCGGCTTCAGCACGGCACCGGCGATCGACACCGTTGCGGCCCGCAGCCGCGCCGCGTCGCCGCTGATCCCGGCGATGGCGTATTGCCACGGCACGCCGCTGCGCAACGAGATCGAGGCGCGGTGTGCGTCGCACGGCACGTCGTTGGCCGAGGCCACGGCGGTGGCGGCGAAGGCAGTGGCCGAACGTTTTGGCGAGGCCGCAGTGGACGCGAAGATTCAGGCGCGGGTGGTGATGGTTCGCGCTTGACGGGCGTGGCCGTCAAACGGCCGCGGGCGTCGAGGCCGCGTGCGCGCCACCGAGGAACAGCCGCTCGATGTTCGGGTCGGCCAGCAACTCATGGGCGCGCTTGTGCAGCACCAGCCGGCCGGACTCGAGCGCGATCGCGTCGTCGGCCATCTTCAGTGCGCTCTTCACGTTCTGTTCGACCATCAGCACCGTGCATCCCTTGTCGGCCAAACCGCGCAGCAGCTTGAAGACGTCTTGCACCACCAGCGGCGACAGGCCGATCGACGGCTCGTCGATCAGCAGCACCTTGGGCCGCAGCAGCAGCGCGCGGCCGACTTCGAGCTGCTTCTGCTCGCCGCCCGACAGCGACGACGCGGCGCTGTGCAGGCGCTCCTTGACGCGCGGAAAGAGGTCCAGCACTTCGGGGATGCGCTCGTGCGCGGTCTTCATGCCGAGCGTGATGCCGCCGAGTTCGAGGTTCTCGATGACGGAGAGCTGGCCGAACAGGTTGCGCCCCTGCGGCACGAAGGCCACGCCGTGCTGCGTCAGCAACTCTTTCGCGCTGGCGCCGGTGATGTCCTTGCCGTCGAGATGAATGCTGCCCTGCTTGACCTTGAGCAGGCCGAACAGCGTCTTCAGCACCGTGCTCTTGCCGGCGCCGTTGGGCCCGAGCAGCAGCGTGATCTTGCCGCGCGCGGCCTCAAAGCTCAGATCGTTCAGGATCATGAACTCGCCGTAGCCGGCGGTGACGTTGTGAAAACGAATCATGAGCCGAGGTAGGCGTCGAGCACCTGCTTGTTGCCGCGGATTTCGGCCGGCGTGCCGACCGCCATCACCTTGCCTTCGACCATCACCAGGATGCGGTGGCACAGGTCCATCACGAAATCCATGTTGTGTTCGATGACGACGAACGATCCCTTGCGCGTCTTGTTCAGCTCTTTGAGCAGCGTGCTGATGCCGCCGACCAGCGATGGATTCACGCCGGCGCACGGCTCGTCGAGCAGCACCAGATCGGGCTCGCTCATGAAGGCCATCGCGATGTCCACCAGCTTCTGCTGGCCATAGGAGAGCTCGCCCGCCCTCTTGTCGGCGACGTGGCGGATGCGGAACTGGTCGATCAGCGCGTCGGCCTTGGCGCCGAGGCCACTGTCGCTCGGCGCGAACATGCGGCCGGCCATCGTGCCCGCATGCTCCTGCGCGGCGACGATCAGGTTGTCGCGCACCGTCATCTTGCCGAAGACCTGCAGCGTCTGGAACGTGCGGCCGACGCCGAGCTGGTTCAGCTCGAGCGGGCTCTTGCCGGTGATGTCGCGGCCGTTCAGTTCGATGCGGCCGGCATCCGGGTCGATCTGGCCGAGCACCGAGTTGAACATCGTCGTCTTGCCCGAGCCGTTGGGGCCGATGACGCCGAAGATCTCGCCCGGCATGACTTCGAAGCTGACGCCATCGACGGCCTTGATGGCGCCGTAGGCCTTCTTCAGTTCGGTGACCTTGAGAACGGGGCTCACTGGAGTACCTTCGCCCTTGAAGGGCTCCGGTATGAGCGCTTGGGAGCGGCCCGGCGCGCTCATGATTTGACGACCGTTGCCGCCGCACGCGCGGCCGAGGCTTCACGCGCCATGCGTTTGGCGCGCAGCTTCTCGGGGATGCTGAGCAGTCCGTCGGGCAGCCACAGCATCATCAGCACCACGGCGATGCCGAAGCTGAGCAGGTACCAATCCTGCAGGCCGCGCAACCACTCGGGCAGCAACACACCGACGGCCGCGCCGAGCAGCGGCCCGAAGAAGTAGCCGGCGCCGCCGACGACGACCATCAAATACATCATGATCGACTCGCCGACCGAGAAACTCGCCGGGTCGATGAACTGCACCAGCGACGCGTACAGCGCGCCCGCCGCGCCGGCATAGACCGCGCCGATGGCGAACGACAGCAGCGTGTACGCCTGGATGTTGACGCCCAGGCTCTCGGCGCGGATCGGGTTGTCGCGCAGCGCGGTGAAGGCCTTGCCCCACGGCGAGTGCAGCAACTTCCACAGCACCAGGCCCATGATCACGGTGACGCCGAGCACGAAGTAGTAGTAGGCCAGGTTGCCGTCGAGGCTGAGGCCGAACAACGACGGCCGCGCGATGTTGTTGATGCCGAACGTGCCGCCGGTGAGCCACTCCTCGTTGCGCATCACCAGCCAGAGCGCGGTGTTGAAGCCGAGCGTGGCGAAGGCCAGATAGATCGTCTGCACGCGCAGCGCCGGAAAGCCCAGGCCGAGGCCGATGACGAAGCAGCCGAGCATCGCCAGCGGCAGGCCGATCCAGAAGCTGATGCCGTGCTGCAGCAGGATCGCCACCGTGTAGGCGCCGATGCCGAAGAAGGCGGCGTGGCCGAGCGACTTCTGGCCCGCATAGCCGATCGTCAGGTTCAGCCCCATCGTCGCGATGACGAAGACGAGCCACTTGCTGACGAGATAGATGCCGTAGTTCTTGAGCAGCGGCGGCACGAAGAGCAGCGCCGCGACGAGCACGAGGCCGATGAGGAGCGGCAGCTTCTTGCTCATACCTTGCGCTCGACCTTCTTGCCGAGCAGGCCCTGCGGCTTGAACAGGATGACGATCATGAAGATCACCAGCGCCACCGCGTCCTTGTAGGCCGGCGAGATGTAGGCCGCGGCCAGGTTCTCGGAAACGCCGACGATGACGCCGCCGAGCAGCGCGCCGCGGCTGTTGTTGAAGCCGCCGATGATCGCGGCGAAGAAGGCCTTGGTGCCGAGCGACTCGCCCATGTCGAACTTGGCCAGGTACGTCGGCGTCACCAGCAGCGCCGCCGCGCAGGCCAGCACCGCGTTGATGGCGAAGGTGTAGAAGATCATGCGCGGCACGTTGATGCCGAGCACGGTGGCGCTCTCGGTGTTCTGCGCCACGGCCTGCATCGCGCGGCCGGTGACGGTCTTGTTCAGGTACCACTGCGTGCCGAGCACGAGCGCCAGCGCGAAGACGAGCGTGCCGATGTCGGCCAGCGTCACCGTGACGCCGGCGACGTTGAACAGCTTGTCGGCGAACAGCGAAGGGAAGGGGTGCGCTTCGGCGCTGTAGCCGGCGCGGATGCCGTTGCGCGCCGCGATCGCCAGGCCGATCGTGGCGACGACGATCGGCATCAGGCCGAACTTCAGCAGCGGGTCGGCGATGCCGCGCTTGAAGGCCCAGCCGAGCACGCCGACGGCGACGACGCAGGTCAGCAGGAAGCTCACCAGCAGCGGCGCGCCCATCGCGCCGAAGGCCAGCATCATGAACGCCGGCAACATGACGAACTCGCCCTGCGCGAAGTTGATCGTGCCGCTGGCCTGCCAGAGCAGCGTGAAGCCGAGCGCGGCCAGCGCGTAGATCGCGCCGGTGGCCATGCCGGAGATCAGCAGTTGCAGGAAGTCGGTCATCGAGTCTCCGTTCGGCCTGAGGTATCGAAGGCCCGCGTGGCGCTTCGATACCTCAGCGCGAACGGTATGGCGTTACTTCTTCGCGCCCAACGCCGGCAGCACTTCCTTGACCGCCTGCTTGCCGTCTTTCACTTCGACGATGAAGCTCTCGCGGTCGATGTCGCCCTTGTCGTCGAAGGCCACGTCCATCAGCACGCCCGGGTTCTTGTCGGCCTTCAGCGACAGGCCGTGCAGCGCTGCGGCGACGGCCTTCTTGTCGAGCTTGCCGACCTTTTCGATCGCCGCCTTGAGCATGTAAACGCCGGTGTAGCCCTTGATGCCGTTGTGGTCGGAGATCGTCTTCGTCTCCTGATAGAACTTGGCCTTGTACTTGAGCATCAGCGGGTTCGGTGCATCCACCGTCAGGCCGACGTGCGCGACCACGCCGTTGGCGGCGTCGCCGGCCAGCTCGATCACCTTCTGGCTGGTCAGCGTGGTCTCGCCGACGATCGGCTTGTTGTAGCCCTGCTTCTTCAACTCGCGCAGCGCGCGCGCCGACTCTTCTTCGTTCGTGTAGACGAACAGCGCATCGGCGTTGGCGCCCTTGGCCTTCAACACCGCGGCCGAGAAGTCGACCTGGTTCTGGTCGGTCGAGATGTCGGCCACCACCTTGGCGCCGTTGGCTTCGAGCGCCTTGGTGATGGCGTCGCGGCCGCCCTTGCCGAAGTCGTTGTTGACGTAGATCACGGCCACGTTCTTGGCCTTCAGGTTGTTGGCCAGGTAGCGCGCCACCTTCGGCATCGCCGTGTCCTGCGTGAAGCTGGTGCGGAAGATGTACGGGTTGCCCTGCTTGGTGATCGCCGCGGCTTCGCCGCCGGTGAAGTTGGGCACCTCGGCGCGCTTGGTCTCGGCCATGCTGACCAGGATCGAGCCCGAGAACACCGGGCCGAAGACGGCGAACGCGTTGTCGTCGATGGCCTTCGTGGCCAGGCCCTTGGCAACGCCGGGGTTGCTTTGCGTGTCGGCGATCGAGTGCTCGATCTTCTTGCCGAGGATGCCGCCGGCTTCGTTGATTTCCTTGACGGCCATCTCGACGCCGTTCTTGAACATCGTGCCCGAGGTCGCCCCGGCCCCCGAGAGCTCGTACATGCCGGCGATCTTGACCGTGTTCTGCGCTTGCGCACCGGCGCTGAAAGCGGCGATGCAGGTGGCGGCAAGCAAGGTTCTGCGCAATGAATTCATGGTGGCGATGTCTCCTGAAAGTTTGTGGTGGCGCCTGACTGAACGATAGAAACGCAGGCCCTCGCCGACAAGCGTTTTCCCTCGGCGCTGCGCGATAATCGCGCGCACTGCGCGATTTGCGATCGCTTCTCGGGTTAGTCCGTATGCCCTCCCGCACTTCCGTCACCACCCCTGCTGCCGCCGCCGCCCCGGCCGAGATCGAACGGCGCGATCTGGTCGATGGCCTCGGCAAGGGCCTGCGCGTCATCGAAGCCTTCGACGAAGACCATCCGCAGCTCACGGCCAGCGCTGCCGCCGAGCGTGCCGGCATCACGCGCACGGCGGCGCGGCGCTACCTGCTGTCGCTGGTGCACTTCGGCTATGCACAATCCGACGGCAAGCAGTTCTGGCTGGCGCCGCGCGTGCTGCGCCTGGGCCAGAGTTATCTCGGCACGGCCAAGCTGCCGCGCCTGGTGCAGCCGTTCATCCAGCGCGTGGCGCAGCAGATCGGCCACACCGTCAACGCCAGCGTGCTCGACGGCCACGAGGTCGTCTATATCGCGCGCTCGTCGCCGCCGCGCTGGGTGACGATCGGCTACGGCGTGGGTGTGCGCATCCCGGCGCATGTGGTCACGCCGGGCTTCGTCGTGCTGTCGGCCTTCGACGACGACGCGCTCGATGTCTGGATCAAGGCGCACGAGTTCGTCTCGTACACGCCGCACACCACCGTCAGCCGCGCCGTCTTTCGCTCGCAAGTGCGGCAGGCCAGGGCGCTCGGCTACTGGCACACCGAGCAGCAGCTTGACGCCGGCCTGCGCGGCGTGGCCGTGGCGCTGATCGACCGCAGGGGTCGCTGCCGCGGCGCAGTCGGCACGACGATGCCGATGACCGCCTACCGCAGCAGCGAGCACATGCTCGAAGACGTGTTGCCGCCGCTGCAGGAGGCGGCGCAGTCGCTGCGGCCGTTACTTTGAACCGAGGCGGCAAGCGCTGCAACACAGCGGCAGGACGAGCCGATGCCGGCTCGCCGAAACTGCGGAGTCAGACATGGCAACCACACGCATCGAGCAAGCCATCGACGAGATCGACACCTCGGGTGACGAGTTCGAAGCGTCGTCTTGCGACGACATCCGCCTGGCCTGGCTGGCTCAGGCACTCGACGGTGGCCCGGCCGCGGGCAGCGACTTCGAGGCGGTCTGGACCGATCGTTGAGGCGGAGCGACGATCGATCTGCGGGCGCTACCCGGCCTTCACCGCCGACACCGCCGCGCGCAGCGCCAGCAGGTAGCTGTCCACGCCGAAGCCGCAGATCTGCCCCTTGACGATCTCGGCGAAGACCGAGACATGGCGGAAGGCCTCTCGCGCGTGGATGTTGCTCATATGCAGCTCGATCACCGGGCAGGTCAGGATCGCCAGCGCGTCGCGGATGCCGTAGCTGTAGTGCGTCCACGCGCCGGCGTTGATCAGCACCGCATCCTTGCCTTCGCCGTAGGCCTGGTGGATGCGCTCGCACATCTCGCCTTCGCTGTTGGTCTGATAGCTCTCGACGTCGGCGCCGAGTTCCTTGCCGAGCGACTTCAACTGCGTGTCGATCTGCGCCAGCGTGATCGTGCCGTACTGCTTCGGGTCGCGCTTGCCGAACATGTTGTGGTTGATGCCGTGCAGCATCAGGACGTTCAGTGCCATGACGTTGTCTCCTTTATTTGATGTCGATCGCCGTGCCGGATTTTGCTGCCGCGACGATGGCCTCGGTCACCCGCAGATTGGCCAGGCCATCGCGTGCGCTCACCAGCGGCTGCGCCTCGCCGCGCACGACGGCGCCGAAGTGTTCCATCTGGTGCTTGATCGGGTCGTCGCGGACCATGCCGACCACGCCGACCTCGAACGGCTTCCACCACGAGCGGTCTTCGGCGCGCGGGTAGGTCTTGAGGCGCATGGTCGGCACCGACAGGCTGCCGTTGGTGCCGCAGACGGTGTAGCAGTCTTCGTCGTCGTAGCTCGGGTAGGCCTTGTTCTCCTGCGAGGTCTGCTCCCAGCTCTTGGCGCAGGCCGCGGTGTCCGACAGGAAGAACGTGCCGAGCGCGCCGCTGGCAAAACGCAGGCTGATCGACACCGTGTCTTCGACCGCGAAGCCGCGCACCGCATGGGACGTGAAGGCCTGCACCGCGACGATGTCGCCGCACAGCATGCGCAGGTTGTGTACCTCGTGGATCATGTTGAGCAGGATCGGGCCGGCGCCAGGTTCGCGCCGCCACGGCGCATCGACAAAGTAGTGATCCGGCTTGACGAACGTGGCGCTGCCCATCACGCCGACGATGCGGCCGAGCACGCCGGAGTCCACCACCTGCTTGGCCTTGGCCATGATCGGGCTGTGGGCGCGGTGGTGGCCGATGAGGATCGTCGCCTTCGCTGCATCAGCGGCGCGCACCAAGCGCTCGGCTTCTTCGACCGTTTGCGCGATCGGTTTTTCGAGCAGCATCGGCAGGCCGGCGGCGATGCACTCCAGCGCCTGCGGCACGTGCAGCGGATTCGGCGTGGCCAGCACGATGCCGTCGGGCTTGTCCTTCGCCAACAGGTCTGCAAGCGACGCGTACAGCGGCACGCCGGCGGCGTCGGCGGTGGCCTTGGCGGCGGGCGACGGGTCCACCACCGCCGACAGCGCGACGGTCGCGCTGGCGCGGGCCACGGCCATGTGCGCCTGGCCGATATAGCCGGCACCGGCAACGGCGATTCTGGTCTGGCTCAAGTCAGCGGCGCCCGGCCGCCCGAAGCCACTGACGCGCCCCCTCGGGGGGCAGCGAACGAAGTGAGCGTGGGGGTTTCATGTCAGCGGCACCGTGAGTTGATCGATCACCGGCCGTGTCTCGGGCCGCACGCCGCGCCACCACAGGAAGGCTTCGGCCGCCTGTTCGACCAGCATGCCCACGCCGTCGGCCACGCGCGGCACGCCGGCGTTTTGCGCCAGGCGCAGAAAGGGTGTGAGGCCCTTGCCGTACACGAGCTCGTAGGCGAGGGCGCTGGTGGCGAACACGCTGGCCGGCACGGGTGGCAGCTCGCCTTTTAAGCTGGCCGACGTGCCGTTGATGACGACGTCGAAGCCGCGCTCGTGCGCCAGGTCGGCATAACCGCAAGGCGTGACCTTGCCATGCGCGGCGAACTGCTTGGCGAGGCCTTGCGCCGTGGCGAGGGTGCGGTTGGCGATCACCACCTCGGCCGTGCCGCGGGCGAGCAACGGCGGCACCGCGCCGCGCACCGCGCCGCCGGCGCCGAGGACCAGCACGCGCTTGCCCTTGAGCACGACGCCGAGGTTGCGTTCGATGTCGTTGGCCAGACCCACACCGTCGAAGTTTTGCGCGGCGATGCGCGAGCCTTCGAACTTCAGCGCGTTGGCGGCGCCGGCGATGCGCGCGGCCTCGTGGTGGTCTGTCGCCAGCTCGAAGGCCTGCAGCTTGAACGGCGCGGTGACGTTCATGCCGCGGCCGCCGGCGTCGCGGAAGGCCAGCACCGCAGCCTCGAAGCCGTCGAGCGGGCCTTCGATCTTGGTGTATTCGAGGTCCTGCCGCGTGCTCTTGGCAAATGCGCTGTGGATCAGCGGCGATTTGCTTTGCACGATGGGGTTGCCGATGACGGCGTAGCGGTCAGTCATGAAGTGGTTTCCGAATAGAGCACGCCGTCGCGTGTCATTGCACTGATGTCAGCAGCCGAGAAGCCGAGCTCCGCGGCGATTTCGCGATTGTGCTGCCCGAGCAGGGGCGCCGGGCCGCGCGGCGAGGTGTCGCAATCGGAGAAGCGCAACGGCAGGTTCGGCAGCTTGATCTTGCCCAGCAGCGGATGGTCTTGCTCGATCACCATGCCGCGCGCCAGCGCTTGCGGGTCGGCCAGCACCTCGTCGATGCGCGCCACAGGAGCCGCAGGGACGCCGGCAGCGTCGAGCGCGGCGCAGCAGGCCTTGACGCTCGCCTGCGCCATCGTCCACTCGCGCACGGTGGCGAGGATCTCGACGCGGCGCGCGTTGCGGCCGGCGGACGAATGCAACCGCGTGTCGGCGGCATAGGTCTCTCCGCCGATCAATTTCGCAAAGCGCTTCCATGCATCGTCGGCCTGCGCCGCGATGACGAGGTAGCCGTCCTTGGCCGCAAAGCTGCCATAGACCGTGCTCTGCGGCAGGTCGTGACCCGTCTGCACGGGAATCTCGCCGCCGAG
This sequence comes from uncultured beta proteobacterium, assembly GCA_963816315.1. Taxonomy (GTDB): domain Bacteria; phylum Pseudomonadota; class Gammaproteobacteria; order Burkholderiales; family Burkholderiaceae_C; genus CADEEN01. The sequence goes on from CAWFJZ010000013.1 coordinate 93,582, forward strand.
CAGGTAACTCTGCGCCGCGAAGTCGTGCATCGAGATCATGCAGTCGTAGAGCGCGATGTCGATGTGCTGGCCGCGGCCCGACTTCACGCGCCCGAGCAGCGCCGCGCAGATCGCGGAGACGCCGTGCATGCCGGCGTACATGTCGGCGATCGGCATGCGAAACAGCGGCGGTGCTTCGCCCGGCGAGCCGACCAGCGCCATCGCACCGCTCCTGGCCTCTGCGATCAGGCCGAAGCCGGCGCGCTCGGCATCGGGCCCCGTGTGGCCATACGCGGAGACGGAGCAATAGACGAGCTTGCCGTTGCGCTTGGCGAGCTCCTCGTAGCCGAGCCCGAGCTTGTCGAGCGCACCGGGCCGGTAGTTCTCGACGAAGACATCGGCCTCATCGGTCAGCTTGTGCATGAGGTTCAGGCCGCGCTGGTCCTTCAGGTTCACGCACAGCCCGCGCTTGCCCATGTTCTGCTGCATGAAGTAGCCGCTCTGGCCGCCGATCATCGTCGGGCTGGCGCGGCCGGGGTCGCCGGCGCTCGGGCGCTCGACCTTGATCACGTCGGCGCCCATCGCCGCCAGGCAGCGCGAGATGTGCGGGCCGGCGAGGTAGTGGCTGTAATCGACGACTCGGATGCCGTCCAAGGGCAGGGCTTGTGTCATGACTGCGGCCGCTTCGGAATCATCAGCCGATGCTCGCCGCGCTGCACGACTTCGCCGCGCTGATTGATCAGCTCACTCGGCAGGATGACGATGCCCCAACCGGGCCGGCTCTGGCTCTCGCGCTTGCTGCCGACGCTGAAGAACACATGCACTTTGTCGTTCAGCTTGATCGGCGCGACGAAGCTCCATTCCCAACCGAGCGACATGCCGGCGACGAAACGCATGTCGCTTTGCGTTTTGAGTCCGTCGGCGATCGACAGCCCGAACAGGCCATGCGCGACGCGTGTGCCGAAGGGCGTGGTTTTGGCGTATTCCTCGTCGGTGTGCACGGGGGTGTGGTCGCCGGTCAGGTCGGCGTAGGCCATGACGCGGGCTTCGGTCACGTCGTACTCGGGGCTGACGCAGGACTCGCCGACGACGGCGTCGTCCCAATACTTTTCTTCGATCATGGTTGGTCTGCTCTCGGGTTGATGGCGAGTGCCTGTGCGACGCACACGGCGGGTTGGGCCTGCATCAGCTCGACGGCCAGGCCATCGGGCAAGCGCAGCCAGTTGCGGCCTTGCGGCATTTCGCTGACGCCGAAGCGATGCGCCGCGGCGATCGCCGCTTCGACGTCTTCGCACATCACGCCCAGGTGTGCGAGGCGTCCCTCGGGGCCGGCGAACTCCGGCGAGGCGATGAACTGCATGCCGCCGAGCGTCCAATATTGGCGCGGGTTCGCCGTGTCGCCATCGACTTCGCGCATCGTCATGCCGAGCACGTCGTGGAAGAACCTGATGTGCCAGTGGATGTCGTTGACCCAGATCGCGACATGTTCGAGATACGCCTTGCTCATGCGCTGATTCCTTGTTCGATCCCCTTGACGCAGGCCACCAGCGTGCGATTCACCGGCGTCGGCACGCCGAGCCGTTCGCCCTCACGCACGACAGCGCCGTTGATGAAATCGATCTCGGTCACCGAGCCCTTGTCGAGGCTCTGCAGCATCGAGGCCTTGAAGTCGGGGCCGAGTCCGGCGCCGGCCATGCGCCAGGCATCCATCGGCTCCTCGATCGAGAGGGTCACGCCTTTGGCGCGCGCCACGGCCATCGCTTCGGCGACCGCCGCAACCGCCGTGGCTTCGAGTTCGGGCAGCGCATACAGCGCGCCATACGGCAGCCGTGTGATGGCCGACAGCGCGCCCGTCGCCGTGTTGACGAGCAGCTTGTCCCAGATGACACCAGCGATGTTGTCGCTGACCGTCGTCTTCAAACCCGCGCGCTCGAACTCGGCGGCGACGCGCTGTACCCGCTCGCTGATGCCGCCGCCGGGCTCGCCGATCAGTGTCAGCTTGCCCTGCACACCCGCGCGCACGACGCCCGGCGCGAGGAACACGCCACCGACATAGGTCTTGCCGGCCAGCAGCCGCTCGCGGCCGACGGCCTTGGCCAACACCTCTTCATGGCCGAGGCCGTTCTGCAGCGACATGACGATCGTCTTCTCGCCGACCGCGCTCTTGTAGCCCTCGATCGCCGCAGCGGTGTGGAAGGACTTCACCAGCACGACCACCAGGTCGGCGGGGGCGAGGCCTCGGGCGTCGGTGGCCGCGGCCACTATGACGACACGATCGTTGCCGTCGGCGTCGCGCATCACCAGCCCGCGCGCATTGACCGCATCGACATGCTCCCGCGAACGCGCGATCAGCGTCACCGCCGAGCCTGCTGCGGCGAGCGTGCCGCCGATGGCGCAGCCGAGCGATCCGGCGCCGAGGATGTGAATGTTCATGGACGCAAACCATAGCGGCCGGCGGTCATGCCGGCAACGTTATGCACGCAATCAAGCCCATGGCGTTTCAGAATACAGGCATGCCCACCCGCGACGACCCGCTGCAAGCCCCGAAGCTGATGCGCCGTTCCTGAAGCGCGCGCAGCGCTGAGCGATACTGCGCCGCCTTTGCTGCAGGATCCGGCCCATGACCCAGTTCGTATCGCGCATCGCGGCCATGCTGCTGCTGTCGCTGACCGTGATGGCGCCGCTGCGCGCTGCGGGCATCGACCCGGCTACCGTACCGCCGCGCGTGGCGGCACCCAATGATCAATCGGCGTTGCGCCGCTTCGTGCTGCCCAACGGCATGAAGGTGCTGCTGCTGTCCGACCCCAAGCTCAACGTGGCGTCGGCCTCGGTGGCGGTGGGCGTGGGCAGCCTGGCTGATCCGCCGCAGCGCCCGGGGCTGGCGCATTACCTCGAGCACATGCTGTTCCTCGGCACGGAAAAGTACCCGTCGGTGGAAGACTTCGGCGAGTACCTCGAGCGCAACGGCGGCAGCAACAACGCCTACACCGCGCTCGACCGCACGAACTACCACCTGGAGATCAGGCCGGACGCTTTCGAGGGCGCGCTCGACCGCTTTGCGCAGTTCTTCATCGCGCCGAAGTTCACGCCCGAGTTCAACGCGCGTGAAGTCAACGCGGTCAACTCCGAGTTTCAGAAGAACCTCGAGAACGATGACTGGCGCGAGAACGCGCTGCGCAACAACGCTTACCGTGAGGGTCATCCGGCGCGCGGTTTCAGCATCGGCAGCACCGAGACGCTGACCGGCACCACGCGCGAGGAACTGCTGGCCTTTCACCGCCGCTACTACAGCGCCAACCGCATGACGTTGGCGCTGACCGGGCCGATGGGCCTGGAGCAGCTCGAGGCCTGGGCGCGCACGTTGTTCGCGCCGGTGCCCGACAACCAGCGCGCCGATCTGGCCTATCCGAGCGACTATCTGCCGCCCAAGCCGGCGTTGCGCGTGCTGCGCATGGAGCCGATCAAGGATCTGCGCCGCATGACGCTCGCCTTTGCGCTGCCGGACCTGCGCCCCCTGGCCGGCAGCAAGCCGGCCGAGTTGATCGCCTACGTGCTCGGCCACGAAGGCGCCGGCAGTCTGCTCAGTGCGCTCAAGGCAGAGGGCCTGGCGACGGGCTTGAGTGCCTCGGCCGAGGCCGAGACGCATGACTACGGCACGTTCGAACTCATGGTGAGTCTGACGCCGCAAGGCCTGGCGAGTACGAGCGCGTGCTGTCGATGGTCTTCGCCGGCATCGACCTGCTGCAGCGCAGCGGCATCCCGCGCCATGTGTTCACGGAACGGCAGACGATGGCGGCGCTCGACGAGCGTTTCCGCGACAAGGGCGAGGGCGCCGGGCTGGCGGTGGCGCTGGCCAATCTGGCGATGGACTACCCGCTCGAGATCGCCGAGCGTGTGCCTTACCTGTGGTTGCGCGAAGACGCCGAGGCGGTGCGCAAGGTGCTCTCGTTCCTGCGCCGCGACAACCTGCTCGTCACGCTCGTCGCCAAGGGCGTGCCGGTGGACAAGACCGAGCGCTGGTTCGGCACGCGCTACAGCTATGTCGAAGACACCGGCCCGGCGTGGGCGGCATTGGGCCAGCCGGCGACGCTGGCGGCGCTGGGCCTGCCGCGGCCCAACGTTTTCATTCCGGCGAACACGCGCGTGCGGCCGATCGAGCCGGCGCGGCTGATCGACGAGCCGGGCTTAAGCCTGTACTACGCGCAGGACACGGAGTTCCAGCGGCCTTATGTCTCGCACCAGATGCGCGTGCGCTTGCCGCGCGACACGGCTTCGTTGCGACAGGCCACGCTGCTGCGCTTCTACGAGGCCTGCGTCAAGGAGTCGCTGGTCGAAGCGATCTACCCGGCCGCCGAGGCCGGATTGGGTTTCGAGTTCGAGGCCTCGCTCGAAGGCGTGCGCATCGGCATCGACGGCTACGACGCATCGACCGGCCGCCTGCTCGACGAGGTCTTGAAGCCAACTGCGTGACTGCTCGCTGACGGCAGAGCGTTACGCCGCCTTGAAGGACCGGCTGTTGCGCGAACTGTCGGCGTTCGAGCGTGTCGATGCTTACCAGACGCTGGCCGAATCGCGGCGGCGCGTGGTCCGCGAGTTTCACTTCCGGCCCGACGAGATGCTGCCGGTGGCACGCGAAATGACGCTGCCGCAGGTGCAGGCCTTTGCGCGTTCGCTGTACCGGCGCGGCAAGCTCGAAGCGCTGAGTTACGGCAACATCGGCGCGGCCGACGTCGTGGCGGTCGCGCGGCGCGTCGGCGCGGCGTTGCAGCTCGCGGCCGTGCCCGAGCAGAACCTGCTGCGCCGGCGGCTGCTGGTGCAGCGCGCGGGCCAGAGCGTGCGCACGAGCGAGGCCTTGAAGGTCAACAACTCGGCGTTGCGCCGCGAAGTGGCGTTGGGCAACGACAGCCCGCCGGTGCGCGCCGCCACGCTGGCGCTGGCGTCGTTCATCGGGCCGCTGGTGTACAACGAGCTGCGCACGCAGCAGCAGCTCGGCTACATCGTCTCCGGCGGTGCGGGCGGCGAGGGCCGCTCGCAGTTCGCCTACTTCATCGTCCAGTCCGGCGACTACCCCGCCGACGAACTGGAGTCGCGCACCGACAAGGTGATCGCCGCAGCTGCCGGCGCGTCTGCGGGCGCTCGACGATGCGCAGTGGCAGGCGATCGTCGGCGGCGTGCGCGCCAAGCTCGAAGAAAAGGACAAATCGATCGGCGAGCGGGCGCGGCGGCTGTTCGAGCTGGCGTATGAACACAACGGCGACTGGGCGCGGCAGGAGGCGACGGCCGATGCGCTGTCGGCGCTGACGCGGCAGAGCACGGCGGACCTGTTGGCCTCGGCGCTGCGTGCGGACACGGCGCGCAATCGCGTCTTCCTCGGCTTTGCCCGCGATGTGCGGCCGCGCACGCCGCCGGCGGTGAGCTTCAGCGACGCCAGCGCTTGGAAGGCAGGCCAGCGCTACGAGCGCTGACCGCGGAGGCTCGAACGGCGCTTCAGCGCTTCTGGTACTGCGTCGCGCCGAACAGTATTTCGCGCGACTTGTCGTCGGTGATCGGCTTGTGCGCCGCGGCCAGCACTTCGACACCGCGCTTGACGGCCGGGCGCGCGGCGATCTCGTCGAACCAGCCGCGCAGGTGCGGGTAGTCGTTCCAGTCGATGCCCTGGTTCTTCCACGAGCGCAGCCACGGGAAGACGGCGATGTCGGCAATCGAATAGGCCTTGCCGCCGAGGTACTTGCTCTTCGCCAGCCGCGTGTTCATGACGCCGTACAAGCGCTTGGCTTCGTTCGTGTAGCGATCGACCGCGTACTCGATCTTCTGCGGTGCGTAGATGCGAAAGTGATGCGCCTGGCCGAGCATCGGCCCGACGCCGCCCATCTGGAACATCAGCCACTGCAGCACCTCGTACTTGCCGCGCACGTCGTCCGGCATGTAGCGGCCGGTCTTGCCGGCCAGGTAGAGCAGGATCGCGCCGGATTCGAAGAGGGAGATCGGCTTGCCATCGGGGCCGTCCGGGTCCACGATCGCCGGAATCTTGTTGTTCGGACTGATGGCGAGAAATTCAGGCGTGAATTGTTCGCCGCTTCCGATATCGACCGCATGCACACACCACGGCAACCCACACTCTTCGAGCATGATGTGGACCTTGTGGCCGTTGGGTGTGGCCCATGAGTAAACATCGATCATCGGCGTTGCCTCCTGCGCGGCCCGGCGCAGGGTCCGCAACGCTTTCACTCTAGCAGCAGCAGTCAGCAAACCGTCACGATGGCCGCACTATTCAAGCGTTTGTTCAACAGCGAGCAGGAAGCTGCCGTCGCCGGCTGGCCCGATGCACGCCGCTGGGCCGAGAGCGCGGGCCATCGTTTTGCGGTCGGTCGCGGCGGCGAAGGTTTCGTCGTCGAGTCGCAGACCGCCGGCACGGCGTTCCGCATCGAGTGGGGGCCGTCGCAGCGCAACTACATCGCCGGGCAGGAGTTGCGCGTGCGCGCCGACGTCGGTCCGGCCACCGACGTGCAGATGCTGGCCGCCACGCGGCCGTTGATGGAGCGCCTGGAGCGCGACGTTTTCGAGCAGTACACCGAAGGCACCGAAACGCGCATCGACGACCAGACGCCCGAGGAGATGCGCTGGGTGGTGCTGTATCCGCAGGTGCCGGCCAAGCTGCTGGGCGCCTTGCACGAGCGCTTCGGCCTGCTCGGCAACCGGCCGCGCGCTTCGACGCTGTGGCTCGAAGAAGGGCTTGCCGGCCCGCTGGCCAAGAGCATCGCCTGGCACGACCCCGCAGCGCCGATGGTGCTGGTCGTGCAGCGCGGCCGCTTCGTGCTGCGCATGGCGCTCGCCGAGCCGCGCATCGCCGTGCTCGACGGTGCGTTGTCGCTCGGCCTGGCGGCAGCAGCGGCGGCGCGCCGCGTCGCCGAAGAAGTCTCGCGCGGCGCCGTCAACAGCACGCGGCCGAGCACCTGGGGCGCCGTGCCTGCGCCGCCCAAGGAACCCAGCGAAAGCTAAGCCGCCTGTCGGCCCAGCTCGATCTTGGCCAGCGCATTGCGGTGCACTTCGTCGGGGCCGTCGGCAAAGCGCAGCGTGCGCGCCACGGTGTAGAAATAGGCCAGCGGAAAATCCTGGCTCATGCCGCCGCCGCCATGGGCCTGCATCGCCCAGTCGATGATGCGGCAGGCCATGTTCGGCGCCACGACCTTGATCATCGCGATCTCGGCCTGCGCGGCCTTGTTGCCGGCCTTGTCCATCATCCATGCCGCCTTCAGCGTCAAGAGGCGCGCCTGCTCGATCTGGCAGCGCGCCTCGGCGATGCGCTCGCGCGTCACGCCCTGGTCCGACACCGGGCGGCCGAAGGCGACGCGCTTTGTCGAGCGCTTGCACATCAACTCGAGCGCACGCTCGGCCAGGCCGATCAGGCGCATGCAGTGGTGGATGCGGCCGGGCCCGAGGCGGCCTTGTGCAATCTCGAAGCCACGGCCCTCGCCGAGCAGCATGTTCGAGGCCGGCACGCGCACGTCGCTGAAGTCGATCTCCATGTGGCCGTGCGGCGCATCGTCGTAGCCGAACACCGACAGCGGGCGCAGCACCTTCACGCCGGGCGCGTCCATCGGCACCAGGATCATCGATTGCTGCGAGTGCCGCGCCGCGGTCGGGTCGGTCTTGCCCATGAAGATCATCACCGCACAGCGCGGATCGCCGGCGCCGGAGATCCACCACTTGCGGCCGTTGATGACGTACTCGTCAGCCGCGCCGTTCGATGCGCGCTTCGATGTTCGTGGCATCGCTCGAGGCGACGTTCGGTTCCGTCATCGCAAACGCGCTGCGGATCTCGCCGGCCAGCAGCGGCTTCAACCAACGCTGCTTGTGCTCGGCCGTGCCGTAACGCGTCAGCACTTCCATGTTGCCGGTATCGGGCGCCGAGCAGTTGAAGACTTCGCTGGCCCACGGCACGCGGCCCATGATCTCGGCCAGCGGCGCGTATTCGATGTTGGTCAGGCCTGCGCCTTCGTCGCTCTCGGGAAGGAACAGGTTCCACAAACCGGCGGCGCGCGCCTTCGGCTTCAACTGCTCGATGACCGCCAGCGGTGTCCATCGCTTGCCGGCCTGGGTGTTGGCTTCCAACTCGTCGGCCAACGCCGGCTCGGCCGGATAGACATGCGCTGTCATGAAGGCGTTGACGCGCTCACGCAGGGCGTTTGTTTTGTCGGAGTAGGCGAAGTCCATGGGGTGTGCTTTCAGCTTCGTGATTGTTGGGCCGCGCCTCAGGCGCGTCGGGCGAATTGCCAACCGAGTTCGGCGAGAGGCCGCGCGCCGGCCGCGGCTTGTTTGGCTTGGGTGCTGGACGCCGTGCCGTCCTCGACCCGCTTGGCAATGCCTTGCAGGATCGCCGCCATGCGGAACAGGTTGTAGGCGAGGTAGAAGTTCCAGTCGCCGGCAAGTTCTTGCGGCGTCGTGAAGCCAGTGCGGTCGCAGTAGCGGGCGACATACTCGGATTCGACCGGAATGCCGAGCGCAGCGTGATCGAGCCCGCCGATGCCGCGCATTGCGCCCGGCGGGATGTGCCAGGCCATGCAGTGGTAGCTGAAGTCGGCCAGCGGATGGCCGAGCGTGGACAGCTCCCAGTCGAGTACGGCCAGCACGCGCGGCTCGGTCGGGTGAAAGACGAGGTTGTCGAGCCGGTAGTCGCCGTGCACGACCGAGACTTTCGATTCATCGCGAGCGCTCGCCGGCAAGTGCGCCGGCAGCCATTCGATCAGCCGGTCCATGGCCTCGATCGGCTGCGTGATCGAGGCGACGTACTGCTTGCCCCAACGGCCGATCTGGCGCTCGAAGTAGTTGCCGGGCTTGCCGTAGTCGGCCAGGCCCGCCGCTTTCACATCGACTTTGTGCAACGCGGCGATGACGCGGTTCATCTCGTCGTAGATCGCGCTGCGCTCGGCAGTCGTCGCGTCGGGCAGCGACTGGTTCCACAGCACGCGGCCATCGACAAAACCCATGATGTAGAAGGCGCGGCCGATCACCGATTCGTCCTCGCACAGCGCCAGCATCTCGGGCACCGGCACACCCTGCGAGCGCAGCGCCGCCATGACGCGATACTCGCGCTCGATCGCATGCGCGGAAGGCAGCAGCTTGGCAGCAGGGCCGGGCTTGGCGCGCAGCACGTAGGTGGCGGCCGGCGTCGTCAACTTGAAGGTCGGGTTGCTCTGGCCGCCCTTGAACTGCGCCATGTCGAGCGGGCCGGCAAATCCGGGCAGCCGGGCTTCGAGCCAGGCCGTGAGGGCGGCGCGGTCGAACACTTGCGCGTCGGCCAGGGGTTGGGTACCGGTGAACTGATCCATCGTCGTCGGATGCTACTCACACTCAGGCGGTGGCGGGCGCCATGCCGCGCACACCGCAGTCCGTGATGCTTGTGGCGTGCGTGGCGGTTTGTTGGGCCGGCATTTGTCGCGGGGCCGCGAGGTCGCATGCTAGAGTGGCGCCGTCACAGATGGTCACCAATCGGCGCTGTGTCGGTGCGAAATCTCACCCGGCAAGCGGCGAATCACGGCATGTTCATCGGCAAGCTCCGACTCTCCATCACCTTCATCGCACTCGGCATCGCAGGGCCTGCCTTGGCGCTCGGCTTCGGCGATTTCCGCGCCACTGCTCTGCTCGGTCAACCGTTGAACCTGGCCTTGCCGGTGTCGCTGGCCGAAGGCGAAACGCTGACCAGCAGCTGCGTCTCGGCCGAGGTGCAGTCGGGCGACATGCGGTTGCAGCCGGGTACCGTGCGCGCCCGCGTCACGCAGGGCCGCGACGCCGGCGAGGCCGTCATCCGCATCAGCACCACCGTGGCCATCGACGAGCCTGTCGTCAACATCACCGTTTCCGCAGGCTGCCCGCCGCGCATCACGCGCACGCTGGTGCTGCTGGCCGACCCGCCGCTGGTCAACGTGGCGGCGGCGCCGGGGGCGACGCCCGAAGGCGCGACGCCCGGTGCGGCCTCCAGCCAAGGCGTGGCCCCGCGCGAGGCGACATCGGCCACGCCGGTGCCGGCAGCGCGCGTCGCGCGGCCGGCAACACCGCCGCGGGCAGCGCGCACGGCGCCAGCGCGCAGCGTCGCGCCGGCCGGCGAAGCCACGCCGGCGCAGACCGCCGCTGCGACGCCACGGCCGCGCAGCCGGCCCAGCGCCAGTGCGGCGCTGCCGCCGCCCAAGGCACCGGCCGCCGAGCAACGTCCGCGCCTGCAACTCGATGGTGGCCAGGTGGCCGCCACCTCGGCCGCGGTGCTGGCCGCAGAGGCCCAGGCCTCGGCTGCGCGCCAGGCCACGCTGATCGCCGAAGCGGCGGCCTCGGCGGCGCAACAGCGCATGAAGGACATGGAAAGCGAAGTCGCGCGTTTGCGCGCCGACGCCAAGGCGCAGACCGAAGCGCTGATCGAGTTGCGCAAGCAGATCGCGCAAGACCGCAACCGGCCGGCGGAAGCCGGCTGGCTGATGCCGGCCTTGATGGCGCTGGCCGGCCTGCTCGGCGCCACGGCGTTGTGGCTGGCGTGGCAGTTGCGCCAGAAGCAGAACGTCAAGGTCACGCAGCGCGACGCCTGGTACGAGCGCGCGGCGCCGGCCTCGGTGGCGAACTCGATGGCGGGCGACCGCGACGAAGAAGATTCCGACTACCCGGGCGTGGTGCCGTCGCGCATCCCCTCGACGCTGCCGCCACCGCCGCCGCCGACGCCCAGGCCGCCGATCAACCCGCCGTCGATGAATCCGCCGTCGATGTTCGACACCCGCGCCGGCGGCCTCGACTCGATGATTTCGCCGCCGACGATGCCGGCGCACACCAACGTCACCCTGCCGCTCGGCGCACGCGTCGAAGACGATCCGTCGCGGGCGATGAGCGTCGATGAGCAGATCGACCTCGAGCAGCAGGCCGATTTCTTCATCGCCCTCGGCCACGACGAGTCGGCGATCGACCTCTTGATGGCGCACCTGCGCAGCACAGGAGGCGGCACGCCGCTGCCATTCTTGAAGCTGCTCGAGATCCACGGCCGCCGCGGCGACCGCGAGGCTTACGAGCGCACTCGCGTGCGCTTCAACCAGCGCTTCAACAGCGTGGCGCCGGAGTGGCAGGCCGACCCGAAGTCAGGCCGCGCACTCGAAGACTATCCGCTGGTCGTCGGCCGCATCCAGACCGCGTGGCCGACGCCGCTCGACGCGATGGCCGAGCTGGAAGCGCTGCTGTTCCGCCGCGGCGCCGGCTCGGAGATGTTCGAGCTGCCGGCGTACCAGGAAGTGCTGTTCCTGTACCAACTGGCGCGCGATCTGCACCAGGCGTCGCAGCCCGACAACTCGAACGACGTGGACGTGCTGCTGCCGATCATGACCGAGCCGGCGCCGCTGGTCGACGGCTCGATCAGCCTGCGCCCGGAGTTCAACGGCGGGCAGCCGATGACGCTCGACTTCGACCTCGATCCGGCCAAGCTGGCCGAGAGCGACAAGCCGATGCTCGAACTCGATCTGGGTTCCGACGACGATGCGCCGCCGGAGAGCGGCAAGCCCGATCCGGGCAAGCGCCTCAGCTAAATCTTCGCCAGGCGATCGAGCGCAGAGCGCAGCGTGTCGTCGCGCTTGGCGAAACACAGGCGTGCGATGTGCTGGTCGCGCCCGTCGGCGTAGAAGGCCGACAACGGAATCGCCGCCACGCCGACTTCGCTGGTGAGCCAGCGACAGAAGGCCTCTTCGCCGAGATCGCTCACCGCCGAATAGTCCACGCATTGGAAGTAGCTGCCTTCGCTGGGCAGCAGGCGCAGCCGCGTCGAAGCCAATCCGGCGCGGAACAGAGTCGCGCTTGGCCTGGTAGAACGCCGGCAGCGTGCGGTAGGGCGCCGCGTCGGCCAAGGTAGGCCGCCAGCGCATGCTGCATCGGCGTGTTGACGGTGAAGACGTTGAACTGATGCACCTTGCGGAACTCAGCCGAGAGCGCGGCCGGCGCTGCCACGGAGCCGATCTTCCAGCCGGTGACGTGGAATGTCTTGCCGAAGCTCGAAACGACGAAGCTGCGCGCCGCCAAGGACGGGATCGACGACGCGCTGACGTGCGGCGCGCTGTCGAACACCATGTGCTCATAGACCTCGTCGCTGATCAGCAGCGTCTCGGTGGGCTCGAGCAGCGCGGCGAGTTGCTGCATCTCGGCGCGCGTCCACACCGTCGCGCTCGGGTTGTGCGGGCTGTTGACGATGATGGCGCGTGTCTTCGCATTGAGCGCCGCGCCGATCGCCGCGAAGTCCGGGCGAAACGTGCCCGGCGTCAGCGCCACGCGCACGACGCGGCCGCCGGCGAGTTCGATGTTCGGCGCATAGCTGTCATAGCACGGCTCGAGCACGATGACCTCGTCGCCCGGGTGCACGACGGCGAGCACGGCGGTGATGATGGCCTGCGTGGCGCCTGCCGTGACGGTGATCTCGCTGCCGGCGTCGTAGCGCGCGCCGTAGAGCGCTTCGATCTTGCCCGCCACCGCTTCGCGCAGCGCGGCGATGCCGGGCATCGGCGGGTACTGGTTGTGGCCGGCGCGCATGGCGGTGTTGACCGCATCGAGCAACTTCGGGTCGCACTCGAAATCCGGAAAACCTTGGCCGAGGTTGACGGCGTCGTGCGTGGCGGCCAGCGCCGACATCACGGTGAAGATCGTCGTGCCGACGTTGGGCAGGCGGCTTTGCAGGGTGGGGGTGCGGACTTGCATGGTTTCAGAGGGCAGGGTCGGAAGAGTCGCTGGTGCCGGCCATCGCCTTGACGATGAGCGCGCGCGTCAGCCGCTCGGACAGCAACTCGGCAAAGGTATAGACAAAACTGCGCAGGTAGGCGCCGCGCTTGAAGGCCACGCGCGACACGTTGTCGCCGAACAGGTGGCCGACGGAGCGCGAGACCAGGTCGCCACCGGCCGGATCGTCGCGCGTCGCCATCTCGGCGACGATGCCCACGCCCAGGCCCGAGCGCACGTAGGTCTTGATGACGTCGGAGTCGATCGCTTCGAGCACGATGTCGGGCTTCAGGTGCGCACGCGCGAACGCGGCGTCGATGCGCGTGCGGCCGGTGAACGACGGGTGGTAGCTGACCAGCGGCACGGCGGCCAGTTGTTCGAGCGTCGGCCGCTCGACCGCGGCCAGCGGGTGCGCTGCGGGCACGACCAGCATGTGCTGCCACGTGTAGCAGGGCAGCGTCACCAGCTCGTCGAAGTTGGCCAGCGACTCCGTGGCCAGGCCGATGTCGGCGCGCTCCTCGATCAGCATCTGCGCCACCTGCTCCGGGTTGCCCTGGTGCAGCGCCACCTTGACCTTCGGGAAGCGCCGCATCAAGAGGGCCACCGGCTCCGGCAGCACGTAGCGCGCCTGCGTGTGCGTGGTCGCGATCGACAGGTGGCCGGCGTCCTGCTTGCTGAACTCGTCGCCGATGCGCTTCAGGTTGCCGACTTCGCGCAGGATGATCTCGATGGCCTTCAGCACCTGCTCGCCGGGCTCGGTGACGCGTCGCAGGCGCTTGCCGTGGCGCGCGAAGACGTCGATGCCGAGTTCTTCTTCGAGTTCGAGGATGGCCTTGCTGACGCCCGGCTGCGACGTGTGCAGCGCCTTCGCGGTTTCGGTGAGGTTCAAGCCGCGGCGCACGGCTTCCTGCACGAAGCGGAACTGGTGCAGGTTCATGCTTTGCGTCAGCGACGAGCGCGTGGTCGGCCATCGCGGCGATCAGTGCCGGCGCTTCGCCGACGGCTGAATGCAAGGCGACATTCACCGATGCGTGACGCGCCTTGATGTCATCGACCAGCGGCGGCAGATCGCGCCGCAAGTGCCCGCCGGTGCCGAGGAACAGCGGCAGGATGTCGATGCGCGTGCAACCATCGGCGACCATCGCGTCGGCGACCGTCGGCAGGTCGGGCGCCATCAGTTCGAGAAACGCCAGCCGCACATCGACATCGGGCGCACGCGCACGCACCGCCGCGGCAATGGCTTCGAAAGGCTCGGCCCAGCGCGGATCGCGCGCGCCGTGCGCGAAGAGGATCAAGCCATGCTTCATCGATACCTCACCAGCCACGTGAACGCCGCCATCGACAACAGCAAATACAACAAGCTCGGCGCGGCAGCGGCCACCCACGGCGTCCACTCGCGCAGCACGCCGAGAAAACCGGCGACGTTGTTGAGCAGCACAAAACTGATGCCGAGCATGATGCCGCCGAAGACCTTGTAGCTGATGCCGCCGCGCCGCGCCGACAGGTACGCAAACGGCAGCGCCAGCGCCACCATCACCAGGCACGAAAACGGATAGAGCGCCTTCTTCCAGAACTGGATCGACTGGCGCTGCGAGGCCTGCTCCTGGTTCGTCAGGTGGCGGCTGTAGCGCCACAGCTCGACGGTGGACATCGTCGATACCGGCAGCACCGCGGCGGCGACCACGCCGGCATCGAGCGAGTCGGCCACTGCGTGCGCGCCTCCTTGCGCTCGCGCACGCGCGGCTCGGGTTGTCCAGGCTGGCCGGTGGCGCTGGGCCACTCGGTGATCAGCGCGTCTTCGAGCGTCCACTGGCCGTCGCCGATGCGCGCGCGGCCGGCAACGACGCGCGCGACTTCGCGGTGATCGGCGTCGGACTCGAAGATGCGCACGCCTTCGAGCACGCCGTCGGGCGTCGTGCGCTTGACGTTGACGGCGATGTTGACCTCGCGGCCCTGGCTGTCCTTGCGCGTGTCCTTGAGCCAGGCGCCGGCGCGGCCGAGTTGGCGGCCGCCGCGAAAGCTGGCCTTGAGGGCCACCGCTTCGCGTTCGCTGACCGGCGCCACGTAGTCGCCGACGGCAAAGTTGAGCAGCGCAAAGCCCACCGCCAGCAGCGTCAGCAAACCGAGCGCGCGGCCTGGCCCGAGGCCGCCGGTGCGCAGGATCGTGTACTCGGAACTCTGCGCCAGCCGCGCCAACGCAAAGATGGTGCCGATCAGCACGCTGATCGGGAACAGCTCGTAGAAGTGGCCCGGCAGTTCGAGCGCGCACGACAGCAGCGCATGCACGACGCCGTAGCCGTTCTTGCCGACGTCTTGCAGCTCATCGACGAAGTCGATGAAGAAGAACAGCGACAGGAACGCCAGCGTGACGAAGCCGACCGCGCCGGCGATGTCGCGGTAGAGCAGGCGGCGCACGGTTTTCATGGAGCCCCCTTGGCGCTCCGCGCCGTCCCCCCAAGGGGGAGCGAGCGCCTTCGGAACGGCCGTGCGGCGCTCATGCCGTGCTGATCCGCCGCGGCCACAGCCGCATCACCTGCGCATGGTCACGCCACCACAACAAGGCCAGCGACAGCACGAGCGTGCCACCGTGCAGCAGCAGCATCGACGCACCCAGGCCGAGCTTGCCGCCGGCCACCCACGCGGTGCTGAGATTGATCAGGTTGTAGTACACGACGAAGCCGAGCAAGGCCAGCAGCAGGTTCCAGTTGCTGGCGCGGCGCGGGTTGGTGGCCGACAGGCCGACGCCGAGCAGCACCAGATTGGTCGCGCCGAACAGCAGGCCCAGACGCCACGCCAGCTCGCCCTGGTTGCGCAAGCCGGGTTGGCGCAGCAGGTCGATCGTTCGCATCGCTTTCGGCGGCCTCTCTTCGGCGCTCTTCAACGCGCGCTCGCCGGCGAGCACGCGGTAGCTGTCGAAGTTCGACAGCGTCTTGTTGCCGTTGCTGCTGTCGGTCTCGTTGCGTTGGCCGCTTTCGAGCACCAGCCAGCGATCGCCATCGACGTTGTCCAGGCGCCCGCTCTTGGCCGAGGTCACCGATTCGCGGCCGCGGTCGTCGTTGGACAGGATGAAGACGTTGCGCGCGTTGATCGAATCGGCGCTCTCGCGCTCGACGAAGAAGACACGTTTGCCGTCGCGCGACGACTGGAACACGCCGGGCGCGACGCGCGACAAGTCGGAGCGCTGCTCGTAGCGCTCGCGCAGCTCGCTGCTCTGCCGGTTGCCCCACGGCCAGACGAACAGCACCAGCAGCATCACCACCAGCAGCACCGGCCAGCTCGTGCGCAGGACAGGGCGCACGAAGCGGTTCAACGACACGCCGCTGGCAAACCAGATCGCCATTTCGCTGTCGCGGTACATGCGGCCCAGCGTCACGACGACGGCGACGAACAGCGACAGCGCCAGCATCGTCGGCAGGTGGCCGAGCGCGGTGTAGCCGAGCAGCAGCACCACGTCCTGCGGCGCGACCACGCCGCCCGCCGCCTGGCCGAGCGTGCGGATCAGCATCATCGTCAAGACGATGGTGAGGATGACCACCAGCGTGCCGCCGAAGGCGCGTGCGAGGTCTTTTCTCAGCGTGGTATCGAATAACATGGCGCACCGAAAGAACGGCAGGAATTATGGACTTCGAATTCAAGGCCCTGGCGAAGGACGGACTCGCTGCGCTATCGGCCGATGCGTTGTTGATCGTGATCGGTGGCACTGCCGTGCCGCGCGCACTCGACAAGCCCTTGGCAACGCTGCTCGACGACGCAGTGACGCAAGGCGACTTCGAGTTCAAGGCCAACCGCTGCCTCTACATCCACCGCCCGGCGGGCGTGGCGGCGCAACGGTTGTTGTTCGTCGCGGCGGGCGATGCATCGGCGAAAGCGTTCAAGGCCGCGCTCGTTGCCGGCCTGGCGGCGCTGAAGACGGCCGGCGTGGCCGAACTCGCGGTCGCGCGTGTCGGCTTCGACGCGGCGCTCGACGAATCGCATGCGCGCGCGCTCGTGCAGGCCGCCGGTGATGCGCTCTACGTGTACCGGCACACCAAGCCGAGCGCGCCAGCCGCGCGGCGCTTGAACAGGTTCGTGCTCTGCGGCCCGGCGGCGAGCCGCGCAGCGCTCGACCAAGGGCCTGCAACGCGGCCAGGCCATCGCCTCGGGCGTGCGCCTGGCGCGCGAATGCGCCAATCGACCGGGCAACCACGCCACGCCGAGCCACCTGGCTTCGGAAGCGAAGAAGATCGGCAAGGAGTTCGGCATCAAGGTCGAGGTCTTCGACCGCAAGGACATCGAGAAGATCGGCATGGGTTCGTTCCTCGCCGTAGCGCAAGGCTCGGACGAGCCGCCGCGCTTCATCGTCATGCGCTACGAAGGCGCCGCGGCGAGCAAGGCGCCGGTCGTGCTCGTCGGCAAAGGCATCACCTTCGACTCCGGCGGCATCTCGCTCAAACCCGGCGCCGAGATGGACGAGATGAAGTTCGACATGGGCGGCGCGGCCAGCGTGCTCGGCACGATGCGCGCCATCGGCGAGCTCAAACCCAAGATCAACGTCGTCGGCCTGATCGTGTCGTGCGAGAACATGCCCAGCGGCCGCGCGGTCAAGCCGGGCGACGTGGTGAAAAGCCTCTCGGGGCAGACGATCGAGATTCTCAACACCGACGCCGAGGGCCGCCTGATCCTGTGCGATGCGTTGACCTACGCCGAGCGCTTCAAGCCGGCGGCGGTGATCGACATCGCCACGCTCACCGGCGCCTGCGTCGTCGCACTCGGCCATCATCACTCGGGGCTGTTCACGGCCGACGACAAACTGGCCGAGCAGTTGCTGCAGGCCAGCCGAAACGCGCTCGACCCGATCTGGCGCCTGCCGCTCGACGACGAGTACGACGAAGGACTGAAGAGCAACTTCGCCGACATGGCCAACATCGGCAGCCGCGCCGGCGGCGCGATCACCGCAGCGATGTTCCTGAAGCGCTTCACTGCCAAATACCCGTGGGCGCACCTCGACATCGCCGGCACGGCGTGGAAGAGCGGCGCGGCCAAGGGGGCGACCGGGCGACCGGTGCCGCTGCTGACGCAGTTCATCTTGTCGCGGGCGTGAGCGCGGGCGGGGTATTGCTTTGAAGGTCGAGTTCCATTCCGGCGTCGCCGAGCCGCTGGCCCACACCTGCCGCCTGCTGCGCAAGGCCCATGCGGCCGGCGCGCGCGTCGTCGTGCACGGCCCGGGCGCGCTGCTCAACCAGCTCGACCAGGCGCTGTGGACCTTCGACGCGTTGTCGTTCGTGCCGCACGTGCGGCTGCGCGCCGGTGCGCGGCCGAGCGCGCAGCAGGCCCGCACGCCGACCTGGCTGGTCGATGACGTGGCGGCCGTTGCCGAGCGCGACGTGCTGGTCAACCTCGGCAACGAGATGGTCGAGGGCTGGGAGACGTTTGCGCGTGTCATCGAGGTCGTCGCCGCCGACGAGCCCGCAGTGCAGGCCGGGCGCCAACGCTGGCGCCGCTACAAGGCGCTGCAAGGTGTCGAGCTGCTCAACCACAGCGCAGCCGGAGCAGGGTGATGGCCGCGCGCACCGACCTGCCGACGTTGACCGAGGTCATCGACCTGCAGAAGAACAACCCTGGCGCCTACGAACCCACGGCGGCGATGCCGATCCAGGACGAATCGGTGCCGCTGGAGGACGTTGCGCCCGAAGCGCTCAAGTTGCGCATGCCGGGCTCGGCCGAATCGCTGGCGCAAGACGAAGAGCTCGTGGCGCAGGTGCTGGCACGTTTGCAGCCGCGCCTGGAAGCCTGGGTCGAAGCCAAGGTGCGCCACGCGCTGGCCGAGCTGCTGCCGGTCTTGACCGAGTCGGCGGCGCTGTCGGTCGCACGCGACCTGCACGCCGAGATGCCCGAGCTGCTCAGCCTGGCGCTCGACGAAGTTCACCGGCAGAGAAACAACCACCCCCGAAGCGGCTGACGCCGCTTCCCCCTCTAGGGGGCACCGCCAGCGGCCTGGCGAAGCCAGATCCGCGGCGGTCGCTTGGAAATGCGCGCGCTACGGCCGCTGCAAACAGCGCTTGTAGCGTTCCTCGACGCGGCGCGCGAACCACTCCGTCGTCAGGCGGCGCGTGATCTTCGGACTTTGAAGCACGATGCGCGGGATCACCGCGCGCGGCTGCGCGCGCCCGCTGCGCTGCTCGGCCAGCGCAAAGACCTTCGTCAGCAGCGGGCTGCGTTCGAAGTCGGCGCCGTTGCTGCGTTCGAGTTCGCGCCGGATCGCTCGCTCGTCCATGCCGAGGGCGGCGCCCAGCGTGCGCGCGGCCGACTCGGTCTGCCCCGGGTTGGCGGCGCCGGCCGTGCCTTCGACGAACAGGTCGCCGTCGAGATCGATCGTGCGTCCGCTGGCCACGGCCAATGCTTGTTGAAAGGCGGCATTGCGGCTCGCATAGCGCCCGGCGTTGAAATCGGCAAAGCGATAGACCAGCTCCTGCCCGTACGGCGCCGCGTAGTCGAGCAAATGCGCGGTGCCGAAGTACAAGCCGCCGCGGCGCGTGAAGACCTCGTGGCGCACCGTGTCCTGCGCCGGAAACGGGTAAGGCCGCGACTGCACGTCGGCCTCGGCAAAGGCGATGCTGACCTGCATCGGCCCGCCCGTGCGCACCGGGTTCAACCGCGCGAACAGGCGCTGGCCGAGCGGCACTTCCTCGATGAACTGCTCGTACATCAGGCTCAGCTCGCGCTCGGTCTTCACCGCATCGAGCCGTTCGTCATAACTGCGTCCGTCCGGCGAGCGCAACTGCAGCGCGAGATTCACCGCCAGCGCCGGCACGCCGGCACGATCGGCGCGACGCAGGATTTCCTCGCGCGCAACCTTTGCCAGGTTGGGCACCGGCGGGTCGGCGTTGAAGCTCGATTCCTGTTCGGTGACGGCGACGATCGCGCAGACGTTGCTGCGCGACGGCTCGAGCTTGAGCGCCGCGAAGACGAGTTGCAGGTCCACCGCCCAGGCCGCGCGCTGGCCGACGTTCGGCGGGATCAGGGTCTGGATCTCGGCCTGGATGCTCTCCGGCGAGCGTGCTGGCGTGGCGGTCGGCGAGTCGCCGGCGCAGCCGGCCAGCGCGGCCACGACGGCCATGACCGCAACGGCGGAGCGCGCGCGCAGGCGGGGCATGTGCATGCACCAGACTGTAGCCGGGGGCTGTGCAAACGCTCGCAGGCGCGGACCGAGCGAAAGCACCTAGAGCGCCGCGGTCATCCATGTGCGCGAGGGCCGCGTTAGCCCCACATCGGTCGAGCCCAGGCGCATGGCACCCAACGTGCTTAGGCAGATACCCGATGCGGGCGGTGGTGCCTTTTGCAGTATCGTCTCGCCCGCTGAGTTGACTCAGGTATTCCTTCAACGTCTTTCACATCCTCACTGGAGGTTTTTCCTCATGCGAATCAAGATGCTCCCGATCGTCGCTGCCGCCGTCCTCGTCGCCGGCACGGCCAGCGCCCAAGACATGGTCGTCAAGATCGGCCACGTCGGCCCGACCAGCGGCGCCATCGCTCACCTGGGCAAGGACAATGAAAACGGTGCCCGCATGGCCATCGAAGATTTGAACGCCAAGGGCGTCATGATCGGCGGCAAGAAGGCCAAGTTCGAACTGCTGGCCGAAGACGACGCCGGCGACCCGAAGCAAGGCACCTCGGCGGCGCAGAAGCTGGTGGACAGCAAGGTCAACGGCGTCATCGGCCACCTGAACTCGGGCACGTCGATTCCGGCGTCGAAGATCTACAGCGATGCCGGCATCCCGCAGATCAGCCCGTCGGCGACCAATCCGAAGTTCACCCGCAACGGCTACAAGACCACCTTCCGCGTGGTGGCCGACGACGTACACCTCGGCGGCACGCTCGGCAAGTACGCCGTGACGCAGTTGAAGGGCAAGAGCATCGCCGTCATCGACGACCGCACGGCTTACGGCCAGGGCGTGGCCGACGAGTTCGAAAAGGGCGTCAAGGGCGCCGGCGGCAAGACCGTGGCACGCGAGTTCACCAACGACAAGGCCACGGACTTCACCGCCATCTTGACCTCCATCAAGGCCAAGAACCCCGACGTGGTGTTCTTCGGCGGCATGGACGCGGTGGCCGGCCCGATGCTGCGCCAGATGAAGCAGCTCGGCATCAGCGCCAAGTTCGTCGGCGGCGACGGCATCTGCTCGTCCGAGCTGCCGAAGCTGGCCGCGGGCACGATGGCCGACGGCCAAGTGGTCTGCGCCGAAGCCGGTGGCGTCGAAGGCGAAGCCAAGAAGTCGATGGACGACTTCTACGCCGCCTACAAGAAGAAGTACAACGACAACGTCAAGGTCTATGCGCCGTACGTGTATGACGCGACGAGGGTGATGGTCGAGGCGATGGTCAAGGCCGGCTCGGCCGATCCGAAGGTCTATCTGCCGGTGCTGGCCAAGACCGACGGCTACAAGGGCGTCACCGGCACGATCTCGTTCGACGAGAAGGGTGACATCAAGAACGGCGCGCTGACGCTGTACACCTACAAAGGTGACAAGCGCGACCAGATCGCCGTCGTGCGTTGAAGCAGCATTGATCGCTTAAAACCGGCGGCCGTTGTGGCCGTGACCTTTGAAAACGCCCGCAGCCGCGGGCGTTTTCTCATTCGCCGATCAGAAATCAGCACCGTGACGGGGAGCGGCACGAGCCGAAGATACAAACGCCCGCATCAGCGGGCGTTTGTCCTTGGGGATTCGACGCGCGTGGGCAACGAACCCACCGAATCGCGGCAGTGCGTTTACGAAAACGCTGGTTCACGATGCGCCCACATGATTGTTGGGAGATGACCATGAACTGTTTCGAAAGCATCGTCTTGAACCGCGAAGCGCTGCCGATCGAAGTGCCCGCAGGCTACACCGGACCGTTGACCTTTCCGGGCAACGGCAAGACCGTCTGGTGGACGGGCCGCGTGGCGATCGGACTGCGCCACGAGCAGCCGCGGCACGATCTGATGACGCAGTCGGGCGTTTGGGTTCAGAACCTGATGCTGGAGCAGCGCCTGGCGGCTTGAGCGAGCGGCCAAACTGTTGGCGGGAGCGCCGGACGAAAGTTCCTTGCGAATTGAGTACCCATGCGGTTTTCTAGGGCATCGGGTGGTGCGAAGTCCCCCGCACAGTCCCCCGGACTCAAGACGTAAGGCCCGGCAGCCATCAGCGCCGTGCTGTGCATAGGGTTGCCCGTCGCGCACTGCACAGAACCGGCGTTCGTGCCACGGGCTGTCGCGGTTGCTTTTCCCATCAGTAGGCTGGCGACTCACGACTTAGGCCAGCCTGTTGAAATTGCGCCGTGCACGAGCCTTTCGGGCGCGTTCTGGGTTGCCCTGGCGTTCCCTTGGGGTTCCCCAGAAGAGCGAGGCAGCGAACTTCAAGGCTTGTCGCCTCGGTGCACGGCTTGCCACAGCGCGACCCGTGCCACGACCGCCTGAAGCATCCACACGCCCGCGACGCGCGACAGGTTCTCGTGTATGCGGCCCGCGACAGGCATCTCGCTGTTCGGCACCGCCACCGCACTCATGCGCGGCGCAACTTCATCGAGCACTTCAGCGAACCATGTCATCACGTCCTCGCATCCTTGCGGCGGCAATTGAATGTCCTCGCGGAGGTGCCGTGCGAGGCCTTCGAGCATCTCTTGGCGCGCCTCGACGTTGACGCACTGCTCCGCGAGGAACTTGGTTATGTCCTGGTCGTCGCTCATGGCTTCACGAAGTCCCGGCTGAGGCCGCGCAGCACCTGCGTGAGATGCTTGCGGTTGGCGATGAAGAACTCACCGGCCGACGTGCCGTGCAACTCGACGGCGCGGCCGCCACCACCGCCACCGCCTCGCGCTGAAGCCGGCGCCGAAGTCGGCAGCGACGCCGCTGGCGCGCTCGTGCGCGACGGGCCCAGGTCAGGCAGCGACCACCGCGGCGCGGCAGATACAGCCGCCACCGTCGCGCCGGTATCGCGCCGCATCGCCGCCATGTCTGTGGCAAAGGGGCTGCGCGATCCTTCGCCCACCAGCGAGCGCAGCCCATCGGCAAAGCCCTTCGGCAGGATCGTCTCGTCGCGGTGCACGAAGTTCAGCCGATCCTCGCCCACCTGCATCTCGCCGCCCTCTGACGATGCGATGCGGCCGATGAAGCCGATCACCGCCGCGCCCGCTGCAATGGCCATCGCGGGCGCCAGGAACGGGCCGACGTAGGGGATCATGGCGATCGAGGCGTAAACCGACGCAGCGGCCTGCCACGCCTTCGCGCCGATCGTCATGATGGCGTCACCGATGGTGATGCTCTTGGACGTCGCCGCGGCGCTGGCTTCGATGCCGGTGCGCGCCATCGCGCCGGCTGCCGTTGTCGATGTCTTGACGGCATCGGCGGTGAGCCAAGCCTTCACTGTGTCGCCGATGAAGTCAGTCACGAGCGTCGTCATCTGCTCGATGGATTTCTTGAGTCCGGTCGCGTTGAAGATGCTGTCGGTGAGTTTCTTGGCTGCAAGGTCGGCGAACGTCTTGCCGATCGTCATGCCGAAGGCCTTGAAGGCGGCGCTCATGCGTGCCGTGCCCTGGAATACCGACGACAGCATGTTGGCGAAAGCGCCCTGCGTGGCATTGGCCGCCTCGATGCCGTACTTTCTTCGCTCCAAGTTTGCAGCGCGGTCGATCTGCGTCATGCGCGCCTGGTGCTGGCGCTCGGCCTGCTCTGATGCGGCGTTGGCGCTCGCGATCGCCGTCTGGTCACCCTCTTGCAGCGCCGCCCGCTTGACAGCCAGATAGGCCTGCGTCGCCGCATAGCTGCGCTGCTCGAACGCGCGCTCGGCAGCGAAGGCATCCTCGGCGCTGACCTGGCGCAACTGCTTCATCATCTCAAGGTCGGCCTTCTCCTTCGAGATGTCGCTTTCAGCGGCGGCCTTGGTGCTGCCGGCTTCGATCATCGTCAGCTCGTCGCGCAGCTTCTTCTCGGCGTCCGCGCGCTCGACGCCATTGCGACGGATCAGCTCGCCGCGCTGCGCTTCCAGCACGTTGATGGCGCCAAGCAACTTGGCTTCCTCGGCCTGCGCCTTGAGCATGTCCGCTTCGGCCTTGTTGGACTCCTGCGGCGTCTTGGCCTCTGCCATACGCTCGCGGGCCTTGCGCTCGGCTTCCTCGGCCTCGGCGAGCTCGCGCTGCTTGGCCGCCATCGACTGCTGGTTGGCCTGCAGCTCGATCTCCAACTTGCGGTCGAAGAACTCGGCGATCGAGATGAGGTGGTCCTTGTAGGCCTCATCGTTCAGCGCTTTGTCCTGCCGCAGGTACTCGTTCAGCACGGCAAGGGAGGCTTCTGCATCAGCCTTGGCCAGGCCCAGTTCGGCTTTGTCAACCGCGCCAGACCCGTCGTCACTATTGCGTTTCGCCGTGCCGCCCCCGCGCTCCATGCCAGGCGCAGCTACGCGGGGCATAGGCCTGTTGCGGCTCTCGCCCCCCAAGTGTCGGCTGCCGCCGATGCTGGCGTGCCGCCGCTCATCAGCCGCGAACGGAACTCGTCAAACTGCGCCGAACGAGCCTTGTTGTCGGAGACCATGTTGTCCCAGATGGCCCCCACCTGGGCAAAGTCACGATTCAGCGCGGCAACCACGATCGCGCCCACGCCTCCCATCGTGCGTCCGACGGCCATGAATGCTTCAACGACACCAGAAGCAACAAAGACCAAGCCCTTCAATCCCGTCGCCAGCACATCAGCGGCCTCTTGAAAAAAGGTCGATTTCTCCTTGGCGTTCAGGAACGCATCGGCGACGCCTTGAAGAACGGGAAGGAAGGCGGCGGCCAAGTAGTTGCCGAACGCGCCTGACAACGCGTGCAACTTGCCGATCGTGTCGTTGAACCTGTCCGCCGCTTGAGCCGTCTCTGTCGAGACACCGCCGTACTTCTCGAACCACTCGACGTTGTTGCGAAGAGCTTCGGCGCCTTCGTTGAGCATCGGGATGAGGTCCGCGCCGCTCTTGCCGAACAGGCGCATCGCCAGCGCCGCTTTGTTCGGGCCATCTTCGTAGAGCTGGAAGCGCTGGGCAACCTCGTACATGACCTGATCGGCTGTCTTCAGGTTGCCGGTCACGCTGTCGCGGATGTCGATGCCCATCTGCTTGAATGGCTCGGCGGCTTGCTTGCTGCCAGCGGCTGCTTCGGCGATGGTCTTGTTGAGCTTGCCGATGGCCGCCGCCGCAGAGTCCAGGCTGCTGCCGGACTGACTCGCAGCGAACCCAAATCCGCCCAACGTTTCGACCGCGATGCCCGTCTTCTGCGACAGGTCGTTCAGGTGATCGGCGGCGTCGATCGAACTGCGAACCAAGTCGATGAACTTACCCGGCAGTTCCGACAATTCGCTGATGAGCCTGCTGGCAAAGCCGGCGGCAAGGTTGCCCTTGAACGACTCCCAAGCTCCGTTGGTGAGGCCGATCGACTCGCGAAATCTGGTGAACGCCCCGCCGACTTGGTCGCCCAGCTCCGCCTTCGCGCCTTCGGCAATGCCCTTGAACAGCTCGGAAATCTGCCCGAGCTTTGATCTCAGGTCATCGATCGACGCGCCAAACCGGATGTTTACTTCGTCCATCTGAACCTACCGCGTCAGGAGCGCTGCGGCGCGTTACCGCAGCTCATGCCGCCGCGCCACTTGCGCGGCGCCAGGTGTTGCCGTCCCACCAGATCGCCTCGCCGATCGTCGAGTCGATGAACATGGTGCCGTGCTGGCTGCCGTTCAGGGCGGGACGCTCCGACGTTGTGCCCACGTCGCCGATGCAGACCAAGCCCGGTGGGTTGCCGTTGAGGGGAACGAGATCGACGTAGCTGTCCGCGGCGCAGCCCTTGCCGATCACATCCGGCGGCCAGTGCTCGCTGGCCTTGGCGCCAGGTCTGATGAATCTACGCTTCATGGGTCTCTCCTTTGAGGGTGATGAATGAGCCTGTGGGTCTTTCGTGGGGGAAGCGAGGCGGCGTCAGGATGGCTGACGTCGCCGTGGCGCTGCGGTTGCAAGCAAGATGGGGAAGGGGCACCGACATCCGACGGGCCTCACAGCTGGATGCCGGAGCTGGCCAGCGCCGCGGCCACGCGATCGCGCGCTGCCTTCGTGTCCAGCGACATCGACACGTTGAAGCCACAGCCCTCGAAGGCTTGCAGCGCAGGGGATGCAGGAAACGGACCGATCTCGCGACCCTTGAAGTAGTCGAACGACTGACGACCACCTGCAAGGTCAGCGCGCGATGTGTCCGGCCGTTCGAGGGCTTCCAGCGTCTCGCCATATGCCTGCACCAGCGCAAACGCTTGCGCCGTCGCTGCCAGTGCCGCCCTGTATGCGGCGCCAGCCTGCTCCGATCGCGCCCTGATCAGACGCCGCACAGCGAGCGCACGATCCTGCGCGAGCTGGTTGGCTTGGGCTTCCAGTGGCCACAGGAATCGGTCTTGGAGTTCGTCGATGCCGGCCGCGGCGAGTTCGCGCATCCGCGCTTCCTCCGCAGTGCGAGCAACCGCTTGCTCGCGCTTGGAGTCGACCTCCGCGACGGCGGCCCAAGTCGACAAGCCGCGCAACACATCGGCGATCGTGCGTCGTTTCTCGGCCTGCAGCACCTGCGCTTCCGCGATGGCGCCGCAGTCCGTGCGCTGCAGTTCCTTTGCCCGGTTGATCGCTTCAACGATCGTGGCCTTCTCGATCTGGATCTCGTCAAGGCGCGCGTCGATGTCCGCGATCTTCTTCTTCTCGACCTGCACGCTGTACGCGCCGCGCGTGCTCTCGGTGGCCGCGGGGAAGTGAGATTTCACCTGCTCGACCAGGTGACGAGGCACATCGAAGAAGCCATCGTCGTCGGCGGTGATGACGGAACCGTCAACCGAAAGCGAACTGCCCATGCCTGGGGTCGCAGGAATGCGGATCGATGGCGCTGCTGGGTGCCGCGACTGTGCGAAGGGATTGAGGTTCACCGCGGTTGCTCCAGTTGCTGGCGAGGTCCTGGGCAAATCACGAGACGCGGCGCCGCCTTGATGGCGTCAACGATAGACTGACGCGTCTCGTGATCGAAGCGGGCCTCCATCGCGAGGACTTCGCCCTCCGTGAGACGCTGAAACTGGACCGGCGCCTGGGCTGCAGGCGGTGTGCTTGATTGGGTCATGGACGTTTCTCGTTGTGGAGTGGATGCTTGGTCACGCGCACGATGTCGCCGTTGTGATCGCGCTCGACGATCTCCTCGCTGGCCGTCTCACCGAAGGTGGTTGTGATCTGCGCTGGCGGGAGGTGCACGTGGTTTTCGATGGGCGCATGCAAGTTGATCGAGCTCGCTGGCGCTGCCTGAGCGAACCGCTGTTCAGCTGGCCCGGCAATCAGCAAGGCAGGGCAGTCGAAGTCTTTGCAATGCAGCCTCGTGTCGTATCCCAATGGCTGTGGGGCAAAGGCAGCCGTCCACAACCAGTCGTTCGCGTCTTCGACGTTGGCGAAGCTGCTCTCGTGCGCGATGTCGTCCGGGTAGGTGTTGAAAACCATGTACCCCGCGGACTTGCGCACTTCGTGCGGCAGCGCTGCGGCTTCGCGTAGCGTGATGGCGACCGTTGCGCGCGCAATGATCGTGTCGATCGTGTCATCGACCTTGACGAGCTCACGCTTTGCCAGTGCGCCGAGTTCGTTCTTCAGGGCCAGGCGATGTGCTGCGTCTGGATACAGAAGGCGCACGAGTGCACGCCTCGGCGGCGTCGCACGCTGGGCGATGTCATCCAGCGCAAGAAAGCTCGCGCTATGCATGACGGCTGGAATGCGCGAGATGCGCGTCGGCCCCGGGATGGTGACTGAACCGCTCACTGCTATTGCTCCGTGTCGTCCTTGCCGCCAGGTCCGACTGGCGCCATCAACGTCTTCGCCAAGCGATGCGGCATGGCCAGGGGCACGCCGCCGCGTTGATGAAGGCTCTTGATCAGGCCCGCGGCCTCGTGCGGCTCGCCGTGGGCGTCGCTGATCGCCGGGGGAGAGGCCTTGGCCAGCACGCGGCCGCGGTCAAGTTTGTCGAGCACCTGCGCGCCGGCGCCGGTCGTTCTGAGCAGCTTGCGGAGATCGACACGCAGGCCCGTTCCTTTCGCCGGCTGTCGCCCGACGGCGGATCCATGGAGGGCTGCGGAGTGGAGTTTTCGATCGATGACGCGTTGCATGTGCTCTCCTCTGGATTGATCGATCACAGTCTTGCCACAAAGCCGCTGAGCACGGTCTCAACGCTGAAACGCTGACGAACAGCGCGCACGACGCGCTCGAGGCCGGACACGTACTCCTCGGCCTCGGCGTTGCTCAGTTGCTCAGGGCAGTGCGGCCGCCAAGCAATAGAGACTGACGCAGCACGGCGCGGCGCCGGCGCGACGACGCTGGCCGTGGCCAAATACTCGCCGCAGCCCCAGCGCGTCACCATGACCGTGCGGCCGGCGTCCACGGGGCGCGGCCCGAATTGGGGGTCTGCGGCGGGGACGGGGCTGACCGCGGCACGGCGCGGCGCAAGGATCGGCGCGGCCCAGGCAAGAAGATGAGATTGCTCGGATAGCGTCCGTACCCTTCTGGCGGCCGGCCGGGCTCCCTGTCTGGTGCTCACAGCTCGAGAACTCCCATGTCAACCTTCAGCTCCGTTGCCAGATCGCGCAGCGCAGCGTCTCTGCCGGCTCGGTAGTCGCGAGCCTCCTCCGGCGACAGCTTGCTCGGCATCACTGGATCCCACGCGATGACGGCGCTCACCAGGCCACCACCGGGCTTCGGACGTGGGCAGCTCAACTCAACGCGGTAGCGGCCCACACTCCAGAAGCGGACGAACGCAGCCTCGCCGCTCATGGGCGTCTCGACTGCGTGATGGTGACGGCGCGTAGCTTCAGCGAAGCGCTGTCACTGTCACGTCCGGTGTCACTGTCACGGAACGGAAGTGTCACGCGTGACACCGTGACGTCCCTCCGAAGGAGGGCGCGCGCAGGCGAGGCTGTCACGCTCAGCGTGTCACGCTTGAGGCGCTTTTCTGTCACGCTGGGTGTTCGATGTGTCACGCTGACGACTCCCCGTCCGGCCGCTTCATCAGCGCGATCACGACCCCTTGTGCGATGTCGATGAACCCTTGCTTGATTGCCCATGACCTCGCGCGGTGGTAGGCCTGCCGGCAGCCGTCCATGGTCTGGATGCCGCAGTCTTCGTAGAACGACTTGCGCAGGCCGGCTTCGCGCATCCCGTTCTGCACCAGCGACAGCAACAGCTGGTTCTTCCCGCAGCGGCCCGCCCTGCGTTCACCTTCGACGGCGGCTTCGACTTCCTCGGCCAACGTCAAGTGACGCGCCACCAACGATGTCACGCGGTCACCGTCGGCGTCAGTGCCCAGCTCTTGGACCGTCAGCGTGAAAGTCTGATCTTCGAACGCTTCATCGTCCCGCTGCTTCTGGCAAGTGAGCGTGGCCAGCAACTCCTTCTCGTCGCGGTGCACTCCCAACAGGAAATCGACATTCGCACGAATCGCGCTCGAGCCGCGCGGGCGCTCGCTGGCGTTGTGGCCCGTGTGGTGGATCAGAAGCACGGCACATCCCCAGAGCTGCCGAAAGCGCGCGCCCAGCTCGCGCAGGTAGGCCGCCATTTCGTTGGCGCTGTTCTCTTCGCCTGTGTAGGTCTGCGACAGCGTGTCGACAACCACTACCGCGGGCGTCACGCCAAGGGCTTGCGCAGCCTCCACGACGCGCCAGGCGTCGGCGAGCAGGTCGATCGCCGCGGGCACGACGTAGACCGGCGCATCGGCCCAGCGCTTGCTTCTGGCTCGATGCCAGGCTTTGATTCGGCGCCACACGGCGGCGCCTCCCTCGGCCGCTATGTAGATCACTGCTCCGCGCTGTGTGCGCCGGCCGAGCCACGGCAGGCCGTGCGCAATGTGCAGCACTGCATCGAGCGCAATGAAGCTCTTGAAGGTGCCACTGGCGCCGTACAGCATCCCGATCGACTCGGCGGGGATCACGCGTTTGATCAGCCAGCGCACCGCCTGCTCGCTCTGCTCCAGCTGCGCGAGGCCCAGCAGTGGGATCTTCGACCCCTTTACCTGGCGCTCGTGCTCGATGCGCAGCAATCCAGATCGCGCTTGATCCAGAACGAGCGCGGCGCTCGCGTTGGGCGAGAAGGCCTGCTCTGCCACGGCGTCGGTCTGGGCGATCAGCGTCCTCAGAGTGGCCTTCTCGGCCACGATCTCTGCGTAGCGGCGCGCGTTGCTGGCGGAGGGCACGCTCTGCGCCAGCGCGTTCAGGTAGGCGATGCCGCCAAAGTCGGTTTGCTCACCCTCAAGCCGCTCGAACACCGTGATCACGTTCAACAGGTTCGCCGCGCCGCACGATAGTTGCGATCGCATCGAAGATCAGCTGGTGTTCGTACCGGTAGAAGTCAGAGCCAGTCGCTGCGTCGCAGATTCGTGCGAACGCCGACCCGTCCAATAGCAGCGCTCCGAGCAGGCTGTGCTCGGCCTCTATCGAGTGCGGCGGCTCGCGCAACCTTGCCTCGACGACGGCAGTGCGGTCGCTCATGTCCGTCATGGTGCCGCGTCCCGGCCGACGGCATTTGCGATTCGCCGAGCATGCAGCCGCAGCCACACGCGCCACCAAGCCGCACAGGCGATACACCGGGCGCCCGGTCGGCAGCAGCACGCAAGGCGTGTCAGATGGCCCTGCTTCACGCCGCCAGCTCCGACCGCTCGCCATCCACCAGCATCAACCACCGCTCGACCTCGGTGAGGTCTGCGAAGTGACGCGTGAACGCGGCTTGCGTGGCGATCAGAACCTCGCGGCCGTCGTCGCCCTCGATACGGTGCAGCACGATGCCGCGCAGCGCACAACGAGCGCGTGCAGTCTCGAAGCGCTTGCGCGGCGCTTCGACGTCGACCCTCATGCGAATGCCTCCGCGGAGTGCGTGCGTTCAGCTGTGAGACGGACCACCAGCGCGCGAATCTCGTCTCGTGAATGACCCGCGATCTCGGCGGCGTTGATCGACTCCACTTCTGACAGCCGCCACACCACGTCGCGGTAGCCACGCTTGATCGGGGGCGGGAACAGACCTTCTTCGACGTTCTGCGTAATGGCGCGTCCGCCCCTTTGCCCTGAGGGCGAGGACACCAGGCAGTTTCAACAGTTGAACCTTCGACACGGCAGTCAGCTCCTTCGGTTCACGAGTCAGTTCGCGAACACCTACGGAGGATTCACGATCGCGGCTGTCGGGGCAAGGTGCATCGGATCGCAAATGCCTACGCTTAGCTCGCAAATTCGGACGCCTGCCGGGTGTTTTCGTCCGTTCAACTACTTGACAAACCCCAACTCTTTGCAGTCCCTATGTCTTCGCATGGCGCCGATAGCGTCCGCGTCAAGTAGCGCAGGAGAATCTGGGGGACGAGAGCGGGGGACCGACCTACGCGCCCGACAACTCTGCGCTTTCGCTGAGCGGCGCCAGGTGGCTTCATGGGACTGCTCACTTGGCAGCCCAAGCGGGACCCGCCGCATGACGGGATTGACGCCGCAGGCAGAACTTCCGTAGCCTGCGAGCTTGCGATGGGAGGAGTTCCAGCAATGACGAACCGAAGGATCGTGCCCGTGATCGTGCTCGCGCTTGCCGTCATGGCGGGTTGGCTCTACGCGTCGCCGTACATCGCCTTTCGAGCGATGGCGAAGGCGGCAGAGACAGGCGATGCTGTGGCGCTCGCCGACTACGTGGACTTCCCCGCTGTCAAGGAGTCGCTCAAAGGATCCCTGACGGCGCAGTTCAACCGGTCGCTGTCGACGAAGGCCTCCGACAGCCCGTTCGCCGGCCTGGCCGTGTTGATGGCCGGCGCCGCCGTCAACACGATGGTCGATCAAATGGTCACGCCTGAAGGCATCGCCACGATGTACAGGCAAGGGAAGGCTGCGCGCCCCGCGCCGCGCGCCTCGAGCGCACCGGCCCCTACCCCTCCCGCGGCAGGGCAGGCACCCGAGGCTGTGGTAACGCGTGGCTACCGCGGATGGGATCGCTTTGAGGTGCGGGCGGCAAACGCGAGCGCCGGCACCAGCGTTGCGCTGACGATGCGTCGCGAAGGGTTGACGACTTGGCGCCTGAGGCACGTCGATCTTGACCTCGGCGGCGACAAGTAGCCAGCGCATGAAGGTCGCCGACCTGCCGCCCGGTTCGATCTTCCTCGATGTCGATGGCATCGCGGTGGTGATGCTGCCGCCAGGCCCGAAGGGCAACACCTGCAGCGCCTTCGTCGATGGCAAGGGCCTCGATGTCGGTAAGCGTCCGGCGAACCCGTCTTGAGCCCATCATGGCTGTGCGCAACGATGGTGTCCACCAAACAAATAGGTGGACACCATGCCAGAGTCCAATCGCACTCCTCGCCGACGCCACAGTGGCGAGCTGAAGCGACAAGTTCTCGCCGCGTGCGACAAGCCAGGCGCGTCAGTGGCGCAGGTTGCATTGGCACACGGCCTGAACGCCAACCTCGTACACAAGTGGCGCCGCATGACGGACCGTGGCGCTCACGCTGCCGTGCCGACTGGGCCACGCGATGCATTCATCGCACTGACTATGGCGCAGAGCGCCGCGCCGGCGACAACAACGCCGGCGGCCGACATCCGCATCGAACTGCGCCGCGGTGCGATGGCCGTGAACGTCGCGTGGCCGCTGGCCGCAGCCAGCGACTGTGCGGCCTGGCTGCGCGAGCTGCTGCGGTGATCCGTGTCGAGTGCGTATGGCTGGCCGTCGAGCCGCTGGACATGCGCGCCGGCACCGACGCCGCGCTGGCACGCGTGGTTCACGTCTTCGGCGCCGCCCGGCCGCACCACGCCTACCTGTTCGCCAACCGGCGTGCCAACCGCATGAAGGTGCTCGTGCACGACGGCATCGGCGTGTGGCTGGCAGCGCGCCGGCTCAACCAGGGCAAGTTCGTCTGGCCGCGCGACGCCGCACCCACGCTCACGCTCACGCGCGCCCAACTCGATGCGCTCGTCCTGGGCCTGCCCTGGCAGCGCATCGGCGAGGCAGGCGTCATCACGGTGTTGTAGCTCGCTGTTGGCAATTGCCGAAACTGCCGATGCGCAACGGCGCGTGCATCGGCACGATCACGCTCCGTGATCGCCGCAGAGTCCATCGACACGCTGAGCACAGAGCAACTGCGCCACGCCGTGCGCTCGCTGATGGTTGTCGTCTCGACCAAGAGTCAAGAGATTGCCTTCAAGCAAGCGACGATCGACAAGCTCACGCACGAGATAGCCGTGCTCAAGCGCTTGAAGTTCGCCGCCCGAAGCGAGAAGTACGGCGAAGCCTTCAACGCCGAACAAAAAAGCCTGATCGAAGAGACCATCGACGCCGACCTGGCCGCGCTGGCCCAAGAGATCGAGCAGCGCCAGCCGGCCAAGCAAGACAACGCCCACAAGCAGCAACCCAAGCGCGCCGCGCTGCCGGCTGACTTGCCGCGCACCGAACACCGCCACGAGCCCGCGAGCACCACCTGCGGCTGTGGGTGCCAATTGAAGCGCATCGGTGAGGACGTGGCTGAGAAGCTCGACTACGTCCCCGGCGTGTTCACCGTCGAGCGCCACATCCGCGGCAAGTGGGTGTGCGCGAAGTGCCAGACGCTGGTGCAGGCGCCGGTGGCCGCGCACATCATCGACAAAGGCATCCCGACCACGGGACTGCTGGCCCAAGTGCTGGTGGCCAAATACCTCGATCACCTGCCGCTGTACCGCCAGGAGGGCATCTTCGAACGCGCCGGCCTGGCGATTGCGCGCTCGACGCTGGCGGCGTGGGTGGGGCAGTGCGGCGTGCAGCTGCAGCCGCTGGTGGCAGCGCTCAAGGCCGAGATGCTCACCCGAGGTGTGCTGCACGCCGACGAGACGCCGGTGGCGATGCTCAAGCCGGCGAACCTGCGCGATGGCAAGACGCACCGTGCCTACCTGTGGAGCTACTGCACAACGAGCTACGACGCACTGCGCGCGGTGGTGTTCGACTTCGCCGACAGCCGTGGCGGGCAGCACGCCCGCGCCTTCCTCGGGCTGCCTGGCGACGAAGGCTGGCGCGGCAAGCTCGTGTGCGACGACTTCAGCGGCTACAAGGCCTGCTTCGAGCTGGGCGTCACCGAAGCCGGCTGCCTGGCGCACGCGCGGCGCAAGTTCCACGAGCTGTGGGTCAACCACCAGAGCAGCGTCGGCGAGCAGGCGCTGAAGTTCTTCATCCAGCTGTATGACATCGAGCGCGACGTCCGCGACGTCCAACCTGACGAACGAAAGCGACGACGGCAGGAAGACTCGCGCCAGGTGGCCGATGCGCTGCACCTGTGGCTGACGCAGCAGCGACAGAAGGTGCCCGAAGGGTCTGCCACCGCCAAGGCCATCGACTACAGCTTGAAGCGCTGGGTGGCGCTGACGCGGTTCATCGACGACGGCGATCTGCCGGCGGACAACAACTGGGTGGAGAACCAGATCCGGCCGATCGCCATCGGGCGCTCGAACTGGCTGTTCGCGGGCTCACTGCGCGCCGGGCAGCGCGCCGCAGCGATCATGAGCCTGGTGCACTCGGCGCGGCTGAACGGGCATGAGCCGCATGCGTACCTGAAGGACGTGCTCGAGCGGCTGCCCACGCAGCCGGCCAGTCGCATCGGCGAGTTGCTGCCGCATCGATGGAGCGCTATCGCCACAACCTGATCAACTCACCGTCGTCAAGACGGGTTCACCGCGCGCTTACCGATGTCGAGTCGCGGCCCTACCCGAACGTGAAGAAGGCAGGCACCGAAGGTGACACCCTGACGCGCGACGAGTTCATGTCCTGGCTCGTCACCGGCAAGAACCGCTTCGACCGCGTCTAGCCGCCCCATCCCGTCGGCCCTTCGTCGGCGCCAGCCCCCGTCACGCCTCGTTGTGCGGTGCGCGACACGGGAACGCATAGATTCGACCCATCTCGCAGCTCCCGCGCGCTGGCTTGTTGCGTGCCTCGGCGATGTACTTGAGCACCATCTGCTGATCGCGCTGTTGACCGCGCCGGCGCGCCAGATTGGCCAAAGCATCGGCGACGTTGTCGCGCACGTCGTTGTGCATCTCTGCGGTTAGCGCCGCGCCGAGGACTACAAGGGCTTGTTCAAGGGAGTTGGTTCCGATCACGAGCGGCCCTCCGGCTTCAGGTACGGCGCGAGCCAGTCGGTGACGTCCCCGCGCGTCTGGTGCTCACCGCCGGCGATCATGCTGGCTGTGTCAGCGATGGCGCCTATCTGCAGCACGAGGCACTCGGCCGCTGCGCACCGGTCGGTATCGTGTTCGCTGCTCGAGAACTCGCAGTATTCGGCGGGTGCTGGCGGGAGCTGACGGTCCTTCGGGATGACGATCGATTCCCGATCGCTGGTAGTCTGCTGGGTAGCCATGGTGCACGGTCCTTTCAGGTGTGTGCGTTGTGGTCAGGGGTCGGCGATGCTCCAACATCGCCGCACCCCGCTTTGCCTCAGGGCCGCTGAGGCGCCGGGGGATTCCCTACGCTGCGCGCAGCGGCAACACTCTTGCTCCCTGCCGAAGCTCGTCAAGGTGGTTTCCCCACCAGTTCATCATCTCGCGACGCTGCTTCAAGTAGGTCGCGAAGTTGTACGCTGCCGAGACATCGTCGCGTTCCTGGTGCGCCAGCTGCAGCTCGATGTGCGCATGATCGAAGCCTTGCTCGTGCAGAACGGTGGATGCAATGCCCCTCCAGCCGTGGCCCGTCATGCGGCCGCTGTAACCCATGCGCTTCAGCGCCTGCAGGATCGTGTTGTTGCTCATCGGGCGCTCATGGTCACGCTCGCCGGGGAAGAGCAGGCCGCTCAAGCTTCTGAGCTCATGCAGCTGCTGCAGCACGTCAACCGCTTGTCGCGATAGCGGAACGATGTGGGGAGTTCTCATCTTCATGCGCTTGGCTGGTATGCGCCACTCGGCTGCATCGAGGTCGAACTCACTCCAATGCGCGGCAATCAGCTCACCGGTGCGCACAAAGGTGAGCGCCATCAGCTTGAGCGCGAAGCGGGTGCGAGGCTGCCCCGGATAGCCCTCGACCTTGCGCAGCAGTTCCGGGAGATCCTTGGCGTCAATTCGGGCGTAGTGCGTCTTCTCGCGGGCCTTGAGCGCCGACCCTGGTCTGACGTCCTTCGATGGGTTGCGCTCGATCACGCCGTGTGCCAGCGCGTACTCGAACACCTGCCCGCAGGTCTGCCAGGCGCGCCGCGCAATGTCAAGGGCACCGCGTGCCTCGATGCGCTTGGCCATGGCCAGGAGCTGCGGCGCAGTGATGTCGGCGATCGGTTTGGCGCCCAGCACGGGGAACACGTCGGCTTCCAGACGACGGAGCACGTAGTCAGCGTGGCGCGGGGTTCGTGGGCCACGCCAATGCTCGAACCAGGCGCGAGCGACTTTCTCAAAGTTGCGATCGATCGCGACCGCACGCGCCAGCTTCTCATCGCGCCGAACTTGCACCGGGTCGCTGCCTGCCTTCAGCGTGTCTCGCGCCACATCACGGGCCCGCCGCGCAGCCGCAAGTGAGACAGCTGGATAAGTCCCGAGAGCAAGGCGCTTTTCCTTGCTGGCAAAGCGGTACTTCCACAGAAAACGCTTCGCGCCGGACGGCTGAACCTCGAGGTACATGCCGCCACTGTCAAAGTAGCGCTGGCGGGCGCGCTCCGGCGCGCACTTCGCGTTCTTGCAGGTCGAGTCGGTGAGGGGCATCGTGGGGGACTTTCGGCCTCTGGAGGGTCGAAATGGCCCTCTCAAGTCCCCCCAAAC
>CAWFJZ010000014.1:0-27944 GCA_963816315.1 uncultured beta proteobacterium
ACCCGGGACAAGACAGTGCGCATTGAGAGTGGACTTTCGCGGCGACAGTTTCAGGCGCTGCATCTTGCGCTGACCGCCGCGACCTTGCCAACGGGGGAACCCCGGCCGCGGCGCTGTCAACCCAACGAGATGTCGCCGTAGCGCGTGGTCAACTGCGATCGTGTGTTGTCGCCGTCTGTCATCACGGCCATCGCCAGCAAGGGGCCGGGCGCTTCGCCGAAAGCGAGCCTGAAGTCGGCGTCGAGCGTTCGCCGGTAGCGCTTCCACTGGCGCAGGGCGCCCGGGCCGGATTCGACGACGATCTTGCGCATGCGGTCGCTGCGCGGGTGCGTGACGACGCGGCCCACCGGCGAGCGGGTGTCCCAGACATAGGCCAGCGTGGCGAACGGCGGCGCCTCGCCGGTCAGCGTGCGCGCCAGCTCGAACATCATCTGGTTGCGCGCCGACAGCCGCGCATGATCGCCGCCGAATGCAAACAGCACGCGCGCCGCCGCGTCGCAGGCGTTGGCATCCGAGAACGTCGCCGCCCTCGGGCAGCGCGTCGGCCCACCACGAGAACTCGACCTCGCGCAGCGCGTCGAATGGTTTGTGCAGGCGCTTGCGGTACATCGATGCCGTACTGTCGGCCCGCGCCACCAGCTCGCGCCCTTGCGGCGTCGGCTCCCAAAGATAGGTCGTGCGCCGCTTGCCGGGCAGCGGCACGTCATGCCAGTGCTCGGCGGTCGGCAGCACCGGCGGCGGCGTCGTGCAGGCCGACAACAGCGACGCCGCTGCTCCGCCGGCGAGCAGCGTCATCGCCCGGCGGCGCGGGGGGTCGATCGGTGTCATGAGGTGAAGCGTTGGAGTGCCAAAGAAAAGCCGCCCGAAGGCGGCTTCTGCGACTGCGAGCGCGGTTCAGAACCGATGGCGGATGCCGAGCGCCAAGCTGTTCGAATCGGTGCCGG
This sequence comes from uncultured beta proteobacterium, assembly GCA_963816315.1. Lineage (GTDB taxonomy): Bacteria > Pseudomonadota > Gammaproteobacteria > Burkholderiales > Burkholderiaceae_C > CADEEN01. The sequence continues at coordinate 945 of CAWFJZ010000014.1, forward strand.
CACTGGTCGTGAAGCCACCGAGAAAACCGGCCTGACCCGGCGCGGCCTGAGCCAGATTCTTGTTGTTGAAGTGGGTCAGCACGGCGTTGAAGTCGGTGCGCTTGGAAAAGGCGTAGGTGAACGCGGCGCCGTACGACGCGGTGTCGGCATTGAAGCTGCGCTTGTCGTTGAAGTTGCTGTAGGCCACATACAGCGTGTGCGGGCCGAGCGGCATCTTGTAGCCGATGTGCATCACCTTGCCGTCCTGGCGCAGGGCGTTGACGTAAGCGTTCTGCAAAGTCGAGGCCACGAATGACGGCGCGCCACCGGCGACGAGGTTGGCCGCGATGGAGGACACCCCGCTCGGGTTGTCATCCTTGAAGTCCAAGTACAGGCCGCTGAGCGTGCCGGACCCGATTTGCACCGAGGCACCGAACACGGTCGATTGCAGCGATTTCTGGCCGATATCGTTGTTGCGCCGGTTGTGGCCCAGGCCGACGGCGAACGGGCCGGCGCGGTACATCGCCATAACCGCGCCCAAACGGCCGGCCTTGCTGTTGTCGGGCACACCGCCGAAGGCATACATCGCCGAAGCCGTCAGCCCGCCGAAGACGATTCGGTACTGCAAGGCGTTGTCGATGCGGATCTCGGTGCTGGCCGGGAACGAGGCCACCTGGCCTGCGGCCAGGCTCGACTGCGTGCCCATGATGTCGAACGTGGCCGTGACCTCATAGGCCGGCGTGTACTGGCGACCAGCCAGCACCGCTCCGACGGGCGTCACCAGACCGACATAGACCTGCCGATCCCAGAAGCCGTTGCGGATGTTGACGCCAAGACCAGCAGCAGCAAGGCTGGCGTTGATTTGAGCCACCGTCCCTTGGATGGTGGCGCAAGGTTTCGCCGGGCACAGCGCCGGCACGAGCAGGCTGGCATCGGCAAAACGATCCGGCAACTGCGCGCCCGACGGCGGGCGGTTGCCGAGCGTGCCGTTGTTCAGCTCGGTCCGGTTCTCGAGCGTGAAGATCGCCCTGAAGCCACCACCGAGGTCTTCGTTGCCCCGCAGACCGAAACGCGAGCCTTCCATGATGCCGCTGACGACTTGGTTCTTGTTGGTCACGCCCGTGTTGTGCACCACGCCGGCATCGACGATGCCGTACAAGGTGACCGACGACGGCGTCGATTGCGCCACCGCGGCGGAACTGGCCAGCGCCAGGGCGCTGAAGGCGAATGCGGTCTTCTTGATCATGGTTGTCTCCAGGGCACGGTCGTCCAACGACGAATCTTCACCGATGCTGCTGGCGGCGGCCCATCGCTGTTGCAGAGCGCCAACGCTGTGTTTTCCCTAGGAGCGCAGCACCCGCAGCCAAGAAAAAAGCCGCCCGAAGGCGGCTTTTCATCAGCAGCAAGCCCCGATCAGAAGCGGTGCGTGATGCCCACGTCGAACGCGGTCTTCTTCTGCGCGTCCGTGAAGCGGTCGCCATTGGACTTGCCAACGTCCGCGTACAGATTGGTGCGCTTGGACAGGCTGTATTCGGCGCCCAGGCCGAACTTGCCGCCGTCACGACCATTCAAGTCCGAATCGGCGCGCACATAACCGGCCAGCAGCGTCACGGCGCCCAACGGCACCCGCGCGCCGATGGAGTAGTTCTTCATATTCTCCAACAGCGTGCCGGCGAGGTTGCTGCTGTCGCCCTTCTCGAACTGACCCATCAACTTCATGAAACCGAAGTCGAACGAGGCATAGGCGCCGACCGTCTTGATGTCGGCAAAGTTCTTGTCGTAGGCCAGGCCGACGTTCACCGGACCCGCGGCGTAGCGAACGCTGAAGCCGATCGGACGCTCCTGGGCACCCAAGGCGCCGCGGCCGACGACGTTGCCGAAATTATTCGCCGTCTCACCCTGCAACTGACCTTCACCCGCAGCAATCGCGGCGTGAATGGACACGCCGCCCAGGCTCGGCGAACGGTAATAGATCGCGTTGTTGGGACGGATCGAAGCCGTGATGCCGCCGGTGTGGATGCTGGCCACGGTGCCTGTCGCCCAGGGGTCGAAGCCGCCGTTCATGTCTTGCAGCGGGAACAGGATGCGGCCCAGGCGGACATCACCGAACCCACCACCGAGACCCACTGCCGCATTGCGCCAGAAGGTGTTCACGGGCGTGCAGACCGAAGGCGCCGGTGACGGAGGGGTGCGGCAAGTATTCGTCTCGCTATTGGGGGTGCCGTTGGCGATATTGAAGCGATGGTTCAAGGCGAAGAACGCATACATGCCGCCGCCCAGATCCTCGCGGCCGGAGAACGTGATCGCGCTGTAGCCCGATTGCGATTGCGTCAGCAACCAGTCATGGCCTGTGGCCGTGCCCACGCGCCGAACGCCGGCGTCGACGATGCCCGACAGCGTCACGGAAGACTGCGCCGACGCAGCACCAGCGAATGCGCTCAGCACAGCGAGAGCGAGCAGAGATTTCTTCATGTCCAGTATCTCCAAGGTTGAGATTTAAGGGGTCCCGATGACGACACCGTCGATCCGGGCAGTCCAGCCCGGGGCCAGACGGTCCATCAGGCCAACCTCCTTATGCGGAAGTTGCTTGTATTCCACCAGTTCCCCCGGGGCCCTGCAAAGGCTTGCGCAACAAATCCGCGGTGCCTGTTGTCCAGGCACAACGAAGAGGTATGACCAGTGCGAGCGAAAGGCGGGCGCCTCGTCAGTGGTAACTTACTGGTTCGTTCAAACGGCGCCACCACTTCATGCCTGACTTCATCGACCGCTGCCTGATTGCCGCCGACGCCGGCCTTCGCACCTTGTCGGGCACCACGCGGGCGACACGAACGCGGCCCAGCGCTCGAGAAAGCACGCCGCTGACCGAGGCCGAGCGCCGTCTCGCCGGCTCGCTGATGCGCGTCAATCACGTCGGCGAGGTCTGTGCGCAGGCCCTCTACCAGGCACAGGCGCTCACCGCGCGCAGCGCGGCTCAGCGCCAGCAGATGGAGCATGCCGCGGGCGAAGAGCAGGATCACCTCGCGTGGACTGAGGCACGGCTGCGCGAGCTCGACGATCGGCCGAGCCTGCTCAATCCGCTCTGGTATGCGGGCGCGTTTGCCATCGGACTGGCCGCCGGTCGCGCCGGCGACCGCTGGAGCCTGGGTTTCGTCGTCGAGACCGAGCGTCAGGTCGAAGAGCATCTGGCCGGGCACCTCGATCGGCTGCCGGCCAACGATGCCGCGTCACGCGCGCTGGTCGCGCACATGAAGGCCGACGAAGCGCATCACGCGCAGCAGGCGCAGCAAGCCGGCGCCGAGCCGCTGCCGCTGCCGCTGCGCTGGCTGATGCGCGGCGCGGCCAAAGTGATGACGACGACCGCGCACCGCATCTGAAGGGCCATCAAGCGCTGACCACCTCGTGCGTAACCTCGATCCGCGCCGTCTTGGCCAGCATCGCCGTCGCCGAACAGTACTTCTCGTGCGACAGCGCCACCGCCCGGGCCACGGCCTGGGCGTCGAGTTGTTGCCCGCTGACGACGAAGTGCATGCCGATCCGCGTGAAGACTTTCGGGTCGGTTGATGCACGCTCGGCGCTGAGCTTGACGCGGCAGCCACTCACGGCATGGCGGCCGCGCTTCAGGATCAGCACCACGTCGTAAGCCGCGCAGGCGCCGGTGCCCGCAAGCACGGTCTCCATCGGCCGCGGCGCGAGGTTGCGGCCGCCGCCATCCGGTGCGCCGTCCATCGTCAACAAGTGCCCGCTGCCCGTTTCAGCGACGAAGGCCATGCCGCTGGCCGCCGCCCAATCCACTGTGCATTCCATTGCGAGTCCTTCGCCCATTGCGTTGCGGCCGATTGTGCCGACCCGCCGCCTATGATCCGCGGCCAAGGGATTCAAGGACGGGACATGAGCAGCAAGCCACGCGGCGCCAAGCCCGTGAAGCACGACTATCTGCAGCGCATCCTCACCGCGCGCGTGTACGACGTGGCGATCGAGTCGGCGCTGGAGCCGGCGCGAACGCTGTCGCGGCGCCTCGGCAACCACGTGCTGTTGAAGCGCGAAGACCAGCAGCCGGTGTTCAGCTTCAAGCTGCGCGGCGCCTACAACAAGATGGCGCATCTGTCCGAGGCCGAGCGCGCGCGCGGCGTGATCTGCGCGTCGGCCGGCAACCATGCGCAAGGTGTGGCGCTGTCGGCGCGGCGCCTGGGCTGCAAGGCCACGATCGTGATGCCGGTGACGACGCCGAAGCTGAAGATCGACGCCGTGCGCGCGCTCGGCGGCGAGGTCGTGCTGCAAGGCGACAGCTACTCGGATGCCCACGCCCACGCCAAGACGCTCGAAGCCGAGCGTGGCCTGACCTTCGTCCATCCGTTCGACGACCCGGACGTGATCGCCGGCCAGGGCACCGTGGCGATGGAGATCCTGCGCCAGCACCAGGGGCCGCTCGATGCGGTGTTCGTCGCCATCGGCGGCGGCGGCCTGATTGCCGGCGTGGCCAGCTACATCAAGGCGGTGCGGCCTGAGGTGAAAGTCATCGGCGTGCAGATGAACGACTCCGACGCGATGCTGCGCTCGGTGCGCGCGGGCAAACGGGTGACGCTCGCCGACGTCGGCCTGTTCTCCGACGGCACGGCGGTGAAGCTCGTCGGCGAAGAGACGTTTCGCATCGCGCGCGCTCTCGTCGATGACTACGTGGTCGTCGATACCGACGCCGTCTGCGCCGCCATCAAGGACGTATTCCAGGACACGCGCAGCATCCTCGAGCCCGCCGGTGCGATGGGCGTGGCCGCGATCAAACAATACAGCCGCCGAGCACAAAGCCAAGGGGCAGACTTTCGTCGCCATCACCTGCGGCGCCAACATGAACTTCGATCGCCTGCGCTTCGTCGCCGAACGCGCCGAGTTCGGCGAAGAGCGCGAGGCCTTGTTTGCGGTCACGCTGCCCGAAGCGCGCGGCTCGTTCAAGCGCCTGTGCGAACAGATCGGCTCGCGCAGCGTCACCGAGTTCAACTACCGCATCTCGGACGCCAACGAAGCCCATGTCTTCATCGGCATCGCGATCGCTGAAAGCGCCGAGGCCGAGCGCATCGAGCGCAACTTCGTCCGCCACGGCTTTGCCACCGTCAACCTGACCGACGACGAACTGGCCAAGGAGCATGTGCGCCACATGGTCGGCGGACGCAGCAAGTTGGCGCACGACGAACGCTTGTACCGCTTCACTTTTCCGGAGCGGCCGGGCGCGCTGATGCGCTTTCTCGATGCCATGCACCCGGACTGGAACATCAGCCTGTTCCATTACCGCAACCAGGGCGCCGACCACGGCCGCATCTTGGTCGGCCTGCAGGTGCCGCGCGGCGACGCCCGAGCATTGCGCCAATTTCTCGACCAGCTCGGCTACTCCTACGCAGACGAAAGCGAAAACCCGGCCTACAGTTTGTTCCTGCGCTAAAGGCCCCTCGTCACCAATTCACGCTCTGCCATGCACAACGCCACCCAATCGCTGATCGCGCCAACCGCCAACGCGGCGCTCGAACGCGCGTTGCGCGACAAGCTGCAGCGCCGCGGCGAGACCATCGGCAGCTTGGGTGAACTCGAGCCGCTGGCCGTGCGCATCGGCCTTATTCAGGACACGCTGCGGCCGCGCTTCGACGAGCCGCAGGTGGTGCTGTTCGCCGGCGACAACGGCCTGGCCGTCGAAGGGCTGCCGGCGCCACCGGGGCAGACCACCGCCGAGCGCGTGCTGGCAGGTCTTGTCGGGGCAACTGCCGCTGTCGGTGTTTGCCGGCACGCAGGGCATGGCCGTGTCGGTGGTCGATGCCGGCGTCGCCGACCGGCTGCATGCGCACGAGCGCCTGCTGATGCGCAAGATCGCCCACGGCACGCGCAACGCGCGCGTCGGCCCGGCGATGTCGCTCGATCAGGCGCAGGCCGCGATCCGTGCCGGCATGGAGATCGGCCAGTCGCTGCCCGGCAACGTGCTGGCCTGTGCCGGCCTGGGCGTCGGCTCGCACGAGTGCGCGGCACTGATCCTGTCGCGCCTGACCGGCGCGCCGGTGCGCGAGCTGCTGCTCGCGCACCCGCAGATGGACAACAACCTGCTGACGCACCTGCTGGCCGTAACGCAGAGCGCGCAGGCGCGGCACCGCGACGTCGCCGATCCGGTCGAGGTGCTGGCCGCGTTCGGCGGCTTCGACATCGCGATGATGACCGGCGCCATGCTCGTCGCCGCCGGCCGGCGGCACCTGATCATGGTCGATGGCCTGCCGGCCTGCGCGGCGCTGATGGTGGCCTCGCGCATCGCTGCGCCGATCATCGACTATTGCGTCTTCTGCCGCAGTCACAGCCATCAGGGGCTCGACTACGCGCTCAACCTGTTCCACTCGTCGGCGCTGCTCGAACTCGGCATGGAGAGCACCGACGGCACCGGCGCCACGCTGGCCTGGCCGCTGGTGCGCGCCGCGGCCTCGCTGCTGACCGAAGTGGCCGAAGGCGAAGACCCCGGCCCGTCGCGGCTGACCGATCTCGACACCGCCCCCGACACGCTGCGCCCGGCCGAGGCCTGAGCGAGAGATTTCGCGCGCCTCGGCCGCTGGCGCGCGCTCAGCGCGTGTTGGTGCCGCCCCCCGGCGGGGCCACCGGCTGCGGCTCCGCCGACTCGCCGGCCTCGGGCGCGCGCATACCGGGCAACGGCACGCCGGCGTTCGGCGGCGGCGGCACGATCGACGTCGGCACCGAGACGATCGACCCGCTTCCTGGCAACGTCAACCCGGGCGTGACGGCTGATGACGGCGCGGTGCGCGGACTCGACTGCGCACCGGCCACCGGCGGCAATTCCAGAGAAACCGCGGGCGCTGCGCCTTTCGTGCCCAGCGCCGCACCGCGCGAATGCACCGATTGCAGCACCAGATCGCCATCGATCGGCGCGCCGACCTTGAAGCCACGCGCCGGTTTGCCATCGACAGCGATCAACGCCAGGCCCGTGCTGTCGCCGCCTTCGCGCGGCGCGGCCACACCGAGCAGCTTGAAGCGCGAGGCCAGCGCCGGCTCGACCGGCGCCGCCGCCTGCTTGGCCGCGGCCGGCGCGCCCAACGCCGCGGTGAGGTCGCTGCGCGGTGGCGCGGCCGTGGCCACCGGCACCGTGTACGACGGCGCCGACGGCGACGATGTCCACAACCGCAGCAGCCAGAAGACGGCGCTCGCAGCGACGGCAGCCCAGATCACGAAGGCCAACAAGCGCACTTTCATCGCCCCATTATGATGGATGCACACCATGCAAAAAGCCTGCGCACCGCTGCCCATGACCCTGCCGACGACACCCCGCACCCCTGCAGCCAGGGCGCGCGGCTTCACGCTGATCGAGTTGCTGGTGGTGCTGACCATCATCGGCGTGCTGGCCGCGCTGATCGTGCCCAACGTGCTCAACCGCGCCGAAGAAGCGCGCGTCACTGCGGCGCGCACCGATATCAGCAACCTGATGCAACAGTTGAAGCTCTACAAACTCGACAACCAGCGCTTCCCGAGCGCCGAGCAGGGCCTCGAAGCGCTGGTGCGCAAACCCACGGCGGGCTCGATTCCGCCGAACTGGAAGCCCTACATCGACAAGCTGCCCAACGACCCCTGGGGCCGGCCGTACCAGTACGTGAATCCGGGCATCAAGGGCGAGGTCGATGTCTTCAGCTTCGGTGCCGACGGGCAAAGCGGCGGCGAGGGCACGAATGCGGACGTTGGCTCGTGGCAGTAAACATTCCGGCTTCGGCGGCTTCACGCTGATCGAGCTGCTGGTCGTTCTGGCCATCATCGCCATTGCCTCGGCGCTGGTCGTCGTCTCGATGCGCGACAGCGCGCAGTCGCTGCTCGACGAAGAAGCCGAACGCCTGTCTGCCTTGCTCGAAGGCGCGCGCACCGAAGCGCGGGCCTCGGGCATCGTGGTGCGCTGGGAGCCCGCGGGCGCCGAAGCCACCGACGGCGCGAACTTCCGCTTCATCGGCCTGCCGAAGAGTTCGAACCTGCCGTCGAACTGGCTGCGCCCCGGCGTCAGCGCCGAGATCGTCGGCGCGCGCGCCGTGCTGCTCGGCCCCGAGCCGATCCTGCCGGCGCAGCGCATCGTGCTCAGCCGCGACGAGCGGCGCACGCTGCTGGCCAGCGATGGCTTGGCGCCGTTCGCGCGCGCGCCGTTCACCGCCGAGACGCCGTGAAGACCCATCGTCACCGTACTCGCGGGTTCACCTTGATCGAAGTGCTGGTCGCGCTGGCCATCGTCGCCGTCGCGCTCGGCGCCGGTTTCAAAGCCGCGGGCGCGCTGGCCAACAACGCGCAGCGTCTGGCCGACATCAGCGCCGCGCAGTGGTGTGCCGACAACCACCTCACCAACATGAAACTCGCCAAGGAGTTCCCCGGTATCGGCGACAGCGACTTCAGCTGCAACCAACTCGGCCGCACCTTCAAAGGCCAGCGCGTCGTGCGGCCGACGCCGAACCCGAACTTCCGCCGCGTCGATGCCAACATCGCCGACGAAGCCGGCACGCCACTGTTGACACTGTCCACCGTGCTGACACGCTATCCATGAAGCACAGACAAAGCGGCTTCACTTTGGCCGAAGTGCTGGTGGCCATGGCGCTGCTGGCGCTGCTGGCCACGATGTCGTGGCGCGGCGTCTCCAGCATGGCCGAGGCCAAGCAGTCGGCCGATGCGCGGGTCAACGAGACGTTGCGCCTGGGCACGGTGTTGGCGCAGTGGGAGCAGGACCTGCAGCAACTGCACGCCACACCGCTGGTGCCGGCACTGAGTTTCGACGGCAAGACGCTGCGTGTCGTGCGCCGCCAAGCCGACGGCTTGCAGGTCGTCGCCTGGGCCTTGCAGGAAACGCGCTGGACACGCTGGGCCTCACCGGTGGCGACGAGCGCGCAAGGTCTGCAGGACGCGTGGCTGAAGAGCCAGCAGTTGCTCGGCAACGAGGCGGGCCAATTGACGCTGATCGAGGACCTGGGCGGCTGGCAGGTCTATTTCTATCGCAACAACGCCTGGACGAACGCCCAGTCCAGCGGCGACGTCAACCCGGGCACGGCGCGCGGGCCGGCTTCCTTGGTGCTGCCCACCGGCGTTCGCCTCGTGCTGACGCTGCGCCAGCAACAGGCCGAGGGCCAGGGCGGCAGCACGGTGACGCGCGATCTGCTGTTGCCGCCGCAGCCGTCATGAGACGCAGGCCATCATCGTCGCCCCAGCGCGGCGCCGCGCTGCTGCTGGCAATGCTCATCATGACGCTGGTGACCACGCTGGCCGCAGGCATGGTCTGGCAGCAGTGGCGCGCCATCCAGGTGGAGGCGGCCGAGCGCGGACGCACGCAGGCCGCCTGGATCCTGCTCGGCGCGCTCGACTGGGCGCGGCTGATCCTGCGCGAAGATGGCCGCAACGGCGGCCCCGACCACCTCGGCGAGCCGTGGGCGGTGCCACTGGCCGAGGCGCGGCTGTCGTCGTTCCTCGCCGCCGACCGCGACAACAACAGCGTCGCCGAAAACGACTCGCTCGACGCCTTCCTCTCGGGCTCGATCGTCGATGCCCAGTCGCGCTGGAACCTGCGCCGGCTGATCGATACCGAGGGCAAACCCGTTGAGGCGGAAGTCAAGGTGCTGCAGCGCTTGTGCGACCAGGGTGGGGGCACCGGCGACTGCGCCAGCCGCATTACCAGCGCGCTGGTCAAAGCCTGGCCTGCCGCCGGCAGCACCGGCGTCGCCGCCATTGCGCCGCAGCGGCTGCCGCAACTGGCCTGGCTGGGCATCGATGCCGACACCATCCGCCGCCTCGAGCCGTGGGTCGATGTGCTGCCCGACCGAGAGGCCAAGGTCAATGTCAACACGGCGCCGGCAGAGGTCATCGCCGCCGCCGTCGAGGGCATGACGCTCGGTAACGCGCAGCGCCTGGTTCAGGACCGCCAGCGCGCACCGTTGAAAGACCTCGGTTCGCCGACGGCCTTGGCCTACTTTCCCGTGAACCCGAAGCGCGCGCCGGCGGAAGTGCTGTCCGTGTCCACCAACTTTTTCATCATCCAGGGCCGGCTGCGGTTGGAAGAGCGCGTGCTCGAAGAGCGCTCTCTGGTGCAGCGCGTGCAGCTCGAGATCGTCGTCAAGTCGCGCGAGCGCGTGAACCTGCGCGAAGGCGTGAACCCGGGTCAAGGCGGCTGATGCCGGCACACCCTGGTTCCTCGCTCTTTCTTGTTGCAGGCGCCGCCCTGCCCGCCACTACACTCCCCGCTCTGTTACTTGTTGCCGCCGCCCTTGTGGAGTGCGGCAACCTGCGCGCGCCAGCCTGAAACAAGACATGTCCACCCTCGTCATCCTGCTCCCGTCGCGGCCGCGCTTGGCCAGCGGCGCCGATGCCGCACCGGCGGCGCGCGAAGGCACGGCCGAGCTGCTCTACGTGCTCTCGCCCGACGGCCTGAACATCACCCGCCAGGGCCGCGCCAAAGCGGCGCTGCTGCCCAAGGCCGACAGCGCCATCGTCGTCCTCGCCGACACCGACGTCAGCTGGCACCGCATCGCCGTGCCCAAAGCGCCGGCGGCGCGGCTGCGCGCCGCGGTAGCGGGCGTGCTCGAGGAGCAACTGCTCGACGACGCCGAGGGCCTGCACTTCGCGCTCGCGCCCAACCTGGCCGGCGGCCAGACCGGCTGGGTCGGCGTTATCGACAAGACGTGGTTGAAGGGCGAGCTGACGGCGCTCGACAAGGCCGGCGTCTCGGTCGAGCGCGCGGTGCCGATGTCGTGGCCCGACGAGATGCCGCTCGGCCACTTCAGCGCCGCCTTCGGCGACGACGCCAGCGCGCCGATGCAGCTCACCTGGGCCGACGCCAAGGGCGTCATCTGCATGGGCGTCAACGGCGTGCTGGCCAAGCAGATGCTGCCGCAGTGGACGGCGCAGCCGGCGCGCTGGAGCGCGCACCCGGCCGTGGCCGCGCCGGCCGAACGCTGGTTGGGCGGCAGCGTCAGCGTGCTCTCCGACGAGCAGCGCCTGCTGCGCTCGATGCGCTCGTTGTGGAACCTGCTGCAGTTCGACATCGCGCCCAAGCACCGCGGCACCGTGGCGCTGCGCGACGCGATGCGGCGCTTCAGGAGCGCCGGCTGGCGGCCGGTGCGCTGGGGGCTGGCGGCGCTGTTGGCGCTGCAGGTCATCGGCTTGAACCTGTGGTCGTGGCACCAGGAGCGGCAGATCGCCGCCAAGCGCGATTCCATGGTGGCGCTGCTGCGCAATGCGCATCCGCAAGTGCGCGCCGTGCTCGACGCGCCGGCGCAGATGGTGCGCGAAACCGACCTGCTGCGCGCCGCCGCCGGCAAGACCGGCGACAACGACCTCGAAACGCTGCTCGGTGCCGCCGCTGCGGCTTGGCCCGCGGGCCAGGCGCCGCTGCAAACACTTAAGTTCGACAACGGCCGCTTGATGTTTGCCGCGGTCGGCTGGAGCGAGGCGCAGATCGCCGAGTTCCGCGGCCAGCTCGCCGGCGGCGGCTGGACCGTGGCCCAGGAAGGCAGCGCGCTGACCGTCAGCCGCCCGACCGTTGCACCCGCCCGCTCGTGATGATGGACACCGCTACCCTGCCCCGCCCCGTGTCTCGTCTGGATGCCCTGACGGCGCCGCTGCGCCAGCGCTGGCAAACCCTGGCGCCACGCGAGCGCCGCATCGCCGGCTGGCTGGGCTGGGCCATCGGTCTGGTCTTGTTGTGGTTCGTCGGCGTCGTGCCGGCGTGGCGCAGCGTCAGCAGCGCACCGGCGCGGCTCGATCAACTCGACGCCCAACTGCAGCAGATGCAGCGCCTGGCCGGCGAAGCGACGACGCTGCGCGCCTTGCCGCCCGTCGGCGGCCTGCAAGCGCAAGCGGCGCTGAAGACGGCCACCGACGCGCTCGGCAGCGCCGCCCGGCTGCAACTCGGCGGCGACCGTGCCACCGTGACCTTCACCAACGCCACCGGCACACAGGTCCGCGACTGGTTGGCCGAAGCGCGTTCGGCAGCCCGCACGCGGCCGATCGAAGCCAACCTGACGCGCGGTCCGCAGGGCTACAGCGGCAGCATCATCGTGCAGCTGCCGGGCACGGGGAGCGGTTCCTGATGCTCGCTCGAATCAAAGGCTGGTTCGGCAGCAGCCCGGGCCGCTTCGCGCGCACCGGGTTTGCCGAATCGACGTTGGCCGAACTGGCCTGGCAACGCGTGCGCACCTCGGCGCACCGCTGGGCCGGCATGGGCGCGCTGATCGGCGCGCTGGCCGGGCTGGTGGCGTTTGTTCCCGCTGGCTGGCTGGCCTCGCGCGTCGAGGCTTCGACAGGAGGCCGGCTGCTGCTGACCGACGCCCGCGGCACCGTCTGGAACGGCAGCGCACTGCCGGTGCTGACCGGCGGCGCCGGCAGCCGCGACGCCGCCGCGCTGCCCGACCGCCTGCATTGGCGGCTCGGCTTTGCCGGCCTCACGCCCGAGCTGCGCCTGCGCCAGGCCTGCTGTCTGCGCGGCGAGGTGCGGGCGCGCATCACGCCCGGCTGGGGCCGCATCGCGGTCAACGTGCTGCCGCAGGACAGCACCACGATCGGCCAGTGGCCGGCCGGTCTGCTGGCCGGCCTGGGCACGCCGTGGAACACGATGCAGATGGGCGGCACGATGCGCCTGACCTCGCCGGGCCTGACCGTCGAGTCGGTGCAGGGCCGCATGCGCTTTTCAGGCGACGCGTCGCTCGACATCGCCCATGCCTCGTCGCGCATCTCGACGTTGAACGAACTCGGCAGCTACCGCCTGACCCTCTCCGGCGACGCGGCCAGCGGCGACGCCGCAACAGTGAAGTTGATCACGGTGGACGGCGCGCTCAAGTTGACCGGCGGCGGCCAATGGACCGGCAGCGGACTACGCTTTCGTGGCGAAGCCACCGCTGACCCAGGCAGCGAGTCGGCATTGAACAACCTGCTGAACATCATCGGCAAGCGTCAGGGCGCCAGCTCTGTGATCTCGATCGGATGAACATGAAGCGAAGAACACTCACTCCCCGCCTGCAACGCCTCGGCGCGGCTTTCATGGCCGGCGCCGTCGGCGCGACGACGCCGGCGACGCTGTTCGCGCAGGCGGCGCCCGCGGCGCCCGCACCGGCACCGGCGGCGCCCAGCAAAAAGCCGGCCGCACAACGCGGCGCCGCGGCGCGGGTGACGATGAACTTCGTTAACCAGGACATCGAAGCGGTGACGCGCGCCATCGGCGCCATGATGAACCGCCAGATGGTGGTCGATCCGCGCGTCAAGGGCGCGATCACTGTCTATAGCGAGACGCCGCTGACGGTCAACGAGGCTTACCTCAACTACCTGTCGGCGCTGCGCGGCCTGGGCTTCACCGTCGTCGAGAACGCGGGCCTGCTGAAGGTGGTGCCCGAGGCCGACGCGAAGTTGCAAGCCGGCACGGTGTCGATCGGCAACTCGGGCCGCCGCGGCGACCAGATCCTGACGCAGATCTTCCGCCTGAACCACGAGAACCCGAACAACCTGGTGGCGGTGCTGCGGCCGCTGATCAGCCCGAACAACACGATCAATGCCAACCCCGGCAACAACTCGCTGATCATCACCGACTACGCCGACAACCTGGCGCGCATCGGCAAAATCGTCGCCGCGCTCGACCAGCCTGCCGCCGGCGACGTCGAAATCCTGCCGCTGAAGGCCGGCGTGGCGGCCGATCTGGCGCCGCTGGTGCAGCGCCTGGTCGATGGCGGCAGCGGCCCCGTGCAGCCCGGCGTGCCGGCCGCGGCCGGCGGCTCGCTGTCGGTGATCGCCGACTCGCGCAGCAACTCGCTGATCATCCGCTCGTCCAACGCCGCCAAGCTGGCGCAGGTGCGCAGCATTGTCGACAAGCTCGACCGGCCGAACGCCTCCGGCGGCCCCGCGGGCAACATCTGGGTCGTGCACCTGAAGAACGCCGACGCCACCAAGATGGCGCAGGTCTTGCGCGCCGCCTTCACGACCACCGGCAGCGGTGGCGGCGGTGGTGGCGGCGGCATCAGCGCCACGCAGCCGCAGCAGCAGCAGGGCTTGCAGCAACAGCAAGGCAGCGCCGCCGGCGCATCGCCCCAGGCCACGGCGCCGATTCAGGCTTCGGCTGGGCCTTCGACCGGCGGCTTCATCCAGGCCGACCCCTCCACCAACTCGCTGATCATCACCGCGCCCGAACCCTTGTATAGACAAGTGCGCTCGATGATCGATCAGCTCGACACGCGTCGCGCGCAGGTCTATATCGAGAGCCTGATCGTCGAGGTCGGCGGCGACAACGCCGCCGAGTTCGGCATCCAGTGGCAGGGCATCTCGGGCCAGAAGGGCGACAAGAACATCCTCGGCGCCGGCACCAACTTCGGCACCGGCAGCAACATCCTGAACCTGACGGCGGCGACGATCCAGGGCCGCGACGGCGTCGGCGCGCTCGACCTGACGTCGCTCGGCGGCCTGAACATCGGCGTGCTGAAAGACTTCGGCGGCTTCTACGGCGTGGCCGCGATCGCACGGCTGCTGCAGACGCAGACCAACACCAACATCATGTCCACGCCGAACCTGATCACGGTGGACAACGAAGAGGCCAAGATCGTCGTTGGCCGCAACGTGCCCTTCATCACCGGCCAGTTCACCAGCACCGGCACCGGCACGACCAATCCGTTCCAGACCATCGAGCGCAAGGACGTCGGCATCACGCTGCGCATCAAGCCGCAGATCGGCGAAGGCGGCACGGTGCGCATGCAGATCTTCCAGGAGAGCTCGGACGTCATCACGCAGGCCACCGGCACCGGCAACACCGGGCCAACGACGAGCAAGCGCTCGATCGAGTCGAACGTGATCGTCGATGACGGCTCCATTTTGGTGTTGGGCGGTCTGATCGAGGACCGCTTCGAGGACAACAACAGCAAGGTGCCGCTGCTCGGCGACATCCCCTTCCTCGGCGCGCTGTTCCGCTCCGAAAGCCGCACCAAGCGCCGCACCAACCTGCTCGTCTTCCTGCGCCCGATCGTCATTCGCACGGCGGAAGACGGCAACAAGCTGACGGTCGATCGCTACGACCTGATCCGCGGTCAGCAAAAAGAAGTGCAGCCGAAGAGCCACCTCTTCCTCGGCGCCGGGCAGGCGCCGATCCTGCCGGAGCAGCAGCGGCCACCGGAGGGCGCCGCATCGGCCGTGCCGCCGCTGGCGCCGGCGTCGCAGCCGGCCGCAACGCAGAAGACGAACTGAAGAAAGGCTTGCAATGGGCTCGCGCCACCCCCTGCCCTACGCCTTCGCCAAGGCGTACACGCTGCTGCTCGAAGACGACGGCACTGGCCTCACGCTATGGGCGGGCGAGCACGCGTCGCCGACGGCGTTGTCGGAAGTCACGCGCGTCTATGACATCCAGCGCTTCGAGCGCGAGCCGGTCGGCACGCTGGCGCAGCGCATCCAGGCCGCGTACGCCGGCGGCAATTCGAGCGCGGCGGCGGTGGTCGGCGAGGTCGAGTCAGCCGTCGATCTGTCGCGCATGATGCAGGATCTGCCGGCCGTCGAAGACCTGCTCGAAGCGGCCAACGACGCGCCGATCATCCGCATGCTGAACGCGCTGCTGACGCAGGCAGCAAAGGACGGTGCGAGCGACATCCACATCGAGCCCTACGAGCGCAACTCTTCCGTGCGCTTTCGCGTCGATGGCACGCTGCGCGAAGTCGTCGAGCCGAACCGCGCGCTGCATGCGGCGCTGATCTCGCGCCTGAAGATCATGGCCGAGCTCGACATCTCGGAGAAGCGCCTGCCGCAGGACGGCCGCATCTCCTTGCGCATCGGCGGCCGGGCGATCGACGTGCGCGTCTCGACCCTGCCCAACGCCCACGGCGAACGCGCCGTGCTGCGTCTGCTCGACAAGGGCGAAGCCAAGTTCTCGCTCGAGTCGCTCGGCATGAGCGGCAACGTGCTGACCAAGTTCAAGCAACTGGTGCAGCAGCCGCACGGCATCGTGCTCGTCACCGGCCCGACGGGCTCCGGCAAGACGACGACGCTCTACGCCGGCCTGCAGACGCTGGAAACCAGCACCACCAACGTGCTGACGGTCGAAGACCCGATCGAGTACGAACTGCCGGGCATCGGCCAGACGCAGATCAACGCCCGCATCGACCTGACGTTCGCCAAGGCGCTGCGCTCGATCCTGCGCCAGGACCCGGACGTGATCATGATCGGCGAGATCCGCGATTTCGAAACCGCACAGATCGCGATCCAGGCCTCGCTGACCGGCCACCTGGTGCTGGCCACGGTGCACACCAACGATGCGCCTTCTTCCGTGACGCGATTGATCGACATGGGCGTCGAGCCGTATCTGCTCTCCAGTTCGCTGCTCGGCGTGCTGGCGCAGCGCCTGGTGCGCAAGC
Source organism: uncultured beta proteobacterium (assembly GCA_963816315.1). Taxonomy (GTDB): domain Bacteria; phylum Pseudomonadota; class Gammaproteobacteria; order Burkholderiales; family Burkholderiaceae_C; genus CADEEN01. The sequence continues at coordinate 17,285 of CAWFJZ010000014.1, forward strand.
TGTGCAACACCTGCAAGAAGCGCGACGACCGCGGCCGCTACCACCCGGTCGGTTGCGAAGACTGCGGTCGCACCGGCTACAAGGGCCGCACCGGCGTCTATGAGCTGATGACGGCCGACGACAAGGTGCGTGCGCTGATCCACAGCCGCGCGGCAGAGAGCCAGCTCTTCGTTGCCGCCGAGAACGCGGGCCTGAAGCCGATGCGCGACGACGGCGAGCGCTTGGTCGTCGAAGGCGTGACGTCGCCGGAAGAAGTGTTGCGCGTCACCCGCGAGTAAGCCCTGCAATGACAGCCTCCAAGCTTGTGCCTTCGGCCCTTCGCTGCCCCCCAAGGGGGCGCAGCCGGGCTTGGGCGGCCCGGCACCCGGCTGATGCCTGCCTATAAATTCGAAGCGCTCGACGCCGACGGCAAATCCAAGAGCGGCCTCGTCGAAGCCGACAACGCCAAGGCGGCGCGCGCGCAGTTGCGGGCGCAGGCCCTGGTGCCGCTCGAAGTCTCGATGGTCGTGCAGGCGGCCAACGACGAAGTGGCGTCGCGCTTCAAGCGCCGCGTCTTCAACGGCACGGGGCTGGCGGTGTGGACGCGTCAGATCGCCGGCCTGGTGGGTTCCGGCCTGCCGCTCGAACGCGCGCTGACGGCGCTGATGGAAGACAGCGAAGAGCCGCGCCAGCGCGAGCTCGTGGCGCACCTGAGGAGCGAAGTCAACGCCGGCAACACCTTCGCCCGCGCGCTGGCGACGGCGCCGCGCGAGTTCGACGACGTCTATCGCGCCGTGGTGGCGGCCGGCGAGCAGAGCGGCGCGCTCGGCCCGGTGCTGGAACGTATGGCCGACGACCTCGAAGCGCGCCAGCAGCTGAAGGCCAAGGTCATCGGCGCGATGCTCTACCCGGCGATCGTCTCGCTGATCGCCATCGTCATCGTCATCGCGCTGCTGACCTACGTCGTGCCGCAGGTGGCCGGTGTCTATGCCGGCAGCAAACGCACGCTGCCCTTCCTTACCGTGGCCATGCTGGCGCTGTCGGCCTTCATCCGCGAATGGGGTTGGCTGGTGCTGATCGCCGCGGCAGCCGGCGGCTTTGCGCTGATGGCGGCCTTGCGCGGCGATGCCTTTCGCGAGCGCTTCGACGCCATGTGGCTGACGCTGCCCTTGGTCGGCCGCCTGGCCCGCGGCTACAACGCAGCGCGCTTTGCCGGCACGCTGGCGATGCTCGCCGGGGCCGGTGTGCCGATCCTCAAAGCGCTGCAAGCCGCCGCCGAAACCCAATCCAACCGCGCCATGCGCGCCGACGCCATGGCCGCGCTGGTGCAAGTCCGCGAAGGCGCGCCGCTGGCCAACGCGATGGCGTCGAAGAAGCGCTTTCCCGGTCTCCTGGCGATGTTCGCCCGCCTCGGCGAGCAGACCGGCACGCTGCCGAAGATGCTGCAGCGCGCCGCCGATCAGCTCTCCGGCGAAGTGCAGCGCCGCGCGATGGGCATGGCGACCATCCTGGAGCCGCTGTTGATCGGCGCCATGGGCGCCGTCGTGCTGGTGATCATGCTGGCGGTGCTGATGCCGATCATCCAGCTCAATACCTGGGTGCGCTGAGTCTTTCAGCGCACCGCGATCAGATCGCCCAGCTTGCGCCGACGGCCAACGCCACCAGGGGCAGCAAACCGAGCAGCCACAGCATCGCCACATGGCGCTGGCGGCGCGGCATCGGGGCGGCTGCCACCGCGGTCGGCAGCGACGGCTCGACGAGGTCGGCCACGTCTTCTGGGAAGGCTTCGCTGCGGTAGAACGGGCGTGCTTTGTCGAGGGCGTTCATGACAGGTCTCGGTGGCGTTGCTCTGTGCTCGAAGTTTGAACCGGGTGCACGCCGCCAGCCGTGACCGGTTGTGTGCATGCACCGCATGGCGTTTGGTCGGTGCTGGCGTCTGACACCACGCCGCCACGCACGCGGTCAGCGCGATGCGACTTGTTGCACACCGGCACGCTCCGTGCATGCCGGAGACGCAATTGCATTGGGGATGCCGGTCATTTACGGGCTTGCATCGGGCACGCACTTGCTTCAATCTGAGCCACAGGCTGATTCGCGAAAGGTCCGCATGACTGACACGAACCCCGTCCCCTCTGGCACGTCCAGCAGCGCCGCCAAGATCGGCATCGCCCAGATGCGCAGCGTCTATCGCAGCGCCGACGTGCACCAGCGCCTGTCGCGCCTGCCGCCTCATTCAGGACAGGAGCACGAGCCGCTGCGCCACACCTACGAGCGCATGCTGGAGCGCGGCCCGGATCGTTTCCAGGTCAAGCCCAGCGGCCTGCCGGCGATGGAGCACCTCTACGACGAGTTGCCCAACTTCCACGCCGTGCTCGACGACCTGAAGCGCCAACTCGCGCTGACGCAGGACAGCGGCGACGGCCTCGAGATCACGCCGATGCTGCTGCTCGGCCCGCCGGGCGTCGGCAAGACCCACTTCGCGCGCGAAGTCGCGGCGCTGCTCGGCACCGGCATGGGCTTTGTCTCGATGAGCAGCCTGACCGCCGGCTGGGTGCTGTCCGGCGCGTCGAGCCAGTGGAAAGGCGCGCGGCCGGGCAAGGTCTTCGAAACGCTGGTCGATGGCACCTACGCCAACCCGGTGATGGTGGTCGATGAGATCGACAAGGCCTCGCGCGGCGAGCATGCCTACGACCCGCTGGGCGCGCTCTACAGCCTGCTCGAACACGACACCGCGGCCGACTTCACCGACGAGTTCGCCGAGGTGCCGATCGACGCCAGCCAGGTCATCTGGATCGCCACCGCCAACGACGAGCGCGCGATTCCCGAGCCGATCCTGAACCGCGTCAACGTCTATGAAGTGCAGGCGCCCGACCGCGACGCCGCGCGCGCGATCGCGCTGCGCCTGTACGCGCGGCTGCGCGATGGCCACCGCTGGGGCGAACGCTTCCCGGCCGAGCCGTCGGATGCCGTGCTGGAGCGCATGAGCGAGCTGGCGCCGCGCGAGATGCGGCGCGCGTGGACGGCGGCTTTCGGCAACGCGCGCCTGGCCGGCCGCCACGCCGTCGAGCCCCGCGACCTGCCCGAGGCCAACCCGAAGCGCGGGCCGATCGGCTTCGTCAGCGCCTCACACTGAGCCTGGAAACGCTGACTCCGCCGCCGCAACCGGCGCGCGAAAGCCCTCGCTGTCGGCGCGCATCTGGTGGGCGCCGAGCACGCGGCCCTTGCCCGCGGCTTTGCCGGCATACAGCGCTGCGTCGGCACGTTTGAGCAGCGCATCGGCATCGCTGCCGTCGAGCGGCGCCAGCGCATAGCCGACGGTCAGGCCGACCTGGCACGGCTGGCCGTCGATCGAAAACGGCGCGCGAAAGGCCTGCACGAACTTCTCGCCCAGGCGCTGCGCCTCCGCGGCGCCGGGCAGCGCATCGGCGCAGATCACGAACTCGTCGCCGCCCAGGCGCGCCACCGTGTCGCCGCCGCGCACCAGCGTGCGCAGTCGCTCAGCCACGGCCTTGAGCAACAAGTCGCCGGCGTCATGGCCGAGGCGGTCGTTGACGGCCTTGAAGCCGTCGAGATCGACCATGAACAGCGCCCCCAGCCGCCCTGGCGCGCAGGCCGGCAGGCTGGCCTCCAGGCGCTGGCGCAGGCCACGCCGGTTGGGCAGGCCGGTCAGCGCGTCGGTCTCGGCCAGCGAGCGCATCACGTCGCGCTCGGCATGCACGCGGTGCGCCGATTGCCGCACCTCGTCCATGCGCAGGCCGAGCACGACCAGCCACGACAGCATTTCGATCGCCGAGCCGATCTGGAAGGCGTACTGCGTGGCGTCGTTGAACGGCAACTTGCCGCGCAGCAGCAGCGCCATCGTGAAGGCGCCGCAGGCATACAGCGCCCAACCGGCCGTGACCACCCAGGCCGCACGGTCGCCGCGCCGCGCCCGCAGCAGCGCTGCCGGCAGCGTGACGAGCATGCAGGCCACACCCAACAGCGTGCCTGCAGCCTGCGCTGTGCGGTAGTCGAGAACGCCGACGACGAAGCCGCCGGCGCAGGCCAGCGCCGCGACCCACACCACCGTCTGCGCCCCATGGACCCCGCGCGAGAGCTCGCGCACCTGCAGCGCGGCGCCGATGAAGCGCACGCCGCCGACGATCGCCAGCAGCACCAGCAGCGGCGCCGCGTTGCGCGTCAGCCACTCGTGCGCCGGCCACAGGTGTTGCGGCGCCAGGCCATAGAAGGCGTAGAAGAACAGCGTGGTGCAACTGACGGCGAGGGTGTAGTAGGCGAACATCGCGCTGCGCAGCATCAGCGCATGCACCAGCGAGTAGATCGTGAGCGCCAGGCCGAGGCCGGCCAGCAGGCCCTGCGCCATCTGCAGCCGCGCCTGCTGGGCCTGGAACGGCACCGCGCCGACCAGGCGCAGCGGCACGATCATCGAGCTGGTGGTGCGCACGCGCAGCAGCAGGTCCTGCTCGGTGCCGCGCTCGAACGCCAGCGCCACGGCATGGCTGCTCGAGGGCAGAGGCCGCTCGGCAAACAGCCGCTCGTCGCCCAGCCGGTGATGCTGCGTCGGCACGCCGTCGCTGACGACGAAGACATCGATCTGGTCGAGCGACGCGTAGTCGATGTCGAGCACCCAGCGCCCGCGCTCGCTGGCCGGCACCGCGAGCGGCACGCGCAGCCACACCGTATCGCGGCGCACGCCGAGGTTGGCGTGCGCTGCTGGCGGCGCACGGAAGTCGGCCAGCCGCGTCAGCACGCTGCGCTCGTCCAGGGCGTGCTCGGGGTCGGACAGCACCGTCACCGCCGGCCAGAGATCGATGCTGGCCTGGTCGTCGGCCAGGCGCAGCGGCTCGGCGGCCCAAACGGCGAACGAGGCCCAACTCAGCGCCAACGCCAGCAGCCAACGGGTCAGGCCGTTGCAGCACAGCGCTCGGGTCGGGCGTTTCATGGTGCGTATTGTTCGGCGGCGCCAGCGCGGCCTTGAGCCGCCTGCATGCCGCGGCCGTGGATTGCGCACGCTACGATCCGAGCGTTATGCCCACGTCCCTCGACGGCAGGCTCGTCGTCGCCATTTCTTCGCGCGCGTTGTTCGATTTCGAAGACGAGAACCGCGTCTTCGAGGCCCATGACGACCGTGCCTACATGCAACTGCAGCTCGGCCGCCTCGAACAACCGGCGCGGCCGGGCGCGGCGTTTTCGCTGGTCAACAAGCTGCTCGCCTTCAACGCCAACGGCGGCAAGCTGGTCGAGGTGGTGATCCTGTCGCGCAACGACCCGGTCTCGGGCATGCGCGTCTTCCGCTCCTGCCAGCACTACGGGCTGCCGATCGAGCGCGGCGTCTTCACGCGCGGCCAAAGCCCGTGGCGTTACCTGCGGCCGCTGAACGCGCACCTGTTCCTCTCGACCAACGAGGCCGACGTGCGCAGTGCACTCGCTGCTGCCGTGCCGGCCGCGCGCGTGATCGCGCATTCGAAGCGCGCATCCGAAGCGCATCCGAACGAAGTCCGCATCGCCTTCGACGGCGACGCGGTGTTGTTCTCCGACGAGTCCGAGCGCGTCTTCCAGCGCGACGGCCTGGCCGCGTTCCAGACGCCACGAACGCGACCACGCCGGCCTGCCGCTCGCGCCCGGCCCGTTCAAGCCGCTGCTCGAAGCGCTGCACCGCCTGCAGCGCGAGCCGGTGGCCGGCATGCGCATCCGCACCGCGCTGGTCACGGCGCGCAGCGCGCCGGCGCACGAGCGCGCGATCCGCACGCTGATGGACTGGCAGATCAACGTCGATGAAGCGATGTTCCTCGGCGGCCTGCCCAAGGGCGAATTTCTGCGTGAGTTCGAGCCCGATTTTTTCTTCGACGATCAGACCGGCCACATCGACAACGCATCGCCGCATGTGCCCGCAGGGCATGTGGCGACCGGCATCGTCAACGACGTGTAGCGCCGCCATCGCGGTTGCCGCGATTGCAAACGGTCACAGCAAAGGCACCAACTTGCACGCGGCGCGTGCGCAGAATGACCCGACGCAAAGCGCGCCGCAACGGGAGGCCGTTCATGAAGCAGGCTGGCAACGCAGTTCGACGCTGTTTGAGTTTCGGGCTCACCGGCTGGGTGCTGTTGCCCGGCGCCGCATCGGCGCACGACCGCAGCGGTGGTGTGCGCGACAAGTTGGGGCCGCTGTTCAATCCCGAGAGCCGCAGTAACGGCGCGCCGCGTCATTCGCGGCGCCACTGGTCTGGGTCGGCATCGGCCGTGCGGCGATGGAACGAGGTTGCCATCGACAGCAGCGGCATCGACCACACGCCGGTCGCCGCCGGCGAGGCGCGCGTCTTCGGCGAGCAGCTCGGCCCCTGCCGTTCTGCGCGCGCGATGGCGATCGTGCACATCGCGATCTTCGATGCCGTCAACGCGATTGCCGGCGGCCACGAGAGCTACACCGGCCTGCATCGCGCAACGCGGCCTGCGTCGCTCGATGCCGCCGTGGCCCGGGCCGCGCACGACACGCTGGCGGCGCTGTTCCCGTCGCAGGCCACCAGCCTGGCCGACCTGCTGGCCGAGGACTTGGCGCGCCTGCGCGCCGCGGCGCCGGACGCGAAGGCGGCCGGCATCGAACTCGGCCGCCAGGCCGCAGCGGCCATCCTGGCGCTGCGCGCCGACGACGGCTCGCAGCATGCCGAACCGCGCATGGGCGCCGGCTACATCGCCGGCACGCTGCCCGGGCAGTGGCGCCAGGACCCGGTGAGCCTGATCCCGCTGGCGATGGGCGCGCGCTGGGCCGAGGTCAAGCCCTTCGTGCTGCGCTCGGCGCAGCAGTTCCGCCTGCCGCCACCGCCGGCGATGGCCAGCGCCGAGTACACGGCCGCCTTCGACGAGGTCAAGCGCCTCGGCGGTGACGGCATCACGACACCGACGGTGCGCAGCGAAGAGCAAAAGACGCTGGCGGTCTTCTGGGCCTACGACGGCACGCCGAGCCTGTGCGCGCCGCCGCGCCTGTACAACCAGATCGCGGTGCAGATCGCCGAACAGAAGCACTCCGATGTCGTGCAGACGGCGCGCCTGCTGGCGCTGGCGAACGTGGCCATGGCCGATGCCGCCATCGCCGCCTGGGAGTCGAAGTACCACTACAGCGTGTGGCGGCCGGTGACCGGGCTGCGCGAGGCCGATGCCGGCAGCGGTCCGAGCGGTGCCGGCGACGGCAATCCGGCCACCATCGGCGACGCCGCCTTCATGCCGCTGGGCGCGCCGGCCAGCAACCTGAACGGCCCCAACTTCACGCCGCCGTTTCCGTCGTACCCATCGGGCCACGCCGTCTTCGGCGGCGCGCTGTTTCAGACGCTGCGCCGCATCTACGGCACGGACCGCATCGCGTTCACGTTCGTCTCCGACGAGTTCAACGGCGTCACGCGCGACAACAGCGGCCAGGTGCGCGCCTTGTCGCCGCGCTCGTTCACGACGCTGTCGCAAGCCGAAACCGAAAACGGCCGCAGCCGCATCTACCTCGGCATCCACTGGGACTTCGACTGCACGCGGGGCATCGAGCAAGGCCGGGCGGTCGCCGACTTCGTGATGCGCAACGCGTTCGAGCCGACGCGGCGGGAGTGAAGCTGCAGCCACCGTCGCGCATTGCCAACATTGGGGTTGCCGGTTTCGACGTTGCACAGCAGCATCGCCCACCTGTTTTCAGGAGAGCGGACGATGAGAAGACAAATCCTGTTGGCCGTGCTCGCGGCGTCGCTGCTCGGCGCTTGCGCGCACCACCGACCCCACGGCGGCGGGCTCGACCCGGCGGCACCGCGGGTGTTCATCACCTTCAAGGACGGCCTCAAGCCCGCCGTCGCGGTGTTCCCCGATCCGCTGTACTTCCGCAAGGACCAGACGAATGTGCGCATCGTCTGGCGGCTGCCCGAGAACCTGGGACTCATGTTCGACCCCAAAGACGGCATCGTCATCGAGGGCGAAATCACGAACAAGCCGCCGAACAACGACAAGGCTCAGCGCGGCGATTCGAAGCCGACGCTGTTCCTCAACAAGGAGCAGAACGAAATCGTCAAGTGCAGCCCGGCCGAGGGCGGGCTGGAGTTCTCGTGTCTGTACAGGCACACCCGGCCGGGGTACTTCAAGTACACGATCCGCGTGCTCATCGACGGGAAGCCGCTGGATCCGCTCGATCCAACGATCATGGGCAATTGAGCGGTCAGGCGTTTGTGTCGAGCCAGGCGCGCGCCTGGACCAGTGCGTCGTCCAGCGGCAGTTGACGGCCCTGGGTTTCAAAGGCCTCGAACACTTCTTGTCCAAGGGCTTCTTTAGCCTGCATCATCAAGGGCGAGAGGAAAGCTTCGTCGGCCGGGTCGCGTTGCAGCCCAGTCTGTGCTGCCTGAGCTTGGGCTACCCCGAAGAAGCGAGCCGCTCGCTCCCAGTCTCTTTGTGATGTGGCTAGGCCCGCACAAACTTCCAGCGCACTTTGCAGCGCAGGTTTCGAACCGATCTCGCCGGCGATGCCGAGCACTTCGATCAACAGCGTGCACGCGCGGCGTTCGGATCTACGCTCCACCGACACCATCGCCTGATTTAGCAGAAGTGCGGCGATAGATTCGCGGTCGATAAGTTCGCGCGCCAACGACAGGGCTTCCTCATACAACGGCTCCGCATCCTCAAGCCTCCCTTCCATGCGATGCAACGAAGCCAAGGAATTGCTGGCAGCCACGAGTTCACGCTTGTTGCCCAGTTGACGGTCCAACGCCACGGCCTCTTCGAGGTGCGCTCGCGCCGAGATGACGTCACCCTCGCCTTGGCACGCCACGCCAAGCGGAAACAGCACCAGTGCGGCCGATTGGTTGTCACCCATCTCGCGGGCGATGCTCAGGCTTTCCTGCAGGTAGGCGCGCGATTGGGCATAGCTGCCCATGAAGTAAGCCAGGTAGCCAGCGTCGGACAGCCCGCTATACCGAAGCTGATCGTACTTTTGAGCCCCCTCCCGATCAAGCGCCTCGACCGTGATCCGAAAGCCCAACGCCAGCAGACCACGATTGAGCCAATACGGCCGCAGCGCGTACACCAATCGCAGCCCCATCTCGCAAGCGCTGCTGTCCGCGCCGTCACAGCGCCCATGCGCAGCCAACAGGTTTTCGCGCTCCTGATCGAGCCGCGCCAACCAGGTCCCCTGCTCCGCGCCGACGAGCCCCGCCCGTGCCTGCTCCGCCACGTGCAGGTAGTGCGCGAAATGGCGGGCCTGCGCGCCCGTCTTGTCGGTCGATTCGTCGAGGCGCTCCTGCGCGTAGTGCCGCACCGTGTCGAGCATGCGGTAGCGCTGGCCGCTGAACTCCATGATGACGAGCGACTTCTCGACCAGATGCGCCAGCAGGTCGAGCACGTCGGCCGCATCGAGCCCGTCGCCGCCGCCCACCTGCTCGGCCGCCTCCAGCGCAAAGCCGCCGGCAAACACCGCGAGGCGGCGGAACAACGTGCGTTCCCCGTCCGGCAGCAGGTCATGGCTCCAGTCGATCAGGGCGCGCAAGGTGCGCTGGCGCGGCAACACCGTCTGGTCGCCGCTGACGAGCAGCCGGAAGCGGTCGTCCAGGCGCGCCGCGATGGCCTCGACCGAGAGCGCGCGTGTGCGTGCAGCGGCCAACTCCAGAGCCAGCGGAATGCCGTCGAGGCGGTTGCAGATGTCGGCCACCGCGGCCGCATTGCCGGGCGTGACTTCGAACGACGGCTGCGACGCGTGCGCGCGGTCCACGAACAAACGCACCGCCTCGTGCCGCAACAACTGCGCCGGCTCGGTGTGGTTGCGCGGATCGGGCACCGACAGCGTGGGCACCTGGTAGGTCGCCTCGCCGGCGATCTGCAGCACGTCGCGGCTGCTGGCCAGCACCTTGATGCCGGCGCCGGCCTGCATCAGTTGCTTGGCGAGCTCCGCGCAGGCCCGCACCACATGCTCGCAGTTGTCGAGGATGAACAGCAACTGCTTGTCGCGCACGTAGCGCAGCAGCGCCTCCTGCACCGAATGGCCGGCGTCCTCCTTGACGCCGAGCACGGAGGCCACGGCTTGCGGCACCAGACGCGCATCGGTCAAGGGCGCGAGCTCGACCAGCCAGACGCCGTCGCGGTAGTCGTCGAGCAGATCGGCGCCGAGCTGGATCGACAGCCGCGACTTGCCGATGCCGCCCATGCCGAGCAACGTGACGAGCCGGCTCGTGGCCAGACGCTGTTTGGCCTCGGCCAATTCGCGCTCGCGGCCGACGAAGGAATTGAGTTGCTGCGGCAGGTTGTTCGGCGTGGCCTCCAACGAGCGCAGCGGCGGGAACTGCGCGCGCAACTGCGCGTGCTCGAGCTGATAGACGCGCTCGGGGCTCGTCAGGTCACGCAGGCGCACGTGCCCCAAGTCGCGCCGCGTCGCGCCGGGCGGCATGCGCTCGCCGATGCTGTCGATGATGGCTTGCGACAGCAGCGTCTGGCCACCATGCGCCACGCTCATGATGCGCGCCGCGCGATTGACCGCTTGGCCGTAGAAATCGCCATCGCGGTATTCGTCGGCCCCCACATGCAGTCCGCAGCGCAAGCGCAATTCGAGCCCCGCGGTGGCGGCCGGGTCGGCCAGTGTCAGTTGCATTTGCAACGCCGCAGCGACTGCATCGGCAGGGTCGTCGAAAACCGCGTGAATGCCGTCGCCAGTGCTCTTGACGACGCGGCCGCG
>CAWFJZ010000015.1:0-28488 GCA_963816315.1 uncultured beta proteobacterium
CGTCTCGGCGGTGAAGAACGTGGCGACGGCCGCCCCCAGCAGCACCACCAGCGCAACCCATCGCACCCAGGCATCACCCTTGACGAGGTAAAAGGCCGCGACCGCGCCGACCACGAGCAGCACGGCCAAGCCCAACTTGGCTTTGTCCGCGCCGGTGGAAACGGTCTCGACTTGTTGTGGGTTGCTGCCGGTACTCATCGCTTCAAGTTGCAAAGCCCGCATGACGCGGGCCGTGGTGGTGGAGTGTCTGAACTGACTGACTAGCTGATTGACTTCTATCGGGTGGCAGGGGCAGAGGGTCTCGAACCCCCAACCTTCGGTTTTGGAGACCGACGCTCTGCCAATTGAGCTATGCCCCTATACCCTTCTTCACTCCATGATCTTGGCAACGACGCCCGCGCCGACCGTGCGGCCACCTTCGCGGATGGCGAATCGCAGGCCCTCTTCCATCGCGATCGGTGCGATCAGCTTGACGGTGATGCTGACGTTGTCGCCGGGCATGACCATTTCCTTGTCCTTCGGCAGCTCGACAGCTCCGGTCACGTCGGTCGTGCGGAAGTAGAACTGCGGCCGGTAGTTGTTGAAGAACGGCGTGTGGCGTCCGCCTTCTTCCTTTGATGAGCACGTAGATCTCGGCCGTGAAGTGGGTGTGCGGCTTGACGCTGCCCGGCTTGCACAGCACTTGGCCGCGCTGCACGTCTTCGCGCTTGGTGCCTCTCAAGAGAATGCCGACGTTGTCGCCCGCCTGGCCTTGATCCAGCAGCTTGCGGAACATCTCGACGCCGGTGCAGGTGGTCTTTTGCGTCACGCTGATGCCGACGATTTCGATTTCTTCGCCGACTTTGATGATGCCGCGCTCGACTCTTCCGGTGACGACGGTGCCGCGGCCGGAGATGCTGAAGACGTCCTCGACCGGCATCAGGAAGGCGCCGTCGATGGCACGCTCGGGCTGCGGGATGTAGGTGTCCAGGGCTTCGGCGAGTTTCAGGATGGAGCCTTCGCCCAACTCACCCTTGTCGCCTTCCATGGCGAGCTTGGCGCTGCCGTGGATGATGGGGGTCTTGTCGCCGGGGAATTCGTACTTGTCCAGAAGTTCGCGCACTTCCATCTCGACGAGCTCCAGGAGCTCGGCGTCATCGACCATGTCGCACTTGTTCATGTAGACGATGATGTAGGGCACACCGACCTGACGGGCCAAGCAGGATGTGCTCGCGGGTCTGCGGCATCGGGCCGTCGGCGGCGGACACGACCAGGATGGCGCCGTCCATCTGCGCGGCGCCGGTGATCATGTTCTTGACGTAGTCGGCGTGGCCGGGGCAGTCCACATGCGCGTAGTGGCGGTTCTTGGTTTCGTATTCGACGTGCGCGGTGTTGATGGTGATGCCGCGCGCCTTTTCTTCCGGCGCGGCGTCGATCTGGTCGTACGCCTTGGCTTCGCCGCCGAACAGCTTGGACAGCACCGTGGTGATGGCCGCCGTCAGCGTGGTCTTGCCATGATCGACGTGGCCGATCGTGCCCACGTTGACGTGGGGCTTGGTGCGTTCGAATTTGCCTTTTGCCATTTGTGCGCTCCTGCTGCGTCAGAAGTGAAGTTCTCGTTGACCTGATTCGTTTCGATTGGTGCCCATGGCGCGGATCGAACGCGCGACCTCTCCCTTACCAAGGGAGTGCTCTACCACTGAGCCACATGGGCATCGACACGGGGCTGGGCACGTAATCACTGTCTTCATCTGGTACCCAAGCCCGTAGCGACAGACTCGTTTTTCTTTGCTGATCTGGAGCGGGAGACGGGAATCGAACCCGCGTCATTAGCTTGGAAGGCTAGGGTTCTGCCATTGAACTACTCCCGCGTGGGAATCGATCGTCATTCACTTCGATTTGTTTTTCGCCTGGTGGAGGAGGCTGGATTCGAACCAGCGTAGGCGTAAGCCAACAGATTTACAGTCTGCCCCCTTTAGCCACTCGGGCACCCCTCCGCGGCGAACCGCGAAGTATAGCAGCGGCGTGAGCTTCTACCGCCCGGGGCCTGGGGCGATCAGTCGAGAGACCAGTCGATCGGCGTCTGGCCGCAGGCGACCAGGAAGCCGTTGGCGAGGCTGAAGTGGCCGCAGCCGAGAAAGGGCACCGGCCCGCGGCGCGCAGACAGCGGCGACGGGTGGTTGGCTTGCAGCACCAAATGCCGGCCTGCCGCCTGCGGCCAAGCGACCTTGGCCTGCGCATGGGCGCCCCAAAGCATGAACACCTTGGGCGATTCATCCTCCGACAGTCGCTTGATCATCTCGTCAGTGAGCGCTTCCCATCCTCGCTTGGCATGGCTGGCGGGCTGGTCGGCCTCGACCGTCAGGCAGGTGTTGAGCAGCAGCACGCCCTGGCGCGCCCAGGCGCCCAGGTGGCCGTGAGGCGGCAGCGGCAGGTCTAGGTCACGCTGCAGTTCGTTGAAGACGTTGCGCAGGCTGGGCGGCAGGCGCTGGCCGAGCGGCACCGAAAACGCCAGGCCCTCGGCTTGACCCTCGCCGTGGTACGGGTCTTGGCCGAGGATGACGACACGGACCCGATCGCGCCGGGTCAGCTCCAACGCGCGCAGCACGTGCGCGGGGTAGATCGTCGCGCCTGCGGCTTGCCGGTCGGCGATGAAGGCTTCGAGCCGTTGCCCCGCCGCCAGTGCGCGCCACGCTTCGACGATCGGTGCCCAGGCCGGTGGCGCCCGGTCGAGCACGCGGGCCAGCGGCTCGCTGAGCTGGTTCACTCGAACAAGTCGGCCAGAGCCTTGCCAGGGTCGGGCGCGCGCATGAAGGCTTCGCCGACGAGAAAGGCGTTCACGTTCGCGTCGCGCATGCGCCGCACGTCGCCGCGCGCCAGGATGCCGGACTCGGTGACGAGCAGGCGATCGAGCGGCACCCGCGGCAACAGGCTGAGCGTCGTGTCGAGCGAGACCTCGAAGCTGCGCAGGTTGCGGTTGTTGATGCCAACCAGCGGCGTCTTCAAGCGCAGCGCGCGGTCCAGCTCGGCGCCGTCATGCACTTCGACCAGCACGTCCATGCCGAGCGCATGCGCCTGCGCTTCCAGGTCTGCCATCTGCGAATCGTCCAAACACGCGGCGATCAGCAAGATGCAATCGGCGCCCATCGCGCCCGCTTCGAACACCTGGTAGCCATCGACCATGAAGTCTTTGCGCAGCACGGGCAGCGCGCAGGCGGCGCGCGCCTGCTGCAAGTACTCGGTCGCACCCTGGAAGAAGCGTTCGTCGGTCAGCACCGACAGGCAGGCCGCGCCGCCACGCTCGTAGCTCGCTGCGATCTCGGCTGGCACGAAGTGCTCGCGCAGCACGCCTTTGCTCGGGCTGGCCTTCTTCACCTCGGCGATCACGGCCGCTTGGCCTGCGTCGATCTTGCGGCGCAGCGCGGTGACAAAACCGCGGGTGTCACGCTGGGCTTCATCGCGCAATGAAGCTTCGCTGCGTCGCGCCTTCGCCGCCGCAATCTCCTCGCGCTTGACCGCGACGATGCGCTTGAGGATGTCGCTCACTTTGGCGAGAGCCCTTTGACCGTCTCGACGAACTGTTCCATCTTCGCAGCGGCACGGCCGGTCGCCAGCGCCTTGAGCGCGAGTTTGACGCCATCGGCCATCGACGGCGCGACGTTGGCCGCATACAGCGCCACACCGGCGTTGAGCGCCACGATGTCGCGCGCCGGTCCGGCTTCGTTGTCGAGCACAGAGCGCACGAGCGCCAGCGATTGCGCCGGCGTCTCGACTTTCAGCGTGCGGTTGGACGCCATCGTCAGACCGAAATCTTCCGGATGGATCTCATACTCGCGAATCTCGCCGTTCCTGAACTCGCCGACGAGCGTCGCCGCGCCGAGCGAGACCTCGTCCATGCCGTCGCGGCCATAGACGACGACCGCGTGCTCGGCACCGAGCCGCTGCAGCGCACGCACTTGAATGCCAACGAGGTCGGGATGGAACACGCCCATCAGGATGTTCGGCGCGTCGGCCGGATTGGTCAGTGGCCCGAGGATGTTGAAGATCGTGCGCACGCCGAGTTCCTTGCGCACCGGTCCGACGTTCTTCATCGCCGGGTGGTGGTTCGGCGCGAACATGAAGCCGATGCCGGTGGCGTCGATCGAGCGCGCCACGGCCTCGGGCGACAGGTTCATCGGCACGCCCATCGCCTCCAGCACATCGGCGCTGCCCGACTTGCTCGACACGCCGCGATTGCCGTGCTTGGAGACACGCGCGCCGCAGGCGGCAGCGACAAACATCGAGCAGGTGGAAATGTTGAACGTGTGCGAGCCGTCGCCGCCGGTGCCGACGATATCGACCAGATGCTTGCGGTCGGGCACCACCACCTTGGTCGAGAACTCGCGCATCACCTGCGCCGCGGCGGTAATCTCGCCGATGGTTTCTTTCTTGACGCGCAGCCCCATCAGCAGCGCCGCCATCATCGGATGCGACATCTCGCCGCTCATGATGCGGCGCATCAGCGCCAGCATCTCGTCATGAAAGATCTCGCGGTGTTCGATCGTGCGCACGAGCGCTTCGGTGTCGGTGATGGGCATGACGTGTCCTCCTTCGAAACCGGATGTCAGAACTCAGGCCAGCACGGCGCGCAACACCGGCACGGCGCGCTCGATGTCGTCGGCACTCACGTCCAGGTGAGTGACGAAACGCAGTTTGTACAAGCCGGTTGCCAGCACCCCGCGCTGGCGCAGGCCGGCAACGGTGTCCTTCGACTTGTCGGCCGCCAGATCGACAAAGACGATGTTCGATTGCGGCGCGGTCACTGTCACACCGGGCAGGCCTTGCAACCCTTCGGCCAGTCGCCGCGCGTTGGCATGGTCATCGGCCAAGCGCGCGACGTGGTGGTCCAGCGCATACATCGCCGCCGCCGCCAGAACGCCGGCCTGCCGCATGCCGCCACCGGCCATCTTGCGCACGCGGCGCGCGCGCGCGATCAACTCGGCGCTGCCACACAGCGCCGAGCCCGCTGGCGTGCCCAGTCCTTTGCTGAAGCACACCGACACGCTGTCAAAGTGCTTTGCGATCTCGCGTGGGGCCACGCCGCTGGCGACGGCGCCGTTGAACAGACGCGCGCCGTCGAGGTGGATCGCCAGGCCGTGCTTGCGCGCTAGCGCCGACGCGGCTTCGAGGTACGCCAACGGCAGCACCGTGCCGCCCCAAGTGTTCTCGAGCGCGATCAGGCGCGTGCGTGCGAAGTGCGGGTCATCGGGTTTGATCGCTGCCTCGATGTCAGCCAGCGCGATCGTGCCATCGGGCTGATTCGGCAGCGGCTGCGGCTGGATGCTGCCCATCACCGCGGCACCGCCGCCTTCCCAGCGGTAGGTGTGCGCCATCTGGCCGACGATGTACTCGTCGCCGCGCTCGCAATGGCTCATCAGCGCGCACAGGTTGCTCTGCGTGCCGGTGGGCATGAAGAGGGCCTCCTCGAAGCCGAGTTCCGCGGCCACGCGCTCCTGCAGCGCATTGACGGTCGGGTCGTCGCCGAAAACGTCATCGCCGAGCGGCGCGGCGCGCATCGCGTCCCACATCGCGGCCGTGGGGCGGGTCACTGTGTCGCTTCGCAAGTCGATGGCGTTCATGGGGTCTCCGGGTAAGCGTCGAGGAAGTTGCGCAGCATCGCATGTCCATGCTCGGAAAGGACGGACTCCGGATGGAACTGCACGCCTTCGATCGGCAAGTCGCGGTGGCGCACGCCCATGATCTCGCCGTCGTTCGACGTTGCCGTCACCAACAGATCCGCCGGCAGCGAGCCCCGTTCGATGACCAGCGAGTGATAGCGCACGACGGTGAAGTTCTGCGGCAGCGCTCTGAACACACCTTGCGCATCATGTTCGACCGTGCTTGTCTTGCCGTGCATCGGCACGCCGGCGCGCACGATCTTGCCGCCGAGCGCCGCGCCGATCGCCTGGTGCCCGAGGCACACGCCGAGCATCGGCACACGGCCGGCGAAGTGCCGGATGGCCTCGACGCACACGCCCGCTTCCACCGGCGTGCACGGACCCGGCGAGAAGACGATGCGTGCCGGCTTCAGCCCCGCCATGGCCGCCACGTCGATCTGGTCGTTGCGCACGGTGTGCACCTCTTCGCCCAACTCGCCGAAGTATTGGACGAGGTTGAAGGTGAAACTGTCGTAGTTGTCGATCATCAGCAGCATCAGCGGCCTCCGCTCTTGTGCTCTGCGGCAGCGGCGACGAATGCCCGCACAAGCGGCGGGACCCGCCCTTGCAAGGCCGCGCGTTCGGGCTGGAACAGCGTGAGCAGGCAGAACGGATGTTCGCCGCGCCGCAGTTCGAGCGCGCGCACGTCGCCGCCGGGGCCTGTTGCAGCCACGGTCAACGGCCCGGCGAGCAGCGCCTCCAGGAACTCCGGGTTCAGGCCGAAGCGGCATCGGTAGCCTTCGCCGAAGACCGGCGTGCCGTAGGCCTCGGCCAATCGCGAGCCCGCCACCGCACTCAACACCTCGCTGGCCTCGACGAGGCTGCATTCGAGTTGCGAGATCACCAGTCGGCGGTCGTTGCCATCGGCTGTCTCGGCATGGTCGGCGTCGTGCCAGCCGAGCACGTGGCGCGCGTACTCGATCACCGCATGCTGAAAGCCGCCGCAGGTGCCGAGAAACGGCACGCCGTTTTCACGGGCGTAGCGGATCGCGCGCAGCGCGCCGTCCGTGCTGCGATACGGGCTGCCGGGCACGCACCACAGCGCATCGAACGGGGTCAGGTCTTGCGCGCTGTCGATCGCACGGGTGGCCAGCCACTCGTATCGCAGCGCCACACCCTGCGCCTGCGCCGCCAGATCGAGCGCAACAGGCAGCGCGCGGTGGGCGGTGATGGTGTCGTCGCGGTCGCCAACGACGCCGATGTTCAAGGCCGTGCTCATCAAAATCCCTCCTCGACGAGCTCCGCGGCGCGCAACAGCGCCCGCGCCTTCTGCTCCGTCTCGGCCCATTCCTTCTCCGGCACCGAGTCGGCAACGATGCCGGCCGCGGCCTGCACGTACAGCGTCTGGTCCTTGATGATGCCCGTGCGGATGGCGATCGCCACATCCATGTCGCCGGCAAAACTCAGGTAGCCGCAGGCGCCGCCGTAGATGCCGCGCTGCACGGGTTCGAGCTCGTCGATGATTTCCATCGCCCGCACTTTCGGTGCGCCGGACAGCGTGCCGGCGGGGAAGGTCGCGCGCAATACATCGAGCTGGCCAACCTCGGGCCGCAGCACACCTTCGACGTTGCTGACGATGTGCATGACATGCGAGTAACGCTCGACCGCAAACGCTTCGGTGACCTTGACGCTGCCGGTGCGCGCAATGCGGCCGATGTCGTTGCGCGCCAGATCGATCAGCATCAGATGCTCGGCGCGTTCCTTTTCGTCGGCTTGCAACTCGGCTTCGAGGCGCATGTCTTCTTCAGGCGTGGCGCCGCGCGGCCGCGTGCCGGCCAGCGGACGGATCGTCACCTTGCGCGCGCCGTCGGCGAGCTTTTCTTCGCGCACCAGGATTTCCGGCGACGCGCCGACGATCTGGAAGTCGCCCATGTCGTAGAAGTACATGTACGGCGACGGATTCAACGAGCGCAGCGCACGGTACAACGAGAGCGGGCTCTCGCTGTAGCGCTTCTTCAAGCGCTGGCCGAGCACGACCTGCATGCAATCGCCGGCAGCGATGTACTCCTTGGCGCGCTCGACGGCGCGCATCAAATCCGCCTTGGCAAACTCGCGCTCCACCGGATGCGAGGTGACCCGCTTGACCGTCGGTGCCACGACGCTGTAGCGCAGTTTGTCGGCGAGCTCCGCCAGGCGCTTCTTGGCGTTGAAGTAAGCCTCGGGCCGCGCCGGGTCGGCCCAGACGATCAGGTACAGCCGGCCCGAGAGGTTGTCGATCACCGCCACTTCTTCGGTCAGCAGCAGTTGAATGTCGGGCGTGCCCAGGCCACCGGTCTTGGCCACGCGGCCGAGCTTGCGTCTCGATGCAACGCACGGTGTCGTAGCCGAAGTAGCCGGCCAGGCCGCCGCAGAAGCGCGGCAGGCCGGCCGCCACGGCCGGCTTCAGCCGCTCCTGAAAGCGCTCGATGAAGCGCAGCGGGTTGCCCTCGTCGCGCTCGACGACCGTGCCATCGGTGACGACCTCGGTGACATTGCCGGTGGCGCGGATCAGCGTGCGCGCCGGCAGGCCGATGAACGAGTAGCGGCCGAAGCGCTCGCCGCCGACAACGGATTCGAGCAGGAAGCCCAAGCGCTGGTCGCCGACCAGTTTCAGGTACAGCGACAGTGGCGTTTCGAGGTCGGCAAAGGCCTCGCTGATGAGCGGGATGCGGTTGTGGCCAAGCGCTGCAAGGCTCTTGAATTCGAGTTCGGTGATCACGTTCTCAATCCTCATGGCGCCATCGTGCGGACAGGCGGCGCGGGGTCTCGACAAGCGGCTGCGAGGTGCAGCCGGCGCGGGCGTCAGTGCGGTGTCGCGCGGCGCCAAGGCCATGCTCCCCGGTCCGGCGTGGACCCGAGGCAAGGACGGCGTGTGAGGCTCTGGAACATGGTGAAAACCAGTGTAGCAGCGCCCTGGAGTGGGCTCTCGAATCGTGACGCAATCGGTGGACAGCGGCCCGTGGCGCGCGCACCATCCGCGCTTTTGCCGAAGACCTGCCGATGAACTCCATCCGCCACCTATTCCTGGCGAGCCTGCTCGCCCTCGCCGCGCCCATTGCCTTCGTGGGCACAAACCGCGGCGCCTGCCGGCGTTGAAGTCAGCGGGCGTGCGCTTCGCCCAGACCGACGACCGTGGGCAATGCCAAGTTGCAGTTGAACGGCGCTGGCGTGCGCTACAAGGCGATCTTCAAGGTCTATGCCGCGGGCCTGTACCTGGGAGCCAAAGCCACCACGCCGGAGGCGGTGTACGCAACGCCGGGACCCAAGCGCCTGCATGTGGTGATGCTGCGCGACATCGACGGCAACGAGCTCGGCAAGCTGTTCACCGACGGCATGCGCAAGAACGCCACGCGCGAAGAGTTCGGCAAGTCGATCCCCGGCACGTTGAAGCTCGCCGAGATGTTCGTCACGCGCAAGCGGCTGGCGTCGGGCGACTCGTTCACCGTGGACTACCTGCCCGGCACCGGCACGGTGATTTCGCTCAACGGCAAAGTGGCCGCCGAGCCGATCGTCGAGCCGGTGTTCTTCATCGCCATGATGAAGATCTGGCTCGGCGCCGAGCCGCCGGATTGGCAACTCAAGGACGCGCTGCTCGGCCAGTCGAAGAACTAGCGCGCCAGTTCAGCGCGCATCGCGCCGATCACCGCCTGGTAGTCGGGCTGGCCGAAGATCGCGCTGCCGGCGACGAAGGTGTCGGCGCCGGCATCGGCGGCGCGGCGGATGTTGTCGATCTTGATGCCGCCATCGACTTCGAGGCGGATGTCGCGGCCGCTCTGGTCGATCAGCCTGCGAACGCGCTCGATCTTCTTCAATGCGCCGTCGATGAAGCTCTGCCCGCCGAAACCCGGGTTGACGCTCATGATCAGCACGAGGTCGAGCTTGTCGAGCGTCCACTCGAGCATGTCGAGCGGCGCCGCCGGATTGAAGACCAGGCCGCACTGCTTGCCTTCGGCCTTGATCAGTTGCAGCGTGCGATCGACATGCCGGCTCGCCTCCGGGTGAAAGCTCACCAGGTCGGCGCCGGCCTTGCAGAACGCCTGCGCCAGCGCATCGACCGGCTGCACCATCAAGTGCACGTCGATCGGCGCCACGGTGTGCTTGCGCAGCGCCTCGCAGACCATCGGGCCGAAGGTCAGGTTCGGCACGTAGTGGTTGTCCATCACGTCGAAATGGATCCAATCCGCGCCGGCGGCGACGACGTTGCGCACCTCTTCGCCGAGCCGTGCGAAGTCGGCCGAGAGGATCGACGGGGCGATGCGAAAAGTGCGCGATGAGGCTTGCATGGCGATGAATTCTAGAATCGCACCCTATGGCCCAACCCGAACTCACCTGCAGCGTCAAAGTGTCGTACCTCGACGAGCAGTCGCAACCCAGCGCCGGCGTGTTCGCGTTTGCCTACACGATCACGATCGTCAACAGCGGCGACATCACCTCGCAGCTGATGGCGCGCCACTGGATCATCACCGACGCGCAAGGCCACACCGACGAGGTGCGCGGCCTGGCGGTGGTCGGCCACCAGCCGCTGTTGAAACCCGGCGAGCGCTTCGAATACACAAGCTGGACGCGCATCGCCACACCGCAGGGCACGATGCGCGGCACCTATTTCTGCATGACCGAAGACGCGCATCCGTTCGACGCGCCGGTGCCGGAGTTCATGCTCGCGCGGCCCGAGCAGCTCCATTAGCTTGGCTTGTCGTCGTCGTCGCGCCGCTCGCCGCCGCGGCGGCCCGAGAACA
Organism: uncultured beta proteobacterium; assembly: GCA_963816315.1. Classification (GTDB taxonomy): domain Bacteria; phylum Pseudomonadota; class Gammaproteobacteria; order Burkholderiales; family Burkholderiaceae_C; genus CADEEN01. Next base: position 10,391 of record CAWFJZ010000015.1, read on the forward strand.
TGGTCCACCAGACGATGAAGACGAAGATCAACAGCGCGCCGAGCGCTTCGAGCAAAAGCAACCACATGGCGGCAGCGTACCGCGTGACGGCCAGCTTCTGTGCCGTTGTGCTGGTCTCGTGCAGCGCGCCGTCACCGACGGTCTCGCTGGAGCCACCGCCACCACCCAGCACCTCGGCCCCCATGACGATCATCGAGCAACGCGGCGCACGCTGGGTCAGCGCGGCCTGGTCCGACTTGCCCGGTTGGGGCGCCGACCGCCAACTCGAGGCCTGGCGCGCGTTGCGCCGCTCATGCGAGCGCGTCGCGCCCGAGCAGCAGCGCGCCTGGGCCGCGGTGTGCGCCGACGCGCTGCGCACGCAGCCAGCCGACGACCTGGCCGCGCGCGCCTGGTTCGAGCTGCGCCTGGCGCCGTACCGCGTCTTGCCGCGCGACAGCACAACAACGGGTGAGGGCCTGGCGACTGGCTACTTCGAGCCGCTCGTCGAAGCCAGCCGCGTGCCGCGCGGCACCCAGCGCTTTGCCTTTCACGCCCCGCCGGCGGATCTGGCAACGCGCAAGCCGTGGTTCACGCGCGCGCAGATCGACTCGCTGCCTGCGGCGCAAGCGGCCTTGCGCGGCCGCGAGATCGCCTACACCGCCGACCCGCTCGACGTGTTGATCCTGCAGATTCAAGGCTCCGGCCGCGCGCGCATCACCGAAGCCGACGGCCGCGTGCAGACGGTGCGCCTGGCGTTTGCCGGCCACAACGACCAAGGCTATGTCTCGGTCGGCCGCTGGCTGATCGATCAGGGCGAGTTGAAACCCGGCGAAGCCTCGTGGCCGGGCATCCGCGAATGGGCGCGCAAGAACCCGCAGCGCGCGCCGCAGATGCTGCACGCCAACCCGCGCGTCGTCTTCTTCCGCGAGGAGCCGTTGGCCGACGCCACGCAGGGCCCGCGCGGCTCGCAGGGCGTGGCGCTGACGCCGGAGCGCTCGATCGCGGTCGATCCTGCCGCCATTCCGCTGGGCACGCCGGTCTGGCTCGACACCACCGAGCCGCTGACCTCGACGCCGCTGCGCCGCCTGGTGATGGCGCAAGACACCGGCAGCGCGATCACCGGCGCCGTGCGCGCCGACTACTTCTGGGGTTGGGGCGAGCGTGCCGAGTCGCAAGCGGGACGCATGAAGCAGCCGCTCAAACTCTGGGTTCTCTGGCCGAAGTGACTGACGGCCCCTAGCTCACTTCGTTCGCTTCCCCCGAGGGGAGCGCAGGCCGCTTGGGAGCGGCCCGGCGCTGGCCTGCGATCTGGGCCACAGCAGGTTCAACGCCAGCCCGCCGATCACCAGGCCGCCGCGCCGAGCTTCCATGCCGGTAGCGCTTCGGACAACAGCAAGGCCGACGCGCCCATGCCAAACACCGGCACGAGGAGCGCCATCGGCGACACGGTCGCTGCCGGATAGCGCGCCATCAGCCAGGCCCAGGCGCCATAGCCGAACAAGGTGTTGCCCAGCGATTGCCAGAGCACGGCGCCCCAGGTGCCCCAACCCGCTTGCGTCAGCCCCTGCGCCATCGCGGCCGGCCCTTCCTGCAGCAACGACAGCGCCAGCAGCGGCGGCACGGCGAACAGACTCGACCAGACCATGAAGCCGAGGATCGGCACCTTGCCGGCGCGCTGGGCGACCGTGTTGCCGGCCGCCCAGCACAGCGCGGCGGCAAGCACCAACACGAGGCCGAGCGGCGTCGTCGCGGCGTCGGTGTGCCACGCAATCACGATCAGCCCCACAGCGGCCAGCGCCAGCGCGACGATCTGCACACGCTTCAAGCGTTCGCGGTTGAACAGCATCGCCAGGCCGATGGTGAAGAAGACCTGCGTCTGGATCACCAACGAGGCCAGGCCGGGCGTGATGTCGGCGCGCATGGCGATGAACATCAGGCCGAACTGGCCGGCGCCGATCAACACGCCGTAGGCGGCCAGCGTGCGCCAGGCCACGGGTGGCCGCGCGACGAACAAGGCTGCCGGCACGAACGCCAGCGTGAAGCGCAGCGCCGCGAACAGCAACGGCGGCAAGGTCGCCAACGCCGCCTTGATGACGACGAAGTTCGTGCCCCAGACAGCGACGACCAACAGCGCGAGCAGAACGTGCCTCGGCGTCATGTGGGCCCCTCGGTTGCGGCGTACCGCATCCAATCCCGCGAGGGGATACGGGCCGGCTCGGCAACGGCCCAGCGCTCGGCCGTCATGTGGACCCCTCGGCTGCGGCGTACCGCATCCGATCCCCCGAGGGGATGCGGGCCGGCTCGGGAACGGCCCAGCGCTCGGCCCGCAGGTTCAAGCCACCACCGTCCGATTGCGCCCCTGGGCCTTGGCCTCGTAGAGCGCACGGTCGGCGCGCTCCAGGGTCTGCGTCACCGACTCGCCGGCGATGTGTTCGGTCAGGCCGACCGACACCGTGACGCGGATCGGCACCCCCGACAGGTGCGCCATCGGTGTGGCCGCAACGCGCCCGCGCAGGCGCTCGACGCCGATGCGCGCCGCAGACAACGCCGCTTCCGGCAGCAGCAGCACGAACTCCTCGCCGCCCCAGCGCGAGACGATGTCGGTGCCGCGCAGCGCCTGCGGCGCGTGGTGCGAAAAGGTGCGCAGCACCTCGTCGCCCACCGGGTGGCCGTAGTGGTCGTTGACGGCCTTGAAGTGGTCGATATCGACCATCGCCAGCGAGAAGCCGCGGCCCGAGCGCACGCCGCGCTGGCGCTCGCGCTCGAGCAGGTGGCTCATGTGGCGCCGGTTGACCAGGCCGGTCAGCTCGTCGCGCGTGGCCAGCTCCTGGATGCGCGCCAGCGCCAGCGCCAGGTCGTGGCGCTGCCTGCGCGTGCGCTCGCGCAGGCGCGTCAGCCGCGCCGACAGCAGCGACAGCGCGGGCAGCATGGCGGCGAGCATGAGGAAGTGGCCGAGCTCGACGGCGGGTGCATAAACGTCGGGCTCGTCCGTCGCCTTCCACCACATCACCGCGCCGAACGCTGCCAGCGCATACAGGCTGACCGCCGTGACCGCGCGCGGCTTCAACTGGAACAGGCCGAAGACGAGGATCACCATCAGCACCGGAAAGGCCACGCCGCGCATCGCGCCGGCCATCGCGTAGGCGACCGCGCCGCTGGTGATGGCGAACAGCATCTGCGGCAAGGTCAGTGACGGGTCGGCACGGTCGAGCGCCCAGCCGCTGCGGATGGCGACGAGCATGGCGACAAGGCCACCCACCGAAACGATCGCCCAGACGGCGACGGGCAAGGCCGGCGTGCCGGCCACATGGGCTGCGAACATCAGGATGCCGACGGACACCACCATCAGCAGCACCGCCAGCCCGGCCTGCTGCAAACGCAGGCGCTGTGTGGCTTCTGTGGTGAACAGCGCATCGCCCAGGCGCTGCCACGGGGTGCGGTCTTGCTTGTCTTCGGGTTCGGCCATGAACGCCCGCGAGTGTCTCAGCTTGCTCTTGCTCTGCGACGCCCGCTGCCGGAAACGGCGGGCGACTGCAAATGCGTCAGCGGCAGCGCGGCCCCGGCCTTGACCTCGCCGAGCGAAAAGCTGGTGTGGATGTCTTTCACATTCGGCAGATTGAGCAGCGTCTCGGTCGCAAAGCGCGAGAACGCGTCCAGGTCGGTGGCCATGACCTGCAGCTCGAACGTGCCGGCGCCGCTGATGTAGTGGCAGGCCGTCACTTCCGGCAGGCGGCGGATCGCGTCTTCGAGCAGCTTGGCCGCGCCGCCGGCGTTGCGCTCGGCATCGACGCGCACGAAGGCGAAGACGCCGAGTCCTATGCGCCGCCGGTCGATCTCGGCGCGGTAGCCGGTGATGTAGCGGTTCTGCTCGAGCCACTTGACGCGGCGCCAGGTCGGCGCCGCCGACAGGCCGATGCGCATGGCCAGCTCGGCGTTGGACAGGCGGGCATCGGCCTGCAGCGCGGCGAGGATCGCCACGTCGTAGCGGTCGAGGCCCTCGGCATGCGCTTCGCCTTCGGGCTCGAGGCGTGTCTTCCCCGGTTTCGCACTTCTGAGCGGCATGGCGTCTCAAAACAAGCGTTTGGAGAAACGATCTTGCCCGAAAGCACGATCCGCTGGCAAACAAAGAAAACACCTGCCACAGCAAGACTCCTAAACTTCGCCCCTTCCCTGCTGCGCCGCGGAGTTGCTTGCATGAACGCCCCCTTGCCCGAAGCCATTCGCAAGTCGCTCGAAAGCGTCACGCTCGACGACAAGTACACGTTGGATCGCGGCCGCGCCTTCATGAGCGGCGTGCAAGCGCTCGTGCGGCTGCCGATGCTGCAACGCGCGCGCGATGTGGCTGCCGGGCTCAACACCGCCGGCTTCGTCAGCGGCTATCGCGGCTCGCCGCTTGGCGGTTATGACCAGGCGCTGTGGGCGGCGAAGAAGCACTTGGCGGCGAATCACGTCGTCTTCCAGCCCGGCGTCAACGAAGAGCTCGGCGCGACGGCGGTCTGGGGCACGCAGCAGTTGGACCTCTATCCCGAGCAGAAGAACTACGACGGCGTTTTCGGCATCTGGTACGGCAAGGGGCCGGGGGTCGATCGCTCGATCGACGTCTTCAAGCACGCCAACATGGCCGGCACTGCGAAGCATGGCGGCGTGATTGCGATCGCCGCCGACGACCATGTGGCCAAGAGCTCGACAGCGCCGCACCAGAGCGACCATGTCTTCAAGGCCGCGGGCTTTCCAACCTTCTTTCCGTCGGACGTGCAGGGCATCCTCGACATGGGGCTGCATGCGTTCGCGATGAGCCGCTACTCGGGTGTGTGGACCGGCATGAAGACGATCCAGGAGGTGGTCGAGTCGTCGTCGTCGGTGTTCGTCGATCCGGACCGCGTCAAGATCGTCATGCCCGAGGACTTCGCCATGCCCCCCGGCGGCCTGCACATCCGCTGGCCGGACGCGGCGCTGGAGCAGGAGGCGCGGCTGTTCGACCACAAGTGGTACGCGGCGCTGGCCTACGTGCGCGCCAACAAGCTCAATCACAACGTCATCGAGGGGCCGCGCGACAAGTTCGGCATCATCGCCAGCGGCAAGGCCTACAACGACACACGCCAGGCGCTCGCGGACCTCGGGCTCGATGAGCCGACCTGCCGAGCGGTCGGCATCCGCCTGCACAAGGTCAACGTCGTCTGGCCGCTCGAAGCGACGATCGCGCGCGACTTTGCGCTCGGCTTGCAGGAGATCCTGGTCGTCGAGGAAAAGCGCCAGGTCATCGAGTACCAGTTGAAGGAAGAGCTCTACAACTGGCGCGGCGATGTGCGGCCCAACGTGCTCGGCAAGTTCGACGAGCCCGAAGGCGGCTCCACCGGCGGCGGCGAATGGTCGATGCCCAACCCGAGCGACAACTGGCTGCTGCGCGCCAAGGCGGACCTGACGCCGGCGATCATCGCCAAGGCGATCGCCAAGCGGCTGAAGAAGCTCGGCCTGGCGCCGGCCGGCAGCGACATCGCCGTGCGCATGGACCAGCGCATCGCCGTCATCGAAGCGCGCGAGAAGTCGCTCGCCGCCACGCCGTCCGGCGGCGCCGAGCGCGCGCCGTGGTTCTGCTCGGGCTGCCCGCACAACACCAGCACGCGCGTGCCCGAAGGCTCGCGCGCGGTGGCCGGCATCGGCTGCCACTACATGGCGGTGTGGATGGACCGCAGCACCACCAGCTTTTCGCAGATGGGCGGGGAAGGTGTGTCGTGGGTCGGCCAGCAGCCGTTCACGAAGGACAAACACATCTTCGCCAACCTCGGCGACGGCACCTACTTCCACAGCGGCATCCTCGCCATCCGCCAGAGCATCGCCTCGGGCGTGAACATCACCTACAAGGTGCTCTACAACGACGCGGTGGCGATGACCGGCGGCCAGCGCGTCGGCGAGCGGCCCGAGGGCCACAGCGTTTTGCAGATCATGGCCAGCCTCGTCGCCGAAGGCGTGAAAAAGCTCATCATCGTCACCGACCAGCCGGAGAAATACGACGGCGTGGCGCTCGCTGCCGGCGTGACGGTGCATCACCGTGACGAGCTCGACGCGCTGCAACGCCAGTTCCGCGAGATCGAAGGCACGACGGTCATCCTCTACGACCAGACCTGCGCCACGGAGAAGCGCCGCCGCAGGAAGCGCGGCACGATGGCGATACCCGACAAGCGCGTCGTCATCAACGAACTCGTCTGCGAAGGCTGCGGCGATTGCGGCGAGCAAAGCAACTGCCTGTCCGTCGAGCCGGTCGAAACCGAGTTCGGCCGCAAGCGCAGCATCAACCAGAACTCCTGCAATCTCGACTACTCGTGCGTCAAAGGCTTCTGCCCGAGCTTCGTCACCGTCGAAGGCGGAACGTTGAAGAAGCTGAAGAAAGAAAAGAAGGGTGATCTCGCCGCGATGCCTGCGTTGCCCGACCCGGCGCTGCCGGTGGCCGAGCAGGCCTGGGGCATCGTCGTCGGCGGCGTCGGCGGCACGGGCGTGATCACGATCGGCCAGTTGCTCGGCATGGCCGCGCACCTGGAAGGCAAGGGCATCGTCACGCAGGACGCCGGCGGCCTGGCGCAAAAGGGCGGCGCGACCTGGAGCCACATCCAGATCGCCAACCGGCCCGACGCGATCTTCACAACCAAGGTCGACACCGCGAAGGCCGATCTGGTGATCGCCTGCGACGCGATCGTCGGCGCCAGCCGCTACACGCTGTCTGCGATGCAAGCGGGCCGCACCTACGTGGCACTGAACACGCACGCCACGCCGACCGCGGCTTTCGTGCACGACGCCGACTGGCAGTTCCCGGCGTCGCAATGCGAGAGCGCGATCAAACAAAGCGTCGGCGAGGCGCTGGTCGGCGCCTTCGACGCCGAACAAGCCGCGGTGCAATTGATCGGTGACTCGATCTACACCAACCCGCTGTTGCTCGGCTACGCGTGGCAGCAGGGCCGCGTGCCGCTCTCGCATGCGTCGCTGATGCGGGCGATGGAGTTGAACGGCGTGCAGATCGACAACAACAAGGCCGCTTTCGAATGGGGCCGCCGCTGCGCGCACGATCTGGGCGCGGTGCAGGCGCTGTTCAAGGCCGCGCAAGTGATCCAGTTCGTCAAGAAGCCGTCGGCGGACGAGAGCATTGCCAAGCGCGTCGATTTCCTCACCGGCTACCAGAACGCCGCCTACGCTGCGGATTACAAAACCTATGTCGAGAAAGTGCGCGCGGCCGAATCGAAACTCGGCACCACCAAACTCACCGAAGCCGTGGCCCGCTACCTGTTCAAGTTGATGGCCTACAAGGACGAGTACGAGGTCGCGCGCCTGCACACCGACTCCGCGTTCACGCAACAAGATCGCCGACATGTTCGAAGGCGATGTGAAGATCGTGCACCACCTCGCGCCGCCGGCGATTGCCAAGCGCAACGCCAAGGGCGAGCTGATCAAGCAGCCGTTCGGGCCGTGGATGCGCAGCGCGTTCAAGCTGCTGGCGAAGTTGAAGGGCCTGCGCGGCACCGCGCTCGATCCGTTCGGCCGCAGCGACGAGAGAAAGACCGAACGCGCACTGATCGTCGAGTACCGCACTGCGATCGACGAGCTGCTGTCATCGCTGTCCGCCGACAAGCTGCCGCTGGCCGTGGAGATCGCGCGCATCCCGGAAGACATCCGCGGCTACGGCCACGTGAAAGAGCGTCACCTCAAAAGCGCGCGCGCGAAGTGGGCCCAACTCACCGCGCGCTGGCGCGACAGCGCGCAGGCGCGAGCGGCGTGACATGACCCACGTGCCGTCCCCCGCGGATCCGGGGACGGCGCCGCGCGGCGCGTGCGCAAAGTGCCAACAAGTTCACGTTTGAAGCCGCACCGCGCCCGCCATCCCCGTCGCACAGGGCGGACAGGCGACTGGCGACCCGCAGTCGGGGGCTGTCTTCAGCAGCGCCGCACAACCAGACTCCGCTCCCATAAACAACGGCACAGGGAGCCCGGTTCATGCGCAACGCAATCAAGACGCTGCTCGGCGTCACCGCGATGGCCCTCGCCGGCATCGCCGCCGCCGCGCCGGTGCCTGGCCAAGGCACCTGGGAGACGACGCTGCAAGCGCGTGACCTCGACGGCAACGGGACGACAGACGCCTACTACGACACCGCGCTCAACATCAGCTGGCTGGCCGACGCCAACGTCATCGGCCAGGTCAGTTTCGACGCCGCCAGAACCTGGGCCAACGGCCTCGACGTGGCCGGCGTCACCGGATGGCATCTGCCGACCATCCACATCAACACCTGCGGCAGCGACGGCCTGGGCGCGACGTTCTGGAACGGCGGCGGCATCTGCGGCTACAACGTGCAAGCCAACACGTCGGACATGGCGCACATGTACATGACGACGCTGGCCAACGTGAGCACTTCCGGCTTCACCGACACCTACGGCAACGGCCCCGGCCTGTCGGCGCCGCTGCTCGACAACACCGGCCCCTTCAGCAACCTGCAAGCCTTCGGCTACTGGTTCTCGCTCGACTACGCCGTGGACCCGTGGACCGGCGTCGCCAGCACCGACGAAGCCTGGCGCTACAGCTTCTACGCCGGCCGCCAGGACAACCTGGGGCTGCAGGACAGCCAGGGCAACAACACCCTGCTCTTCGCCTGGGCGGTGCACGAGGGCGACGTCGGCCAGGTCGCCGCACCGGTGCCGGAGCCCGAAACCTACGCGCTGATGCTCGCCGGCCTGGCGATGATGGTGCCGCTGGCGCGCCGCCGCCGGCGCGACCCGCTGGCGCACTGAACCGGCGCCGCTGCTGCCTTCGAATCGCCCCGCTGACGCGGGGCGATTTGCTTGGCGGCTCGGCAGTGTGGCGTGGGCAGGGTGGTAGATGGAGTGGGATGCGCGCTGGAAGGCAGGGCGTAGGGAGGCGGTCGCGCAAAAGGGCGGCGCGACCTGGAGCCGCGTGCGGATCGCCAGCCGGCCCGACGCGATCTTCGCGACGAGGTCGATCGGCGAGGCCGATCTGGTGATCGCCTGCGACGCGATCGTCGGCGCGAGCAGATACACGCTGTCGGCGATGCAACGGCCGCGCCTACGGCGCTGAACAGCGCGCCACGCCGACGGCGGCCTTCGTGCAGACGCCGACTGGCGGTTCCCGGCGTCGCATGCGAGAGCGCGATCGAAGAGAGCGTCGGCGAGGCGCTGGTCGGCGCCTTCGACGCCGAGCAGCCGCGGTGCAGTTGATCGGTGACTCGATCTACACCGACCCGCTGCTGCTCGGCTACGCGTGGCAGCAGGGCCGCGTGCCGCTCTCGCATGCGTCGCTGATGCGGGCGATGGAATTGAACGGCGTGCAGATCGACAACAACAAGGCCGCTTTCGAATGGGGCCGCCGCTGCGCGCACGATCTGGGCGCGGTGCAGGCGCTGTTCAAGGCCGCGCAAGTGATCCAGTTCGTCAAGAAGCCGTCGGCGGACGAGAGCATTGCCAAGCGCGTCGATTTCCTCACCGGCTACCAGAACGCCGCCTACGCTGCGGATTACAAAACCTATGTCGAGAAAGTGCGCGCGGCCGAATCGAAACTCGGCACCACCAAACTCACCGAAGCCGTGGCCCGCTACCTGTTCAAGTTGATGGCCTACAAGGACGAGTACGAGGTCGCGCGCCTGCACACCGACTCCGCGTTCACGAAGAAGATCGCCGACATGTTCGAAGGCGATGTGAAGATCGTGCACCACCTCGCGCCGCCGGCGATTGCCAAGCGCAACGCCAAGGGCGAGCTGATCAAGCAGCCGTTCGGGCCGTGGATGCGCAGCGCGTTCAAGCTGCTGGCGAAGTTGAAGGGCCTGCGCGGCACCGCGCTCGATCCGTTCGGCCGCAGCGACGAGAGAAAGACCGAACGCGCACTGATCGTCGAGTACCGCACTGCGATCGACGAGCTACTGTCATCGCTGTCCGCCGACAAGCTGCCGCTGGCCGTGGAGATCGCGCGCATCCCGGAACACATCCGTGGCTACGGCCACGTGAAAGAGCGTCACCTCAAGAGTGCGCGCGCGAAGTGGGCCCAACTCACCGCGCGCTGGCGCGACAGCGCCCAGACCCGCGCGGCGTGACATGACCCACGTGCCGTCCCCCGCGGATCTGGGGACGGCGCCGCGCGGCGCGCGCGCAAAGTGCCAACAAGTTCACGTTTGAAGCCGTACCGCACCCGCCATCCTCGTCGCACAGGGCGGACAGGCGACTGGCGACCCGCAGTCGGGGGCTGTCTTCAGCAGCGCCGCACAACCAGACTCCGCTCCCATAAACAACGGCACAGGGAGCCCGGTTCATGCGCAACGCAATCAAGACGCTGCTCGGCGTCACCGCGATGGCCCTCGCCGGCATCGCCGCCGCCGCGCCGGTGCCTGGCCAAGGCACCTGGGAGACGACGCTGCAAGCGCGTGACCTCGACGGCAACGGGACGACAGACGCCTACTACGACACCGCGCTCAACATCAGCTGGCTGGCCGACGCCAACGTCATCGGCCAGGTCAGTTTCGACGCCGCCAGAACCTGGGCCAACGGCCTCGACGTGGCCGGCGTCACCGGATGGCATCTGCCGACCATCCACATCGACACCTGCGGCGCCGACGGCCTGGGCGCGACGTTCTGGAACGGCGGCGGCATCTGCGGCTACAACGTGCAGGCCAACACGTCGGACATGGCGCACATGTACATGACGACGCTGGCCAACGCGAGCACCTCCGGCTTCACCGACACCTACGGCAACGGGCCCGGCCTGTCGGCGCCGCTGCTCGACAACACCGGCCCCTTCAGCAACCTGCAAGCCTTCGGCTACTGGTTCTCGCTCGACTACGCCGTGGACCCGTGGACCGGCGTCGCCAACACCGACGAAGCCTGGCGCTACAGCTTCTACGCCGGCCGCCAGGACAACCTGGGCCTTCAGGACGACCAGGGCAACAACACCCTGCTCTTCGCCTGGGCGGTGCATGAGGGCGACGTCGGCCAAGTCGCCGCGCCGGTGCCGGAGCCCGAAACCTACGCGCTGATGCTGGCCGGCTTGGCGATGATGGTGCCGCTGGCGCGCCGCCGCCGGCGCGACCCGCTGGCGCACTGAACCGGCGCCGCTGCTGCCTTCGAATAGCCCCGCTGACGCGGGGCGATTTGCTTGGCGGCTCGGCAGGCCGACAAGATCGCCGTGGTGCACTTCAACAACTGCCTCAACTTCTCCATCGAGTTGCTGCACACGATCGCGCCGCATGCCGAGTACGCCACCGGCTACAGCAACTACAACTTCTTCGGACGTGTCTTCCGCAAAGCGCAGAAGGAACGCGCACTCAGCGCCGAAGCGCTGGCTCGCGCGCTGTGCGAGGGCAATCGCGACGAGCTGAGGAAGCTGGTGCGGCCGCATCCGACGGTGGGCGGCATGGTGCAACTGCAGCGCATGACCGCGATCGCCGACGCTGTGGACAAGTTGGCCAAGGCGCTGATCGCCGCGCTGCCGGCGCAGCGCCCCGAAATCGCCAAGGCGATCCACGCGGCGCAACAGTTCGATGCCGACAGCAGTTTTGTCCTCGAGACGCCCGACAGCCTGACCGACCTTGCCAGCCTGGCTTCAGCGCTGCACCAGGCGCCGCTGGGCAACGCGGTGAAGTCGGCCGCGCAGACGCTCGGCGCCACGCTGGGCAAGATCAAGGTCTATGGCGAAAACGACAAACCCTGGATCGAACCGACCGTGCAATGGGATTTCAGGAGCAACGAACTGGCGATGAACATCTACCTGCCCGATCCGGACTTGAGCGGCACGCTCGATTGGCGCGCGCCGTACTACTTCAACAAGCAGCCCAAGGCGCTGCCGGCGCAGCCGGAGGTCGTGGACTTCCTGCAAAAAACCGCCTGGGTCGATTTCATCCTCGCCTACTTGAAGGGCGTGCGCTTTGCCGGCCTGCGCGCGCCGGTGATCCCGACCTTCCCGCTGGCCGACAAGCCCGGTGACTACTGCAAGCCCTGTTGAGCGGGGTGAGCGCGATGCATGAATGTTCTTGAATCCCGGTTCACCCTGAGCCCGTCCTTCGACGAACTCAGGGCGAATGATTCAAGTTCGACACTGCCGGCTCAACAACTCGATCGGTCAGGTGCTGTGCACTCGATACGTTTTGCCGATCGGGTTAGCGCGTGGTCTCGGGTCCCGAGACCACGTGCACTGGCAACGTCCCGCTGACGGGCCAGTGGCCATAGCGGCGACAGCAGGCAAGGTCAATTGCCAGGGGCCTGCAGCGCTCGTAAGTCATCGTGGCGACAGGAACTGAAGAGCGCGAAGCCGCTTTTGCGTGAATCTCCGCGGCTGAAGCAAGCTTCGGATGGGGCTTGGCGGGCTGCGGCACAAGCGCCTGCACACCGGTTAGCGCAGGCTGTTTTCTATTCGTTTTCTATTCACTTCGTGGTAAAAAGCAGAGCCTGAAATCCTTTGCAGAGGGGCTCGTCTCGTCTCCGCCTCTATTCATGAACGACCCTGACACCTCCCTCCTGTTGGCCCGCCTGGCCGAGCGCGGCTGGGCCACGTCGGCCGAGTTGCAGGGCCTGATCGGCAAGAGCCAGCCGACGCTGGCGCGGCTGCTCGGCGCGCTGGCGCCGCGGCTGCTTGACGCTCGGCGCCGGGCGGCGCACGCGCTACGCGCTGCCGCAGACGATTGCCGGGCGCTCTGCCGTGCAGCCGCTGCATTGGGTGCATGAAGACGGGCGCATCGAGACCTGGGGCACGCTGTCGTTCGTCGCCGGGCAGCGTGTGCATCTGTCGGCGCCGGGCATCGACGCGCAGACAGTGGGCGAGCTGCCGTGGTGGCTGGCGCCGCTGCGTGGCGAAGGCTTCATCGGCCGCTTGCTGGCCACTCGCCTGGCGCCGCAGGGACTCGACCGCGATCCGGCGCGATGGCCGCTCGAACACCAGTTGCTGGCCGCGCTGCACATGGCCGATGCGCCTGGGGCGTTGGTGTTGGGCGAGCCCATGGCCACCGCGCCCGCGCCGCTGCCCGATCGCGACTCCCACGACGCGTTGGCCGAGGACGTGGCCGCGACGCTGCCCGCGGGTTCTTCGGCCGGCGGCGAGCAGGCCAAGTTCCTCGCCCAGCGCGCCGACGACGGCGCGGCGCTGCTCGTCAAATTCACGCCGCCACGCGGCACGCCGTTTGGCGAGCGCTGGCACGACCTGCTGCATGCCGAAGCGCTGGCGCTGGAGACGTTGGCGGCGCATGGCGTGCCGGTGGCGAGCGCGCGCATCGTCGAGACCGCTCGCCGCACGTACCTCGAATCGCTGCGCTTCGATCGCGTGGGCCGCGCCGGCCGGCGGCATGCGGTGCCGCTGTGGGCGGCGCATGATGCGTTCGTGCCTGGACCACGACAGCATTGGGCCGCGACGTGCGAGGCCCTTGCGGCGCAGCGCCGCTTGAGCACCGACGCCGCGGCGCAGGTGCGTGCGCTGCTTCACTTCGGCCGCCTGATCGGCAACAGCGACATGCACTTCGGCAACCTCAGTCTGTTCGTTGCGCCGGCCGACGCGGTGCGCGGCCGCTTCACGCTCGCGCCGGTGTACGACATGCTGCCGATGCGCTGGCGGCCCGACGTGGCCACCGGCGCGTTCGACTGGCTGCCCTTCACGCCCGAGCCGATCGATCTGCAAAGCCCGGCGCGGCCCGTGGCGCAGGCGTTCTGGCGTCGGATCGCCGCGCACGGACCGTTGTCGGCGGACTTTCGCGCGTTGGCGCGCGAGATGAGCGCGCGCGTGGCCGGATGAGCAGCGCATGAAACCGCGCTGGGCGTTGATGCTGATCGCTGGCGGCAGGCTGCTCGCCCTGTCCGCGCACCGTGACGACGCAAGCGAAAGTCCCGATGGCTGGCGAGCGCAAACCCTGCCAAAGTAGGGGTTGCGCATTGCATCCCCCTTGACTGTTGATCACTACGTTGGAGACACCATGACCCTTCCCGAACAAGCCCCCCGCCGCCGCAAGTTCCTCAAGTCGGCCACCGCGGCCGCCGTTGGCAGCACCGCGCTGGCCGCGCCGGCCCTCGCGCAGACGCCGGCCGTCACCAGCCTGCGCTTCCAGAGCACCTGGCCGAGCAAAGACATCTTCCACGAGTACGCGACCGACTTCGCCAAGAAGGTCAACGACATGACCGGCGGCGAGCTGAAGATCGAAGTCCTGCCGGCCGGCTCGGTGGTGCCGGCCTTCGGCCTGCTCGACGCGGTGTCGAAAGGAACGCTCGATGGCGGCCATGGCGTGCTCGGCTACAACTACGGCAAGCAGAACGCGTTGGCACTGTGGAATTCCGGCCCGGCCTTCGGCATGGACGCCAACATGCTGCTGGCCTGGCACAAGTACGGCGGCGGCCAGGAACTGCTGACCAAGCTCTACGCTTCCATCGGCGGCAACGTGGTCTCGTTCCTGTACGGCCCGATGGCCACCCAGCCCCTGGGCTGGTTCAAGAAGCCGATCACCAAGACGGCTGATTTCAAGGGCCTCAAGTTCCGCACCAACGGCCTGGCGATCGACTTGTTCACCGCGATGGGCGCTGCCGTCAACGCGCTGCCGGGCGGCGAGATCGTGCCGGCCATGGACCGTGGCCTGCTCGACGGCGCCGAGTTCAACAATGCCACCTCGGACCGCTTGCTCGGCTTCGCCGACGTCTCTAAGGTCTGCATGCTGCAGAGCTATCACCAGAGCGCCGAGACCTTCGAGATCACGTTCAACAAGCCCAAGTACGACGGCCTGCCGGCCAAGATGAAGGCGATCATCGCCAATGCCGCCGAAGCCGCGTCGGCCGACATGTCCTGGAAGTCGATCGATCGCTATTCGAAGGACTACATCGAGCTGCAGACCAAGGACAAGGTCAAGTTCTACAAGACCCCCGACGCGCTGCTGCAGGAGCAGCTCACGCTGTGGTCCGCGATCGTGGAAAAGAAGTCGGCCGAGAACCCGCTGTTCAAGGAAATCGTCGCGTCGCAAATGGCCTTCGCCGAGCGCGCCGTGAAGTGGGACCAGGACACCAACATCAGCCGCCGCATGTCGGTGAACCACTTCTTCGGCGCCAAGAAGGCCGAGCCGAAGAAGGCCTGATTCCCTTTGCACCGTCTGTCGGCCATCCGGGCCCGTTCCGGGTGGCCGATTCTTCTTGAGCAGGCCGCACCATGCAGAAATTGCTTCTCACCATCGACAAGATCAGCACCTTCGTCGGCCAGGCGTTCTCCTGGTTGATCGTCGTGCTGACGCTGATGATCACCTGGGAAGTCTTCTCTCGCTACGCGCTGGACGCGCCGCATGCCTGGGCCTTCGACGTCATGATCATCCTCTACGGCACGCTGTTCATGATGGCCGGCGCCTACACGCTGGCCAAGGCCGGCCATGTGCGCGGCGACGTGCTGTACGGCTTTTTCGAGCCGCGCACGCAGGCGACGATCGACCTGATCCTGTTCGTCCTGTTCTTCATCCCCGGCGTGTTCGCGCTGACCTACGCCGGCTACTACTTCGCCGCCGAGTCCTGGGCCGTCAACGAACATTCCAGCATCACCGCGAGCGGCCCGCCGATCTATCCGTTCAAGACGATGCTGCCGCTGGCCGGCGCGTTCCTGCTGCTGCAGGGCATCGTCGAGATCATCCGCTGCGTGATCTGCATCCAGCAGGGGCAGTGGCCCTCGCGCGAGCATGACGTGGAGGAGGTTGACGTCGACAAGTTGAAGGAAATGGTCCACGTGAAAGACGAAGACATCGCCAAGCTCGACCAATTCGTCGTGCCCCAAACCACCACGATCGGGAGCACGAAATGAAGATTCGCAAGGAACTCTGGTTCGGCTTCGCCTTGATGGCGATCATCCTCACCGCGGTGCTGATCTTCACGCCCTGGGCCGGCTTCTTCGACGGCAACCTCAGCCACGACGACCTCGGCGCCCTCGGCCTGTTGATGCTCGGGCTGATCGTGGTGGCGATCATGCTCGGCTTCCCGACCGCGTTCACGCTGATGGGCATGGGCGTGTTCTTCGGCTGGATCGCCTACCGCAGCGTCAACCCGGCGCTGGCCAACCAGCAGATCCTCGACCTGATGGTGCAGCGCGCCTACTCGGTGATGTCCAACGACGTGCTGATCGCGATCCCGCTGTTCGTCTTCATGGGCTACCTGGTCGAGCGCGCCAACCTGATCGAAAAGCTGTTCAAGAGCCTGCACCTGTCGCTGGCACGCGTGCCTGGCGCGCTGGCCGTGGCCACCATCGTCACCTGCGCCATTTTCGCCACCGCCACCGGCATCGTCGGCGCGGTGGTCACGCTGATGGGGCTGCTGGCGCTGCCGGCGATGCTGCGCGCCGGCTACAACATCAAGCTCGCCGCCGGCGCCATCACCGCGGGCGGCTGCCTGGGCATCCTGATTCCGCCGTCGGTGCTGTTGATCGTCTATGGCGCCACCGCGGGTGTCTCGGTCGTCAAACTCTATGCCGGCGCGTTCTTTCCCGGGATCATGCTCGCCGCCCTGTACGTCGGCTACGTGATCATCGTCGCCAAGTGGAAGCCGCACATGGCGCCGCCGCTGGCCGAAAGCGAACGGCAGGTGCCGCTGCCGCCGCTGTCGCAGACCTTGAGCGCGCGCGGTGGCAATGCGCTGACGGGGCTGTTCGGCGCCCTCGGCAACTCCGCCCTGCCCAAGCGCCAGGTGGCGACGCAATTGTTCGTTTCCCTGCTGCCCGCGATTTCCATCGCCGCGCTGCTGCTGGTGATGTACGGCTCCGCGACCGCGCCCACAGCCGCGGTCGATACCACCGGCCTGGTGCAGTCGGGTGGCTCGTCGGTTGCCGACGACGACAAGGCCGTGGAGTCCTCGGGACTGCAGGAGCCGCCGAAGGAGGAGGGCGGGCTGCAGGAACCGCCGAAAGAAGGCACTGAGCTCAAGGAGCCACCCGCCGAGGCCGGCCCGGCGTCAGCCGCCGCGGCCCCGCCGCAGGCCAGCAGCGGCGCGAGCGTGGCGCCAACGGCCGCGCCTGCAGCGGTGAGCGCTGTCGAGCGGATTGCGGCCCCGACCTGGTACTGGATCGTCTTCGGCCTGGGCATGGCCGGTCTGGTGCTGGTCAACTGGCTGATGAGCTGGCAGCGGCTGGAGATCTTCAAGATGCTGCTGGCCTCGTTCTTCCCGCTGGCCGTGATGATCATCGCCGTGCTCGGCTCGATCGTCTTCGGCCTGGCCACGCCGACCGAAGCCGCCGCCGTCGGCGCGTTCGGCGGCTGCTGCTCGCCGGCGCTTATCGCTACGTCGCGGCCAAGAAGGCCAAGAGCGGCAATGCCGTGGGCAAGACGCTGGCCGACCTCGGCGGCATCGTCAAGGAGTCCTCGTTCCTCACCGCCAAGACCAGCGCCATGGTGTGCTGGCTGTTCGTCGGCTCGTCGATTTTTTCGGCGTCCTTCGCGCTGCTGGGCGGGCAAGACCTGATCGAGCGCTGGGTGCTGTCGCTCGGCTTGACAACGTTGCAGTTCATGCTGCTGAGCCAGTTCATCATCTTCATCCTCGGCTGGCCGCTGGAGTGGACCGAGATCATCGTCATTTTCATGCCGATCTTCATCCCGCTGCTGCCCAAGTTCGGCGTCGATCCGCTGTTCTTCGGCTTGCTGGTGGCGTTGAACCTGCAGACCGCGTTCCTGTCGCCACCGGTGGCGATGGCGGCGTTCTACTTGAAGGGCGTGTCGCCCAAGCATGTGACGCTGAACCAGATCTTCGCCGGCATGATGCCGTTCATGGGTATCCAGGTATTGGCGCTGGCGCTGCTCTACATCTTGCCGCAGATCGGGATGTGGCTGCCGCAGACGCTGTACAAGTGACACCTTCGCGCTCGAAGGCGTCAGCGTCTTCGAGCGCGGCTGGCTGTCGTCGAACAACGTGCTGCTGCACGCCGGCGACAGCACAACGCTGATCGACAGCAGCCACTGCCTGCACGCCGAACAGACGGTGGCGCTGGTGCGCAACGCGCTGCGCCCCGGGGAAGCGTTGACGACGCTGGTCAACACGCACCTGCATTCCGATCATTGCGGCGGCAACGTGGCAGTGCAGCGCGCGTTCGGCGTGCACATCGAAATCCCGACCCGGGCAGGCCGATGCGATCGCGGCGCTGGGGGACGAAG
>CAWFJZ010000016.1:0-112501 GCA_963816315.1 uncultured beta proteobacterium
GGTGCAGGCGCTCAACGATTCGCCCCGCCGCCTTGCCATCGCCGTAGGGGTTGTGAGCCATCGACATGGCGCGGTACGCGTCCTCGCTGGTGAGAAGCCGCTCGACGGAAGAGCAGATGCGATGCACATCTGTCCCGACCAATTGAACGGTGCCTGCTTCGACCGCCTCTGGCCTTTCCGTCTCGTCCCGCATAACCAGCACCGGTTTGCCCAAGGAGGGTGCTTCTTCCTGGATGCCGCCTGAATCGGTGAGCACAACCGTGCATCGGTCGAGCAGGTACACGAACTCCACGTACCCTTGCGGCTCCACCAGATGGATGTTCGAAACCGCAGACAGGAAACGGGTGACTGGCTCCGTGACTTGCGGATTCAGGTGTACTGGGTAGATGATTTGTAGACGCGGAAATCGACGCGCGATGAGAATCAGCGCTTCGCAGATTCGCTGTAGCCCAGACCCGAAGTTTTCGCGCCGATGCCCGGTCACTAGGAGGACAGGCCCGCTGCCGAGGAACGCGAAGCGCTCTTTGCATCGACGGCTCGCGGCCGGGTCCGACCGGACGACCTGCACGGTCTCGAGCATTGCGTCGATCACCGTGTTGCCCGTGACCTCGATAGACCGAGGGTCGACGCCCTCTCGCCGCAGGTTTGCCGCTGCCGACTGAGTTGGTGCGAAGTGCAGGGAAGTCAAGCCAGCAGTCAGCTTGCGGTTGCCTTCTTCGGGCCAAGGCGAATAAAGGTTGTGGGTCCTCAACCCAGCTTCGACATGTGCAACCGGAATCCGGTTGAAGTAGGCGGCGAGCGACGCCGACAGCGTTGTGGCGGTGTCGCCATGAACGATCACGATGTCCGGGCGATAGGCCGCCAGTAGGGGCGAAACACCGATGAGCATTTCCGCGGTAAGGGTACTCAGGCTGTGTCCCGACTTCATCGCTTCGAGTACGAAGTCTGCGTGCAGCTCGAACAGCGATAGGACTTGGTCCAGCATCTCCTTGTGTTGACCCGTCGTCAGCAATCGGGTGTCAAATCGATCGTCGCCAGTCAGGAGTTTGATTAGCGGCGCCATCTTGATGGCTTCGGGCCGTGTTCCCACTACGACCAAGACGCGGGGAACGCCGGCCGCAGGCTCAAACGCCAGCCGGAGAACTGCTTGCTCAGACATGCACGCTCTCCGCTTCGGTCATCGCAGCGCAAAAACTCGACTTCCATGCCGTGAGGGAGTGGTGCCGTTGCGTTTCTACGATCTGCTCACTGCGGACGGCCTCATAGTTGGCGCTGACCTGCACCAGGGCCTGGGCAATGTCTGCGGGCTGCCGCGATGCGCTCTTGTGGGTGGGAATGTCTCTCAACCCGCCGACGGGCGTGGAGACACAAGGCACGCCCGAGGCCATAGCTTCAAGGGCGGCCAGTGAGGTGCCTTCGAGTTCCTGCGAGGGGACAAGAGCAATCGAAGATTGGCTCAAGATCATGGGGACATGGTCGTTGGCAACGTTGCCATGAAATCGTATGGCGCTACCTGCAATTGACGCAGCCGCCGTGCATCGCCTGTAGTACTCGTCGTCGGGCAAGAAGGCACCGTAGATGTCCAGTTGCCAGTCAGCGTGCCCGGCACTTGATCGAAACATCAGGAAAGCTTCGATGCCTTCGATGATGCCGCGGTCGCGGCGCACGTTGCGGATCATCACCAACCTGCGATTCGAGTACTGGTCATGAGGGGAAGCCTGGTGGGGGCAGAATCGAGCCGTATCCACAGGATTCGCAAGCAAGCGAACCTTTTGGGCCACGAGCGAGGCGTCGGACGCGCGAACGGCCTCGTCGATGTAGTCCCGGTCGTTGGCAAGGATCAGCACCACCTCGGGATCGCGTACGACCGCACCGAGCGATCCTGCTCGAAGCCTGTCCAGCGCCGTCGCGGGAGGCCGCCGCCACTCGACGCCATGGCTGAACACGACCGTGCGTCTGCCGCCGAAGTACGGTTGATGAACGTGGTAGTGCACAACCACGGTCGCATTACGGCACCACCACCTCAACAATGGACGGAGCGCACGCAAGCTCCAATTGAAGGCGTGCCAGCTGCAATCGCTTGCCCACTGGGTTGTCAGGCGAAACCTTTCGGGCAATTGGCAGCTTAGGCGTTGCAGAAGGGATACCAGCGGAGCGACCGTGGGGATCGGCACGAGCACCGTGCGTGGCGGCCAGGGTCGTCCACGATAGGTCAACGGTCTCAACAAGCCGAGCGTCAGCGGCTGCAGCACGATTGACCGAGAACCGCATTCCGCCACTGCCTGACACATCTGCATGATGAGGTATTCCTGACCGCCCATCGGTGGCCATAGGAACCGCGTCACATGCCAGACAACGCGGCTCAGCTTCGGCGGCTCTTCCCTCGAAGCGACTGGTTCGCAGCCTGGAGAACGTTCCTTCTGCAAGACGGCTTCAGCGGCACCGGGCCACGCCTGCAGATCGCTCATTGTTTTTTGTGTCCGATCAACTTGATCGCACAGATGTCACGTGGATCGGGTTGCCTGCTGCGCACCTTCTTGATGGACCGCTTGAGCGCGAACCATGGCCCAGCCGCAGGCGCAATCGGTTGGCGCGGGGTCGATGAGTCAAGGTGGGCCACCTGCCAACCAGCCCGCGGAGTCGCGATGTCCAGCGGGTGAGGACATGCGGCGGCACATGCGATAGGCTCGAACGCGATGTCTTCTATCGCCAGTATGGAGGCAAGTTGGGTCGTCGTCAGTCCATGGCGACCTTCGCGGTCCAGATCGACATCCATCGTGAGAACGAGCGTGCCACCGGGCGCCAGCTGACGGACAAGGTCCTTGACCGTTGCTTCGGGATTGCTGACATGCTCGACAACGCTGATCGAGTAGATCACGTCGAAGGCAGTCTCCGTCACGCCGTGTGGCTTGACGTCGAGTCCGATCGCGGGACCTGTCGCGCTCCAAAAGTCGATGACATCGGGATCGATATCCACCATCCTCAAGGTCTTCAGACCGGCCTCGCGAGCGAGCGCGTGCGGAACGAAAGAGCAGCCGGGGCCGAACTCCAGGATTCGCGGCAGCAAAGGTGTCGAACGGCAGAGCCGCGTCAGCAGGTGGAACAGCGTGAACGCATATTCCTCGGGCCGGCTCCACCAGTGCAGCTTGTCGACGGGCCACTTGCTGGAATAGGCGGTGGGAATGGCAGAGCCATGATCGGCCAGGAAGCGTGCCTGCAATGGCTCGAGTGCACGCAGCGATCGCCGACCTGTGTCGCCGGTTAGCGCGGACGTTGTCACAAAGCCACCCGAAGCGGACGTTCGGAGTGCGTCCAAAAGAAGCTGCGCTTGCTGATTCATGAGAGAAGAGATTGGATAAGAGCCAGGATTGAGACGCGGGAAGGCACTATGGAACTTGGCCCATCGTCCGGCGCAGGGCGTGCTTCTGGCGACCGAGCCACGAGCGTATCGAGGCGCGCTTGGGAATATCGAACACCTCGTCTTCGACCCAGCGGTCCGCATCTACCATCTGAGACACTTCCGTCGGATGCACAAGCGGGAAGCTCAAAGGCTCAACCATCAGCTTTGCGTGGCGGGCGTCCGGATCTTTCGTGTGCGTCGCATCTGCACCGAAGCCAATGTTGGAAACAAGGTTCGATCGCGGCGTGCATACCAGGCCAGCGTGACGCCAAATGGCAAACGCCCACTGATAGTCCCAAGTATCGATCTGACCGTCGCGGACGCGGCCTAGCAGGTCCGCCCAATAACTGGCCACAGGACTCCTGAAGCCGGCTGCATTGCGAAGAATCGCAAGAATGGCAGCCCGATCGAGACTGTCCAGGTCCACTCGATAGTGCGACCAGGCGCGTCGCCAGCTGGCCCAGCCCCAGATGTGTGCGTACCGGGAAAAGTAGTAACTGAACTCCCCAGTCCCCTGCCACGGGACGAAGTTGTCCCCAGTGATGCCCATCACCCGTTCGTCGTGACGGTAGCGCTCAAGCAGTTCATCGCACAGCGCGAAGAAGGTTGGATCGGGCAGGCAGTCGTCCTCGAGAACGACGCCCTCCGGCTGGCGCTCGAAGAACCACGACACGGCCGAACTGACGGCTCGCTTGCAACCAAGATTCTCGCTACGAAACAGCGTCGCGACTTCGCACGGCCAGTTTACGGCCGTTGCGATTTTGCGCACGGTCTCGCATTGTTCGGCTTCGCCGGGGCGCGATGCGCGGGGCCCGTCCGCCGCAATGTACAGGCGGGGCGGGCGGGCCCGACGGATGGCCTCGAAGACTTGTTTCGTTGTGCCTGGACGATTGAAGACCAGCAACAGGACGGGGCTGCGCATGCTCATCGGTCGTTGGCGTCCGTGGCCGGCCGTGGTTCTGGGTTTTCCATCGTCGAAGGAGGTCAGGAAGTACGGATTGCGAGGATGTTTTGAAACGCGAACTGCTCGTTGATCCAGTGAGAGCCGTCGCGAAGTTTCAATAGCCCATGGGGCAGCAGGCGATAGATCTCGTAGTCGGTCCCCAGCAACGCGAAGAAGTCGGCCATGAAGGTTCGGCCCACAACGTTCATTTCGTTGAACTCGAACTGGATCGCGCGCACGCGCCCGGTGCCCAGCATGCGCCGCGCACCTTCCAGCACCTGACGTTCGAAGCCTTCGACGTCGACTTTCAGGAGATCTATCCGATCGACGCTGCGCTCGAGGCAGTACTCATCCAGCGTCACGACTTCCACCGGCACCCGGCTTTCGACGCCGCGGTGGATGCCATCGATCACGCCGGGCAGGAGACTGGCGTGTTGGGAGCCGGGATGGCCCGCATAGTCGCGAAGCTCCAGTGTGCCCGCCGCGCTCCCAAGTGCCTTGTTGTTGACGTGTGTTCGAGGATGTCGGGCCGAGATTCGTTCGGCCAGATGTTTCTGGGGCTCGAAGACATGAACGATGGCATCTGGGCATCGTGTCAGTACCTCGCTCGTCCAGAGTCCTTCGTTCGCTCCAGCATCGAAGACCACAGGCGCCGGCATGCCGCGCAGTGAAAGTTCGATCACTCGCCGCTCGCCTGAAACCGCCGCTGACTCGTAGTTGTGCACCCCCAGGGCGCGCAAGCTGAAATAGAGGGTTGCCTTGTGGAAGCGAGCGAGCCAAGGCCATCCCAGAAGCAAGGCGTAGAGGTAGCCGAGGCGGGCAAGCACGGTCAAATCTTGAAGAAGGTGATAGCCTCGATCTGCAGCTTGAAGCCGCGTCGATCGAGCAATGCGTTAACGAGGAAAGCGGCAATGGCTTGCGACACGATGGCAGCCACGCACGCACCTATCAGGCCCAGCCGCGGCAACAACGCGACATTGATCAGGACCGTGGCGACGCCGGCGGCGATTGTGCCCCACAGCCTGACGGCGAATCGTCGCTCATTGACGAGCCAGAGACCGTGCGCAATGCCGAGGAAGCAGAAGATATTGGATGCGACATGCAGGTTCAGGACCTGGGCACCCGGCGCGTATGCCTGACCGAACAGCGTCGGAACGAGCCAGCCGGACACAGCGAGGGTGAGCAAGGTGGCCACGACACCGAAGTAGAAGAAGCCACGGAAGATCAGCACCAAGCTGCGCTCATAGCGAACGCCGTCTGCCAATTTCTGTCGGGCGAGAAAAGGAGCCAGGCTGACCGAAAGTGTCATCGGCAGCATTTGCCAGATCTGGGACAGTGGCACTGCCGCAGCGTAGATGCCCAACTCTGTGACGCCGAGCATCTCCTTGATCATGATCTGGTCGATGCGCGCGTACACCATGATCGCGCAACCGCTGAGCATGAAGGGCCACGCCTCGGCCAGCAGAGCGCGGCAGGTGGCGGTCGTCGCTATCCATCGACTGCCCGTACCGAAGCGACGGTAGGCGAGCACTAACGCCCCCGCGGCAAGCACAGCCTCGAATGCCGCCGCGGCGGCAAACGCAGCGAGCGGAGCCTCTATCAAGATCAATGCCACCTTCAGTCCGCTCGACAACACCAGTGCGGCAAGCCTTGCCGCCACGGTGCGCCGGCTCTGCGTCTGGCTTTGAAACCACAGGTTGACCGTGTCCGCGGCCTGGAAAAACAACAAGCCGCCGACGATCGCGACCAGGGCGGTCAGTCGGCTGTCGCGGGCAATCGCTGCGATGGAAACCACTGACAGCACCCACAGAGCCAGCCCGACGGCCAAGCGCAGTGCGAGCGCGGAACCCAACGTTTCCGATACGCTGCCTGAGCGTTGGGCAATGTTGCGCACGACGATCGCGTCGGCGCTGAGCGTGGCGATGGGCAGGAACAGCAAAACGTACGAGAGCACGTAGGCCAACGTGCCGTATCCGGCCGGTCCGAGATGCCTGGCTACCCAGGCGCCCACCAGCAGCCCCAGCAGCGCGCGAGCCAGCCGCTCCGATGTCAGCCACGCCGTGTTGGCGAAGACTTGCCGGATGTTCTTTGACGCTTTGGCGGCCATCAATCGCGCGGTCAGCGAGCGCATCGTCAACTCGCGCGACCCAGAATAGGCGTAGCTCGACGGCCTGCGGCCCTTTGGCGTAGCGCAAGCCAGCGAGGCCAATTGCGCATGCAGTGCGGCAGTACACGCCGCGCGTGGCTGGACACCGTTGTCGCCTTACCTACTCGTGATGGTTATACGACTGGAAGCCCGCCGCCTTCACGAATGAATCACGACTGGCGGCTTCATAGTCGCTTTCGACCATTTCCTTGACTAGTTCGGCGAAGCCTGTCCTTGGGGTCCAGCCCAACTTCTCCCTGGCCTTTCTCGCGTCGCCCAGCAAGGACTGCACTTCAGTCGGACGGAAGTAGCGCGGGTCCACCCGTACCACCACGTCGCCGAGGTGACACTTTGCACGATTGCCTTCCACGCGCGCAACACGCCCGATCTCCTGCTCACCCTCGCCGACAAACTCGAGCACGACTCCGAGCTCACGGGCGGCGAGATAGACAAACTGGCGCACGCTGACCTGCACACCGGTGGCAATGACGAAGTCTTCCGGCTGCTCTTGCTGCAGCATCAGCCACATCATCTGCACATAGTCGCGCGCATGCCCCCAATCGCGCAGCGCCGACAAGTTGCCCAGGTACAGGCAATCCTGCAAACCGAGTGCGATGCGCGCAACAGCGCGGGTGATCTTGCGGGTGACGAAGGTTTCGCCGCGGACCGGACTCTCGTGATTGAACAGGATGCCGTTGCAGGCGTAGATGCCGTACGCCTCACGGTAGTTGACGGTCATCCAGTAGGCGTAGAGCTTGGCCACCGCATACGGGCTTCGCGGGTAGAACGGTGTGGTCTCTTTCTGCGGCGTTTCTTGCACGAGGCCGTAGAGCTCACTCGTACTCGCCTGGTAGAACCGAGTCTTCTTCTCCAGCCCCAACAAGCGGATCGCCTCGAGCAGCCGCAGAGCGCCGATGCCGTCGGCGTTGGCGGTGTACTCCGGCTCCTCAAAACTCACCGCCACATGGCTCTGCGCCGCCAGGTTGTAGATCTCATCGGGCCGCACCTGCTGCACGATGCGGATCAGGTTCGAGCTGTCGGTCATGTCGCCGTAGTGCAGGATGAAGTTGCGGCTCTCGACATGCGGGTCTTGGTACAGGTGGTCGATGCGGCTGGTGTTGAAGCTCGATGCGCGGCGCTTGATGCCGTGCACCTCGTAGCCTTTGCCGAGCAACAGCTCGCTAAGGTAAGCGCCGTCCTGGCCGGTCACGCCGGTGATGAGAGCGACTTTTCTTGCGGTGGACATGATGGCGTCTCAGTGATGGAAGGGTGCCGACTCGTAGGTGCGTGCAATACCCTCACGCAGCGGCGTGCGGGCGCGCCAACCCAAGGCCGCCAGCCGGCTCACGTCGAGCAGCTTGCGCGGCGTGCCGTCGGGCTTGCTGCGGTCGAACACGATGCTCGCGTTGCAGCCCACCACGTCCATCACCGTCTGCGCCAACTCGCGGATGCTCACGTCTTCGCCGCAGCCGATGTTGACCAGCGGGCCGTCGTAGCCTCGCTCCATCAAGTGCACGCAGGCGTCTGCGAGGTCATCGACGTACAGGAACTCGCGCCGCGGCGTGCCGCTGCCCCACACCACCAACTCGGCATCGCCACGTTGTTTGGCTTCATGCGCTTTGCGCAGCAGCGCGGGCAGCACGTGGCTCGTCGCCAAGTCGTAGTTGTCGTTGGGGCCGTACAGATTGGTCGGCATCACGCTGGTGAAGCGGCGGCTATATTGGCGCTGATAGCTTTCGGCGAGCTTGACGCCGGCGATCTTCGCAATCGCATATGGCTCGTTGGTTTGTTCGAGCGCCCCTGTGAGCAACGCGCCCTCGGTGATGGGTTGCGCTGCGTCGCGTGGGTAGATGCAGCTCGAGGCCAGGAACATCAGGCGCTCCACGCCGGCGAGGTGCGCGCCGTGGATCAGGTTGGCCTCGATCATCAGGTTCTGGTACAGAAACTCGGCGCGGTTGTCGTTGTTGGCCTGGATGCCGCCCACCTTGGCGGCGGCAACGAAGATGTAGTCGGGCCGCTGCTCTGCGAGGAACGCATGCACCGCCTGCTGGTTCGTCAGATCGAGCTCGGCACGCGTGCGTGTGAGCAGGTTCACGTAGCCGCCAGCCTGCAGACGCCGCACCAGCGCGCTGCCGACCATGCCGCGGTGGCCGGTGACGTAAATTTTTGCCTGCCGGTCCAACGCTCAGTGCCGCCCGTACGTGTCCTCGAACCGCACGATGTCGTCCTCGCCCAGGTACGACCCCGACTGCACCTCGATGATCTCCAGCGGCACCTTGCCCGGATTCGACAGCCGGTGCTTCTCGCCGAGCGGGATGTAGGTGCTCTGGTTCTCGGTCAGCGTCAGCACCTTGTCGCCGTTGACGATTTCGGCGGTGCCGGTGACGACGACCCAATGTTCGGCGCGGTGGTGGTGCATCTGCAGACTCAGGCTCGCACCCGGCTTGACCATGATGCGCTTGACCTGAAAGCGCGGGCCGGCGTCGATGCTGTCGTACCAGCCCCAGGGGCGGTGCACCTTGCGGTGCAGGTTCTTCTCGGCGCGGCCTTGCTGTTCGAGCTGGGCGACGATGGCCTTGACGTCCTGGCTGCGCTCGCGGTCGGCGATCAGCACGGCGTCGGCCGTTTCGATGACGACGAGGTTGTCCACGCCGACCAGGCTGACCAGCCGGCTCGACGCGTGCACCAGCGAGTTGCGGCTGCCGGTGATCATGGCGTCGCCGAGCGCGGCGTTGCCCATGCCGTCTTTCGCTGCCACTTGCCACACCGCGTCCCACGCGCCGAGGTCGTTCCAGCCGGCAGACAGCGGCACCATGCGGATGTCGATGCCGCTGCCGGGGCAATGCTCCATCACCGCGTAGTCGATCGACTCCGACGGCACGGCCGCGAACTCCGCAGCGCCGGGGCGCACGAAGCGCTGGTCGGTCTTGCGCACCGCCCAGGCATTGGCAGTGGACGAGAGGATGTCGGGGCGAAAGCGCTTCAAAGCCTCGAGCCATGTGGACGCGCGCAACACGAACATGCCGCTGTTCCAGGTGTAGTTGCCGTCGGCGAGGTAGCGCTCGGCGGTGACGAGGTCGGGCTTCTCGACGAACTGCGAGACGACGCGCGCCGCGTTCGCACCGGGCGTGCTCTTGATGTAGCCGTAGCCCGTCTCGGGCCGGTCGGGCGTGATGCCGAGGACGACGATCGCACCGCCGGCCGCTGCGTGGATCGCGGTGTTCATCGCGCGCGTGAACGCCGCCATGTCGGCCACCACGTGATCGGCGGGCGAAACCACCAGCACCGGGTCGCCGTTGACCTCGCACGCGGCCAGCGCCGCCAGCGTCATCGCCGGCGCGGTGTTGCGCGCGGAAGGTTCGAGCAACACCGCGCCGCTGGTGATGCCGAGCTCGCGCAACTGATCGAGCACCATGAAGCGATGCTTCTTCGTTGCCGACCGTGATCGGCGCGGCAACGTCGAAACCGTCGCTCGCCAGGTGCTCGATGCGCGCCACGGCCTGCTGGTAGAGCGTCTTCTTGTCGGCGGTGAGGACGAGGAATTGCTTCGGATACGCCGCGCGCGACAGCGGCCACAGCCGCGTGCCGCTGCCGCCGGCCATGACGACGGGTTGAACCTGGATCGGTTTGCTGCTGCTCATCAGGAGATTGTCAGTAGGGATCGGCTTGCGTCAGCGCCACGGCGGCGGCATCCTTGGGCGCCAGCAGCGGCGCCATGCCGAGATCGGGCCAGACGATGCCGATGGCCGGGTCGTTCCAGACGATCGCGCGCTCGCAGTCCTTGGCGTAGTAGTCGGTCGTTTTGTAGAGAAAGTGCGTGTCGTCTTCGAGTGCGAGGAAGCCGTGCGCGAAGCCGGGCGGGATCCACAACTGGCGCTGGCTCCGCGCGTCGAGCGTGATGCCGAACCATTGGCCGAACGTCGCCGAGCCGCGGCGGATGTCCACTGCCACGTCGAAGGCGCTGCCGCGCGCCACGCGCACCAGCTTGCCTTGCGCGTGCGGTGCGGTCTGGTAGTGCAGGCCGCGCAGCACGCCTTTGCTCGAACGTGAGTGGTTGTCTTGCACGAACTCGATGTGCGAACCCGCGGCCGTGTCGAAGGCGCGCTGGTTGAAGCTCTCGAAGAAGAAGCCGCGGTCGTCGCTGAAGACTTTCGGCTCGAGGACGAGCACGCCGGGCAACGAGGTCGTCGTGATCTTGCATCAATAGACTTTCTCGCCGAGCAGCTTCAGCAGGTACTGCCCGTAGCCGTTCTTGGCCAGTGGCCGCGCCAGCGCTTCGAGCTGCGCGGCGTCGATCCAGCCGTTGCGAAACGCCAGTTCTTCGGGGCAGGCCACCTTCAGGCCTTGGCGTTTTTCGAGCGTGGCGATGAATTGGCCCGCCTCGAGCAGGCTGTCGTGCGTGCCGGTGTCGAGCCACGCGTAGCCGCGGCCCATGATCTCCACCGAGAGCTGGTTCTGTCGCAGGTACGTGGCGTTGACTTCAGTGATTTCGAGCTCGCCGCGCGCGCTGGGTTTGATCGATGCCGCGATGTCGCAGACCTGCTCGTCAAAAAAATACAAACCGGTCACGGCGTAGTTGCTCTTCGGCTTGGCGGGTTTTTCTTCGATCGACAGCGCGCGCTTCTTGTCATCGAAGGCGACCACGCCGTAGCGCTCCGGGTCGTGCACGTGGTACGCAAAGACGCTGGCACCGATCGGGCGTTGCATGGCGTGGCCGAGCAGGGCCTGGAAGTCATGGCCGTAGAACAGGTTGTCGCCGAGCACGAGCGCGCTCGGTTTGTTGTCCACGAACTTGCGGCCGAGGATGAAGGCTTGCGCCAGGCCGTCGGGGCTCGGCTGCACGCAGTACGACAGGGTCATGCCCCAGCGCGAGCCGTCGCCGAGCAGTGCTTCGAAGCGCGGTGTGTCCTGCGGCGTGCTGATGACGAGCACGTCGCGGATGCCGGCCAGCATCAGCGTGGATAGCGGGTAATAGACCATCGGCTTGTCGTACACCGGCAGCAGCTGCTTGCTCATCGCCAGCGTGGCCGGGTGCAATCGCGTGCCGCTGCCGCCGGCCAGGATGATGCCTTTGCGGTTGCTGTTGTTCGTGTTCATTTCGCGTAGGCCTCCATCAGCATGCGGCGCACACCGGTCTGCCAGTGCGGCAACGTGATGTTGAACGCATTGCACAGCTTGCGCGTATCCAGGCGT
This sequence comes from uncultured beta proteobacterium, assembly GCA_963816315.1. Lineage (GTDB taxonomy): Bacteria > Pseudomonadota > Gammaproteobacteria > Burkholderiales > Burkholderiaceae_C > CADEEN01. The sequence goes on from CAWFJZ010000016.1 coordinate 11,683, forward strand.
GAGTTCAGCGGGCGCTTGGCCGGCGTCGGGTAGCCGCTGGTCGGCACGGGTTTGATCGCATCAGCCGCCACCTTGATGGGCAGGCCGTTGGCGCGCGCCCATTCGATGACGAAGCGTGCGTACTCGAACCAGTTGGTTTCGCCGCCGGCCACGGCATGGTACGTGCCGCCGAGCGCGGGCTGCGCTTTGCAGGCGCGGATCGCATGGGCCGTCACGTCGGCCAGCAATTCGGCTCCGGTCGGCGCGCCGAACTGGTCGTCGATCACCGACAGCGCATCGCGCTCGCCGGCCAGCTTGATCATCGTGCGCGCAAAGTTGCCGCCGCGCGCTGCATAGACCCAGCTCGTGCGCATGATCAGGTGCGCGCAGCCGCTGGCGCGGATGTGGTTCTCGGCGTCGAGCTTGGTGCGGCCATAGACCGAGAGCGGGCCGGTCGGCGCGTCCTCCGTGCGCGCTGTGTTGCCGCTGCCGTCGAAGACATAGTCGGTGCTGTAGTGAACGAGCAGCGCGCCGAGCGTCTTCGCCTCGGCCGCGAGCACGCGCGGACCCTCGGCATTGAGCTTGGCGGCGAACTCGGGCTCGCTCTCGGCCTTGTCCACCGCGGTGTGCGCGGCGGCATTGACGATCACGTCCGGCTTCAATGCGCGCACGGTGTCGGCGAGCTGAGCCGGCTTCGAGAAGTCGGCGTGGAAGTCGGTGCTGTCGAAGTCGAGCGACGTCAGCTCGCCGAGCGTGCTCAGTGAGCGCTGCAACTCCCAGCCGACTTGCCCACCTTTGCCGAACAAGACAACTTTCATCGCGCGCCCGGCCGTCCGAAGCGCGATGAGCGCCCCCTTGGGGGGCAGCGAACGCAGTGAGCTTGGGGGTAGATCATCGCGCGCTGTAGTTGGTGGCGACCCAATCGCGGTAGCCGCCGCTCTGCACGCCGGCCACCCAATCGGCGTGGTCGAGGTACCACTGCACCGTCTTGCGGATGCCGGACTCGAAGGTCTCGGCCGGCCGCCAGCCGAGCTCGCGCTCGATCTTGCGCGCGTCGATCGCGTAGCGGCGGTCGTGGCCGGGGCGGTCTTTGACGTAGCTGATGTGCCGCGCGTACGAGCCCTCCGCGCTCGGCCGCAGCTCGTCGAGCAGCGCGCAGATCGTCTTCACGATCTCGATGTTCGGCTTCTCGTTCCAGCCGCCGATGTTGTAGGTCTCGCCCAGGCGCCCCTTGGCGAGCACGGCGCGGATGGCGCTGCAATGGTCGCGCACGTAGAGCCAGTCGCGAACCTGCATGCCGTCGCCATAGACCGGCAGCGGCTTGCCGGCCAGCGCGTTGACGATCATCAGCGGGATCAACTTCTCGGGGAAGTGATAGGGGCCGTAGTTGTTCGAGCAGTTGGTCGTCAGCACCGGCAGGCCGTAGGTGTGGTGCCAGGCGCGCACCAGGTGGTCGCTGGCCGCCTTGCTCGCCGAGTACGGACTGTTCGGTTCGTACGCGTGCGTTTCGGTGAAGGCCGGCGCGGTGGGCGACAGCGAGCCATAGACCTCGTCGGTGGAGACGTGCAGAAAGCGGAATGCGCTTTTTGCGTCGCCGTCGAGCGCAGCCCAGTGCGCCCGCGCCGCTTCGAGCAGCGTGAACGTGCCGTACACATTGGTCCGCATGAATTCTTCCGGCCCGTGGATGCTGCGATCGACGTGGCTCTCGGCGGCGAAGTGCACGACAGCGCGCGGCTTGTATTCGGCCAAGAGCCCATCGACCAACGCCCTGTCGCCGATGCTGCCCTGCACGAACACATGCCGCGCATCGCCGCGCAGCGAGTCGAGGTTGTGCAGGTTGCCGGCGTAGGTCAGCGCATCGAGGTTGACGACGGTCTCATCGCCCTGGGCCAGCCAGTCGAGGACGAAATTGCTGCCGATGAAGCCGGCGCCGCCGGTGACGATCACGGTCATGGTGGTACTCCCAAACTATCCGCGCCGCCAAGCCGAGCGCAGGTTGGCGATCTTCGTCGCCGTCTCGGGCTGTTGCGCGGCATTTCGCCACGCGTGGCGCGTCCACAAGAAGCCGGCGAGCAGGATCAGCGACGCCAGCGTGGCCGCCGCTGCGATCAACGCCCGGCGCGGTCGGTGCTTGTATTCCGCGGGCTTGGCTTCATCGACCACTTGCACCAGTGCGCCCTCGCGGCTCTCGTCCACGCGCGCCAGCTCGTACTGGCGCGCCAACAATTCGAACAGTGTTTCCTGATACTTGAACTCGCGGAACTTGCTCACGTAGTCGGTGGCGCCGGTGAGGTCGGTGGCCTCGGCCAAGCGCGCCAGCTGGGTGCGCAGGCCGCCGACGTTGGACATGGCCTGCTGCACTTCAGGCGTCGTGTCGGCCAGAGCCGCGCCGCAGGGCCTGCAGCCGCAACTCGGCGGCCGTGGCTTCGGCGCGCAGCCGCGCGTAGCCCTCGGCCGAAGCCTTGGCGTCCGCTTTCAGGGCCTCTTGCGTGAAGCCGCTGGCCTGCAGCACCTGCTGCGCCTTGGTCAGTTGATCGCGCGTCTGCTTGAGCTGGGTTTCGAACAGGACGCGGCGCTGCTGCGCTTCCGTCAGCGCCAGTTTGCTCGTCAGCAGGCGCAGCTCTTCGACGTAGCGGTTGGCCATGCCGGCGGCGCGCTCGCGCCGACTCGTCTTCGACTTCGATCGTGATCAGGCCGTCTTTCTTGCCCAGCGTCATGCGCACGTTGCTCTTCGAGCTTGCTCGCGGGCCTTGAAGCGGTACTCGACGTCATAGACCTTCATCAGGTCGAACGTGTCGATCAGGCGGTCGGCCACCGTGGCGCTTTGCAGCAGCGCCAGGTACTGGTCGGCGGGGGTCTTGATACCCGCGGCCGCGCCCGCCAGACCCGACAGGGCGCCGAGTTGCGAGATGGCCGATGCGGCAGCGCTTTGCTGCTGCTGCGGCGGCACGAACACGGTCTTCGACTGGTAGGTTTTCGGGATGGCGAAGGTGATGCCCAGCGCCGCCAGCCCGACCACGAGCGGCCCCAGCAGCAGCAGCTTCCAGTGCTGCACCAGCGGCAGCGCCAGATCGAGGATGCCGACGCCATCGTCGTCGTCCTGCATGTCGTCCGAGGCTTGCACTTAGCGGCTCGCTGCCACGATGCCGGCGATGCCCAGGCCGAACTGGTACAGGATCTGCGTCCAGTCCTTGGCCGCCTGCGTGAAGTTGGTCTTGTCCAGCTCCTCGGGCATGAAGATGGTGTCGCCCGGCTCGGCGCGCACGCCGCCCAGCCCGCTGCCGCGGCTGAACCAGCCCGATTTCTGCTGGGTGCTGACGACGCTGCCGTTGGCGCGGATGACGAAGGTGCTGCTCTCGTCGGCGCCACGCTTCGGTCCGCCGGCCAGCGCCAGGTACTCATCGAGCGAGCGCCCCGGATTGAACAGGTAGCTGCCGCCATTGAAGACCGAACCGAAGACGCCGACCGAGGTCGGCCGCGGCGGCACCAACAGGCGGTCGCCGTCTTCGAGCGCCAGCGGCGGCAGCTCGCGGCCCTCGGGCTCGAGCTGCAGCACGATGCGCCCGCTCGGACGGACTGCGCGCAGCGTGGTCAGCAGGCGCGCGTTGGCGCCTTCGCGCGCGGCCAGTGCGCCCGCGCCTTCGCCGAGCGCGCCAATGCCGCGTGTCGAATTCGACAGCGACAGGTCGGTTTCCAGATCGCGCAACGCGCGGTCGTAGTTCTGCTGCTGCGTCAGGCGCACGCTCTCGCGCGTGAACTCGGTGCCGAAGGGGTAGGCCGCGGCGGTCATGCCGCCGGCAGCGGACAAGGCATCGGCGATCGAGCTGGCAGGCGGCAGCACGTACTCGCCCGGCCGGGCCACTTCGCCTTCGATGCGCACGCGCTTGTTCTGCCGTTGCACCGGCACGGCGACCTCGACCGCGCTGAAGACCCGCACCACGTCGCCCGCGGCCAAAGCTGTCTTCGAGCCGGCCGGCAATTCGACCTGGGCGATGCGCACGGTGGCGCGGTCGTCGAGGCGCTCGATCGCCACGCGGCTTCTGTCGGCCACGGCGTTGAAGCTGCCGGCCATCGCCAGCACGTCGCCGAGCGACTCTTCGGCTTTGAGTTCAAACACCGCCGGCTGGTTGACGCTGCCGATCAGGCCGACCTGCGGACCCACCGGGCCGACATGGACCACGTCTTCGCCCTGCAGCATGCGGTCGGAGCTGCGGTCGCCGCGCAGCAGGATGTCGTACAGATCGAGCGTGCCCAGGCGCTCCTTGCCGCGCCGCAGTTCGATGTTGCGGTAGCTGCCGGCAGCAGTCGGTCCGCCGGCCTGCAGCAGCGCCTGCGCCACGGTGGACAGGCTGCCGACGGTGTAGGTGCCGGGCCGCGCGACGAAGCCGGTGACGTACACACGCTGGCCGCGCAGTTGCGTCATCGACACCGAGAGCTGGAAGTTGCGAAAGACCTGCGCCGCACGTTGGTTGATGACGGCCGGCAGGTCGGCGTAGCGCACGCCGGCCACCAGCACCGGGCCGACGCGCGGGATCGTCACCCGGCCGCCACGATCGACCAAGAGGCGCAGGTCGGCATCGACCGAGCCCCAGAACGTCAGCAGCAACTCGTCGCCGGGTTTGATCAGGTAGTCGGGCGGCACCAGCGGCGCCACTTCGGTGCTGTCGGCCGGCAGCGGCGTCATCAGGTCGGCGCCGAAGCGGCGGATCGGCGTGGCCTCGCCGGCCAGGCGCTGCACGAAGAGTTCGAACTCGCCGGGGCGGGGTTTCTCCGGCGGGCGGTGGCGGCGCTGCCTTCATCGCATCGACCGGCGCGCTGGCGGCCGGCAACGGCGCCGGCGTGCCCGGCTGGCGCAATCGGGTTGGACCGCCGGAGCTCGTGGCAGCGGCCGGATCGACCGTCGGCACCGGGTTCGCCGTCTGCGCGACGGCATGCGGCGCGGCCGCCCACGCCAAGGCGGCGACGAAAGTGGCAGCGAGAACAGTTTTCAGTGAGGGCATTCGGTCGGGTCGGACGCGGGCGATGTCGGTGGCGTCGCCAAGCTCCCTGCCCGCCGAGCGCGGGCCGGCGGCTTGTGGTGCGCGGGCCCAACCTCGGCAATCGGCACCGCGGAGCGTCGAGGCGGGCGGATTCTAGCCGCTGCCGTCGCGGGGCCCAGACAGGCCCTCACTACACTGCGGCGCGATGTGGTTCGTCTTGTCTGCGCTGTTGGCGTCGTTTGCCGTCACCTTGACATTGGTCCGTTCGGCCAAGGGTTTGGTGCGGCTGGCGGGTGATCACGACCTGTCGGGGCCGCAGAAGTTTCATGCACGGCCGGTGCCTCGCATCGGCGGCGTCGGCATTTTTGCCGGCATCGGCGCCGGCGTGGTGCTGGCGGGTTGGCGCAACGATGAGCTGCTGGCCATCGCCGGCTGGCTGCTGCTCTGCGGCCTGCCGGCCTTTGCCGCCGGCATCGCCGAAGACCTGACCAAAGCGCAAAGCCCGCGCCGGCGTCTGTTCTTCACGGCGGTTTCGGCGGCGCTGGCGGTGGCGCTGGTCGATGCGGTGATCGTGCGCACCGACATCCCGGGGCTCGACTGGGTGGTCGCGTTCTCGGCCGGCGCGGCGCTGGTCACCGTCTTCGTCGTCACCGGCGTCGCCAATGCGGTCAACATCATCGACGGCTTCAACGGCCTGGCGTCGATGTGCGTGCTGCTGATGCTGGCCGGCCTGGCTTACGTGGCCTTCGACGTCGGCGATGGCGTCGTCGCCGCGCTGGCGCTGGTGGGCATCGGCGCGCTGCTCGGTTTCTTCGTCTGGAACTTTCCGGCCGGGTTGATCTTTCTCGGCGACGGCGGCGCCTACTTTCTCGGCTTCTACCTGGCCGAGCTGGCGATCCTGCTGCTGCACCGCAACCCGGACGTGTCGCCGATGTTCCCGCTGTTGCTGTGCATGTACCCGGTCTTCGAGACGCTGTTTTCGGTCTATCGCAAGAAGCTGCTGCGCGGCATGTCGCCCGGCATGCCCGACGGTGTTCACCTGCACATGCTGGTCTTCAAGCGGCTGATGCGCTGGGCCGTCGGCAACGAGGATGCACGCCAGCTGACGCGGCGCAACTCGATGACGTCACCGTACCTGTGGATGCTGTGCTCGCTGTCAGTGATCCCGGCCGTGCTGTTCTACGACAGCACGCTGATCCAGGCCGTGTTCATCTTGCTTTTTGCGTTGACCTACATCGCGCTGTACTGGCGCATCGTGCGCTTCCGTGCGCCGCGCTGGCTGGTCTTCCACGGCGTCAAATCGCAGCGCAGGGGATAATCGCGGGGTGATTGCAGAAACCCCCGACTCGACCGAGACGCACGCGACGCGCTTCGACACCCTGGCTCTCGACCCCAAGCTGCTGGCCGCCGTGGTCGATAGCGGCTACACGTCGATGACGCCGATCCAGGCCAAAGCCATCCCGATCGTGCTGCAAGGCCGCGACGTGATGGGCGCAGCGCAGACCGGCACCGGCAAGACCGCCGCCTTCACGCTGCCGCTGTTGCAGCGCATGATGAACCACGAAAACGCCAGCGCCTCGCCGGCGCGTCACCCGGTGCGCGCGCTGGTGTTGACGCCCACGCGCGAGCTCGCGGTGCAGGTCGCCGAGAACGTCGCCAAGTACGCCAAGCGCTCGACGCTGCGCTCGATGGTCGTCTTCGGCGGTGTGGACATGAAGCCGCAGACGGCCGAACTCAAAGCCGGCGTCGAGGTGCTGATCGCCACGCCGGGCCGGCTGCTCGACCACATCGAGGCCAAGAACTGCGCGCTGCACCAAGTCGAGTACGTGGTCCTCGACGAGGCCGACCGCATGCTCGACATCGGCTTTCTGCCCGACCTGCAGCGCATCCTGTCGTACCTGCCGAAGCAGCGCCAGACGCTGCTTTTCTCGGCCACGTTTTCGCCGGAGATCCGCCGCCTGGCGCAGAGCTACCTGCAAGACCCGGTCACCGTCGAAGTGGCGCGACCGAACGCCACGGCAACCAATGTCGAGCAGCACTTCTACAGCGTCGCCGACGACGACAAGCGGCGCGCGGTCTGTCAGTCGCTGCGCCAGCGCTCGATCCGGCAAGCCCTGGTCTTCGTCAACTCCAAGCTCGGCGCGGCGCGGCTGGCGCGCTCGTTCGAGCGCGACGGCTTGAAGACGGCGGCGTTGCACGGCGACAAGTCGCAGGACGAACGCCTGAAGTCGCTGGCTGCGTTCAAGGCCGGCGAGGTCGATGTGCTCGTGGCCACCGACGTGGCCGCGCGCGGCCTCGATATCGCCGACCTGCCGGCCGTCTTCAACTTCGACGTGCCGTTCAACGCCGAGGACTACGTGCACCGCATCGGCCGCACCGGCCGCGCGGGCGCTTCGGGTCTGGCGATCACGCTGGTGGCGCGCGACGACACGCGGCTGGTGTCGGACATCGAAAAGCTGATCAAGAAGAAGATCGAGATCGAGCCCTTCGAGTTGGACGACGACCGGCCGCGCCGCCCGCCGCCGCCGCGCGAGTACGAATCAAGAGAACCCCGCGAGCCGCGTGAGCCCCGAGACACACGCCCGGCACGCGCCGAGCCGCGGCGCGCGTCGCCGCCGGCCGATCCGTTCTTCGACCGGCCGTACGAAGCGCAAGACTCGGTCGTGCCGCCGCAGTGGGACGAGGCCGTCAAGCCCGCGGCCGGCGCGCGCTCGCCCAACATCCGCGCCAAGAAGAAAGTGGCTGCACTGCTCGGCGGCGGCAAAGCTTGAACCTGACGCCGCGCCGCTGGCGCACGCTGCTGTTGGTGCTGATGGTTGCCGGCGTGCTGTTTGCGGTGCGCCCGCTGACGTCGCGCTACGCGCCCGAAACGCTGTTCCTGAACGCCGACAAGCTGTTCCATGTGCTGTACTTCGGCTTCCTGTGGTTGATGGCGCGGCGCGCCGGTTTTGCGTCGGCGTGGCCGCTCGCGTTGTCGCTGCTCGGCTACGGCGTCTTCATCGAGGTCGCGCAGGCGCTGTCGCGCACCGGCCGGTCGGCGTCGCTGTCGGACGTTGCTGCCGACAGTGTGGGCATAGCGCTGGCGTGGTGGTTGACGCGCCGCGGCTCAGTGCGCCAGCCAGAGAAAAACAGCGGGTAGGTGCTTGTCGGTGAACTGCGGCGGCGCCTGCCGCCATGCACTCACCGCGCGCGTCAGGCACCAGCCGCCGGGCAGCGTGACGCCGCAGGCGATCGACAAGCGCGTGCCCGGTTGCAGCGTTTCGATCAGCGCTGCCGCCAGTGCGGCGTTGCGGTACGGCGTTTCGATGGCGATCTGCGTTTGCTGTTCTCGCCGCGAGGCGGCTTCGAGCGCGCGCACGCGCGCTGCGCGCTCTGCAGCGTCGGTGGGCAGGTAGCCGGCGAAGGCGAATCGCTGGCCGTCGAGGCCGCTGGCCGCCAGCGCCAGCATCAGCGAGCTCGCGCCGGCCAGCGGCCAGACGCGCAGGCCCGCCGCATGCGCCGCGGCCACGAGCAGCGCGCCCGGGTCGGCCACGGCGGGCAGGCCGGCATCGCTGATCAGACCGATGTCGTGGCCTTGCAGCGCCGGGGTGAGCAGGGCGGCGAACGTTCGTGGATCGGGCAGCGCGCCGCGGCCCTTCGGCGGGCGCGGCAACTCGTGGATCTCGATCGACTGCAGCGGCAGCGCCAACGGCGTGTGCTCGGCGACGCGTTTGAGAAAGGCCCGCGCCACTTTGGCGTCTTCGGCCACCCAATGCGTCAGCCGGGCCGCTTCGGTGATGACCTGCGTGCCCAACAACTCAGCCAGATGGGGCGCGTGTGCCGTGCCCAGGTCGAGCGTGTTGGGCACCAGCAAGAGGCTGCCGCGCGTGCGCCCCTCGTCCGCGGCGTACCGCGGCCGGTCCCCCGAGGGGACTGCCGCTTGCTTGGGGCGGCCCGGCGCGGCGCGGCTCATGCCGTGCCGAGCGGATCGAGCCCGGCCTCGCGCAGCAGCGCGCAAGTGCGGATCAGCGGCAGGCCGATCAGCGCGGTCGGGTCGTCGGAGTCGATGCTTTCCAACAGCGCCACGCCGAGAGCTTCGCTCTTGGCGCTGCCGGCGCAGTCGTACGGTGTGTCGAGCCGCAGGTAGCGCTCGATCTCGTCGCTGCTCAGATGTCGAAAGACCACGCTCACCGGCGCCAGCAGTGCGCGCTCGAAGCTGCGTTCGCGGCGCACGACAGCCACCGCCGTGTGGAAAACGATGCGACGGCCGCTCATCATCTTCAGTTGCTCGACCGCTCGTTCGTGGCTGCCCGGCTTGCCGATCGCCTGACCATCGAGGTCGGCCACCTGGTCGCTGCCGATGACCACGGCATCGGCAGCGCTTGCTGCCACAGCCTGCGCCTTGGCCAGCGCCAGACGGGTGGCCAGCGCAGCGGGACCTTCGCCGGCCCGCGCGGCTTCATCGACGCCGGGCGATACGACATCGAACGGCAGGCGCAAGCGCTCCAACAACTGACGCCGATAGCGCGACGTGGAGGCGAGAATCAAGCGCGTTGCGGGCATGGGCCGCATTGTCATGGCAGCCGTAAACTGCCTGCATGACGACTCGGGCGCTCGATCCCAAGCGGCTCGACGTGGCCGCCGCTGCCGCCGCCGGCGCCGAGCTGGCCGGCCGGTGGCCGCTGTCCGAGCTGGCCCGTTTGGCCGACGGCGCGGCTGGGCAGGTCGATGAACCGGTTGCATGGTCGGCACGATTCGAGCAGCGCCGAGAGCTCGGCGCTGCGCCGCGGGCCTGGTTGCAGTTGCAGGCTCGGGCACGCGTCGCGCGCGAGTGCCAGCGTTGCCTGCAGCCGGTGCTGCTGTCCTTGGACGTGGACCGTGCGTTTGCTTTTGCACCGACCGAAGACGAGGCTGCGGCACTCGACGCCGACAGCGACGACGATGTGCTCGCGCTGTCGCGCCAGTTCGACCTGCGCGAGCTGGTCGAGGACGAGCTGCTGCTGGCCTTGCCGATCGTGCCGATGCACGAGCAATGCCCGGCGCCACTGATGCTGGCAGAGCCGGGCGAGGCCGACGCTGGCGCCGCACCCGCACCCGCACACCCCTTTGCCGCGTTGGCGGCGTGGAAACGCAGCACTGGCCAGTGAAGCAACAGCCACTGCTATACTGCGCGACCTTTCGCGGGGCGTGCGCCCACCCGGTTGGTTCGAGTTCGAGCTGCCCCGGCGACCCCCGATTCACCGCAACACCGACGCTTCCGGCAGGGCCAGCCCCCGCTTTGGCCCGCCCTGAAGGAGACTCTCATGGCCGTTCAGCAAAACAAGAAATCGCCGTCCAAGCGCGGCATGCACCGCTCGCACAACGCGCTGGTCACGCCGGGCACGGCCGTCGAGCCGACCACCGGCGAGACCCATCTGCGCCACCACATCAGCCCGACGGGCTTCTACCGTGGCCGCAAGGTGCTGAAGACCAAGGCCGAGGCCTGATCGGCGTCGCGGCGACAGCGTCTTCTCGCGCCAGGCCGCTGCAACGCCGCGCCTGACGACCACCTTGCATTCCGCGCTGCCTCCCCTGCCGCTGGTGCGGCTGGCCGTCGATGCGATGGGTGGCGATCATGGGCCGCAAGTCACGCTGCCGGCGTGCAAGGCCTTCCTCGACAAACACCCGCAAGCCGAACTCGTCATCGTCGGTCTGGCCGACGCCGTATCGCCAGCGCGCGGCTGGCCGCGCACTCGTGTGGTCACGTGCAGCGAGGTGGTGACGATGGACGATGCGGTCGAAGTCGCGCTGCGGCGCAAGAAAGACTCGTCGATGCGCGTGGCCATCAACCAGCTCAAGGCGGACGTGGCGGCAGAGCCGGCGCATGCCTGCATCTCGGCCGGCAACACCGGCGCGCTGATGGCCGTGGCGCGCTATCTGCTGAAGACGATGGAGGGCATCGACCGGCCGGCCATCGCCACCGTGATGCCCAACCGTCGCGACGGCTTCACCACCGTGCTCGACCTCGGCGCCAACGTCGATTGCACGCCGGAGCATCTGCTGCAGTTCGCCGTCATGGGCAGCGCGCTCGTCTCGGCGGTGGAGGGCAAGGAAGACCCGACGGTCGGCCTGCTCAACATCGGCGAAGAAGCGATCAAGGGCAGCGAGACCATCAAGCGCGCCGGCGAGCTGCTGCGCGAGGCCGCGGCCGACGGCCACATCGCCTTTCACGGCAACGTCGAGGGCAACGACATCTTCAAGGGCACCACAGACATCGTGGTCTGCGACGGCTTCGTCGGCAACGTGGTGTTGAAAGCCAGCGAGGGCCTGGCCGGCATGCTGACCGAATTCATCAGGCAGGAATTCACCCGCAACCTCTTCACCAAGCTCGCGGCGCTGGTGGCGATGCCGGTGTTGAAACACTTCAAGCACCGCGTCGATCACCGCCGCTACAACGGCGCGGCCTTGTTAGGCTTGCGCGGCCTGGTCTTCAAGAGCCACGGCTCGGCCGATGCGTATGCGTTTGAGCAGGCGCTGACGCGCGCTTATGATGCCGCGCGCAACCGGCTGCTGGACCGTGTGCACGACCGCATCGCCGAGACGATGCGCTCGCTGCCCGCGACCGATGCGGCGGCCACGCAAGCTGCATGAGCTCACCCACGCCCCGCTACTCGCGCATCACCGGCACCGGCAGCCACCTGCCGCCGCGCCGTTTGAGCAATGCCGACATGGCCGCCGAGTTGGCCACGCGCGGCATCGAAACGTCGGACGAATGGATCGTCGAACGCACCGGCATCCGCGCGCGGCATTTCGCTGCCGACGGGGTGGTGTGCAGCGATCTGGCGTTGGCAGCGTCGCTGGCTGCGCTGCACGCCGCCGGACGCCAGGCCGAAGAGGTCGATTTGATCATCGTCGCCACCTCGACGCCGGACATGATCTTCCCCTCCACCGCGGCGATCCTGCAGGCCAAACTCGGCATCACCAACGGCTGTGCCGTGTTCGACGTGCAGGCGGTGTGTTCGGGCTTCATCTACGCGCTGACGGTGGCCGACGCACTGATCCGCACCGGCAGCGCCAAGACCGCGCTCGTCATCGGCTCAGAAGTGTTCTCTCGCATCCTCGACTTCAACGACCGCACGACCTGCGTGCTCTTCGGCGACGGCGCCGGGGCCGTCGTGCTCGAAGCCAGCAACGAGCCCGGCATCCTGGCCAGCGAGCTGCATGCCGACGGCCGCCATGTCGGCATCCTCTGCGTGCCGGGCACGGTAGCCGGCGGCAAGGTGATCGGCGACCCGCTGCTGAAGATGGACGGCCAGGCCGTCTTCAAAATGGCGGTCAACGTGCTCGACAGCGTGGCGCGCGCGGTGCTCGCCAAAGCCGGCAAGACCGAAGCCGACATCGACTTCCTGATTCCGCATCAGGCCAACATCCGCATCATGCAAAGCACCGCCAAGAAGCTGAAGCTCTCGGCCGACAAGCTGATCGTCACCGTCGATGAGCACGGCAACACCTCGGCCGCGTCGATCCCGCTGGCGCTCGATGTGGCCGTGCGTTCGGGCCGCATCCGCCGCGGCCACAAGCTGATGCTGGAAGGCGTGGGCGGCGGCTTCACCTGGGGCGCGGCGCTCGTCGAATACTGAAAGCCATGACTGCATTCGGATTTCTTTTTCCTGGCCAGGGCTCACAAACCGTCGGCATGCTCGACGCCTGGGGCGATCACCCTGCGGTGCTCACGACGCTGGCCGAAGCCTCGGCGGCGCTCGGCGAGGACGTGGCCAAGCTGATCCGCGAAGGCCCTGCAGAAAAGCTCGGCCTGACGACGAACACGCAGCCGGTGATGCTGACGGCGGGCATCGCTTGTTATCGCGCCTGGCTTGCCGAGGGCGGCGCGGAACCCGCCGCGGTCGCCGGCCACTCGCTCGGCGAATACACGGCGCTCGTTGCGGCCGATGTGCTGACGCTCGCCGACGCGCTGCCGCTGGTGCGCTTTCGCGCGCAGGCGATGCAGGAGGCGGTGCCGGTCGGCGCCGGCGCCATGGCGGCGATCCTCGGGCTTGAGGCCGAAACCGTGCGCGCCGGCTGCGCTGAAGTGGCTGCCGGCGGCGATGTGGTCGAAGCCGCCAACTACAACGACCCGAAGCAAACGGTGATCTCCGGCAGCAAGGCCGGCGTCGATAAAGCCTGCGAACTGCTCAAAGCCAAGGGCGCCAAGCGCGCGCTGCTGCTCGCCGTGTCGGCGCCGTTCCATTCGAGTTTGATGAAGCCTGCGGCCGAACGCCTGCGCGAGAAGCTCATGGCCGTGACCATCGCCGTGCCGCGCATCGCGGTCGTCAACAACATCGACGTCGCGGTGCAGACCGAACCAGCGGCAATCCGCGATGCGCTGTACCGACAGTCCTTCGGCGCCGTGCGCTGGGTCGAAACCGTGATGGCCTTGCGTGCACGCGGGCTCGGCACGCTGATCGAGTGTGGTCCCGGCAAGGTGCTGGCGGGCATGGTCAAACGCATCGACGCGCAGGCGGCATCGGCCACGATCTACGATCCGGCGACGTTGGCCGAAGCAAAAAAGCTCGTCGCATGAAAGACCAGATCGCCCTCGTTACCGGCGCCACGCGGGGCATCGGCCGCGCGATCGCCTTGGCGCTCGCAGCGCGCGGCGCGAAGGTCATCGGCTCGGCAACCAGCGAAGCCGGCGCGGCGAGCATCCGCGAAGCCTTGTCGCCGAGCGGCGGCGACGCCATCGTTTTGAACGTCACCGACGGCGCCGCGCTCGACGCCGCGGTGGAGGCCATCGTCAAGCAGCACGGCGGCCTGCACATCCTCGTCAACAACGCCGGCATCACACGCGACAACCTGTCGATGCGGATGAAAGACGAGGAGTGGGACGCGGTGCACGACACCAACCTGAAGGCGGTGTTCCGCGCCAGCCGCGCGGTGATGCGCACGATGATGAAGCAGCGCTATGGCCGCATCATCAACATCACCTCAGTGGTCGGCGCTGCGGGCAACCCCGGCCAGGCCAACTATGCTGCGGCCAAAGCCGGCGTTGCGGGCATGACACGTGCCCTGGCCAGAGAGCTCGGCAGCCGCAACATCACCGTCAACTGCGTCGCGCCGGGTTTCATCGCCACCGACATGACCGAAGGCTTGGCCGACACTCAGAAAGCCGCGCTGATGCAGCAGATCCCTCTCGGCCGGTTGGGCACGCCCGAAGAGATTGCGGCGACGGTGGCATTTCTGGCGTCAGCCGAGGCCGGCTACATCACCGGCGCCGAGTTGCACGTCAACGGCGGCATGTTCATGAACTGAAAACTGGTTGGGTCCGACCGGTGCGTTGCGCCGCAGGCTCGCCTGCTGCGCAACGTAGAATTCGGGCCGTTTTGCGTTTCCCTACTCCTGGAGGAGTCAATGAGCGATATCGAAGCCCGTGTGAAGAAAATCGTTGCCGAGCAACTCGGCGTGCCTGAGGCCGATGTGTCGAACGAAAAAGCGTTTGTCGCCGACCTCGGTGCCGATTCCCTCGACACGGTGGAGTTGGTGATGGCCCTCGAGGACGAGTTCGGCATCGAGATCCCCGATGAAGAGGCCGAGAAGATCACCACGGTGCAATTCGCCGTGGACTACGCGAAGAGCCATCAAAAGGCAGCTTGAGCTGACTCGCGTCGAATGACTCGTCGCCGCGTCGTCGTCACCGGCCTCGGGCTGATCAGCCCGGTGGGCAACAGCGTTGCCGAGGGCTGGGGCAACCTGGTCGCCGGCAAGACGGGCATTGCCAACGTGACGAAGTTCGACGCGTCGGCGCTGTCGTGCCGCTTCGCCGGTGAGGTCAAGGGCTTCAACGTCGAGGACTACTTCCCGGCCAAGGACGCGCGGCACATGGACACCTTCATCCACTACGGGATGGCGGCGTCGATCCAGGCGGTGCGCGATGCGGGGTTGGCGACCGGCGATGCGCTCACCGAAGAACAAGCCGAGCGCATCGGCGTGATGGTGGGCTCGGGCATCGGCGGCCTGCCGATGATCGAGCAGACGCACGAGGAGTACCGCACCCGCGGCCCGCGGCGCATCTCGCCGTTTTTCGTGCCGGCATCGATCATCAACATGATCTCGGGCCATGTGTCGATCTTTTACGGCTTCACCGGCCCGAACCTGGCCATCGTCACCGCCTGCACGACGGGCCTGCATTGCATCGGCGAAGCAGGCCGCATGATCGAGTATGGCGACGCGGATGTGATGGTCGCCGGCGGCGCCGAGAGCACGGTCTCGCCATTGGGCATCGGCGGCTTTGCGGCGGCGCGCGCGCTGTCCACGCGCAACGACGATCCCGCCACCGCCTCGCGGCCGTGGGACAAGGATCGCGACGGCTTCGTGCTCGGCGAAGGCGCCGGCGTGGTGGTGCTGGAAGAGATTGAACACGCCAAGAAGCGCGGCGCGAAGATTTACGCCGAGCTGGCCGGCTTCGGCATGGGCGCCGACGCGTTCCACATGACCGCGCCCAACGTCGATGGGCCGAAGCGTGCGATGAAAGCGGCATTGCGCAACGCCGGCATCAACGCCGACGCGGTGCAGTACCTGAACGCGCATGGCACGAGCACGCCGCTCGGTGACCTCAACGAGACCAACGCCATCAAGCTGGCCTTCGGCGAGCATGCGAAGAAGATCGTCGTCAACTCCACGAAGTCGATGACCGGCCACCTGCTCGGCGGGGCCGGCGGCATCGAGTCGGTGTTCACCGTGCTCGCAGTGCATCATCAGTTGAGCCCGCCGACGATCAACATCTTCAACCAGGATCCGGAGTGCGACCTGGACTACTGCGCCAACACAGCTCGCGAGATGAAGATCGACGTGGCGGTGAAGAACAACTTCGGCTTCGGCGGCACGAACGGTACGCTGCTGTTCCGCCGCGCCTGAGACCCTTGCGTGCATGCCGCGCCACCGGTGCGCGTGAGCCTCGGCCGCAGCGCGGGCTGGATGGTTTTCGTCTGCCTGTGCATCGGCTTCGCAGCGGCCAACGTCGCGGCCTGGGTGCTGCTGCGCAACGAGGCGCCTGTGGCCATGGCACTCGTGTCGGGGCTCGTCGCCGCGGCGCTCGCCGCCTGGCGAATGCAGCGCTCGCGCACGCCGGCCGATCTGAATTGGGACGGCTCGCAGTGGCAGTGGCAGGGTCTTGCCGGCGACGTGCATGTGGCGCTCGACCTCGGCCCCTGGATATTGCTGCGCTTCGACCCGATCGTCGGCCGGCGCCGCTGGATTGCGGCCTCGCGCGCTTGCGCCGTCGGCCCCTGGGCCGCACTGCGCGCCGCGCTCTACGCGCGCCGTCCGGCCGACCCGCTGGCCCCATGAGCCTGCGATGAACGAACAAGGTGACGCCGATGCGCTGCTGGTCGAGCGTGCCAAGCGCGGCGAGGTCAGCGCGTTCGAGATGCTGGTCGTCAAGTACCAGCGCCGCATCGAGCGCCTGATCGGGCGCATGGTGCGCGACACCGACTTGGTGCAAGACATTGCACAGGAAACATTCATTCGCGCCTATCGCGCGCTGCCGCAGTTCCGCGGCGACAGCGCTTTTTACACTTGGCTGTACCGCATTGCCGTCAACACTGCCAAGAAGGCTTTGGTCGAGAAGAAGCGTGACCCGGTGGTGTTCGAGGGGGCCATGGTTTCCACCGAAGATGGCGAGGAACCTTCGCGTGTGGAGAACGAACTAAGCGACGGCGAGACACCCGAGACGGTGCTGGCCGGCACGGCAAGTCGCTGCCACGGTCAATGCTGCCATCGACGCCTTGAGTGAAGACCTGCGCCAAGCCATCGTTCTGCGTGAGATCGAAGGCCTGAGCTACGAAGAGATTGCCGACGTGATGAATTGCCCGATTGGAACCGTCCGCTCACGGATTTTTCGCGCCCGTGAAGCGATCGCAATCAAGTTGCGCCCGCTTCTGGGCACCCGCGAGGGCGAGCGCTGGTAGCGCTGAGCCTTTGGAGACTCTGTCCATGTCCATGCTTCCTGACCCTTCAACCGATGCCGAACGCGCCGCCCTCTCGGCGCTGATGGATGGCGACCCCGGCGCCAGCGACGAGGCCTGCCGCGCTTGGCGCGGTAACGCCACGGCGCGTGCCGATTGGCATGCCTATCACCTGATCGGCGACTTGATGCGCAGCGACGAGCATCGCGCCGATGAGGTGCGCGATGCGCGATTCCTCGCCGCCGTGCGGGCACGTCTGGCCGACGAGCCGGTGGTGCTGGCGCCATCGCCCGTTGCCGCATCGCCGGCGTCCACCACCGCGCTCGATGCGTGCGCGCCGAGCCCGTCGCTGGATGGCGCCGACCGCGGTGGCCGCGGGCTTCATGGCGGTTGCCGGCGCGCTGATGGTGACGCGCGTCTCGACGCCCGATGGCGGCGCAACGACCGTGGCGGGCGGGCGTGCCCCCGGCGACGCGTGGTCAGCCCGGCGCTGGCGGCGTCGCAGGCCGGCGTGGAGACGGCGACGATGATCCGCAGCGCCGAGCTGGACCGCTACCTCGAGGCGCACCGCCAGTACGCCAACGGTGCGACACAGGTCGCGCCCGGCGGCGCCGTGCGCAACGCGGCGGCCACCGCGCCGGGGCGCTGAATGCGGCTGGCTGCACGCGCTGCCCTGGTTTCGCGCGGCGCCGTTCTTGCTCGGCGTGGCGGCGGCTATCGCGGCGGTGCCGTGGCCTGCCCGCGCCGGCGGCAATGTGGTCAACGGCGCCGAAGCCCGGCAATGGCTGCTGCGCATGCACAACGCAGCGACGCAGCGCAACTACCAGGGCACGCTCGTCGTCAGCGCCGACGGCGCGATGTCGAGCTCACGCATCGCCCACTACTGCGAAGGCAAGGACTCGTTCGAGAGCGTGGAGATGCTGGACGGCCAGCCGCGGCGCGTGCTGCGCCACAACGAACAGGTGCTGACGCTTTGGCCCGGCGCCAAGACCGCGCGCCTCGAGCAGCGCGAGGCGATCCAGCCCTTTCCGTCGCTGCTCTCCGGCAGCGAAGAGCAATTGTTCGAGCGCTACGAGCTGGTCAGCGAAGGGCCGGGCCGCATCGCCGGTTTCGACACGGCGGTGTTCGTGCTGCGCCCGCGAGATGGCGCGCGCTTTGCGCAGCGCCTGTGGGCGGAGCAGGGCAGCGGGCTGCTGCTGCGCGCCGATGTGGTGGCGGCCGATGGGCGCGTGCTCGAAAGCAGCGCCTTCACCGATGTCTCGATCGGCGGCAAGACCAAACCCGTCGCCGCGAACACGGTGCAAGGGGCGTTGAAGCATCTCGACGGCTGGCGCGTGCTCAAGTCCGCATCGCAGCGCACGTCGCTCGAATCCGAAGGCTGGCAACTCAAGGCGCCGGTGGCGGGCTTTCGCCAGAGCAGTTGCGTCAAGCGCCAGTTGGAGCCGGCAGCCGACGACAACCGGCAGACGCCGGCCGAGGTGCTGCACGCGATCTTCACCGACGGCCTGACGCATGTCTCGCTGTTCATCGAGCCTTTGCGCGCTGACCGCCACCGCAGCGGCGGCGGTGCCAACGGCGCGACACATTCTTGGATGCAAGCCCATGGCGCGCACTGGATTACCGTCGTCGGCGATGTGCCCGCAGCCACGCTCAAGCAGTTTGCCGCGGCGCTGGAGAGCAAGCCGCGCTGACGGTCTTGTCATCGCGCCGCACGCCCGATGCGCTGAAAACCTGTACAACCTCCGTAGCTTCTTTCGCAAGGCCTCTTTGCCCATGATGAACTTCAGCCCTTTTTCCCCGCAGTCCGCCTTGCGCGGCCGTTGCATGGTGGCCGCCTGCGCAATGGCCTTGGCCGCTGCGCTGGTCGTGCTGGCGCCGGCGCCGGTAGCGGCGCAACCCGGGCGCGAGCTGCCGGACTTCACCGAGCTGGTCGAGCGCGTCGGACCGACGGTGGTCAACATCCGCACGCTGGAAAAGCGTGGCAGCGAAAACTCCGCCAGTGGTGGTGGTGGTGGCGGCGGCGGCGAGATCGACGAGCAGATGCGCGAGTTCTTCAAGCGCTTCGGCATTCCGATTCCGGACCGCATGCCCAACATGCCGGGCCAGCCGCGGCGCGGCGGCCCGCAGCAGCAGCCCGACGACAACGACCCGCAGCCGCGTGGCGTCGGCTCCGGCTTCATCCTCTCGGCCGACGGCTACGTGATGACCAACGCGCATGTCGTCGAAGGCGCCGATGAAGTCGTCGTCACGTTGACCGACAAGCGTGAACTGAAAGCCAAGATCATCGGCGCCGACCGGCGCACCGATGTCGCCATCGTCAAGATCGAAGCCAGCGGTCTGCCGGCGGTGAAGATCGGCGATGTGGGCACGCTCAAGGTCGGCGCCTGGGTGATGGCCATCGGTGCGCCGTTCGGCCTCGACAACTCGGTCACCGCCGGCATCGTCAGCGCCAAGCAGCGCGACACCGGCGACTACCTGCCGATGATCCAGACCGACGTCGCCATCAACCCGGGCAACTCGGGCGGGCCGCTGCTCAACATGCGCGGCGAGGTCATCGGCATCAACTCGCAGATCTACAGCCGCTCCGGCGGCTTCATGGGCATCAGCTTCGCGATCCCGATCGACGAGGCGATGCGCGTTGCCGATCAATTGCGCGCCACCGGCCGCGTCATCCGCGGCCGCATCGGTGTGCAGATCGCGCCGGTGACCAAGGAAGTGGCCGAGGCGATCGGCCTGGGCTCGCCGCGCGGCGCGTTGGTGCAAGGCGTCGAAGCCGGCCTGCCGGCCGACAAGGCCGGCGTCGAGCCGGGAGACATCATCCTGAAAGTGGACGGTAAGAGCGTCGAAAAGTCGGGCGACCTGCCGCGGCTGATCGGCAGCACCAAGCCGGGGGCGAAGAGCCAGCTGCAACTGTTCCGCCGTGGCCAGACGAAGGACGTTGGCGTGACGGTGGCCGAGTTCGAGCCGGACAAACCGCGCCGCACCGCGCAAGCGAACACCGAGACGCCCGCAGCACCTGCAGCGAAGACGGCGATAGGGCTGGCGGTGGCCGACCTCACCGAGGCGCAGAAGAAAGAGATGAAGCTGCGTGGCGGTGTGCGTGTCGAATCGGTCGAAGGGGCTGCGGCGCGAGCCGGCGTGCGCGAGGGCGACGTGATCGTCACGCTCGACAACGCCGAGGTCACCGATGCCAAACAATTCAATGCGCAGGTGGCCAAGCTCGACAAGAACAAGGCGGCCAGCGTGATGGTGCGCCGCGGTGAGTTGACGAACTACCTCATCATCCGGCCGACCACGGCGCGTTGATCGCCCCAATGGGTCTTTCCACGCCTTGAAACGTCATCGATGGGTTGGACGACTGATTCGGTGTGAGCGCCCATTCACTTTCTTCTTTCCTCAGGCGGGATTGAGGCCCTGCATATCTATAATCACCAGGAACAGAGGACGGTTTCATCTTCTTCTGGGATGGAGTTGAGCTCCTCAAAACTGTCCCCAGGCCATCCACACCGCTTTGTGGATAAGCTGTTGATAGATTTCCTTGTTGGTACCCTGCAACGACAAAAAAACGAGTGTTGGTGCGGGTGCCGGCGGGGAGGCTGTGGCTAGAATGAAAGCCCAACAGCAGTTGCCATAACGTTTTGTTGGAAGGCGCGTCCACTCTTCGACGCGCCTTTTTTTCGTCCCTTGCGGATGCGTTTTTCACCTTAACAAGAACCACTCGGCGCCGCTCATCCGCTCTGATGAGCCGTTCAGTGCAGCACGACGGCCTTTGGTCGGCCGCGCGCGCTCACCACCGCCGACTCAAGCGCTCAATTCCGACTCGATGGACCACATCCGCAACTTCTCGATCATTGCCCACATCGACCACGGCAAGAGCACGCTCGCCGATCGGCTCATTCAGCGCTGCGGCGGCTTGAGCGATCGCGAAATGGAAGCGCAGGTGCTCGACTCGATGGACATCGAGCGCGAGCGCGGCATCACGATCAAGGCGCAGACGGCCGCGCTCGAATACAAGGCGAAGAACGGCAAGACCTACAACCTGAACCTGATCGACACGCCGGGCCACGTTGACTTCTCCTATGAAGTCAGCCGCTCGCTGTCGGCTTGCGAGGGCGCGTTGCTGGTGGTCGATGCGAGCCAGGGCGTCGAGGCACAGACGGTGGCCAACTGCTACACCGCACTCGATCTGCATGTGGAAGTGGTGCCGGTCCTGAACAAGATGGACCTGCCGCAGGCCGACCCTGAAAACGCCAAGGCCGAAATCGAAGACGTGATCGGCATCGATGCGACGAACGCGATCCCGTGTTCGGCCAAGACCGGCATGGGCATCGACGAGATTCTCGAAGCGGTGATCACCCGCATGCCCGCGCCGCGTGGCAACCCTGACGGCCCGCCGCGGGCGATGATCATCGACAGCTGGTTCGACAACTACGTCGGCGTCGTCATGCTGGCGCGGGTGGTCGATGGTGTGCTGCGCAAAGGCGATCGCATCCGCATGATGGCCACCAACGCCGTCTATCCGCTGGAGCAGATCGGCGTCTTCACGCCCAAGTCGATGCCGCGCGAGGAGCTGCGCGCCGGCGAGGTCGGCTTTTTGATCGCCGGCATCAAGGAACTGCAGGCGGCCAAGGTCGGCGACACGATCACGCTGGAAAAGAAGCTGCCGAACAACGCCGGCCCGGCCACCGAAGCGCTGCCGGGCTTCAAGGAAATCCAGCCGCAGGTCTTTGCCGGCCTGTACCCGACCGAGGCCAGCGAATACGACTCGTTGCGCGACGCGCTGGAGAAACTCAAGCTGAACGACAGCAGCCTGCGCTACGAGCCCGAGGTCAGCCAGGCGCTGGGCTTTGGCTTCCGTTGCGGCTTCCTCGGCCTGCTGCACATGGAGATCGTGCAGGAGCGTCTGGAGCGCGAGTTCGACCAGGATCTGGTCACCACCGCACCGAGTGTGGTCTATCAGGTCGAGTTGAACGACGGTGAGGTGATTCAGGTCGAGAACCCGAGCAGGATGCCCGACCTCGGCCGCATCCGAGAAATCCGCGAGCCGATCGTCACCGTGCAGCTCTACATGCCGCAAGACAGCGTCGGCCCGGTGATGACGTTGGCCAACCAGAAGCGCGGCGTGCAACTCAACATGGCCTACGCCGGCAAGCAGGTGCACCTGACGCTACGAGTTGCCGCTGGCCGAGATCGTGCTCGACTTCTTCGACAAGTTGAAGAGCGTCTCGCGCGGCTACGCCAGCATGGACTACGAATTCAAGGAATACCGCGCCGCCGACGTCGTCAAGGTCGATATCCTGATCAACGGCGACAAAGTCGATCCGCTGGCGATGATCGTCCACCGCGCGCAAAGCCAGCACCGTGGCCGCGCCGTCGCGGCGAAGATGCGCAAGCTGATCCCGCGCCAGATGTACGACGTGGCGATCCAGGCCACCATCGGCGCCAACATCATCGCCCGCGAAGACGTCAAGGCGCTGCGCAAGAACGTGCTGGCAAAATGCTACGGCGGCGACATCACGCGCAAGAAGAAGCTGCTCGAAAAACAAAAGGCCGGCAAAAAACGCATGAAGCAGATCGGCACCGTCGAGGTGCCGCAAGAGGCGTTTCTGGCCATACTTCAGGTGGACGATTGACATGAAACCCCCACGCTCGCTTTTGCTCGCTGCCCCCGTGGCCCCGCAGGGGCCACTTCGTGGCCCAGGGCGATCAGTCGCTTTGGACGGCCGGGCGCTCCTGATGGGTTTCATGGGCACCTTGACGGCGCTGCTCTACGGCGCGCTGCTGGTTTATCTCGGTGGCTGGTTTCAGGACCGATGGATCGGCGACTTTTCGCTGCTGCTGTTCCTGCTGACGCTGGTCACGTTCGTGTACTGGCTGGCCGAGCGCTTGTACTTCGCGCCCGCGCGGGCCAGAGCAGCTGCCAAGGCCGAGGCCGAGATAACGTCTCGCCGTGCCGACCTCGCCAAGCAGGGCATCGAAAAGGTCGATAACAGCTTCACCGAAGCCGCCCGCGCCAAGATCCTGGCGCAGCCCTGGTGGCTCGACTGGACCGCCGGCCTGTTCCCGGTGATCCTGATCGTCTTCCTGCTGCGCTCCTTCCTCTTCGAGCCGTTCAAGATTCCTTCGGGCTCGATGCTGCCGACGCTGGAGTCCGGCGACCTGATCCTGGTGCAGAAGTTTGCTTACGGCGTTCGTCTGCCGGTGGTCGATCAGAAGGTCATTGCCACCGGCGAGCCGGCGCGCGGCGACGTCGTCGTTTTCCGCTATCCGCCCGATCCGCGCATCGACTACATCAAGCGTGTCGTCGGTTTGCCGGGCGACGAGGTGGCGTGGCTGAACAAGAAGCTGACCATCAACGGCAAGGCCATCGAGACGGCTCCGCTGCCCGACTACCTCGACGAAGAGAGCCACAAGTACACACAGCAACTGCGCGAGAACCTGGTCGGCGTCGATCACCGCATCCTGCTGCTCGCCGATCGTCCGCCGTTCGTGCCCGGGGCCGAGCAGTTCCCGAACCGCGATGCCTGCCGGTACAGCGCCGAGGGCGTGGCCTGCAAGGTGCCGGCCGGCCACTACTTCGTGATGGGCGACAACCGTGACAATTCCGTCGATTCGCGCTACTGGGGCTTCGTGCCCGACCGAAATCTCAAGGGCCGGGCCTTCTTCGTGTGGATGAATTTCGGTAACCTCGGTCGTATCGGCACTTTCCGTTGAAAGCGCCGCTCGAAAAAGCCCTGGAGGACATATCGATGAAGCGAGCCAAGACCCGACGCCCTGCCGCTGCTCGCCAACGCGGCATCACGCTGCTCGGGCTGCTGTTCTGGGGCATTCTCGTGGCCATGGTGGCGCTGGTGGTGATCCGCGTGCTGCCGACGATCAACGAGTTCACCACCATCCAGCGCGCGGTGAAAAAGATCGCGCAGGACAACCCAGGCACGGTGCCCGAGATTCGCGCCGCGTTCGAACGCCAGAAGAACATCGAGTACTCGATCGCCAGCATCAGCGGCTCGGACTTGCAGATCACCAAGGAGAACGACAAGGTGGTCATCCGCTTCGCCTACGACAAGGAAGTGCCTCTGGTCGAGCCGGTGTTCCTGCTGATCAAATACAGCGGCGAGGGCCGTTCGAACTGATTTGCTGATGGATGCGCTCGCCGCTCTGCAACAACGCCTGGGCCACCGTTTCGCCAGCAGCGCACTGCTGACGCGCGCGCTGACCCATCGCAGCGCCGGCGCCGAGCACAACGAGCGCCTCGAGTTCCTCGGCGACGCGGTGCTGCAAACCGCGATCTCCGCGCTGCTCTACGAGCGCTTTGCCGGCTCCGACGAAGGTGACCTGACGCGCGTGCGTGCGCACCTCGTGCGTGAAGACAGCCTGGCCCGCGTCGCGCTGGCGATCAGCTTGCCCGACGTGCTGCGCCTGTCTGAAGGCGAAGCCCGCGGCGGCGGCGCGCAGCGGCCGTCGATCCTGGCTGATTGTGTCGAGGCGCTGATCGGCGCCACGTTTCTCGACGGCGGCTACGCGCCGGCGCAGGCGCTGGTTCAGCGCCTGTTCGGGGAGATCATTGCCGGCACCGACATCGACGGCTGGAGCAAGGACGCCAAGACCGAGCTGCAGGAGTGGCTGCAGGCGCGCAAGCTGCCGGTGCCGGCCTACCGCATCGTCGCCACGCGCGGGCAGTCGCACGCGCAGACCTTCGACGTCGAATGCGCCGTGCCTGCGCTCGGCTTGGCCGAACACGGTGAAGGCAAGTCGCGCCGCAGCGCCGAGCAGGACGCTGCTCGGCGTATGCTCGCCAGCCTCAAAGCCAGCGACAAACCGGACGGCCCTTTGCGGTCGTAACCCGCCGACCCATCCTTGGACACTGCAGAAACTCAACCGCCGCAACGTTGCGGACTGGTCGCCATCGTCGGCCGGCCCAACGTCGGCAAGAGCACGCTGCTCAACGCCCTGGTCGGCCAGAAGATCAGCATCACGTCGAACAAGGCGCAGACCACGCGCCATCGCATCACCGGCATCCGCACCGAAGCCGGCGCGCAATGCGTGTTCGTCGATACGCCGGGCTTTCAGACGCAGCACGGCAATGCGCTCAACCGCAACCTCAACCGCACCGTGCGCAGCGTGCTGTCGGACGTGGACGTGGTGCTGTTCGTCGTCGAGGCCGGCAAGTTCACACTCGCCGACGCCAAGGTGCTGGCGCTGTTACCCGAGGACAAGCCGGTGCTGCTGGTGGCCAACAAGTTGGACGCGATGAAGCGCCGCGACGACGTGCTGCCGTGGCTGGCGTCGATGCGCGAGCGCCGCGACTTCACCGAGTTCGTACCGCTGTCGGCGACCAAGGAAGCCGACATGCCGCGCCTGGCTGCCATCGTCTCGAAGCACTTGCCCGAGCAGGCCTGGTTCTACGCCGAAGACGAACTCACCGACCGCAGCGAGCGCTTTTTAGCCAGCGAGCTGATCCGCGAAAAACTCTTCCGCCTGACCGGCGACGAGTTGCCGTACAGCTCGACTGTCGTCATCGACAAATTCGAAGAGGACGGCGCAATGAAGCGCATCGCCGCCACCATCGTCGTCATGCGCGAAGCGCACAAGGGCATGATCATCGGCGAAGGCGGCGAGCGCCTGAAGCGCATCGGCAGCGAAGCGCGGCAAGAGCTCGAGCGTCTGCTCGGCGCCAAGGTCTTTCTCGAAGTCTGGGTTAAGGTTCGCGCGGGCTGGGCGCAGAACGAGGAGCACTTGCGCAGTTATGGCTACGAGTAGGGCGGCCACCAACGCGTTCGACACCTTCCTTTCCCGCGCATGGGCAGACCACGCGACGCGCAGCGACGCGGTTGCCAGACGCCTTCGTCTGCGCACGCCGCCGCCGCAGCAGCCCGAGCACCTGAGCGCGCTCGTGCGCCTGGTCGTCAACCTGCTCGGCGAGCACCTCGGCCGCTTCGACGATGCGCGCTGGCGGCTCGACGCCTTGCGCACGCATCCGCTGGTGGACAACACCGTGCAATCGGACCTGCGCGTGGCGCACGCCACGCTCGACATCGCGCAACGCCGGCGCGGTGCGACGCAGCGCCTGACCGCCACCGAAACCGTGCGCGCCGAAAGCGCCGCCGCGGCGATGTGCCTCGGCCGCGGGCAACTCGCTCGTGCGTTGAACCTGATCGCATCGGCCACGAAGCGCTTGTCCGCTCTGCCCGACGCCACGCCGCCGGACCACCGGCCGCTGGCCGTGGCCTGCAACAACATGGCCTGGGAGTTGGAAGAGATCGGCGCCGAGCGCAGCGAAGCGCAGACGCAGGCGATGCTGCGCCTGGCCGCAGCCAGCCGCGAGCACTGGTCGCGCGCCGGCACTTGGCTGCACATCGAGCGCGCCGAATACTGCCTGGCCTTCACGCACCTCTCGGCCGGCCTGCACGACCAGGCCTGGCTGCATGCCGCGCAGTGTTTGGCGGTGTGTCTGCGCCATCACGCGGCGCCGTTCGAGCATCTTTCTGCGCATGAAGCGATGGCGCGCGTGCACCATGCGCGCGGCGAAGAGGCCGAACTCGCCCACCACGCGCAGGCGATGTGGGATGTGTTCGATCGCCTCAACGAAGAAGACCAAGCCGCTTGCCGCGAGGTCGTGGATGACGTGCTTGCGCTGCGTGCATGAGGACCGCCACACAGCTATCTGCGTACGTGCTGCACCACTACGATTGGAGCGAGTCGAGCCTGATCGTCGATCTGTTCACGCGCGATGCCGGCCGTGTGGCCGTGGCCGCCAAGGGCGCGAAGCGGCCGACCTCGAACCTGCGCGCGGTATTGATGCCGTTCCAGCGCATCAACGTGTCGTTCGGTCGCGCCGCGCACGACAGCGCCGCCAGTGATATCCGTAACCTGCGCGGCGCCGAGTGGGGCGGCGGTGTGCCGACGGTGGGTGGCGAGGCGTTGCTCGCAGGCTTTTATCTCAACGAGCTGCTGCTGAAGCTGCTGGCGCGCGACGATCCGCACCCGGCGCTGTGGGACGCCTATGCGGCCACGCTGCCGCATCTCGGCGGCGATGAAGAGTCGGCTGCGTTGCGCGCGTTCGAGCTGGTCTTGTTGGCCGAGACGGGCCACCTGCCTGACCTCGCGCGCACGACATCGACGCAGCAGGCGATCGATACCGCTCGCCGCTACCTGCTGCGGCCCGAAGCCGGCTTGATCGATGCGAGGAATGAAGACGATGCGGCGATCGGCGGCGTGCACTTCATCGCGCTGCAAACCGCCATGGCGTCTCGCGACCTCGACGCGCTGCGCACCGCCTGCCGCCCTGTCGTGCAGCCGCTGCGCCGGCAATTGCGCCACTGGCTTGCGTACCATCTGGGCGGCGCCCCGCTGCGCACGCGCGAAGTCATGCTCGACCTGCAACCCCTGCTCACGACACGATGAATCCCCTGATCGCTCCCGAAGCGCACGATCGCCACGGCCGCTGCGCGCTGTCGGTCAACGTCAACAAGGTCGCGCACCTGCGCAACACGCGGCACCTCGGCATCCCGAGTGTGCTGCGCGCAGCCACGCTGTGCCTCGAAGCGGGAGCGCAAGGCATCACCGTGCACCCGCGGCCCGACGAGCGCCACATCCGCGCGCAGGACGTGCGCGACCTTGCCGCACTGATGAAGCAATGGCCGCACGCCGAGTTCAACATCGAAGGCAACCCGTCCGACAACCTGATGGCCTTCGTGCGCGAGCACCGGCCGCAGCAGACCACCTTCGTGCCCGACGCGCCCGGCCAGTTCACGAGCGATCACGGCTTTGCGATCGCCGACCTGCCGCGCGTCGCGCCGCTCGTGGCCGAAGCGCGCGCGCTCGGCGTGCGCGTCAGCCTGTTCATGGACCCGGATCCCGAAGCGATGCGCCATGTCGCCGCGATCGGCGCCGACCGCGTGGAGCTCTACACCGAGCCCTACGCGGCGGCACATGGCACCGCTGCACAGGCTGCGCAGCTCGAACGCTACGCCGCAGCCGCCAACGCAGCGATCGCAGCGGGGCTGGGAGTCAACGCCGGCCACGACCTGAACCGCGCCAACCTGACCGACTTCCTGCGCGCCGTGTCCGGTGTGCAGGAGGTGTCGATCGGCCATGCGCTGATCGCCGATGCGCTCGAACTCGGCTACACCGAAACCGTGCGCGACTACCAGCGCTGCATTCAAAGATCCTACGCGTAAGTGATCTACGGCATCGGCACTGACATCTGCGACATCACGCGCATCGCCAAAGCGCTCGAGCGCCACGGCGAGCGGTTCGCGCAGCGTGTGCTCGGGCCGCACGAGATCGACGTATTCCGAACGCGCCGCGCCAAAGTCGAAGCGCGCGGCGTCGCTTATCTGGCCACGCGCTTCTCGGCCAAGGAAGCGTTTTCGAAAGCGATCGGCCTGGGCATGCGCTCGCCGATGGCCTGGCAGCGCTGCGAAGTCGTCAAGGCCGCGAGCGGCAAGCCCGAGATCAGGTTGCACGGCGCGTTGCACGAGTGGTTCGTGTCGCGCCGGCTGACCGCGCAAGTCAGCGTCAGCGACGAAAGCAGCTACGCTTGCGCTTTCGTCGTGGTGGAACAAGAACATGAGTGACGCGTCGCCCCTGATCATCGACATCGCCGGCACCACGCTGACCGACGCCGACCGCGAACGCTTGAAGCACCCGCTTGTCGGCGGCCTGATCTTCTTCGCCCGCAACTGGAAAGACAGGCGCCAGCTCACCACGCTGTGCGCCGACATCAAGGCGGTGCGCGAAGACCTGCTGATCTGCGTCGATCACGAAGGTGGCCGCGTGCAGCGCTTCCGCACCGATGGCTTCACGCACCTGCCGCCCATGCGCGCGCTCGGCGAGCTGTGGATGCAGGACGCGCTCGCGGCCACCGATGCCGCCACCGCTTGCGGCCACATCCTCGCCAGCGAGTTGCGCGCCTGCGGCGTGGACTTTTCTTTCACGCCGGTGCTCGACCTCGACCATGGCCCGTCGGGCGTGATCGGCGACCGCGCCTTTCACCGCGATGCGCGCGTGGCGACGCTGCTCGCCAAGAGCCTGATGCACGGCCTGCTGCAAGCCGGCATGGCCGCGTGCGGCAAACACTTCCCCGGTCACGGCTTCGTCGCCGCCGATTCGCATGTCGATGTGCCGGTGGACAAGCGGCCGTTGAAGACGATCCTGGCCGACGATGCTGCGCCGTATGGCTGGCTTTCGACGAGTCTGCAGTCCGTGATGCCGGCGCACGTGATTTACCCGAAGATCGATGCACGCCCGGCCGGATTCTCCGAGCGCTGGCTGCAGGACATCCTGCGTGCACAGCTCGGCTTCACCGGCGCGATTTTCAGCGACGACCTGAGCATGGAAGGCGCGCGCCGCATCGACGGCCGCGAAGCCAGTTACGCAGAAGCTGCGGCCGTGGCGCTCAATGCCGGCTGCGACATGGTGCTGCTGTGCAACCAGAGCGTCGATGGCGGCGCTGCGGTCGATGAACTCATTGGCGGCTTGCAGCGCGAGGTCGATGCCGGCCGCGTCGAACTCTCCGCGCAAAGCGATGCGCGCCGCCTTGCGCTGTTGCCGAAGACCCCGCCGCTGCCCTGGGACGACCTGATGCACGACCCGGTGTACCGCCACGCGCTCGAACGTTACGAATTCCGTTCGTAGAAAACCGCATCCAGGTTCTGTCGGCGCTCGTAAAGTCGGCATGGGCCGCTGCGGCGGCCGGTCCCGCCACCCGAGGGGGTCAACGATGAACCTACAGCCCAGGCGGCCATGACTGCGGCCGCCACCGTGAGCGCCGATCCGCCCTGGCCGCTGTGGCCCGCCGTGGACGACAGTGCCGGCGAAGACGTCGCCGCCGCCGAGCCCGCCCCGGCCTGCGTCCCGGCAGCGGACGATGGTCAGCTCGCCGGCCTGGTTCTGCGAGTGTGCGATCAGCACGAGCCCTCGCTGGCGCGCCTGTACGAAGCCACCTCGGGTCGCGTTCACGGCCTGGTGCTGCGTATCGTGCGCTCGAGCGCGCTGGCCGAAGAAGTGGTCGAAGACGTCTTCTGGCAAGTCTGGCGCGAGGCGCCGCGGTTCGACGCCGAGCGAGGCCGCGTGCTGGCCTGGCTGCTCGCCATCGCGCGCAGCCGCGCCATCGATGCGCTGCGCCGCACCGAGCGCATGCGCGTCGGCGAAGTGGCGGTCGATGACGACGATGCGCTCGACGCGCTGGCCGAAGGCCGCACGCACGGCGACGACCCGCAGGACCTCATCGCCGCGTCGCAACATCACGCCAAGCTGCACGCGCTGCTCGCCGGCCTCGAGCCGCTGCCGCGTCAGTTGCTCGCGCTGGCCTTCATGCGCGGTTGCACGCATGAAGAAATCTCCGAGCAAACGGGCCTGGCGCTGGGCACGGTCAAATCCCACATCCGGCGCACGCTGGTGGCCTTGCGCAGCCAGCTCACAGAATCTGCTTTGTCGTTGGAGAACTCATGAACGCCCCCGCGTCGAACGTCAGGGACCTGCGCGACCGCGCGGCGCTCGACGAAACGATCGACCTCATCAACGACGCCCTGTCGTCCCAGCCGCTGCCTGCCGCGCTGCAAGTGCGCAGCCGCCTGCTCGGCCGAGTCGCCGACAGCGCCGAGCGCCATCGAGGTCTGGTCGTGGTGCGGCCGCGCCATCTGCAGGCGCTGCCGCTGGCCGAAGGCGTGACCGTGCGCTGGCTCTACCAGACCGACAGCACCCGCGCCCGCCGCGCCGGCGAGCCGCAGCGCCTGGCGCTGATCGCGCTGCAAGCCGGCGCGCGTCTGGACAGTGGCCTCGGTCTGGCCCATTGCCACAGCGAATGGCTCGTCATGAGCGGCAGCGTCACGCTCGACGGCGTTGCGCTCGACACGCTCGACCATCATGGCCACGCAGCGAGCCCGCGCGAGCCGGTGCTGGCCAGCGCGGCCGGCGCAACGATCTACCTGCGCGACAACGGCGACGAACCGTCACCCGCCGGCACCTCGCGCGAGCGCCAGGCGCAATGGGAAAACTTCGCCCCCGGCATCCGCCGCCGCTTGTTGTGGCAGGCCGGCAATGCCTGCGCCTACCTCGCCCGCGCGCAAGTGGGTGCCGCGGTGCCGGCGCACGGCCACCGCAACGACGAGGAGTGCCTGATGCTCGAAGGCGAACTCTTCACCGGCGACATCCTGATCCGCGAACACGAGTTCCAGCTCGCGCCGGCGGGGTTCGAGCACGGGCTGGTGCAGGCGGCCACCGCGTGCGTGGTCTATTTGCGTGGCGACGCCGAACTCGACATCCTGCCCGCGCGATGAACGAAGGCCACTCGTGGTGAGTGGCGTTCGCCTTCGTCAGCCCCTGTCGAACGGCAGCTTGATCTGCGACAGATCCTTCTTCGTCTCGACGAGGATCAGCGGGCCGTCGTCGATCGCCACGGCCGGCTTCGGTTGGCGCGGCACACGCGGCGGTTGGGTTTCGGCGGCGATGGCGGATTGCGCCGCGCGCACCTTGTCGCTGTCGGAGTGCACCCACTCGAGACCGGCGGCGCTGGCCACGGCATTGAGCCGGTCGATCGGCAACATGTAGGGCTCGGTCTTGGCAGGCGCAGCAGGCGTCGGTGCGGGAACGACGATCGGGCGTGCCGCAACCACCGGCTCGGGCAGCATCGGCGCCGGCACGACCGGCGCTTCGATGACCGGCTCGGCCGCCACCACCGGCTCGGGGTCAACCGGCTCGAAAGCCTGAACGCGCTGCGGCACTGCCGTGTCCGGCAGCACCTCGCTGTGGCCCTCGAGTGCAGCCTCTTCGCCGCCGTTGGTCGCGGCGTCGCCCGGCGCACCTTCACCGCGGTTGCGTCCGCGGCCGCCGCGACGGCGGCGGCGGCGTGCACCTTCGCCGTTGGCGTCGCCTTCCGCGGGCGGGAGCAGGGCGTCGGTCGCCGCGGGCACGGCGGCGCCGTCGATCAGGGCCAGTTGCGCTGCGGGCAGCAGATCGGCTTCGGGTTTGGCCGCAGGGGCTTCATGGCGACGTCCGCCTTCGCCGCGCGGCGGACGCGGTCGCGGTCGCGTGTCTCACGCGGTTCGCGCGGTTCACGGGCCTCGCGCGGCGGCTGCGCCGCAGGCTGTTGCTGTTGTGGATCGCGCGGGCCCTGTTGACCCTCGGTGCGGCGGTTGTCGCCGCGGCCTTCGCGGTTCTCGCGCGGTTCGCGCTGCTCGCGGCCTTCGCCACGGCGGGCTTCGCCACGTCCCTCGCGTCCTTCACGTTCGCCGCGTTCACCGCCTCGGCCACCCCGTCCACCGCGCTCGCCACCGCGGCCGCCACGCTCGCCGCGCTGTTGGCCTCGGCCGTCGCCACGGTCACCGCGTTCTGCGACTTTCGGTTTGGCTTCGACCACCGGCGCGGCCACCGCGGCCGGCACGCGGCGTCACCAGCGGCGCTTCGTCGCTGCCGAACAGTTTTTTCACCCACGAGAAGAAGCCGCCGCCCGCGGCGGGCTGCTGCGGGATAGCAATCGGCGTCGGCATCGGCCTTGGCGTCACCGCCACTGCAGGCGCGATCACCGGCTCGGGCTTCGGCGCAGCGACAGGCGCCGGCTGATCCGGCAGCACGCCCTTGATCACCGGCTCCTGCCGGTCCTTGGCCTTTTCGCGGCGCGTGATGCCGACCTCGTCGTCCGGCTCCTCGATCATCGTGTAGCTGGCCTTGTAGGCCTCGAGGCGCGGGTCGTCGTGACGCAGTCGCTCAAGCTTGTAGTTCGGCGTTTCGATGTGCGGGTTCGGGATCAGCAGCACGTTGACGCGTTGCTTCAATTCGATCTTGGTGATCTCGCTGCGCTTCTCATTCAGCAGGAACGAGGTCACCTCGACCGGCACCTGCACATGCACCGCGGCCGTGTTGTCCTTCAGCGCTTCTTCCTGAACCATGCGCAGGATTTGCAGCGCGCTGGATTCGGTGTCGCGGATGTGGCCGGTGCCGTTGCAGCGCGGGCAGGTGATGTGGCTGCCTTCGGACAGCGCCGGGCGCAGGCGCTGCCGCGACAGTTCGAGCAGGCCGAACTTCGAGATCGCGCTGTACTGCACACGCGCGCGGTCGAACTTCATCGCCTCGCGCAGCCGCTGCTCCACATCGCGCCGGTTCTTCGACTCTTCCATGTCGATGAAGTCGATGACGAGCAGGCCGCCCAAGTCGCGCAGCCGCATCTGGCGCGCGATTTCATCGGCGGCTTCGAGGTTGGTGCGCGTCGCCGTCTCTTCGATGTCGCTGCCGCGCGTGGCCCGTGCCGAGTTGACGTCGATCGACACCAGCGCTTCGGTGTGATCGATGACGATCGCGCCGCCGCTCGGGCAGATTCACCGTGCGCGAGAACGCGGTCTCGATCTGGTGCTCGATCTGAAAGCGGCGAGAACAGCGACGCGTCGTCGCGATAGCGCTTGACGCGATTGGCCGTCTCCGGCATCACGTGGTTCATGAACTGCTTGGCCTGATCGTAGATGTCGTCGGTGTCGATCAGGATCTCGCCGATGTCGGCGGTGAAGTAGTCGCGGATGGCGCGGATGACGAGCGAGCTTTCCTGGTAGATCAGGAAGGCGCCCTTGCCGGCCTTGGAGGCGCCGTCGATCGCCTCCCACAACTTGAGCATGTAGTTCAAGTCCCACTGCAGCTCGGGCGCCGTGCGGCCGATGCCGGCGGTGCGCGCGATCAGGCTCATGCCCTTCGGGTAGTCGAGCTGGTCGAGGTTTTCCTTCAGCTCCTCGCGGTCTTCGCCTTCGATGCGGCGCGAGACGCCGCCGCCACGCGGGTTGTTCGGCATCAGCACCAGGTAGCGGCCGGCCAGCGAGACGAAGGTCGTCAGTGCCGCGCCCTTGTTGCCGCGCTCTTCCTTTTCAACCTGCACCAGCAGCTCGGTGCCGTTGGAGATGACGTCCTGGATCTTGGCGTCGCGAACCGAGACGCCTTCCTTGAAGTAGGCCTTCGAGATTTCCTTGAACGGCAGGAAGCCGTGGCGGTCTTCGCCGTAATCGACGAAGCAGGCTTCGAGCGACGGCTCGACGCGCGTCACCACCGCCTTGTAGATGTTGCCCTTGCGCTGTTCGCGGCCTTCGATCTCGGTTTCGAAATCCTGCAGTTTCTGGCCATCGACGATCGCCAGGCGACGCTCTTCGGGCTGCGTCGCATTGATCAGCATGCGCTTCATGTGTTCTCCAAACATCGGTCTTCACAACATCGATGCACGAGAAGCGCGAAGCCCACCAAGGAACCGCCCTGGACCGCGGCCGCGCTGGAGGTCTCGCTCTTGAAGCGAAATCAGCGCGGCGTTGGCGTTGGCGCGTGCGTGTCAGCCGGCGCGGGCCAAGGTTCGCGCACGGCCGACCCGCCCCGCGGCGCATCGTGTGCGCGCGGGCAGGAGGTCTTGGTGGGCTGGAACTTCATGGTCCGAAGGGCTGAACGCGAATGCAGGCCGGGCCTGCATCCGATAAACCTTGTTCTTTTCTCGCGGCCGGCATAACGCCTGCCGAGGGTTGGATTCGTGTCTCTCTGCCACTCGCGTCGCGCGGCTGCCTTGTCACTCTGGGACTGAAGGCCCGCGGTGCGCAGCGGGTGTTGCATCACCTCCACGCTGCTCGGGTGCGACCGCTAAACTCGTAGCGAATCAAGCACTTACGGCAACAACGTGGTCGAAACGATTATAGGGGGCAAAGCGCCGCCGCAGGTGCAAAGACTGGTCATCGATGAGGGCAGCGAAGGCCAAAGGCTCGACAACTTCCTGCTGCGGGTGTTGAAGGGCGTGCCCAAGACGCATGTCTATCGTGTCATTCGTTCGGGCGAGGTGCGCATCAACAAGGGCCGGGCCGCGGCCGACACGCGGTTGGTGCTGGGTGATGAGGTGCGCGTGCCGCCGGTGCGCATGGCCGAGCCGAAGGCCGAAAGCTCGGTGCCGCCACGCGAGTTTGCGGTGCTGTTCGAGGACGATCACTTGCTGGCCATCGACAAGCCGGCCGGCGTGGCGGTGCACGGCGGCTCGGGCGTCAGCTTCGGCGTCATCGAGCAGTTGCGCCGCGCGCGGCCGGCGGCGAAGTTCCTGGAGCTGGTGCACCGTCTCGACAAGGAAACGTCGGGCGTGCTGCTGTTGGCCAAGAAGCGCAGCGCGCTGACGAACGTGCAGGACCAGTTTCGCGAGCGCGGCACGGTGAAGGTCTATGCGGCGCTGGTCAACGGCGTCTGGCCGGCAAGCAAGAAAGTCATCGACGTGGCCTTGCTGAAGACGCTCGACGCGCAAGGCGAGCGCCATGTGCGGGCGGCGAGCGCGGACAACACGGATGCGCGGCGCTCGATCACGCTGGTCAAGGTGGCGCGCAAGTTCGCGCAGCACACCCTGCTCGACGTGACTTTGAAGACAGGCCGCACGCACCAGATCCGCGTGCACCTGGCGCATGAAGGGCACGCGCATCGTCGGCGACCCGAAGTACGGCGACTTCGCCGCCAACCGGCTGATGGCGCGCGGCGGGCACCGCTTTGCTCGCATGTTCCTGCATGCAAAGCACCTGGCCTTCGATCACCCTGCCGGCGATAGCGAATCGCGCTCGACGCGCCGTTGCCGATAGAGTGCGTGCAGCTTCTGGAGCAGTTATGACCACCCCCACGCTCACTGCGTTCGCTGCCCCCCTAGGGGGCGCACGCGCCCTTCGGGCGGCCGGGCGGGCGCTTTGAAGAAGTTCGATCTGATCGTCTTCGACTGGGACGGCACGCTGTTCGACTCCACCGCTCTGATCGTGCGCTGCATCCAGAACGCCTGTGCCGACGTCGGCGCGACGGTGCCGAGCGACATGCGACGCCGCCTACGTCATCGGCCTCGGCCTGCAAGACGCGCTGCGCCACGTGGCGCCCGGTCTGCCGCAGGCGCGCTACCCCGAACTCGGCCTGCGCTACCGCCACCACTACTTTGCCAGCCAGCACGAGCTCTCTCTGTTCTCCGGCACGCTGGAGATGTTGCAGGCCTTGAAGGCGCGCGACCATCGGCTGGCCGTGGCCACCGGCAAGAACCGCCGCGGCCTCGACGACGCGCTGGCGCATTCGCAGTTGAAAGGCCTGTTCGACAGCACGCGCACCGCCGACGAAACCGCGTCGAAGCCCGACCCGCTGATGCTGCACGAGCTGATGCGCGAACTCGGCGTCGAGCCCGCGCGCACGCTGATGATCGGCGACACGACCCACGACCTGCTGCTCGCACGCAACGCCGGCACGCCGCGCGTGGCCGTGTCGTTCGGCGCGCACGATCACGAGGCATTCGCCGAGTTCGGGCCGCTGCATATTGCGCATTCGACGCGCGAGCTGCATGACTGGCTTCTCGCCAATGCATGACGCGCAGTTCTTGTGCCGCAGCGACGAACTCGCCGAACGCGGCAAAGGCGTCGTCTTCGACGTCATGCTGTGGCGCCAGCCCGCGCGCGCGTTCGCGCTGCGCATCGACGGCCGCGTCGTCGCCTACATCAACCGCTGCGCCCATGTGCCGACGGAGCTCGACTGGAATCCGGGCGAGTTCCTCGACGCCGAACGCACGACGATCGTCTGCGCCGTTCACGGCGCCCAGTACGCGCCGGCCAGCGGCCACTGCCTCGGCGGGCCTTGCGGCCGCGGCCGCCTGATGCCGGTGGCGGTTGCCGAGAGCGACGGCGAGGTGACTTGGTATCCTTCCCGCGACATCGCGCCGCTGTCTTTCGATGACGCGGCCCCCACCGCAGGACCCTCTTCGCCATGAACCCTTCCGACGATTTCGCGCCGACCACGCCGCCCCCATTGCCGCCGCCATTGCCGCCCCCGCCTCCAGCGCCGCCGCCGGTCGCCAGCGTTGCGGCTGCCGTGCCGCAGCGTCCCGCTGTCGAGGCCACGCTCGAGTCGGTGGCCCAGGCGCTGCTCAAGGACCGCCGCAGCGAGCGCCGCTGGCGCATCTTCTTCCGCCTGGCCTGGCTCGGCGT
The DNA here is from genome assembly GCA_963816315.1 of uncultured beta proteobacterium. GTDB lineage: Bacteria > Pseudomonadota > Gammaproteobacteria > Burkholderiales > Burkholderiaceae_C > CADEEN01. The sequence goes on from CAWFJZ010000016.1 coordinate 48,499, forward strand.
CGCGCTGGCGCTGCTGTGGGGCCTGCTGGTCGCCCGCAATCACATGGCCGCGCCCGGCGTACCGCACACCGCGCTGGTGGAAGTGCGCGGCGAAATCGCGCCCGACACCGAAGCCAGCGCCGAGCGCATCGTTGCCGCGCTGAAAAACGCGTTCGAGGACAAGGCCGCGCAGGCGATCGTGATGCGCATCAATTCGCCGGGCGGCAGCCCGGTGCAGGCCGGCATCGTCAATGATGAGTTGAAGCGCCTGAAGGCCAAGCACGGCAAGAAGGTCTATGCCGTCGTCGAGGAAATCTGCGCCTCCGGCGCGTACTACATCGCCGTCGCCGCCGACGACATCTACGTGGACAAGGCCAGTCTGGTCGGCAGCATCGGCGTCTTGATGGACGGCTTCGGCTTCACCGGCACGATGGAAAAACTCGGCGTCGAGCGCCGCCTGCTCACCGCCGGCGAGAACAAGGGCATGCTCGACCCGTTCTCGCCGCAGAACGAAAAGCAGACGGCATACGCGAAGGCGATGATCGATCAGATCCACCTGCAGTTCATCGGCGTCGTCAAGGAAGGCCGCGGCACCAAGCTGAAGGAGAGCAAGGAGATGTTCTCCGGCCTGTTCTGGAACGGCGAAGAAGCGATCCGGCTCGGCTTGGCCGACAAGGTCGGCAACCTCGACTTCGTCGCCCGCGAAGTCATCAAGGCCGAAGAGATCATCGACTACACGACGCACGACAACCTGGCCGAGCGTTTTGCGAAACGATTTGGGGCGGCGATCGGGTATGGCGCGATCAAGGCTTTGCGAGAGACTGACCGCGTGCGCCTGGTCGCTAAGCTGGCGCGTCCCCCGGGGGATCGTCCGCGACGGACGACGCTCCTGAGCGATCCGACGACGCGCTCGGTCCGCTCGTCTCGGACCGCATGGCGGTGCTGCCGCAGTACCTGCTGCCCAAGCAGGCACTGACGCTTTTTGCCGGCGAGATCGCGCGGGCGCGCGGCGGCGCGCTGACGACGCGGCTGATCCGCTGGTTCATCGACCGCTACCGCGTCAACATGGCCGAGGCCGCGAACCCCGACCCCGCGGCTTACGCGACCTTCAACGACTTCTTCACGCGTGCCTTGGCACCCGGCGCGCGCCCGATCGCCGCCGCGGACTGGGTGAGCCCGGTCGATGGTGCGATCAGCCAGTTCGGCGCCATCGACGGCGATGCGATCCTGCAGGCCAAGGGCCACAGCTACACCGTGCAGGCGCTGGTCGGCGGCGACGCCGAACTCGCGCGGCCCTTCCTCAACGGCCATTTCGCCACGCTCTACCTGAGCCCGAAGGACTACCACCGCGTCCACATGCCACGCGCCGGCGCGCTGCGCCGGATGATCCACGTGCCGGGCGATCTGTTCTCGGTGAACCCGACGACGGCGCGTGGCGTGCCGGGATTGTTCGCGCGCAACGAGCGCGTCGTCTGCGTCTTCGACAGCGCGGGCGGGCCGTTCGTGGTGGTGCTCGTCGGCGCCACCATCGTCGGCAGCATGGCCACCGTCTGGCACGGCGTCGTCAACCCGCCGCGGCCGGGCAGCGTGCGCGACTGGCGCTACGACGGCGAGTCGGCGATCGCACTCAGACAAGGCGACGAGATGGGCCGCTTCCTGCTCGGCTCGACGGTCGTGCTGCTGATGCCCAAATCCGCGGACAGGCCGCTGGCGTTCAACGCGGCCTGGCGGCCGGGCGGCGCGATCGCACTGGGCGAAGCGATGGCCGGCGCCTCGTAAGCGCGTAGGTTGCTACGCGCCGCCGAGGCTCAGCGGCAGTTCGAAGCGCCGACGTCGCTGACGCTGGCCACCTTGCCGTTGCGCGTGATGGCGCGCACGCACTGGCTGTCCGTGCTGCCGCGCCAGGTGGTGTGGCTCTCGCGGCCCTTCATCGTGCCGGCGCGCCAGGTGTAGCCGATCGCCTTCATGTCGCTTTCGAGGTCGTCCGCATTGCGGCCCACCAAGCCGCGCGGGCGGCCCGATGCGGCTGCCGCCCCCGGTCGCTGCGGCGCCAAGCCGCGCTCGCGGTCCGACTGACCGGCCTTGAAGCCGTCGCCATAGGACTTGTTGCTGCGGTCCTTGTCGCGGTAAGGCTGGCGGTCGTAGCCGTCGCGGTAGCCCAACTGGAAGTCGGTGTTGCCGGCCGGTGCGCCGGCGCTGCCGCGGCGCCGCTCTTCTCCGGCCTTGTAGCCGTCACCGTAGGACTTGTTGCTGCGGTCCTTGTCGCGGTAGGCCTGGTTGCCGTAGCCGTCGCGCCAGCCTAGCTGAAAGTCGGCGTTGCCGGCCGGCGCGCCGGTGCCGCTGCGGCGCTGCTCTTGCCCGGCCTTGTAGCCGTCGCCATAGGCCCTGTTGCTGCGGTCTTTGTCGCGGTAAGCCTTGTTGTCGTAGCCGTCGCGAAAGCCCAGCTCGTAGTCGGCGCCACTCGCGGCGGCCAGCATGACGGCGTCCGTTGGCTCGCGCGACGGCACATCGGCCGGCATGCCGGCCGATGCCAGCGCGGCCGCGCCCGTCAACACAACGCCCAGCGTGAGGCGCACGCAACTCGTCATTCGGGCCATGGCTTGTCTCCTCGTAGTTTCACGACGCCCGCGACCAACGCGCGGCCGGCCCGGCGGTGCACAACGGCAGCGCCGGGCGGGTTTTCACTGCGGTGGGATGCGCAGCAACTGCCCCGGGTAGATCTTGTCCGGGTGCTTCAACATCGGCTTGTTGGCTTCGAAGATCACCGGGTACTTCATCGCGTCGCCGTAAGCGGCCTTGGCGATCTTCGACAGCGTGTCGCCGCTGACCACGGTGTGCCACGATGATTCGGGTTCGGGCGCTTCGACGACCAGCATATCGTTGACCGAACTGACGCCGGCCACGTTGCCGCAGCACAGCAACACTTTTTCTTTCGTCGCTTGGTCGGCCACCGTACCGGCCACCGCGACGACGCCCGACGGCGCATCGAACGACACGTTGAGGCCGCCGACCTCCAAGCCCTGTGTCTCGATGTAATCGGCGATCGCTTTGCCGGCGGCTGCGCTCATGGCGGCGACGTTCTCCGGTGTCGGCGCCGACTTGACGGCCGCCTCGGCGGCCTTGGCTTCGCCGATACCGAACAGCTTTTCACCTGCATCCTTGATGAAAGACATCAATCCCATGGTCTGCTCCTGTGTGACTGGTGAGGACGGGGCGATGGTAGCGGTGAATCCCGTTAATCCCGGATAGGCCAAACCGGCGGCGGGCGCAGAATCGCCGTCAAACAGGAGGCAACGCCATGTCAGCCATCAGCACGAGCGCCCCGATGCAGCAACCTCACCAGCTGGTCCGCCGTACGGTGGCCCTGGTCCTGGCCGGAGGGCGCGGCTCGCGCCTGAAGCAGCTCACCGACAAACGCGCCAAACCGGCGGTTTATTTCGGCGGCAAGTTCCGCATCATCGACTTCGCGCTGTCGAACTGCGTCAACTCGGGGCTGCGCCGCATCGGCGTCGTCACGCAGTACAAGTCGCACTCCTTGTTGCGCCACTTGCAGCGCGGCTGGAGTTTCTTGCGCGCCGAGATGAACGAGATGGTCGATCTGCTGCCGGCACAGCAGCGCGTCGATGAAGAACATTGGTACCGCGGCACCGCAGACGCCATCTTCCAGAACCTCGACATCATCCAGGGCTCGCGGCCGGAGTACATCGTCATCCTGGCCGGCGACCACATCTACAAGATGGACTACTCGCTGATGCTGATGGACCATGTCGATCACGGCGCCGGCTGCACGGTGGGCTGCATCGAGGTGCCGCGGCACGAAGCCAGCGCTTTCGGTGTCATGGCGGTCAATGACGATTGGGGCATCACGAGCTGGGTCGAAAAGCCGGCCGAGCCGCCGCTGATGCCCGGCAGCACCACGCTGTCGCTGGCCAGCATGGGCATCTACGTCTTCAACGCCGACTACCTCTACCAACTGCTTGCCGACGATCTGGCCAATCCGGCCTCGAGCCACGACTTCGGCAAGGACGTGATTCCGCGCGCCGTGGCCGAGGGCCGCGCGCTGGCGCATTCGTTCTCCAAGAGCTGCATCGTCAACCCGAACGGCGCGCCGCCGTACTGGCGCGACGTCGGCACGATCGACGCCTTCTGGTCGGCCAACCTCGACCTGGCGTCGATCAACCCCGAGCTCGACATCTACGACACCGACTGGCCGATCTGGACCTACCAGCGCCAGTTGCCGCCGGCCAAGTTCATCCCCGACAAGAACGGCATGCACGGCATGGCGGTCAACACCATCGTCTCCGGCGGCTGCATCGTCAGCGGCTCGCATGTCGCCAACTCGGTGCTGTTCTCGAGCGTGCGCATCCATTCGTTCTGCAACCTCGAAGATGCGGTCGTGCTGCCCGGCGTGACCATCGAGCGCAACTGCCGCTTGAAGAAAGTCGTGATCGACCGTGGCTGCGAACTGCCCGAGGGCCTGGTCGTCGGCGAAGACCCGGTGGCCGACGCCGAGCGCTTCGAGCGCACCGACGAAGGCGTCGTGCTGATCACGCGCGAGATGCTGTCCTGCGTGGGGCAGGAACGGGAGTGAGCCGGCGGGCCGAGCGCCGGGCCGCTCCCAAGTTGGCCCGCATCCCAAGGGCCACGAAGGGGCCCTTACGAGCCCCTGGGGATCGGGCGGCGTACTCGCCGCCCGAGGGGCTCACATGACTCGCGTTCTTCACGTCGGCGCCGAGATCTATCCCTTCGTCAAGACCGGCGGTCTGGCCGACGTGATCGGTGCTTTGCCGGCGGCGCTGGTTGCTGCGCAAGCCGATGCACGCGTGCTGCTGCCGGGCCTGCCGGCGTTGACGACCGTGCTGCGCGACGCCAAGGCCGTCGGCAGCGTGCAGCCGCCGTGGGGCGGCGCCGCCGCCGAGCTCGTCGAAGGCCGGCTCGATGCGCCGTCGCTCGACAACGTGCGCGTTGTCCTGCTGCGCCACGAAGCGCTTTACGCGCGCGCCGGCACGCCGTATGGCGACGGCAGCGGCCACCCGTTTGCCGACAACCCGCGCCGCTTCGCACTGCTCGGCCTGGCCGCAGCGCGGCTGGCCGAAGGCGTGAACCCGGCGTGGCGGCCGCAGGTGCTGCATGCTCACGACTGGCACGCCGGCCTGGCCGCGGCCTACAACGCCTTCTCGCGCCGCGCCGGCAAGAGCGCGGCGGCAAGCGTGTTCACGATCCACAACCTGGCCTTCCAGGGCGTGTTCGCGCGCGCCGCCTTTGCCGAGCTCGGCCTGCCGGCCGATGCCTGGGGCGTGCAGGGCGTCGAGTTCCACGACCAGTTGTCGTTCATGAAAGCCGGCCTGCATTACGCCGACCGCATCACCACCGTCAGCCCGACCTATGCGCGCGAGATCCAGACCGCGGAGCTCGGCGCCGGCCTCGATGGCCTGCTGCGTGAACGCAGCGCGGCCGTCAGCGGCATCTTGAACGGCGTCGATGACGCGGTCTGGGACCCGGCGCACGATGCGCTGATCGCCACGCATTTCAGCGCGCAGCGCATGATCGGCAAGGCCGAGTGCAAGGCCGCGCTGCAACGCGAATGCGGTCTCGACGTGCAGAGCAGCGCACCGCTGTTCACTGCCGTCAGCCGCCTGACCGAGCAGAAGGGCCTGCAATTGGTCGTCGGTGCGGTCGATGCGCTGGTCGAGCGTGGCGCGCAACTGGTCGTGCTCGGCAGCGGTGACGCCGCACTCGAAGACGCGTTTCGCGCCGCGGCGAAGAAAAACCCGCGCCACATCTGCCTGCGCCAGGGTTACGACGAAGCCCTCTCGCACCGTATCTTCGCTGGCAGCGACGTCACGCTCGTGCCGTCGCGCTTCGAGCCGTGCGGCCTGACGCAGATGTATGCACTGCGCTATGGCAGCCTGCCCCTGGTGCGCCGCACCGGCGGCCTGGCCGACACGGTCACCGACTGCACGCTCGAAGACCTGGCCGATGAGCGCGCCACCGGCTTCGTCTTCGAACGCTTCGACGCCGACGATTTGCTGCGCGCCGTGCGCCGCGCGCACGCGTTGTGGTCGCGGCCGCGCGACTGGCGCGCGGTGCAAAAGCGCGGCATGGCGCAGCGCTTCGGCTGGGACACCGCGGCAGAGCGCTACCTGGCGCTGTACAGACAGATCAGTGTTTGATCTCGAAGCGCACGCCGCGCGCTGACAGCACGCTGGCCGATGCGCCGATGCGCTCGACGACGAGCCCGTCGGCCACCGCATCGCCTTCGCGCAGCACCTGGCCATTGATGAACAGCATGCGTGCGGAAGGTGTGGGCGAGAAGACGGCGCCGCTGATGTTGAGCGGCGGCAGGCTCGCGCGCACGTCGGCCGGCAATGCGCTCATCGATGGCACGGACGGCTCGGCCGGGACGACCGGCTTGACCGGCGCCGGCGCTGGAGCGACACGCGCCACGGGCGGCGGTGCAGCGACTGCGGCCGGCGCGCGCGGCGCAGGCGCCGCAGCGGGTGCGGGTGCGGGTGTGGTTGAGGGCACGAGCACGGGTGCAGGTGCAGGTGCAGGTGGTGGGCGGCGGCGGCGGTGCGGCGGGCAGGGTCGCTGCCGGCGCCGGCGTTTCGGCGACGGGCGCCTGCCGGGGAGTCGGCGCGGGCGCAGTGGGGGGTGCGGCTGTCGGCGGCGGCGCCTCGGCCACCAGCGGCGGCAGGCGCACGCCGCGCTCGGACCACAACATCCAGCCCAGCGCGGCGGCGAGCAGCACGATCGCCGCGATGGAGATCGCCGGCCACGGCAGGCCGCCTTCGCGGCGCTCGCGGCCGGCGGGATCGTCTTGCGGATGGGCGTGCAAGCCGGGCACGGCACTGCGTTCGCGCTCGGCGTCGGCCTTCTTCAAGGCATCGAGGATGTAGCTCAACGCGGTCTCCGTAGCGTGGAATCAGCGCAAGAGCCGCGGCTCGCGCTGCGCACTGCCGGTGGCGCGTGCGAGTTGCATGAACGTGGTCGGGCCGGCGCGGCCATCCGCCGCCAGGCCCTGCGCGGATTGAAAGGCGGCCACGCGTGCGGCCATGAGGTTGTCGTAGAGCACCGGCACCGTCGGCGCCGCATCGCCGCGCACCGACGCCAGCTGCGCCGCCAGGCCATCGACGGCGGGGCCGCGCGCGCCGACTCTGAGGATGCCGCCGTAGCCCTCGGGTGCGCGCCAGTAAGTGGCGAAGTCGCCGGCCCAGAGTTCGGCGAGCGAGAGCAGCGTCACGTCGAGCGTCTCGCGGCCGATGCGCAGCGTCGCCGCGCGCGGGCCCAGGCTCAGCAACAACGCATATGCCGGCCGGCCGCTGCCGTCGCGCAGCGTGATGAAACCCGGCCGGTCGAGTTGGCGCACCAGCGGCAGCGTGGCCGCCGTCGTGCGAAAACACTGCCACTGCGCGCGCGGCGCCACGGCGCAGGGCTCGGCGGCGCTGTCGGGCAGGGCGATGCCCCACTGCGGCGCCAGTTCGCGCCAGGCCTCGGTTTCGCTGCGCCAAGCGTTGCGGGCCACGACTTCGGCCGCGGAGAGGAACATCGGCACGGCGGCGCTGGCCGCGGGCGCCGCCGCCGTGGTGGGCGCGCTGCCGTTGCCGTCGCCGGCCAGCGCCGCGGCGGCGCCGCTGGCGCGTGGGGCAGCTACCGAGGCCACGCTCGGCATCGGCGCCGAAGCAGCAGCCTTGTTGGCCGCTGCGGCCACGGTGCTGGCCGCTGCCGAGGCGGCGGCGGCGCTGCGGGCTGGTGCCGTGTCGGAGCGCGGCCACCATAGCGCCGCCAAGCCGGCCAGGACCAGGCCCGCGGCGACGCCGCCCAGACCGAGCAGCCACGGGCTGGCGTGGCGCAGCGCTTCAAAGCGTTCGGCGCGGCGCTCGGCGCCGAAGACCTCGGCGGCGGCCTTCTCGACGATGCGCTTGTCCACGCGCGGCACGCTCTCGGCGTAAGCGCCGAGCAGCGCGCGGTCGGCGACGAGGTTGATGCGCCGCGGCACGCCGCGCGCAGTGTGGTGAATCTCCAGCATCGCGCGCTGCGAGAACGGCATCGCGGAGGTCAGGCCCGCCACCGCGAGGCGGTGGCGCAGGTACTGCGCGGTCTCGGCTTCGGACAGCGCGTCGAGGTGATAGCGCGCGATCACGCGCTGCGCCACCTGCTCCAGCTCGGGCCGGCGCAACATCGTGCGCAGCTCGGGCTGACCGATGAGCACGATCTGCAACAGCTTGCGCTCGTTGGTTTCGAGGTTGGTCAACAGGCGCAACTGCTCGAGCACGTCGGTCGAGAGGTTCTGCGCCTCGTCGATGATGAGCACGTTGTTCAGACCGACGGCATGCGTCTCGAGCAGGAACTTGTTGAACGGGTCGAGGTAGTCCTTGGCCGTGAACACCGTGCCGGGCTCGTGCGCTTCGACCGGCACGTGGAACTCCTCGCACACCGTCTTCAGCAGCTCCAACGCCGTCAGCTTGGGGTTGAAGATGTAGGCGACGTTGCAGCGCTTGGGGATCTGCTCGAGCAGGCAGCGGCAGACCGTCGTCTTGCCGGCGCCGATCTCGCCGGTCAGCAGCACGAAGCCGCCGCCACCGCCCTTGACGCCGTAGAGCAGGTGCGCCAGCGCCTCCCGGTGGCGCTCGCTCATGAAGAGGTAGCGCGGGTCCGGGGCGATCGAGAACGGCTCGTGTTTCAGGCCGAAATATTGGACGTACACGCTATAGAGGATAGCGTGCAGCGCCAACGCGCCTTGTGCACAATAGGGTCCATGCTGCCAAGAAACCTCGCCCTCATCGACGACGACGCCGAATACTCCGAGTACCTCGCCCAGCACTTGCGCGGCAAGGGCATCGAGGTCAGCGTCTTCGACGACAGCAACGCGCTGCTCGCCGACACCGACTCGCACCGCTACGACTTTTATCTGGTCGATCTGATGCTGCCCGGCGTCGATGGCGTCGAGCTGATCAAGGTCATCCGCCGCCGCAGCGACGCCGGCCTGCTCGTCGTCTCCGGCCGCCTCGGGCCCGACGTGTTTGCCAGCGTCATGACCGCGGGCGCCGACATGTACCTGGCCAAGCCGGTGCAGTTCGACCAGGTCTCGCTGGCCATCCAGGCGGTGCAGCGCCGCGCCGGCAAGGACGCCACGTCGAACCGCTCGTGGAAGCTCGACCGCCAGGCGCGCGAGTTGATCGTGCCCGACGGCGCGCGCGTAGCCCTGTCCGACGCCGACATCACGGTGCTCGAGTGCCTGCTCGAAGCCGCCGGCGAAACGGTGACGCGCGAAACGCTGTCGCAGCGCCTGGGCCGCGCTCAGGACGACGAAGGCGACAACGGCCTGAACGCCATCATCTACCGCCTGCGCCGCCGCATCGAGCGCGCGACGCCGATGCTGGTGCCGCTGCAGTCGCGCTCGCGCGTCGGCTACTTGTTCAGGGCGCCGTTGACGGTGGCCTGATCGGGTCGCTGGGCCCCGAGCTCGCTGCCGCCCTGCGCAATCCACAAGCGCATCGTCGTGCCGGCCTCGCCGGTGGCGACGAGTTCCGCGCGCCCGCCCTGCAGTTCCAGCACGCGGCGCACGATGTACAGGCCCAGGCCATGGCTGGCGCGCCCGCTCGGGTGGCGTCCACGCGTGCCGCGCTCGAACAGCCGCGGCAGCAGTTCGGGCTGGATGCCGCTGCCCTGGTCGATGACGTCGAGCACCAGCGCCAGCGGCTGATCCGAGTCGGCCACGCGCAGCGTCACCTTCGATCCCGGCGGCGAATAGCGCAGCGCGTTGGCCAGCAGGTTGCGCAGCGCCAGGCGCAGCAGGCCCATGTCCATCGACGCGGTGCGCGTTTCGGCCACGCGCTCGATGTGCACCCGGTCGCGTTCGGCCAGCGGCATGTCGCCCACGGCCACGGCCAGCAGCGTGTCGATGTCCACGTCGGTGTCCTGGCGCAACACCGGCTGGGCGCTGCCGAGCAGCGTGGCCACGGCCAGCGTGTTGTCAACGCCGGACATCACGGCCTGCATCACGCCTTGCGCGCGCTGCAGGCGCTCGGCCGCGTCGCCGCGCGAGCGCTCGTCGGCCAGCGCCGCGGCGGCGCTTTGCAGCGCCGCCGAGGCGTTGTTCAGTGGCTGGCGCACTTCATGGGCGAGCACGTTGAGCATCTCGCTGCGTTCGGCCAGCAGTGCATCGAGTTCGGCGGCATAGCGCTCGACGTCGGCGCGCTGCACCTGCTCGCGCCGCAGCTCGGCGGTGCGCGCCAGCAGCTCGGTGACATCGTCGGTGACGACCAGCGCGCGCAGCGCCTTCCCGGCGTCGTCGTACTGCACGATCGCCGAAGCGACGATGTCGAGCAGGCTGCCGTCGCTGCGCCGGACCTGCAGCACGCCGCTGGTGTGGCGGCCGTTGGCCCAGAGTTGCTGCAGATCCTGCTGGCGCAGGCGGCGCGATTCGTCGGTGAAGAAATCGATGGCGCGCCGGCCGATCACGTCCTCGCGCAGGTAGCCCATCGCCTCGAGCCAGCGATCCGAGACCGACAGCAGCAGGCCGTCGGTGTCGATCGAATGCATCATCGCCGGCGTCTGCTCGTAGAGCTGGCGCAGCAGGCGGTTGCTGTCGCGCAGCGCGATTTCGGCGTCGTGGCGCCAGGTGATGTCCTGGAAGGTGCCGAAAGCGCGCACGGCGCGGCCGTTGTCGAACGTCACCTCGCCGATCGTGCGCACCCAGATCGACCGCCCTTGCGCGGTGACCAGCGGCAGCTCCAGGTCATACGCCGTGCCCGTGGTGGTGGCCAGCTCGAAGGCGTGCGCAATGGTGTCGCGGACTTCGGGCGCGTAGAAGCCGAGGGCTTCTTCGACCGTCGGCTGGTGGCCGGGCTCGAGACCGTGGATGCGGCAGGTCTGATCCGACCAGGTCAGCGTGTTCTCGAGCAGATTCACTTCCCAGCCGCCGATGCCGGCGACGCGGCCGGTGCGGTCGAGAAAGGCCTCGCTGTCGCGCAGGCGTGCTTCTCGGGCACGGGCCTCGGTGACGTCTTCGACGGTGCCGACGAAGCCGGTGACCGCGCCGCTGTCGCCGAGCACGGCACGCGCCAGCGAGCGCACCTGCCGCAGCGTCGCGTCCGGCCGCTGCACCCGGAACTCCATCGCGAACTCGACACCCGCCGCCGCCGTGCGCTGCCACTCGGCGAACACGGCGGCCCGGTCGTCCGGATGCAGCGTGCTGCTCCAGCCCTCGCCCAGGCTTTGCTCGAGCGACAGGCCGATAGATCGACTGCCAGCGCGCGTTGGTGTAGGTGCAGCAGCCCTGCGCGTCGGTGTGAAACACGCCCACCGGCGAGGCATCCGACAGCGTGCGGAACTTGCGCTCGCTGTCGGCCAGCGCGCGCTGCGCGGCGTCTTTTGCGCGCGCACTCCACAGGTCCTGTGCCAGAGAGACATAGCCTTCGACGCTGCCTTGCTCGCCGCGCAGCGGCACCAGTTGCACCTGCTCGTCGCGAAAGCCGTCCTTGAACAGCACCCGCGTCTCGAAACTCTGCGCCTCGCCGGCCAGCACAGCTTGGTGATAGACACCGTGGGCATTGAACGCGGCCTCGCCGATGACTTGCGACAAGTGCAGGCCCAGCAGCGCGGCGGCGCTGCGGCCGGTGCGCTGCTGCACCTGCGCATTGGCGTAGGCGTTGCGCAGCTCGCGGTCCCACACCGAGACCGCCATCGGCAGCCGGTCGAGGATCGAGCTCGAGCGCGCGCACATGACCGGCGAGCTCGGACTCGACGGCGCTCGGCGCGCCGAGCGCGTGGCCATGCGCGCGCTCGCGCAGCAGCAGCGCCTGCACCACCGCCTGCGCCAGCTCGGCGAGTTGGAGCTTCTGCTCTTCGCCGAGCTGGCGCGGCGCGCGGTCGATCACGCACAGCGTGCCCAGGCGCTCGCCGCTGGGCAGCACCAGCGGCGCGCCGGCGTAGAAGCGGATGCCGGGCTCGCCGGTGACCAGCGGGTTGTCGGCGAAGCGCGGATCGGCGCGCGCGTCGGCCACGGTCATCACATCGCGCTCGAGGATGGCGTGGGCGCAGAACGCAAAGTCGCGCGGCGTCTGCTGCACGCCGGGCAGGCCGAGGTTGGCCTTGAACCATTGGCGCTGGTCGTCAACCAGGCTGACCAGCGCGATCGGCGTGCCGGCGATCTGCGCGGCCAGGCGGGCGAAGCTGTCGAACAGCGGCTCCGGCGCCGAGTCCAGCACGGCCAGCGCGCGCAGGCGCGCCAGGCGCTGAATTTCGTTGGCGGGCAGCGGCGCGGCAGTCACGTTTGCAGCAAGCCCCGTTGTTCGATGAACCTCACCACGGTCTCCAGGCCGGTGCCCAGATGCAGGTTCGTCATCACATACGGCCTGCGGTCGGCATGCGCCGGGCGCATGCGCCGCGTGTCGGCTTCCATCACCGCCAGGTCGGCGCCGACATAGGGCGCGAGGTCGGTCTTGTTGATGACGAGCAGGTCGCTCTTGGTGATGCCGGGGCCGCCCTTGCGCGGAATTTTTTCGCCGCCGGCGACGTCGATGACGTAGATCGTCAGGTCGGACAGCTCGGGGCTGAAGGTCGCGGCCAGGTTGTCGCCGCCGGACTCGATGAAGACGATGTCGGCATCGGGAAACTTCTCCAGCATGCGGTCCACCGCTTCGAGGTTGATGCTCGCGTCTTCGCGGATCGCCGTGTGCGGACAGCCGCCCGTCTCGACGCCCATGATGCGCTCGGCCGCCAGCGCGCCGGCGACGGTCAGCAGGCGCTGGTCTTCCTTGGTGTAGATGTCGTTGGTGACGACCACCAGATCCCAGCGCTCGCGCATCGCCTTGCAGAGCTTTTCGACGAGGGTGGTTTTGCCGGAACCGACGGGCCCGCCGACGCCGACGCGCAGCGGCGGCAGTTTTTTCGTTCTTTGAGTCATGTCTGCCCCTCGTCCGATGGGTACATCGGCCGGTCCCCCGAGGGGAGAGAGTGCCGCGGCTCCAAGCTGGTCTGCGCCAGCTTGGACGGCACGAGCGCGCGCCGCCTCTGGCGGCGCGGTGGGGCCGGCTTCGGAGCGGCCGGGCGCTCGGCCCGTGGAACACTGTGATGCGCAGGAGTCATGAGCGGAACAGCCTCGAGTATTGCGTTTCGTGTTGCGACGAGCGAATGGCGAGCAGCGGCGCGAAGGCCTGGCGTTGCGCGTCGCCGAGTGTCAGCGATGTGGCGGCCAGCGGCGCCAATTCTTGCGCCAATTGCGCCAGGATGCGCTGGCCCGCGCTCTGGCCGAGCGGCACCGACTTCAATGCCGCCTGCACCTGGTTCTCGGCCCACGAAAAGCCGTAGGCCAGCACCGAATCGTGCGCGGTCGCGCCGGTTTGCTCTGCGGCCAGCGCAAACGCGATCGGCCAGGTGGGCGAGGGCGCGAGTGCGGCGAGCGTGACCACACGCACATCGTCGGGCGTTTGCTGGCGCAGCCATTCGAGCATCGAGCGGCCCATCTGCTCGGTCTGCGCGCGCAGCTCGCGCGACTCGCGGGTGATCAGCATCCAGGTGTTGAGCTCGGCGACGCGTGCGGCGTTGCTTGTCGTCCAGGCCTCGTGCGCGGACGCGACGAGCGGCAAGTCGGCGCGCGCGAGACTCAAGTGCAGTTGATCGCGCAGCCAGTGCAGCGCGCTGGCCTCGTCGTGAACGACGTTCGCCTCGACCGCGGCTTCGAGCCCCTCGGAGTAGCTGAAGCCGCCGACCGGCAGCGCCGGCGAGGCCAGGCGCAGCAGGCCGAGCAGGGCGGCGGGGTTCATTTCGCCCTCAAGGCCCTGTGGGCCGCCCCCCCGAGGGGGAGTGAGCGCCTTCGGAGCGGCCGTGCGGCGCTCATCAATGATCGTGATGACTGTGGTGGTGAACGTGATCGTGGTGCGCATGCGCTGCCGCGTAGGCGCCGCCTTCCGGCTCGAACGGCGCCTGCACTTCGCGCACGATCAGGTGCATCGCGCGCAGCATCTCGGCGAGCACCGGGTCGGGCTCGAGCTGCAAATGCTCGGCCTTGACTTCGAGCGGCACATGCCGGTTGCCGAGGTGGTAGGCCGCCCGCGGCAGATCGGCCGGCCCGCCGTGCTCGGTGCAGGCCGTCACGCGCAGCACGGCCTGCGGGGCGGCGAGGACGCGGATCAGCGAGCCGTCTTCGGCGACAAGCACATCGCCGCCGCGCACGATGCTGCCGCGCGGCAGGAACACGCCCAGCGCGCGGCCGGCAGAGTCGGTGGCATCGAAACGGCTCTTCTGGCGCACGTCCCAATCGAGTTCCACCGTCGTGGCGCGTTTCAACAGCACGCCGGCAAGCCCGCGTCCGCCGGGGATGAGTTTGTTCACGCTGTGCATGTCGTGCTCGCTTGCCGTGGGTTGAAGTCGCGGTTAGTATAACGAACGTTATAACGGAGGTGTGCCCATGACCGCATTGAAACTCACCCAGATCGGCAACTCGGTCGGCTTGATCCTGCCCAAGGAAGTGCTGGCGCGGTTGAAGCTGGGAAAGGGCGACACGGTGTTCGCCACGGATGCCGCCAACGGCGTGATGCTCACGCCCTACAGCCCCGAGTTCGAGGCGCAGATGACGGCCGCGCGCAAGGTGATGAAGAAGCGGCGAGCGGTGTTGCGCGAGTTGGCCAAATGAGCCTGCCGGCATGGGTGTGGCTCGACGCTGACGTGCTGCGCGCTGTTCACGAAGAACAGCTCGCCGAGCATGGCGGCGCTGCGGGCACCCGCGACGACGGGCTGTTCGAATCGGCGCTCGCCCGGCCGAAGAACCTGGCCGCCTATGGCGAGCCGGATGTTCATGCGTTGGCTGCCGCGTATGGCGTCGGGCTGGCCAAGAACCACCCGTTCATCGATGGCAACAAGCGCACCGCGTTCGTCGCGGTGGAGTTGTTCATCGACCTCAACGGTCATGAGCTCACCGCCAGCGATGCCGACTGCGTGCTCACCATGCTCGCCGTCGCCTCCGGTCAGATGGACGAGCCCGCGTTCGCCCACTGGCTGCGCCAGCACAGCCGCGCGCGCTGATCGCACCTGGTGCAACATCGCGATGCCCACATCCACGGTGCGTCGAGAGCGCTGCGTGGCACGATCGGCGCATGCTGATCTTTCGCCAGCTCTTCGACGCCGCGTCATCGACCTACACCTACCTGCTCGGCGATGCCGATAGCGCCCAGGCGCTGCTGATCGACCCGGTGTTCGAGCATGTGCGGCGCGACGGCGCCTTGCTGCGCGAACTCGGCCTGTCGCTGCTGGCGACGCTGGAGACGCATGTGCATGCCGACCATGTCACCGGCGCGTGGTTGCTGCAGCGGCGCACCGGCAGCCGCATCCTCGGCGCCGCCGACGGCGGTGCGCAGGGGCTGGATCGCGCGCTGGCGCATGGCGATCGCGTGGCCTTCGGCGCGCGGCATCTGCAGGTGCGCGCGACGCCCGGCCACACCAATGGCTGCCTGACCTTCGTGCTCGATGACGAGCGCGTGGCCTTCACCGGCGACGCGCTGCTGATCCGCGGCTGCGGCCGCACCGACTTCCAGCAGGGTAGCCCCGAGCGCCTGTACCGCTCGGTGCAGGCGCAGATCCTGTCGCTGCCGCCGCAGTGCCTGCTCTACCCGGCTCACGACTACAAGGGCCTGACGGCGAGCAGCGTTGAGGAGGAGCGGCGCTTCAACCCGCGCTTCGGCGGCAGCAGCAACGCCGCCGACTTCGCCGGCTACATGAACCACCTCGGCCTGCCGCACCCGAAGCTGATGGAGATTGCCGTGCCGGCCAACCTGCGCTGCGGCCGGCCCGACGGCCACGTGCCGCTACCGGATGAGCCGTCGTGGGCGGCACTGGTCTGGACGTTTGCCGGCCTGTGGGAGATCGAGCCGCAGGCGCTCGAAGATGCCGGCCCGGACGTGCAGATCGTCGATGTGCGCGAGAGCGCCGAATTCACCGGCTCGCTCGGCCACATCCTCGGCGCACGGCTGATCCCGCTGGCCGAGTTGCCATCGCGCGTGGATGAACTCGACCGCGCGCGTCCGGTGGTGACGGTGTGCCGCTCGGGCACACGCTCGGCGCAGGCCGCCGTGCTGCTCGGCAAGGCCGGCCTCGCGCAGGTGGCCAACCTTGCCGGCGGCATGCTGCGCTGGCGCGCCGCCGGCCACGCGGTAGAAGGCGGCGTGGCCTGAGAGCCTGAGAGTCTTTCGCTCATGCCCGCTCATCACGCCAGAAAGCACCCGCTCGTCGTTGCAAATGCTCGCCATAGCCCGAGCTATGGCTGTGCTTTGCGCCTAGATCGGGCGCCTTTTGCCGCGCTGCTCGGACACGCCCGAAAAACTCTCAGGCTCTGACGCGGCGGCTGCTGCTCAGCGCAGTGCCGTGTTCTCGAGGGCGAGTTCGTGGCGGTCGGCTGCGGCGTACAAGTCGCTCGCAAAGCCGGGGTCCGTCCGGCGGTAGCTGTCGGCCAGCGCGCGCACCGCGGCCAGCTCTTCGGCGGCACTGCGCGGTGCCGGCTCGGTCTTCGCGGTTATCGCGCGCCAAGCTTGGCGGCAGTGGTCAACGAGAAACTGCGTGGCGCTCGGCGCCAGGGTCATGATCGGTGTCATCGTGATTCCTCCTTCAATGGCTCGTGGTGTCGAAGCGGGTGGCGGCGCGAAACTGCTCGGCGAGGGCGGGGTCGATCGACTCCCAGTGCTGCGCCAGCCGATGCAACTCGGGCAAGGCGCGCCGGCGGCCGGCGGCTTCGAGCGCGCGCCAGATCGAGCGGCCGATGGCCCGCAACAGCGTCGGCGTCTGCCGTTTGTAGGTCGAGCCGAGAGCGACCGAGCCTTGGTTGATGGCGCTCATCGCACACCTCCGCGCTGGAACAGCCACAACACCAGGTTCGCGGCCCAGCGTGCGCCGCGTGGCATGGCCACCGGCCGCGGTACCGTGACGAGAATGACTTGAGCTGACATGGTTTTGTCCTTTCTTCCCTGCGAGGCGGATGGCCCCGTGAGTCGAAGATTAGGGTTTTCACTTATTCTTGGGAAATTGAGGTTCGGAATCCAGGCATCACGCTTGCGAATACCGGGTTGAATACTTCACGAACGGGCCCATGGCGCCCGCATGACCCATGAACTTCCGCACCCTGGACCTCAATCTGTTGCGCGTCTTCGACGTGGTGATGGTCGAGCGCAACGTCACCCGCGCTGCCGAGCGACTGGCGATGACGCAGCCCGCGGTCAGCAACGCCTTGCGCCGCCTGCGCGAAGCCATCGGCGAAGAACTCTTCGTGCCCAGCTCGACGGGTGTCACGCCGTCGGCGCACGCCATCACGTTGTGGCCGGCGGTGCGCGAGGCCCTGGCCAGCCTGCGCGAGCTGTTGGACCCGCAGGGCTTCGATCCGGCGCAGGACGAGCGCCGCTTCACGCTGGCGATGGCCGACGCCACGTCGGCGGTGATCCTGCCGCGGTTGCTCGCCGACTTCGAGCGCGCACGCGCGCGGGCGACATTGCATGTCGAGCCTCTGACCACGCGCGACCCGCGCGCACTGCTCGAACGCGGCGCCGTCGATGCGGCGATCGGCTTCTTCCCCGACGTGGCGCGCGCGTTTGCGGCGTCGCTCGGCGAGGGCGAGTCGGTGCTCGAGGCGCTCTACGACTGCGACTATGTCTGCGCGATGCGCCGCGAGCACCCGCTGGCGGCCGAAGAACCGTTGACGCTCGACGACTACTGCGCCGCTGCGCACGCGCGCGTCAGCTTCGCCGGCCGGCCGTACGGCTTCGTCGATGAGAAGCTGGCGGCGCTCGGCCGCACGCGTCGCGTCGCGCTGGTCATCAACCAGTACGCGGCGGCGGTGCAGGTGGTGTGCAAGACCGATCTGCTGGCCGTGCTGCCGCGGCGCTTCGTCGAAGCTTGCGGCGCGGCCGAAGCGCTGCACATCACGGCGTTGCCGTTCGAGATGCCGCGCATCGAGATCGGTCTGCTCTGGCACCGCCGCCACGAGCGCGAAGCGGCGCAGCGCTGGCTGCGCGAGGCCATCGTGCGCGTGGCGCCGGGCGACTGCTGACGGGCCGTCAGCAGCTGTTGTCGGTCAGCGGCATCTCGGCCCACAGCGCGGCGGGCGTCAGCAGCAGCTTGACCGAATCGAGCTGGACGTTGGTGTTCGGCTCGGCCGGGTGCAGCACCCACAGGCCGTCGGCGCCCACGCGGTAGAGCTCGACGCGGCGGCTTTCGGGATCGACCAGCAGGTACTCGCGCAAGCTCGCGATGCGACGGTAGGCGGCAAACTTGTTGCCGCGGTCATAGGCCGCCGTGCTCGGCGAGAGCACCTCGGCCAACAGCACCGGCTCGCTTTTGCTGCTCGGGCTTGTGGCATCGGCCGCGCTGCAGGTGACCATGACGTTGGGATAGAAAAACGCATCCGCCGCCTGCACGCGCAGCTTCATGTCGCTGATGAAGGTGCGGCAGGGCGTGCCGGCGAGATGGTGGCGCAGCGTGAGGTAGAGGTTTCCAGCAGCGGTGACATGCGCATCGCCGGCGCCGGACATCGCAAAGACTTCACCGGCCACGAACTCGTGGCGCAGCGTCTGCCCCGCATCCCAGGCGAGGAACTCCTCGGCGGTGAGGCGATGGGCCAGCGCGGTGTTCGACATGACCGGAGTTTAGGCCGGCGGGCCTTAGAACAGAAAGTAGCGCTGCGCCATCGGCAGCACCGTCGCCGGCTCGCAGGTCAGCAACTGCCCGTCGGCGCGCACCTCGTAGGTCTGCGCGTCGATCTGCATTTGCGGCGTGTAGGCGTTGTGCACCATGTGCTGCTTGCGCACGGTGCGGCAGCCCTTCACCGCGGCCAGGCGCTTGTGCAGGCCCAGGCTCTCAGCGGCGCCCGATGCGAATGCGCTTTGGCTGACGAAAGTCAGCGACGTGCGCGCGATCGCACCGCCGAAGCTGCCGAACATCGGCCGCATGTGCACCGGCTGCGGTGTCGGGATGCTGGCGTTGGCATCGCCCATCAGCGCCGCAGCGATGAAGCCGCCCTTCAACACCAGGCTCGGCTTGACGCCGAAGAACGCCGGCCGCCAGAACACCAGGTCGGCCCACTTGCCGATCTCGATGCTGCCGACTTCGTGGGCGATGCCGTTGGCGATCGCCGGATTGATCGTGTATTTGGCGATGTACCGCTTGACGCGGAAGTTGTCATTCCGATCGCCATCGCCGCTCAGCGCGCCGCGCTGCAGCTTCATCTTGTGCGCCGTCTGCCAGGTGCGGATGATGACTTCGCCGACGCGGCCCATCGCCTGGCTGTCGCTGCTCATCATGCTGATCGCGCCGAGGTCGTGCAGCACGTCCTCGGCGGCGATCGTCTCGCGGCGGATGCGGCTCTCGGCGAACGCCAGGTCTTCGGCGATCGAGGCGTCGAGGTGGTGGCACACCATCAACATGTCGAGGTGTTCATCGACCGTGTTGACGGTGAACGGCATCGTCGGATTGGTCGAGCTCGGCAGGAAGTTCGCTTCGCCGACGACGCGCAGGATGTCCGGCGCATGGCCGCCGCCGGCGCCTTCGGTGTGAAAGGCGCAGAGCGTGCGGCCTTTCGTCGCGGCGATCGTGTCTTCGACGAAGCCGCTCTCGTTCAACGTGTCGCTGTGGATCGAGACCTGCGTGTCGGTCTCGTCGGCCACGGCCAGGCACTGGTCGATCGCCGCCGGCGTCGTGCCCCAGTCTTCGTGCAGCTTCAGGCCGATCGCGCCGGCGTCGATCTGCTGACGCAGCGCTTCGGGCCGGCTGGCATTGCCCTTGCCGAGAAAGCCGAGGTTCATCGCAAAGGCATCGGCCGCGCGCAGCATCTGCGCGATGTTCTCCGGCCCCGGCGTGCAGGTGGTGGCGAACGTGCCCGTCGCCGGGCCGGTGCCGCCGCCGAGCATCGTCGTCACGCCTGAACTCAGCGCCTCCTCGATCTGCTGCGGGCAGATGAAGTGAATGTGGCTGTCGATGCCGCCGGCCGTGACGATCAAGCCTTCGCCGGCGATGATCTCGGTGCCCGGGCCGATGACGATATCGACGCCCGGTTGCACGTCCGGGTTGCCGGCCTTGCCGATGGCTGCAATGCGCTGGCCCTTGATGCCGATGTCGGCCTTGACGATGCCCCAGTGATCGACGATCAGCGCGTTGGTGATGACGCAGTCGCACGCTTCGTGCGCGCCCGGTCCGTTGACCACCTGCGATTGGCCCATGCCGTCGCGGATCGTCTTGCCGCCGCCGAACTTCACTTCCTCGCCGTAGGTCGTGAAGTCGCGCTCGACTTCGATGACCAGCTCGGTGTCGGCCAGGCGCACGCGGTCGCCCGTCGTCGGGCCGAACATCTCGGCGTAAGCGCGGCGGCTGAGGGTGGTCATCTCAGCGACCCCGCCGGGTTTGAAGAGTGCCGAGACGAATGGAACAAGATTCCGCTTGCGGCCCTGAGCGGCTGTTGACGGCGGTCAGGTCGCCACTCCCGTTCGCATTGACATGCTCTCCGCCCCCGTTCGCCCTGAGCTTGTCGAAGGGCCAGGCTGAGCCTGTCGAAGCCTTTGGCATGAGGCACGAAGGCTTCGACAGGCTCAGCCCGAACGGTGACGAGAGGGGCTTCGACAAGCTCAGCCCGAACGGTTCTTTGCAGACCTTGAAGTTCGCCTTCGGGCCGACAGCGAGCGTGCGATTCATTTCAGAGCTGACCCATCACGTCACCCCGAAAACCGAAGACCTCGCGTGTGCCCGCGTAGTCCACCAGCACCACCGTGCGCTGCTGCCCGGGCTCGAAGCGCACGGCGGTGCCGGAGGCGATGTTCAAACGCATGCCACGCGCCGCGGCACGATCGAACTTCAACGCCGGGTTGGTCTCCGCAAAGTGGTAATGCGAGCCCACTTGAATCGGCCGGTCGCCGCTGTTCTGCACGACCAGCGTGATTGATCGCCGCCCCACGTTGAGCATGTGGTCCGCACCATCGGTGAACAGCTCGCCGGGAATCATCGGCCGCTGCGGCGCCACAACCAGACAGCCACCACGACCACCATCGCCAGCACGGTCAGGAGGTCGCCGCCATGCCAATGGAAGTCGGCTTCGCCGTGGCCCTCGTGCGCGTTAACGGCAGTCGAGCCGGCGAGCACGAGGCTCGCCAAAAGAGTGCGCATCTCGAACCCTTTCATGTGATCGGTTGGTGCACGGTCACCAGTTTGGTGCCGTCGGGAAACGTGGCTTCGACCTGGATCTCGCTGACGATCTCGGCCACGCCGTCCATCACGTCCGCACGAGCGAGCACGGTCTTGCCCTCGCTCATCAACTGCGCCACCGTCCGGCCATCGCGCGCGGCTTCCATGATCGCGGCGCTGATGAGGGCAATCGATTCCGGCACGTTGAGCTTCAAGCCACGCGCCTTGCGCCGCTCTGCGAGCAGCGCGGCGGTGAAGATCAGCAGCTTGTCTTTTTCGCGTGGGGTGAGGTCCATCGTCAATCGATTCTTGCAGGTTCGGTGCCAGGTTGGCACGCCGTTTGCGAATGTGACCTCCGCGATTTCGCAACCAGGACGGAGACCACCCATGCAAGCATTCGGCACCGCACGCCGCACCGGATTGAAAACACTCGCCGCCGCGCTCATCAGCGCCGGCGCACTCACACCCGCCTTTGCGCAAGAGACCATCAAGGTCGGCGTGCTGCATTCGCTGTCGGGCACGATGGCGATTTCGGAAACGGTGTTGAAGGACACCGTGCTGATGGCCATCGACGAGATCAACGCCAAGGGCGGCCTGCTCGGCAAGAAGTTGGAGCCCGTCGTCGTCGATCCGGCTTCCAACTGGCCGCTGTTCGCCGAGAAGGCCAAGCAGCTGATCACGCAGGACAAGGTCGCCGCCGTGTTCGGCTGCTGGACCAGCGTCAGCCGCAAGAGCGTGCTGCCGGTGTTCGAAGAAACCAACGCGCTGCTGTTCTACCCGGTGCAGTACGAAGGCGAAGAGCTCTCCAAGAACGTCTTCTACACCGGCGCCGCGCCGAACCAGCAGGCCATTCCCGCCGTCGAGTACCTGATGAGCAAAGACGGCGGCAACGCCAAGCGCTGGGTGCTGCTCGGCACCGACTACGTCTATCCGCGCACGACCAACAAGATCCTGCGCGCGTTCCTGAAGGCCAAGGGGGTCGCCGACGCCGACATCATGGAGGAGTACACCCCCTTCGGCCACGCCGACTACCAGACCATCATCGCCAAGATCAAGAAGTTCTCGAGCGAAGGCAAGAAGACGGCGGTGGTCTCGACGATCAACGGCGACTCCAACGTGCCCTTCTACAAGGAGCTCGGCAACCAGGGCCTGAAGGCCAAGGACGTTCCTGTGGTTGCGTTCTCGGTCGGTGAAGAAGAGCTGCGCGGCGTGGACACCAAGCCGCTGGTCGGCCACCTCGCGGCGTGGAACTACTTCCAGTCGATCAAGGCGCCGGCCAACGACGAGTTCATCAAGAAGTGGAGCGCGTACGCCAAGGCCAAGGGCGTGGCCGGCCACAAGGACAAGCCGCTGACCAACGACCCGATGGAAGCCACCTACATCGGCTTCAACATGTGGGCGCAGGCGGTGACCAAGGCCAAGAGCACCGACACCGACAAGGTGATCGCAGCGATGGCCGGCCAGACGTTCAAGGCGCCGTCGGGCATCACCTCGACGATGGACGCGAAGAACCACCACCTGCACAAGAGCGTGTTCATCGGCGAGGTGCAGGCCGACGGCCAGTTCAAGACGGTGTGGAAGACGCCGGGCCCGGTGATGGCCGATCCGTGGAGCGACTACATCGCCGAGAACAAGGGCAAGAAGAACGAGCCCGAGATGAAGATGGCCAAGAAGTAAAGCCAGCCATGCTTCGGCTGAGAGGCCTCCTCGGAGGCCTTTTTCTTGGGCTCATGCTGTCGCTGCCGGCGTTGGCGCTGACGCCGGAGCTGGCAGGGCGTATCGCCGCCGGCGACAGCGACGACCGCATCGCCGCGTTGAACGAAGCCGTGGCGTCGGCCGACGCCACGCTCGTGCCCTTCGTGCAGGCGCTGCTCGCCGACGAAGTGAAGGTGTCCGGCGGGCGCGCCTACATCGTTCGCGACAACAAGGCCGTGGAAGCCGCCAGCGGCCAGCCGGCCAAGCTGCCCGACGATGCCGAAGACGTGATCAACAACAACCGCATGCGCGGCGAGTTGGAAGCTGCGGTGGCCGCGCTGTCGCTGTTCTCGCCCGACCGCGAGGCGCGCGCCAAGTCGATCAACGATCTCAAGGACGCCATCGACGAGGGCAAGCTCGGCTTGCTCGACAAGGCCATCGGGGCAGAGACCGATGCGGAACTGAAAGGCCGGCTCGAACTGCTGCGCGCCGCGGTGTTGATCGCATCGCCCGACAAGGCCAAGCGCCTCGAAGCGGCGCAGCAGCTCGCCGCCAGCCCGCAGCCGGCGACGCGCTCGCTGCTGACGGAGCGGCTGGCCACAGAGAGCGACGCCGACGTCAAGGCCGCGCTGCGCGCGTCGATCGACACCGTGCAGTCGCGCCTGACCTGGGGCGAGCGCCTGGGCGTACTCTTCACCGGCCTTTCGCTCGGCTCGATCCTGCTGCTCGTCGCACTCGGCCTGGCCATCACCTACGGCCTGATGGGCGTCATCAACATGGCGCACGGCGAGCTGATGATGATCGGCGCGTATGCCGCCTACGTGGTGCAGAACCTGTTCAAGATTTACGCGCCCGGCGCGTTCGGCTGGTACGTGGCCGCGGCGGTTCCGGTGTCGTTTCTCGCTGCCGCGCTCGTCGGCGCGCTGATGGAGCGCACGGTGATCCGCTGGCTCTACGGCCGGCCGCTCGAGACGCTGCTCGCCACCTGGGGCATCAGCCTGATCCTGATGCAGACCGTGCGCACGGTCTTCGGCGCGCAGAACGTGCCGGTGGAAAACCCGGCGTGGTTGTCGGGCGGCATCGCCGTGCTGCCGAACCTGACGCTGCCCTTCAACCGCATCGCCATCCTCGTCTTCGCGGCGCTCGTGCTCGCGGGCGTGGCGCTGCTCGTCGCGCGCACGCGGCTGGGCCTGTTCGTGCGCGGCGTGACGCAGAACCGGCCGATGGCGGCGTGCATGGGTGTCAACACGGCGCGTGTCGATACC
Source organism: uncultured beta proteobacterium (assembly GCA_963816315.1). GTDB lineage: Bacteria > Pseudomonadota > Gammaproteobacteria > Burkholderiales > Burkholderiaceae_C > CADEEN01. The sequence goes on from CAWFJZ010000016.1 coordinate 72,591, forward strand.
TATGCGTTTGCGCTCGGCTCGGGCATCGCGGGTCTGGCCGGTTGTGCGCTGGCGCAGGTCGGCAACGTCGGCCCCGATCTCGGCCAGAGCTACATCGTCGATGCCTTCATGGTCGTCGTGCTCGGCGGTGTCGGGCAGTTGTGGGGCGCCGTCGTTGCCGGCCTGGGCCTCGGTGTGTTGACCAAGCTGCTCGAAGGCTGGCAGGGCGCGGTGCTGGCCAAGATCATGGTGCTGGTCTTCATCGTGCTCTTCATCCAGAAGCGGCCGCAGGGACTGTTTGCGTTGAAGGGCCGGAGTGCGGAGGCATGAACGCACTCGCCACCGTTCGCCCTGGCCTGCGGGGAGGGGGCAACATGACACGCGCGATGCTCCGCGCAGTGGAGCGGCGTGCTGATCGCGCTGCTGGTCGTCGCGGTAGCGCTGCCCGTGCTCAACCTCGTCGTGCCCGCAGGCTCCGCGCTGCACCTGCCCGACTTCTACGTCAGCCTCGTCGGCAAGATCCTCTGCTACGCGATCGCGCGCTCTGGCGATCGATCTGATCTGGGGCTACGCCGGCATCCTCTCGCTCGGCCACGGCCTGTTCTTCGCGCTCGGTGGCTACGGCATGGGCATGTACTTGATGCGCCAGATCGGCCGCGAAGGGCAGTACCAATCCGACCTGCCGGACTTCATGGTGTTCCTGAACTGGAAAGAGCTGCCGTGGCATTGGGCGCTGTCCGATTCCTTCCTCTTGCAGATGCTGCTCGTCGTGCTCGTGCCCGGCCTGCTCGCTTTCGTCTTCGGTTTCTTCGCCTTCCGTTCGCGCATCAAGGGCGTGTACTTTTCGATCATCACGCAGGCGCTGACGTTTGCCGCGATGCTGCTCTTCTTCCGCAACGAAACCGGCTTCGGCGGCAACAACGGCTTCACTGATTTCAAGCGCATCCTGGGCGTGTCGGTGACCACGCCGCAGATGCGCGTGCTGCTCGCGGTGCTGTCGGGCCTGGTGCTGATCGCCTTCTTCGTCATGGCGCGCGCCATCGTCAGCAGCAAGTTCGGCCGCGTGCTGCAAGCCATTCGCGATGCCGAAACGCGCGTCATGTTCACCGGCTACGACCCGGTGAACTACAAGGTCGCCATCTGGACGCTCTCGGCCGTGATGTGCGCGATCGCCGGCGCGTTGTACGTGCCGCAGGTCGGCATCATCAACCCCGGCGAGATGAGCCCGGCGGCCAGTATCGAGATGGCCATCTGGGCGGCGGTCGGCGGGCGCGGCACGTTGATCGGCCCGATCGTCGGCGCGTTCTTCGTCAACGGCGCGAAGAGCTGGTTCACCGCGGCGTTTCCGGAATACTGGCTGTTCTTCCTCGGCGCGCTGTTCATCGCGGTGACGCTGTTCCTGCCGAATGGGTTGATCGGCCTGCTGCGCAGGCCGGGGGGCTTGATCGGTTTGTTGAAGCGCAAAAAATCATGACGCCTGACCTGATGGAAGAAGGCACGCGTCGCCGCGAAGCGCTCGCGCAGCGGCAAGCCGAGATCGACGCGCGCTCCGGCGGCCAGAGCACCGCCTACGGCCGCGTGTTGCGAGCCGGCATCCCCGACTTCGCGCATGGCGTGGCGCTGTACGTCGAAGACGTGACGGTGAGCTTCGACGGTTTCAAGGCGCTGAACAGCTTGTCGCTCGCGGTCAACGTCGGCGAGCTGCGCTGCATCATCGGCCCCAACGGTGCGGGCAAGACGACGATGATGGACTGCATCACCGGCAAGACGCGGCCCGACGGCGGCAGCATCACCTTCGGTTCGAACATCGATCTCATGCGTTTGAAGGAAGCCGACATCGCGCAGATCGGCATCGGCCGCAAGTTCCAGAAGCCGACCGTGTACGAGCAGCTCAGCGTCTTCGAGAACCTAGAACTCGCACTCGCCGCCGACCGCCGCGTGCGTGCCGCGCTGCTCTCGCGCCTGAGTGGCGAGCAACTCGATCGCATCGGCGCCGTGCTGACGCGCATCCACCTCAAGGATGAAGCGCAGCGCACGGCCGGCCTGCTGTCAGCCACGGCCAGAAGCAGTGGCTGGAGATCGGCATGCTGCTGATGCAAGACCCGAAACTGCTCTTGCTCGACGAGCCGGTGGCCGGCATGACCGATGAAGAAACCGAGCGCACGGCGGAACTGTTTCTGAGCCTCGAAGGCGAACACTCGCTGGTCGTCGTCGAGCACGACATGAAGTTCGTCGATCAGCTGACACAAGGCAAGAAGAAGGTGACGGTGCTGCACGAAGGCCGCGTGCTGGCCGAGGGCCTGCTCGCCGATGTGCAGAACAACGCGCAGGTGGTGGAGGTCTATCTTGGCCGGTGAGCTGCTCAACGTCACCAACGTCAACCAGTTCTACGGCGGCAGCCACATCCTGCGCAAGCTGGCCTTCGAAGCGCGCGTCGGCGAAGTCACCGTCGTGCTCGGCCGCAACGGCGTCGGCAAGACGACGCTGCTGAAAAGCCTGATGGGCGTCGTGCCGGTGAAGTCGGGCCGCATCGTGCTCGACGGCCAGGACCTCACGCACGCGCCGCCGTATGAGCGCGTGCGCAAGGGCATCGGCTACGTGCCGCAGGGACGGGAAATCTTCGGCCGCCTGACGGTCGAAGACAACCTGCGCATGGGCCTGGCGTCCAAGCCCGGCGGCACGCCGATTCCCTCGGAACTCTTCGAACTCTTCCCGGTGCTGAAGCAGATGATCCACCGCCGCGGCGGCGATCTCTCCGGCGGCCAGCAACAACAACTGGCCATCGCGCGCGCCCTCGCCGCCGGCCCCAAGCTGCTGCTGCTCGACGAGCCGACCGAAGGCATCCAGCCGAGCATCATCAAGGAGATCGGTCGCGTCATCCGCCTGCTCGCCGAGCGCAAGACGATGGCCATCGTGCTCGTCGAGCAGTACTACGACTTCGCGGCCGAACTCGCCGACCAGTACCTGGTGATGGAGCGCGGCGAGATCATCCTGCGCGGCCGCGGCGCCGAGATGGAAACAGACGGCGTGCGGCGGCGGATATCGATCTGACCGCTTTGCACATCGTGGCGCATGCGACCCCTAGCTTGCGTCTGCGCATTGCGCATTCACGGCCTAGACTGAAGTCGAGGCCCTGATGTTGCGCGCACTCGCAACGCAGCGATCTCTACACATTGAGTTACTGCACGTGCTGCGTTGCCACCTCTTTGAGCCTGCCGCTGGCCTGATCACCGTTATCGAGCTTGAGCATGCAGTCAAGCGACTGGATTCATTTTTTCTCCACGGTGCCGGCGCGCACGCGCGAGTCGGTGGTGGCGCTGCTGCAACGTTCGGGCCTGCGCCCGTCGGCCATGCCAGCCGAGCCCGAGGGCTTTGGCCTGGTGGTGCTCGGCGCGGTCGATCCACAAGTCATCGACTGCATCCGCACGGCCAGCCGGCACGCCGTGGTGCTGGCGCTGGCGCCGTGTCGCATTGCGGCGCCCGAGCAGTGGGCGCTGTTGCAGGCCGGCGCGGCCGATGTGCTGGTGTGGCCCGCGCTGCCGGCGAGTGCCGATCAGGTCTGTTCGCGCTTCGAGCGCTTGAGAACGGTGCGCGAACTCAGCTCCAGCCCTCAGGTCACCGCCGCACTCGTCGGCCAGAGCGCGGCGTGGCGCGGCCTGCTGCGCGAGGTGGTCGAACTCGCGGTCTTCGCGCGCGGGCCGGTGCTGATCACCGGCGAGAGCGGCACCGGCAAGGAGCTGATCGCGCGCCTGATCCATGACCTCGACACGCGTCAGGACAAACGCGATCTCGATCGTCGTCGATTGCACGACGATCACGCCCGAGTTGTCGGGCAGCGAGTTCTTCGGCCATGAGCGCGGCGCCTACACCGGCGCCGCGTCCGCGCGCGAAGGCGCGTTCGCACAGGCGCATGGCGGCACCTTGTTCCTCGACGAGATCGGCGATCTGCCGCTGACCTTGCAGGCGCAACTGCTGCGCGTGGTGCAGGAGGGCAAGTACAAGCGCGTCGGCGGCAACGCCTGGCAGCACACGGGCTTTCGCCTCGTCTCGGCCACGCATTGCGATCTCGAAGCGCGTGTGGCCGAAGGCCGCTTTCGCGCCGACCTGTACTTCCGCATCGCCGGCTCGGTCTGCCGCACGCCGCCGCTGCGCGAACGCAGGGACGACGTGCTGACGCTGGCGCGCCACTTCCAGCAAGACATCGAGGGCAGCGACGGCGCGCAAGGCTTCGACGAGCCGGTGTGCCAGTACCTGCTGACGCGCGAGTACCCCGGCAACGTGCGCGAGTTGAAGCGTGTCGTCGAGCGGCTGTGCCTGCGCCATGCCGGTGGCGGCCCGATCACGATCGGCGATGTGCCCGAAGACGAGCGCCCCGCCGATGCAGGGCCGACGCGCGTGTCGTTGCAGGCGCGCTTCGATGCGGTGGCGCGCGAGGCCATCGGCCTGGGCCTGGGCTTGAAAGAGATCGGCCAACTCGCCACCGATTGCGCGATCCAGGCGGCGATGGACGAGGAGCACGGCAACCTGCACCGCGCCGCTGCACGATTGGACGTCACCGACCGTGCATTGCAACTGCGGCGGGCGCAGCAGCGGCAGCCGCACTGACATCGATGTGCGGCGCGATGCGCAGCAGGTTGCCGCCGAGCACCAGCGCCTCGTCGGCCGGCGCCAGATGGAGCAATCGGATCTTCGCCAGCTCCAACGCCGGGTGCAGCCACGGTCCGTCGGAGCCGAACAGGATCTTGTGCGCGCCGGCGCGCCGCACCGCTTGCGCGAGCAAATCGAAGCGGCGCACGCCGGAGGTGTCGGCATGCACGTTGGGGTGGCGCTCGAGGTGATCGATCAGCGCCAGTTGCGCCCGCCAGTCGTCGGCGAAGCTGCCCAGGTGCGGGATGATGAAGGCGACGTCCGGATACTGCTCGGCCAACAACTCGACCACCGAGACTTCGCCGGTCACGTCGTAGAGCACGGGCACGCGCAACGCACGCGCCGCGTCGAGCACTTCGCGTGTGATCGGCGCGTCGTGGCGGTGCACCTTGATGCCGGCCAGGCCATCGCGCTCGACCGCCGCGCGCAGCATCGGCATCACGCGGCCGCGGTCGCGCGCGGCATGCACCATCGCAAAGCCGATCAGCCGCCGCGGCTGCCGCGCGACGATGCGCGCCAGCGCGTGGTTGGCCACGGCGTAGTCGGAGTGAAACGCCGGCAACAGCACTGTGCGCGCGATGCCGGCGCGCGCGGCGCGCTGCAGATGGTCGTGCAGCGGCGCGTCGGTGTCCCATGGGCCGGTGAAGCCGTCGCCCTGGCCGGCGTGGCAGTGGCAGTCGATGATCATCAGAGCCGCCGCACCGCGCGAAAGCTGCGCGCGAACAAACCGTCGCCATCGAGCAGCGACTTGCCGCGCACGTCTGCCAGCGTCGGTCCGTTGGCGCCCTTGCGGCTCGACAGGAAACGTTGGCGGCCGTCGCTGTCCACGCCGAGATACAGGCCGACGTGGTCGATCGCCGTGCCGTCGTCGTCATCGGCATCGAACAACACCAGGTCGCCGATGCCCAGGAGCGAGAAGTCGCGCAACTGCACGCCGCGGTTGCGTTCGATGACCACACCCGGCGCACGCGCGGCCATCTGCACCGCGCGCCGCGGCAGCGCGCTGCCGTCGCTCGAACGTCGTGCGCGCCAGCGGCATCACCGGCGCATTGTTCGGCGCGTGGCGGCGAAAGCCCCAGAGCATGCGCACGAAGCCCGAACAATCGAGGCATTGGAACTGCCGCGACTCGGCGGCATCGACGCTGCCGTCCGCATAGGTCCAATCGACGCCGAGGTAGTCGTTGAAATCCGAACCTTCCTGGCGCTTGCCGTCGACGAGCGGGCCGTAGGCCGCATCGCCGGCAATCTGCAGCCCGTCCTCCGTGAGCGGCGGCGCGTCTTTGACGTACTGCATGCCCAGCGCCAGCAGATCGGGTTGGCGCCGCGTGTTCGCGGCCAGCGCGCGACGCAGCCAGGAACGGTCGAGCGTGCCGTTGAAAGGCTGCGGCAGCGCGCGAACCCACGTCGTGTGCGTGATGCGCGCCTGATCCTCGCTGAACGTGCGACGCGGCCCGGCACTGCTGACCGTGCGCGCACCCTGCGTCAGCGTCGCTTGCCAGCGGCCTTGTGGCGTGCGCAGCACGAGTTGCGGGGCAAGGGTTGCAGCCATCGCGGATCACGGGCGGATCTTCGTCACCACCAGCCGTGCGGTGCGCTCGTCGGCGACACAGCCGTGCGGCGGGGGCTGCTTTCGAGCGCGGCGTCGCGGGCCGATGCCTCTCGAAAAGCGAACCGCATGAACTCGAACTCGGGATCTCTCATGGTGCTCTGCCTGCGACGTTCAACCCGGGCGCCGGGCTCATGGAAGCCCGCCGCAATCGCGGATCCAGGCCGGGTTCAGCAGGTTCGTGCCTTTTGTCAAGCGGCTGAAGCGATGGCAGATGGCGCCGATGTAGGCGCCTGCCAGGCCGCTCTCGATCCGAGCCCAATCGAACTGCCCGCCGGGATCGACGCGGTTCTTGAATGCTCTGCTGGCCCCGTGCCATTTGTGCAGATGCTCATGGCCCGTAATCAGGCGAACGGTCGGAACGCAAGAGACGAGGTAGCGCAGAAGCCGAGTCAGCGAACGGTAATGTGCGTCCGAGAAAGGCACGAAGCGCTCGACCGCTCCCCGACGATAGTAGGTCGTAAGCGGTCTGAGCGGCTGGAGGCTGCTGCTTCGAGCGCAGGTCCACGTGACCCCGCTGCCCGATTCGTCTTCGCAAACCCTGACAGAACCGGAGCCTCGCTTGAGCCCGCCGGGACTCACGATCTCGATCCCGATGCTGCGCTGATTCATCTGGGGGACATCGGTGCTCTTGCTCGACGTATGCCAAGCGGCATGCGACAGCTCCACCAACTGCAAGACCACGCCATTGCGCAGGATTACGAAGTGCGCCGAGGCGTTTCCCTTTCGGCTCTTGAATCGCGCCATGGCACCCTGAACCGATCCTCCGCCGGTGGCATGCAGCACGATCGTATCGATCGGCGTTCCTTCGCGGGAACTGAAGTTCGGGCTCGGATCCCAGCGGAACCACGGCGGTCGTGCGGGCTCGGCGGTGAGCGCCGGTCGCCCGATGCGCGCATGCAGGCTGTTGAGGGTCCGCAGGCCGAGGATGCCATCGGGGGTGAGCCCGTGCGCTTGCTGCCAGCGCCGTACGGCGTCGGCGAGCGCGGCCTCCGTCGGACACGTGCGCGCAAAGCCCAGGATGGCGTGGAGTTCCTGGCGATACGCCATCCATCCGAGCCATTCCTGCATGCACCGGTTCAGGCGTATCGCCTTGTCAACGTCGAACGCGTCGCTCGGCCGCGCGCGCGAAAGCGTGGGCGCAAGCGACAGTCGACGCGCGTCCCGGACAAAGGGCAGGACTTCGAATTCGGCGGTGCTCATCGCATGCCCCGTTGTGCGTCACGCACCGTGAACCACGATGTGCCGCCCGCGACGCGTCCAGCGCCCCGACATCGCGCTGCCGAACTCACCCTCGTGCTCGCCCTCGGCTTCCCACTCGCCTTCGCCTTCGCCTTCCCCCTCTTCCTCGTACTCGCCTTCACCTTCATAGCCCATCTCGTCCTCGGCCTCGGCCTCGGCCATCAACTCGGCCTCGTTGGCGGCGAAGGTCGGCACATGCGCGCGCACCGCGGCCAGCAGCGCGTTGCGCACCACCGATTCGGGGTCGGCGTTGGGCGGCGCGTCGCTGGCCTGTTGTGCGGCGCTGGCGGCGATGCGCACCAAGCGGCGCGCGACTTCGAGCTCGGCTTCTTCGCTTTCGAGCTCGCCGAATTCCATCTCCAGGGCTTTGCTGACCGCGCTGCCGAGCGCCGAGCCGAGCGCGGTGCCGACCCCGGGAATCGGGATCAGCGAGCCGAGCGCGCCGCCGACGAAGGGCAGTGCCTTCTTCGCCAGGCCCTTCAATGCACCGCCGATCTTGGGCAGCACCTTGCGGCCGATGAATCGGCCGACTTTCTTCAGCCCGCGGCCGATGCCGCGAAACATCTTGCCGAGAAACTGCTCCATCTCGTCTTCGTTCGAGACGCCGAGCAGCTCCATCGCCAACTCCATCTCTTCGGCTTCGCTGAGCAGTTGTTCGGCGGCCGGCGGGGCGCCGAAGCGCTCGACCGTGAAGGCGCGGTTGCGCATCGATTGGCACTTCGCGCAGACGCAACAGGGTTTGTGCATGGTGATCTCCTTGTGGGGTGGACGGGGAAATCGGGGCGGGCGTCAGGTCTCGCCCCAAAGCTCTTGCTCGAATTCGCGCGACTTGACGTTGGCCAGCGACCCGCCTTGCGACGTGCGTCCGAAACGGCCGATGACGGCCGACTCGACGCGGCCCAGGTGCGACGGTGCGGCGCCGCGCAGCGGTGTCAACTTGACGTGGAAGCGGCCGACCTTGAGCTTCAGGTGCGTCAGGCACAGCAGGTGCTGTTGCAGGCGCTGGCGCAGCACCTTGGCGCGACCGACATAGACGCGCTGGCCGTCCTTGTAGAGCGTGTACACGCCGGGCCCACTGGCGCGCGGGTCGGCGATCGCCGCGGCCAGCGTCAACAGGCCGGGTGCAACTTCGAACTCGCCTTCCTCTTCGTATTCCTCTTTGTACTCGCCTTCGTACTCGTACTCGTCCTCGAGCTCCGGCGCGCTGCCGCTGCGACCCCAGGTGCGCCACGCATCGAGGATCGGTTTGCCGCTGCCGATCTTGAAGCCGGGCCCGCCGTCGGACAGGCCGAGGTTGTCGATGGCCCATTGGCCGACGTGGTACCAGACATCGGGCCCCGGATCGTTCTCGCGCATGTTGCTCGACTGGCGGTGCGCAAGCACGACGCGCAGGCCCATCGTGCGCACCAGGTGCCGGACGAGACAGCGCCCGGCTTCGAGCTGCGCGGGCGTGGCGCGGTCGCGGCCGTAGGTCTCGCCTTTCCACCAGCGGCCCTTGACGTTCGGGAAGTTGCCGGCAAACTCCACCGCCATGCTCTTGCTGTTGAAGCCGTGCGAGGCCCACAGCAGCGCCGACACCGGGTGCAGTTGCAGGATCTGTCCTTCGGGCAGGATCGCGAAGTGCGCCTTGGTGCGCAGGTAGCTGCGCAGCGGATCGCGGCGTCGGAAGCAGCACGCCATCTGGTGCAGCACCAGCGCATAGACGCTCTTCGGATCGCGCTTGCCTTTGCGATGGCTGCGGTCGGACTGCGCGGTCAGGTCGATGATCTTGCAGTCGCCGCCGCCCTGTTCGTAGGGCATCTCGAACTCGAACTCGCCGGCTGCGGGCTCGGGCTCGGGCGCGCCAGCGGAGGCATCGGGCGTGGCGGCGTCGCCGCCGCCGTCCGGCGCCGGTGCCGGTTCGGGTTCTTGCCCCGGTGCCGGTGCCGGTGCGGGGCCCGGGCTGGCACCGCGGCTCATGCACTCCTGAATGCAGCGCAGGCGGTCGTCGCCCGATGCCAGCGCCGTGGGCTCCACCCCCATCGGCGTCACGTAGCCCGCGCCATACGGCGGCCAATCCGGCGGCAGCGGCAAGGGGCGCGGCTTCGGGCGGGGGCGCGGCCTGGGCGGTGGGCGTGGCGGCTTGACGCGGCGCGGTGGACGTTTGGGTCTTGCAGTCCTTGCGGACTTCGCGCTGGGCCCGCGGCGCATCGGCGCGCGCGCGCGCATCGCGCCGCGCCCGCGTTCGTCTTCGAATTCGTCTTCGTATTGCTCGAACGACAGTTCGGGAAAAACTTCGGGTTGGTTCATGACGGCTCCCTAGGCGTGCGCGAGCAGCGCGCCGATGCGATCGATCTGCGCAGGGCTGTGGCGCGTGGTGACGATGAAACTCAGACGCGGCGCCAGGCCCTGGCAGCCGCGCGTCAACAGCGCGCGCACGCCGCCGGCGTGCAGGCGCTGCAACAGCCGCGTAAACGCCGCCGCGCCCGGCGCGTGGCGCGAGACGAAGGACTGCACCGGAAACGGCAGCATGCCCACGGCATCGAGCCCGCTGTGCATCACCGTCGCGCGCAAGCGCTGCACGAGCAGCAGCAGCCGTGCGCGCCAACGCTGGCCTGGATGCAGGTTGGCGACGAGCGCGGCCTGCGCGGCTTGCAGCGACGCGATCGACGGCGGGCTGCAATGCAGCCGCGTCTGGCTGTCGTTGACGAAGCGCTCGATCAGCGACGCCTGCCCCGACAGCGCGGCCAGCGGCGCGCCGAAGCCCTTGGCCAGCGACGCGCCGACGAGCACGTGCGCCGCGCGCAAGCCATGCCAGCGCAACGAGCCGCCGCCGCCGTGGCCATAGGGGCAGGCGCTCGACGGCGCGTGGCCGAGCACACCGAGCGCCTGCGTGTCGTCGAGCACCAGCGTGCCGCCCGAGGCCGCGGCGATGCGCGCATACGCGGGCAGCGGCGCGACGCGGTTGCAGCCGGTGCAAAAGCCGTCGCAGACGATGACCGGCCGCAGCCCCGCGCGCACGGCCTGCTTCGGCCAGCGGCGCGAGCGCGGCGGCGTCGTGGTGCGCGAAGCGGCGCACCTGCGCGCCGACAGCCGCCGCGCCCTCGGCCGCCCAATGCAGGATCGGGTACGCGCCGGCGTCGAGCAGCAGCGCCGTGCGCGTGTGCTGCGCGAGCTGGCGCAGCAGATCCCAGAACAGATGCAGCGTCGAAGGCAGCAGCGTCGCCGCCGCCGTGCCTTGCAAATGCGCCAACGCAGCTGCCACTTGCAGCGCGCCGCGCGGCTCGGCGAGCACGGCCGGGCGGCCGAGCGTCAGCGCGTCCCAGCCGGGCAGCGACGCGCTGGCATGGCGCAGCCCGAGGTACAGGGCGCTGGTGAAGTCGGCCATGGCCGCATGCTCATTCGAACTCGAACTCGAGTTCTTTGCGCACTGCCATGTCGGTGCAGCTTTTCGTCACGCGCGCCGGCGGCGTGCGGCGGTTGGCGTTGAAGGCGAACTGCACGATGCAGTTGATGCCGCCGAACTTGCCGGCCGAGTCGCGGTGCTCGGTGACCTCGCGGCCGAAGTAGATGTGAAACGGCTCGTGCATCAAGTTGGCCAACAGCGACGTCACGTTGCCGGCGCGCATGTCGTCCCAGAAGGCCTGGCCGAGACAGATCACACGCAGCTTGCCGAAGCTCGAGCAGGCGAGCCGCCCAGGACCGTCGGGCCGGGTGCACTCGGGGCAGTTGGTCGCCGTGATCTTGCAGAAGAATTTGATGCGGCCCGAGGCCAGCAGATCGGCCACGCGCTCGCAGCGCACGCGCACCACGTCGCCGCGGTCGCGGATGTTGCTCGTGGTCTTCAGCCATTTCGGCACGAAGCCGGGCCGCACGCGAAAGATCTTCAGGAACAGGTCGCTCGTGGCCTGCGTGCGGCTGCCGCGTTTCAGATCGGCCGCGGCCTTGCGCAGCATCTTGACTGCCACGGCGATCTGCGTGTTGATGATCGCCAGCGCCTGCGCACGGGTCTTGCCGGCGCGGCGCAGCGCGGCTGCGCATTCGGCCGGCGGGCCGGCGAAGTCCTTGACGACCTGCGGCGCGGGCGTCACCGCGCCGCGCGGCGGCCCGTACGCCGGCAGCTCGAACGATGCGGCGGTTTCGAACGGCATGATTTCGAAGTTCATGGTGGTCTCCTTGCATCAGGCCGTGCGCTGCTGCATCGCCAGGCGGCGTTGCAGCAGCACCGAGGGCAGCGTCGAATCGACCTTGGTGTCCGACAGGTCGGTGCCCAGATCGACGCCGGTGACCGCGCGGTAGGCGTGGCTGTAGCCCTGGATCTGCGGGCGGAAGAAGCGCGCCCAGTTGAAGGCCTGCAGCGGCTCCTGCACATCGCTCCAATGGCCCCAGCGCATCAGACAGCAGCACCTGCTCGCCGAAGATCGCCAGGTTGCGGAAGTGCAGCACGCTGGCGTCGCTCCAGCCTTGCAGCTTCTTCATCGCATCGACGCGGTCCATCCACGGCTCGGGGTACGCGGTCATGATGCGCGTCGGCAGGAACTCGCGGAACTCCGGCCGCGCCAGCAGCCACTGCTCCATCAGCATCTCGATGCGCGCCGTGGAGGGCAGGTCGCCGAACTGGTTGTGCGCGCCCTGCGACAGGATCAGGTGCACTTCCTTCAGCGCATTGAGCACCGGGAACGCGTCGGCCTTGACCGTGGTGTCGTCGTCCTGCTTGAAGAACACCGCGCACAGGCGCAGCAGGTTGTGGAAGGCTTCGATGAAACGCGAGCGGCTGTCGGCCGTCTGCATGCGCTTGACCGCGCGCGCCTTCGAGCCGCAGGCCGTAGTGGTGGTCGTACTCGTAGTTGCGGCGCACGACCGACAGGCGATGCTGCTCGTCCTGCACGAAGCCCCACAGCACGTTGTTCAGCGGCCGCAGCGGATCGATCTCGAGGTTGGCCAGCGGGTCGCGCTCGCCCGCGCGCACGTTCTGGAAGCGCCGCGTGATCGCGTTCATCGTCTGCACCAGCATCCCTTCTTCGTGCCAGTACGACCAGATCAGTTCGAGCAGGCAAGGGTTGGTGAGCTTGTCCTGCAGGATGCCGGTGCATTGGCCGACGCGGTCGGGATCGATGTCGATCGAGTTCAGCTTGATCGAGATGTCGGGCAGCTTGGAGCGGATCACGGCCAGGTACGGCAGCGTCCGGTCTTCGTCGCCGCCGCCGAGGAAGGACACCAGGTACTCGTCGTTGAACACCTGCGCCGGGCTGCCGGAGAGGGGCAGCGGCAGATCGCGCCGCTGCAGGTAGGCCCGGTCGCGCGCGTCGTCGAAGGGCTGCGTCGGCGCGAGCACGCCGCAGTTGATCATGACGAAGGCTTCGGTCGCGGCCTTGACGGCGCGGTAGGCGTCGGAATCGGTGAAGGGCAAGAGGCGCTTGGACTTCAGCGCCTGGCCAAAGGTGCGCTTCTCCCTGAAGCGCTGCTGCTCGAAGGGCGGCAGGTCCGACGGCGGATCCTGCTCGCCGCAGAACAAGCATGTTCATGAAGCGCAGGTAGTTGTTGAACGACAGCTGCTCGGTGCTGTTGAGGATGCCCTGCCAGAACGCGAGGTCGGCCGTCGAGGCCGTGGAGGTGCGCGACAGCGCCACGCCCAGGTTGCCCGACACCGGCTGCGGTGTGCGCGCGTTGGCCGCGAAGGCCGTGCCGCCGCCGAGCCGCGCCGCGGCGCCGCTGGCGGGCGCGCCGGCGAAGACCGGCTGGAAGGCCATGCGCAGCTTCCACGGATGAAGCTGCTGGCCGGCGCGGCCGATCACCCCGCGGAAGGCCAGCGGCGCGTTCGGCACGCTCTGCGTGCCCGGCGGCCGTTCGAGCTCGAGCTGGCCGGCCAGGTTGTCGGAGTAATCGACGTCGATCTGCGAGCCGAAACCGTCGCCCTCGCGCGGGCAGGTGGTTTCGGTGCAATCGTCGCGCGCGAAGCTCTGTGTCTCGCGCGCGTTCAGCGCCAGTTCGAAGCAGGCGTCGTGCACGCAGCCGGCGCGCACCTCCACGTACTGCGGCGACGCGCCGCCGATCGGCGTGCCCTTGACCTGCAAGTGATGCAGCACCACCAGATAGGTCATCGGCGCCAGGCCATCGAATTGCAAACGGCCGTTGCTTTGCGTCGTGCCGATCTCGACGAAGTCGGTGGCTGCCGGCGGGTGCGCGGCGCCTTTGCGGGTGGCCTCGCCGGCCGTCGTGCGCCAGACGCTGACGCTGGCGTTTTCGAGCGGCGCGGTGCTTCCCGCATCGAACACGCTGACCAGGATGCCGCCGCTGCCGGTCGCATTGGGGTTCGGTGTTTGCTTGGCCATGTGAATCTCCTTAGTGTCCAGAAAGGACGGCGAGGCCGGGTTCATGCCGTGAGCGCACGGCAAACGGGGTGGTGTCATTCAACGAACTGCGCAGCGCCCAATGCGTCAGCAGCTTGGCGAAGAGGTGGCTCTCTTCTTCCGGCGTCAGCCGCGCGTTGGCGCGCGCCTGGCCGAGCACCGCGAAGACGAGCGACGGCGCAGCGCGGTACATCGCCGCGGGTGCGTGTTGCCACGACGTGAACAGCGCATCGAGCCGCGCCGGCTGGCGCCGCGCCACGCTGAGCGCTTCCTGGAGCGAGCGGCCGCGCAGCGCCGGCGGGCGGTGGTTGACGAGCAGGCCGACGAAGCCGGGCATCGCCGCGAGCAACTCGGCAAAGAGTCTGCGCACTTGCGCATCGAGCCCGTCGAGCGGGTAGTAGCCGTTCCACAGGGTCGCCAGGCGCTGCCACTGCGGGTGCGGGAACATCGCCATGCCCATCGCGCACGACAGGCGCACGCGAATCCACGGCACCGGGTGCGGGTCGTCGAGGTTCAAGCGGAACATGAAGGGCCGCGGCAGGCCGACGACGCTCATCAGACCGAGCGTGGCCGAGATGCCCAGCCGCGCGCAGGACCAGAAGTCGCTCAGGATCTCGCCGATCCAGCGCTCGAACAAGCGCCACGCCGTGCCGCCGTTGCGCTGCATGCCTTGCAGCAGCGGGCGCAGGGAGTTCGCCAGGTCGAGCAGCGCCGAGGCCTGGTGCCCGACCTCGTGGATCAGCGACGAGGCGATGCCGCTGCCCACCATGCGCTCGCGCGGCACGCGGATGATCGCCACCGGGCTCTCGCCGCCGCCGGGCAATCGCGTGCGCGCACGGCGGATCGCGGCGCCGGCGCCGCGGTCCAAGTAGCACATCAGCGGCGGTGTGGCGAACACACCCGGCATCGCCAGCGCATCGCTGGCCACCACGTCCAGGCCGCACAGCCAGACACCCGTGTCGTGCTCGCTGCGCTGCGAGATGACGTCGCTGAACAGATCGAACTGCGTCAGCACGGCGTTGAACTTCAAACGCAAGAGCGTGAAGCGGCGTTGTGCCTCGGCGGCACTGGCGTGCCGTGCGCGTGCGCTGCCAAGCCAGGCCAGAAAGCCGATCACCATGGCGCGCAATTCGCGCCGACCGGCCACCAGGTAGCGCTCGGTGGCGAGCTGCGCGGCGGGTTGCAGCGCGGCGGCCGGCAGCATCGGCTCGATCAGCGCGAACGGCTTGACGCGTGCCAGGCGCGTCAGCAGCGCGCGCGCTTCCTGCGCGAGCATCCACGTGGCGAAGGGTGTGATGACCACGGCGCTGTCTCGCATCGGGTTCAGACGCCGAACAGCACGATCTTGTTGCCGCGCCGCATCCAGCGGCCGCCCCGGCCACGAAAGCCCGGCATCGCGCCCGGCATCGCGCGCGCGGCGCCGCCGAGCAGACCCGGCGCATGTTTGCCCGCCGCCGCGATGGCGGCGTTCTGCGCCGCGGCGCGCGGGTCGGCGCCGGGCGGCGTGGCCGCGGCCTGCTTGACCGTGTCGGCGCCCAGACGCACGAACTGCTTGGCGCCTTCGAACTCGCGGTCTTCCTGTTCGAGCATTTCGCCTTCGAGGCCGAGCGCGCTGCCGGCTGCCGACGCCAGGCCGCTGCCGATCTTCGCGCCGAGCGGCCCGCCGATGGCGCCGCCGAGCGCGCCGCCGGCCAGCGGCAGCGCCTTCTTCGCCACGCCTTTCAACACACCGCCCACCGCCCGGCCGATCGGCGAGCGCACGGCCGAGCCGACGGCGCGCGCGGCGCGGCTCAGCAGCTTGCCGAGAAAGCGGTCGAGCTCGGCTTCGTTGGTGACTTCGAGCAGTTCGCTGGCGAGTTCGGTTTCTTCGGCTTCGTTGAGCACGCTCTCGCCTTCGTACTCGCCTTCGTACTCGCCGTAGCCTTCGCCTTCGTACTCGCCGTAGCTCTCGCCTTCGCCCGACCACTCCTGCTCGTTGAACTCGAGGTTCTCGCCCTCGAAGCTCTGCAGTTCGGGGCTGTACTCCATCTGGGTGCGGTCGATGTCATGCATGGTGGGCTCCTTGGAAAGTGGCGGGGCGCGAGCCCCTGGCGGCGATCCGTGCGGATCGGTGTGGCGGTGCTTGCTGCGCGGCCGCCCATCCCGGCGCAAAGCGTTTGGCCGCACGCGACGTGGCCAGCCACGCCGCGATGGCGGGGGGCAGGCGCTGCGATCCGGCAGCGGCGTGTTGCGCCGCGGCTTCGACGAGTTGGATGAAGCGGCGCGCGGACTCGAACTCCTGGTCTTCAGGGCTCAGGCCTTCGAGCTCGATGCCGAAGAAGCGGCTGGCCTGCAAGGCACGGTCATGGCCGTCAGGCGACGCAATGCCGCTCGTCGGCAGCGCGATGCGCGCAGCGCGTTGCAGCAGGCGCACCAGTTCGCTTTCGACCGCGCGGTCCATCGTCTGTCGCGCTGCGCGACGCAGCAGGCGCGCCAGCAGCCCCGGCAGCGCGGGACGGCCCGCCACTTCGAGCAACTCGGTGGCGGCTTCGCTGCGATCACTGACCTGCACCGAGGCCTCGTGCTCGGGCGGCGTGGCCGCCGACGCCGCCTCGTCGAAGAGATCGAAGTCGGGGCTGTAGCCGAGCAGCATCCGGTTCATGGCAGGCCTTTCGTCGGCGGCCATGCGTTGCCTGGCGGCGCCGCATGCCCGGGTGGATGACGAGCCTTCTTTTGCATGGGCCGTGCCAGGCCGCGAGGCGCGAGCGATCAGGGCGATCGAGGGCTGCCGCGCGAAGTGCGCTTCGTTTCAGCGGCGCGATGGCGCGTGCCGCCGCGAAGGCGGCTTCGCGGTGCGGCCGCGCTCAACAGCGTCTGTTCAAGGCGCGTGCTGAACAGCCTTCGCGCGCCGCCGACAATTCGGCCGGTGACGCCCCCACTGCCCGACTGCCCCCAGCCCCTGCGCCGCGCCCGCCACGCCGTGCACGCCGCGTTCTTCGTCTTCGGCGTCATCGTCGCCACGCTCGGCGTGCACGTGCCGTCGATTCGGGCGCACTACCGGCTCGACGACGGCGCGCTGTCGATCGCGCTGCTGGCCGTCGCCGTCGGCGCAGTGCTTTGCCTGGCCTTCGCGGGGCGCTGGATCGCGGCCTTCGGCGTGCGCCGCGTGGCGGCGGTGGCGGCTTGCGTGATGGCTGTGGCACTGGCGCTGCTGATGCAGTTCGATCGCTTCGCGCTGCTGCTCGTCGTGATGCTGCTCTTCGGCGCGTCGGTGGGCTTGTTCGACGTGGCCATCAACACCGAGGGCACGTTCATCGAGTCGGCGCTGCAACGCAAGGTCATGAGCACGATGCACGGCATGTGGAGCCTGGGCGGCATGGCCGGCGCGGCGCTCGGCGCGTGGTGGTTGGCGCGTGAGGTCGCGCCGCTGGTGCAGATGCGCATCGTGGCGGTGGGCGCTGTGGTGGTGGCGCTGCTGGCCGTGGCCTGCATGCTGCCCGCCCATGCGCCGTCGGGTGAGCCCGGCGCGGCGGGGCGTTGGTCGGGCCTGCCGCGCGCAGCAAAGCGCAGCTTGATCGCGCTCGGCGCGCTGGCCGTGCTCGGCCTGTTGGCCGAGGGCGCGATCTACGACTGGAGCACGCTGTACCTGCAGCGCGAGCGCGGCGCGCCGCCCGCGCTGGCTGCCATCGGCTTCGCGTGTTTTTCAGCGGCAATGGCGGCCGGCCGCTTCGGCGGCGACTGGCTGCGCGCACGTGTACCGGTGGCGCGGCTGCTGCGGGCCACTGCGTTGCTGTCGGCCGGCGCGATGGCGGTCGTGCTGGTATCGGGCCTGTGGTCCAACACGGTGCTGTCGGCGCTGCTGGGCCTGGCGCTGCTCGGCCTCGGCCTGGCCAACGTCATCCCGCTGCTCTTCGTCGCCGCCTCGCGCGTCGAGGGCGTCAGCGCGGCGGCGGGCATCGCGCTCGTGTCGTCCGCCGGCTGGGTCGGTGTGGTCATCGGCCCGCCGCTGGTCGGCGGCGTGGCGCAAGCCAGCTCACTGGCCTGGGCGCTGTGGCTGGTGGTGCTGTCGTCGCTGGCGTTGGCGGCAGCGGCGCGGCGCGTGGAGTAGGCCCGTGCGTTCGTTGCTCGGCATAGACTGACAGCGCCCCGTCGCTTCACCCATGCCCGCAGCCCCCAGCCCGCCGCCACTCATCGAACGCAGCTCCGCGCTGGCGGCGCTGCACGCGTCGCTCGAGCGCTGTCGCGGCGGCGCGGGCCGGACGGTGCTGGTGCGCGGCGAGGCCGGCATCGGCAAGACGACGCTGTTGCGCGAGTGGGCAGCGCAGGTGCGTGCGCAAGGCGGCGCCGAGATCTTCTGGGGCGGTTGCGAAGCGCTGTTCACGCCGCGTCCGCTCGGCCCGGTGCTCGACATCGCACACGCCCTCGGGCCGGCGATGGCCTCGCTCGTGCAATCGCAGTCGCAGTCGCAGTCCGCGCCGTCGGATCTGTTCGCGGCCATCGGCGGCTGGCTCGGCGTGCCGGCGCTGGCGCTGACAGGGCGCAGCGCCTTGCCACGCGTCAACGTGCTGATCTTCGAAGACGTGCATTGGGCCGACCACCTGACGCTCGACTTCTTGAAGTACCTCGGCCGGCGCATCCACGCCTGGCCGGCCCTGCTCGTGCTCAGCTACCGCGACGACGAGGCCGGCGTGCAGCATCCGCTGACGCAGGTGATCGGTGACCTGCCGCCGGCCAACACCGACGCCGTCGCCTTGCAGCCACTGAGCCTGCACGCGCTGGCCGCGCTGTCGGGCTACCCGCAGGAGCAGACGAAAGAGTTGCTCGCCGTCACCGGCGGCAACCCGTTCTTCGCCACCGAGGTGCTGGCCGCGGCCGCGCCGGGCGGTGCGAGCGTGGTGCCGCCGACGGTGGCCGCGGCGGTGATGGCGCGCGCGCAGCGTGTGAGCGCCACCGCGCGCGCGGTGCTCGATGCGGCCAGCCTGGCCCCGGGCTCGATCGAGCTGGCGCTGGTCAAGACGCTGGTCGGCAAGGCGGCGCTGCCCGGCGTCGATGAATGCGTGCACGCCGGCCTGCTCCATTGGGCCGAGCGTGGCCTCGCGTTCCGCCACGAGCTGGCGCGGCGCGCGGTGGAGGCGGCGATGTCGCCGCTGCGCCGGCGCGAGATGCACGCGCGTTTGTACTTGCAACTGCGCCAGCAGTCCGACGATCTGCTCGACCGCACGGCCTACCACGCCCAGCACGCCGAAGACAGCGACGCGGTGCTCGCCACCGCGCCGCAGGCCGCTGCGCACGCCGCGGCGATGGGCGCGCACCGCGAGGCGGCGGCGCATTACCGCGTGGCGCTCGACCACGCGCGCCGCGCCGGCGACGAACAGCGCGCCGACCTGCTGGAGCGCTGGGCTTACGAGTGCAGCCTCGGCGCGGCCGTCGGCGACGACGTCATCGCCGCGCGCCTGGAAGCGCTGGCCTTGCGCCGCCGCCTCGGCCAGACCGAGCAGGTTGGCCTGAACCAGCGCGGCTTGTCGAGCCTGTGCCGCGCGCTCGGGCGGCTGGACGAAGCGCAGCGCTGGCTCGACGAGGCGATCGCCACGCTCGAATCGATCGCGCCGGGTCCTGGTCTGGCGATGGCCTACAGCATGCGCTCGGCCGGCTACATGCTGACCAACCAGCGCCGCCTGGCCGAGCAGTGGGGCGAGCGCGCGATCGAGCTCGCCAAGCGCTTCGACGAGCACGGCACGATCGCGCATGCGCTGAACAACATCGGCTCGGCGCTGGCCGACGAGGGGCAGCCGCGCGGCTTCGAGCTGCTCGAACAGAGCCTGGCCATCGCGCTCGAACACAACCTGCAAGACCACGCCTCGCGCGCCTACCGCAACGCCAGCGAAGCCAGCGTGCGCAACCGTCTGCTGGCGCAGGCCGAGGCGCTGATCGTGCCCGGCATCGAGTTTGCGCGCGCGCACGACATGGACCTGCATGTCGTCGGCCTGGTCGGCACGCTGGCGCAGGTGCGGCTGATGCAAGGCCGGCTCGACGAGGCGCAAGCGCTGGCGGCCGAGCTCTTGCAGGCCAAGCCCTCGGCCGCGTCGTCATCGACCACGCATTTGACCGTGGCCACCGTCGCCGCCACGGTGGCGATGTTGAAAGACCCCGGCGCCGAGGCGAGCGCGCTGCAAACGCACTGGGCCGCGGCGCTGGCCTCGCAGGAGCCCGATTGCATCGTGCCGCTGGCGCTCGCGCTGGCCGAGGCGGCCTGGCTGCGCGGCGACCACGAGCGCAGCGCCGGCGTCGTGCGCGAGGCGCTGCAGGCCTGCGCCGACCTCACGCCCTGGGACCGCGGCGAACTCGCCTGCTGGTTGCAGCGCGCCGGGCAGGACCCGCATCCGCTGTCGGATGCGGCGGTGGCCGAGCCTTGCCGGCTCGAACTCGACGGCGATCTGGCCGCCGCCGCGGAGTCATGGCAGGCGCGCGGCATGCCACGCCACCAAGCCCATGTGCTGCTGCTGATGGACCCGCGCCGGCACCCCGACGCACCGGCGCAGGCCATCGCTGTGTTCGACCACATGGGCGCGGCGGCTTGCGCCGATCACGCCCGCCGCCATGCGCGCAAGCTGGCCAGCGTCGGCATCAAGGGCATCAAGACCGGGCCGCGCGCGGCGGCGCGCGCCAACCGCTTTGGTCTGACGCCGCGTGAATTGCAGATTGCGGCGCAACTGGCGCGCGGGCGCAGCAACCAGGAGATCGCGCAGGCGCTGTCGCGCTCGGAGCGCACGGTGGAGCACCACGTGGCCACCGTGCTGGCCAAGCTCGGCGCCAAAAAACGGGGCGACGTGGCCGGCCTGCTGGCCGAGGCCGGGGTGCTGGCGAACGAAGAATAGGTAGCGCCGGAGCGCAATCTGGGTACCCAGCCCCTGGCCCGCCGGCAGCTCGCTGCGCAGACTGCCCCTATCTGCTGAACAGGGGAAGACATGCAACCCAAGATGCACTCGCTGATCCCGTTGGCCACCATGGTGGCCGGCGCCGCGCTGGCGATGGCGCTGATCGGCGCGGTGGTCGGCCAGCTCGATACCGGCGACTCGCCGGCGACACCGCAGCGCGCCGGAACGGCCGCGCCGGTGCGATAGGCCGATCACGTCCGCCAGACGCGCGGCGTGGCGGCGTGCATCTGCCAGGCCTGCAGGCGCCACGCGGCGCGGACCTGGCTCATCAATCCGAACAGAGGTTCCACGCGCGGCGCGAGCACGCGCAACAGCACGAGGCGGGGGTCGATCGCCGTCGCGCCGGCAACGCCAGCGAGTTCGCTCGCCGCGGCGAGATCGCGGGCGCTGTCGAGCAAGGCGTCGCGCTGCGCCTCGGGCCACGGCGTGTGCGATGCGAACCAGACCGTGCCGAGGGCGCGCTGGCCGGCCAGGCCGAGCGGGCTGGTCTGCAAGCGCGTGTCGTCGGCGGCGATGCGCCCGCGCTCGAGCCACACGCCGGGCCAATGCAGTTGCTGTTCGATGGAGCCGCTGTCGAACGCCTGATCGGCCGCCGGCAGGCCGAGCGCGAGCAGGTCCCAGCCGAGGCATTGCGCGCCCGGCGCAAGATCGAAGTGCACTTGGTTGCTGGCGTGGCAGCCGGGGAAGGCGATGGTCTCCAGCGGCAGCCATTCGAGCCGCGCGTCTTGCTGCACATGAAGGCGCGCGATTTGCGCGGCCGGTTTGTCGTCGCTGCGGTAGAAGCGCGCCGCGCCGGCCGAGGTGATGAGCGCGTGCGCGTCGGCGCCGACATCGACGGCGATGTCCAGATGGTCGCCGCCGGCAATGCCGCCCGGCGGATGCACGAGCACGTGGTGGCAGATGCCGTCGCCTTCGGGATAGAGCGCCTTCAACACGCGCAGCGGGCCGTCGTGCGCGTCGTGCGCCAGCGTGCGATCGTGCCGTCGCGGCGGTAGCGCAGCGCGAGGTGGCCGTGCCAGGTCATGTGTTGCGGTGTTTCAAGGCGCGCGCAGTGTAGGTCTTGCGTGTGTTGTGTAAGCAGGCTCGTACGGCGTGAGGATCGTCCTACGACGGTGGGCGGGGCTGGCTGACCGCGATGCTCGTGCGAACTGCCTAGAGTGAAAACAGGTCAGGCGCATGCCGGGCCGAAGCAGTCCCCCGTGCCCTCGCGGCACCCACCGAGCAAGGAGCTATCCATGTCCAAGATCAAGACCCTGACCAGCGGCCTCACGGCCGTCGCGCTCGTCGGCGCGATCGGCTTCGCGTACGCGCAAGCCACCGCCACCGATCCGGCAACCACGCCGAGCACGACGACGCAGCAGCAGCAACCACAGCAGATGCCGTCGTCCACCACGCCGGCACAAACGCCAGCCGCCGACTCGACCTCGACACCGGCGTCTTCGACGACCACTGCCACCGAGCCGGCGCCGCAAGCCGACCGCAACTGACGTGGCGTTGCGCGCTCGGCTGCTCGAAAGCAGTCGAGCGCGCTCTTGTTTCGACAGCGTCCGATGAAGCAACACAACGCCAACGAAATCCGCGCCGGCCTGCTGCAAGGGGCAGCGGTGGCGGCCATCGTCGTCGCGCTGGCGGCGCCGTGGTTGTGGTGGACGAGAGCCGCCGCTCCTTCGCCTGCCGCGACATCTGCAACGACCACCAGCGCAACGCGCGCCGTCGTGGACTTCGCCGGCGTCGATGCACCGCCGGACGTGCGCCAGCTCGCCGGCTGGGCCGTCGCCAGCCGCGACCATGGCGCTGCGGCGTTCGCGGTCATCGACAAGCGGCGCACGCATCTGTACGTTTTCGATGAGAAGGGCCGCCTGCGCGGCGACACGCCCGTGCTGCTCGGCCATGCGCCCGGCGACGACAGCGTGGCCGGCATCGGCCAGCGCCCGATCGACCAGGTGCGGCCGGAAGAGCGCACCACGCCCGCCGGCCGCTTCGAGGCGGCGTCGGGCCGCAACCTGCTGAACGAGGACGTGATCTGGGTCGATTACCAGGCCGCCGTGTCGATGCACCGCGTGCGCGCCACCGACCCTCGCGAGCGCCGGCTCGAGCGCCTGGCCACGCCGAGCGACTGACGACAACCGCATCAGCTACGGCTGCGTCAACGTGCCCGTGGATTTTTTCGACACGGTGGCCTGGCCGACGCTGGGCGGGCGCCCGGCGGTGATCTATGTGCTGCCCGAAGTGAAGCCGTTCGAGCAGGTGTTTCCACAAGCCGCCGCCTGCTTGGTTGGGTCGACGCGGCCTGAGAACCGCGATGGGCCCAGCCCGTCGTCCGCTTCTCGACCCAAGAGAACAGCTCGTACATCGCCATCGCCATCACGCCGATCGTCACCAGACCCGCAAACGCCAGCGGCACGCGCTGCTGGCTGCTGGCCGAGCTGATGAGGTAGCCGATGCCGGAGTCGCCGGCGGTCATCTCGGCGAGCACGGTGCCGACGAAGGCGAGCGTGATCGCCACCTTGAGCGAGCCGTAGAAGTACGGCATCGAGCGCGGCAGGCCGACCTTGACCAGCACGTCCCAGCGCTTGGCGCCGAGCACGCGCAGCACGTCTTCGAGCTCGGGCTCCATCGTCGCCAGGCCGGTGGCGATGTTGACGGTGATCGGAAAGAACGAAATCAGAAACGCCGTCAGCACGCCGGGGCCCAAGCCGATGCCGAACCAGACGACGAGGATCGGCACGATGGCCGCTTTGGGCACGGCGTTGAAGGCGACCATCAGCGGGTAGAGCGCGGTGTAGGCTAGGCGCGAGCTGCCGACGAGAAAGCCGAGCAGCACGCCGACGACGATGGCGATGCCGAAGCCGAGCATCGTCACCCAGAAGGTCTTCCATGCTGCTTCGAGCAGCGGGCCCTTGAACTCGATGAACTCGCGCGCGATCTGCAGCGGGCTCGGGAAGATGAACTCGGGCACTTCGAGCAGCGTGACGATGAGTTGCCACAACACGAGCACGGCGGCGAGCACGATCAGCGGCGACCAGCGCTCGGTGGTTTTGCTGATTCTCATGTTTTGCGAATCGCGCCGATGTGCCCACGCAGCTCATGCACGATGTCGGTGAAGCGCGGCGTGTAGGTGATCTCCAGATCGCGCGGCCGCGGCAGGTCGATCTCGCGGCGCTGCACGAAGCGGCCCGGGCTCTTGCTCATCACATAGACCGTGTCGGCGAGGAAGACGCTCTCGCGCAGGTCGTGCGTGACCAGGATGACGTTGAACTTCTTCATCGCCTGCAAGTCGCGCAGCGCACACCACAGCTCTTCGCGCGTGAAGGCGTCGAGCGCGCCGAACGGTTCGTCGAGCAGCAGCATCTTCGGCTCGTGCACGAGCGCGCGGCAGATCGACGCGCGCTGCTGCATGCCGCCGGAGAGCTGCCACGGGAACTTGTCTTCGTAGCCGGCCAGGCCGACGGACTTCAACAGGTCCCTTGCTTTCGCGGCGTACTCGCCGCGTTTCGATTTGAACGAAGAGCGGTACGGCTCGACGATTTCCAGCGGCAGCAGCACGTTGTCCAACGTCGTGCGCCACGGCAGCAGGCTCGGCGCCTGAAACGCCATGCCGCTGATCTTCAGCGGGCCGGTCACGGCCGCACCGCCGATCGCGATCGAGCCCTTGCTCGGCATCTTCAAGCCGGTGGCGAGTTTCATGAACGTGCTCTTGCCGCAACCCGACGGCCCGACGATGGCGATGAACTCGCCCTCGTTCAGCTGCAGCGAAATGTCTTCGACCGCGAACTGCTGCTTGGCGAGCAGTTCGCGGTTGTAGGCGAGCCAGACGTTCTTGAAATCGACGAAGGCCAAGGTCGCTACTTCTTCGCCGGCGGCAACACGTTCAACTCCGCCTTGTTCGGCAGGTACGCATCGCTCCACACCGCGCCGGCATCGACGCGCGTCTTCGTCGCAAACGCATCGCTGACCTGTGACGCCATCAGCGACAAACGCCCTGGCACCGCCACGCCGAAGCCTTCCGCACGCGCATCGGGGCTGGCCACCACGGCGTCGATCGCCATGCGCAGGCGGCGCTTCTCCAACTCGACGTTGATGATGCCGTCGCGCGCCTTCACGTACTCGATCGACGCATCCGGATTGGCCATCACCTCTTTCGCGCCCTTGGTGAATGCAGCGAGGAAAGCCTTCACCGCCGCCGGGTTCTCCTTGATCAGCTTCGGCGAAGCGATGATCACGTTGCCGTAGAGCTTCACGCCATGCGCCGCATACGGCAGGATCACCACGTCTTCGGCCTTGACATTGCGCGCTTCGAGATTGAGCAGCGACGTGAACGAGAAGCCGGTGATCGCATCGACATCGCCGCGCGCCAGCATCGTTTCGCGCAGCGGCGGGTCCATGCTCGTCCACGCCACGTCCTTGACGCCGTTGGCCTTGGCAAAGATCGGCCAGCCGCGGCGGCCGGCGTCGAACACCGGCGCGCCGAGTTTCTTGCCCGACAGATCCGACGGCTTGGTGATGCCGCTTTTCTTCAGCGCCAGCACCGCAGCCGGCGTGTTGTTATAGACCATCATCACGGCCACCGGCTTGTTCGGCGCGTCCGGGTTGTTGGCGTGGAACTCCATCAACGCCGCGAGGTCCGCAAAGCCCATGTCGTAGGTGCCGCTGGCCACGCGCTGCACCGTGCCGCCGGAGCCGTTGCCGGCGTCGATCGTCACGTTCAAGCCGGCGGCCTTGTAGTGGCCCTTCGCATCCGAGGCCAGAAACAGCGCGGCCGGGCCTTCGAAGCGCCAGTCGAGCTGGAACTTGATCGGCGTTTGCGCAGCGGCAGGCAAAGTGAACAGTGCAGCGCCTGCGGCGATCAGCGCGCGGCGGGCAACGAGGGGCAGGCAAAACATCGTGGGCTCTTTCGGAGGTGCAAACCGGACGATTGTGCAAGCCGCATGCCCGCTGCCGCCTCCGGTGTTGCACCAGCACAGGGCGAGAATCAGCGCATGAAAAGCCACCTCCGCGCCGCGACCCTGTTGGTGTTTGCACTGGTATTGGCCACGCCTGCGCGCGCGCAGGTGCCGCCCACGGCTGCCGAAGCCGCTGCCTACAGCGGCCTGCATGCCGCGGCGTGGCGTGGTGAGGACGCAGCGCAGATCACCCGGCTGGCGACGCGGGAAGCGCTACAGCAGCGCGACGCTCACGGCCGCACGCCGCTGCACGTCGCCACGTTCGCACGCCAGCGCCCGGCGATCGAAGCGCTGGCCAAGGCCGGCGCCGAGCTCGGCGCGCTGGAGAACGACCGCTACGACGCGGTGACGATTGCTGCCGTGGCCGACGATGAAGACACGCTGCGCACACTGCTCGCGCTCGGCGCCAGCGCCAAGCTGGTGACGAGCCGCTACGACGGCACGGCGCTGATCGCGGCGGCGCACTTGGGCCACGACGGCGTGGTGAGGCAACTCATCGCCGCCGGCGCGCCGCTCGACCATGTGAACAACCTGCACTGGACGGCGGTGATCGAGGCGGTCGTGCTCGGCAACGGCGGCGCGCGTCATCAGGCGACGCTGAAAGCGCTGATCGATGCCAAGGCCAACCTGCAACTGGCCGACCGCAGCGGGCGCAGCCCCCTGCAACTGGCGCGCGAGCGCGGTTATGCGGAAATGGTGGCGATGCTGGAGCGTGCCGGCGCGCGCTGAAGGTCGATGGCAGGGGCCGATCGTCGCGAACAGATCTTTCGGATCGTTCATCTGCGGCACGAGCTGGATCACGTCGCCGATGCCGAGTTCGCGCGCGGTGTCGTGCAGGAAGTGCAGGGCCGAGTAGTCCTCGATCGCAAAGCCGACCGAGTCGAACACCGTGACCTGCGCGTCGCTGGTGCGGCCGGCGGCCTGGCCCGACAGCACGCGCCACAGTTCGGTGACCGCAAAGTCGGCCGGCATCTGCTGCAAGTCGCCTTCGATGCGCGTCTGCGGCTCGTACTCGACGAAGACGCTGGCCGCGCGCAGCACGTCGGCATGCAGCTCGGTCTTGCCGGGGCAATCGCCGCCGACGCCGTTGAAGTGCATGCCGGGCTCGACCATCTCGGGCGTGATGATCGTGGCGAGCTGTTTGTCGGCCGTGATCGTGGTCACGATGTCGGCGCCGCGCACCGCCTCGGCCGTGCTCTTGCAGACGATGATCTCGAGGCCCTGGCCGTGCAGGTTGCGCACGAGTTTCGCGCTGGCTCGTGCATCGACGTCGTACACGCGCAGCGTGCGGATGCCGACGAGGTCGCGAAACGCGATCGCCTGGAACTCGCTTTGTGCGCCGTTGCCGATCAACGCCATGACGCGGCTGTTCTTGCGCGCCAAGGCGCGCGCGGCCACGGCCGACATCGCGGCGGTGCGGATCGCGGTCGGCAGGGTGAGTTCAGCGAGCAATCGCGGCGCGCCGGTGGCCACGTCGGCGAGCACGCCGAAGGCCATCACGGTCGAGACGCCGAGCTGCGTGTTCTTCGGGTGGCCGTTGACGTACTTGAACGAGTACCAGCTTGCGTCCGACACCGGCATCAGCTCGATCACGCCGTCCAACGAGTGGTTGGCCACACGCGGCGATCTTGTCGAATTCGTTCCAGCGCAGGAAGTCGGCATGGATGCGATCGGCCACACCGGCGATGCAGGCCGGCAGCCCTTTGCGGGCGACGATGCGCGCGACATCGGGCGCGCCGAGGTAGAGGGTGGTGATGTCGGTGCGGGGTGGTGTTGGCGTGTCATGACCGAGAGTCTGGCCAAGGGCCGTGACAAGCGAAAGCGTCAGAACTGTCCCCGATCCGTCACTCCACTGATCAAAACGTCAACCCATAATGCCGCTATGGCCAAAGACACCAGCCTGGACGGCACCGACCAGCGCCTGATCGCGCTGCTGCGCCAGGACGCGCGGCTGCCGATCGCCGTGCTCGCCGACAAGCTCGGCGTCTCGCGCGGCACCGTCAACAACCGCCTGGCCAAGCTCGAAAAATCGGGCGTGGTGATCGGCTACACGGTGCAGTTGCGGCCAGACGCGCAACCGAACCAGATCCGCGCCTGGATGGGCATTGAGGTCGAAGGCAACCAGACGCGCGAGGTCATCGCCAACCTGCTCGGCGAGCCTGGCATCGGCGCGCTGCACGACACCAACGGCCGCTGGGATCTGCTCGCCGAGTTGCGCGCGACGACGATGGCCGAGCTGTCGCAGGTGCTGGAGCGCATTCGGTTGCTGAAGGGCATTCGCGGGACCGAGACGAGCATTCATCTGGCGACGTACCGGTGACGGCGCAGCATGGGGTGGTTGCTTGTGATAGCATGTACACATCTCACCGCAAGCAGGCACATTCAAATGTCCAGCACCATGACGCTGCGCATCGAAGACGATGTCAAAGACCGTCTCGATCGCTTGGCCGACGCCACGAACCGTAGCAAATCGTTCCTCGCTGCGCAGGCCATCCTGGAGTTCGTCGAGAACAACGAGTGGCAGATTCGCGAGATCAAGGCTGCGATCAAGGAAGCCAACGCCGGCGACTTCGCCAGCGATGCCGACGTTGCGGCGCTGACCAGGAAGTGGAAGCTGAATGCACGTTAAGTGGTTGCGCACGGCGCTGCGCAACCTCGACGCCGAAGCCGGCTTCATTGCCGAAGACGATCCCGAGGCGGCACGGCTTGTGGTTGAGCGCGTGCTGACTGCGGTGGCGATGCTCGCGGCCCAGCCAGGGCTCGGACGCCCCGGCCGTGTGGCAAACACCCGTGAGCTGGTTGTGCTCAACACGCGATACATCGTTCCGTACCGGGTGCGCGGCGATACCGTCGAAGTGCTGCGCGTATTTCACACGTCGCGCCGCTTGCCGCGTAAGTGGTAGCGGGTCACCAGCGCGTCACCACCCGATAGCGCAAGGTCGCACTCCCACCCGCCGGCACGCTGATCCGCCACTGCGCCGTGCCCGCCGCCACCTTCTCGTGCTTCGATGACTCTTCGAGCATCGTCCAGTCGCCCGGCACCGGCTCGCGCACCATCACGCTCACCGCTTCGGTCTTCGCATTGCGCAGCACGATCTCGTAGGCGCTCTCGTAGGCACGCAAGCCGGGCTCGCGGCGCTTGAAGTCGGTCTGCTTCTTGTCGGCGGTGACGTCGAAGGCGTTGCCCAATTGCAGACGCACGGTTTCGTTTTTCGGCGTGTGCTCGATGCGGTCTTCGCCGACGAACTGTGCGTTGCCGGCGCTGTCGCGCTTGTACACGCGCACCACGCCCTTGGGCAGCGGCATGCCCAGCCGCGCGCTCTCGCGGTTGGCGAACTCCATGAACACGCCCACCTTGATCTTCGTGCCGATGTTGCCCACCGAGTCGCTGTAGTAGTGCGGGCTGCCTTGCAGCAGCAACTCCTTCTTCGCCGGCACGGCGGTGGCGTTGAGCAGCGCGACCTGCTTGGTCTGGTTGTCGGCCAGCGTCGTCGGCCGGCCGAGCGTGTAGAGGTGGTACTCGAACAGCGACTCCTGCGCCATGGCCTTGGCCGCGGGTGCCGGCGCTTCGGCCACCATGCTCGCCAACCGCCCGCGCTCCATCTTGTCGCGCACGCGGTTCACGTCGCCGGCCACCAGTTGCAGCTTGGCGTTGGCATACGCCGTGCCGCTGCGGTTGGTCAGCGTCACCCAGCCGTTGAGATCGAGCGTGCTGTCGTCGGCGCTGAGTTCGGCCACGTAGTCGGCCTGCCACGACAAGCCGCCGGCGAGGTACGACAGCTCCACTTGCTGCGCGCCGGCGCGTTGGCTCTGCAGCTCCGACACCAGCGTCGGCCGGTCGCGCAGGTTGGCCGGCACCGCGTCGAAGACGATGCGCCCTGGTATGCCGGTCTCGATGCGCTCGCCGATCTTCAGCACGACGCCGTTGTTCGCCGCCAGCACCTGCGCGGTCTCGAAGGTCTCGGCGCCGGTGGTCGGGTGCACGCGCGCGATGCGCACCGATTGGCCGACGGCTTTTTCGAGCAGCTTGGCGGGCGTCAGCAGATCGAAGTCGAAGTTTTGCTCCAGCAGCGTCAGGCTGCCGGGGTGCGACAGGCTGCGCAGCAGCGCCGTTTCGGGCCGCATCCTGGCGCTGACATCGCGCAGCGCCAGGCGGTTGGCGCCGCTGTCGAGCGCGACGTTGCGCACCTCCTTCACCAGCGCCAGGTCTTCGTTGTAGATCGTCACCGCGACCGATTGCTGATCGTCCTGCGTGCTGCGGCGTTCCGTGACGGCGGGCGGTTTTTGCGCCGCGGCGCTGGACATCAGCAGCACGAGCGCCGTGGCGGCCAAGGCGACGCGCGAGAGGCAAAGGTGGGGCATGGCTTCTTTCGTTGAAGGGATGAACCTGCTGATACGTGCAACCGGCGGCAACAGGGTTGACTGTCGCTACCATCGACGCCACCCATGAGCGACAAAGCCCCTAACGCCCCGTCCAACGCTGCCGAGCCGGTGCACGCGCCGCACGAGGTGCTCACCGACTACTACCGCAACGCCGCCGCGCGCGAAGCCTATGTGCGCAGCACCTTCGACAACACTGCCGAAGACTACGACCGCATCGAGCGCCTCATCGGCTTCGGCACCGGCCCGTGGTACCGGCGGCAAGCGCTGTTGCGCGCGGGGCTGCGGCCGGGGCTCGATGTGGTCGATGTCGGCATGGGCACCGGCCTCGTCGCCAAGGAAATATTGCGCGTCACCGGCGAGCCGCAGCGATTGATCGGCGTCGATCCGAGCCCCGGGATGATCGCGCAGTCAGGCCTGCCGGCCGATGTGCGCTGCCTCGACGGCCGCGCCGAGCGCATGCCGCTGCCCAGCGCCAGCGCAGACTTCATCACCATGGGCTATGCGCTGCGCCACATCGCCGACTTGTCGGCCGCGTTCGCCGAATTCGCGCGTGTGTTGAAACCCGGCGGCCGCGTGCTGATCCTCGAGATCACGCGGCCGCAGGGCGCGCTGGCCAACACGCTGCTGCGCGCCTACATGCGCGGCGTCGTGCCGACCGTCGCCAAGCTCGTCGCCCGCAAGCCGCAGACGGCCGAACTCTGGCGCTACTACTGGGACACGATCGAAGCCTGCGCGCCGCCCGAAGCGGTGCTGCGCACGCTGGCCGATGCGGGGTTCGCGTCGGCCGAGCGGCATGTGGAGCTGGGGATTTTTTCGGAGTACCGGGCAGTCAAGAGCGCAGCGTAGCCATCCGCGAGCTGCTTTCTGTACGAAACGCTCAATTCCCGCTCACCGCCTCCACACCATCTGCACCCGCTGCTGCCCTTGCCACTCGTCGAGCGACAGCCGATAGGCCAGGCGCACGCGTTCGGCCACCGGCTCGGCGTGGCCGAACCAGATGGCGTCGCGGATCTGGCCCTGGTGTTTGATGCGCAGCTTCAGGTGTTTGTCGGCAACGAGGCGTTGGCCGAGGACTTGCACGTCGTCGCAGAACAGCGGCGCTTCGAAGGCCTGGCCCCAGACCTGCGCGTCGAGCTGGCTCACCGTTTCGGCGTTGAAGTATTCGAGCGCGAGCGGGCCGTCGGTGAGCAGGCGGCGCGTGAGGGTGGCGGCGTCGAGCCACTCGCGGGCGACTTGCTGCAGCGCCTGGTCGAAGACATCGAAGTGCTCTTCGCCCAGCGTGCAACCGGCCGCCATCGCGTGGCCGCCGAAGCGCTTCAACACGCCGGGGTGGCGCTTGGCGACGAGGTCGAGCGCGTCGCGCAGGTGGAAGCCGGGGATCGAGCGGCCGGAACCTTTCAACGAACCGTCTTGCGCCAGCGCGAAGACGAAGGTCGGGCGGTGCAGGCGGTCTTTCAATCGGCCGGCGACGATGCCGACCACGCCTTCGTGGAACTCGGGGTCGAAGAGGGCGAGTGCGGGCGGCGGATCGCCTTGCGGCATCAGGTGCTCCAGCGCGAGCTCGGCTTGTTCGCGCATGCCGGCTTCGACATCGCGGCGCTCGCGGTTGATGGTGTCGAGCTGCTGCGCCAGATCGGCGGCGCGCGTGGCGTCGTCGGTGACCAGGCATTCGATGCCGAGCGTCATGTCGGCCAGGCGGCCGGCGGCGTTGATGCGCGGCCCGAGCGTGAAGCCGAAGTCGAACGCCGCCGCGCGCGCGGGCTCGCGCTTGGCCACGGCGTAGAGCGCCGCCACGCCGGCGCACATGCGGCCGGCGCGGATGCGCTTGATGCCTTGCGCGACGAGGCGGCGGTTGTTGCCGTCGAGCTTGACGACATCGGCCACGGTGCCGAGCGCGACCAGGTCGAGCAGCGCATCGAGCTTGGGGTCTGGCGTGTGCGCGCGAGGGGGTGCGATCGACGAACGCGGTCGCGCCGCGCTGCGCAACTCGGCGCGTGTGGCCAGCAGCACGTAGAACATCACGCCGACACCGGCGATCGACTTGCTCGCGAACTCGCAGCCCGGCTGGTTCGGGTTGACGATGCAGCTCGCGTCGGGCAGTTGCACCACGCCCTCGACCAGCGCCGGCAGGTGGTGGTCGGTGACGAGCACGTCGAGGCCGCGCGCGCGCGCATGCGCCACACCGTCGAAGCTGGCGATGCCGTTGTCCACCGTGACGAGCAGCTGCGGCGAGTGCGCCAGCGCCAGATCGACGATCGGCGGCGTCAGGCCGTAGCCGTGCACGGTGCGGTCGGGGACCACGTACGACAGCGTGCCCGGCGCCGCGCCGAGCATCGCCAGGCCGCGCATCGCCACCGCGCAGGCGGTGGCGCCGTCGCAGTCGTAGTCGGCGACGATGCAGATGCGGCGTTGCTGCTCGATCGCGTCGGCCAGCAGCGTGGCGGCTTCTGCCGTGCCTTTCATCGACGACGGCAGCAGCAGGTGCGCCAGGCCGTCGTCGAGCTCTTCGTGCGTCTTCACGCCGCGCGCTGCGAACAGCCGCGCCAGCAGCGGATGCACGCCGCACTGTTCGAGCGCGAACACCACGCGCGGCGGAACGTCGCGCAAGTGGAGCTCGGCGGCGGAGCGTCGCGCAACTCGAGTCTCGGCGGCGGCACGTCGCGGGTCTCGATCGTCGGTGAAGTCACAACCCCTCCAGCCATTCACGCGCCGCGCGCCGGCCTTTGAACGCTGACGCCGCGCGCTGCCACAGCCGCTGCTCGGTGCGCTCGAAAGTGATCGCGCTGCGCTCGCCGCACAGCGTCAGCCACTGCAGCGGCCGCGTCGGCAGCATCGACGCATCGAGCGCGCGCCACGCCGCCGACCACGCGGGCCAGTCTTCGGCCAGCGCGGGCAGCGGTCAGGCGGTCATCGACCTGCACGTCGTACTTGGCGTCGCGCTGCAAGACGCCGCAGCCGGAGAGCCAGAACGAGTTGACCGTCAGCGCGCCGGCGGCCTCGCGCTCGATGTTGACCGGATGCGTGTAGAGCAGCATCTGCACTTCGTTCTGCAAGCGCCGCACGAGCCGCGCGCTGGGCTCGGCGGGCAGCCAGCGGTCGATGCTGCGGCCGACCACGCGGTCGAGCGACGCGGTGGGCATCGCCGCCAGGTCGGCGTGCGACGCATACCAGCGCAGCGGCGCGCCCCAGTGCAGCGCGAAGCCTTCGCTCTCGAACAGCGGCCGCACGGCGTCGAACAGCGTGCGCGACGCCGGCTCGTCGAGCTCCAGCGAGCGCGGGTCGGCGAGGTGGATCGCGTCGGCGCCGACGCGCCAGTGCACCGGCGTGATCAGGCCCCAGGCGCAGTGCCGACGTCGATGCCGTCGGCCGCCGCCTGCGCGCGCGGCCCACGGCAGCGGGCTTCTGCGTCGACGCGCCAGCCGAGCGACGTGGCCAGCACGCGCTCGTGCGGCGGGGCGAGCGTCCACTCGTCGCCCTCGTCGCGCGCGGCTTCGCGCCAGCCTGCGAGCAGGGCGTCGAGCGCCGGCGTGGCCAAGCGCGACAGGGCCTCGCGGCCGGCGGCGGACCCAGGAGAAGCGAAAGGAACGATGAGGTGCACTCGACTCATTATCCGTGCAGCGTCGATTAGCATTCCGCACCCCATGAGCACCCCCTACGAATGGCAGATCGGCTGGCGCTACGTGCGCGCCGGCCGCGCCGGACGCCGCAACGGCTTCATCTCGTTCATCTCGGCGACGTCGATGATCGGCATCGCGCTCGGCGTCGCGGCATTGATCATCGTGCTGTCGGTGATGAACGGTTTTCAGCGCGAGGTGCGCGACCGCATGCTCTCGCGTGATCGCGCATGTCGAGCTGTTCGACCGCAGCGGCGTCGCGCTGCCCGACTGGAAAGCCACCGCCGAGGCCGCGCGCGCCGCCGTGCCGCAGCAGGTGCTGGGCGCGGCGCCGTTCATCTCGGCGCAGGTGCTGGCGGCGCGCGGCGACGAGATGCGCGGCGCGCTGGTGCGCGGCATCGTGCCGGCCGAAGAAGCCAGCGTCACGCCGCTGGCCGCGCAGATGAAGGACGGCGCCTTCGCCAAGCTGGTGCCCGGCGAGTGGAACATCGTGCTCGGCATCGAACTGGCGCGTTCGCTCGGCGTGCGCACGGGCGACAAGGTCACCGTCATCGCGCCCAGCGGCCAGGTCACGCCGGCCGGCGTGGTGCCGCGGCTGAAGCAGTTCACGCTCGCCGGCACCTTCGACAGCGGCCACTACGAGTACGACAGCGCCTATGCGCTGGTGCACCTCGACGATGCGGCCAAGCTGCTGCGCACCGAAGGCGCCACCGGCGTGCAGTTGAAGCTGGCCGATCTGCACCAGGCGCGCGACATCGCCGACCGCATCCAGCGCGCGATGCCCGACAACATCAGCGTGCGCGACTGGACGCGCACCAACCGCAACTGGTTCGACGCGGTGCAGCTCGAGAAGCGGCTGATGTTCATCATCCTGACGCTGATCGTCGCCGTGGCCGCGTTCAACCTCGTCAGCACGCTGGTGATGACGGTCACCGACAAGCGCGCCGACATCGCCATCCTGCGCACGCTCGGCGCCAGCCCGCGCTCGGTCATGGGCATCTTCGTCGTGCAAGGCGCGCTGGCCGGCATCGTCGGCACGCTGGCCGGCGTGGCGCTCGGCCTGTTGATCGCGTTCAACATCGACGTGCATCGTGCCGGCGCTGGAGCGGCTGCTGTCCACGCAGCTTTCTGCCGGCCAGCATCTACGTCATCAGCCGCATGCCGAGCCAGCCGCTGTGGAGCGACATCGTGCCGATCACGCTGATCTCGCTCGCGCTGGCCTTCGTCGCCACGCTGTACCCGAGCTGGCGCGCCAGCCGCGTCAATCCGGCCGAGGCGCTGCGTTATGAGTGAGGTGCTTGCCTGCAGCGGCCTGCGCCAAGCGCTTCCACGACGGCGAGCTCGATGTCGACGTGCTGCGCGGCGTCGATCTCGCCGTGACGCAAGGCGAGACGCTGGCCATCGTCGGCGCGTCGGGCTCGGGCAAGAGCACGCTGCTGCACCTGCTCGGCGGGCTCGATGCGCCGAGCGCGGGCAGCGTCACGCTGCCGGGCCGCGACTTCACGACGATGAGCGCGGCCGAGCAGGGCGTGTGGCGCAACCAGCACCTCGGCTTCGTCTACCAGTTCCACCACCTGCTGCCCGAGTTCAGCGCGCTGGACAACGTGGCGATGCCGTTGCGCATCCGCCGCGATCGCTGCAAGCCGCGCGCGACGGGCCGCGGCGATGCTGGCCAAGGTCGGCCTGGCGGCGCGCATCAAGCACCGCCCGGCCGAGCTCTCCGGCGGCGAGCGCCAGCGCGTGGCGATCGCGCGCGCGCTGGTCACGCAGCCGGCCTGCGTGCTGGCCGACGAGCCCACCGGCAACCTCGACCGCGAAACCGCCGACGGCGTGTTTCGCCTGATGCTCGATCTGGCGCGCGAGCACGGCACCGCGTTCGTGCTGGTCACGCACGACGAGCAGCTCGCGGCGCGCTGCGACCGCATGCTGCGGCTGGTGCAAAGGCGTGCTGACTTGAGCCTGGAGGCTCGCGCGCCGCGTCCTGATGCTTTCCTGATGCCGCGCGTGCTACGGTGATTGCCATGAGCCTCGCACGCCGTTCGCTCTGCTCGCCGCGCGGCGCCGCGGTGCTACGCGCTGCTGGTCTGGGCCGCGGCCTGGGCGGCGATGCTGGTGCTCGACCGCCGCTCGACCTCGCCAACCTGGCGTTGCTGCTGGTGCTGGCCTCGGCCATCGCCGGCCTGTGGTTGCGGCCGGCCGCTTCGGCGCTGGCTTGCGCTGCTGCCGGTGCTGGCGTTCAACTGGACCTTCGTGCCGCCGCGCGGCACCTTCAGCGTCGATCTGCGCCAGCACGGCTGCTGCTCGCCGCGATGCTCGGCGTGGGCTGGATCGTCGCCGCGCTGGTGGCGCGCCAGCGCGCGCTGGCCGCAGAGCGAGCAGCGCGCCGCCGCGCAGGCGCGGCAGTTGCGCGCCATGGGCGACGCGCTGCGCGACAGCGACGAGCCGCAGGTCGCGCGGCCCGGCGCTGCAAGAAGCGCTGGCCGAACTGATCGCCGCGCCGGTGTCGCTGCTGCTGCTGCGCGCCGCGATGCCGGCACGCGACGACGCACAAGCCGCGAGCGTGGCTCGGCGAGCCCGACGCCGATGTCAGCGCGGGCCTGTGGCTGTGCACGCGCCAGGCCGCCGCGCTCGGGCCCGGCACCGGCCGCCACGAAGATCAGCCGCACTGGTATCTGCCGCTGCGCGCGCGCGGCGCTGCGCTACGGCGCCGCGCAATTGCCTGCGCCGCGACGATGCACAGCGCCGACGAGTTGCGTGCCCATGCCCAGGCGCTGTGCGACCAGATGGGCCTGGCGCTCGAACGCGCGCAGGCCTTGCGCGCCGCGGCGCGGCGCGCGAGCAGGCGCAGGCGCAGCAGGTGCGCAACGCGCTGCTGGCGGCGATCGCGCACGACCACCGCACGCCGCTGGCCACGATCCTCGGCGCGGCGTCGTCGCTGGTCGAGCAGGACGCGCGGCTGTCGCGCGAGCAGCGGCAGCGCCTGGCGGCGTCGATCGTCGAAGAGGCCGACCGCCTGGCGCGCCTGACCGAGAACACCCTGCAGCTGGCGCGCCTGGATGCACCGGGCCTGGCGCTGGCGCTCGATTGGGAATCGGCCGAAGAACTGGTCGGCACAGCGCTCGCGCGCGTGCGCCGCCACGACCCGCAGCGCCGCGTGCGCTCGCGCGTCGAGCCCGGCCTGCCGCTGCTGCGTTGCGATGCGGTGCTGATGGTGCAGATGCTGGTCAACCTGCTCGACAACGCGCTGCAAGTACAGCGCGCTCGATGCGCCGGTCGAGCTGCTGGTGCGGCGTGCCGGCGACGAGCTGCTGTTCGCGGTGCGCGACCGCGGGCCGGGCGTGCCGCCGGCACTGCGCGAGCGCATCTTCGAGGTCTTTCAGCGCGGCTCGAACGACGCCGGAGCACAGCGGCTCCGGCGTCGGCCTGGCGCTGTGCCGCGCCGTCGCGCGTGTGCATGGCGGCCGCCTGACGCTGCGCGCGCGCCACCATGGCGGCTCGAGCTTCGAGTGCGTGTTGCCGCTGGGCACCGCGCCGCCTGGCGTGCAAGAGACTGCCCATGAACGGCAACGTGCTGCTGGTCGAAGACGACCGCGAGCTGCGGGCCACGCTGCGCGCGGCGCTCGAAGTCGAGGGCTACCGCGTGTCGCGTCGGCGAGCCTGGCCGACGCGCAGGCGGTGCTCGCACACGCGCGCCGGCCGCAAGGCATCGACCTCGTGCTGCTCGACCTCGGCCTGCCCGACGGCGACGGCGAGTCGCTGCTGGCCGCGCTGCGCCGCGAGCACACCACGCCGGTGATCGTGGTCTCGGCGCGCGAGGGCGACGGCAGCAAGATCCGCCTGCTCGACAGCGGCGCCGACGACTACCTGGTCAAGCCGTTTTCGATCGGCGAGCTGCTGGCGCGCCTGCGCGTGGCGCTGCGCCACCGCGGCCGCGCGGTGGCTGCGCCGTGACGCGCTACGAGCGCGACGGGCTGGCGATCGACGTCGCCGCGCACCGCGTCAGCCTGCACGGCGCCGCGTGCACCTCACGCCCACCGAGTTCAAGCTGCTCGCGCGCCTGGTGCGCAACGCCGGCCAGGTGGTCACGCACCGCCAGTTGCTGGCCGACGTGTGGGGCGCCGAATTCACCGAGCACACGCATTACCTGCGCCTGTACATGGCGCAACTGCGCGCCAAGCTCGAAGCGGAGCCGGCCGAGCCGCAGCGCCTGCTCACCGAGCCCGGCGTGGGCTACCGGCTGGTCGAAGCCGGACTGAACAGACGGTCCTTATGCGTTCCTGATGCGGCGGCGCCACGCTGGCGGCATCGCAACACCGGGACGCCCTGCATGTCCGCCACCGCTCACTGCCACCGAACTCCGAACAGCGCGCCGCGCCGCGAAGGCCTGGCTGCCCTGACGCTCGGCGCCATCGGCGTCGTCTATGGCGACATCGGCACCAGCCCGCTCTACACGATCAAGGAAGTCTTCGCGCCGGCCACCGGCGTGCCGCTCGATGCACGTGCATCTGATCGGCGCGGTGTCGGCGATCTTCTGGGCGCTGATGCTGGTGGTCACGCTGAAGTACGTGCGTGCTGGTGCTGCGCGCCGACAACCGCGGCGAGGGCGGCGCGCTGGCGCTGGCGGCGCTGGCCGCCGGCGCCGTGCGCGACCGGCCGCGCCGCGCGCGGCGCTGCTGCTGCTCGGCGTGGCCGGCGCGGCGCTGTTCTACGGCGACAGCGTGCTCACGCCGGCGATCTCGGTGCTCGGTGCGATGGAAGGGCTGGAGGTCATCGCGCCGGGCTTGAAGCCCTACGTGGTGCCGGCGGCGCGCCGCCGTCCTGGTGCCTGTTCGCGGTGCAGCGCTTCGGCACGGCGCGGTCGGCGCACTGTTCGGGCCGGTCATCGTGCTCTGGTTCGCCACGCTCGCCGTCACCGGCGTGCAGCAGATCGTGCAAGCAGCCCGCCATCCTGGCCGCGCTGAACCCGCTGCACGCCTGGCAGTTCCTCGTCGAGCGCGGCGCCGGCGTGCTGCTCGCGGTGGGCGCGATCGTGCTGGCGATCACCGGCGCCGAGGCGCTGTACGCCGACATGGGCCACTTCGGCCGCGCGCCGATCCGGCTGGCCTGGCTCGGCCTCGTGTTCCCGGCGCTGGCGCTCAACTACATGGGCCAGGGCGCGCTGCTGATGCGCGACCCGTCGGCGCTCGAAAACCCGTTCTACCGCCTGTTCCCGGAGAGCTGGCTGATCGCCGCGCTGGTGATGGCCACGCTGGCCGCGATCATCGCCTCGCAGGCCGTGATCTCGGGCGCCTACTCGGTGACGCGCCAGGCGATGCAGCTCGGCTTCCTGCCGCGCATGGCGGTGCGCTTCACGTCGGCGCGCGAGGCCGGGCAGATCTACATGCCGGCCGTCAACGCGGTGCTGCTCGTGGGCGTGGTGGGCGCGGTGTTCGGGTTCGGCAGCTCGTCGGCGCTGGCCGGCGCCTACGGCATCTCGGTGACGCTGACGATGCTGATCACGACGCTGCTGACCTGGTTCGTCATCCGCCACGCCTGGCGCCTGCCGTTCGCCGCTGGCGATCGGCGCCACCGGCTGTTTCCTCGCGGTCGACCTGCTGCTCGTCGCCGGCTGCGCGGCCAAGCTGTTCGACGGCGGCTGGTTCACGCTCGCGCTCGGCGCGCTGCTGATCCTGGTGATGACGACCTGGGCGCGCGGACGCGCGCTGCTGCTGGCGGCGCATCCGCCGCGACGGGCTCGAACTCGATGCCTTCGTGCGCAACCTGCAGCCGACGCCACGCCGCGCGCCGCGCGCACCGCGGTGTATGCGGTGGCCGACCCGAGCACCGTGCCGCAGGCGCTGCTGCACAACCTCAAGCACAACCAGGTGCTGCACGAGCGCAACGTCATCCTGACGGTGGACTTTCACGACCGGCCGTGGGTCGATGACGCCGAGCGTGTGACGGTCGAGCCGCTCGGCGACGGTTTCTGGCGCCTGCACGCGCGCTTCGGCTTCATGGAAGCGCCCGACGTGCCGCGCGCGCTGGCGCTGGCCGCGGCGCAAGGCCTGGCGGTGCCGGTGTTCGAGACCAGCTACTTCCTGAGCCGCGAGACCGTGGTGCCGACCGCCGGCAACGGCGGCATGGCGCACTGGCGCGAGCGGCTGTTCGCGGCGATGAGCCGCGGCTCGTCGGGCATCGCCGGCTTCTTCCGGCTGCCCGACAACGCCGTGGTCGAGCTGGGCACGCGGGTGCAGATCTGAGCCTTGGTGTTCAGG